>NZ_JACSOH010000081.1 GCF_014349235.1 Cytophaga sp. FL35 | reverse complement strand
CAAAGTGCGGGAATTGGAGCGGAGCGACAATGTAGCGATTTGGGTTCACCTTTAGGTGACCGAGCGAAGCGACCGATGAATACCTTTAAAAAACAATAAGAATATTATGAATAATTGTGCATCATCGGTTTGCGGCTATGCGCAGTTGCGTGCTTTAGCCTTGTCTTCCCAAATATACCCAAACCGTAGAAAATTTCGCAGAAATTTTCGGATTAGCAAGAACCGAGCAATTGCGTATAGCCCGTGTTACCACACGTTTTTACTCAATTCAATAAATTTATGTTCTATATTTTCTTTGTGAAATGTTGTTGCATAAATCGTGTCTCCGATTTTGTTGTGAATAACGAAGGGTACATCTCCGTAAACAAAAATGATGTCGTATTCCAAAAAATTAATTCGTTGCCAAGGTGTTGAGTACTGTTTGCTCGACTTTCTTAGAACTTCAAAATCTTCTTTAAAATATATTGTATCGGAAAAGTGATTATTTCGCCAAACATATTGCTTTCCCGAAATTTCGACATTTTTGGTGCTTTTAGTTGTTTCAGGTAATTTTCGATATACGTGAAAATTATCACTATTTGGTGTTCGCAAAACAAGAGAGTCTTGACTAACTGTTTGAATATTATAAACTTCAATTGGATTTTCTTCTGTCCAGTCTTCGTTGAATACTATTTGGTTGGAAAATACTCGCTGTTCTCCATATCTGGTGTCTTCGTCATAGTTAAGAACAATGCCTTTCGCAACCCATTGACCATTTTCAAATGCTATTATATTTTCTTCTGCAAAATAGTATTCGCGCGCATCATTTGTAGTGTATTCGCCAATCCAGACATTATTTTTTAGCTCACTATTTTGACATGAAGTCAATATTACTCCGATGAAAATTGATATGTACAATGTTTTTTTCAAATGTGTGGTAACGCAGGGCTATGTGTAGTCGTGCGTTTGGATTTTTGTTTGTCGAACCTGTAATGTACGTAAAAAAGAAAAATACAAGGGAGCACACCAGATTGCATATAGCGGTTGATATGCACAGTTTTCCTCGATGGCGCCTAAAGGTGATAATATCGATGGTCCCTCATCCTACGGCCATTGCA
>NZ_JACSOH010000080.1 GCF_014349235.1 Cytophaga sp. FL35 | reverse complement strand
AAAAAACGGTCTTGATCATTGCCGTTCGGTAGATCGATCGTAACTTTAGGTATGCAGGGAAAAAAGGATTACCAGGAAAAACTGTTCGCACATTTCCAGTTGAGCGAGCGTATACCCGAGAACAATTTCTACAGGCGTTTGAAAGGGGCTTTGGACCTTGACTTTCTCTACCCTTTGACCAAGGGGTATTATGGCGAAAGCGGCCAGAAGAGCATCGACCCGGTGGTCTTCTTCAAACTGTGCCTTGTGGGCTATCTGGAGAACATTATCAGCGACCGCAAGCTGATCGACCATTGTTCGATGCGCTTGGACGTCCTTTACTTTATCGGCTACGATATCGACGAGGAGCTGCCATGGCATTCTACGATAAGCCGTACGCGCCAACTGTTCCCGGAAAGTGTGTTCGAGGAAGTCTTCACCAAGGTTTTGAGTATGTGCGTGGACAAGGGTATGGTCAGCGGGCATACCCAGGCGATCGACAGTGCGCCGGTAAAGGCGAACGCGAGCATGGATACCTTGGAACTGAAGGTACCGGAGGAAGAGCTGCAAGAACACCTGCGGAAGGTGCGGGTCCTTAGTTCGATGGATAAAGAAGTGCCCCATCGCAAGAGCAAGGGCGACAGGTCGGATAAAGGACAACGAAGTGTTACCGCCAACGCCAATGAGCTCTCCGCGATAAAGGGCCGCAACAAGAAGTGGGCGAAGGACCAGGACCAACGGCCGGGGGCCGGTAACAAGGGGGCCAAGTATACCAGTAACAAAACACATTACAGCCCCACGGACCCCGATGCGCGTATAAGCGTAAAGCCGGGCAAGGCGAGAAAGCTGAACTACCTGGGCCAACTGAGCGTTGATACGGCCCACCACGTGATCACCGACATCAGGGCCTACCATGCGGACGGGAAGGACAACCAACACCTCCCGGACATCGTAAAGCGCGTAAAACGCAGGCTCTGGAAAGAAGGCCTGGTATGGGAGAACTGCGTGGCCGACACGGGGTACAGCAGTGGGGAGAACTACGCCTTTCTGGAAGCCCGGGGACTGAAGAGCTTCATCCCGCCCCATGGCACGTACAAGGGTGGTCCGGACGGGTTCACC
>NZ_JACSOH010000079.1 GCF_014349235.1 Cytophaga sp. FL35 | reverse complement strand
ATATGCAATCTGGTGTGCTCCCTTGTATTTTTCTTTTTTACGTACCTTTCGGTACGACAAACAAAAACCCAAACGCACGACTACACATAGCCCTGCGTTGCCCACAATTATGACAAAACCGAACAAAAAAGAAATTTTAACTACAATAGGAAAATCACTTTTAGGTGCAATTCCCTATGGTGGAACTGCATTGAATGAATTGATTTTTGAATATAGTGGAGCAATAAAACAAAAACGACTGAACAAATTTGTTGAAATTCTTGCCGAAAATTTTACGGAAGAATCAGAAATCGACATCGACAATATAAAAACTGAAGACTTCTATGATTTATTTGAGGCTGTTTTACAACGAGTCGTTAGAACAAAATCAGAATCTAAACTAAAAAGGTTTAAAGACATTCTTATTAGACAATTAAACAATCCTTCAAGACGTACTGAACTAAACGACCATTATTTAGATTTAATCAGCAATTTAACAGAGGAAGAAATTTCGATTTTATATAACCACAGACATTTCACAATGGAATATGAAAATAAAATCGATGAAATGAATAGGCATAAAAACAATTTGGATTCACTTAAAAATCAAATGGATAAAGAGAGAATAGTAATTGGTGAATCGAAATTCAAAGAACCTTTTGACAGATTAACTATCACATACGAGAAGTGTAAAAAACACATTGACTCTTTATCTAAATATAAAACCGCTGAATATTACGGTCTTGAAGAAAATGTTTTTATATTCTACAAGCAAAGATTGTTTTCTAAAGGTCTACTAATTGATGACCGAATGAAAAGAATTGGAAACTTACCTTTCAGTCATATGGGAATAACTGAATTTGGTATTGAGTTTATCGATTTTATAAAAAGTAATGAATAAGAACTGTGGGCAACAATGTATAACCGCAATTACGGCGGATTCGACTACGTCCGAATCCACTCGGAATTGCTAACGTCAGTGCCAAACCGAAAATTAACGCATATCAACCCGTAACTGACGGTTATACGATACCGATGATGCACAATTCACCTAAAGGTGAACCCAAATCGCTACATTGTCGCTCCGCTCCAATTCCCGCACTTTGGGGTTTGTGCATCATCGCAGGGCT
>NZ_JACSOH010000078.1 GCF_014349235.1 Cytophaga sp. FL35 | reverse complement strand
ATCCATGGGACAGGCCATTACTTCTGGCCGACCCATTACTTATAAAAAATCTCCAATCCATTTTGAAGGTATTGAGGCTTACCGAGTCGCGGGCACACCAGCTGACTGTGTAGCTTTAGGCTTGCATTTATTCGAAAGTATAGATTTAGTACTTTCAGGAATAAACATTGGCGCCAACTTAGGAAATTCAGCATGGCATTCAGGAACTTTATCTGCAGCCCGGCAAGCAGTACTTTTTGGAGTAAGGGGCATAGCGTTAAGTGTTTCAGTAGGGAACGATGAACCTGATTTTACTCTTTTAGAACCATTCGTTAAAAAGGCATTGAATGAGGTGATTACCGAAGAACATAAGTTATTAAATATTAATTTTCCGCAGCACCCCACTGGGGATATAGATTGGACCTCTCAATCAGTGAGACAATATGACGGAAGAATTTTGGCCAACGAGAATCCTATGGGAAAGGAGCACTTTTGGTTTACTGTTGTGCCAATAGAACCGGAAGAAAGAGATTCAGACAGGTGGGCGGTAAAGCATGGAAAGACGAGTATTACGCCGATGGTTTTAAATTTGACAGATCAAAATTACTTAAATAAAAAGCATGTTAAGAATAGCTAATTACAGTGCCTTAATTATTTCCCGTCATCGATGCCGCCCTCTCTTCTAAGCCATGTATGGCCCACAACACCTTTTCATGTAACTCATTCATTGAGGTAGGTTTTGTTAGAAAATATGAAGCTCCAGAAGTTATGACTTCCTCTTTGTCTGTAAGATTGGAGGAGGTGGTTAAAATTACCACGGGTATATGCTTATAGGCTGAATTACTTTTTAGAATTTTCAAACAGGATTTACCGTCCATTTTGGGCATATTCAAGTCCATAAAAATGATGTCTGGAACTATTGTACTATTTGAGTCCAAAAGCTCTAATGCCTCTTTTCCGTTGTTGGCCGTATAACAGGCAGCAGAGGGGTCAATTACTTCCATAACCTCGCAGAAGAAATCAAGATCATCCATATCATCGTCTACTAATAAGTATTTTGAAAATATCCCCATCATCTAAAATTTAATTATTTATTGTAATTTAAGCATTTCGTCGATTAAAAAATACCGTTTATCGAACAATCTATAACAAAT
>NZ_JACSOH010000077.1 GCF_014349235.1 Cytophaga sp. FL35 | reverse complement strand
TTTACCGAAGTAATGATGCACAAACCCCAAAGTGCGGGAATTGGAGCGGAGCGACAATGTAGCGATTTGGGTTCACCTTTAGGTGAATTGTGCATCATCATCGGTCTGTATATGGTGCGTATCCCGCAGGGTATGCACTATATACCTTGTTGTGGTGTCGTTTTATTATTTAGTCTTTTGTATTTCTTCTTTTAATTCATCTGGGATATTAACCCATTTTGTATTTTCAGTTCTTTCAAGTTTACAGTTGCATTCATTTTCAGCCACATTCAATATATGGTCAAACCACATTTTATAAGTCCAATCTCGTGGTGCTGGAGAATACAAGGAATGTTTTTTGGGATTCCAATGAACTTCGGTAGCTGTTCTATAAATCATTGGAAAAGTAAATTTAGAAGTAATTAGGTGAAGTTGTCCTTCATTGTCAATTTCTATCGATACGATAAAGTCCTTATTCATTTTCCCAATTTTGAATTTCTAATAAACTGATTTCCTATTCTCCCTTTTTACCTGAAGCCAAATACTCTTTCCCAAAGACAATTATTTCGTTCTCAAATTTCAGAGGCTTTATAAATCCTTTTTCAGCTTTTGAGATTTTGGCAAATTTTCTTTTTTTCAAGTCAACTATTGTCAAAGCTGTTATAGGTCCTTTTTGATAGTCAGTTGTCAGCCACTCTTGAAGTGCTAGGTACTTTGATTCAGGATGCCATTTAAATTCAAAGCCAAAAATTCTATTGTTAATCAACTCCCCGTCTAACTTCAATTTATAATAAGTCGGTCCGAATCTGATTTCTCCTTCAAAAATGAAGTCAAAACCGTGAACTTTTCCTGGTGATTTGTATGCTCCTACTTTTTCTTCCAATTTTTTAATGCACCACAACGCAGGGCTATGTGTAGTCGTGCGTTTTGGTTTTTTGTTTGTCGTACCGAAAGGTACGTAAAAAAGAAAAATACAAGTGAGCAGACCGGATTGCATATAGCGGTTGATATGCACAGTTTTCCTCGACGGCGCCTAAAGGTGATAATATCGATGGTCCCTCATCCTACGGCCAATGCAATCTGACATAGCACGGAGCCTGTGCAGAGTTTACCGAAGTAATGATGCACAAACCCCAAAGTGCGGGAATTGGAGCGGAGCGACAATGTAGCGAT
>NZ_JACSOH010000076.1 GCF_014349235.1 Cytophaga sp. FL35 | reverse complement strand
AAAAGGTTCACTTTTTTATGCCTTTTATCCTTTTCGATGTTCGCGTAAAAGGCCTTGACCTTGTCCTCGGGACCCTCCAAAATCTGTATGAACCTACCCAAATAGTAGATCAGGCAACCGGTGATCCCGTTATCGGAATTGAACGCCCTGGCAGTATCGAGGATATCTTCGATTTCCGAATTCCTTAAACCGGGTACGGCCTCCGACTCATATGTTAGCGTATACATTCCATAACATTACTAGGGTTCGGGCAAAAGTATCATTTTTTTTACACAAGGACTTGATTAACTGAAAATGTTACCTTTCGCGTTTTCTACCATTGACAATCCGGAAATCGTAACTTAGGGGAAAGTTCAAAAAAAGAATTCATTTGTTATCCATATTTGCTAAATATAGACAAATCATATATTTTTGAGTTAGATAAAAATTTTGTCATGAATATTAGTTTCACAAAAAAACAGGAAGAATACATTGCCCAGCAAGTGGCAACGGGCGAATATCAGAACAATAGTGAGGTCATCCGTGACGCAATACGTCTGCATAGAATTTACAGGGACAAGGTCATTGAAGATCTTAGAAGGGAGATAGAGAAGGGTTGGAACGGTCCAGAAAGTCCCAGAAAAATGGATGAGATAATCGCTTCAAAAAAGAACGGGTGATAAAAGGCTACGTTCTATCGCAAGAGGCGGACAATGACATTGAGGATATATTCGAATATGGTGAATACCGTTTTGGAACTTCCCGAGCAATCGAATACCTGATTGGGCTGAACGACCATTTTAAAGCAATTGCCAAGAATCCAGATATTGGAAAGGATAGAAGGGAAATTAAGGAAGGTCTTTTCAGCTTTCCATACATGTCTCATATTATTTTCTATCGTAAAATGGAAGGATACATACGTATAGTAAGAGTTTTGTACGGGGGAAGGGATTTGGTAAAGTTTCTAAGTTAAAAGTTCAAATAAACGATTTTCAGCTTTCACCGACCAAGTACCGACCAAGTACCGACCAAGTAAGTAATGAGGCTTTCCTTGTAATCCCAGAAACGCTCTTGAATTGCGTCGTAATAGGAGTGGCTTAATGTTATTTTATTTTTATGCAAAGCTTTAAATTCGCCCAATGGCCTTGAGACCAAGTAATATCTATTTGTCGCACAGCTGTGCGAC
>NZ_JACSOH010000075.1 GCF_014349235.1 Cytophaga sp. FL35 | reverse complement strand
CAGATTGCAATGGCCGTAGGATGAGGGACCATCGATATTATCACCTTTAGGCGCCATCGAGGAAAACTGTGCATATCAACCGCTATATGCAATCTGGTGCGCTCCCTTGTATTTTTCTTTTTTACGTACCTTTCGGTACGACAAACAAAAATCCAATCGCACCACTACACATAGCCCTGCGTTGTAAAACATTAAACCTAATCTTTGGAGAAAAAGAAAAGCAAACCTGGAATAATCATTATGTCACTTCTTGTCATTGTTTTGATTATTGGATTTTACAATTCGTGGAAAGCTGAAGCTTCTTTAAGTTCTAAGGGCAAAATTACAATTGGAAGAGTGACCGATTTTAAGTATTCCACAAGGGTCGGACATATTGATTTTAAATTCTATGTAAATGGTGAACTTTATGATACTAGCGACCCTGACGACTCAGGTTGGCCAAAATATGTTCGAGAAGCGAGGGCGATAAGACACAAATTTTATCCAGTTGAATACGATTCTACGAACCCAAACAACTCCAAAATTCAAATAACCAAAAAACCACTTGGATTCAATGAATTATTAAAAAACGGGATTAAAATAAAAGGGAAAGTTGAGAACATTTATCCCATATCAGAATCCTACGCTGATTTACATATTAAGTACAAATACTTGCGAGGTAATTTTAAGTTTAGGACTAGACTACATATGGACAGTTTACCATGTGGATTTATTGATAGCTGTAAACAAAAGGAAATCGGTCTAATCATTTCTAAGGATTACCCAGACGTAAACAATCTTTACTATTTAAGTTACGATAGAGTTTCAATGAAGAAAGCAAAAGAACAGAAAAAATAACGTTTTACAACAATGGCTATAATTAATTGCTTGATTTTCAGAATAATGAAACTTTTTTCCTCGCATCGAAACCCTAGAAAACTGAAAAATTACAACTCTACGAAACCGCAACTACTCATAGCCGAGACCGATGCACAAACCCCAAATCGCTACATTGTCGCTCCGCTCCAATTCCCGCACTTTGGGGTTTGTGCATCATTACTTCGATAAACTCTGCACAGGCTCCGGGCTATGTCAGATTGCAATGGCCGTAGGATGAGGGACCATCGATTTTATCACCTTTAGGCGCCATCGAGGAAAACTGTGCATATCAACCGCTATATGCAATCTGGTGTGCTCCCTTGTATTTTTCTTTTTTACGTAC
>NZ_JACSOH010000074.1 GCF_014349235.1 Cytophaga sp. FL35 | reverse complement strand
GAATAAAGAGTACTTATTGTCTGAAAAATATGATTCTTTAAGAAATTACGACTTTAGAAATGACTACCAAAAATTCGCATATTATTTTAACATTGGAGAAGAACCAAATGTTAGCGGAAATTATCTGACAAGAATAAAAAAAGATTCTACGACAAATATTGATTGGAACATCAATAAAATTCCATTAGAATATAGAGGTGATTTTCTAAAAGAAGCCATTTCTGTTAAAATAATTGACAGAAAGAAAATAGTTGAGAAAGATGATTATGACCCAAAAGATGAACTTATAAGTTGATATATAAAAATTAATAAAGGTGAAGAAGATGGAATTAAAAAAGGATTTCATTTTACAACAGAAGATGACGAATATTTCATTGATATAGATTCCGTTCAAAACAAAGTGAGTTTTGGGAAATGTTACATCTATAATATGGACGAACAATATTTCCGAATTGGAACTGAAATGAGAACAAAATGGAAACAATAACGTTTGCTAACAATGTATAACCGCAATTACGGCGGATTCGACTACGTCCGAATCCACTCGGAATTGCTAACGTCTGTGCTTAACCGAAAAATTTGCGTACTTTAACCCTTAACTGACGGTTATACGAGACCGTTAGCGGGCATTATAAAACGTCACATTAGAAAGATGATATAGAGATGAGCGAAAATTACAAATTAAGACCTTGGAGAAAGGAAGATTTACAAAGTTTGGTCAAATTTGCTAATAATTGGAACATTGCTAAAAATTTGACGGATAAATTTCCTTTTCCTTATACTGAAGAAAACGGAAAATCATTTATTGATTTTGCGACAAAAGACGACCCAATACATATTTTCACGATTGACATTGACGGGCAATCGGTCGGTGGAATTGGAATACATCCACAAGATGACATTCACAAAAGAAATGCTGAACTTGGATATTGGTTAGCAGAACCTTATTGGGGATTAGGAATTGTAAGCAGTGCGATTAAAGAGATGGTAAATTTTGCTTTTGAGACTTATGACATTGACCGTGTATTTGCTCGACCTTTTGGTAGCAATATTGCTTCACAGAGAGTTTTAGAAAAGAATGGTTTTGTTCTCGAAGGGAAATTTGAAAAAGTACTTGTGAAAAATGGGGAGTTATTGGACGAACTGATTTATGCAATTAGAAGAGAAAAATGGAATAACTAACGACCCGCTAACAATGTATATAAAAAATAGGCGTAATAGTAGTAAAGTTAAAGGTTTTAGCTCGTATCAAACTCTATGCTTAATCGAAAGTTTAGTGCTTCGAAATCGCCTACTTTTCATATACCAACCGATGATGCACAATTCACCTAAAGGTGAACCCAAATCGCTACATTGTCGCTCCGCTCCAATTCCCGCACTTTGGGGTTTGTGCATCATTACTTCGGTAAA
>NZ_JACSOH010000073.1 GCF_014349235.1 Cytophaga sp. FL35 | reverse complement strand
GCAAGTTATATAAAAAGAAAAAGGGTGGTTTAAGGCAAAAGGGAAATATTGACTAACTTTAGAACAGGACTATGGCTTTTCATAGGATACATTGTTGTAGTGCGTTTTTATTTTTTCAAGTCCGCTATATAATTCCGATATTTTTGGATATAGCTTTCTTATCATATATTCATCAAAACCTCTGTCAAATCCATATTTTAATAGGGTTTCTCCAAATTCTTTGTTCAGTTCGTCTATTAGCTTTCCTTTCCGTTTTGTGATAATTTTTCCTTTGTTAGTAATCCTTTTTTCGTAATGATTTTGAAAAATGTGGGAAGAACTATGTCTTTTGTATTCTATAAATTCAAATTCCGATTCGGAGAAAAGTGATTTTAAATTTTCAAGTCCATTTATAAGTTCCGAGTAAAAGTCTCTCTTTTCAAGGTTTTCACTATTTTGTATATGTCCAAATACTTTTTTCGAGTATTCAAGACCAACAGTGACTAACTCATAAAAAACCACATAAAATGAACTTTGATAAACTGAGTCATATTCTTTATTCAATTCACTGTTCAGGTAGAAAAACTTCCTTAACCATTGACCAAATAATTCCTCATTCGCAAGAGTTTGTAAAATATGGTCAAATTTTAATTTATCATACTCAATATCACTCATTTTTCCAATTTTCTAAAATGCACTACAACGGTTAGGCTATGATTTCGTTGTGGACATTTCCGGCAGGAAACTGTCCGCCCGAAATCCAGCCTTAGCTTAAAGTTAAGGTTTTCCGTTTAGTAAATCCTGCCACAATTAATTATAGCCCGTGTTGTACACAGTAATTATTTCAAATTTCTAAGAGGTATATTAAAATCGTGTCCAGTTTTATAGTTTTCCCCATACCGAACTTTTATTGTCAGGGTATCTTTGTCCAAATGGTTGCTCGGTACATTAATTTCAGTTGTCATTTTTGTTCCGTCTTCAGTCCCTAAAACACGAATTCCAAGTCCCATTATTACAAGGTCGATTGGGTCAATATTAGTAACTACAAAATTGGTTTTCGTAGGTTGGTCGTAAAATAAAAAGTCCTGTCCGTTTTCGATTTCGACCACAATCTTTTCAATTCCGTTTTCATAAACTAAATTGACTTTATCTGTTTGCTGATTTTTACAACCTGTTATTGTAAAAACTAGAATTGTAGCAACTAAAAAGAATTTTTTCATATTGTGTACAACGGTTCGTGTATGATTAGTTGCGGACTTTTCATGTAGGCTGAGCGTAGTCGAAGCCGGGAAAATGTCCGCCTGGTTCTAAAGATAATTGATTGCAGGAATTTCCAACAGGAAATTCCGACCGCAATTAATTATACACAATGTGCCTGTTGCACAAGTTAAGAAAAAAACGGTCTTGATCATTGCCGTTCGGTAGATCGATCGTAACTTTAGGTATGCAGGGAAAAAAGGATTACCAGG
>NZ_JACSOH010000072.1 GCF_014349235.1 Cytophaga sp. FL35 | reverse complement strand
CAATGAATAACTTGGGACTTGCAGTGTGTTCCGTTTTCATATCTTATTGTTTTATAGTACTTTAAAGATAAAGGACACGCTGCTTTTACATAGATGCTAACCGCAATTACGGCGGATTCGACTACGTCCGAATCCACTCGGAATTGCTAAGGTCAGTGCCAAACCGAAAAATAACGCATATTAACCCGTAACTGACGGTTATACGAGACCGTTAGCCACTATTTTAATGAACCGATTTTACACGCTTGTAATAGTACTAATCTTCACAATTGGATGTAGAGAATATAAATCTAAAGAGGTAATACCTGCGGTATCGCAAACAAGTTTTCAAAAAGCAGAAAGTAAAAACGATTTCCATCCTCAGATTGACTTGATATTGGACAGAATTCATCCAACAGAAGTTGGACGATATAACATTAGCGTAGAAATTGATTCAACTTTGATTCCCAGGCTTACTAATTATCCTCAAAGTTTGGAGAAAATAATTACTGATTCTATTCAATTAAGCTTGCTTAATCAATTCAAGACCAAGACTTCAGAGTTCATCCTAGATACTAATAAGCTAAATCTCAAGAGTCAAAATTTAATTAGAAAAGAAAAAACCGGAAAGAACACCCTACGGATAATCTTTAATTCCTTTTTGCGCGGTTCGAAGGACAGTTTAGTTATAACTTCCATCGGTTATGTCTATCCTAAAGCAGGTGGTTGGGAGGAAGTGGTCTTCTTTGAAAAAGAGGACAGTTTATGGAAAACTGCAAAAAGATATAAGACTGTTGATTATTAAGAAACAGTGGCTAACACCGGCTATAATTCATTGCTGTATTCTTGCTAACTTTAAACAAAATAACCAATAAAACGGCCCGATTTCTCCCGGACATTTTCCGTTGGAAAAGTCCGCAACGAAATCATAGCCCAACCGTTAGCAACTATGTTGACTCGCCATTTAGGAAAATATGAAAAATCGGCTTTTACTTCTTCTGTTATTATCTCAAATTTCGATTAGTTGTACCAATTCTGATAAAAAACCTATTGTCTTGAATTCAAAAATTCATAAGGGACTTCTGGAATACTGGAAAGAATATTCTAACGAAAAAAGCCAAAGGAATTTACCCTTATGCTTATCACTCGATAAATACGACGGAATAAATAGAGTGGTTATCACTAAAAGCGAAATTTATACGGATGATGAAATGAAAGGACTTTTTTATCTGGACAGCATACCGGTTATATTACTACTGGCTGATGAAAAGAATTATGTTTTTGAGAAAAAAATGTTTGAGAAAATATTTGAAAAGGTTGACTTTAAGAAATTGAAAGAAAACCTAAAGGAATATGCTATATCACACACCGAAAATGTAAGCGACTCTTTTGACCCACCATATTTCTTATATGAATTAAATAAGGATGGACTTAAAAGAGTTCATTGAAATTTGGAAACGGAATAAAAACACAGTTGCTAACATTGGTAACCGTTGCGCAAGCCCTTGAACAGCAAAAAAGAGACCTCTTTTAAGCCCTTTTTAGGGGCTTTTTGTTTTTAGGACGACCGGGCAATCTAGATT
>NZ_JACSOH010000071.1 GCF_014349235.1 Cytophaga sp. FL35 | reverse complement strand
CGGCCGTGCTCTTTTGGAAAAGGATGAAGTTCATATTGTCCATACCCCCTAAAAAGTAGACCATTGCCCCCTATCATGACCGGTACAGTTCCGCTTTCCGTTCCCTGTTCGTTTAGCTTTCATAAACAATGGCCGGTACATTCTTTTAGGTAATCTTGCGATTTGGAAATATTGGTCTATTTTAGGCGCTACGTACCAACATTAATGACCTAACGATCAAATATGGAGCTGACAACAACGTTTCAAAGGGATATCGAGGATGTCCAGTCCCTTTCGATAGTACCCACGATACTGGACATCGTATGCCGTGCCACCGGTCTGCAGTTCGCGGCCATCGCCAGGGTCACCGATGAGAATTGGATAACATGTGGCGTATTGGACAAGATTCCGTTCGGACTGTCCGTAGGGGACGAACTGGAAATCGGTACCACCTTTTGCAACCAAGTACGCAAGACCGACAAAATTGTCGTGATTGACCATGTTAAGGAGGATTCCGTCTACAGGGACCATCCGATACCGCTACAATATGGTTTTCAGAGCTATATTTCCGTTCCCATAGTAAGAAAGGACGGGGAATTTTTCGGTACCCTTTGCGCACTCGATATCAGGCCCAATCGGCTGAATAACGCCAAGATAATAGATATGTTCACGCTGTTCTCCAATCTGATAGCATTTCATTTGGATACCATCAAGACCTTGAAGACCCAGAAACACTTGATCGGACAAAAGGAGAAACAGCTTGATACATATACCTACATATCCAGTCACGACCTACAGGAGCCCCTTCGTAAGATACAGTTATTGACAAGTTCGATACAGGAGCGCGAGTCTGGGAACCTATCACCTCGGGGAATGAAATATTTCGATTCCATAATGAAGGCCGCCACCCGGATGAGACGGATCGTCAACGATTTATTGGAATATTCCCAAATAGGTTACCGAACGGACAATTTCCAACACCATGACCTGGAAGCCTTGATCGGAAGGGTAAGGTTCAGGATCCAGGAAGAGTTCGGGATTACGCACCCATTTTTGCAACTTGGCGAACTCTGCTGCCTACCTATCGTGCCGGTACAGATGGAACAGCTCTTCTATAATATAATGCACAACAGCATCCGCTACAGGCACAAAGATCGGCAACCTTTGGTCTCTATCGGTTGTTCGATAGATAAAGGGACGAATTTTGGGCTACCGTCATTGGAGGATGATGTCGAATATTGTGAAATCGTGATAACGGACAATGGCATCGGGTTCGACCCGAAGTTCAACCTTCGGATTTTTGAAATGTTCAAGAGGCTGCATCCGGACGGGGAAAACCGATCCACAGGTATGGGGCTCACCATAGCGAAGCGGATCGCACAGAACCATGATGGCGATATGATAGCCATAGGCAAGCCAGGTGATTGTACCATGGTCAAGGTCTACCTGCCTACCGGAAGGTCGGACGGTAATGCTTGACCTGGGTCCTATCGTCCGTAACGGATGTAGTAACAAAAAACAATGCAATTTTACAGAACTAAATGCAACTGATTAGTGCCAGATAAGAATTTTTGCTGACATATAAAATTGATTTTCAATAATATATGATAATAGGATAGCTTGAAATTTTGAAAATCTGTAGCTTCGAGATTACACCACCATTTTGTTAATCGTTTTTTTGAACTTTTATTTGCTCGGTTTCTTTTGCCGATTATCTTTCATGGCAACTACAATTACCTGATTTTTATCGAAAATATAATACACGGT
>NZ_JACSOH010000070.1 GCF_014349235.1 Cytophaga sp. FL35 | reverse complement strand
AACTTGCTTTGTTATTTTTTATAAAAAACAGGTGCCAAGAACTTGAAAGAACACTTGTAGGGTTGCCCAAAAATCTAGATTGCCCGGTCGTCCTAAAAATAAAAAGCCCCTAAAAAGGGCTTAAAAGAGGTCTCTTTTTTGCTGTTCAAGGGCTTGCGCAACGGTTACCGTTGTTATCTCTTGTTTTTATCAAGTTCGTAGACATATATAAAAAGATTGTCCGTTTGAGATTCGCTGTCAATAGGTAATTTAGACCATATTAATCTTGTGCTATCAGGACTTTTAAGCAAATCAATTTTCCGATATTCAGTCAGTACTCCAATTATTGTATCATTATCATTTTTGAATTCAAAATCCACATAATTTTGGTTTTTTGATTTAAAGGTGATTATATCTTCTTTTCCATTTAGCTTGTTCACAAAATCCACTGTCATTTCTTTTTCGGTGATTGGGTCTTCTATTGTGTAATCCAATTCCAGATGTAAAGTTATTCTTCCCTTGATTACACTGTCCTTTGCCATTTTAGCTTCAAAATCGTAAAAATTACTTTTTGTAAAGTCCAAAACGCCATTGCTATAAATTCTTTGGCTCCAATTAAGTGTGTCTCCAAGCTCCGATATATAGAGTTCTAATTCGTGTGTTATATTTCCACCTTCATCGACATATCTCACCCACTTTTTGTCATATTTAGTCAATTCCGTTTTCTCCGAGCTCTGTGTGGAATCTTTTGCATTTAATTCATTTTTCGTCGTTTTCCCATTTTGAGTTCGAGAATTGGTATTGCAGTTGGAAACAATACCTAAAATGCTAATGGTAAAAACTATATAGAATGCCTTTTTCAAAATAAGAGATAACGCAGGGCTATGTGTAGTCGTGCGTTTGGATTTTTGTTTGTCGTACCGAAAGGTACGTAAAAAAGAAAAATACAAGGGAGCACACCAGATTGCATATAGCGGTTGATATGCACAGTTATCCTCGATGGCGCCTAAAGGTGATAGAATCGAAGGTCCCTCATCCTACGTCCATTGCAATCTGACATAGCCCTGCGATGATGCACAAATCCCAAAGTGCGGGAATTGGAGCGTAGCGACAATGTAGCGATTTGGGTTCACCTTTAGGTGAATTGTGCATCATCGTTCTCGGCTATGATTTCGTTGCGGAAAACGTCCAACGGACTTTTCCGCTATAGCCCGTAATTTAGCTGTTTGCGTGGAATTTCCCAATGGAAATTCCGCCGCAATGAATTTTAGCCATTGTTAGCCACTGGTTTTATTTTTGTTTTTTATCAGTCCGTATATAATATTAATCGGAAAAATCAATTGTCCGATAATCATAAGTAAAATAATCAGAGTGATTATTAAGGTCAGATTATTGTTGAATTCATATTCCATAATTTCAGTCCGATAAAATTTGTTCAAAATCCAAACAATTAATGTTCCGCCAAAAGTAAGTCCAATGTGAGTCCAAATCAGCCATTTAGATAGTTTTCTGTTAGCTTTTTGCATAATCCAATATCCAATTCCGATTATTCCAAAAACTATTGAAATCAGTACTGCAAAATGCAAATAGGCAATCACTAAATATGTGTCGTGAACATTGATATCCAATACAGCGTCTCCACTCAAAATTCCAATCAACATTATTATTGGAATTGCGAGTAAGAAAATGAGATGTGGTTTTTCAAATAGTCTGTTCATTCAACTTGTGGCTAACGCAGGGCTATGTGTAGTCGTGCGTTTGGGTTTTTGTTTGTCGTACCGAAAGGTACGTAAAAAAGAAAAATACAAGGGAGCACACCAGATTGCA
>NZ_JACSOH010000069.1 GCF_014349235.1 Cytophaga sp. FL35 | reverse complement strand
GTTTTTAAAAGAATAATTCTGTTCACTTTTATCGGCCTAATATTGCTTGATATAATATTTGTATTTCCTAATGGCTATCCAACTATAAGCTTGGTAGTCTCAAATTCTTCCCCAAAATTTATTATTTTTATATGGTTATTTGGTCTCCTTATTACAAATATCTTCTTTCAAAGAACTGTTCATCAAAAAGTAAATTTAAAACTGAATTTTTATATACTTACAGCAATTAGCACCATAATTTTAATTACTGGTATTCTAATCAAACAACCCGAAACCATTAATTGTAATAATTTTAGAACCGAAATTAAAAAAATTGAAATTCCCTACGTAACTAGGATTTTATGCCAAGACTTTTCAGAAGGCCTTTCAGAGATGGAAAATTGTAATTGCGACACCTTAAGTTGTAATAATAATATTTGTGATGAGAACATTAATTTTAAAATAGAACTAACTGTCGGAATAAAGTTTTTAATTTTAATTCTTGGAATAATTTTAGGATACTTTATGTGGCCTAAAGTTGTTAAAAGCATTACACACAACCCCGATAACCGTTGCACACCTGACCGGCAGCAAAACGAATCATTATAAGCCTCTTTAAGGGGCTTTTTTATAGTGGAAATGCAATCTGTTATACCTCTTTTTATTTTTTGTTTTACGTACTTTTAGTTACGACAAATAATAACCAAACGCACGACTACACATAGCCCTGCGTTGTACTTAATGCCTGAGAAAATATGAGTATATACGAAATTTGTAGAGAAAATTTAATAGAATTAGAATTAGAGTTCTCGAAATTAGATAAATCTGTACTCAATGAGGCAAATACTCGATTTAAACTAATTGACTCAATTTTAACCAAATGTTTAGGTTGGGAAACTAATAATATATCGTGTGAAGATAGTTATCTAGGAAAGTACAGTGATTACACTCTGAGTTTGTTTCGCTCAGTATGTGTGCTTGAGGCGAAAAAAACGGGTAATTATTTTGAGCTTCCAGCTGGGAATCAAAAACTATATCAGCCAATAAAAAGTATATACAAGGACAATCTGAATATCAAAGCCGCAATTGATCAAGTTAAAGGTTATTGTCAAGATAGATCTATTCCTATAGCAATAGTATCAAATGGTTGGCAATTTATAGCCTTTATTGCAAATAGAACAGATTCAATACCACCTTTGGAAGGTAATGCTTTTGTAA
The DNA here is from genome assembly GCF_014349235.1 of Cytophaga sp. FL35. Classification (GTDB taxonomy): domain Bacteria; phylum Bacteroidota; class Bacteroidia; order Flavobacteriales; family Flavobacteriaceae; genus Euzebyella. Next base: position 771 of record NZ_JACSOH010000069.1, on the reverse strand, counting down.
TTCCTTCATTAAATATAGCGTTGTCTGAGTTTAAAGAGTTTTGGAACTGCCTATCGAAATCAGGTTTTGAAGAGGAATATTTAATTAAAAAATTAATTGGAAATACTGAGCTTGAATTGCCACCTAAGTTGTCATCTACAATTTATGGTTATCCTGGAATTAAAAATCGTAATCCTTTTCAGACTGAATTAGAAATAATTAGTGATTTAGTTTTTGAAGATGTAATTAGAGAAGAAGGGTTAGAAAAAGATTTTTTAGAGAATTGCTATTGTAAAAGTGGTGCTTTATCAAGTTATTCACTTGTAAGCAAAGCAATATTATCAACTAGATATAATTTCCTATTTGAAGTTGGAGATAGAAAAGCGACACTTCAACAAGTTGCAACGAAAAAAGGAGTTTCTCAAGATTTAATAGAATTATTTGCCAACAGTTTGAGTAAACGACCTGTGTTATTAGTTGGAGATGTTGGAGTTGGAAAATCGACTTTTATTGATTATTTGCGCTTAGTTGAAGCACCTAAAGTTTTTGAAAAAGCACTAAGTTTTAAAGTCGATTTAGGTTCAAGGGCAATCGTTACTTTAGATGTAAGAAAAGCAATTATCGATGTATTAAAAAGTCAACTATTAAATGAATATGGAATTGATATTGAAGAAGATAATTTTGTAAGGCATTGTTATCATGTTGAATTAGAAAATTTCAAAAAAAGCGTAAAAGTAAAAAGACTTTATGAAGTTAATTCGGATAAAGCAATCGAAAAAGAAATTGAATTTT
>NZ_JACSOH010000068.1 GCF_014349235.1 Cytophaga sp. FL35 | reverse complement strand
CAATCCGGTGTGCTCCCTTGTATTTTTCTTTTTTACGTACCTTTCGGTACGACAAATAAAAATCCAATCGCACCACTACACATAGCCCTGCGTTGTACACAAGCTACCAAATGAATCGCAAATCGACTTTAATACTTTTGACTTTGACTTTGACTTTTATAAGTTGCTTTTTCAGTAATTATGAAAGTGAATTGATAAAATCGCCAACTGGAAATTTTGAAATTAAAGCATCTGTAAATCAAGTAGATAAAAATGCGGAGGATTACGCTTATGTTCTTATTCACTTATTCGATGATAACAATAATAAGCTGACTGAATTGCATACTGGAGCTGGAGATGCAAATAAATGGACAATTGGTTGGACTGAAATCGGAGATACAATCATACTTCAAAGTAGCGATATCGGAAACAAAGCTTGGATTTTGAATGACAATAAACCGAATCAAATAAAAATGACGGACGAATTAAATGCACGTGCCGAATTTTTATACTTTGAAAAATATAAATAAACGCCAGTGTACAACATCAGCTATAATTCATCGCTCTTTTTGAACTTCTAACGGAAAGAAATAGTAACTTGAACATTCAAAATTTAAAAGTACGGTTAGGACTTGGCTGCGCCCTTTTCCAGCGCGAAAGGCCGCAGACGCGTCGCAGCGGTGACGCAACAAAATCATAGCCGGAAAACGTTGCCATTAATTTGAAAAAAATGACCAAAACAATAATAATTGTACTTCTGACATTTTTGACCTTAAGCTGTACAGATATAAATCAAGGCGAAAACACTATCGCAAAATTGGAAAATCTACGTGCTGAAAATGATAGTTTGCGGAAAATTGTTGCGGATATTGAAACTAAATATGTATTTGACAGTATTTCGTTTCGAGAAATTTATGGAAAAGACAATAAGTACGAACGGAATGCGGAATTTAATGTTGAATTATTAGTGGTTGGCTATAACCCAAATAAAAGTTATTTCGTAAAATTCGATAGCCTTGTTGACGGAAAAAAAGTAAATCCAGACACTCTAAAACAAACCAACGGCGGATTTAAATATAAAACCAAATTGACCGAGAAAGAAAATATTATTCGAATTGATATGAACGTTGAGAATGAATACGGACAGAAGAAAATGGGAACGTTGCTCGAAACAATACGGACAAAAAACTAATGGCAACAATGTATAACCGCAATTACGGCGGATTCGACTGCGTCCGAATCCACTCGGAATTGCTAACGTACGTGCCAAACCGAAAATTTAAGCATATTAACCCGTAACTGACGGTTATACGAGACCGTTGGCAGTAATTTCAATAAATGAATTTTAAACTAAAATTACTTTTTACTTTACTAATTCTCACAATTGCTTCTTGTGGAAAACAGAACTCGAAAAAGAAAATTAATATTCTTAGCGAGCAGAATTTGAAATTGAAAGATTCAATTGAAAACCTACTCAGGACAAAGGAAAGCAAGTTCTTATCAGACAGTGTTAAAATAGATTTTTCAAAAGGAATATTAGGAGTACTAAATTACCCGTATTATTCCGACACCTTAGTCTTATCTGCGAGGTTTGCTGATTGCGGAGAATTTGGCGGACATAAGGAATATTTAAAAATATACGTCGCTGATGAAAAGTATATCTGTCTTTTCATAAATAAATCTATTGATTGCTCCCAAAGTTATTCCAAATACACAAAAATTGATACCCTGACTTATGAGCTTAATGAAATTAACCAAAAAAGGGTTTTGGATTATTTGCTAAAATTGACCGAAGTAAGTATGCTTCAGCAAGATTTAATCACAAATTTTAGTAACTACTATGAAATAGAGCAACTTAGTGGCTACACCAAGGATTTTGATATTTTGGAAAGTCACGAGAAAAGATTGCATTTCCGGGACCAATCTTTGAAATGGAAGGAATTTGAAAAACTCAGAGAAAACATAAAAACTACTGCCAACACGGGTAACCGTTGCGCAAGCCCTTGAACAGCAAAAAAGAGACCTCTTTTAAGCCCTTTTTAGGGGCTTTTTGTTTTTAGGACGACCGGGCAATCTAGATTT
>NZ_JACSOH010000067.1 GCF_014349235.1 Cytophaga sp. FL35 | reverse complement strand
AGACCTGCTTATAAAAATCCTTTATTTATACTTTTGAAATAAGATTCTTATCGTTTAAAGATGTCTCTTGAAATCCCGTACTTGGCCTAAAATGCGGACGACGAATATGCCCTTTTTGGTTGGTTCGTAAAAAATTGTGTGTGCCTTATAGTTGTATCTTTTTAGCAGGGCCGCAAATTCTGAAGCACTTCGACCAAGATTGGGATTTTCTGCCAGAGTTTGTAAAAATTGGTACAACTCGGTAACATAGGTGTGCGTCTGTAATTCGCCCCAAGTTTCCAAAGTATAATCCACTATATCATCGATATCGTCATCTGCCTTCGATGATAAATAATAGCTAGACATTTCTGTTATTTTTACGAACTATCGCAGCTTCAATAATTTCATCAACAGACCTGGTTCTAGAACTCACGCCACTATCATATCCTTCTTGTATGGCCGCTTTGGTGATTAGAAACTCTCTATTGCGCTCCTCATCTAAACGTATGAGATGCCGCATGTATTCACTATCGTTGGCGAAACCACCATTCTCGATTTGTAATTTTATCCACTCTTCCTGAGCAGTAGTTATGGTTAATGATTTTCTGATTGTTGCCATAATAATAGTATTTACATACAATATACGCATTCTAACATATTATTGGCGCATAATTTACTAAAACTTTGTAGAAAGGAATTGTGTCCGGAACGTTTTGGGTATTCTTTTTTTGAACTTCCCCTTAAGTTACGATTTCTAAATAATCAATTGTAGAAAAAGGAGAAGGCTACAGTTTCAATTTTAGACTTATATTAATAGTATGGAAGAAAGGGAGTTTAAAAAAATAGTTGGCAATTTTTTAGCTGACAAAGGATTTGAGAAAAAACGTAATTTCTTTTATAAAAGGGATAACAATTTAGTTTACGTAATAGGCCTTCAGAAATCAAAATACTCAAATGGCTTTTATCTGAATGTCGGATATTTAATCAAGGAGCTTCACCCAAACGATGAATATCCAAAAGATGTGGATGGAGATGTTAGGACAAGATTTAGTTGGATACTTCCGTTTAGCAAAAAACAAACAGACATTTTTGAATTAAAAGGTTTATCAGCGGATCAATCTAATATTATAGAAGAATTTGTATCCAACAATGTTGAACGGCTAATCAACTCGGTACAGTACAATGGGTTAGGATGGTTGTTAGAAAAAGATCCTACATTGCTTTATCAAACAACATTAAAAGCAAAAGAGTATTTACAATTAGAATTGAGTCGTCCTAAAAACAAAAAGCCCCTAAAAAGGGCTTAAAAGAGGTCTCTTTTTTGCTGTTCAAGGGCTTGCGCAACGGTTACCATTGTTGTGCATAGTGTTTTATTTAGCTTTAATTTCATATGGCTTTTCTGGGAATCCGAATAGAATTGCTTTTTGTTCGTCAATTTCCCTTATTCCAATTAGGGTTTCTCGTTCGTCATTTTCGAAAATTGATGCGAAGTAAGTTCCTTGTAAATTCTCCAAAACTAATTTCCGTCCACTTCTTTTCATTCTTTTGTTTATTACTTGGATAACTGGACTGTCCAAAATTGTGTTGAATTTTAAGGGTATTTTTTCATTTTTCCATTCTGCTTTGAATTCAAGCGTCTCAATTTTTTCAGATTCAAGTTCTGTTTTTGTTGGTTCAATTCTTTCGTAGTCAGTCGCAAATTCAGTGTCCTCTGTTTTGGATTCTGTTTCGCTCAACACAGTATGAGTTTTTCCCATTCTGAATATTCTTATTCGATTCTTATTTACAAATTCGTATTTTGATTCAGAAAGTTTTTCGCTCCATTCAGTTCGGACTTTTGATAATTCGTTTCCGCTTTTCAGTTCAAGTTCAAAATGGATGATTTGGTCGTTATTAAATTCAATAAATTCAGGTCGGCAGTAGTCGGCTCCTGTTTTAATTTTTAACCAAGTTCCATTCAGGTTTTTCATTGATTTTCGCGGTTTTGGTACATTATGCACAACGGCTCGGCTATGGCAAGAAGGGCAGCAAGGAAACCTTTTCGTTTCCGTCTGCGCTCGTAGCCAAAGCTTTTTGTTTAGTTTTATTTTTTCTTGTCCAAAGCTAAATCCCAAAGATTTAGCGACATTATAAATATACACAGACCTTTCGATTTTACCCTAAAGTCCGCATTACGTTTAGGCATTGTGCCTGTTGCACAAGTTAAGAAAAAAACGGTCTTGATCATTGCCGTTCGGTAGATCGATCGTAACTTTAGGTATGCAGGGAAAAAAGGATTACCAGG
>NZ_JACSOH010000066.1 GCF_014349235.1 Cytophaga sp. FL35 | reverse complement strand
GCCCGGTCCCATTTGGACACCCTTGATTCCTGCTACCTTTGAAGGAGAGCAATTGGAGAAATTCGGTAAGGATGTGCCCTTGGGCAGACCGGGACAACCTGCGGAATTAGGACCTGCTTACGTTTATTTGGCGTGCGAGGACAGTAGTTATATGACCGGGCAAGTGCTACATATCAATGGTGGGGAGATCATTGGAGGTTGATGTTAGGACGTTATAATTAAAAAGTTCCATGTTCAAAGGATCATGGAACTTTTTTATTTCGATAACATTTTTTAAGTGAAAATATTAAATTTATAAGTCGAACATTTATGTCCAATCTATTTCTTCGCCAAACCGACCTGGCCCTATAACTATTTACACTTTCGGGACCGCTAACTTCCGATTATGGGGCATGATAACGAAGTAAATTTTTACTTTAATATCATTGACCGGCCGCAGCATCCACAAAGAGTAGGTAAAAGGCTAAAATACCCAATAGAACCACCACAACGAGTATAGTGACTACTGGAAGTTTATTTTCTGTTTTGTTGGTCGTCATATTTCGAACACTTCCATCATTTTTTTGTTTTGTGTCAACGGGAGCGCTGTCCGTAGCTTTCCATTCCGTTTTATCCATTTTCTCCATGAAAAAGTTTTATTTTATTGTTTCAAGTTAAAATTTGGAGCTGTATAGATTGATACCAATCAATATTAAAATTAACTTACAAGGTATTGGTGCAATTGACATCTTATTATGAAAGCTTAACCCGTTTTCTACAATTGGGTATCTCAAAATAGCGTAGGCTAAAGTTCAAATAAAGGGATGTATCATGATATGGAACTCCCCCGAATAAGTCTATAAATCACAGCTGTTGTTTTTTTTGAGTAACCTTTTTCCTAAGGGTCCCAATATCATTTGGGTCTTTCATGTGCTTGCACAATAAAGAAACCTTCAAACGGCTCTTATCTTGAAAAGATGCCTATTTTCATCTGCGCTATGTAATAGCACCTTGTTATCGTACTATGTCTTTTCCTTTTGGGCCTCAATGGTTTGGAAATATCTAAGGGTCGCCTCTGCTTCCTTACGGTGCTTTCCTAGCTGATTTGCCGTCTCCCTTTGAATATCCTCATGGCCTATAACTTCATTGTAATCTTTTTCTTTACTGCGCTCCGCCTCAATTAAGCATGGTAGAACCTCTTGCATATCCTGGGCATTAGGTAGTGGTCTAGACACCCAATATATAGATTCTTGGTCAGTTTTTCGCTCGGTACTTTCAACATTGCCGCCAATATCCGATATAATCTTTACAAGACTTTTAGATTCCCTATCAGCAACTTCAGCCAGTTCTTTCAATTTGTCCCCAGTAGCTCCATGGGTTATAGAACTCGCGAGCTTTCCCAAGACTTCCTTGTAGTCCAATGTGTTGATTAAAATTTTATTTAACTTATCAATTATATTCTTTTTCATATACACATCTAAATTAACATCCTAATATAGTTTTAAATTAAGTTAAACGTGGGTGTGGGATTATCTTTATCAAATCCAAGATCAACCCTTTTGGTCATTGTAATTAATTGAGTATGGCCCATATTAATGGGCTTGTCAGAAAAGCAAACAGATTACAAGCCTAAGCACAATTTGAAATTACCTGGACGAGAAGTTCGTCAGGGGAATCAAGTATAATTATGATAAGTAAGGTCTGTCTCATCTCATATCGGATAGTTAAGAGTTTGAATCTACTTATACTTTTGTCTTGATGACTATTGTTTTGGCATTATAATAATCTCAAAGAAATGGTAGCCTTTTATGATTGCTATTTCAGGATATTTGTCTTTGATTATCGCTAAGGGGTCAAAAATCAATAATCTCGAATAGTACATATATAATAACATGTCTTACGATTCAAACTGGTTTACAACAGATGAGTCACAACATAATTTAAAATATAGATTTTAGCAAAGCCATTTACACGCTAGTATAATTAAAAGCAATTTTTGTAATAAGGTCCTCAAGAACAAATAAATCTCAAACTCTCCTGTTACTATTTGGAAAATTCATCACATGCCTGTGCACATTCCCTGCAGGCTTTAGCACATAGCTTGCAATGTTCGTGGTCGTGGCGCGAACACTCATCGGCACACGCTTCGCAAATGTTCTTGCAATAATCGACAAGGCCCTGTACGTCCGTATAAGAGGTAGCTAGAATTTGTGCAAGTGAACTACATACTTCGGCACATACCCTATCCATTCTTATACAATTCTTCATCATTGAAATGTTATCCTCGTCTAGGCAAGCGTCCGCACAATAATTGCAATGGTTGATACAACTTCCCAATGCATGTATCAATTTTTCATTTCTCATACTACTTTATTTAAGTTAAAAA
>NZ_JACSOH010000065.1 GCF_014349235.1 Cytophaga sp. FL35 | reverse complement strand
AATTGGAGCGGAGCGACAATGTAGCGATTTGGGTTCACCTTTAGGTGAATTGTGCATCATCGGTTCGTGTATGATTAGTTGCGGACTTTTCCAACGGAAAATGTCCGCCTGACTCTAAAGATAATTGATTGCAAAGGATTCCGTTTTAGGAATCCGACCGCAATTAATTATAAACCGTGTTGGCAATAGTTTTTATTTAAGAAAAAAATGAGGTTTTAAGTTTTTTTTATTTTCAAACTGTTTAAGGTTAATTTCACTGATACCTGGGTCGTTGGTCGAGTAAGTCACAGGAAATTCCTTTCCAACACACCCCTTTGTACCGTCGGGGCATTCAAAGTAATTACCTGTCCATTGTCCTTCGTATTCAATTCCGTCCACAGTGTATTTATAAGTCCCCATATAATTTTGATAAGAAAACTTGAAATTCTTAATAACACCTACTGTAACTTGTCCGTCATTAAGCAGGTATTTCTTTCTAGTATTTATAAATAGTCCAAAAATGACTAATCCAACAAGTAAAGAAGTTACCAAATACTTCCTTTTTTTCTCTTTAATCAATTTTAGGATTTTTCAATTATTGCCAACGGTCTCGTATAACCGTCAGTTACGGGTTAAAGTACGCAAATTTTTCGGTTTAGCACTGACGTTAGCAATTCCGAGTGGATTCGGACGCAGTCGAATCCGCCGTAATTGCGGTTATACATTGTTGGCAAATCGTTTTTTATTTTCATAATATTTTAATTCCGATAAAAAGAGTAGCTACAATTATAATCAAAAGTCCAAACGAAAATAATTTGTCAGAATCTTTTACGTGAGGATTTTTTGCTCCAAGTCCGTCATTTATTTCGTCTGAATATCTCAAAAAAAGAATGAAATCTCTTTTATGTATGTTTTCACTAATCTTTTTAAAAAGTCGGTCAAAAATCCAATAAACTATTGGAACACAAAATCCGAAGTACATAACCTTATCATCTCTAAATTCAGATTTTGAGTATAAAAGTCCAAATATTCCGAATGCTAAAAGTCCGATGCAAATCAACCACACTATTTTTTCGGTCATCCATTTCTTTTTCCTTGTGTAAAGAATAAAGAAACTAACTCCGAGTGCAATTCCAATTCCGATTATGCTATTATCCAATTCAGTTTATTTTTCTTTACCGTAAAGTTGCTCTTAAATGTTTGCCAACGGTCTCGGCTATGGATAGTTGCGTAGTTAGGTTACTAATTTAGCAAAAGTTCTTGAACCAGAGGAAAATCCGTAGGATTTTCCGAGTAAGTACAGACCGAGCAATTATTTATAGCCATTGTTAGCTGTAGTTATTTCATTTTTAATTCATTCGTTAGTTTGTCGAATTCCGAAAGTGTTTTTTCGAAATTATCTTTCACTAAGGCATTGACTAAAACAGCACGAGTTCCATTTACAATACTGGTCATTTTAATCTGTGTTTTCTCGTTATTTAAAGTTCCAATTATTAGTTCTTCATAACATTCAAATCCATTTAGTTTTTTTCTGTCCGTGACTTTTCTTTCTGAAACGACTAGTCCATTGTTTTTTAATGAGTTTAGGCTATTGTCAAAGAGCAATTTGGGATTCATATTAGGTCTGTCAGTTGGTATTTGTGAAACTAGATATGCAGATTCTCCCATAAAGTTATCCTTTTTTACCCCATTTTTTGTGTAAAGGAACATATTAGACACAGTTTTCGAGTATTTGTATGAGCTTTTTGAATCGTCCAATTCAAAAAATGCTATTTCAAAAGGGTCAACTGCCCTTTTTTTGTCATATTTTATAGTTAACAAAGCCTCTTTTATTTTTTCAATTTTATCTTTTTCAAAATCAGGTACAAATGCCATTGCCATTACTGAAAACTCATTATCGCCAAATACAAGCTGTAAGCTTTTTTGATTTGCATTTCCTTGAAGGAATGCAAGTTTTGCTGGATAATTGTCAATTTTAAGTTCTTGAAATTCAAAAACTTCTATTCCCTTTTTTTCAAAATTTTCTTTAGTGAAGTTTTTGGCATTTGAGTTATAGTTTCCGCCAAAAAGGTCCATAAATTGAATTAGAGATTGTCCACTTTCAAATCCGATAAAGTCTTTTGAAGGTTTAAAATTTTCAGGTTGTTCTATATAAATTCGTGTACCAAGAACTAAAGTTTTTTCAGAATTCTGTTTTTTACTTTCAGTAGATTGTCCACAAGCACTTAAAGTAAGTGAAAGTGCAATAAATAATAATTTTATTCTCATTGTTTGGGTTTAATTACAGCTAACGCAGGGCTATGTGTAGTGGTGCGATTGGATTTTTATTTGTCGTACCGAAAGGTACGTAAAAAAGAAAAATACAAGGGAGCACACCGGATTGCATAT
>NZ_JACSOH010000064.1 GCF_014349235.1 Cytophaga sp. FL35 | reverse complement strand
TTGATCGCACCGATAGCGTTTTTGTTGGGGGGACTCATTATCTTTAATACTATTGAAGCAATATGAATTTATATGATAAATTGGCATTATTAATCAAAATGGGAAAGCACAGACCTGTTTGGGAAATATATCATAAAGAAAGAGGTCAAATTGGTTCTGTACGTAAATTTTTTGATGAAGATAGTGCCTGTCAATATTACCTAAAAAGAGCAAAGTTTAAATAAAGGATTTTTATAAGCAGGTCTTATTTGAAATCAAATTCGATAAAGGAATATTATGACTGAATTAACACAGTGGATCTTATGGATATTGTCAATAGTAGTAACCATAATTACTTTCATCATCCCTTTAATAAAGGCAAAAAAAGATAATAGGTTTTTAAGATCCAGTTTAAATGTTCTTAAAGAGTCGAATAGAACGCTGTCGGAGAAAGTTTCCGAATTGACTACCAAATCAGAAATGGAGAATTTCTATATCAAGTTAAAGAATGACATTAATCTTGCTTTAGAATCCGAGAAAGAATTCAATGACTTGGATTCTAAACCTAAGAAAAAGAAAAGCTTGGCAGAAGCATTTGGGGTTGACTCCTTACAAGATTCCACAGAACGAGAGATTTGGGAATACTTTACAGATTGGCGCGTAAAAAGAAGAATTGAACTATAGTTTCAAATCTAAAAGTTCAATAAAACGATGTCCGGAGTTTTTAGAAAGAACATGTCAGATAGATTTCTCCGTGACAACAAAGAACAGCTTATAATGTTAAGCACGTAGATCTATGAGACTCTTAGTGACTCGAACTATTGCTCACAGGCATATTGTATAATGTAAATTCTATCCACAAAACGAGCTTGATATGACTGTACTGCAAGAAAGTCTATATAAACTTGGCCTTTCCAACAAAAAAGGCCAGGTGCACCTGGCCTTTAAAGGGGGATAGAAAATAATTTCAACCATCCAATAACTAACACTAGTTTTTAAAAACGCTTACAAAATAAGAAAAATCTTCCATATGTTAAATTTTTAACATATTTTCCTTTTATGCAAATGTCTTTTCAGTTTTGATCAAGAGACTTGTTAAAGTAAATCAATCTTTTGGTAAAACGCTTATTACGGGAAGTAGTACTTTAAAATGAATTTTGTCGGTAAAGCTTGATTTGTGTTTGTTTAGATATCAAATATTGAAAGTTCAAGGAAAGGATAATGCATAGCACATATTTGATCACACGAAAATATCAAGGGTTTCGATCTATATCGATTCCAAGTAAATCATGAACCGCCTTTCTTCCTCTTGAAGTAATTAAAAGTTTCCTTGAAGCGTCTACCCTCCTGAACCAATCCATTTCGAGGGTTCTTTTCATAAAAACTCCTCCAAGATGTCCTGACAAATGTGGTCTACGTTCTGACCAATCAAGGCATTGCCGTGTCAATGGCCGGCGACTTTTTGTAAATACAGCTTTTGAAATCTCAAGTTTTGAAAACCAGTCCCACCCTGCTTCGGTAACGGAATACTTTTTGTCGGCAGGTATCAAATAGCCTTTTCGAACCATAGTGTCGGTAAGTGCTACCCCAACATAATCGGCAAGATGGTCATAACAGGTTCGGCAAAACCTGACGCCGGTCTTTGGGGTTTGGTCCAATTCAGAGGGCGGTGTATCCGCAAGGCTGGCCAATGATTCAACTACATAGGCCACTTCTGCACTGGCAAAAGAAAAGTATCGGTGCCTTCCCTGTACATCGACTTTTAAGATTTTACCATTGAGCATCCTAGACAAATGATTGCTGGTCGAACTTGCCGACAGGTCCGATGCCAATGCCAGTTCGCTCGCGGTATGGGCACGTCCGTCCAGTAAGCTCCACAGGATTTTAGCCCTTGAGGGTTCACAGATCAGTGAAGTAATGGTCATGAAATCATTGTTCTTCATAGTTCATTTTCAAATGAACGATAAAAGAAATAATTAAGATTACTTTGTCGTATATCTAATCAGTGGAAATGAAAGACATGGAAATTTTATTGGAGAACAAACCTGGGAAATTGGCTCGAATGGGCGAAATTTTAGGAAGCAAGAACATTAGCCTTGAGGGCGGTGGTGTCTTTAACATGGCGAAACCTCGATAGCACATTTCTTGATAGAGGAAGCGGAAAAAGCGAAAAAAGAGTTGGAAAATGCGGGAATAAGAGTTTTAAAAATAAACGATGTACTTGTTCAGAAGCTAAGACAGGATGTGCCAGGTCAGTTGGGAGCGTTTTGTAAGGAAATGTCTAGAGCCAACGTCAATATCCTGACCCAGTACAGTGACCATTCCAATCGACTCATTGTAGTCGTTGACAATCATAAAAAAGGAAAAAGAGTTTTCGATGAGTGGATGAAGAAATGGTGGAACAGCGATGATTACGTGATATGAAAAAACAGCATAACTATTCGGCCACTATTGAATGGACGGGGAACTTGGGCAAGGGTACCTCGGACT
>NZ_JACSOH010000063.1 GCF_014349235.1 Cytophaga sp. FL35 | reverse complement strand
CACAGGCAAATCCTGATTTGAAAAATTCGGATATTGAAGAAATTCTTAAAACCGCCAGGGCATTTAATTCCGATAATGGTATTACCGGATGTCTTATTTACTATTCAGGTAAATTCATACAAATTTTGGAAGGGCCTGAAGACAAAGTGAAGTCGCTTTACTCAAACATTGAAAAAGATAAAAGGCACAAAAAAGTAAACCTTTTTAGTGAGGATACGATTACCGAGAGGAATTTCCCGGATTGGGGGATGGCCTATTACCCCGTAGATGATACTTTGATGGGGATTCCCGAATTTGAACAGTTTAAAAGGAACTTGATGCTCTTGGCAGACTTAAGCAAACCAACCAATGTGACCGCCGTTCTTTTCTGGAAACGTATGAAGTTCATGTTGTCCATACCCCCTAAAAAATAGGTTGGAAACTCACCTTTATTTCTGCAACCTTTGCCTAATCCTGTATTTCGCTAGTTTCCTGGTTCATTATGATAAAGCCTTAAAATCCCAAGACCTGCAATCGAATGCCCACTCCGGTCCGGATAAAGAGCCGATCGTCCAATCGCATCGATGGTCATCCGATGGTTCCCTGTCCATTTGGGATGCGTTCCATTTGCCAAACCATTATTATGGGGCCGGCAATACGATCGATAATTATCAGGTAAAATGTCCATATCCGAAAATAAGTAGGAGAAGGACGGAAATCAAAAAGCCGAATCCGGCGTAAGAAATAACCAACTGGACCAAAAATGAGGATGGGAAGCGATCCTTCGTTGAATTCGGGGAAGTGATAAAATAGGACCAAAAGACCGTTGACATGCTCCCGGCCACAAATCCCAGGACAGTCCCGTTCATCAGTATGTAGCTGTTCTCAAATTTGTCCAATATGGCATATATGACAAGGGTGACCAAATATCCTTTCAATACATGCATCGACCAGGCCAAAATTATTGACCATTTTGGGGATATCGATCCCAACATCGACTTTTTCAGTAATTCGATCCGACATGCGTCCTCTCCTATAACCTTGCCCCAGATCCGGTCCACTAATATCAAATAGGACGTACCCAAGAGTGAAGCTATGAACAAAAGTAACAACGTCATTTTATAAATTTAAGAAAACATCGCCGCACCACGAAAACTTTGTGCTGATTGGACCGACTTCAAATCAAATTTTACGACCTGCCGAATAACTTACTCCCCGATTATAACGTAATCGCCCCTATTTTTTATCCAACCGTCATCAACCCCCCTACCGGTCGATTAGGGGATTACAATTTTAAAAACTTGGAAAGCTAAAAAATTTTGCGTTTGAGTTGAGCGATTATCGCGATTTCCGTGAAATTTATAGTAGTTAACAATAAAATTCATAAAATTATGTCACAACCTTGGAAAGATAAATTGAGAGGAAATTGGAACATTGCCAAAGGCAAGATCAAGCAGGAATGGGGAGAGCTTACCGATGACGACCTGGACTACAGGGAGGGTCAAGAGGATGAACTACTGGGACGTATCCAAAGAAAGACCGGGGAGGACAAAGAGCGTATCAACCGTTTTTTGAACGACCTGAAATATTAGGTCACCGGATTCCCTAAAAAAGTAAATCCCGCCAAGGCGGGATTTATTATATGGACGTTCTTTTTGGTAAGACTACATCCGGTTCTTCCGAGTTGTCCTATTGTTTACAATCGATTTCTAGGCAACTACATTAATAATTGCATTTCCTCCTAAAGAGTTTCTTTTCAGTGAGTTCAACGATACTTTTAAGGAAGCTACCAAGGAATCGAAAGTTTCAGGTTTCTTGAGATATCTATTGGCCCCTAAACTAAATAAACGGGCAATTTTATCTATGTCATATTCTGTGGAATAAATTACAATGGGTACAGTATCATATTTACTGTTGCTTCGCAATGACTCCAAACATTCCTCACCATCTACAATTGGCATGTAAAGATCAAGAAATATTACATCCGGTTTATGATGCGTTACGGCAATTGCATTTAACAGATCGGCCCCACTATTAAATTTTTCCAACGCATAGCATCCATCAATTTCCGATAGCGCTTCGCCAAAGAATTCCTGGTCTTCCTTATCATCATCCACCAAGAAAATTTTAATTGTTTCCATTCCTAATATCTTTAGTTACACATTCTATTTAAATACCTTGTTAAATCCTGACAAGCTGCGTGACAATCTTACTCAAGATGGTCTTTAAATTATCGAATTAATGTTTGTGGGATGTTTTATTTCCGGATATGGGAATAATCTGACGGTAAATTTGAGATAATATAATAAGAGTTGTTGCTACTAAGAATTGGAAAGTTAACTCAAAGCGGATCGGAAGCGACAGATTTCCGTATAAAAAAGATCGTATGCCCACTAAGGCAAAAAACCCTCCAAGAGGAGGGCCGTTAAGGATTCATTTTATAAAATGAATCGTGGATTACAGATTATCAATGGCTGTATAATCGAATTTCTGTCCTCCTACGGAAACATCCGCCATCAACCCTT
>NZ_JACSOH010000062.1 GCF_014349235.1 Cytophaga sp. FL35 | reverse complement strand
TTGGCAAAACCGGGAGATTATATAATCTTTCAAGCCGATATGGATTGCATAGTTGCACTTACCGCATGCTCAGCGGCCTCTTCCAACAACGGTTCTTTTAAACCGATTCAATTTCAAATTATGTCCAATTTGAAATAACTTAATAAAAAACTAAGACCTGATTCCTCCACTGGAATCAGGTCTTTAATTTGATTCTTATTTCAATCCACTCTATGTTAGTTTTAAAATCTACTAAACAGCATGACCTAACTCTTTAGTGTTCATGCCGCTTATGACTTATTAAATTTTGACCCACTTAGAATCGATAGCCTTTTATGAAAAACTTCTAAATACTGCATAGCAGGTGAGCGTAAAGATGATATGGGCAAAAATTAACTGGATAAAAAAAGCTCTCCTTGAAGTCCGCTCTGGAACACCATATACATTGAACAGTAACAACCAACCGATAATTCCAAGACCGCCCGCAAAAATACCCCAACCCAAGGCTTTCAAGAAAGTATTCATTAAAAAGGGGGTAAGGAATAGAAAATATAGGGCTATGGCCATCATTGACCCTACTCCAAAATGGACCGACCAACCAATTATATGATTATGGTTCTCCCGTTTCTTACGAAGTCCTTTCGTTCTATCGAACAGTATATTAAGTAAGTGCGCTTCATTGAATATCATCTTCATGCGCCTAGTTAGAAAGTGACTGAAAATGGTCATTAACGTAGTGGCCATGAGGGTAGCCAAAAGGATT
This sequence comes from Cytophaga sp. FL35, assembly GCF_014349235.1. Lineage (GTDB taxonomy): Bacteria > Bacteroidota > Bacteroidia > Flavobacteriales > Flavobacteriaceae > Euzebyella. The sequence goes on along the minus strand of NZ_JACSOH010000062.1, from coordinate 1,834 downwards.
ACTAACAAAACCATGCTTGCAATTTAGCACTTACCACAAAAATATCGTAAATAGTTTCTTGACTCAAATGATTTTATTTATGCCCCACTTTAAAAATTGAAGAATATGCTTTCTTAACCTATTTTTTGGGTCATTTTAATTTTCAATATCATTTATTAGCAAACAGAAGGTAAGATAAATTTATCGAAGAAATTCGTAAACCGTCTTAAAGCAAATGCGACTCAGGAATAATTTAAAAAAACAGAATGTACTTATCTTGATCATCCTGGTTATTATCATTTTAATTGTAGTGCTGCTGTAAATCTTAATTCATGCAAGTAACTGAGATTATAGGAATTCTGGCGGGCGTATTTACTACGATTGCCGCCTTGCCACAAATTATTACGGCTATTAGGAACAGAGCGTGCAAGGATGTCTCTCCAATAATGTTCATCATACTCATTATTGGAGTAGGCCTATGGACAATTTATGGCATAATGAAAGAAGATTGGCCGATCATTGTTACCAATGGAATTTCAACAATCTTGAACGGCTCAATGCTTTTTTTGATTTTCAAATTTAAATAATATCGGAATACATACAATTAAAACAGTTAAAATGAGCGAATTATTAGAATTGAATATACCCACTACTTATAGGATTATTATAAGTACCGTAGGCATATATTTGATGGTAATCCTCTTTACCCGAATAGCAGGAAAGAGAAGTTTCTCTAAAATGTCAAGTTTTGACTTTGCTATGACCGTAGCTGTAGGTTCCGTGATCGCTACGACCATTCTTTCTCCTTCTGTCAATCTCATAGATGGCATTATCGGCTTGGCCAGTATTTATTGCCTGCAGATTTCAATTGCTATCATACGAAGAATCGATTTTATAAAACAAATTGTGGACAATTCCCCCTTACTCTTAATGGACGGTCCTAATATTCTTCAGGAGAACTTGCGGAAGGCCAGGGTATCGGAAAGTGATTTACGATCAAAACTGAGGGAAGCAAATGTTTCCTCTTTAAAAGAAGTACTGGCGGTCGTCTTTGAAACGACCGGCGATATCAGCGTCATCCATAAAGAGGCTTCAGAAACAACGCTAGACAATTGGTTGCTCAAAGATGTAAATAGAACTTAACTTTCTTCCTTTTCTTTCTTACTAACGGCCAAGGGATGGTCCTCTATTCCCAAACCTACGATTTTTATAATATTTATTACCGTATTCTTTAACATTAACACCACTACAATAAGTGCGGAACTTAAAATTGCACTAACTGCCAAGGTGATATAATAAATAACACTGAACCAGTGTTCGGGAATATTCTGTGATTCTGTGATAGGTAGGTTAAAGACTAAAAAAGACAAAAGGGATACGATAAAGATTATAGTATCAAGTTGCGCAATCTGCTTTACGTGTAGATAATGGTCTTTCTTTAATCTTGAGTCATTCGTTGAACTTAACCCGAGTAAGGTCAATAATAAAGCCAATATTGTAGCAGATGCTAGAACTATGGTATTGCACAATACGTTAAGGCCGGACAATGAATTCTCGATCAATACCTTTGCTTCGTACCCACTCAATTCTCCAAGAAGCAAGGTACCTGCCAAGATAAAAACCAATGCAAATGTACCCCCCCAAATTGCTCTCCTTGTATAGCTAGATAGATTTTTTAAAAAAGGCATAATTTTTCTATTTTCCCAAAATCTCATCAAGTGACCAGACCTTTCCTATTCTTGCAGTAATTGAAGGAAGAATAATTTCTTCAGGCTTATCACTTTCCTGTGAAGTTATACTTGGACTGGCGTTTTTAAATACATTTTTCATAACGATGATTTATTTGTTTATTAAA
>NZ_JACSOH010000061.1 GCF_014349235.1 Cytophaga sp. FL35 | reverse complement strand
ATGTAAGATTTTATGATGTCGAGTGAAAATTTAAGTAATTTTCATTTTAGCTTAATCTCACTTTTAAGCCTCTTTTTCCTGTAAAACTTTTATTTCATCCCTTAATTTTGCGGCTTGCATGAAGTCTAATTCCTTTGCCGCTTTTTCCATTGCTTTCCGTTTTTCCCTGATCAATTTTTCAATTTGATCTTTGGTCAAATAATCCATATCCGGTTCAGCTGCGCGCATCTCCTCCTTTTCAAAATGATAGGTGGAAACCGAGTTTTTGGCCAGCACACTATCAAGGCTTTTGTTCAAGGCTTTTGGTGTAATATTATGAGCTTCGTTATAGGCCATTTGTTTCTCCCTTCGATAGGTAGTTTCATCTATGGTTTTTTGCATGCTTTCGGTCACCTTATCGGCATACATTATGGCCATTCCATTTAGGTGTCTTGCAGCCCTACCAACAGTCTGTGTAAGCGATCGGTTGTTACGTAAAAAACCTTCTTTGTCCGCATCTAAAATCGCGACCAAAGAAACCTCCGGAAGATCCAATCCTTCCCTCAATAAATTCACTCCGATCAACACATCAAAAATACCTTTTCGTAGGTCTTGCATAATTTCTACCCTTTCCAAGGTATCAACATCACTATGAATATATCTGCATCTTACCTGTATTCTAGTCAGGTATTTTGCAAGCTCTTCAGCCATACGTTTGGTCAAGGTAGTGACCAAAGTACGCTCGTCTTTCTCAACTCTAGTTTGTATTTCTTCTACCAAATCGTCTATTTGGTTTAAACTAGGACGGACTTCAATAATTGGATCCAAAAGACCGGTAGGTCTAATGATTTGTTCTACATATACACCTTGACTTAGTTGTAGTTCATAATCTGCCGGTGTTGCCGAAACATAGATAACTTGATTCTGTAAGGCCTCGAATTCCTCGAATTTTAGAGGTCTGTTATCCATGGCAGCAGGCAATCTAAAACCATAGTCTACCAGATTAACTTTTCTACTTCTATCGCCACCGTACATGGCATGGACTTGCGGTACGGTCACATGGCTTTCATCAATAACCATTAGGTAGTCATCGGGAAAATAATCCAAAAGGCAGAAAGGCCTTGTGCCGGGTTGTCTTCCATCCAAGTATCTGGAATAGTTTTCTATTCCTGAACAATAGCCCAGTTCACGGATCATTTCCAGGTCAAAATTGGTTCGCTCTTCCAGCCTTTTTGCTTCTAAAGGTTTTCCTATTTCTTTAAAATAGTTGACCTGGGCCACTAAATCATCCTGAATTTGATGAATGGCATTCTGTAAAACATCCTGCGAGGTAACGAACATATTGGCAGGATAGATGTTGAGATTTTCATAAACTTCCAAGACATTATTGTTGAATGGGTCAAAAGCCTCGATTTCTTCAATTTCGTCTCCAAAAAAATGAATTCTAAAGGCGTGGTCCGCATAACTGGGGAATACATCCACAACATCTCCTTTAACTCTAAAATTTCCGTTTCGGAAATCGGCCGTTGTCCTGGAGTACAAACTTTGAACCAGTTGATGCATGAACTTAGTTCTGGCGATTACTTGGTCTTTCTTAATTGAAATAACATTTTTTTGAAACTCTATTGGATTACCAATACCATAGAGACAGGATACAGAGGCAACCACCAAGACATCGCGTCTACCGGAAAGAAGGGATGAGGTGGCACTAAGCCGTAGTTTTTCAATATCCTCATTGATGGACAAGTCTTTTTCTATATATAAACCAGAAGTAGGAATAAAGGCTTCCGGTTGGTAGTAGTCGTAATAGGAAACAAAATATTCAACGGCATTATTGGGAAAAAACTGTTTGAATTCCGAATATAGTTGAGCTGCCAAGGTTTTATTGTGCGCCAAAACCAGCGTTGGTCTTTGCACTGATTCTACCACATTGGCCACAGTAAACGTTTTTCCTGATCCTGTAACACCAAGGAGTGTCTGGTAAGGTTCATTGGCTTCTATGCCTTGAGATAGTTGCTTAATGGCACTTGGTTGATCTCCAGTAGGTTCAAATTCTGATACGACTTTAAATTTCATTTCGTAAAATTACGAAAGAATGGGATTGCATAGGACTGCGTATAGTGTTACTTTTTACCTCTTCAATGTAAAATGACCTTTTATTTCATCTCCGTTTGAGGCAAGGGCTCGGTACCAATAATCGGATTCAGGTAAAGGCGTTCCTTGATATGTTCCGTCCCAACCCTTTATTTTTGGGTCTAGAATAAATAATAGATTCCCATATCTATTGAAAATGCGAATGGAAACAATAACAATTTCTCCTTCTCTTACAGGAGTTTTATATTGCCAATAATCATGGACTCCATCACCATTTGGAGTGAAAAATTTTGGAAAATCTTCAGTACTTAGTTCACGTTGAACGGAGGTTTCCGCAATACCGCAGCCATTTTTATCACGAACAAAAATGCGTTGGAAGTCATTTGAAATGTTCTCGAATACTGGGCTGTCTTGATAAGGGCCGTCTTCACTGTTCAATGCATATTCATAAGTTCCGGCACCTTTAGTCTTCACTTCAATTCTGCGTTCTCCGTTTCTTCTGGACTCCTTAATAGTCTCTACGACAGGAATCTCCGAAGAAAAAACGTGAAAAATTTTTGAATTGCTACATTCAACTGTGGTTGTGGACTGCGTTATGTTATTGAATGC
>NZ_JACSOH010000060.1 GCF_014349235.1 Cytophaga sp. FL35 | reverse complement strand
ATCTCGTACCGACCTTTTTTCCTAAGCTCATCAAACTGCGCTTGCAGGTTAAATGCAATAACGGGATATTTGAATCTTCTAGCCCTACGACTGCTCTTGGGGTGCATTCCCACCATAAAAAAGGCCTTGCCGCCAAACGAAAACGAAAAATCTGGACTGTTCACATCGTGGTCTACGGATGACGCCCATTCAGACGTATCGATTTCGTGAAGATTTTGTGCCATGGCCCATAGATGATTTTCAAACTCGATCTCATCGTCTATTTTGATGTCCGGAAACACTGCTAGATAGGTTTGCAAATTACTGGCCTTGCCCTCCATGATATCAATATAATTTTCTAGACCGAGAGCTAATTTTTTGATGTCTTCCCGTCCTTCCATGGTTTCAAATACACCCATGGAGTAGGTCTTTCCATTGATGGCGGCTTGCGCACCAACGCAGGGATAACCCTCTTGTAATATAAATTTTTCGATATCCTGAAAAATTTTAAGTTCATCCTTGGAGTAGAACTCTGGAGAGGAATGAATCGATTTGGCATCGACATAGTATGTAGGTGATTTTCTCATAGTTTCATTTTTTGAAACATAAATTTCTAACTAGAAAATTTTGTACATCAACTCGAAGCCATCAATTTATAGCACGTTTGAATTAACGTTCTTCAATAGGTTCATCTAACTTTAAAACACATTTGATGAAATAAAAAATAAACCGATAGAGATGGAATTATCCAGATATACCAAGTTTTTTCTAATGCTATTGTGTTCGGGCTTATCTATGTACCTCACGATGTACTTTAACACCTATGAGCTCGATCATGTATTCTTTAGTATAACCCGGTTATATATGACACTGATAGGTATGGCCGGTATGGCATTAATAATGTTTCTTTTTATGAAAAGTATGTATACCTCAAAGAGGAAAAACAGGATGATCGTTGGTCTAAGTTTGATGACAATGGGTGTCTGCACCTTTTTGGTAAGGACCCAGAAACCCATTGGGGACATAGGATGGATGAAGGCCATGATACCCCATCACTCGATAGCCATTCTGACCAGTGAAAGAGCCGCTATCAAAGACCCCGAGGTGAAAGAATTGTCCAATGAAATTATAAAGGCCCAGAAAAAGGAAATAGCTCAGATGAAAAAAATGATCGAAAGATTGGAAAGTAATTAAAATTCCAATAATTCCAGGGGCGTTTTCAATAAGGTTGCAAGATACTCCGGGTAGCCCATGGATTGTCTTAAGATAAGCTCATGTTTCCTCAAAAGGTTCTTCAATATATCGCAATGGGTTTCCGTTTTTTCTACGGTCCATTCTACGGCTAGGGAAAAGCTGATCGAACCGTCAATGGACAGTTCCGTATACTCTATTTGCATACCAGCAGGCTTCTCGCCGTCCTCGGCCAGTGCTAACTGTCCCTCTGCATCAAAATGGACAAGCCTACGACGTTTTTTTACATCATGCCAATGTTCGGGGGAATGAAGGCCGATTTCTGAATCCACTTGCCATTTGATCCAGTTCTCCAGATACCCGCTGCTCTTGCCGATTTTAATTCGGGACCTGGGGGTAGATGTCCTTTTTTTTATTTCGAGCAGATTGTCCCTTAATTTGAGGTTGATATCTGCACATGGGGTATGTAGATAGGTATCTACCCTAGATTCATCCATAACGTAACCCTTAAAGTCGTTATCAAAGGTTTCTTCAATTGATTTTAATCTTGAAGTACTGAACCACCTAATCTCCTGCGTTTTCATTGCCCTAAATTTTAGCCTAAAATTCACTTTTTCCTGTATGTAAAATGAATGCGAAGAGCAAAATAAATAGCTCAAATGTACATGGCCGTAATTATTTCGATTTGCATCAATAAAAGTAATTTTCGGATTCAGATCTGTGCCTGGCCAAGATTAATTTAGAATGAACATTTAAATCAAAGTTTATGGAAAATATCAGTATAGACAGATCAGAAAGCCAAACTTCCCAACCCGGGGCAGAAAAGGTTATGAACCCTGAGCCATTGACTATCCGGAACAGCTATCGTGGCAGTGAAAAGTTAAAGGGAAAGGTGGCCTTGGTCACTGGAGGTGACAGCGGAATCGGTAAAAGTGCGGCATTGCATTTTGCTAGGGAGGGTGCGAACGTTGCCATTGTTTACTTGAACGAGGACCAAGATGCCCGGAATACCCGGTCAGAGATTGAAATGGAGGGCCAAAGCTGCCTATTATTGAAAGGTGATGTCAAGGATGAGGAATTTTGTAACCGTGCGGTCCAACTTACAATTCAGGAATTTGGAGGTCTGAACATTGTTGTGAACAACGCGGCAATGCAATTTCCCGAAGAGAATTTGGAAGATATTCAAATCGAAAATCTTAAGACTACTTTCGAGACCAACATCTATTCCTATTTCTTTTTGACCAAAGCGGCCATCGAGCATTTAAGGCAGGGCGACGTAGTAATCAACACAACATCGGTCACCGCCTACAGGGGATCGGAACATCTCATAGATTATGCAAGTACCAAAGGTGCCATTGTCTCCTTTACAAGAAGTTTGTCCAAGTCCCTGGCCATAAAGGGGATTCGAGTTAATGCCGTGGCGCCCGGTCCCATTTGGACACCCTTGATTCCTGCTACCTTTGAAGGAGAGCAATTGGAGAAATTCGGTAAGGATGTGCCCTTGGGCAGACCGGGACAACC
>NZ_JACSOH010000059.1 GCF_014349235.1 Cytophaga sp. FL35 | reverse complement strand
TTTTTAACTTAAATAAAGTAGTATGAGAAATGAAAAATTGATACATGCATTGGGAAGTTGTATCAACCATTGCAATTATTGTGCGGACGCTTGCCTAGATGAAGATAACATTTCAATGATGAAGAATTGTATTAGAATCGACAGGGTATGTGCCGAAGTATGTAGTTCGCTTGCACAAATCCTAGCTACCTCTTATACGGACGTACAGGGCCTTGTCGATTATTGCAAGAAAATTTGCGAAGCGTGTGCCGATGAGTGCTCGCGCCACGACCACGAACATTGCAAACTATGTGCTAAAGCCTGCAGGGAATGTGCACAGGCATGTGATGAATTTTCCAAATAGTAATAGGAGAGTTTGAGGTTTATTTGTTCTCGAGGACCTTATTACAAAAATTGATTTTAATTACACTACCATGTAAAAGGTTTTGCTGCAATCGTATAAAGTTTCTAGACCTAAAACGGATATAAAATGAAATAATTCAACTTTATATAAGAGATAAAGTAAGTTCAATAACTAGACCTATAAAAGAATTAAAGGATTTTAGAAGAATCACTTTAAAACCAGGGGAAACAAAGAAAGTAAGTTTTACAGTTACTCCTGATAAATTAAAATTTTACAATATCAATATGAAGGAAGTCGTTGAGCCAGGTGATTTTGAAATAATGGTTGGTCCTTCTTCCCAGACATTTGATAGTGTTCAATTAACAGTATTAGACAATTAATCTTTTGAATTATGAAAACAATGAAATTTATACTATTAGCTTTTTTAAGTGTTTTATACTTTAGTTGTACGACACATCCAGATAGAACAATTATAGGAGAGTGGTACGGTTTGAAAGATGGAAGTCCGGTAACTGTAAAATTTAATGATGACCAAACATTGTCTATACATGCAGAGGCTTTTTCCGGACTTTCTTTTTCCGGTCAGTATGAAATTAACACTGATGTAGAACCAATTGCAGTAGACCTTACACTTCCAAGTGGAATGGTCTGTGCTGCTATTATTAGTTCCACCGACGCAAAAGAGATGGAATTTTACGGTTTATTTGGAGCACCTGGGCAAACTCAACGGCCTGCAAAGATTGAGAAAAATCCTCAGAGACCGGATGCCTTATATTTGAAATTGAACCGTGATAAAAAGATTATTAAGCAAAAAACTAACGAGGTAACTCCTCCAAAAGAAGCGCAATTGGCTTTTGAACGAAACAGACGCCTTGGTAGAGGATTGAATTTGAATGGCCTTCTTGATAATAATTCCGGTGATCTACATTTGTACCCAACACCTGATCAACCAATCAAGCCTGAACATATTAAAATGATTGCTGAAGCTGGATTTAACAGTGTCCGTCTTCCTGTTACCTGGTCCGTTCATGCTTCAAAAACGTCACCTTACAATATCAAACCAGCTTTTTTCGATAAGGTGGACAATATTGTAAATCAATGTTTGGAAAATGGTTTAGCCGTATCTATTGATATTCATTATTATCCATACATTAATATGCACCATGGAGATGATGAATTAAGTTTCGATGAGAATATTGAGCGATTTTATTCTCTCTGGGAGCAAATAGCTGAACACTATAAAGACTATCCTCCTGAAGTGTATTTTGATTTACTAAATGAACCCAACATGGAAGTTGGTGTTCAACGATACAATGAATTAATTTCAAAAACGATTCAATTAATTAGGAGAACAAATCCAAATCGCACATTAATTATTGGCACTCCCAATCTCGGACAATCCTGGACAATTGGCTTGCTTGACCTACCAGATGATGAATGGAATTTAATTGTACAAATTCATTATTATTTGCCTCATTTATTCACCCATCAGGGATTGGCATATGCCAATGCGGAGTCCAGTCGGGGAATGCAATGGACAGGTACTTCAGAAGAAAAAAATCCCATTGAAAGCGATTTGGCTTATTGTGCAAAATGGAGCAAAACACATTCAAGACCAATAAATTTGGGAGAATTCGGAGTAGTAGAATATGCCGATACTGCTTCTCGAGCCAGATATATCAGTTTTGTGCGTGAAACAGCGGAAAAATATGATTTTAGTTTTCACATATGGGGTTTTCGTGAAATATTCCGTGTTTTTGATGAAGAAACCAGTCAGTGGAAAGAAAACATTCTTAATGCACTAGTCCCTAATGATGAACAATAGAGGTTTAATACTTAAAATAATATGATGTTGATTTTACTAACGTTGTGAAAAAGAAGCGAATCAAAAAATATATCATAATTCTCATTGCCTTAATCTTTTCATTTTCGGCAAGGGCTCAACAAGAGGCTAAAAATCGGTTAATTGTAATTACGGATATTGGAAATGAGACTGATGACTTACAGTCAATGGTTAGGTTGTTGCTTTATTCTAACCAAATAGACATAGAAGGTATAATTGCCTCTACCTCAATTCATCAAAAATCAAATGTTTATCCTGAAATTATTAAAAAAGCGTTTGAAGCATATGCAAAAGTTCGTCCAAATCTATTAAAGCATGAATCTGGATTTCCTACTTCTTCATACTTTTTATCTAGATTAAAAACTGGACTACCTATTTATGGTATGGACGGAGTTGGAAAAGGTAAGGATTCTGAAGGATCGGAATGGATAATAGAGATGCTTGAGAAAGAAGATGATATACCTTTATGGATTTCAGTATGGGGTGGTCCTAACACGTTGGCTCAAGCCCTATGGAAATTAAAAGAGACAAGAAGTGAAAATCGTTTTTTTGAACTTTTATTTGCTCGGTTTCTTTTGCCGATTATCTTTCATGGCAACTACAATTACCTGATTTTTATCGAAAATATAATACACGGT
>NZ_JACSOH010000058.1 GCF_014349235.1 Cytophaga sp. FL35 | reverse complement strand
AATTAGCGGGGGCATGCCCCCGCTAATTTTCTATTTACACACTTTATGAGATAGTCCTATTTTTGACCAGATTCCTTAATTAGTTTCGTAAAACGGCCGTTTTATTGTACAAATAAAAGAGAATATTTCAATTTAGATATTCTAGTAATATTATTAATAAGTTCAGCTTTGTAATATATCACTTTTCGCCCTATGTACTATAGTCATTATTAGTTATAGTTATTCTACGCTGATTTCGAACTTGCGTGATACTTTTTTTTGATTTATTATTACTATTTGGTAAGTTCCTTTTTTGAGTGCAAGATTAATTTTGTCCTTAATGTCTTTTATTTCAACAATATCAACGGGAATAGCTTTATTGATGTCTTCGTTTTTTTTATAAGCAAGAACCATTATGGGTGGGGCAATCTCCATATCTTCTAGTGTAATTGGAACCTCTTTTACATCACTTAAGAAAAGCCAATCTGGTCTTCCGTTAGAATAGTTGGTATTGGGGTGAAGTACTGCTATATCCGTCCAACTATCTTTTCTTTCGTATCTCATGGGATTATTGAGTTGGTCTAGAAGAATGCTAGGTTCTTTTAAATCCAAAGCTCTTAGTATAAAATTGTTGAAATTTTTATTGCTTCTTTCACTATATTCCGTTTGATTAATTGTAAAAGGGTTAATTCCGGTAAATTCATTTAATCGACCGGCCATTGCCTTTCCCCAAGCTGGTAATTTGCCTTCTAGTGCATGGTCAAATCCACAATGAATAATAAATTTTTGATTTGGTTTTTTTTCAATCTCATTTTGAATATTCCTTGCTTGCTCAATCTCCCTTTCTTTACCATCTGCTTCTGTAGTTACCTCATATGGGAAAATATTATAGCCGATTTCTAATGCTGTTCTCACCAAATCGCCAAACTGTGGATCTAATATGTAGTAACCGCTTTTAAGAATAGGATAACCGCGATGATTTAATAACGAATCTTTATTCTTCCCATTACTCAGTGCCTCCAATCCCAAATTTTTATAACCTTGGGTAAATAGTTTTTTGAGCAAGGATTTTGTAAATGCTCTATGTCTGGAGTTATGGTGTGCCTCATTGATTATTATAACCTGACTTTGTTCCGCCTTGCTAAAGATATAGTCCGTCGCGCTTGTAACCCTATAACTATTATTTATAGAATCAATTTGTTCCTGAGTTAATACATTAATTTGGGCTTCATATCCTAAATCCCACAATCTCAAGGCATTCTTATAATCGCCTTTTAATCCATAATCATATGCAAGATGTTGATAATTATTTCCGTGATGAGCATGACCCGAATTGGAGTCGGAAGTCACTTGATTTTCAATTTCAATATTGAATTTGTAAGGCGCCTCAAATTCTATATCCTTGACTATTTTTCTTTGTATTTCACAGGAAATAAGGGACATAACAATTGTTAGTATCAAAATGTTTTTCATAGTTATTGTTGTCAACTTACTAAGCGTACCAATGTGATTATACCTTTACAGATGTAATATATGAATATTCTTATATTATGAGGGTTTTAATGTGGAATAATAGTAGTATTATGCGTCTATTAATTGTAAGGTTTTGAAGGTAGCTTTCCGTATAGAAGACTGGCCATCCTGTATAGGAAAGGCAAGTCCATTGATGAGGAGATCAGGGTCCCTGAGAAAGCGGTGTTAGTCTTTCATAACCTCGCAAGTAGCGGAAGAGAGGACGTTCAACCGAAGCTAAATGACTTTAGGGAACGTCTTGAAAAAGCAAGATCGCTGAAGCCTAGATGAACGATGTCCGGAGTTTTTCGAAAGAACATGCCAGATAGATTTCTCCGGGACAACAAAGAACAGCTTGTAATGTTATTTGCGTAGATGCATGAGACTCTTAGAGACTCGATCTATTGCTTACAGGCATATTGGATAATGTAAATTCTATCCGCAAAACGAGCTTGATATGACTGAGCTGCAGGAAAGTCCAGATAGACTTGGCCTGTTCAAATTGGAACAATATTATTGATTGAGTATAGAAGGCCTGTGGATTTTAAACCTATTCCGACCTGCCAATATATTTCAGCAAAAAAGGCCAGGTGCACCTGGCCTTAAAGGGGGATAGAAAATAATTTCAACCATCCAATAACTAACACTAGTTTTTAAAAACGCTTACAAAATAAGAAAAATCTTCCATATGTTAAATCTATTAACATATTTGCCTCTTGAGCAAATGTCTTTCACTTTTGATCGGGAGACTTGATAAAGTACATTAATCTTTTTGGTAAAACTCTTATTACGGGAGGTAGTACTTTGAAATGGACTTTATCGGTACCCCTTGATTTGTGTCTATTTGATATCAATCATTGAAAGTTCAAGGGAAGGATAACCCATAGCACATATTCGATGACACGAAAATATCAAGGGTTTCGATCTATATCGATTCCAAGTAAATCATGAACCGCCTTTCTTCCTTTTGAAGTGATTAAAAGTTCCCTTGAAGCATCTATCCTCCTGAACCAATCCATTTCGCGGGTTCTTTCCATAAAAACACCTCCAAGATGTCCTGATAAATGTGGTCTACGTTCTGACCAATCAAGGCATTGCCGTGTCAATGGCCGACGATTTTTTGTAAAATCAGCTTTCGAAATATCAAGTTTTGAAAACCAGTCCCACCCTGCTTCGGTAACAGAATACATTTTGTCGGCAGGTATCAAATAGCCTTTTCGAACCATAGCGTCGGTAAGTGCGACCCCAACATAGCCAGCAAGATGGTCATAACAGGTTCGGCAATACCTGATGCCGGTCTTTGGGGTTTTGTCCAATTCAGAGGGCGGTGTATCCGCAAGGCTGGCCAATGATTCAACTACATAGGCCACTTCTGCATTGGCAAAGGAAAAGTATCGGTGCCTTCCCTG
>NZ_JACSOH010000057.1 GCF_014349235.1 Cytophaga sp. FL35 | reverse complement strand
CAAATTATCTTAACTTAGTTCCGCGCATAAAAGATGTATAGATAATATGATTCATACTCAACCGTTATCTGAAAGCTGAAATGTAATAAGAAAAAAATCCATGTTTTTTAGGTTTCACCTTTTCTAGTTCAGTTGACCGAACTTAAAAAAACTTTATCTTACATAAAACGAAAAGAATTTAATCTTCACCACTTTTTAAAAATTGGACTTATCATTTATACTACTGGTTATTACCCTTGGAGGACTATTCATGATATTTTACAAAGACATGAAAACCCTCCGGAAAAGAAAAAAATTTTTAAAAAACCCTGAACTGCACGATATTCCAAAATTTATAATTAGCTCAAAAAAAATGAACTTTTTGGACAAAAGACTTAGTGTCAATCCTGGAAGTATCGATGTGAGCTCCAACAACAAAATAGTCCTTCATTTGAATAATGAAAAAGGATATCTTGAAGTTAAAAAATCGCTTAGAAGAAAAATTGTGAATTTCAGCGAAATCAAATTTATATTGCTCGAATATGAACAATACGAAGAATTATTCACTTTAAAGGAATTGCTTGGCGGCACAGTAGCTTATAACAAAGAAATATGGACCATTAGAATAATCGCAGTTTTAAAGAATGATAGAGAATTGAATCTCCTAAATGCGAAGTTTCACGAGTCCCAATTAGAAAAATGGGAAGAACAAAGAATTACCGGGGGATATCAGGAAAAGTCATTCTTAGGCCATGGGAAAGCCATAATTCGATTGTTAAGCAACTTCATGGATAAAAAATACCTGATTATTGACTACAACGATGGAAATGTAAGGAGATATTAAGACCTAATAATTAGATGAAAAATGGAATTGTCAGACGGCCAGATTAAATCTTTGATTGTACTTGGAATTTGCGCAGTAGTTTTAATTTTATTGAATGTTTTGCGCAACCGCGGTTCAGGTTCAGATTCCAATAGTATGTCTGATTGGGATGTTGATGACTTTGATATTGATTAAGAATAAAGTTCAAAAAATGGATTATAAAATACCGGACTTTGTTCTAAATTAGATGAATAAAGAGGTGTATTATGACTAAATAATCGAATTCAAAGGTGGGATTAGGAACTATTGAAATTAATGTATGGAAACAGAACAAACTAAAGCGTGTAATTTCAAACCAATGGAGTTTCAGTACACCAGACTTTCATGTGAAGTTTGGACTTTAAAACAAGTTGCTGTTCTTGATCCTGACCCAATTACGAACGAAACCATAAAAATAAAGCAATGTTTCAAATGCAAATCGTATTGGAAAGTGTTCGAAGAATACGATAGTCATCATGGTACGGCTAGAGTATGCCTCAAAGTGAATGAAAAAATTAATATTTTCAATAGAAATTACAGCTTTGATTCTAGCGAACTTATAGATTTAGAAAAAGAGACGACGAACTTAAATAGCACTTACAACCACAAAACTGAACTTCTAGCATCAAACAAAGTTCCTTTAATACAATCAGATAATAAATTTAAAATTTTATTGCTTATTGCATTAATAACTAGCCCTATTTGGGTTCTTTTGTTTTTCCACTTTATACCAGATAAAATATCTGAAAATAATCTTTATGAGGATGGAATAAAAACAGTTGCAAAAATTAAATTCTATACTATCGAAAGAGAAGCTGGAAGTGGAAAATTAGGAGTACTAAATAAGCATGATGTAAAAATTGCTAATTACATTTATCAAGATAATCAAAACAATGAGTTTAAGGGCAAAGTAAAATCGGAACTAGTTCCCATTTCGCTTGATAGTACTTTGCAGGTTCTGTATATGGAAAATAATCCGAGGGATCATTTGGTAATTAAAAGAGATGGTAATGGAATATTAGGCAATCCCAGAGAATAATAAAAATTGCACAAGAAAGCATTTTATTGAAAGCCTTAGTTCTTATTTAAAGTTCAAATAAATGATGAGTAGCATTAATATACTCAATAACTATCCAGAAGGATGTTCTGATGATACAATCAAAGAGGTAGTTGCAAAATGTCAAAATAAAATCAACAAATATGATTATGCTTCGAATGTTGTCTTAGGAACTTCATATTATGCGGCGGTAGCAGAACAAGGAAATACTGAGCTGGACCATAGACTTACTGAAAAACTAATCTTAAACCTTGAACAGTCCTCTAAAAGACAAAGAGAATTGACCTGGGCTATTATAACAATTGGTGGACTAAATCTAATTGCTGCATTTTTAAAATTAATTGATGTTGTTTAATTAAATTTCAGAAAAGGGATTTAATATGAAGGTATTTCTATTCCTATTTTTAGTTAGCACCTCTGTCTTTTCCCAACTTGAAAACGACCAAGGACAGATTATATGGAGAAGTGTAAAACAATATAATGGCTCTGCCGAAGTATTGTTCAAAAAATTTAAATCGTCCGGAAAGTTTAGTTCGTTGGAGATACTTGATGAATCAATTATTGGAAACTTCACCGATGTACCAATAAGATATAAGGGAGCCGCTAGCATGTATTTAATGGCTTCTAATTTGAATGGTAGTTTTGTAGTTGAATTCAAGGAGAACAGATATCGAATTACAGCAAAGAACTTAAAATTTGAGAGTCAGACCAGTGCTGGCGTTTTTGATCAAGGAAGTCAGGAGGCGATAGAAAAATACGCCTTGAATTCAAAAGGAGAACTTAGAAAACGATTCAAGTCAAAAGACACCCCAATTATTGAAGACAGTTTATCAAATGCTTTTGATTTACGGTCTGGAGATGATGACTGGTAAAAGTTCAATTAAAAGATGCCCTAAACTCGGTTGGGGAAAGTTGCGTTTTAGATTTAAAGAATTTGCTAAAAGATTGCGAATGTTCAAAACCGCAGCTAAAGGCAATTTCGCTAATGCTTAGCTCAGATGTGGATAAG
>NZ_JACSOH010000056.1 GCF_014349235.1 Cytophaga sp. FL35 | reverse complement strand
AACAAGAAAAAATATAACTAAACAATAAGCTTTAGCTTCGTGCGCAGACGGAAACGAAAAGTTTCCTTACTACCGCACTACGCTTAGCCGAAACCGTTGCCATTAATTTGACCCAAACTATGAAAACAACCATTTTAGCAATATTATTTCTTTCTATTAATTCTGTTTTCGGACAAATTAAAAATGTTGAATACAACGAAATAATTCCCGAATATATAATTGCTGTTTGGGAAAATAACGGAACCTCAAATAATGCGGAGTTTAATGCACCTGAATTAAATCAAATCAAGGATTTTTTTGTCGAATTAAGCAAAAGACAAAACAATATAACCTCTAATCAATTTTTAAACAAACCGACTGACAATACTCTGGTTGCTCATTATCTGAATACCAAACTAAAATGGAATTCATTTAATGGTCCACACGTTGGACTAAAAAAACTATCAACAAAAAAGGTCGTTAAGAACTCAATTAAAGACTTACCGACAAGGAATGAACTTTTAGCATTTTATTACAGCTCGATTTTCATAGATGTTTTGAATAAACAAAAGCCAATAGATTTAGCGGAAACAAATATTGACTTGGAAAATCTAAATCTGAATAATGATTCAGAAAAGGCGATACTTTTTTTAACTGCAATGAGACACGTTGGAAGTCAAGTTACTTCTTATGCGACAACTCGATTCCCGAATAACTGCTTTAGAGCAAAAGAATATGTGGAAAATATGCCGAAATTTAATGGAAAAGCATTTTATGAGTTTGACTTGCCTGAATTCGAGGATTTTAAAATAGAAGTTGATAAACGAAAACCAAAAATGAGTTTTAAAGAGAGATACATTCCCGAATTTGAAAATGCGAAATTGGGAATTGAAAAATGTTTAGCGGAAGAAAAAAACTAATGGCAACACCGTGTATAATTAATGGCTGGTTCTCGCCTACTTACGAAAATCCTCGCGGATTTTCTATTCGGTTTTTATTTGCTAAATTTTGTGCTTAAAACACGCCACTAATCATATACAAACACGTTAGGCACAAGCAAAAACCACGATTATGAAAAAATTTGAAATTAACGAAATTCAATTGATTAAAGACTCTTTTGAATTGAGGAAAAAAAATTCTGACATTGGACACGCTAATGAATTAGATAAAATTCAGTCAAAGTTATATTTTCCAATCAAAAATTTGACGAGTTTACAAAGAGCCATAATAAGTGGTTGCGTTAAGGAATTTGCTATTTACCCAAATCAGGAAATTCTGAACAAATCGGATTATGAAATTTTGCTTTCAAGAAAAGAAATTGAGCAGGATTGTTTAAGAATTGACATTGCTTCAAAAATTCTGAACAAAATCAAAAGAAGGACTGATTCAAAAAGAAAATTATTTGAGCAAACGTTTGAAAAAATTGACAAGTTATCTAACTCAAAACAAGTTTACTTTTCAATAACAAGAGACGGAAAAATTTACAAAGTAGGAATAGTAACGGACAGAAATAAGGGAATGAAAACTGAATTGTGCTTGACTTCTACTCTATCAAATTTCGAAATTGGTTTTTTAAGTCAAGATTCATTTATGAAATCAAGCAATCCGACTGAATTAGTTAATTATTTGAAAGAATACGGAAAAGAAAATAAACTGACTGAAAACCATAATCGATTTATAAAAATAATGGAAAATGCCAGTGCCTAACAATGTATAACCGCAATTACGGCGGATTCGACTACGTCCGAATCCACTCGGAATTGCTAACGCCAGTTCTTAACCGAAAATTATTAACTTTAATCCCGTAACTGACGGTTATACGAGACCGTTGTAATGCATTTAAACAAAACTGAATTTGCTGGACAAACTAATTCTTAAAGATTCTCTGGAATTTAATGGAACTATATCTGAGTTGAAAGAATTGATTCGGTTCAAAAAAGACCGTGGATTTCGCTAGGAATGGATTGACGATTCATCATTCAAATTTTTATCAAATTTTTCTCTTGGAACACTAATCGTAAATTATCTACCAGTCGAAGGAATAAAAGGATTTGCCAAATTGTCGGAATTGGAAAACGGAAAAACCAAAGTGGATTTGACCACAAAAATCCGCATTGAATTATATCTATTCACTCTTATTTTTCTCATCATCATTATCGCAGGTCTTATCTCAAATGAAACTTTGCCATTTTGGATTTATGGACTTCTCCCAATTGGACTTGTTTGGTTTTGGTGGGTTTACAGAGTTCAGGAAAAAGGACTTTTTAAGAAACTGACAAAGTATATCGAAAAGGACATAAAAAACTCATTACAACATGGTTTATAATTAATTGCGGTAAGAATTTACAAATGGAAATTCCTGCAATCAATTATCTTTAGGGTTAGGCGGACATTTTCCGTTGGAAAAATCCGCAACTAATCATACACGAACCGTTGTAAAACATTTTGAAAAAGACACTCTACATACTGATTTTGATAAGTTTCGGATTTAAATGCGTAGATAATAATTGCGTATTAGAAAACGGAAAATATAAAGTTGTTTATGACAAAGAGTTTGCAAATTATCCAAAATTTGAATTTGTAATAAATGGACAAACTTTAACGGAAATAAATTCTGACTCGAATCGGAAATACACGATTGAAACACTCGGAGAGAATTCCTTTCGACTTAAACCACTTGAAAAACAAACTGACTCTTTAACGGAATTTCAAAAAGCACTAATATCAAACGGAAAACCATATTATGAAATTACGGATTGCAAAAAAGACACAATCGACTTTACAATGCGAGTGAATCTGCACGTGATTTCTCATTCTGGAAAATTTGTACGAATCGAATGAATAAAAAACGTTTTACAACAATGTATCCTATGAAAAGCCATAGTCCTGTTCTAAAGTTAGTCAATATTTCCCTTTTGCCTTAAACCACCCTTTTTCTTTTTATATAACTTGC
>NZ_JACSOH010000055.1 GCF_014349235.1 Cytophaga sp. FL35 | reverse complement strand
TAACGAAGCTGGAAACAGCATCACGGTAGCCAAGTCGGATATTACCGATTTAGGCGGCGGACTTTACCAGTTCACCAACGGCGACGGTACGGATGTGACCATCGATACGAACGGTATGTCCATCAGCAATGTGATTGCTGGTAACAGAATTGCTACGGTAACCGAAGCCGATGGTACAACTACGGATGTAAACGAAACGATTACCACTTTATCTACTGCAGATAATATAACATACACCTACGCTTCCGAAAATGGAACAACCACTTCTTTTGATGGAACTGATGATCAAGAGGCGTCGGAAGTAAACTTAACAACTCCGATTGATGTAGATGGAGACTCCGTAAATGAGACTACCGTTGAAGAGGCCATAGCCGATTTGGCAAACAATGCCAGTGATGATCAAAACTTGACAGGGGCTAACCTTAATGGAAGCAATCAATTACAAATAGATATTGAAAACGGGAATTCCACCACAGCAGATTTATCGTCTTTAGCGGAAACGGTATCTGCGGGCACAGGTGCTATTTCAGTAACAGATGATGGTAACGGAAATTATACGGTTAACTCTACTGATACGGATGAGGATGAAACCAATGAGCTTTCCCAGGTAGATGCTGGAACCCCAGTAGCTACGGGAGCCACGGCTACTAATGTGGGTGTAACCTATGTTGATACTACTACGGGTCAACTTTATGTTTGGGACGGTACCAACTGGGCCCAGGTTGGTGGCAATGCTACACCTGATGCAGATCCTGACCCAACGAACGAGATTACGGATGTGACCGATAACGGCAACGGCACGACTACAATCACCGACGTAAACGGAGGAACCGTAACCGTTGATAACGATGGAATTGATAATGTGGATGATGCCGATAACGACCCGACGAACGAAATCACCGATGTGACCGACAACGGCAACGGCACGACTACCATTACCGATGTGAACGGAGGAACCGTAACCGTGGATAACGATGGCGTTGACAACGTGGACGATGCCGATAATGACCCGACCAACGAAATCACGGATGTGACCGATAATGGTAACGGAACAACAACTATTACCGATGTGAACGGAGGAAGTGTTACCGTAGATAACGACGGAGTCGATAACGTGGACGATTCGGACAATGACCCAACGAACGAGATTACGGATGTGACCGATAATGGTAACGGAACGACGACCATTACCGACGTAAACGGTGGAACCGTAACCGTTGATAACGATGGAATTGATAATGTTGACGATGCGGACAACGACCCAACGAACGAAATCACGGATGTGACCGACAACGGCAACGGTACAACTACAATCACCGACGTAAACGGAGGAACCGTAACGGTGGACAACGATGGCGTCGATAATGTGGACGATGCCGATAACGACCCAACGAACGAGATTACCGATGTTACGGACAACGGAAACGGCACGACTACCATTACCGATGTGAACGGAGGAACCGTAACAGTTGACAACGACGGAGTGGACAACGTAGACGATGCGGACAACGACCCAACGAACGAGATTACGGATGTGACCGACAACGGAAACGGCACAACTACCATCACCGATGTAAACGGAGGGACCGTAACGGTGGACAACGATGGCGTCGATAATGTGGATGATGCGGACAACGACCCGACGAACGAGATTACCGATGTGACCGACAACGGAAACGGCACAACTACCATCACCGATGTGAACGGAGGAACCGTAACCGTGGATAACGATGGGATTGATAATGTGGATGATGCGGACAACGACCCAACGAACGAGATCACGGATGTGACCGATAACGGCAACGGCACGACTACCATTACCGATGTGAACGGAGGAACCGTAACAGTTGACAACGACGGAGTGGACAACGTGGACGATGCGGACAACGACCCAACGAACGAGATTACGGATGTGACCGACAACGGAAACGGCACAACTACCATCACCGATGTAAATGGAGGGACCGTAACGGTGGATAACGATGGCGTTGACAACGTGGACGATGCCGATAATGTAGTGGGTAATGAGTACAACACAGGTAGCGCAATCACTGCTGGAAGCCTTGAAATTACCGATGGGGGAGGTACCGAATCAGTTAATTTGATAAGTGGTGATGCCAATAATGACATTGCCGTTGGCTCTGATGGTGCCTTGTATTTAAATGTGGCATCTGTTACGATTGCTGAGACCAATACCAATTTAACGGATAATAATAACGGTACGGTTACCTATGTAAATGAAAACGGAGTTTCCCAAACGATTTCCAAATCGGCCTTGACGGACAATGGAAACGGAACATTCACATTTGACAACGGAAATGGAACACCTATTACATTCAATGGAACCGATAATGTGGACGATGCGGACAACGACCCAACGAACGAAATCACGGATGTGACCGATAACGGAAACGGTACAACAACCATTACCGACGTGAACGGCGGAAGCGTAACCGTTGATAACGATGGGGTTGACAACGTGGACGATGCCGATAATGACCCAACCAACGAGATTACGGATGTGACCGACAACGGAAACGGCACAACTACCATCACCGATGTGAACGGCGGAACTGTAACCGTTGATAATGACGGAGTGGATAATGTGGATGATGCGGACAATGACCCAACGAACGAAATTGAATTACCTAGTGGAGGTAATAATGGTCAGGTTCTATCAACTGATGGAAGCGGAACTTATACTTGGGTAGATCCGGATTCAGGTCCAGCAGGTGCCGATGGAACAGACGGTAACGGTATTGTTTCTACAGTTGATAACGGAGATGGCACATTTACATTAAACTATTCAGACGGTTCAAGTTTTACTACTTCGAATTTCACTGGCCCACAAGGTCCCCAAGGTCCGGCAGGAGCAGACGGAGCGGATGGCGCAACAGGTCCACAAGGACCCCAAGGTCCAGCAGGTGCAGATGGAGCGGATGGTGCAACAGGTCCACAAGGTCCCCAAGGCCCGGCAGGAGCAGATGGCGCTGACGGTGCGGTAGGCCCCCAGGGTCCCGCAGGACCCCAAGGTCCAGCAGGAGCAGACGGAGCGGACGGAGCAACAGGCCCACAAGGTCCCGCAGGTCCCCAAGGTCCAGCAGGTGCAGACGGAGCAGATGGTGCAACAGGCCCACAGGGTCCCGCAGGTCCACAAGGTCCGGCAGGAGCAGACGGAGCAGATGGCGCAACAGGTCCACAAGGTCCCCAAGGTCCGGCAGGAGCAGATGGCGCTGACGGTGCAACAGGCCCACAAGGTCCCGCAGGTCCCCAAGGTCCGGCAGGTGCAGACGGAGCAGATGGCGCAACAGGCCCACAGGGTCCCGCAGGTCCACAAGGCCCGGCAGGTGCGGACGGTGCCGATGGTGCAACAGGCCCACAAGGACCCCAAGGTCCAGCAGGTGCAGATGGAGCAGACGGAGCAACAGGCCCACAAGGTCCCGCAGGTCCTCAAGGCCCGGCAGGAGCGGACGGCGCTGACGGTGCGGTAGGCCCCCAGGGTCCCGCAGGACCCCAAGGTCCGGCAGGAGCAGACGGAGCAGATGGTGCAACAGGCCCACAAGGTCCCCAAGGCCCGGCAGGAGCAGATGGCGCTGACGGTGCAACAGGCCCACAAGGTCCCCAAGGTCCGGCAGGAGCAGACGGAGCGGATGGCGCAACAGGTCCACAAGGACCCCAAGGCCCGGCAGGAGCGGACGGCGCTGACGGTGCGGTTGGCCCCCAGGGTCCC
>NZ_JACSOH010000054.1 GCF_014349235.1 Cytophaga sp. FL35 | reverse complement strand
GTCCCAATTTTTAAACCTTGTTTATTTGTGGTAAATGTGTCTTCGTGTATAAAGTATTGAAATTCCAACTTTAATTTTTTCAGCTTGTGCCTAACGGTTAGTATATGAAAAGTAGGCAATTTCGAAGCACTAAACTTTCAGTTAAGTACAAAGTTTGATACGAGCTAAAAGCCTTGGATTTACTACTGTTTTGCCTATTTTTTATATACCTTGTTACCCACAGTTATTTTTCATTCAGTTTCTTTTTATACAAATGGTCAGCAATTTTGAAGATTGCATAATTCTTATCTCGGGCAACTTCGGTGAAGAATTGTCCATTTGATATTTCATCAATTTGTTGTCCAAAATGAATTGAGTTTGTACGGAACTTCAATCCTTCAAAGTCCACTATCCAAGGTGTATAAAGATAGTTAGGTTTGTCATCCGAATTTTCAACTATTAATTTTTTACCGTTTTGAAATACAATGATGATTCTTCTCCAATCCGTTGTTGTACTCCAATTTCCATAAGATTGCCAAAAAGCATTATTGATTGCTTCATCTCTCAAATTGAATAAGGAGTCTGCAACTGACTTGTAAAATTTGAAATCTGTTTTTTCTCCTGGAAATGTGTACAAGTTCTCAAAGTCAAAACGGTCTATGCCTGATTTATTTATGCGTTGCTCTTCTCTATCAATAAACTTTTTAAACTCCTTAATGTCATTTTCTGTAATGTTCAAATCAGTGAAGGAGACATTTGAGAATCGTGATTTGTCTAGTACATTAATAATCCGTTCTACTTTGGCTACTTCGATTTCATTCTTTGCACGGGAAAGATATTTTGAAGATTTTGTTTTTTTATCAACTACATATTTATCTCCCTTTTTAATGTAGGTCCTTAATGAATTGTCAGAATGGAAACAACCTTGACTGCCATTTTCAAAATGAAATTCTTTTACATCAAGGTCAGAAAAGAGGCTTTTGGGTAGGCTATATTCATTGATTGACTTTTGTTTATCGTTTATGGCGTAGCGTTTATTTAAGCTTCTGTCAGCCAATATTATTTTGTCGTCAAATAAAGTAGCATTGGCAATAGAGAAGTCCACAGTCATAAACCGATACCATTGCTTTTTTTTCTTGTTAAAGCGTAAAATATCTTTATTCTCAAATCCAAATTCTTCACCTTCAAAGCTTAATTTCAAGTAGGGTTCTTGAATAGTTACTTCATCCGTAAATAACTGAGAAACTGTAAAGTTATCGGGATTAATCTTGTAAATGCTTTCAAATGTCAACACAAAAAGTTTGTTGTTTCTTACTCCAATTGCTCTTGGGTTGTTTTCAAGCGATTTATCTGATTGCCAAGTTTTAGAAAAAGCACTATCATAAAGGCTTATGCTCAAATCTTGATTTATTGTATAAAGTTCTTCATTTTCAGAAACTTCAAAATCAATTATTTCTGGTAAGTAAGTCCAATCAATAGAATTTGATTTTGTAATAAACACTCTATTTTGCTGATTGATGATATAGTGATTTCCAAAAATTCTTATTTTCCGAATGTCAGGTCGTTCTTCTTTCGAAAGCCTTTCATACTTTCCTTGACTTAAAGGTGTCGGTAGTTTTTCCCAACTTTTGCAGTTATCAGTAGTTTTGTAGAGTACGTTCCAAAAAGAGCCAAACAATCCTGTTTGTTCATCTTTTGTAAAATGAATAGTTGAAAATCTTAGTGCGTTTTCATTTCCTGCCTTATCAAAGGTTTTCCAAGTTTTTCCCTTATCTTCTGTGTAATAAATGAGTTGAGAATTACCACTCATCCAAGCTTTCCCGTTGTTGTTTATGTATGCGGCATCAATCCAACTACTTTTCCCGAATATTACTTTATCCCAAGTCTTTCCGTGATTTCCTGACCAAAAAACAAAGTCTTGCTTTCCGCTTTCTTGAATAAACCCTGAAATCATCATAGTATCTTCAGAGAAAAAGTTTAATCTCTCAAATGTCTTACCTGAACTAAAATTGTAAGGGTCAAGCGAACCAAAAGGTCCGATATGCCATAGTTCACCAATTTGCTTGGTGTAATAAACATTTCCCGCTTTTGTAGCTACCCAAATTTCTTCTGATGGTGAAATTCCAAGTTCTGATACTCCACCTGAAATTGATAATCTTGATAAATATTTTTCTTGTCCTAGAACGGTCAATGGAATAAGTATGATTGTCAATATGTGCAGTATCTTCTTCATAATTGTGGGTAACGGTTCGTGTATGATTAGTTGCGGACTTTTCCAACGGAAAATGTCCGTATGAGACTAAAGATAATTGATTGCAGGAATTTCCATTTGGAAATTCCGACCGCAATTAATTGTACACCCTGTTGTAATTAGTTTTTTATTTTAGTTTAGTCCACGAGTATTTTCCAAGAAACCTGTCCAATCGCACTTTCCAATTGATTGGTTTGTCCATTTGCGGATTATAAGAGCAGATTCTACATTTCCGTGAATTAATTTCTACTTCATATCCGCCATACTTCGTTGAACGCAATTCAGTTTCTTTTATTTCTTGAAACAGATTTGAACCACATCGAGGACAATTTTCCAATTCCGTTTCTCCGATTGGCTTGGTAAGTTCCGCTAATGCAAAATCCGTCAAGTTTCTATTTTCTATTTCTGATTGAATTTTTTCTTGAGATTCGGGCATCAATTCAGTCCGACGGTACTTAAAGAAGAAGGCTATTTCTCTGTCGGTCAAGTTTTGGAGAAATTCCTTTAAACTTTCTTTTTTCAAAATTTATTACAACGGTTCGGCTAAGCGTAGTGCGGAGGCAAGGAAACTTTTCGTTTCCGTCTGCCGGCGTGGATAAAGCTTATTGTTTTGTTTTTTCTTTTTTTTTCCAAAGCTAAACATATAAGATTTAGCGACTACATAAATATACACAGACCTTTCTGTTTTGCCCTTAAGTCCGCATTACGTTTAGGTTTTGTTGGCAACCGTTTTCATTTCTTTATTTCTACTCTAACTATGATATTTTCTCCGTCCAAATTTGTAAAGTAGCCCAGACGTATTTCCTGTCCATTGTATTTAATTGGTCCGCCATGGGAAGCAGTATTTTGAAACCCATAATAATTGCCCAGAAAATCGGAATAAGCAAATGGGATTCCATCCAATTTAAACTCCTCATTTTTATGTCCTTGATATGGCATGGGCTCAAAATCTTGAATTTTACCTTCAATAGTTTTAAAACTACCGTCTAAAAATAATTGTTTGTGTTCCTTCAATTTCTTTAAAGAATTCGGAATGCTAATCGCCGCAACAATACTGAATATAATTCCAAAAGCGAGCCCAAAAAATAGGGTAAAGTAGTTCTTTGACTTTTTTTGCGCTAACTTGTTTTTTCGAAAAGTTATGTAGAAAGCTAAAAATCCTCCAACAGCCAATATGAGAGGAACGGTAAGTATAAGTTCCGGATTTTCATTTTTTATTTCGTAAACAGTAATATAGTCCATTCAAATGGTTGCCAACGGTTGGGCTATGATTTCATTGCGGCGATTTCCGTAGGAAATTGTCGGTAAGAAATCGGGCCCTGTTAATGGTTAATAGTTTTAAAATTAGTTAGAATCTAGCAATGAATTATAGCCGGTGTTGTAAGTAGTTTTTTCTGTCTGTTACTAACTCGGTTAATTTATTCAGTTTTGTTTGGTCAATTTTTGTCCAATCCGTTTTATTAAACTCAAAAGTGCTGAACTTTTTTAAACTCCGATAAATTGGTAAAATCACAGACTCAAAATCTCCGGTCAGATTATAAATCAGATTTCGGGTCTCTGTAAATCCATTACTTTTTGTAATGCAAAAATCAACGCTTTTACCACTTGGTTTTAATTCAAAGAAATAGCATTCAGGTTCCAAATGCCAGCATATTTCAGAATCAATTCCGCTGGTTGCTAAAATCAAAGATTTGCAGAGCTGGTCAGTTGGATTTTCGGGAAAAAGTGAAGAAGTAAAGTCCAATCCAAAATCTGCAGATTTTAATTCAATCGGAAGCCATCCACTTTTTGGATTTCCTAAAGTCAGTTCTATTTTCGATGATTTTGTCAAAATTACTTACAACGGTTCGTGTATGATTAGTTGCGGACATTTCCAACGGAAAATGTCCGTCTGGTTTTAAAGATAATTGATTGCAGGAATTTCCAGCTGGAAATT
>NZ_JACSOH010000053.1 GCF_014349235.1 Cytophaga sp. FL35 | reverse complement strand
GTCCCAATTTTTAAACCTTGTTTATTTGTGGTAAATGTGTCTTCGTGTATAAAGTATTGAAATTCCAACTTTAATTTTTTCAGCTTGTGCCTAACGGTTTTGTATAACAATCAGTTGCGGATTGTTTGGAAACTAAGATAGCTAAAATTACCGACTTTTATGCTTGCGCGGTTGTGTCCGCAGGACACAAAGCCGCAATTGTTGTTATACGGTGTTGTACGCTGGCTTTTTATATGATTATAATTAATTTCTTTCCATTTACTTTTGCCTCTACAAGTTGTAAATTATTACCTCTCCTAAAAACAAATCTATTTTTTCCCTTTTTCAGCTCCGTCTTAACCTTAAGCTTTGTGCTATGCCCTTGTAAAAAATGATTTAATTCAAATTCAATATCCTTTTCAATTTCCGATTCCAATTTGATAACTATTTTTCCTTTTCTCCTTTTTAGCTCAATGTTTTTTAATTCAGTTAATTCGTTCAGCACTGGTTTATCAAAACCTCTTATTAAAACAAAACCGAGATTACACTTTTGAGGATAAACTCCTTCAGATTCGCATAGAGATTGAGTAAGGTCGTAGTTGTCAGCAGGGATTTGTTTTAGAATCTCATTTTGTTCGGTTGGAATTTCATTCGCAGCCGAAATTATTGTTCCGTCAGCTATGATTGTTAGCCAAAAGTCAATTTCATTTTGTTCCGATTTTTGCTCACATTCAATTCTATCGATAATTTTATTTTTCCGCTCTTCTGGACTCAACTGTTTAATTTTTTTAATCCACTTTTGAGATTCTTCATAATTTTTAAAATCTCCGCAGTTATTTTGTCCAAATGAAACTTGGCCAAATATTATAAATAGAATGAAGATTTTAATGATTCTCATAGGTTTTTACAGCTTGCGTACAACGGTTGTATATAGTAATAAGTTACTATATTTCTATTTTATCCTGACTAATCTAATGGATTTTTAATGTTCTTAAAAGTATTTGTAGCCACATGGGTGTATATTTCGGTTGTCTTGCTGGACCCATGACCTAAAAGAACTTGAATCTGCCTAAGATCTGTACCTGATTCCAAAAGATGGGTCGCGAAACTGTGGCGTAATACATGTGGGGTGACCGAATTTCTTATACCGGCCTTTGCAGCTGCCTTCTTGACGACATTCAGTACACTTTCAGCGGTATATTTCGACGCCTTTCTTCCCTCGAACAAATAATCCCGGGGTTTCCATTCTTTGTAATAGAGGCGAAGATCATCCAGCGTGGATCTTGACAATAAAGTATACCTGTCCTTATTTCCCTTGCCGCTCCTTACTCTTATAAGCATTCGCTTACTGTCCACATCCGAAATTTTTAGGTTCAAGATCTCGCTCCTTCTAAGACCTGAACCGTACAAAAGTTTTACAATGCACCTATGCTTGATATTATTGGTGTTCTCGATAATCGCAATGATCTCCTCCTTTGAGATTACCTTTGGCAGCTTTGATTCTTTCCTGGGCCTTTCAATCCCATAAAAGCGGTTGGGCATACCCAATACTACCTCATAATAGAATTTAATGGAATTTATGACCTGGTTCAAATAGGAATTGGATACCTTTTTGTGAATAAGGCTTTGTAGAAATGTCCGGATATCGCTTTCGTCTATCGAATGTAGTTCCTTTTCTTTATAATGGTTGATGAACATTTCAAAGAAGGAAATATAGGTCCTTGCCGTATTATTTGAATATCGTTTCAGTTCAAGCTTCAACAGGTATTCCTCTGGGCAATATCTGTAACCGGCGATCGGTTTTCTTTTTCGGAACCAGGATACATCAACATCTTCATTTTTGGTGTTTACCGGTCTATTGGTCAGAAACCGGTTGTAATTTATCCAGACCACTCCTTTGAAAGTATTGAAAATGACGCCAAGATTGGTCTTGGTATTGGGGATGTAGGCCATGTTGTGTTTTTCGCTCCATTTCGGGTTTGGGAGGCCCTTGACCAAGTTCTGAACAAGTCTATCGGGTAAAAATTTGATACCTATCATTTTCTGATTATCGATCATCAAATGGTACAGCGTTATCGATTTCATTCCGTTCATAGCACAAGTTTACCGAAGTTTTGTATTTTGAACAGTATATTATGTCTATAATATACCTTTGTAAATGCTTGATTCAAAAACTTGTCCGGTTTGTGGTGCCATCGTAAAGGGTAGGTCCGATAAGAAGTTCTGTTCTAAAAAATGTAAGTCCATAGACCAATATGAGCATCGGCGGAAAACGGAGGTCTTTTACCTTGAGGTCGATAGGCAATTGAAAATCAACAGGAGAATCTTAAAAAAGTACAACAAATCGGGTTATACGGTAATTAGGAAAAGTCAACTGACGGGGGAGGGGTTCAATCCAAGGTTCTTTACCCATTATTGGAGGAACAAGAGGGGCGACGTATATTTTTTTGTTTATGAATATGGCTTTCTTTCCAAGAACGAAAATGGAAAGGAGAAATATTTGCTGGTCATCTGGCAGGACTATATGGCCCAATGAATAGGGCCTTTACCGATAGGGTCGATCCGGATTGTTGGACAGTTTTACCCGGTCCCCTGCGGAAATCGGCCAGACCTTCCGCTCCGATATTTCCCATTCGGACGCGCTTCGCCGGTCCGTATCGGTCATCTTTCCACTACAGGTTGCCCGATATCCTCGGTCAGCGCGACAGCACAAGCGGCGCAGAACGCCACTTGACCTATCCTTCACAACGTTGCAAAAAATAAATTTCTTTTGGAATTTATTATGTACCTAAAGATGCTAAAGGTATTTAATGGTCCGAATATATTCAGCACATTCCCCTCCATTTTGTTGTACTTCATTCCGGGAAAGGAGCTTCATTTGAAATCTTGGACACCATCCCCATTTTCAGCTATCCATTCCGCTGGCCCTTCCCTCCCTGAAATCTATCAGGACTGCGAAGGAACGCTTCATTCCCGAGCTAAAAAGAGTATGGAGTCCGCTTGGCCTAGAGGAAAGCCATCACCACATCCCTCCTGACGGGATTCGGTAAAAGAACATACTGCTTCCTTGCCCTAAAATATAGAAAGAGGTACCGCACGGGCTTGTCCATTTTTTGACTTTCGTAAACAAGCAGGTACATTGATTATAACATTTCGAAAATCGGTTCCGTGGAATAGCGACCGTTCCCGATCAGAATTGGGATAAGGGTTGTTCGGAAAATTTAGGCCCTTTGCTCTAAATTTGGATTTAGAAGCTTAAGTCTGAAAACTTTGTTAGCGTCTATTTCCCCTCTACCTGTTGGTTGCTATTTGCAATTATGGAGGCTTTTCCCGGAAAAAGGACAATAGTTCATATAATGAGCAATTATCTAACGAGAAAACTCTATGTAAATGACAATTACGAATCTAAGGGAAGAGCAAGAGGGTAGCACGCTGGCGCGTGCTACTGATAAGCCATCTAATGGGAAACCCCCTGCAACAAGGGGTTTCAGGGTTGTTCAGAATAGAGGTACAAAGGTATTTTTAATGGAAAAATGCTTTGGGGCCTGGTTTACTGGGGAAATTTTAATGGAAAAATGGTCTTTTAAGGTTTTAGATAGTAGAGTAGTTCATTTTTGAACACCCATCGATAGTTCTTATCAATTTCTTTTTTATTGGTTCTCAAGTCAATTCTACTGACCATTAGTTTGCAGGTCCTTTAGTTCTTGCACCTTTTCCATGAACCGGAGATGGTCAATTTCTATTTCCCTTAAGCGTTGCCCAATCGATGGCTCGATTATATTTCCGTGTAAGCATTTATCATTTTGCTTTTTTTGAGGCAATCCGGTTTCATTACCTTCGATACGTATTCTGCAATTTTCATAGTGCCTGTTGAATATGGCCTTCAGACTTCCGATGAAAATTCTCAGCTCCCTTTGGATGGAAATTATTTGGGCCCTGTCTATCTCGAACTCGTTCCCGTATCGGGCCACGCTATAGGAATGCTCCAATAACAACAAAAGTTCGTTGTTCTCCATATCCGTGGTCTTGGGAAAGGGCCGTAGGGTAGGGAAGTACCTTTGGCAGTAGTTGATGTGGCTGACGATGCTATGGGTCACCCTGGCCTTCCCCATGCACATACGCTCCAAGAAACGGAACCCCAGTTCAAAGGCCTGGTGCATGTTGAAGGTGGCGATGGCATGGTTTCCCTCCCTGATAAGTATATCCGCCGTATGGGCGAAGGTTCCCACCTTCTCCATTTCGGAAGCCCGGTACCGGATCGCCCTTTTAAGTATATTGCCCAGGTTCATCTCTGGAAAGTCCAACAGGTTGCCGCCCTCGGAACGCACAAAGACGGTATGGCCAAGGCAGCAATGCTCCAAAAAATAGAGGGAGCCACGGGAAAGGGCCATCTCCGATTGTTCCTCTGTATAGATGCGCATCCGAAGGTTTGGATGGCTCTTGCCCTGTCTAGATAACCAGGATAGGACTTCATTGGGAATGGGGTCGTTATCTATATCGGCAATGAAGGTGAGGATATGATACGCTAAATTACCCTCCCTTAGTTCCTTGGAGAGAAAGATGGCATCGATGGTGATCACGTTCAGTATGCTATCTATGAGCTTGGAGAGTTCCTCCTTTATTATGTAGTTTTCCGGTATGTTCTTATAGTAT
>NZ_JACSOH010000052.1 GCF_014349235.1 Cytophaga sp. FL35 | reverse complement strand
CACCGATTATACGGGTACCGTTGATGCACTTGGTGCCTACAGCATATCCGTACCGGGCAGCGAACTGGCCGCCGATGGCGATACGACCGTCGATGGCAGTGTAACGACCACCGATACTGCGGGCAACCAAGGTACGGCCACA
This sequence comes from Cytophaga sp. FL35, assembly GCF_014349235.1. Lineage (GTDB taxonomy): Bacteria > Bacteroidota > Bacteroidia > Flavobacteriales > Flavobacteriaceae > Euzebyella. The sequence goes on along the minus strand of NZ_JACSOH010000052.1, from coordinate 4,554 downwards.
GGAACAAAGGCCTATACGGTGGATACTACGATACCTACGGTCAACATCACAACACCAATAGAAGGCGATAACATCGTGAACGCCAGTGAGGATGGTGACGTGACCATTTCCGGTACCACTACGGATGTGGAGGACGGACAGGTCGTGACCGTTACCTTCTCCGATGGTACCAACACCGTTACCACTACGGCTACCGTTGCTGGTAACACGTGGACGGCAACCGATGCCGATATCTCTGGATTGGACAACGGTACCATTACAGTGACCGCGGACGTGACCGACGTAGCCGGCAACCCAACAAGTGATGCAAACATCATTACTTTAGACAATACACCTCCCAATCCAGTTTTAACAATAGATGACGTTACAGCAGATAATCTATTAAGTGCTGACGAAAGAAATGGAAATATCGCTATCACTGGAACCGTAATTGGAGATTTCAACACAGGAGATACGGTAACCATTTCAATCAATGGAACCAATTATACAGGAACGGTAACCCCAGGTGGGTTATTTAGTATAACCGTTCCAGGTACGGAATTGGCCGCAGATCCAGATGTGACTATAGATGGTAGCATCACCACAACAGATGTAAACGGAAACTCAAATACCGCTATTGCTAGCAAAACATATGATTTAGACAATGATGGTGATGGCGTGCCAGATAGTACAGATACAGACGATGATAATGACGGTGTACCAGATGGTACGGACAACGCTCCATTAGACCCCTCTAGCTGTCAAGATTTAGACGGTGATGGTTGTGACGATTGTTCTGCAACTGCTAGTAATGATTTTACACCTGGTCCAAATTTTGATACGGCCAACGACGGTGAAGATACGGACGGCGATGGGCTTTGTAACAGCTTTGATGAAGATGATGATAATGATGGTATACCAGATGTTGTAGAAACTACTGCAGATTTTGATAATGACGGAGTGCCCAACAGTTTAGATTTAGACAGTGATAATGATGGTATTCCAGATATTGTTGAAATGGGTAATGCAAGCTTAGATAGCAATGGTAATGGTAAAATAGACGATACTGAGAGTCCGGCCGGTACCAATGGTATACCAGATAGTGCAGAAGATGGCGGCACGGATGGTAATGGCGTTTCTAACGTACCATTAGATTCAGATGGTTCTGGCAGTCCAAATTATTTAGATATTGATTCTGATAATGATGGTATAATGGATACCGTTGAAGCACAGGCAGATGGTAGTTTAACACAACCTACTGGAACAGATACAGATGCAGATGGTATTGATGATGCCTTTGATACGGACGAAAGTGGAAGTTTTATTACTGCTCCAATAAACTCAGATTCAGATACGCATCCAGATTACTTGGATTTAGATAGTGATGATGATGGAATCGTAGATAATATTGAGTGGCAATCAACTTCTAGCTATTTACCACCAAGTTCCGATAGCGATGGTAATGGTTTAGCAGATAATTACTAAACAGCCGCAGGTTCTGGCCAATCCATTAACCAACCGGTTAATTCAGATGGTCAAGATAATCCAGATTTTAGGGATACAGATTCGGACAACGATGGCCTATCAGATTACATAGAAGCGTACGATACAGATGCGGATAATACCGCTGATACTTCGCCATTGAACGTAGATACGGATAATGATGGTCTTGACGATGCATTTGACAACTCTATTTCAGCACCAAATGGTATAGAGGATACTAATGGTGCTACCAACAATGGGCAGGTTGCAATAGATTTTCCAAACGATCAAGATCCATTTACGGCAGAGGTAGATTTTAGAGACGAAAATGTACACCTTACTCCAATAGATACGGATGGAGATGGGTATAATGATGATGTTGATATTGATGACGACAATGATGGTATCTTAGATTATGTAGAATCCTTAGGTTTTGAACCTACCAACACGCAAGGAGATGACTGTGGTATTCCTCCAGGTTCCTTTACCAATGGAACGTATATTGGTGGAACAGGATTAGGTGCCGGCACCGTTAACGCGCAGTATCGTTTTTCTAATGTGGTAACTTCTTCCTTAGGAGTTTTAGATGCTATTGTTACCATTACAGAAATGGATGCCAACGTAACGTTTAATACTATAGATTCTAACGCTATTGGTAGTGATGACGCTTGGCAGCCAAGCTTTGACATCAATGGTATAGCAGGTGATACGGGAAGTGTTACTTTCTCTATAACACTGGTAGCGGCAGGAACAAATTTTCAAGTGAACCTTTCAAGGTTTGGTGGGGCTATTTATGACATAGATGGTGCAGATGTTAATGAAAGTGTAACCTTGGCTAGACCGGGATTATATGCTTTGGATTCCAATACCTTAATCAATACATCAGAAAATTTAGCCACAGGTACCGTAACTTTTAATGGTCCCAACCAGTCATGGGCCGGGGTAGATTTTGGTCCACGTCTGGCAATGTATTTCAATTACTATGAAACCTATGAATTTAGAATAACCTTTACCGGCGAATTGTTAGCGGGTGCTGTAGATAACAGTTATTTAGGTTCCGTACTATTCCAAACTTGTGATATAAATGGCCTATTTGATCCTTCTAATACAACTTCTAGCAACAACACGGCCGGCACACCTACCGGAGTTACATCTGGTCCGGGAACCGCCCCTGTATTTGTAGTAAATGATGGAATTGATTCAGATAATGATGGTATTTCAGATGATTTGGATATTGATTCTGATAATGATGGTATCCCAGATAACGTTGAGGCCCAACTTACTTCGGCCTACACGGCTCCTGGTACTGCAGATAGTGATTTTGATGGACTTTTAGATGCTTATGAAGGTACAGGAGACCAAGGTTTATCGGCCATAGATACAGATGCAGATGGCATATTGGATTATTTGGATACAGATTCTGACAATGATGGAAAAACAGATACTCAAGAAGCTGGATTCACCACCGCTCCTAACAACTTGGATGCAGATGGGGACGGACTTTTAAATGGCTATGATGATGTGGATACTACTGGTGGAGTTTATGATTCTAATGATGACCAAAACAACGGTGCCATTGATTTACCAAATAATGATGTAATAACAACCACTGAAGTGGATTACAGAGAAGCAGCTATTGATGATAATGACAACGATGGCATTGCAGATTCTATTGATTTGGATGATGATAATGATGGTATTCTAGATACAGTAGAAAGTACTACGGGAACAGACCCTAGTGCAGATGATGATGCCGATGGTATTGAAAATTATAGGGACACTGATTTTGGGCCAGATACCAATTCTGATGGTATTGTGGATCTTTTTGATACCGATTTAGACGGTGTACCAAACCATTTTGATTTAGATGCAGATAATGATGGAATCTATGATGCTGTTGAAGCTGGTCATGATCAAGCACATACCAACGGATTGGTAGATGGTGCCGTGGGTACAGATGGTATTCCAAATACAGTTCAAGCTGCTGGTCAACAAAATAGTGGTGCTGTCAATTACACCTTGTCAGATTCAGAGAGCACAGCAGACGGTACGCCAGATTATTTAGAATTAGATGCAGACAACGACGGTTGTAATGATGTAACAGAAGCTGGCTTTACCGATGGAGACGGAGACGGTATATTAGGAGAGTCGCCTTTGGTTGTAGATGCAAATGGTGTAGTTACAGGAACCAATGTTAGTGATGGGTATACAGAACCTGCCAATGTAGATAGCGCAACAGATTCTAACTATGATTTTCAACAGCCTGGAACAACCCCTAGCATCACAAATGCAGCCAACCAACCACAAGACGTGCTAACCAACGGTAGTACTCCAGAAACATTTGCCGTTACCGCAAATGGTTCCAATTTAACCTATCAATGGGAAGTAGACAATCAATTAGGAGGTGGCTTTGTTGCTATTGATGATGCTAACGCAACGGATATATATACGGGTAGCACAACGGCTGTTTTAACATTAAATGGCATAACTGCTAGTGAAAATGGATATGTTTATCGTGTAATAATTACAGATGCATCTTTTGGATGCTCTCCACTTACTTCTGCAACAGCAACGTTAACAGTAGATGTTACGGCACCGGTGATTACCATAGATGTGGTAGCAGGTGATGATGTTATAAACGCAGTTGAAGACGATGCTCCGGTAACCATTTCAGGTACTACGGACGCAGAAGATGGCCAAATTGTCACAGTAGTGGTAAACGGAAATAGTTATACGGCAACGGTAACTGGCGGTACGTGGAGTTTAGACATCCCTGCAGTAGATTCACAGGCATTGGATGCTTTGGAAACAATCACCGCAGATGTTACTGATCTGGCTGGTAATGCAGCTACGCAAGCAACAAGAGATATTGAGCATGACGTATTAGCTGTTATCAATATCACAACACCAATAGAAGGCGATAACATCGTGAACGCAAGTGAGGATGGTGACGTGACCATCTCCGGTACCACTACGGATGTGGAGGACGGACAGATCGTGACCGTTACCTTCTACGATGGTACCAACACCGTTACCACTACGGCTACCGTTTCTGGTAACACTTGGACGGCCACGGATGCCGATATCTCCGGA
>NZ_JACSOH010000051.1 GCF_014349235.1 Cytophaga sp. FL35 | reverse complement strand
AAAAGGTTCACTTTTTTATGCCTTTTATCCTTTTCGATGTTCGCGTAAAAGGCCTTGACCTTGTCCTCGGGACCCTCCAAAATCTGTATGAACCTACCCGAATAGTAGATCAGGCAACCGATGATCCCGTTATCGGAATTGAACGCCCTGGCAGTATTGAGGATATCTTCGATATCGGAATTCCGTAAACCGGGTACTGCCTCCGACTCATATGTTAGCGTTTACATTCCATAACATTATTAGGGTTCGGGCAAAAGTATCATTTTTTTACACAAGAACTTGATTAACTGAAAATGTTATCTTTCGCGTTTTCTACCATTGACAATCCGGAAATCGTAACTTACGATAAAGTTCAAATAAAAGATTGATAAGGCTATGAAACCTCCAGTAAAATAGATTTGACAATGTCTTCAAGAGATTTGCAAAAGTAAAATCACTACAACCTAACCAATTTTGCACCATAAATAAATTTAATAATTATGAGTACAAAAGGAGTATGGTTTACTGGAAGGGGCTGTATTTGGAGAATCGAGAAGTCTAGGAATTGGAATACCATTGAGTACTACTGTATCAGGAAATGGAAATGTGGGATGGACAGAGGAACATGATGATTTCGATGAGGCCATTATAGATTTATACAATAAAGACATAAGAGGGAAAAAATAGTTTGGAATGAGGTCTAATTATGTTAAAATTGGATGTTTTATATTCGCTTTTGGGATTCTAAATTGTAGTTGTACATATTTCTGCGGAAAGTGGATAGAGTACGGTGAGGATTATAAATTTGTTGTTAAGGAATTTAGCCAATATAGAGGGGCACTTTGTATAAATGGCGAGTACAAAATAGATTTAGCAAAGGACAATAAAAAACCATACCCTACCAAGTTATATGAATTTATCGAAGTAGGTGATACAATTTTATCAAAAGCAAATACTGACACAGTTTATGTTATAAGAAGTGATCGGAAATACATGTTTAAAAAATATGGAATAACCGGAGGTAAGAAAGACTGAGTTTATAAAAATGATTTCCTGATAACTTTTGTTTTTTTTAATCTAGGGATGATTATAATAAGAACAAACTTGGACCTCAGATTTTTGGTTTCGTAATTGTAGGTTTGCTAACCTATTATATCTTGAAATCTTTGTTTTTGTAAAGTTCAAATAAACGATCACTTTAAAAGTGAACCGGTAGGTGAAAAAGCCGTTAACGAATTGGTAGAACAAATCCATTAAAATAATCAAGCTGAAAATTTTGGACTCCACTTCGACAAGGCGACGTAAAAATCAAGCTTGATAGATAAGCATTAAAAAAGGTCGGGGTTTAGCCGACCTTTTACCTTGCTTTAAACATCAAATCAATATGTGGGTTTGATGTATTGATTCAACGGCGTAAGGACGCAGTTGTTGTATAAATATGAGTCAGTTACTATAACTGATCCATTATGAACACATTGATCATTCTAACTACCGATTAAATAACGGTTCCCTTCTTAAATTGGACAGTATAAGTGTTTACGAGCTTAGGGCTATTAAATGATTTTGGTACAATTATAATCAACTGGATACGAAAGGTCCATGACCTTAGATCATATTCCTTAACAAGGTAAGAATACCTCTAGCAAAAAAGGCCAGGTGCACCTAGCCTTCATGGGGGACATAAAAAGGTGTTATATCCATCCATAACTAACACAAGTTTTTAAAAACATTATTAAGATAATAAAAATATGGCATTTGTTAAATAAATTAACATATATAATTTTTGAGCAATACCAATTGTAGAATAACCGAATTTAGAGCCCCAATACTAATTGACCAGAACGGCCAAAGAACATAGAATATATTAGATAGGAGTGAACTTCATGGCAGCTTTTTAAGAATCCTCAATTATATAATTTCCCTTGTGTTCACGTTTTCTTTAATTTGCATTGTAGCTTTTCCTGTTTTGTATAATTGATGATTTGGAAATCGTAACTTAGTGGAAAGTTCAAAAAAGGGATACTTGCCTTGTCCATAAAAAAGACCTAAATTGAACCATAGTTATTAATATTGGTTCAATATGGCGGTAATAAGAAAATCCATCACTTTTACGGAACAACAAGATACGTTTGTCAAAAGTTTGATAGAGCAGGGGTTCTACACTAACGATAGTGAATATATCAGGGACATAATCCGGAAGGATCAAGAGCGCAGAAAACGCATAGTGGATCTGAACGAAGCTCTTATTGAAGGTGTCGAGAGTGGTCCTACCGATGCTACTATAGACAGTATTTGGGAAGAAGCGATAAATGAGCACAATGCCGGAAAATAAATATGTCATCAGTGAAAAGGCAAGGGCTGATTTTAAAACCATTGCCAAATACACGGTTGAAAATTTCGGGGAAGCACAATCCTTAAAATATGCAGAGGGCCTCAAAAGTGTTTTGGACGAACTGGCCGACAATCCCGAACTTGGTAGGAGATATGTGGCCATAAAGGATAAAATGCTACTACGTTATCGTTACAAGGCACACGTAATCTTTTACTACATAATGGGGAACCAAATATTCATCGTAAGGGTTTTGGGCGGTCGAATGGATTTTCCAAAACACCTTAAGTAGAGTTCAAAAAAACGATTTTTTTTTAGGGCTCTACATATGAATTATCAAAATCTATTATTGGGCATCTTTTTGGTTATTATTACCTTGGTCTGGTTCGTTCTTCTAGTCAGAGAAAATCGAAAGGATGAGAATTATGATTATTGGTTGTTTTCTTACGATATCAATATTGTTTTCGGACTAATAGTATTTTTTGTTTTAGGCATAATACTAATTTATCGGGGTTTTATTTCTTAAATGATGTAAGTTTCATTTCATCAAAATAAAAGGTCAAAAAAAGGATGATTGAGAACATACTTGAATTTTTGGAGGAATGCTTTCGGAGAAATTCTAGGTGGAGTTATATAGGTGCAGGAATTTTTGTTGTAGTATTAATAACCGCAATAATCATCATAAAGTTCAAATAAAGGATTTTTATAAGCCATTTGTTTTGAGATGAGGGACCATCGATATTATCACCTTCAGGTGCCATCGAGGAAAACTGTGCATATCAACCGCTATATGCAATCCGGTGTGCTCCCTTGTATTTTTCTTTTTTACGTACCTTTCGGTATGATAAACAAATATCCAATCGCACGACTACACATAGCCCTGTGTTAGTTGCAATTTAAGACGAACGACATTGAGTCTAGAAAAAAAAGATGTTAAACACGGATTTTGGAATTACAAGAATAGGAAACCTGAATATCTAACTTGTAATAACAAAAAAATAAACAATGTTAAGTTGCTTGGTATCGGCTTCCAGAACGAAGCCAACAAAACTAAAGAACTAAAAATCTGGAATAGCATGCTTGAACAACTAGATAATGTTGAATACATATGGACTTATCATAAGTTAAATCAAACAACATTTGAATCCATTGGTCGAATGAAAAACTTAAAAGGAATCAACATTAAATGGAGTTCTATAAAGGATTTGGAGTGTTTAAAAGACAAAACCGAAATTGAACATTTGAATCTTGGTTTATCAACTGGTCTAAGAAGTATTCAACCAATATGCGAATTACCAAACCTAATCACTATAGAATCAGAAAATTTAAAAAAGGTTAATGATTGGAAGTATTTAGGAAATTTAAAACAACTACAAGGACTTGGAATCAGCGGAGGAATGTACGAGCGACTAAAACTAAAATCTATTGACTTTATCCGCGAATTAGTGAATTTAAAATATCTCTACTTAAGGTCTACCAAAATCTTGGACAACTCATTAGAGGCTATAGTAGGGTTGAAAGAGTTGCAAAACTTAAGGTTGACTAATGATTGGTCTGAAGAAAGTATTGTCCAATTGAGAAACACCTTGCCGAAATTGAAATACGGTAATGTTGCGAATGATAAACAAACTCGATATCTAAATAGAATTTTTGGAAAATAAAAAACAGCACCCAATGTAGCCTTCCCTAAAAATGTAGCCTTCCCCATTTTCGACAATTGATAATTCAGAAGTAGTAACTTAGTGGAAAGTTCAAAAAAACGATCCCAAAGCCTGTTCCAAGACCTAGCCAAAATTATTGAGCAAGGTAAGAGACAGGTCACCTTTCAGGTTAACAGCACCTTGACAATAGTATATTGGCAAGTAGGTTTCAAAATAAATACGCACGTTCTAGAGGAGAGCCGGGCAGAGTACGCAGGGGAAATTACGGCGAAGGTATCGCGGCAATTGGTCGAGCATTTTGGTAAGAGCTTTGAGCTCCGCAATCTCCGGCGCATGATGCAATTTGCCAGAATGTTCCCGGACTTGAAGATTGTGTCACCGCTGGTGACACAATTGAGCTGGACACATTTTATCGTACTCTTGCCCATAAAAGATGAGAACAAGCGTTTGTTCTACGCATCCAAGGCAGCCGAGGAGGGGTGGAGCAAGAGGCAACTTCAGTTCCAAATCGAACGCAAGGCATACGAACGCAAGGAAATCGCGAAAAGCCAAATATTGTCGCATCCAATAAAGTAAGTGCCTCTTTCAAAGACCCGTACATTTTGGACTTTTTAGGCGTCCAGGACGGATATCTCGAAAAAGACCTTGAATCAGCGATCATCAAGGAATTGGAACTCTTCATCCTTGAGTTGGGAAAAGGGTTCGCATTCGTCGAACGGCAAAAGCGAATGATCATGGATGGAAAGGATTTTTATCTAGACCTTTTATTCTATCACCGAAAACTGAAACGTCTGGTCGCCATAGAGCTTAAACTGGAGGAATTCAAACTTGCCCATAAAGGCCAAATGGAGCTCTATCTCAAATGGTTGAACCGTTATGAAAGGCAGGAGGGAGAGGAGCAGCCCATAGGGCTTATACTCTGTGCCGAAAAAAGTAACGAACAGATAGAACTCTTGGAAATGGGAAGGGACGGTATTATGGTGGCCGAATATTGGACGGAACTTCCCCCAAAGGCACAGTTGGAGGAAAAGCTGCACGATGCTCTATTAGAGGCCCAGAAAAGGCTAGGAAGAAAAAAACTGAAATAAGAGTATTCTTAAAAGACAGGTAGAATCCTAATTTTAAAATATATACGAAGAATGTATATCTTTAGAATTAAGTTACAAATGAAGAAGTATAAGTTTGGTATTTTGTATATCAATTTACAAACACAAATGAGTTGATATACGTTTTACCGAAGTTTAAATTTTGTAATCAATTAAAAATAAGGCATGTAGGTATTTTGGAGTTCCATATATTTATGTGATGATGCACAATTCACCTAAAGGTGAACCCAAATCGCTACATTGTCGCTCCGCTCCAATTCCCGCACTTTGGGGTTTGTGCATCATCGCAGGGCTATG
>NZ_JACSOH010000050.1 GCF_014349235.1 Cytophaga sp. FL35 | reverse complement strand
AGTATACCCCATAAAAAAAGCCCCTTCACAACATGTGAAGGGGCTTTCGTAAGAAAGGCGGCGACCTACTCTCCCACTTGGTGTAGCAGTACCATCGGCGCTGGCGGGCTTAACTTCCCTGTTCGGAATGGAAAGGGGTGGGCCCCGCCGCCATGGCCACCTAAGTTTTAAATACCTTATAATGACATAATAATGGGACAGTTATGAAGAAAATGTTCATGGATCTTAAAGGAAAGCTTACGGCACGAACGCTTTTGAAAGGATTCCCGTGCCCCCCGAAGGGGGCAACGGATCTTGCGCAAGCCGTACGGGCAATTAGTACCACTCGGCTACGTACATTGCTGCACTTCCACCTATGGCCTATCGACGTGGTCATCTCCCACGGCCCTTTAAAGAAATCTCATCTTGCGGTTGGTTTCGCGCTTATATGCTTTCAGCGCTTATCCAGTCCCGACATAGCTACCCGGCAATGCCCCTGGCGGGACAACCGGTGCACCAGCGGTCGGTCCGACTCGGTCCTCTCGTACTAGAATCAGGTCCGCTCGAATTTCTAACGCCCGCAGTAGATAGAGACCGAACTGTCTCACGACGTTCTGAACCCAGCTCGCGTGCCACTTTAATGGGCGAACAGCCCAACCCTTGGGACCTTCTCCAGCCCCAGGATGTGACGAGCCGACATCGAGGTGCCAAACCCCCCCGTCGATGTGAGCTCTTGGGGGAGATCAGCCTGTTATCCCCGGCGTACCTTTTATCCTTTGAGCGATGGCCCTTCCATGCGGAACCACCGGATCACTATGCTCTTGTTTCCAACCTGTTCGACCTGTATGTCTCACAGTCAAGCGCCCTTGTGCCATTGCACTCTACGTACGATTGCCGACCGTACTGAGGGCACCTTTAGAAGCCTCCGTTACTCTTTTGGAGGCGACCACCCCAGTCAAACTACCCACCACGCACTGTTCCCTTTTGCAAGGGTTAGGCCCCGGACAAGCAAAGGCTGGTATTTCAACAATGGATCCAACGCACCTGGCGATGCGCCTTCAAATCCTCCCAGCTATCCTACACATTGCTTGACCAAGGTCAATACGAAGCTATAGTAAAGGTGCACGGGGTCTTTTCGTCCCACTGCGGGTAACCGGCATCTTCACCGATACTACAATTTCACCGAGCTCATGGCCGAGACAGTGTCCAGATCGTTGCACCATTCGTGCAGGTCGGAACTTACCCGACAAGGAATTTCGCTACCTTAGGACCGTTATAGTTACGGCCGCCGTTTACCGGGGCTTCAGTTCAATGCTTCATCCCGAAGGAATAACATCTCCCCTTAACCTTCCGGCACCGGGCAGGTGTCAGGCCCTATACTTCATCTCTCGATTTCGCAGAGCCCTGTGTTTTTGATAAACAGTCGCCTGGACCTCTTCACTGCGGCCCCCCATAAGGGGGCGACCCTTCTCCCGAAGTTACGGGTCTATTTTGCCTAGTTCCTTAGCCATGAATCTCTCGAGCGCCTTAGAATGCTCATCCCGACCACCTGTGTCGGTTTACGGTACGGGCCGCACATCTCGCTTTTCTTGGAAGTCGATCCGCAGGATTATCGCCTTGGCCGTAGCCTCGGCGTACTATCGGGGCATTACTGCTCCCTTCAACGTGCAATTCCGTCTGCACGCACCTACATCTCGCCTCCGTCACTTTTAATGATGTGCGGGTAGCGGAATATTAACCGCTTGTCCATCCACTTCCCCCTTCGGGTCCGCGTTAGGTCCCGACTGACCCCCGGCTGATTAGCATAGCCGGGGAAACCTTGGTCTTTCGGCGTGCGGGTTTCTCGCCCGCATTATCGTTACTTATGCCTACATTTTCGTTTGTAGCCGCTCCAGCATCCCTCGCAGGTACACCTTCAACGCAACTACAATGCTCCCCTACCCCTTGTATAAATACAAGGCCATGGCTTCGGTAATATGCTTATGCCCGATCATTATCCATGCGGAACCGCTCGACCAGTGAGCTGTTACGCACTCTTTAAATGAATGGCTGCTTCCAAGCCAACATCCTGGCTGTCGGTGCAGTTCCACCGCGTTTTGTCAACTTAGCATATATTTGGGGACCTTAGCCGATGGTCCGGGTTCTTTCCCTCTCGGACATGGACCTTAGCACCCATGCCCTCACTGCGCAGAAACATTTTATAGCATTCGGAGTTTGTCAGGAATTGGTAGGCGGTGAAGCCCCCGCATCCAATCAGTAGCTCTACCTCTATAAAACTATCTACACGCTGCACCTAAATGCATTTCGGGGAGTACGAGCTATTTCCGAGCTTGATTGGCCTTTCACCCCTACCCACAGGTCATCCCAAGACTTTTCAACGTCAACGGGTTCGGTCCTCCACTATGTGTTACCACAGCTTCAACCTGCCCATGGGTAGATCGCACGGTTTCGCGTCTACTGCTACTGACTAAAGCGCCCTGTTAAGACTCGCTTTCGCTGCGGCTCCGGGCCTTAAACCCTTAACCTTGCCAGTAAAAGTAACTCGTAGGCTCATTATGCAAAAGGCACGCCGTCACCCCAATGGGGCTCCGACCGCTTGTAGGCGTATGGTTTCAGGATCTCTTTCACTCCCTTGTTCAGGGTTCTTTTCACCTTTCCCTCACGGTACTGGTTCACTATCGGTCTCTCAGGAGTATTTAGTCTTGGCGGATGGTCCCGCCGGATTCACACAGGGTTTCACGTGCCCCGCGCTACTCAGGATACCGCTATCTTACGGGTCTTTGCCTATACCGGGCTATCACCGTCTATGGCCCCTCTTTCCAAAGGGTTCTAGTTCATTGCCGTTCGAACATCGCGGTCCTACAACCCCAATATTGCCGGAACAACATTGGTTTGGACTGGTCCGGTTTCGCTCGCCACTACTCCCGGAATCACTTTTGTTTTCTCCTCCTCCGGCTACTTAGATGTTTCAGTTCACCGGGTTCGCTCGCTTTCGCATGACATGTCTTCAACATGCCGGGTTGCCCCATTCGGATATCCGCGGATCAATTCGTATGTGCCGATCCCCGCGGCTTTTCGCAGCTTATCACGTCCTTCATCGCCTCTGAGAGCCTAGGCATTCCCCATACGCCCTTATCCAGCTTGTCGCCTTCCTTTTGTTTCGCTATTCTATTGCGTACTCTTTACTTTAAAATTCGTGTGTTTTTCTTCAAAGTACATCCTATAAAGAATGTACCCTGTCCCAATATGTCAATGAACCTTTTCAAAATTCTCCGTAATCGGAGTAACCTACGGTTGCTCCTCAAACTTTAATTTTGAGAATGCATTAAAAGAACCATATTCCTGAAACAATAAAAAGCAAGCTTTCTTTTGTTTCTTTCATTACGATTCTGCTTTTTAAAGCATTCATCGTGGAGAATATCGGAGTCGAACCGATGACCTCCTGCGTGCAAGGCAGGCGCTCTAGCCAGCTGAGCTAATCCCCCATTTACTAGTAGTTAGCAATGAGCAGTCAGTAGTTAGCACATAACCACTTTCCCAACTTCCAGAATTTCCTTCAATCTTGTCGATCAATGAACGTATTCACCGCAATCCCTTGCGGATAGTAGTCCCGGGCAGACTCGAACTGCCGACCTCTACATTATCAGTGTAGCGCTCTAACCAGCTGAGCTACGGGACTGTCCCACGACCGCTTGCGCGACCGTAATTTTATAGTTTGATACCTTGGAGACTTATTTACATGACCTTAAGAGATCCTTTTAAACTTTAACAACAGCTAGGGAACGGGGCACGGTCGGTGCGCCTATCGGCGAAGGTGCCCTTCCGGTCAGACCGGAAAGCTCTAGAAAGGAGGTGTTCCAGCCGCACCTTCCGGTACGGCTACCTTGTTACGACTTAGCCCTAGTTACCGATCTTGCCCTAGGCCGCTCCTTGCGGTGACGGACTTCAGGCACTCCCGGCTTCCATGGCTTGACGGGCGGTGTGTACAAGGCCCGGGAACGTATTCACCGGATCATGGCTGATATCCGATTACTAGCGATTCCAGCTTCACGAGGTCGGGTTGCAGACCTCGATCCGAACTGTGACCGGTTTTGTGGATCCGCGCCTGCTTGCGCAGTGGCTTCCCGCTGTACCGGCCATTGTAGCACGTGTGTAGCCCAGGACGTAAGGGCCGTGATGATTTGACGTCGTCCCCACCTTCCTCGCGGTTTGCACCGGCAGTCCCGTTAGAGTCCCCAACTTTACTTGCTGGCAACTAACGGTAGGGGTTGCGCTCGTTATAGGACTTAACCTGACACCTCACGGCACGAGCTGACGACAACCATGCAGCACCTTGCAAATTGCCCGAAGGAAAATCTATCTCTAGACCTGTCAATATGCATTTAAGCCCTGGTAAGGTTCCTCGCGTATCATCGAATTAAACCACATGCTCCACCGCTTGTGCGGGCCCCCGTCAATTCCTTTGAGTTTCATTCTTGCGAACGTACTCCCCAGGTGGGATACTTATCACTTTCGCTTGGCCGCCCAGTACTCAAGGTACCGGACAGCTAGTATCCATCGTTTACGGCGTGGACTACCGGGGTATCTAATCCCGTTCGCTCCCCACGCTTTCGTCCATCAGCGTCAGTACGTACTTAGTAAGCTGCCTTCGCGATCGATGTTCTATGTAATATCTATGCATTTCACCGCTACACTACATATTCCGCCTACTCCAGTACGACTCAAGACCGCCAGTATCAAGGGCAGTTCTACGGTTGAGCCGCAGACTTTCACCCCTGACTTAACGGCCCGCCTACGGACCCTTTAAACCCAATGATTCCGGATAACGCTCGGACCCTCCGTATTACCGCGGCTGCTGGCACGGAGTTAGCCGGTCCTTATTCTTACGGTACCGTCAGTACCCTACACGTAGGGTGGTTTCTTCCCGTATAAAAGCGGTTTACGACCCATAGGGCCTTCTTCCCGCACGCGGCATGGCTGGATCAGGCTCCCGCCCATTGTCCAATATTCCTCACTGCTGCCTCCCGTAGGAGTCTGGTCCGTGTCTCAGTACCAGTGTGGGGGATCCCCCTCTCAGGGCCCCTACCCATCGTCGCCATGGTGGGCCGTTACCCCGCCATCTAGCTAATGGGACGCATACTCATCCCCTACCGTGACCTTTAACCGTAAACCCCATGCGGGGATACGGTACCATGCGGTGTTAATCCAAATTTCTCTGGGCTATCCCGCAGTAGGGGGCAGATTGTATACGCGTTGCGCACCCGTGCGCCGGTCGCCGGCGGAAAAGCAAGCTTTTCCCCGCTGCCCCTCGACTTGCATGTGTTAGGCCTGCCGCTAGCGTTCATCCTGAGCCAGGATCAAACTCTTCATCGTTGATTCGTATATATATTCGCCCCAACGCCGATAAGTCCTCCCGGCCCCGTCTCTCTATCTGTGTTATCTTATTTCAAAAATACTCTTGGTTAGCTCGCCTGCTCCGATCTTATTTCAAGACCTTCGCGGCTCGCTATGTCTCCTCAGTATGTCAATGAACTTGTCTGTGTTCCGCCCCTTTCGTTTCCACCGTTACGGCGTCTGTTTCTCAAAGCGGGTGCAAATTTACAACTGTTTTTTTAACTCGCAATATTTTTCGAAACTTTTTTTCTAAAATATTTTTTCGACTCGAACAGCTTCCAAATGAACGTCCCGTCGCGAACTTTTTTAATCGTCGCTAAGGGGCTGCAAATGTAAGACCGTTTTTCGATCCCGCAAGCTTTTTCCGAAATTTTTTTTCCGAAGGAAAAAACCGAAAAAAAACAACTTTCAATGAGCGTCCCCGACAACAACCTTCGTTGTTTTTCGGGCTGCAAATGTAACACCATTTCCTAGCCCCGCAACTATTTTTTCAAGGTTTTTTT
>NZ_JACSOH010000049.1 GCF_014349235.1 Cytophaga sp. FL35 | reverse complement strand
TTTTTATTTGTCGTACCGAAAGGTACGTAAAAAAGAAAAATACAAGGGAGCACACCGGATTGCATATAGCGGTTGATATGCACAGTTTTCCTCGATGGCACCTAAAGGTGATAAGGTCGATGGTCCCTCATCCTACGGCCAATGCAATCCGACATTGCCCTGCGATGATGCACGATCCCTAAGTGCGGGAATTGGAGCGGAGCGACAATGTAGCAATTTGGGTTCACCTTTAGGTGAATTGTGCATCATCGGTCTTGGCTAAGTTTTTGTTGCGGACAAAAGACCCGATTTGTTTTAGCTGTTGCCTCTAATTTAGGTAATTGCGTGGAATTTCCCGTTGGAAATTCCGCCGCAATAAAATTTAGCCGTTGTTGTAATCAGTAGCGACACGTTTGAGTAAGTAAGAATCTTTGCGTTTTTATTTTATTCCGTCCAAGTGAAATCCATCTGCGCATTAGTTATGTCAGATTCATGTTCATTCGCATAAACTTATTCAGAAGTCCGTTCAA
The DNA here is from genome assembly GCF_014349235.1 of Cytophaga sp. FL35. Taxonomy (GTDB): domain Bacteria; phylum Bacteroidota; class Bacteroidia; order Flavobacteriales; family Flavobacteriaceae; genus Euzebyella. Next base: position 6,017 of record NZ_JACSOH010000049.1, on the reverse strand, counting down.
CTTTATTTTCAGAACATCTTGAATATTAATCTTCAATATTGAAAAATACTCTATTCCTATAAATAAACGAGACATTTTGATAGAATAAAGCGCTAACAACGACTGGATTGCCTTGCATGTCCGTAGCATCAATTTCATAATGATGTTTTCTGAAATGCAACCAAGTGAAAAGACCTTCTCCTAATTCAAAGTTCGAACTATATGGCTTATTTATTTCTTTATGCCTTACGTAGTTCAGTTTTTTCCTTTGCAAAAACTCGTTTATTTTTTCAATCTTCAAATCTGCATTTGCAATAAAAACCCAAAACATATAAGCAAAACATAAAGCAGCGATTAGATAACCCATATTTATTTTTTCGAGCTATTGATTGCAACGTATTTGTGTATGATTTTTTGCGGGAAAAGGACTCGAGTCGTTTTCCGTTATTGCGGAAAGATAATTAATAAGATTGAATTTCCGCCTAGGAAATTCAGCCGCAATTAATTATACACGTTGTTAGGCTTTCGTTCTTTCTTTTTCGTTTAACTCGTTCAATACTTCTAATGCTAAGAATCCGTATGTTTTTCCGATTCCTTTCTTATGCTCGTCAATTTCAAACCTATTTGAGATATCAGTGAATGAATACAATTCAATTAATTCAGTTCTGTCATTGTTTAAATCCGCATCGAATTCATAGAATTTCCCTTTAGGTGTAAGTACAATCCCTTCGTCAGTACTTAAACCTGGGAAGTTTTGCTCATATTCCAATATGATTGATTCATCGAGTTCAATTTTATTCTCTTTAAATACTTTTTTTAAAGGTTCAGGCACTCCGTTATTTCTCCAATATTTAGCTTCTTTTAAAATTGAGTCCTTCTTCACGAGATTTTGCTCTTGAACATTCAATCTTCGTTGATTCTTTAATTTCTCAACATTCATTTCAGTTCTTTTTTTCATAATGAAGCCTAACGGTTTGGCTATGGTTTCGTTGCGTGAAAATCCGCGAGGATTTTCCGCCGTGCACCGAAGATAGCAAATTTGCGAGGACTTTCCGCGAGGAAAGTCAGCAGCAATGAATTATAGCCGTTGTTACCAACTGGCTTTATTTTATTATTTCAGTCATATATACAATTCCAAATATCCAACCAACATAGATTAGAGTATAAGTCAGCGAATAAATTGCTGAAATTCCAATATCTCCTTTTGTATCTTTTGATTTATTAAAAACAAATTTTAATGCTCTAAAGAAAATCCAATAAAGCATTGCTAAAATTATAAATAGCGAAAACCAAAAAACGGCTTCCAAAATTATTAGTAAAATCACAAACAATATTGACATCGCAATCCATAGTACAATTGACAAAATCAGTCCTCCAATTCCATCTCCAACTGATGGTAATTCCATAGTTGGTCCTGTTCCGCTATTTGCAATGAAATCTCCACTTTTAAAATTCCTAAATTTTGGAAAATTGTCAATTAGCCCAATTCCAGTGTAAAGTCCATAAGTCATAAACAGAAATAACGCTGTTGCAATAATTCCAAGCGATAAATAGAGATTTGAAGTTAAACTCCGATTGTAATTTATTCCAGTCAGATAAACAGTCAGAATTGTAATTCCGATTACAAGTAATGAAACTATAAAAACAGATTTTCCTTTCAGGTATGGTTGTTTGCTTTTCAATTCAGAGTGCGTTTTTGTCAGCTTGTTGGTAACACATAAATATATGGAACTCCAAAATACCTATGTGCCTTGTTTTTAATGGATTATAAAATTTAAACTTCGGTAAAACGTATATCAGCTTATTTTTTTTGTAAATTGATATACAAAATACCAAAGATGAATTTCGCCCAGTATACCTTCCTGCCAGACACACATCGCAACAAAAAAGTAATACTTGTAAAGTTTAAATATAATAAAATACTGCAGCAGCAACTAAGAAAAAGATTTCCCTCTGCAAAGTGGAGCCAATCTAAAAAGTCGTGGTACCTGCCAGATTTGCCTGCCGTGCGGCGAGAATTACAATTGGATCAGAAGCCGGCCATACATACACACCTCACCCAAATTTCCAAAACCAACCAACAAGCTTATGTGGCCATGCAAGAACAGCTCATGCTTAAAGGCTATAGTCCGCATACGGTGAGAACCTATTTGGCAGAGCTTAAGCACTTATTGGTATTGTTGGGTACGTATTCTATAGATGATCTCACCCCCAAACGTTTAAAGGACTATTTTCTATACTGTTTAAAAAATGAAGGCCTCAAGGAACGAAAAATGAACGGTAAGATCAATGCGATCAAATTTTACTTTGAACAAGTACTTCATAGGCCTAAGATGTTTTTTGATATTCCCCGCCCCAAAAAGCCTCAAACCTTGCCAAAAATGTTGAGCAAAGAAGAGGTAAAACGGCTATTGGAGGTCACCACCAACCTTAAGCATTCCGTAGCACTTCAACTATCATATGGCATGGGGTTGCGCGTCTCGGAAGTGGTGGGACTTAAATTGACAGATATCGATAGTGAAAGAATGGTAGTTCATATTAGTGGGGCCAAGGGCAAAAAAGACCGTTATGTACCCCTGCCGCATACCTTGATTGACAAGCTAAGAAAATACTACGTACAATACCGCCCAAAGGAATATCTGTTGGAAGGGCAATACGGCGGACCCTATGCCATAGCCAGTGTGCAGCACATATTTAAAAATGCTATGAAAAAGGCCCAGATCAACAAACGTATAGGAGTGCACGGTCTTCGCCATAGTTATGCCACCCATCTTTTGGAAGCTGGGGCAGATATGAGGTTCATTCAAGAACTCTTGGGGCACAACAGCGTTCTAACCACCCAGGTCTATACCAAGGTAACCCCTAGAAGTCTCTCCAAAGTACCCAGTCCGCTAGATTCTTTATAGGTAAATTGTATATAGATATAAATACGGAACTCCTCCTCAAAAGTGGTTTTTTAAAACCGATGGAAATTTTGAGCTAAAGTATCTTGGCAAAATTATATGCGGCAAATTCTAAATTAGTGTAGCTCTCCTCCATGGCCTCCTCCAGATTGACGATGCCTTTAAGAATGGAGGTCACGTAGTGGATTCCGAATGCTTCTTGTAAATCTCTATCAATGGCCAATGAACCACAAAAAGCTGCTACAGGAATTTTTGCGGCCTTGGCGGCCTTCATAACACCGTCAATTGTCTTACCGGATAGGGTTTGGCCATCTAACTGTCCTTCCCCCGTAAGAATCCAATCCGCTCCTTTAATGGCGTTGTCAAAATCTGCCAGTTCCTTAATTAGGTCAATTCCGCTGGCCATACTAGCATTTAAGAAGACCAGGGCCCCACCACCAATTCCCCCGGCGGCACCGGCACCGGCAACCTCATGAATTGGGGTGTTAAAGGTACGCTCAATGACGTTGGCAAAGTTCCGTAACCCCTGGTCCAAAAGTTCAATTTCCACCGCGGAAGCTCCTTTTTGGGCACCATATATATAAGCGGCCCCGTTTGGCCCATAGAACGGATTGCTCACATCGCAGGCTATTTTTACGGTTACCTTCTCCAATTCCTTGGCTTTTTGGTCCTTTTCTATAGTATGTACATGAATAAGATTGGCGCCTATAGGTTCCAGCTCTTTTCCTTTTACATCTAAAAATCGGAACCCTAGGGCCATGGCCATACCCATACCACCGTCATTGGTAGCACTACCGCCAATGCCCAAAATAAGTTCTTGCGCTCCCATTGCTAGGGCATGGGCAATTAATTGACCCGTACCAAAGGTGGTGGTATGCATACAGTTGCGTTCATCGGGGGATAAAAGCCATAGTCCGGAGGCTTCGGCCATTTCAATATAGGCAATTCGGCTTTCGGGGGAGTAGAGGTAAGGGGCATCAATGGTTCTTTGCAAGGGATCTTGCACTTGTACCATCATTTTTTCACCCTGTATATAATGCTGTACCACGTCAATGGTTCCATCACCTCCATCGGCCAAGGGCATTTTTATAATTTCTGCCGATGGTATGGCGTGTTTAATTCCGTTTTCTACGGCATTACAGAATTCAAATCCCGTTAAGGACCCTTTAAATTTATCTGGGGCAATTACAAATTTCATGTGTATGTTCGTTTGGTCGAGTCAAATAGTAATAGTAGGATACCTAATTGTAAGGAGGTGAAACTAACAGTTCTTCATAGGTATTTAGGTCAAATTTCTTGGTTGAAAGGTCAAAAATAGGCGTTGAAATACCAATTTTAACACAATTTAAGGGAATTTTAAGGGAAACCTATGAATTTTTATTAAGTGGACGTAGGTCGGTTTTAGGGAACTTTGTCTTCAGATATAAACCCCTAATCGAATTAGTTATGAAAAATTCGCTAACCTCTAACATGTTTTTTGCATGTTTGATCGCTTGTTACTGTAGTACCGCTACAGCACAGTACACTACCAAATCTAATACTGTGGCAGACCATCAAGTGGAAAGAAAGATGGAGCATTACAGGATTTTAAAGGAACAAGGCTTTAAGGACCAAGAAATTTTTGAAGATCTTGGTAACGCCAACTTCTTAAACGAAAATTACGCTGCCGCTTCCTTTTGGTATCAAAAACTAAAGGAGTCCAAAAAAGGGGCTCCCATGAGCAAAAGCTACCAAAAACGCTATCATTATGCACTTAAAATGAGTGGCGCCACCGCAGATGCCGGTACCATGGAGCAGAATGATTGGCTTGCGGAAGTTGCCAGCGACTACCAAATAAAAAAGAACTCCGTGGCCAGTTTTTTAGACCGTCCCGTAACGGAGAAATATAGGGAACTGGACTTTCAAAGTAGCAATGGCTCCTTTGTGGTCAGTGACCAGGACGAGGCAGAAAGAGGTCTAAAACCCATAATAGGTGACGATTTTGATAAGGAACACCCTTACAAACTTCCCGTAGCGGTAACTCCCGATGGTAATGCGGCCTACTTTAGTATGACCGTTAAGCAAAAACCGGGTACCGGTATTTTCTCCAAAAAGGAACAGGTACATAAAATCTACCGCGCAGAAAAGGTAAACGGTAAGTGGACCAATGTTCAGGAGATTGCTGCCGCACCTAAACATGCTTCCGCCAAACACCCTGCTATTTCCGCAGATGGTAAGAGATTGTTTTTTGCCAGTAACATGCCCGGAAGTTTTGGAGAGTATGATATCTATGTATCGGATATTAATGGCGATGGAAGCCTAGGTACCGCTAAAAACTTAGGTCGCAAGGTAAATACCAAGGAAAATGATGTGTACCCTAAAGTAGTGGGCAACAGAACTTTGTTCTTTGCTTCGGCAGGAAGACGTGGCTACGGCGGCTTGGATGTATACATGACCCAAGTGGGCAAGCAACAGGTAGATTTGGCCGTAAACCTTGGGAGCGACATCAACAGTATGGATGATGATTTTGCCTTGGCCTTTACCAGTGAGAACGGCAAAGCCTATGTCATGAGCAACAGAGGAAAAGGTAAGAACAACGTAGAAAGAATCGCTTTTACCTATGCCGATGAAACTCAAGACCTCACCGATGAAAAGTATGGGGACAACCTTATGGAAGCCTTAAATTCAGAATCACAGATACGTTATACTTCATCCCTTTTTGAAGATGAGTAAGATATAAAATGGTTCAATAGTGTAGGCCGTTCGGTTACCGCCTTCGGCCTACCTAAAAAAGCTATAGACCATTTTCCGGCCTTAAAGGGCCAACCAGTTAATCCCAAATATCACTACCATGAGCTACAATAGTAACACTACCAAAAGATGGGCACTACTTTTACTGTTCTGCGGTCTGTTTTCAACACAAATGGGACAGGCACAGGAAACAGCTCCCACGCAGATAAACTCTAAAAGTACGTACCACAACCAACTGTTCTATAACCGCTTTTTGATCAATCCTACCTTTTCATTGGTAAGGGAGAACAAGTCTTACATCAACATACTGCACAGAAACCAGTATGCTACTTTTGAAGACAACGATCAAAATTATTTCTTGGGCTTTAGTAGCCGTATGAACAACAATACCGCCGTAGGTATTAG
>NZ_JACSOH010000048.1 GCF_014349235.1 Cytophaga sp. FL35 | reverse complement strand
ATATGCAGATGCACTCTCATAAAGATTTTTAGAATTGTAAGAAATGTCTTAAATTAAATCTCAAGAAGTCAAGATAAAAAGATTTTATTAATTTACCCTTGGCAGCAAACTGCTAAAAATTAAATCTCAAAGGTGGATAAAATTTTAGTGTATTTGGCAGATGACGATTTTGATGACCGCGAGCTTTTCGTTGACGCCTTGTCAGAATTGCCGTTGTCTACCGAAATACTACAATTTTCAAATGGTATAGAGTTGATGGATTGTTTATTTACCAATAAAACTTTACCACACATAATATTTTTGGACTTATTTATGCCATACATGGATGGTTTCGATTGTTTACTGGATATTAGAAATTTTACCAAGTTTAAGAATATTAAAATAGTCGTTTATTCATCGGTATTTCAAGAAAGAGAAGTGCGACAGTTAAGGGAAGATGGGGCAAATGGCTACATTCAAAAACCTAACTCATATATTATCTTAAAGAATTTAATCTATAAAGCGATTCACTCCCTATCCTCCCAACCCAATGAATCCTCTCATTTCGAAATCTTAATCTAATACCATAAAAATGAGAAAGTATTTTTTTATTGGTACTGTTAACAACGTATTCAACTCATATATAAAAGATTTCAAATCTTATATATCTTCAAATCTTAGAAATTAACCTCCAATAACCTCTCCGCCATTTATATGTAACACTTGGCCAGTCATGTAACTACTATCTTTCGATGCCAAATAAACATATGCTGGTCCTACTTCCGCTGGCTGACCGGGTCTGCCCAATGGCACATCCTTACCAAAATTGGCTAGTTGGTCGCCGTCAAAGGTTGCAGGTATCAAAGGAGTCCAAATTGGACCTGGGGCTATCGCATTTACCCTTACATTTTTATCGGCCAAAGATGTTGATAGACTTCTGGTAAATGAAACTATCGCTCCTTTTGTACTGGCATAATCAATAAGATGTTCAGATCCGCGATAAGCTGTTACTGAAGTAGTATTAATAATTGAATCCCCGCTTTTCAAATGTTCGAGAACCGCTTGAGTCATATAAAAATAAGAATAGATGTTAGTCTCAAATGTGGTTTTCATATTGTCGATTGATATATTGCGCAAATCTTTTTCGGGAAATTGCATGGCAGCATTGTTGACCAAGATATTGATTGAACCAAAATGCTCCAACGTTTGTTGAATTGCTTGATTACAGAATTCTTTCCTTTTAATATCACCTTGAATCAAAAGACATTCTGTTCCTTCCTCTTCAATTTCTTGTTGTGTCGCATGCGCATCAGTATATTCATTTAGATAAACGATTGCTACTTTCGCCCCCTCTCGCGCGAAATGTAGAGCAACACTTTTGCCTATACCGCTATCACCTCCAGTAATCAAGGCCACCTTATCCTTTAATTTTCCACAACCCTTATAGTCTTCACGAATGGACACTGGTTGTGGATGCATTTGCTTCTCAACACCCGGTTGACCTGACTGATGTTCACTTTTTTCTATAGTTATATTCTCCATTGTACATAGTTTTAGATTTATTTAAAACTAATGTTAGTAATGAGCTTTGATTAACGCTATTATGTTATTTGTTGACGCTATATTATTGGTATTTGGAAAAATGATTGAATCAAGACATTCCTGTATAGCATCAAAAATTGTAACGCCTCTTTACGAAATTTGAAAGTTCTTAAATTATTACGTAACATGGAAACTAGGGAAATTCGGTGGTTCAGTACGGAGCCATTTAACAAGATAGAGACCACTTTTAATCGACTTTTTGCAGGCTCTATAATTGAAGAACCTGAGAGATTAGATACTTATCTTTATACTTCATGCAATGAAGTGAATATTAAGATTCGTGATGGGCAATTGGATATTAAAAAACGGACATCAGAACCCAAATCGCGAATTAAAATAGGCTCTAACAGTGGATATGCAGAAAAATGGATAAAATGGTCTATTGATAACCCTTTACATGTTCGTCCATCCGAGCATTGGTATGAAGTCCGTAAGCAAAGGAAATTAGTGTTCTTGGATGAGCACAATAAGATTATGTCCTATAAAGAAGATGATAGTAAGCCCATTGGGCTTCAGATAGAACTTACCAATTTAAGTGTTGACGAAAAAACATTTCATTCAATTGCGTTGGAATGGTCCAGTAAAGAATATAATCAAAATGACGAAATACTTGAAAATTTATTAAAGGATTCCGAATTGAAATTACTTCAGTCGATGGGCTATCCGGAATATTTATCCACCATAGTAAACAAACCTTTAGCCCTTCTAGAATTTTAATGTTCCCGTTTTTCAAGTCTCTCAATCATGGATTTCATTTCTGCAATTTCCTTTCGTTGAGCTTCAATAATGTCGTCCGCCAATCTTTTGACCTCCGGATCAGTAATATTAGCCCTTTCACTTGTCAAAATGGCTATGGAATGATGTGGAATCATCGCTTTCATCCATTTGACATCATTAATCGGTTTTTGATAGCGCACTAGGTACGTTGCTAGCCCCATGATTAATAGGCTCAAACCTACAATTAGGCTATTCTTCCGACGAGAAGGATACATATCTCTCATAAAGAAATACATAATTAATGACATTCCCGAAACACCAATTATTGTCATGTACATGCGTGTCCAACTAAAGAACACGTGGCTAAGTTCATAGGTATTGAAATACATAGTGACATACATAGATATTCCAGAGCACACGAGCATCATCAAAAAATTTAAATAATTATCTAACTTCATAGTACTTGTTTTATGTGGAAAGACTAAAAATCTAGAGAAAACATAATATTTTAAATGATTCAAAAAAGGTAGAGTTTAATTCAATTTGAAGACACTGCCTAAAAATGGGGTTGTTTACCTCTAAGGAAAGAAGCAACAATTAAATTAATTATCATCTTGAAATATTCGAAAAGCTACCTTTACTGGCTACAGTAATTTTTCTAATTCCCCCAAAGAATCCTCAAGATTAGACTTTTCGAATAGCACAGGGCTAAAGACATCCCCCACATCAAGAATCCTTTGTTGTATATCATTTAAGGTAAAATATTGCGCACTGTCAATATGTCCCAATTCTTCCAACAGAAAAGGGGTCGAAATTGGCGCCTTCGGTAGTGGTCTAATAGAGTAGGTAGAAGCAACTGTTTGACCCCGCCTGTTCTGAAGATAATCCAAATAAATTTTCCCATTTCTTTTTTTGATGGTACGTTGCAAAGTAGTTAATTCAGGTAATCTCTTTTCAACAACTATACAAATCAGTTTAATAAAATCACGTACCTCCTCATAGGTATATTCCGCCCCCATTGGAATATACACATGAATTCCTTTAGAACCAGATAGTTTATAATATGATTTTAGTTGTAATTCATTCAATAACTCAGCCAAAACTTTAGTAACTATAATAATGTCGCTGAATGATTTGGCTACTGGAGGGTCTAAATCAATAATGGCATAATCGGGTTTTTCTAGACTATATTTTCTGGAATTCCAAGGATTTATCTCGATGCACCCTAAGTTAGCCATGTAAAGTAATGTCGCTGCATTTTGACAAAGCAGATAATTAATTTCCCTATCACTTGATTTCGAATAGATATTCAAGCTTTCAGCCCATTCGGGTAAGAAATCAACGTCCTTCTGATAAAAGCCTTCATTTTCAATTCCTTCGGGAAATCTATGTAAACTTTGAGGCCTATCCTTTAGGTATGGAATTATATAATCGGAGATACTTAAATAGTAATCTATTAGATGGTATTTACTTTTTTTGGATTCCTTCCAAAGTATTTTGTCCAAATTTGAAATAGGTACTTTGAATCCATCAACATCCACGTACTCTTTAATACTGCCTCCTCTTGGAATTCGTTCATCCCGAGTTATTAAAGAGTTATCGTGATCAATTGAATCTATAACGGGCTCTTCCCAATTCACCACTCTTTTAAAGACGGGTTGTCTCAAAAGGTTGTTTTTTGTCTTTTCTCTAAAATTGACTTCGCAAACCAACTTGGGACGAAGCCAAATCACTTTTTTTCCCTTTAATTTTATGGAGCTTTTAAATGGCGAATTTAATGTTTCAAACGAAGACATAATTCTTTTCAAATCATATTTCAGATCACTTCCAAAGCCCACACCGCAATTACCTATGTAAATAAGATTTCCATTAGCCTCTTTTGTCCCAAGTATTATGGAACTAAATGTCTCTCCTTGATCAGCAACAACATACCCACATATGATAGCGTCAATACTGTTACTTAACTTAATTTTCAACCAGTTCTCCGATCTTGTGCCTATCGCATAGTGGGAGTGAATTTCCTTTGCGATTATACCCTCCATTCTTGATTTTTTAGCCATCTCCAACAATGTCGTACCCATACCTTCAATATGGTCGCAAAATCTGGTAATGGATAAGTCTTCTAATACATTTGGAATTAAACTTTTTCGATCCAATAAAGGCAGATTGAGCATACTATGACCATTTAAATAAATCATATCAAATACATAATATCTCAAGATACCGCCGGAATCAGGGTAGTTATGCAGTTCTCCGAATTGAGAAATCCCTTGTTCATTTAGAATAACAACCTCCCCATCCAGTATTACATCATTATTCAGAGATTTAAGCTCATCAACCAGAACCGGAAATTTGCTATTATAGCTAACGCCATTTCTGGACTGCAACAAAACACCCTTATCGGAAATATGGGCTATTAATCTATAACCATCCCATTTTAATTCATAAATCCAGTTGGGGTCATTAAAAACCTTATCTCTAACAGTTGCTAGCATGGGAGAAAGAATTAATCCTGGCCTTAGATTCTTGGGATAAGTAAAGTTTTCCGTACCATCTGTAAAGGACTCGGCATCATATAAACCATTAACGGCAAATTCATCCTTTTTTTTAATCATAAGCCATTGTTCTTTCCCAGATTTCCATCCGGTTCGAACCAATGAATAATTTCCCTTAATATTTTGCCCATTAAAGAACAATTTTAAATTTCCTTGTTTAAGGGAAATTGAAATTTCAGAGACGTTGTTCATTCCATCTACCGTGTAGATTCCAAAATCCCAAATCTCCATTTCTCCAGCACCGTAATTCCCTTTGGGAATAGTACCCTCAAAATTCAGATACGAGACCGGATGGTCTTCCGTCCGCACCGCTAATCGTTTATCAGCAGGATTCAAAGAAGGACCTTTCGGAATGGCCCAACTCTTCAGAACACCGTCTATTTCTAACCTTAAATCATAGTGTAATTTTCTAGAAGAATGTCTTTGTATAACAAATCGATTATTACCGGCAATTGGGGAAATTTTACCAACGGGTTCCGAAGTTGTTGAAAATTCTCGTTTACTATTATATTCGTCTAAGCTCACAGTCTAGGATGCCTTTTTCTTTCTTTTTTCCAAACTAGCTTTAAGTTGTGCCATTAAGTCTTTGGCTTCAGTAGGCTTCGACTCGAAAGTTTCCCGTTTTATTTGAGAACCTTTAGCTTTCGATTCAATTATCTTTAAAAGTTGCTCATTATACACATCCTTAAACTTCTTAAAATCGAATTTCTCAGTATACTGTTCTATTAATGAATGTGCCATATCTAGCTCTTTCTTACTTACTTTTAATTGTGGTAAATCGAGTTCATCAGTATTTCTAATCTCATCTTCAAATCGGATTACATGAAGAACCAATGCATCTTTGTAATTACCAATTAGAGAGAGATGTTCCTTCTGCCTCATAACGAATGTTGCCACACCTAGCTTTTTCTTATCCTTCAATGCTTTCCTTAACAAGGCATATGCCTTCTCACCTCCTTTTTGAGGCTGAATAAAATATGGTTTTTTAAATAGGACATCTGCCACTTCATTTTCCAATACAAATTGCTCAATATCAATAGTTTTACTTTTTTTCATATTGGCATTCTCAAAATCTTCCTTTTCTAGAATAATGTACTTATCATTCTTCTTATATCCTTTTACAATATCTTTCCATTCGACTTCTTTACCAGTTTTCTCATTAATGCGTTTGTAACGAATACGAGAACCATCATGGCTATCTAACATATCGAGCTCCAAGGCACGCTCTTCCGACCCCGAATAAAGCTTAATTGGTATGGTAACTAGACCAAAATTTATAGAGCCATTCCAAATTGATCTCATGGAAATTAGATTAAATGAAGAATTTAAATTTTTTTATACCCTAAAAAGTAGTGTTCACTATTACTCTTAGTATTCGATTGAAATATAATTCTAAAATAACTCTGTAATGAATTCAAAAAGAGACAATTTTAATCCGGTCAAAATGACTAAGAAAACATTGAAAAGATGGAATAGTTTACCAACCCAAATACCACATGGGCACCGATCAGCTGCATATAAAACGTTGAAAGCTTAGTGCCCTTAGGTTTGCCATAAGAGCTTATCATGGCACACCACCCTACCACACCGATTAAACCTGCCAATAATCCAAAGATACCTCCCATTAATAACGTCTTTGGCAATGTTTGGCATAGATATAAGAAATGAAGTCCGAGTGACATGAAAAAACCTATTAGAAAATGAATTAACCATCCCCTATAATTATTATCATTTAGCGATGTATTCCCATCGTGGGTATTTGAAAAAAGCCGATTAAGAAGATGAGCTTCATTAAGCTTCAACCCCACTAAGACTTCAAGGAGTTGGCTATAAAGAGTCATAATAGCGGTACCAGTAATTGCCGCTAACAGAGTAACAGTCAATTCCATAAGATATTATGAATTATGCAATACGAAAATAAAGATGTTGATAATAAAGAATTATTCCTATTGAGTATTAAATTGATTTAGAAAATATCAAATTACTAAAAATTCTTTTTATGACTCATAGGGAATATTTTGCACGTGCTAGATAGGGCATTGGTAATTTACTGTAATTAATTAACATAATCGCCAAAGTCAATATTTCTACGGATACGATTACCTAGCTAATGTCAAGCCTTTTACATTTAAAAGAAAATTATAATCATGGCCTTATTCAATAGTCCAAAAAAACAAAATCTGATAATTATGAGCATTATAGCCCTTATAATATTAATTATTATTTCAATGACCTTAATGTCTTAAACTGATGGGCACTACTAAAATTTTTTAGGATGACGGAAACCATCGGTATTATGGCAGGAATCTTCACAACCATTGCTGCGATTCCTCAAATTGTTCGGGCCATAAAAAATAAAGGAGTAAAAGATGTTTCGCCCTTCATGTTTATAATATTGATAATTGGTGTTAGCCTATGGACTTGGTATGGTTTTTTAAAGCATGACCTACCGATAATAATTACGAATGGAATAAGTACTTTATTTAATGCAATTATGCTCCTTTTAATTATTAAATATAGAGATATAAAGTAATTAAAATGACCCTAGTTCGGTCCTCTATAATTTAAATTCATTTAAGTGCTCCCAAATTTCATCTACTAGTATTAATAGACAGAGAATAACACTTTGGACAGCATGAATACACTCAGTAAGTTTAAATGAAATAGGGCCATGTTAACGGGAATTCAGCTAATGCGATATTGAAAAAATCATTGCGAACTTCAACTATCTTTTTCGTCATCGTTCATTGCCAAAGGGTGGTCTTGCATTCCGAGTCCAACGATTTTAATAATATTTACAACCGTATTTTTAAGCATGAGAACTACCACGATGAGTGCACCACTCAATATGGCACTTACACCTAATGTTATGTAGTAAATGATGGTAAACCACTCCGGCGGTATGCTATCTGACTCGGTTATAGGCAAATTAAAAATCAAAAAAGAAAGTAAAGAAACAATAAATATTACCGTATCAAGCTGAGCAATTTGCATCACATGCAAATAATGATCCTTTTTTAGCTTTGAATTACTGGTAGAGCTAAGTCCCAATAAAGTTAAAAGTAAGGCCAGTATACTAGCCGAGGCCAGGACGATTGTATTGCATAATACATTAAGTCCTGAGAGAGAATTCTTGATTAAAACTTTTGCCTCATACCCGCTCAGCTTACCTAATAAAAAAGTTCCACTCAATAAGAATAATATTGCAAAGACTCCTCCCCATATAGCCTTCTTGGTTGATGTTGAAATATACATGACATTTTGATTTAAAGAGCGGTACTCCTAACCGTACCGCCCTTTCAACATAGTGATAATTAACAGCTTACTAAGATTATTTTATTCTAAAATCTATTTTTCTTTAAGAGTCCAAATACGACCTACTTTTGCGCCGAGATAATTTATTGTATTAGAATATAACAATGCCTTTTCTGGCAGGGTAACAGAATTTGCTAGTATTGGGTCATCCCCGTTTGGTATTTCACTCATTGTTTTCGCTATTGTTTAACATAATTCACTGTATTCATGCAACACTTCAAGAATATTTATATTCTTACGTAAGGTCAAAATTCGATTTTTTATTAAAATTGATAGAGCAATCGGGAGGTTAGGGCTTTCGATTAAAGCTATATAATTATCCAAATTTTCCAAGCAATAATTGAGGCAATCGGAGATTATTTTTTCGGATTGTTTGGCGTGATAAGTTTTATGGTCCCTATCAGTACTTGGTATATTTAAGTAAAAATCTCTTCCCAAAAGGCTCTCGATAATTGCTTTAAGTTCTCTGTTGTGCAATTTTAATTCATTCAACGATTTTAGAAAAAATGACTTGATTTTCGAGGAACTGAGCTCCATGTAAGTATGATGAATCAACTGTTCTAAAATCGAATTACTAACGACCACAACTCGAATCTTATCCTTTAAATCTAAATCCATCGAAACGACAGTATTATAAGATTAAATTTACATTGCACCTCAATAACCGATTAATTCAAATAATCAGAAAATTATCTTTTAAGGTTTTACATGTTTCCTAGCGAAATGTTTTAGAATCATTTCTTAAGTTAATTTTCTATACCAGGTGGAACGTTTGAAAAAGGAGAAACGGCTGCCTAGCGATTAATCATCTACAACTTTAAAGTTCATGTAAACTGGGTTAAGGCCTGATATTACTAAATAATTGATCAATTCAGTCTAAGAAAAGTTCACTAAATAAATACTCCCCGTGATATGTTTAACTCGTATCAACATCTAAATTCCTCTAAGTCCGTGGGGAAGACTTTGAGCCCTTTATTCTCAAGCTTTAACTCCAAATTTTGTCTTGACTCTGAATAGAAGATTTCATCATCTATATGTATTAGTTCATTCTCGAAGGAAATATTTACTTTAGAAACTTTACAAAAAGTCGAGAAAAGACTTAAATCAGATTTAGTGGTACTTCCATTTAGTAATTTTTTTAAATAATCAACAAAAAAACTCCGGTGATCAATGGTGATCATCAATAAATCTAAAAATCCATCCCTTGTATTTCCCTCGGAGGGAATTGGTATTTGGGGGCCCAAAAAATGAATATTCATCACTTCAACTAACATAAAGTTTCCTTGGAATGTACCTGAATCTGTCACTATATTTAATTGAACACCCTCAAACCTCCCGACTAAATCGATCATAGATTGAAGGGCATAATTAATTTTGTCCTTAGTTGCATGAAATTTTTCTGGGGCTTTCTGCATTTCTTGGATTAGATGCGGGAAGATCCCCAAACCCATACCTTCAAAAAAATTTAATTTTGTAGCATGTCCATTTATAATCCCAAAGTCAAAATTGGTATCATTCTTATTTCTCTCTTGCAACCTATTTAGCCTCAGCGAATGATATATATTGTTAGCGGTACCAAGTGGCAATATTTCAATTTCGGGTCTCTTATCTTTTTCAATTTCAAGAATTCTGTTCATTACTTTCGTTACTGTACCATCACCGCCTGCTATGAAAAGTTTAATACCAGGTTTAGGAGAAAACTTCCTCCATGCATCCTCATCCTTTGTAGAGATATAGGCTACGGAATAATCATAGGACATCATTAGATTTATAATGAATTTTTTGTTGTGCAATCCACAGCCCGCAGTAGGATTGTGCACAATTTGAGCATACTTCATTTTGAGCTGTCATTATATGTTTTACCCTATAAATTTCAGTTTATTATGCTTTTAATACTACCTCATTTAAAACAAAAATTTCTCCTTTCAAGTCAATTTTATGGAAGCATAAGGTTTTAATATTATGTATTTTACAATTGCAAAAATTCGATATAATGAAAATATTAGTAACAAATGATGATGGAATCTACAGTCCAGGAATCTTCAGTCTTGCTCAGGTAGCTGCTGAATTTGGCGAGGTGTTGGTGATGGCTCCGGATGTGGAACAATCATCCATGGGACAGGCCATTACTTCTGGCCGACCCATTACTTATAAAAAATCTCCAATCCATTTTGAAGGTATTGAGGCTTACCGAGTCGCGGGCACACC
>NZ_JACSOH010000047.1 GCF_014349235.1 Cytophaga sp. FL35 | reverse complement strand
ATGTAGTGAAAAAATTCGGCCAAAAATAGGTAACCGAATAGGTAACTTTTGTTTTGATATTAAAGCCAATCAAATGAAATCAAAATAAATGTAATTACTTGAAAATCATCTGATTGACTTTTTAATGGATTGCTTTAAAACCCATTTTGTCGGGATGACTGGATTTAAACCATAAACACAACACCCTCAAAACCAATAATTTAAAAACTAAAACTTATAAATTGACATCAATTAGGACATCAATGAGAATAATTTAGGCCTTCTCCTACAAATCTAACATATAAAAATTCAATAAATCCTAAAAATACATTTAGAGTTTGAAAGTTTTTACCGGAAAGATAAAGTCAGGATTATATAACCGTGATGGCCAAGCATGTATTTATGACTAGTTAGCGCAATTTTCTTTCTTATAAAGCCAAATCAAAGGACTTTTAATGGCCATGTTGCGCTTTACTTCGAACGTTTTGGGAAAATGTCGATTATTAGCCCATAATTCATAAAAATCCAAACGATTGTAAATGATTGCCGAAAACAAAAATGTTGGATGTGCAACAGGCCATTCATTCCAATACATTACATCAGGCTCATGTGGCCAATCATTTTTCTTAGCCACAAAAGGGGCCATGAATTCCACCGCTTTTAATATGGAGCGACCATTTATATCATAGTTCCAGAAACATTGAAAACTATCAGATAAAACCCAAGCGTTAATAGTCATTGCATCAAGATTAAATAAAGAATAACCATAAGGCTTCGTTCTTTCCAATTCCAAAGGGAAACTGCCATCCTTGGCCATTTGTCCTGGCAAGATGGTGTTTATAAAATTAGCTTTACAAAATTCCATGACCTTTGAATTGTTACAAAATTTGGCATAGGTCGCTACCTGCATATTCCAGCAGGTACCATGGTTGTTTGGATGAACCATTTCATCTTTACTGTATTCATGGGTCATCAACCATTCAAGGAGCTCAGAAAACCAAGCACGGAATCCAGTCATAAGATTTTCACTGATTAAACCTTCGTTTTCAAGAATCCAAAGGGATTGTACTGCATCCATAATATGAATACCGTCAATAATACCTATACCTCTTCCCGTATGCCTTCCCTTAATTGCTTGCGCGTACAAAAAGTGGGGATTCATACGCGTAGATTCGTTCAAGAACCAAGCCTTGCAGTGTTCCAGCGCGGCATCGGAATAGGTTCTGTCTTTGGTAATTAGATATGCAGAAGTTAAGGTTCCCACCATTTCTCCCATTTTCATGAGGACTTCTCGATGAGCCGTAAAGTTTTCGGGATTGGTAAAACCGTCTTTTCTAATGTAAGGGCCTTCAGGATTTTCTGGATCTGGCCACCAATAATCTCCTTCTGAGTAAAAGTCATTTTTGCCTCCAGAAGATCGTGAACATACGTAAGAAGTAATGGTAATGGGATATTCTTCTAAAAAACTATCAGCTATTTCCAAAATGTGGGAATCAAGTTCCAGAGTTGCGAGTTCACTATAGCTTTGACCTTTCAAAAATAGCGAGAAAAAAAGGGTATGTATTAAAATAACGTAAGATCTCAAATGGATTGACAACAATTTATTAAATGGAGACATAGATAATTAAACGTTTCGAACGCTTCATTCACCAACCTAAATTACATTCGCAATTTTATATGTTGGAAATCATAGTTGGTAACGACCTAAAATACTAAAATTAAAATCAGTAAATGAAATCCTGAATTCAAATATTGCATTATGGCATGCCACTATCTCCCCAACAGATTTACTTAGAATTTGCGAAGTATCCCATTAATTTACAATCCTAACAATATTTACCAAATCAATCTTTATTCAAAAAATATAACTTATCACTAGAAATTTAATAGACGTGTGTCACGAATTGTTTTTACATCACTCTATGCTATTCTCAAGTGTATATCGCTGATATGTATTTAATAAAAAAAAATAATTAACTTGACTAAAGTTGTAAGAAAGTTTACTGAATTCGAGATTTGGTCATGATATTTTTTCGTGGCGTAATCGTTATTTGTGCCTATTCGCTAAATATTGGTAGCGTTTTTAGTAAACTACCTACTGCGCTGGTTGGAAGCAAAGCTCTTTATGTCATGGTAAAGAACTTAGGGTTAAAGTGCTTGTTAAGTGGAACTTTAAACGATGATTCAGTGCAATTTTAGATAAGGATGTGCTACTCTCAAGCACATCCTATCTTAAAAATACTCAAATATTGTTCTTCATTGATGAATAGTGGTCTCGATGTAATTCAGCATCCAACTAATTTTCATCAGCGGTCGCAAATTTTCATCGATTTCTTTTTAGATTAAACCGTTTATCAAGTTTCCCAATGAAAGTTATTCCATCAATATTTTACCTATCGACTGGTCCTTTCTTTCACCTGTACTAAATCCAAGGGGTAGTTAGACTGAGAAAGACATTTTGTTGCTTCAAATTAGTACAGCAAACTCAAATGGATTCTAGGTAGTTCAGTTAACCTAGAAAATATGATCTAATCGATTATTTCCACCATCAAAAGAAAGATAGCGATTGTCAAGGCTATGATAGTGAATGTATATATAATGTTATTTTCTTTTTTCTCCAAGGTTTCTCATTAAAAAGGAAATCCTGTAAAGATTCGATAGAAAAAAGCATAGAGTACTACTGAGAATAAAATTATGGTAAACCATGTGAACGCTTTAAAATAGTTTCGAATCACGAAATTTCCTATGTTTCTAATGCTGTCCAGATAAATGTTCTTAATAAGAGTAATTGTATTCATATTCGGGGGTTTTAATTTGAAGCAAATATGCAACCTATGAATATGGTACCAATTATTATCTGTTAAACAGATAGTTTATTCGATGAATTAAAGTAGTGTAGGTATTTACATATATTCAAATAACAGTGGTTTATAAGTCATGCTACATTAATCTTTTTATAAAAAGTAAAGTTTTCAATAGGTAAAAGGCATATTGTTCACCATATTCCTGAGGGTCTTTCATTTTTTGGCAATCCTGAAAATTTTTAACCATGTCCATCCAAAATTCTTTAGTCGATTTTTGGTTGAATGGGATGTGGACAGTCCAAGATTCTAATAATATAATGGTTTGATTGATGTTTTCCTTACGATAAATATCGGATTGAAAACTACTCAATTCCTTGTATAGAGTTTCTAAATCCTTCATTATTGCTGACTTTTGTAAAAAATTGACAACCGGCCCGCTATATAATTGGACCGGTTATCTGTGGGGGTTTTTATTCAAAAAGCTCAATTCGAATTATTATCTATCTCTCAATATAATGCTCCAAAATTGTTTACTAATATGCAAAATTGCAAACAATTGTTGCGAGAGTTTATGGAATTGTGGCGAAAACGTTTTCGTTAGTTGAATTATTACTTCGTAAAACAAACTGGCCAGTTCCTTCTTATGAACTGGCCAGCTGTATCTGAATAAAACGAAGACTTCTATATTCTCAATCTCATGAACAGCTCATGGGTACCCTTTTCAACACCGCCAACAGGTTTTTCCAAGGCGTTCTCATAAGCATACCCTACGTCTAATCCTCCACTGATATTGAACAAGAATAGACCGCTGATACTTTCGCTAAACCTATAACCCGCGCCGATAGTGAAACGCTCTGCAAAACCCACCATACCGGTGAGCTCATAGGAAACCGGGGAAGCAGTAACAAAACGAAGCATATTGGTTAGGTATAGGTTGGTGGATTCCGAGAGCTCGAACTCATAACCTCCGGCCAGGTACATATGAACCTTATCGGTGCCTACCCTTGCCTCGCCGTTGCTTTCCTCCAAACGTTCGGGGGTCAACAGTTTCGGAATGGAAGCCGAAACGAAGTATTTATCATTTTTCCAGTACAGCCCAACACCAACGTTTGGCGTAAACCTATTATCAAAGTTCATCAAACTACCGTCTTGGCCCACCCCATACGTTTGGAGGCCCTGGGTATTGGCATCATAGGTGTTGGCGCTCCCTTTGAGACCAAAGAAGAGTTGGTTGTTCTCCGATACCTTCACCTGGTAAGAAACATCTATGGCCAGCCATGTCTGTGTTTCGATAAAGGTCTTATCATTAAGTACCGACACTCCTAGGCCTACATTTTTTCCCAATGATGTACCGAAAATAGCACTTTGGCTTTCCGGAGCGCCTTCTACCCCTGCCCATTGGCTTCGAAGGCCCAAGGCAAATTCCAGGCCGTCGTTACTACCGGCATAGGCAGGGTTCACTACGTTCATGTTATAGCGATAGAACGAGTACTGCGGGTCTTGTTGGGCATAAAGACCTAGGGCCGCCAGAAGCACGCTAAATATTGTTATTACTATTGTTTTCATTTTTTTTTGGCTTGATTAGGTTAATAGTTGATGAATATCCAACCTCTCAACGGAGCTTCGCCATTGCCGAGGTCGATTATGTAGAGATAAGATCCGGAGGGCAGTTTCTCGTTCTTATTCTTAAAGAAACCCTGCCAATCGTTTCGATAGCTCTTTTGGGCAAATACCTCGTGACCGTAACGGTTGTAGATCCTTACGACATTGTTCGGATAGTTTTCGATGCCGGGCACCATCCATGAATCGTTAAGACCATCGTTGTTGGGCGTGAAGGCCTCCGCCGGAACCAGTACCGGTTCACTATCCTGTGGGAAATAATCCTCACTGTCCGGAACCCCGTCATTGTCATCGTCGTCGTCCCTATTGTCGGGAATACCGTCATTGTCATTATCGGCCGGGGTGTCTATCGGGTCGGTACTATCAGTTCCCGACTCGTTTTCCTGTTCGTCGGTATACCCATCCCCATCGTCATCGGTATCGGCATTGTCACCGGTACCATCACCATCGGTATCTTTTTGCTCCGTTTCGTCCAGTGGAAAATCGTCGGAGCCGTCCACAACTCCATCATTATCGTCATCCTCATCCACATTGTCCCCAAGACCATCTCCATCGGTATCGACATCCTCTTCACCGTCGTTGTCATCGTCGGTATCCTCATTGTCACCAATGCCATCGCCATCAATATCGGAATACTCATTTGGGTTATGGGGCAGGTCGTCTACATCGTCGGGATACCCATCGTTGTCATCATCCGTATCGGTATTGTCGCCAACTCCATCACCATCGGTATCGGTATCTTCGTCGGGATCTAACGGGAAGTCGTCCTCCGTATCCGGGGTTCCGTCACCGTCATCGTCTGTGTCTGCATTGTCCCCAGTTCCGTCACCATCGGAATCGGTATCCTCATTTGGATCTAAAGGGAAGTCGTCCTCACTGTCCGGGGTTCCGTCACCGTCATCATCCGTATCGGCATTGTCACCTGTACCGTCACCATCGGTATCCGTATCCTCAGAATCATCTTTTGGGAAGTCGTCCTCACTGTCCGGGGTTCCGTCACCGTCATCATCCATATCGGCATTGTCACCCGTACCATCACCGTCCGTATCAGTATCTTCGGAATCATCTTTTGGGAAGTCATCTTCGGAATCAGGAGTACCGTCGTTATCATCATCTTCGTCGGCATTGTCTCCGGTTCCGTCACCATCGGTATCGGTATCTTCGTTTGGATCTAATGGGAAGTCGTCCTCTGCATCGGGGGTTCCGTCACCGTCATCATCATTATCAGCATTGTCCCCGGTTCCGTCACCATCGGTATCGGTATCCTCGTTTGGATCTAATGGGAAGTCATCTTCGGAGTCCGGAGTACCGTCACCGTCATCGTCGGTATCGGCATTGTCCCCGGTTCCGTCACCATCTGTATCGGTGTCCTCGTTTGGATTTAATGGGAAGCCGTCCTCATCATCCGGAGTTCCGTCACCGTCATCGTCTGAATCATCATCATTCGGGATTCCATCACCATCGGTATCCTGCGCCGTATTAATAGCTGCAGAATGCGTTGAGCTACTTACGGCATCATCACCATCTTTAACTTTGAAAGTGAATGAGGTATAGTTATCTCCGTATTCACCGGCTGAAGGTGTAAAAACCAATAGGATTACATCATCTATCATATCATTTGCCTGAACGGCGATACCATTGTATTCCAAAGTACCGTTTGAGGGTAGGGTCATCACTTGGATACCATTAAATGTATCTCCTGGGTCTACATCCGTGTAGGTGAAATCACCCGTTTTAAAGGTATAGGAAGCATCCTGAATGGTTTCCAGTGTAATATCCCCACCATCCGGCGCATCGTTTACATTGGTAATGTTCAATGTGACCGTAACGGTTTCCGAAAAGGAAACGGCATCTTCAAAATTATAGGTAAAGCTATCCATTGCGGATTCATCTCCGTCGTGGACATAGGTGAAGGTACCATCGGAATTAAGCGTAAATGAGCTTGCATTTTCAGGTCCATCGATTAAATAATACACCAAATCATCGCCATCCACTTCAATATCGTTTGTGGAAAGGTCTCCGTTCAAAGTTCCATTTTCATCCATTGTGAAGCTGTCGGCCACTGCGATAGGGTCATCATCAATTGGGATAATGGATATTGTTATGGAAGCGGTAACCTTGGTGCCGTTAACATCCAGCTCATAGGTTACGCTATCGGTACCATTTTTGTTCTCATTTGGCGTATAGACAACTTGGTTGCTGCCATTTACGGTTGCATTACCTTTTGTTCCCTGTGCCGTAATGGTAACGGTAGGGGTATTGTTGGTATCGTAAACATCATTATAAAGTACATCGATGGGGTCGGAAACGGTATCCTCATCCAAAATCGCCAAATCGTCTTCTGCACTTACAACTAAGGTTATGTCGTAAGGACCAAAGGTTGCTGTGCCCGTATTGCCGGCATTGTCCCTGACCTCGGCATGGATATACCAACCTGTACCTCCAGTGTTGAAAGATGTGGTCTTGGACTGGCTGTTGCTCCATGAACTCCAAGCTGAATTATTTGTTGCAGGTGGAGTTGCACTTTGCACTCTAACAAAGCGTTGCACATCAAAACCACTTCCTCCATTCTCATCGGAGAAAACCAACTGAATGTCATCATCCGTTTCCAAACTCCCGCTGGAGGGAGTAGCAGTGATTGTTGGTGCGATATCATCATCAATAATGGTGAGTGTACGATAAAATGGTTCTGACCAAACACCTGTATCTGTCTGTGTCCTTAAGCTTATTATATAGTCTGCGGTTACATTATTGTAGGATGAAAAATCGGTCATAGGTGTACCTGCATTATAAATCTCCGTGTTGGTTGCATTTCCATCGGAATCGTAAGTACGTTGGGTCACAATCCATTCTTGTGTGGATAAAGTCCTTCCGTAAGGGTCTACTGAATTATCCTCAATCGCAATCGTCATGTCGCCAGAGTATGTATTCAATTGATCAGGTAATATGTTGAACTGTGCAATGGGCAAATCGGTTTCACCTCCAGAACCTGCAGTTTTTTCCACATAGATACTTGAAGGACTACTCCAAGTTCCTTGATGATCTTGAACTCTGAGCATTACAAGGTATTCTCCGTCAGCAACGCTATTTTTATCGAACTGGCCATTTACCCAGTCGTTGGTAGATGCCGCATCCACGGATTTCCACTTCCACTCTGATTGGGCAATACCATCATTCGCTCCGCCATCTAGATCGTAAGAGGTGTTGTTGATAAAACCAGTATCGGCACTATATGTAAAACTGGCCACTGGTTTTCTATGGAAATATAGCGTGGTCGGAGCTGTTGGCATATCTTCAAAAGTGAAGGTATATCGACCTGTTTTCTCGTAGTACTCCGGTACATCCTCCAAATAGAGTCCATCCCAAGATACCTTGCCCGTGTTGTTGTCAAAATGGGTCTCATCATGGGTGATTTTCCATCGCCCCGAAGGATAACTGGCATTTGCTGTGTTGGATTTTAACTGTGAAGGATCTACATCGATCTCAACCGAGGTTCCAGCAATAAAATATTCCCCGGCGGTTACTTTTCCGAATTGATATTGTCCATAAATGTAATGGGACATATCATCTATCCAGGTGGACCAGCTTCCAGCATCTCGGTTTACAAAGATACCTTGATCATTGTTCTGTTGAATGAACCTGTCAAATTGGGCTTGGTTGGCATTGGTTCCCCAGCCGATGTAGTGGATATCCTCGTTGATGGTTCGCATCAATATTTCCGAAAGATCTTTGTCGTTGTCAAAATCTGCCACTTCAAGGTCGTCCAAGTTTACGTTAAAACGTAGGGCACTGTTTCTCCACTGCGGTTCGCGCAATACATCTTTAAAGGCACGTAGTTCCAATTTTTCAATATTGATATCCTTGAAATAGGCATTTTGCTGTTCATGGACATAGAAACCATAGCTACCTGAGGAAAAGGTATTATCGGTAATATCGAAGGCTTCGATCCAATCCGTGCCAGCATCGCCTCCGCCACCTCTTCTGGAGATGGTGATATCATCACCGGACATTTCAATTTTAAAATCGATTTCCTGTCCATTATAGAAAGCCGAGAACATATCGGCCCTAGCGGCATCCCAGCCATAGGTTGCCGTACCTGTTCTTCCACTATTAGTGTTCACTGCCAAAATGGTAGTTACACCGTTTTCCCTTTTGAGAATGGCTTCCGCAGGGTAACCATCACCTGGAGCATAGTTCATTAAGTTACCACAGGCTGTATGGTTGTCGATGATATAGGCGTAGAAATTATTGTTATCCACTTTTTTAAAGATGAATCCAACCTCGGCGTGGGTGTAAGGTGCACCGGAAAGACCAAAGGTCGCTGAAATGGTACCATCGGAAACATCTCCTGTAGGATCATACATGGCAACACCGTAGTTGCCGGAGTTCCTTGCGACAGGATCGGCCAGTATTTGGTTGGTATTGGAATCAAAGGAGAAATAGGAACCCGAGTAAGTTCCACCACCTGCACTACCTAGGTAGTTGTGTGAGTTTGGTGGTTCTGCCCCGTTAAAATCCATAACATTCCAGCTGTTGAAAATATCACTGGCATCCGCTTGATCAGAGGAAATAGAGCTTCTTTGAAAAGCTTCAACACGTAGTTTACCCAAAGGGATTCCCTTGGCGTACATGGCTTGCTCAAGATCGGTCTCAAATGTCGATAAATCTAAATCGGCAGACCCCACAGTCACCATTACGTCTACATTTGGACCTTGTTGGACTGTCATATCTACAGTTTGGGCCTTGAGGTTACCAAAAATTAGCAAAAATATGGTGAATGTAATTGTGGTTTGTAGTATTTGCTTCATAGTAGGTTGTGCTATTTAAATATTGAACTGCTAATGGGTTGGTTCATTGTCTTATAATCAAAACTGAAATTGGAATCAAATACCGATGTACAGTTTGTAGCAGTTGCAATGTTGAAATAGGACATAGCACTGATCTGCTTTATAATTGCCAATCCGTCCACATTAGACCCCAGGTTGCAGTCATAAACCAAAAGTTGAATGTTTGTACCTTGATAGACACCTTCTAACATAGAAAGTTCAAATTCTTGGTCGATCCTTTCTGAATCATATGCGATTCCACCCAATTGCAGTGCATTATTGCTTGTGTCTGCAAACAAATGAATGGTTTTTACTGTTGTGTTGTCTTCAAGGAAATGGCGCACCGTTTTCCACGGATTTTCTGAATGCCCCACTTCAATTACAGTTGTGCTTTGAGGCAATTGCTCTAGAACGATTGATTTCTGTGTATACTCAGAATCAATGACCACGACCTCATCGGTCTGTGCCCATGATATGCTAAAGACCATACAGAAAAAGAGCAGTGAACTCATTAATTTTTTTTGGTTGCTTTTTGTTTTCATTTAAGAGAGGGTTTGGATATATATGTTATTTTTATAGTTGTGTTCAGGTTTGGAAAAGGACAAAAAAATCCCTGGCCGTTTATGAACAGCTTTTTTCTGTGAGCAGCACAAGACCGATCAGCAGTGAATAAAATTTTAGATTAATCGCGGATTTGGGAAATATTGCAGTTCTATGTCATAGGTAGGGAAGGTTAAATATTTTTTGAAACTCTTTTTTCGGTTTCTTACAATTCAAATTTGAATTCTTTCATTTTTAAAACTTGAACTTCCTACAAACGGAAGGTATTTCTTGCTTATTATAAAAAATCGCTCGCGAAATTGACAATAATCAATTGGAATTGATTCTCTACAAAACTTAAAAGTGCAATTAGTTGTTTATCTTTAATTTAAATAAAGAAGCACAAATGATTTTTTTTATAAAAAACTTCGACCGATTCGGATTTTTAGGAAAACGCATCCATATACCCCTTATTACATAGCTAATAACGGGAACTTGACAAATATCAATTTTGAGTTATTTCCTAAATGAGAAGGAGAGTGGCTAATTTAAGCCGGAAGTAGACTGAGAAATTACAACTGATGGATTATCAATAATTTAAAAATAAAATTTGCCAATTACTCTTAGACAGAAGATATTTCGTCGATTCTCAAAAAAATTCAATTGGGACTATACTTACTTAACAAACGACTTAAGGTTTCAGGTCTCATAGATAGAAATGATGCCAGATATTTTTTGGGAATACGTTCGGTAATTTGATTCTTACTATGCTCTATAAAATAATTAAGACGGTTGGCAGCATTGGGAATTCTAGCCAAGTAGACCCGATGTTCTGAAAGCATATAATACTCCTCCAACATAATTCTACCTATATGGTTCATTTCAGGAAAATGGTTGACGCAATATTGATAGTCTTGGTATTCTAAGTAATCACAATAAGTATCCTCAATACTCTGTATATACTCGTTCGCTACTTTATTTCTAAAAAACCCTGTTATCGAGGTAAAGACTTCATTCTCGCTATCGATCCATGTGGTTATTTCTGAGTCTCCACTTTTGAAAAAGCCTCGTACCATACCCTCTTTTAGAAAATATAAACGATTACACTTCTCCCCTGCCCTACAAATTATTTCATTCCTTTTAAAATGGCAACTTTGAATTTTTGAACTCAAAAAAGTTTTTAAATCTTTTCCCATAGGATAAATAGAGTTAAGGAATATGATTATATATAAATTTCTTTCAGAAATTGGCTCTGTAGTCATGCTATTTTAATGAAATAAATA
>NZ_JACSOH010000046.1 GCF_014349235.1 Cytophaga sp. FL35 | reverse complement strand
TCCACAGAACGAGAGATTTGGGAATACTTTACAGATTGGCGCGTAAAAAGAAGAATTGAACTATAGTTTCAAATCTAAAAGTTCAAAAAAAGGATATTACAAATAAAATAGAGATTTACTTACTGCGGTATGTATTCCCTTATGTTGGCACAATATGAAAAAAAAAGTATCGATTCTAATATTTTTTATTTGTGCAAACATCGCTTTCACACAAATTAAACTTACCGAAACAGAAAAACTTGCAACAACAGCCAAAATTTGGGGCTTTTTGAAATATTATCATCCCGAAGTGGCCGAGGGAAAATATGACTGGGACGATCAATTATTTAAGATTTTACCAAAAGTTTTCAATGTAACTCATAAAGAAGAAATGTCTCAAGTCTTTATAAACTGGATTGAAAGCCTTGGAGAGATTAAACCATTGAATATAACTTTCTACTAAATGCACAACGCCATAAAATCACCATTATGACTTCCTCCCATATGTAGGTACCGGTCATAACTATCTATTCATGTTAGGATTTCGGTGATAATCTAAATACCTTTTCTATATTATGACGACCTTTTAAAATATAATCACCAATATACTCTAATTGACTTGATTTACCCAATAGCTTATAAAACTGATTGGAGTAGAGAATATCTTCCCTTATTTCCTTACAAAGCATGCACAAGCGCGCCCCTGTATTTAAAACATCGCCATGAAAGGCAATATCTCTTTTATAATCGCCCACTTCGGCAATGGCTACCGAACCATAACTGACCCCGACCTTAAAGGTGGGCATCAGACCAAATTCCTTTAAAAATTTGTCTTTTGCCTTAAAAAGTGAATTGTTAAAATCTTGATAGAGGTCAACACAGTGTTGAGCGGATTTTGCGTTGGAGACATTCCATGTAAGAACTGCTTCGTCACCAACGTATTGATAGACCTCTGCATTGTAATTTTCTATGTGTTCGGTCAGAAGTAGAAAACACTCCTGTATCAGTCTACTGTATTTTAAATGGCCAATATCCTCGGCGATGGTGGTAGACTTATTCAGGTCTAGGAACATAAAAATACGCTTGTCTTCCTTGGGTCTAAAGTAGGTTCCCATAATAATATCAAAAAGATTCGTCGAACCGAATTTTCTCGCAATCTGAAAGTAAAGGCTAAAGTGAAAACTTACTACAAAAAAGTAAATAGTATATGCCAAATTCAATGATTGACCCAGGTATTCATAATGTGTATTTACTGCTGAATTGGGGCTCGGGGGCAGCCATTCCCTAATAATTTCGGAGCCGCTCAAGTGAAGTACATAAATAACCAAGAATTGAATTATAGCCTTTATCAGCACCAAAATAGCAAAGGGATACTCCCTTATTAATAATCGAGTAAGCAATACTTCGCTAATACCAATAAGCAAACAATACAAACTGGTAAAAGGCACTACCACGGTTAAAGTATACTCAAAAAAAGGTAGCCAATCACTTTTGTGAAAGACTTTGATATTTATGACGACATCAAAAGCTATAATGCCAATTAACCACATAAGCATCAAAGAAAACAATCTAATGATTTGCTTCTTCTTCATAATTGGATAGCGTAAACCTATTCTTTTACTAGACTCTAAGAACTCTTAAATCTTTATTCAAGATCTTCCTTTATAGGAGTATTTAACCGATCTGTTCTATATAGAAAAGTGATTTCTTTATTTTCATAATTAGTATAGGCATTAATTAGATTCGATTGTGCCTTTTGAGCCATCGCTTGCGAATCCAATAAATCGGTAAGATTACTCAATCCACTGTCGTAATTATCACGATACACTTTTAAGTTCTCTTCTGCCAACGCTATATTTTCTAGGGCATATTGAATTTGCTCATGAGCATCCAACAAATCGTACCAACTTTGGGTAATGGCAACTTTTAGTTGGTCAATGCCGTCGTTTCGGTTGTTTTGAACGATTTCTTCTTGAATCTTTTCTTGTTTTACTTTTTGTTTACCGCTTCCCCACCAATCAGAGATTGGTATACTCAACGTGCCAAATGCCAAGCCCGAAAATTGGCTTTCTATCGAATTATCAAAAGATCCTAACTCAAAGGCGGTAAAACCTACGGCCAAAGAAGGTAAAAGGTCTGCCTTGGCCATTTTAGTGCGAAGTTTACTTGCAGTAATCGACTTTTCAAGAAGTTCGTAGTTGCTATTGCCCGAAAGATTTAAATCGGGCTTCGTATACTTTAGTTCAGGAGGGGTCATATTCTCAAAATCGGCATCGGCTCTCATCTCAGGGGAATAGGAAACTCCTACATAAAGTGAAAAATCGAGTAAAGCCAGTTTACGCATATTCTCCAATTTACTTTTGTTCAATAATAGCTCACTACGGTTTACTTTCACTTGTAATAACTGGTTCTTGGCAATTAAACCCGCTTCGAGTAAATCCTCTTGCTGTTTCAACAATTCGTTCAAATAGTCTTCATTGGTTTCCAACACTTTTTGCTGCTCTTGTAGCTGTACCAGTTGCCAAAACTTTTGCTCCGTGACCAATAACACTGAATCTACCGCTTGCCCGGCCCTGATTTTCGAAGTTTCCATTTGAAGGTCTGCCAAAGCATTGGAGTTTTTGATTTTTCCGCCGGCATAAATAACCTCGGTGGCCATGGCGCTGGCGTTGTACAGATTGTCTATACCATTCGGTAAAAAACCTTCGATCGGACTAATTATGTCGCCCGGTCCATATAAACCAATGGCGGTCGCCTCAACATTCGGAAAATAGTTGGCAATCATTTCACGTTTGAACGCCTTCGATTTCTCAATGGTCAGTAGACCGTTTTTTATAGCATTACTATGCTTAAGTGCTGCTTCTTTACTAGCCTCTAAACTTATTGTCTGCTGGGCTAATAAGCTATTGAGGCTAAAGAAGAGCATCGCTATCAAGGTCAACCCCGATGCTTTTTTTAAAATTAAAAAGGGTGAATTTATATATATCATTACTACTTTTCTTCTATTAAAATTCAGCTATTGTAAGGAGCCTATATTTTTGGCCTTAGATGTTAGATGGTTCTTCTTCCCATTGATCATGGTTGCTTCATCATTGATGTTTTTTTCTTCATCTTCTTTTCTAAAGAACAACCAATACAATACGGGCAAGACAAAAAGGGTCAATACCATTGAAAACATGAGTCCAAATGCGATGACGGTGCCCAAAGGTCCCCAAAGACTAGAGCGACTCGCGATCATCGGAATAACGCCTACTGCTGCTGCAGAAGAGGTTAAGAAAATAGGGCGCATACGTCTCTCGGCAGCAAGTATGGCGGCCTTCTTTACACTATAGTTAAATTCATGACGTAGCTCATCTGCGTAGTCAATGAGAATGATACCGTTTCGAACAACGATTCCACATAATGCCAAGAGTCCTAAGAATGAAGTGAAACCAAATGGGTATTGCATTAAAATCAATCCTAAGGCAGCTCCAAAAATGCTTAGCGGCATGGTGATAAAGCTCAATAGGGCATGCATAAAACTTTTAAAATGCCATAGTAGAATCAAGAAGATTAAGGCAATACTTAGCATTAAGGAAAGCCCCATAGGCTTGTTATTCTCTATTTGCAGTTCGTATTCACCTCCGTATTCAATTCTGATATCTTCGGGAAAATTTATTTTATTGATGTGAGGTTGCATTTCTGCCAGTACTTCGTTACCGACCGCATCTTTGGTAATATCTACCCTAACTGTCAGACAGCGCAAACCGTTTCTGTTCACAATTTGCTCTTGATTCCATTCCGACGAAATATCAGCTACTTGGCGTAGGGGTACGGTACCTCGGCTCTGCGGAGAAATTATAGAGAGTTGCCTAAGGTCCGATACCTTCTGATGATGCTGATTGTCGCTCTTAATCTTTACATCGACTGTATATTTATCATCCCAAACTTCCGTAGCTTTCAACCCGGTAGTATTCACAGCTATTGCATTGCCGATGGCCCTATTGTTCAAACCTAACCGTGCCGCTTCGTCGTGTTTAACCTCCATTATCACCACCTCTTTCATATCACCATAATCGGTTCTGCTCCAGAGGGTATTTGGGGTTGCCCGCGCAATATTTATGATGGTGTCTCCGTATTTTTTTAATTGTTGTATGTCATTGCCATACAATCGAACTTCTATAGGTGCATTGGTGCCTGCCATGTCGAGTTGCTTCATACGCAAATAGGCATGCGGATACATATCTGCATACTTTTCATCATAATCCCTTAAAACCTCTTCGGTTGTTTTATCGCTGCTGGTAGTGACCAATATTTGGGCATAGGTGGTGGCGGGTAAATTGGGAGCGTATAGGGTATGAAAACGGGGCGAACTTTGGCCAATAAAACTGGTGTAATCTTCTATGCGCTCATCAGATGCCAATCTTTTTTCCAATCCCTTGACAACCTTAGCCGTTTCTTCTAAACTATGCCCTTGTGCCAAGCTGATTTCAATAGAAAACTGATTGCGTTCTACTTTAGGAAACAACTGTTGACTAATACCGCCAAATAGAATAACACCAACAATTACCGCCCCAATACCAGAAAATACAGTTAGTTTATAGTGTTTCATTGCCATATTCACCGTCTTGTCAAAGAAAGCCTGTAAGCGATCTAACATCGATTTTTTATCGGCTTCTGTTTTCTCTTCCGTATGGGAATGCAATCCTTTTTTGATGAACAAAGAATTGATAAAAGGAACCAATAGTACCGAAATGACCAAGGAAAGTGTTAGTGCTATGATGATTACATATGGGAAGGCACTAATAAAATCCGACGCCACACCTTCCATAAAGAATAATAAAGGATAAAATGTAGCCGAAATGGCCAAAGTAGCTGTAAAAACGGAAGGGAACAATTCTTTGGCACTGCTTACGGCCGCCTCCGGAATAGACATACCTTCGTCCAACTTTTCTACATAATTATCGATAATCACAATGGGGTCGTCCACAACAATGCCCAGAACTACAATTAGGGCCGCCAGGGTAACCGTATTCAGCTCGATACCCATAAAGTACATTAAAGCTAAAGTGGCCGCAATAGTAATCGGTATGGTGGCAGCTGCTACCGAAGCTACCCTTATGGGCAGAAGAATTAAGGTTACGATAATAACACCAATCAATGCATACCCGAACTCTTTCATGAAATGTGAAATGGAATGGTCTACGACTTCAGGTTGATTGGCAATTTTGGTTATTTTTATGTCATCGGGCATTTCTGCAAGTATGAGCTCTAAACGCTCATCTATTTCTTCCCCAAATTGTACAATATTCCCTTTTTTGGCCATTTCTAAGGTAATGATCATGCCCTTAGTGCCATTAATGGTCAGATAAGAATCTGCATCGTCATATTCCCTTACCACTTTGGCCACGTCTCTTACACGGATGATGTTGCCATTCTGTTCGGTTTTGATGGCTTGGCGGGCAATATCGGCTTCGGTCTTAAGTGTTGTTTCTAAATAAATAGGCCGTTCCTTATGATCATCCTCCAAGGTTCCAGATGCAACTACCGCACCCTGATTTTGCAAACTCATGGTAATTGCTTCAGGAGTGATACCATAGCTTGCCAATTTATCTTGGTCAACATAAACGGCTATTTGTTCCGTTAAGCCCCCAGAATGTGAAATTTTTGCAAGATTTTCGATTTGTCTGAATTCATCTTCAATATCCTCGACGTGGCGTTGCAAATCTTTGTAAGGTCGGGTTTCAGATTGCACACCAAGGATCATTGCCGCCGTGCTACCAAAATCACTATTGACCATAATACCTTGCACTTCCCTTGGGAGTTCCATTTGTTGAAAAATGAGAACTTCCGACTTCAATTTATTCCAGAATTGCTGCGTTGCATTGTGGTTGATTTTATCGGAAACCTCCACGTAAATAAACATCAACCCATCTTTGGAATAAGAATAAGTTTTGGTCTTATCAACTTCGTTATAGGCAAATAAAAACTCTTCTACCTTAGAGGTCAATTCCTCTTCTACCTTTTCGGAAGAAGCCCCGGGATAAGATCCAATAATTAGCCCTTGGCGTATGGTAAAGTCGGGAAATTCGTTTCTGGGCATGTTCAACAACCCGTAAATTCCTACTATGAATAGACAGGCCGCCAATGCTATAGGAAAGGTGGCATTCTTAAAGGCCCAATCTATGGCTCCGCTTTTTTTCTTCATCGTCTTTTAGCTTTTAGTTAGCGTCGTTCATAATTTCTACGGGCGTGCTCTGGATAAGCTTGTGGTAACCGGAAACAATTAATTTTTCTCCCTTGCTCAAGCCATCTTCGATGGCAATACCGTTGTCGTATAATTGACCTATTTCAACGTAGCGCCTTTCTGCTTGGTCATTGTTGATCACATATACAAAATGTTTACCGTTTTCCGTTACGGCAATAGATTCTGAAGGTATTATCAAGTTTTGCCCGTTCTGACTTTTGTCCTTTATAGTATTTTCAAAAGTGGCTGTACAGGCCATGCCAGGTTTAATGGTTTTGTTCTCATTGCCAAGTTGTACGTAGGCGGTATATACGGGAGAACCTTGATTGGCTTGAATAGAAATTTCATCGACCACACCACTTACCGAGTAATTGGCCAAAGAAGAAATTTTGACCACGGCCGTATCTCCTTTGCTCAAATTGTTTATTTCGTCATCGGGGATAGGAATAACAGCTTTTACCGCTTTAATATTCACGATTTCAACAACGGGCTGACCAGGTTGGGCCAAATCGCCAGGTTCCATCAATTTATCGCTTATATAGCCATCCATAGGAGCATATATACTGGTATGACGTACATTTTGGTAGGTCATTTTTGCGGCGGCCTTTGCCTGTTCGTATTGCGATTTGGCCTCTAACATTCTGATTTCTGCAATACTCCCTTTGGAGTATACTTCGTTAATACGCTCAAAATTTTCTTTTGCCAGTTGTTCTTGCGAACGTAGCTGCTCGTATTGACTGTTGTAGGTAGTAGGGTCTATTTGGGCCAGAAGCTGGTTTTTCTTAACAAAATCCCCAATTTGAACAGGAATCTTAAGCACCGTTCCCGATACTTGAAAACTGGTGTTTACCGAGGCTTCGGAGGTGATGGTTCCACTATATTTCAATCCCTTTTGAGTAACATTAGGTTGTTCCGAACCAACATTCAGTACCCTTACCTTGATGACTTTGGAGGTTTTCTGGTGCACCTCTTCTCCACAGCTTACTAGTATTAAAAAGGGCAGTACAAGTAAGAGGTATTTGAACTTAAAATTAAAGCAACTGCCTTCTGTTTTGAACATGGTTTCAAGTATCATATTTCGGTAAATTTCAAATTTAAGAGCGCAAAATTAGGCTGCTTAAGGTCTTTTTTTCTGGTAAGATGTAAGCCAATTATGGTATTTTTAGAACATAATAGCGGTAATGGGCAACGATTAACCCCGTCTACTGGCACAAATTTTTTTTTCATGGAAGATATACCCCAATTCGGACTCCCCGAATTTTATAAGGAGATAGGAATTAAAAATACCGATGACAATCAGGCGTTCTCGGTTTTTAAGTCCGATGAAGTTGGTGATGCCCTCAATAGTGGTAATCCATTTAGAAATGTGAATTATGCTATCGGCCTTTTCAACTCTGGGGAAGCCGAAATATCCATCGATTTTAAATCCTTCAAGGTCAGGTCTAAGATGATACTTGCCGCTAGTCCGGGGCAAGTAATAACTTCCATGAGTGATGTCTCCGATGGGTATGGGATTATATTCAACAGAGATTTTTTGACCAGACAAAAATCGGAACAATGGCTAAAATCGCTACCCATGTTCCACCGTTTCAATGTAGAACCCCTGATTCCGATTACGAATGAAGCGCACAGCGAACTTTTAGACGATTTTGAAAAAGTTTGGTTGGAGTTTCATTCAGAGAAACGCATGAAATACGATGCTTTAGAATCTCTACTGATTTTGATTCTTGTGAAGTATGCCCGTTTATTTGAGTCCAGTCAAAAGGTAGATATCAGTAATCAAAGGCAGCATATTTTAAAGCTGGAAACACTTATTAACGAACAATTTAAAGAACACCGAAAAGTAAGCTACTATGCAGAGCAAATGTGTATGACTCCGCAACATCTTAATCGAATTACCAATAAAGTGGCCGGTAAGAGTGTCAGTGATTTGATCCATGAGGTCTTGATTATAGAACTTAAACGGTATTTGGTTTATACGGATATGAGTAGTGAAGAAATTGCCCATCACTTTAATTTTCATGACAATTCTTATTTTACCAAAACCTTTAAAAAAGCGGTAGGCGAAACGCCCAAAGCGTTTAGAGGTAAGCAAGGGAATTTTTAAAATGTTCTAGGTACTAATTCAGCTGAAATCGCTCTAAACTCTCATTCTTTTGAGTGAAACTTTTAAATGTCATAGGGTATCTCTCATTAATGCTCCAAGTGGTCTTTGTTATTTTTTGATAAAAGTCGATTTGTAAGTTGTATCGGTAGTCTGTATTCTAGTTTAATAAATTCCTGTGCTCAACGATGAAATATCAATGTGTAGCCTTCCCTAAAAATGTAGCCTTACCCCTTTTTCTTCAAATGGTAATTCAGAAATAGTAACTTAGCGGAAAGTTCAAAAAAAGGATGACTGAAAAACATTTTTTTAAAATTTTACAAGAAAAGACAGAAACGGTATTTCACCAAAGTGAAGTTTATAAAAAAAATAAAGACAAAAATTGGTTCTATTCGATTTGTAATGGACCGATACTCAGGGATAAACCGATCATCTTTGGATTGAATTGGGGAGTAAGTAATAACCTAAACTACGAAGGTCACAAGGCGCAAAAAATATATCCAGAGACTATTGATACAAATACATGGAAGTTTAAGTCACATGTAAACAGCTATCTGATTAAATATTTTGGATGTTCCTTTGATGAAGTTAATTACAGTAACCAATGCTTTTTTAGAACTCCAAAAGAGAGATTTTTAAGTTACCAAGATTGGCGCGACGCACTTCCCTTGTTCAGGGAATATGTGGAGTACATAAACCCACCCTACCTAATTATGTTGGGAAGACCCAGGTACATGAACAATAAGGAGCTTAAAGATTATAGAGAAATTGGGCATTTGCCCGAAGGTTCAAAGAGAAGGTCTTATGTTCGCTTAGGAACCCTCTTTGATAAATACAAGTTTGGCTCGGTTCCACATAGCTCTGCCCATATTTCACCTGAAACACATGATGTACTTTGGAAAATATTAGAAGAAAAGTTCAAATAAACGATAAACTATGAGACATATTTCAATCGTTCTGTTTTTGATTTTAATTGGTTGTAAGAACGAAACCAAGGGCATAAATGAAATCGGAACTGAAAACCAGTCTGAAATGACGACGCAAACCGAGGATGCCACTGTCAAATCCGCTACTGAAATGTGGGACGACTTTATCGAATCATATCCTGAATTTAAAAGCGATTCAATACCTGAATCGGACTTTTTCCACAACAATGAGGAAGATGCAAACCGGTTGGCTGGATTGACTCTGACCGGAAAAAAGAGAGCTTCATCTGGACTTTACAGCTTATACAAAAAATACAATGCTGATTTACCCATTGTTGGAACAAAGCAAATAGTGACAGACTTCAACGGAAATGCAAAAGCGATTATAGAAAATATAAGCGTCGACACAATTCCATTCAACCAAATATCCAAAGAATATGCTGAAATGGATATGGGAACTGATGTAGAACCTCTCGAAAAATGGAAAAAAGCCCATTGGGACTTTTTTGAAAGTTTTTTAAGAGAAAGTGGAGAAAAACCAAGCGAAGAAATGCTGATAGTGGCAGTGGAGTTCAAAAAAATATGGCCAAAGAAGTAAATGGCGTAAACGGCTCCTGTGAAAAGCTATAGTCAAATTAAAAGTTCATATAAACGATGAATATAGATTTATGCTATCGAATAATTCAACAATTCGACTTATCCAACTCAGAGAAAAAGGAACTCGCAAGTCTACTTTTGAATAGAGCATTTGTAAAAGCTTTTGATAAGGAACAACACTTTCTTGAATGGGCCCAAATAGACTTTAAGAAAAGATTGATGAAAATTAAGAAGAGAAACCAAAGCCACTAAAATTCAATAAAACAATAGTGGATAGCCTTTGTCCGAATGTGCCTATCACCAAGGTAAAAAATGTGCGACCTTCCATTAGCCTTAATAGGGCGTGACCCGGATGACCCATAATTCATCCATTTACCTACCGCATTTGTTTTTTTTCGTAATTTGGTGAAGATGTAAAGCTTTACTACTAGGTTTGTTAAGTAAGGTCCTACATCTATAGAGGTTATAAACGAACAGGTAGATACCGGAGTACGAACAACCATGGAAAATAAACTAAAAAAGCAGCTTCATGAGGCCATAGAAGAAACGCTCAAAATATCGAATAGGCCGCTGCGTCCGAGCGAAATAGCCGACATGATCAATACTCTCTCACTTTACGAACGAATCGACGGACATGCAGTCACAAGTGGCCAAATTTTGGCCAGGGTCAACAATTATTCAAGACTGTTCGATATCACCGACAATCAGATTTACCTGAAGCATTGGGAAAAGTGATCTGTCAAAGAACAATGAGCAGTATCGATTCACAAATTCGAAGGAACCTGATGGGCAAGCGCCTTGAGAAAGAAGGAAGAATATTAGAGGCCAAAGCTCTATATGAAGCCAACATTTCCGAAGGTTTTGAAGGTAGCTTTCCGTATAGAAGACTGGCCATGCTGTATAGGAAAGGCAAATCCATTGATGAAGAGATCAGGGTCCTAGATAAAGCGGTGTCAGTGTTTCATAACCTCGCAGGTAGCGGAAGAGAGGACGTTCAACAGAAGCTAAATGATTTCAGGGAACGTTTTAAAAAAGCAAAATCGCTTAAGTCTAGATAAATTAGGTTCGGAATTTTTAGAAAGAATATGCCAGATAGATTTCACCGGCACAACAAAGAACAGCTTATAATGTTATTTACATAAATCAATGAGATACTTAGTGACTCGACCTATTGCTCACAAGTATATTGAATAATATAAATTCTATCCACAAAACGAGATTGATATAACTGAACTGCAGGAAAGTCCAAATAAACTTGTCCTTTTCAAATTGGAACAATATTATTGATTGAATATAGACATTCTGTGGAATTAAACCATATTCCAACCTGCAAATATGTTTCTAGTAAAAAAGGCCAGGTGCACCTGGCCTTTATAGGGGGATAGAAAATAACTTCAACCATCCAATAACTAACACTAGTTTTTAAAAACACTAACAAAATAAGAAAAATCTTCCATATGTTAATTTTTTTAACATATTTATTTTTTAGGCAAATTTCATTTTAGTTTTGATTAGGAAACTTGTTAAAGTAATCCTTTCTGTAAAATGCTTATTACGGACTGTAGCCTTCCCCGTTTTCTACAATTGATAATTCAGAAATAGTAACTTTGTGGAAAGTTCAAAAAAAGGATGACTGTAATAAAAGACACAAAATACAAAAAAGCATTATTAGTCGAATTGATAGAAGTTTATGTTGAAAAAGGTCATTCTATTCACATGCTTGTTGGTAAGCATTTAGACGATTTTGATCGTAACGACCTTGAAGGAAAATTAAGAGCTGAAGGTATCGATACTCAAATAGTGAAATCAAAGTTCAAATAAATAATTAACACAATGTCGAAGTGTTGCAATTGAAAAGTTCAAAATTGATCTATTTCTTAGTTCGCGTATAATAATAACCTGGTCCGTCACAGAGTAAGTATCCGCCATTGTATATTTCCGATTCGCTTAGAATACTAAAGTGTTCCACCAAGGAATTTCCACAGGATTGGATAAGGTAACTGTCATCGGAATAGTTCAACTTAAGATAATCATTTCCACCCGAATTTACCGAGTCATATTTACCGAAAGCAGTGGAAGTGCTATCTTGATATACTCTTTGCTTGATAAAGGTACTATCGGGGAAAAATTCGATAGACTCTCGAAAATCTAATTCTTCCTTATCCAATATTTCCCCGGACATCCCAGAATTCAAGGAAGTGAGCTCATAATACATTTCCATTCCAAAATGAGCCGTTTCGCTGGAACTTGAACAAGAACACCAAACAGTTGCAATGACTAGCAATAATGGTAATCCTCTCATTATTGTTTTTATATTAGATGTACAAATTATAAGAGGGTTGCTTTAGAATAATAATAAATAGCTGCACTTTAATAGGTGCCTACCTATAGATGGAAAGCTCAAATAAAGGATTTGTAGATTGAAAGAAATGCACTGCCCAGTTTGTCATTCACAACTAGAATTTAAAGAGGTTACCCCATGTGATGAATGTGGAGCAGACGACTTTGAAATAGACCAATTCAAAGAACATAAGTATCATGAATATGTACTATATCATGGCTTAAGACTAGTGCTGTGCGATTTTTGCGATGTAGATTTTGGTTCATTCAATCCAACTTATTTTGGATTTCAAAAAGGGAAAAGAATAGGTTACGAAGATTTCCAAATAGTTCGAGAAATCACAGATATTAAAATGACCAAGGGTAAGTTTTGCCCCAAGTGCAGTTATAATCTACCATTTCTTAAATTCGTAATTGAATGCCGAGTTAAGAACTCCAAGTAATAACCAAAGTTCAAAAAAAGGATATTCAGGTATCTTAAAACAAGGATTAGCATGCTTTTTGTAACTTTACTTTAAAGCTAGAAAGATGAGCACAGCAGAATTGAACAATACTAAGAAAGAACTCGTCGGATGGATAAAATCCTTAACCGATGATTCTTTGGTGAGCCTGCTTAATTCGGTCAAATTATCGAGTGAAGGCAAATCCATCGACTGGTGGGATGAGCTTACGGAAAGCGATAGGGTCAATATTCTAAGTGGCATTAGGGATTATCAACAAGGGGAAACCCTCGATTCTAATGAATTTTGGAATGGTCTAGCCAATGGATAAAACTCATAAGGTCATTTGGACCAAACGTTCACTATCCAATGCATTGGCCATTAAGGCTTATCTGATCAAAAAATTCAGCAAGAAAGAAGTGGTCAAATTCAAAAGACTGCTTAGACAATTCGAACTTACGGTATCCAACTTTCCCACCCTATATCCTGAATCAAGTGCTCAAAAACTTTTGCGAAGGGCAGTTATCCATAAAAACACCACCGTGTATTATATTTTCGATAAAAATCAGGTAATTGTAGTTGCCATGAAAGATAATCGGCAAAAGAAACCGAGCAAATAAAAGTTCAAAAAAACGATT
>NZ_JACSOH010000045.1 GCF_014349235.1 Cytophaga sp. FL35 | reverse complement strand
TTCTTTTTTTCTTTCGTCCATGTTTTGAAGGTTTTGGTATTCTTTGGCAAAAAACGGTATTAGCTTCTCCTTTTCGTCCTTGATAAACCCTTTATCGATCACTATCCCAAGTATTCCCCCTATCAATGGCTTGCTTGCGGACCTCAATTGGTGCGGAGTATCGGCATCATAGCCATAAAAGTATTCTTCAAGAATCAATTTATCGTTCTTTAGGACAAGGATGCTATGTACTTCAGGGAATTTGCCCTTTATGGTTTCCTTGACCATTTTAATGATCGGTTCCGGGTCCGTGATTTCCTCATTTAGGTCACCCGTTGCCAAGCCATCGTTTTTCTGTTCCGGCATCACATAAGTGTAACTCTCCGGATTATGAAATAGGTTTCTCCGCGGAAACATTTCGACTTTCTTGATTTCCCTACTTAGAAGTTTGAAATTTCTACCTCCCGATCTATAATTGACCACCTGGCCATCTTTACCCCTCCCAAAAACCACGGATTGGTTGCGGATGTTTACAAAACTATCTTTCTCGATTTGTCTAAGAGGGTATTTGGCATTGTCCAATATAACATAGAGGATCGTATCGAATTCGGAAGCTACAAGATCCAAGGTCGTGTCCCCGATATATTCGTAATGCCCTTCGAACTCCGTTAGTTCCCGATATTCGTTTTTTTCTTTTTGCGTTGAACAACATGATGCGATCAATGCAATTAAAAGGACTCTTTTCATCAGTTAAGTTTTATATAAGGACGAACAGTCGATCCGGACGTGACAATTTTATTTGGACAACAATCGATTTTATCCGACTATGTGGTGTTGACTACGTAAACATAAAATCGTTTATTTGAACTTTTGATTTAAATACTGATAACACCTTTATTATTTTCATTGGGTTCCAATAGGTCCCACAAATTACCATAAAGATCTTTAAATACGGCTACAACTCCATAGGGTTCCAGTTTGGGAGATCTTACGAATGTGATTCCACGATTCATTAATTTCTCATAGTCTCTATTGAAGTCGTCAGTAAAAAGGAAAATCCAACCCTACCCCCTGTTTGGTTGCCTACACTTTTTGACTGCTCATCATTAGCAGCTTTGGCCAACAGAAGGCTACACTCTTTTGCTCCGGTCGGAGCGATAACAACCCACCTTTTAAACTCATCGATTTTAGTATCTTCAAGAACTATGAAATCCAATTTTTGTGTATAAAATTGGATTGCTTCATCATAGTCTTTAACAACCAAAGCGATATGGGCAATTCTATTATACATGGAAAATCGTTTTTTTGAACTTTACCCTAAGTTACGATTTATGAATTATCAAATTTGAAAACAGTCTAAATACAACACATAAGTAAATCCAAACTATTCACTACTTGGTCGGTTACTTGGTCGCTCACTTAGTCGGTACTTGTTCGTTACTTGTTCGGTGACAAGTTCTGGTACTTGTTCGGATAGTATTTTTAAAAATCGTTTTATTGAACTTTAAATTCATTCCTCTTCGTCTTCTTTTGTAAACTCAGGTTGCCAATCTTTTTTGAACTTCTTAGCGTCCTGATAGGCCGTCTTCACAATCTTTTCTCTTTCCTTTTTGAATCTTTCAATATCTTTTTTAACCCATTCTTTCATGATATCGTTTATTTGAACTTTCCCTGAAGTTACGACATCTGTATTATTAATTGTAGAACAAGAGCAAGGCTACAGTTACAACATAAGTAGTTTTCTCAAAAAAAGCCAGTAATAAATACTGGCTTTGCTTAACTAACTCAAACTATATGAACGAACCCTTGTCAAAGGCATCGCAAAATTAATACTAACTGAATCATCTGCTCTTCTTGGTATATAATGAAATGGTTAAAGAAGGTAGAAATAAAAATTTATCAATAAGCGCCAATTTTTATAATAAGGCAAGTCTCATATGTCGTTTCAGGTTTTGTTATAATTTCTATATTTATTTTTTGTAAATTGAAAGTAATTAGTTCTTCTCAAAGATTAAGTTCGTCTGAAAATGTTTGCGCGAAAAGAGATTGAAGATAAATTAAGGGCCGAATTGCATTTGGCTGAAAAGGTACATTATTTAGCAAATGGCATGATCAAATTGCATGGATATTCCAAGGAAAAGGCATTCGTTGCAGCCTTGATAATGGCCAGAGAAATGGTAAATATTTAAATTTGTATGAACTTTTCTGCAACTATAACACCGCAATCACTATATTTTCATGAATGTAAACAATCGCACTTATAGTATTGGTTTGTTTTTTTACATCAAGTAGCTTTCTCTGCACTATCGTCTTTTGAACTTTCAATATAAGACCTCAAAATAAGCGAAAATCAAACATTGCCGAAAAAGGTTGGTTTTTTAGAACTCGTATTAATTACAAGCTATTCGAAGACAATTAAATCAGCGTATTAAATTTTTCTCAAAGTCCAATAACCACTTTTTTCTTGGTAAACCACCACCATATCCAGTTAATGTGCCATCCTTCCCAATCACTCTGTGGCAAGGAATTACAATGGAAACCCTGTTCATGCCATTGGCACGTGCCACTGCCCGCACCGCATTTTCATTTTGCAATTCAATTGCCTGTTTTTGATATGTGGAAGTTTGCCCAAAAGGTATCTCTCGAAGAATCTCCCAAACCTCTTTTTGAAACGAAGTGCCTGGTGTATCAAGGGAAACATCGAAGTCTTTTCTTTTTCCTTGGAAGTATTCCTCTAACTCCTTTTTTAGTTGTTTTATATGCCCGTTTTCACCGGACAAAATCACGGCATTTAACCTTTTTTGTAAATCACGGAATTCGGTTTCAAGCATTTTTCTATCAGTAAACTCCAAAAGACAAATTCCCTTTTCCGTAGCACATATGAACATAGGTCCTAGTGGTGAAGTGAGACGGTTGATCAAAATTACTTTTCTATCGTTGCTGTTGATAGGTGATTTTCCCATAAGTTTTTTATAGGTATAACCAAATCCACTCAAGGACTCGTAGCCCGAATCAAATGCAGTAGAGGTAGGAGAATTACCATCTTTAAGTTCTTTGAAAGCATTGTTCACACGATACATTCTTTGATATGCCTGAAAAGTCATACCGTAGTTCTTTTTAAACCATCTTCTGATCGCATATGGATTCAAGCCATTTCTACGAAGGATTTCATCACTTATTTTTTCTTTTGGATTCTTTTTTACCATCTCGATTGCCAACACTACATTTGATGGGGCTTGGTTTGTATTTTCAGTAGGTTTACAAACTTTGCACGGGCGAAAACCATTCACCATGGCTTCTTTAAAAGAAGAATAGAACTCGACATTTTCTTTCTTGGGTTTACGTGCCCTACAGGTTGCAATGCAAAAAACAGATGTTGTTTTGACCCCTACAAAAAAGACCCCTATGTACTGGGGATTTCTATCGAGCAATGCCTGATAATATTCATTGAATTTGATTCTATTTTTAATTGTGACTTTCAAAATAGGGATGTAAAATTTTGATTGAACTTTATTTCGTCAAGGAAATTTCTTAATTCTACTTTCATTCGATTGAATACAAAGTTACCCATTGAAATACGGCTTACGCCTAAATCTTTAAGAATGTAAAAACTTGGAAGGTTCGGCATGCACATAACGTTTAAGGGCAAGTCTGTCCCTTTGATAACTTTTTCTATGTCCCCTTGCTTTTCGATACAGGGAACGAATAGACCATCTGCTCCTGCTTTTTCATATTGCTTGGCTCTAACCAAAGTTTCTTGAAGGGCATTGTCTATATTCATCAGGTAAGTATCAGTTCGGACATTGACAAATATTTCTCGTCCAGTCAATTTGAGTTCCGAAGTAATGCTTTTCAGCAATCCGCTAAAATCGATACCCTTTATCATAGATCTCTGTCCATTGGCAACCTTGCTATCCTCTATATTGACCCCTACAACTCCCAAGTCGGACATTTCTAATATATTACGAACAATTTCTCTAGAGTTTGAACCATATCCTGCCTCAAGATCTACTGATACTGGTATGTCTACACTCTTTACAATTCGTTCTATAATGTATTTCAATTCTCTGAATGAAATTTCTTCTCCATCTTCATACCCTAACATTGTTGCGATGGCTCCACTCGAAGTACCA
The DNA here is from genome assembly GCF_014349235.1 of Cytophaga sp. FL35. Taxonomy (GTDB): domain Bacteria; phylum Bacteroidota; class Bacteroidia; order Flavobacteriales; family Flavobacteriaceae; genus Euzebyella. The sequence goes on along the minus strand of NZ_JACSOH010000045.1, from coordinate 10,291 downwards.
ATTGCTTCAAAATCCAAATCTTCTGCTTCCTTTGCACTTGCCACATCCCAAACATTACTTATTAGAAGTGGATTCTCTTTTTGGTGTAAGTTTTTAAAATTCATTGTCTAGTTCAAGTTGATTGAGAGATTTAATATTGTTCTGGTATTCAAGCTTAATTGATTATTACTGTATGCGATCCCGACACATAACGGAATTCCAATGGCCCCCCAATCAAAAGAGTGGTTGAGAAAGTAGCAGATTCCAGTGGTGTAAATAAAATAGTCAGAATCTTCGGCCTGACTTGGCACATAGGTCACCTCTCCGAACCAATTGGTGAATAAATTAATTTTATCGGATAAGGTTTTAGTATGCAATGTTGTCCCAAAAAAAGTATAGAATCCATAGGTATCCGAATCACTTATGAAGGTGGCCAATTCAATGAACTTGGATTTATGGGAAAGTCCTGTTCCAATTGATACAAATGGACTGTAGGTAATTACATTTTGTTCAAAATTGTAATTTACAATTTGGGGTGTCCTTACAAAAACATTGGTCCTTAGCCTATTCTCTTGACCAATCAAAGTGATTGGAAATAGAATAAAAAGTGCCGGGTAGATTACTAGTTGTCTTAATTCCATAATACAAAAGAATCAGCTTCCTTATTCCTTTGCAACCGAAAAATTGACACGTATTTTTTTCCTGTCTTTGAATCAAAGAACATTTCAATCAAGCGAAGTGATAGTCCCTTAAAAGGACCGTTTTACGACACTACTTAAGGAATCTGAACCAGAAACCATCACCAGTTCCTTTTCCTGTTCTTTTTAGTAGTTTTGTTAATTGACGTTTTACGGAACTAATTATGGCTGTCAATATTAACTCTGTTGAAAGGTTGTGTTACAACACATTTGGGTAGGAATCAATCATCGTTTTTTGAACTTTACCCTAAGTTATAAATTCTGAATTATAAATTTTAAAAAACGGGGAAGGCTACATGTAGGGCAACTTGCTTTGAATACTATGCTGAATAGCGCTTTTCCTCCTAGGATTTCAAAAAAGACCCTTAAAGAGGCTTAGAATAATCCGTTTTGTTACTCAATAAGTGGTTGTGCAACGATTACCAGTGTTGGGCGTAGTTTTTTTCCGCCCCGATAGGTCTTAAATGTTACTAGATTGAGTAAAAAAGTCCACCACTTTTTTGTCCTTAAGTAATTCTTTTATGTGTATGTCCATCTCTTCTGAAGACAATATTGGTGATTCCAATTGTAGGGAACGAAAAGTCCCATCTTTTTGTGGTGCAATTAAAACTATTCGGCCAACTCTTAAGTCGAACAGTCGCATATTCACGATTGCATACTCGTTTCTATCGGCAGTTAAAAAAGCTATGAAGTCAATTTTACTGGATTTCGTTTTGATAGAACCCTGTCCTGTAAAGTGTGGATGATTTCTGGATGTTACATTCACACTTGTATGGGTAAATTTCTTCGTGTCCACAGAGTCTGTTAGTCCGACGATTGTAAAAAACACCTCATTTGACTTTTCTGGAATAAACCTTTTGTTAACGTCACTTTTGGTGACGTAAAGAGAATGATAGATTATTGTTTTGTCCTCTAATTTTATTCCTTTCCATTCGCCAGAATTTCCCAGTCCTACAAAAGTACTGTCGGTCAAGTCATAGTCAGGAACAGGAAACACTCCATTAACCAATGGTTTGCCGTTTAAATTGATATTCCCTATATCCGCTTTCCAATTTTTCTTGCTGATTTTTGTGCTATCGTTTCTATTTTGGTTATGGACTTTTTCTTTTTCGACATTCCATTCAAATCCGTTGTTTTTTTCTTCTTGGTTATTGCAACCAATTAAAAATGATAAGCTCAAAAAAATTATTGTTTTGAATGGAAGTTTCATTTTTTATAGTTACTCCCAACGCAGGGTTAAGTGTAGTCGTGCGATTGGGTTTTTGTTTGTCGTACCAACAAGGTACGTAAAAAAGAAAAATACAAGGGAGCACACCAGATTGCATATAGCGGTTGATATGCACGGTTATCCTCGATGGCACCTAAAGGTCATAAAATCGATGATCTCTCGTCTCAAAAACAAATGGCTTAGAATAATCCTTTTTTTGAACTTTCCACTAATTTACGATTTCTGAATTATCAATTGTAGAAAATGGGGAAGGCTACATTTTAATTGAATAGGTTTTTGCAAATTGTAAATAAAAAGGCCCATAAGGGCCTTCACACATCTTCAACAATGAAATTTGAAACTAAGAATTGTACATTTTTTTAATCCCAGCCAAAAATCTGTTCCAAGGCCGGGTTTAAAGTTACTTCGGTGGCTGGTATAGGTCTATAATAGTGCTTAGGTTCTTGAAAAATACCTCGTTCAGGGGTAGCTATAATATGTCCACTGGTACCATTTGTCAGATAAACATCGGCACTGATACTTCCTATCTGACCTGTCACATAGTAAACATAGGGTACGCCCAATGAGTTTTCTTCTTTAGGGTCTGGAACAGATTCAGACTCTCCTAACAATATGATATCCTCAATTCCATCGCCAGTAAGATCAAACTTTCCAAGCGAAGGAAAATACATCCCTACGGGTTCCTCTTCCAAAACTTTTCCAGCGGCCCAGCGATTCAGATCATCCAACCTTCTACCCTCCATGGCCAACTCTACCCTTCTTTCTCTTCTAATTTCCAGAAGAACTGGATTGGTCACTAAGGGGTATTTTTCTGCTTGATAACTATCTGTAGCTACTGACATGGTCAAATGTGGCATACCTACTCTATCACGAAGTAAATTGATTGTTTGATCTAAATCTCCTTGATTGATGATGCCTAGTTCAGCCTTTGCCTCTGCATTGATAAGTAGAACCTCCGCATACCTCAATACAGGAATATCAATATTTGCGCGCACATCAAATGAAGCACTATTGGCAAAACCTTTAATTTGATGGTAACCGGTAAAATTCTTTTTTAACTCTTGCACATAATTCAGACTACCGGGACTATAAGTTGAAGTATATTCCAATTGCCAACCTGGAAAGGAATAGGTCTGGGACAATCTTGGATCCCTACTGGCAAACTCCTCTACAAAAGTCATGGTATCAGAATTCGGCTGTTCACTAAAATAACTACCATCTTCCATTAGATATGCAGTTACCAAATCCCTTGCAGGTCCACCTTCATAGCTTCCAAACATATATTGTGGATCGCCTGCGTTTTTTACATCCATCTCAAAGTAATTAGCCAATATAACCTCTGGATTTCCACTCAAGTCCATGCTTTCGAATAGGGAAAGGTAATCATCTTGAGGGTTTCCGGAAGTATAAATAGAATAGGCACCGTTGTCCATTATTACCTGTGATATTTGACTGGCCAATTGTAAAAGGGCAATAGCGGAACTCTCTAATCCTAATTCACCATGATATTTTCTGAAAGTGCCCTCATAAAGGGCATTTCTACCATAATAAGTACCAACTACCCACTTATTAATAGCTCCATCTGGCACCTCTTCCATTACATTGTCAAAAGCAAACTGATAGTCTTCCATAATCTTATCGACCACAAATTGCCTAGGGTCACTTGTTTTGAACAGAAGTTCTTCATCTGAAGTTCCCAAAACAGTATCATACCAAGGAACATTGGAGAACCTTTTTACTTTTTCCATATAGAAGTTGGCCCTGAAAAAACGTGCTACTCCTATATAATGATTTCTAATTTCATCCGTTACATTGGCATTCTCTACATGTTCAAGAAAAAAGTTGATATCTCTCAGTGTTCCCCATCCCCATCCGGAAGTTATGGTGGTTGAATTTGCATCCGTGGTCATAAGGGTTTTAATTTCCCGATTACCAGTAGTGGCCATATTATCGGTAGCTTCATCCTCGGAATACAATCCAATACCGGGAAAATTGTATAGGCCGTTTACATAAATGGAAAGGTCTTCTTCCGTGTTGAAAAATTTTTCGGCCCCGATTTCCGTTTCCGGAAGCTGTTCTAAAAAATCATCATTACAGCTTGATAAAAGCAAGGTTGCCGTTACCATTACGGTTGTACCTATAAATTTAATTTGACTTTTCATTTTTAGTTTGATTTATGGTTAGAAACTCACATTTACACCCAACGCATATTTTCGCTGATAAGGGTATTGATATCCGCTAGTTTCCGTTCTGCCCGGGCTATGGGCCGGATTTAATCTATTATCAATATCGGATATGGATTCAGGATCGAAGAAATCCGAAACTTCGGACCACTCAAAAAGGTTATCCCCACTAAAAAATATTCTTAATGAAGAAATACCCATCTTATTTGAATAGTCGGAAGGAATGGTATAACCAAATGTTACGTTTTTAAATCTTAAATAAGCGGCATTCAGCATATATGCCGTTTGCGGAATGGCCAAACCTTTTGCTTGATCAATACGCTCTCCCAAGTTCCTATCCGCTAACCATGATTGGGCCACCGGATACTTGGCCTCCGTATTAGCGTTTGCCAAACCACTAGCCAAATATGCTTCTGAGTGTTGAGCCATTAGTTCTTGTGAATCATCTACGGCTCTGTAATAATCGTTCAAATGGTCATACCCCCCCGCATAAGGTTGTTGGTAAAATCCCCAATACAAATAATCCTTTGGATAGTAATCTCGCTTGGCTACCCCTTGAAGAAAAATACCTAGGTCAAAATTATTCCAGTCCATGTTTAAATTAAGACCTATGCGATAGCGCGGCATGATATTGCCGATAACGCCTATATCCTTAGGCTCATTGGCGCTACTACCTACTTCGATAGCCCCATTTCCATCTTGGTCTATAAACTTGGGCCAACCTTCCACAATTTCCAATGCGCCCCACGGAATTAGACTAGTTTGATCTAAAGCATCAATTTCTTCCTGTGAACCAAAAAGCCCGTCCGATGTAAGTCCCCATATTTCACCAAGCTCCATACCTTCCCTATATTGAACAAGGCTATTATTGGGGTTATCAAAGCTTGTGATGTACGAACGGCTATCACTTAGGATGAATCTAGCATTTATACCCAATGGTTTTTTCGTTCCAAAACTGTTTTGGTAACCAATCGAAAGTTCCCACCCGTTTGTTTTTAAATCTGCTGCATTTTCCAATGGTTCAGATGCTCCAAGAACTCCTGGCAAGTCCTTACCAAGGGTAAGCATATCCTTGGTATCCCTTCTATAAATATCAAAAGTGGCACTTACTCTATTATTGAACAATCCTAGGTCCATACCAAAGTTTTGTGTAGTCACGGTTTCCCAGCTATAATTATCGGAAACCAAGGCCGGTGAGGAAATTTGTAAGGGCAGTTGTCCGCCTATTATATAATCCGAATTTCTCGCCGTCATAGTTGGAATATAACCGAACGCACCTACATCTTGGTTGCCTAAAGTTCCATAGGAAGCCCTAAACTTCAATAAACTAATTGCAGGGTCTAGACTTTCCATAAAAGTTTCCCTCGAAACGTTCCATCCGGCCGAAACAGAAGGAAAGAAACCAAATCTTTTATCCTTTGGAAATCGTGAAGAACCGTCATATCTACCGTTTAACTCTAGAATATAACGGTCTTTAAAAATATAATTGGCCCTATAGAACGCACCCCTAACGGCCCATTTGTATATGGTCTGACTTCCTTGAATGTCTCCTGTAGCTAATTGAAATGTCGGTAGTGAAGAGGCGATTACCCCGTTCCTGTTTAAATCGCTATACTCATCATAATACTCTTCTTGATTGTACCCAGCCAATAAGGTAAGATTATGATTATCACCTAAATTGGGAGTAAATGTACTATAGATGTTAAGTACGTTATACTGTTCCTCTCCAAACCCTTTCCAAACTCGATTCTCCCCTTCTTCCCTAATATCATCCAGGGCAAACCCTATCCTAATTTTTGAGTAATTAGCGTCGTAATTCTGGTTTTCTTGTTCATAGGTATACTCCGCATTCACTTTCAGAATATCCTTTACAATGGATGCTTGCGCAGTGAAATTGGTTCTAAAGGTACTTGTCCTGTATTCTTCCTCTCCTCCATTGGCCAATCTTGCGGCCATTCTGCCAACACTTGTATTGGCCCAGCTGCCATCTGGGTTTTCGGCATACTCATAAGTGTTAAAATTATAAAGCGAAGTAATGTCAAAATAGGACGGATTTCTTCTTTTGCCCACTATGTAAGATGTGTTATTGCCAATACTTAGCCAATCGTTCAATTGTGCATTTAGTTTTGTTCGTATTCCTGAACGGGTAAAATAATCATCGGCCAATATGAGGGAACCGTTGTCCTTGTTATAGGAACCCGAAACAAAATAATTAAGCTTATCTGTTCCACCGTTAATACTTAAATTATGGTTATTGGAATGGGTTGTGCCAGCCAAGAAATAATCCGTCCAATCTTGATTGCCCATATATTCCCACATCCCCGTATTCTGGTTTATTCTTACTCCGGCCGTACCATAAGGGTTATCACTGCGCTCCTTTGCCCATTTCCATTGATCATCCGTAAAAAACTGATTGTCCCATGGCGTATTCCCTGAGAAAGTTTTTTGCAATCTCATGTAAATGTAAGGGTCGTCTATTTTTTCTGGAGTGACCGTAGGGGTGCCCACGGTTACGCTGGTATTATAGCTAATATTGGTCTTTCCTTCCTTTCCGTTTCTTGTGGTGACCAGTACTACTCCGAAAGCTGCCCGAGCACCGTAAATAGCTGCGGAAGAAGCATCCTTTAAAACGGAAATATTCTCGATATCTTCTGGGGCAATTTGATTGAGATAAGCAACATCGGAAGGAATATTATCAATAAGAACCAAGGGGTCCCCTCCATTTATGGAAGTAAAGCCGCGAATATTTATTTTTGGTGCTGCGCCCGGAGCACCACTTGAAAAATCGATATTCAATCCTGGAGACATTCCTTGAAGGCCCTGGGTAACATTATTTATAGGTCTAGTGCTTAATTGCTCTACGGTTACACTATTTACAGCACCTGAAAGGTTCAGCTTCTTTTGAGATCCGAAGCCCACTACAACAACTTCACCCAATGCTTGAACATCCTCCTGTAGTACTACATTATAAATGGATTCCGACTCGACTTTAATACGTTCGGTCAAAAAACCTATATAGGAAAACTCTAAAACTTGACCTTCTTCTGCATCAATGCGATAGTTTCCATCGAAATCTGTAGAGACACCTATCGTAGTTCCTTGGATAACTACGGATACACCTGCCATGGGAATATCGGACTGATCCCGTACCGTTCCAGTTATTTCTCTCTGTGCGAATCCTGACAGAGAAGAACACAATAGAAACAAGCCCATTAAAAAATTTTTAATTTTCATTTATTTTTGGATTAGTTGGTTTGATTATCGTCTACCACCCAAGTATTTAGGGTGGTGTTAGGGGTTTCTAAAAGCAGTTTAAAAGATTGTTTGGGTAATCTCCTAAAAGGTATAGTAGCTGCCCCATTTTCTATTTTCACCGTTTTCAACAATTCATATTGATCACTTCCGCCTTTATTGAATTCATCAGTTTTACTAATCAATAAATGAGCTTTGCCACTGGTTTTTGCTTTCCACCTTACCTCTAAATTTCTACCAACTCTTTGGGCCGTTAATCCATATGCATCCACTGGGCCAATCAAGGAGACTCCATCCCATTCGCGTCTTATATCAGAGGGCACATCCATTTTTAAATAGTCGGTAAGGCTCGGTAGAATATCAACAATTCCCGGTTTATCTTCTTTGAAGTAGGTATTGGTATCTTTTAAATTGGTTACTATCCAAGTACTTCTTTCCCTTTCAGTTTGACCTCCATGATGTTTACCATCATTTGGACTTCTTCCGTGATCCGTGGTAATCACAAGTAACCACTCTTCATTATAGTTTTTCTCCCTTGATTTGATTGCTTCCCAAATACGTCCTACCAAATTGTCTTCAAAATGAACAGAGGCATAAAACCTTTCACTATCGCCAAATCCATGGCCCATATCATCTGAGAATTCCAGATAGACCCAAGAAAGGTCAGGACCATTTCGTTTTATGATTTCGGAAGCCTTATCCGCTACGGTAAAATCTATTAACTTCATAAAATTTCGCTCTCGGTCATGAGGGTAATTAATTGTATCATGCTCCAAGCCATCAAAGTGATAGTCCAGTTCAATATTCCCCGTTTCATTTAAACCTTCACCTACTAGTTTTGTTCTGTTGTCCAACCAAGATGAAAACACGGCCATAGTTCTTGAAGGGTAACTATCCTTGAATAATTTAAAGACTGTAGGGTAATTGTAATTGGGAGACTCAATTGAATTACCCCAAACATTATGCTTGTTGGCCCAGGTACCTGTCAAAAGGCTGTTATAACCAACCGCAGAAATGGTTGGAGTTTCAGAATAGGTACCCTTTCCTCCGCCAACATATGCCTCTGTAAAACTACCGGCTTCCGAAATAGCGTCTAAGTTGGGAGTATCTGCTTTTTTTAACTGATCAGCAGAAATACCATCTACGATTATAAAGACAACTTTTCTTTCCAAGCTGTCTTTTACCTGAAAATTATTAGCATGTAAAGAGCCGAAAGCGATACAGGTTATCAGTGAATTAAGTAATTTTCTTTTCATTGATCGGTGGGTTTAAATTCGGGTCAAAGGAATATAAATTGAACGAACGTTCAATTAATTTAAGTTTAACTAATCGTTATAGGATCGCAAAATAAATTGAATGACCGTTCAATAAATTTATATTTGAAATCTGTATACTTGTGAATAATTATTCAGTAATAGGGTAATGGGAAGAAAAAGCTTAGGAGCAACTAGAAGACAAGAAATCGTTGAGTCGTTTTATGATGTAGCCAAAAATATTGGTCTAGAGAATGCGTCCATTGCCAAGGTGGCTAACCATATGAATATCAGCAATGGACTAGTCATGCATTACTTCAATACCAAGGATGAACTGTTAATTGGTTTGACCGAGTTTATTCTGCAGCAACATTTAAATGTTATGACTGAAGGCCATAAAGGGAACATAAAAAGCCGTGAAGACCTTGAGAACCTAATTGAAAACCTTTTCTCAAGAAAATGGAACCAATATTTTGATGATGGGGTTTTCTATAGCTGTTACGCCCTTATATATAGGAAAAAAGCTATAAATACTAGTTTCAAGGAATATTTGCTCAAGTTGCACGAAGTACTAAAGGAATCTTTAATCAAGGCAAAAATTAATGGCATAATTATAAATAACAATATTGAAGAACTGACCGAGGTTATTTTTGCCATGATTGATGGCTCATACTATTATATGGGAATGTTCGATGAAATTGATGATTCAAGCAGACAACAACAAGAAATTTATATTTCACATTGTTTGAAATTATTCGAATATTAGCATATGGCCATATTCTTTGAATCCCTCGGTTGGTTAGGTACTTGCGCCTTTCTTCTTTCATATTATATGCTGATTAAAGAAAAATGGATGTCAACTCAGCCTATATACCACTGGTTCAATATTTCAGGTAGTGTCCTGTTCATCCTAAACGGTCTATACTATGGCGCTTGGGCGGTTGTATTTGTCAATTTAGCGTGGGGCTGTATTGCATTTTACGGACTCATAAAGAGTAAAGAAAGATAATACCCTTGTTTGTTGTTTTTCAAAAGAATGTAGCCTACCCTAATAAAGGTGAGGCCACAAATATTTTACATTTATGATTATAACTACTGTAGCCTCCCCTAAATAGGACCTCACTAAATTCATAAAATCATCGGTTTTTATGGCGTTGTGAATTATGTAGAAAGTTATATTCAATCTTTTATTTGAACTTTACCCTAAGTTACGATTTTGAATTATCAATTGTAGAAAACAGGGATGGCTACATTTTTTGTCTAAGGTTACAATATAGGTAGTTTTCAAAAAAAAGCCAGTAATAAATACTGGCTTTGCTTAACTAACTCAAACTATATGAACGAACCCTTGTCAAAGGCATCGCAAAATTAACACTAACTGAAGCATTCGCTCTTCTTCGTATATAATGAAATGGTTAAAGAAGAGAGAAATAAAAATTACCAAAAAGTCCCAATTTTTATATCAAGGCAACTCTCATATGTCATTTCTGATTTTGTTATATTTCTATATTAATTTTTTGTAAATTGAAAGTAATTGGTTCTTCTAATAGATTAAATTTTTCTGAAAATGTTTGCACGAAAAGAGATTGAAGATAAACTGGCATCCGAATTGCTTTTGGCCGAAAAGGTTCATTATTTAGCAAATGGCATGATTAAATTACATGGATATTCCAAGGAAAAGGCATTCGTTGCAGCCTT
>NZ_JACSOH010000044.1 GCF_014349235.1 Cytophaga sp. FL35 | reverse complement strand
TTATAGAGGTTGGATTAAAAGAAAGGATAATAATCATAAAATAATGCAGGTTAGGAGGCGTTTCATTATAACCTTTCTAGCATTTAGTGATTTAATTCTGTGCAGTTTTAAAGATTAGCTGGTTTAGGTATAAATTATCCCCACACAAAAGGTCAGGTCAATTCTGACCTTTTGAATTTAGTGGACATAAGTAATTATCTAAAAGAGTAGCATTTATTAGGTTTCGCTGGGGAGCTTGGACCTAATATGAGGATTTTATCTTTTAGCTGATTAATGGAAGGTCAGATTCATCTGGCCTTTTCTTATTTGAATTCAGCACCTCATTTTTTGAATAACTCTACGAAAATCATACTTTAACTTTGGCTTGCAATAATACTTCTAAAGTATTTTTTACATTTATGAAAAAATCGGATAACCCCCTCGATATGCTAAGGATTATTCTTGCAAGATCTCTTTCATATGGCATTCAGCTGAAAATTTATGTGTAGATGAAGAAGAAAGGCATCCACCGAAAAAAAAAGAAAAAAATAGAACCCAATGTTTCTCTAGGGTTATTAGGTACCCTGGATGCCATTCTTAAATTAGGGAATGCTAATTATAAAAAACAGTCAAAAAAAAAGTAGCATTTTGGAAGTTTTTTTCCTTGACTGAAAAGATTATATTGAAGCGCCGGGAATGCCATATTTAGTGCTATCCTCTGATATTTTCTGAAGTATAAAATCTTCTTATAGCAAATTCAAATAATTTAATGCTTGAAGTATGCTGCAATTTTATTCATGTGTGGCTACTCTTATAAATATAGGTAGGTAATTTTAGCCCAAATTCTGCTACATGTTTACACTTACTTATGAGTCTCAGGCTAATCCCACTATTACAAATGTGGATATTGAAAACATTTTAAAGACTGCGAGAGAGTTCAATTCGGAAAATGGAATTACTGGCTGCCTCATGTATTATTCCCAAAGGTTTATACAGATATTGGAAGGTCCTGAAGATAAGGTAAAAGGACTCTTCGAGAATATCAAAAAGGATTCTCGGCATACTAAAGTTAGCTTATTCAGTAAGGATGATATTAATGAACGAAACTTCCCTGATTGGGGTATGGCCTATTATCCTATTGATGAGGATAAAATGGGACTTCCTGAATTTGAACAGTTCAAGAGAAATTTATTGCTTTTAGCTGATTTAAGTAAACCGACGAACGTTACCGCTATTCTATTTTGGAAAAAGATGAAATTTTTATTATCACTTCCTCCTTCCAAAATAAATATTTAAGATGGAGGATTGCACTTGACTGTCGAAGTTGATGTATATTTATTTTTACGTCAGAATAGCCAATCTTACCAACCAATTATATCAGCGAACTGTTATCCTATTAGCCTCCTTAAGGCTTCCAGTTCAACGCCTAAGCTATTGAACAGTTGGACAATGCTACTTAGTTTTAGTTCTTCTGCTGAATATTCCTGTGTGTTGATACTACAAGTGAATTCCCATAGTTCCAAAACTTCGTCTATAGCTACTTCATAAGGTTCATAGGCACTGTTATCAGAGACTAATTGTAGTGTGTTGTTCATATGAATCCGGTTGTACACCCTTTTGTAAACCATTCCGTTATTGCGGGTAAGTAGGATATAGGTTTTGCCATCTACAATATCACTCCGGTTCTCCACAAATTTTCCTATAACAAAGGCACCATCTTTCATGGGTAACATAGAATCGCCCTTTATGGGAAAGGCCCTATGCTTGCCGGTGGGTAGAAAAGGAAGTTTAATTTTGGCCAATTGCTCAATGTATTCGGGATCATCATATCCTGCCAGGTAACCGGCGGAAGTTTTCACTGGTACAACCTCTATCAAATCTTCATTTTCGGAATCTACCATAATGGGAAACAATACCCTTTGATTGCCCAATTCGATAAATGAAAAATCCTTGGCCTTCGTCAAATCCTTTTTGATAAGAATGTCTACAGGAATCCGAAAGTAATCAGAAATCGAAATCAGTAAATCTAGATTGGGCTGAGAGCGACCCTCTTCCTTAGAGCCTAAATTTGATCGGGTAATGCCCAATTCTTCGGCCAACTGCTCCTGGGAAAGGCCTTTCAAATCTCTTAGATGGCGGATGTTCTTTGAAATGAAATTCATAATACTACAAATATAAGCAATAGTGACTACAAATTGTAGTTAATTTTGTCGGTCCTATGGAAAGCAATATTCTACATCTCGATTTAGATACTTTTTTTGTGTCCTGTGAAAGGCGAATGGACTCCAAACTCTTGAAGCGGCCTGTGTTAGTAGGTGGTACAGGCAATCGAGGTGTCGTCTCGGCCTGTAGTTATGAAACACGAAAGTTTGGGGTGCGGTCAGGCATGGCTATGAAATTGGCCAAGCAACTTTGTCCAGAGGCTTATGTTATCCGCGGAAATGCCAGTACGTATACCAAGTTTTCTCAAGAAGTCACCGATATCATAAAAGAACAGGTACCTCTATTTGAAAAGGCCAGTGTAGATGAGTTCTATGCCGATTTATCAGGAATGGATAAATTCTTTGGTTGTTATAAGTATGCAACAGAACTCCGGCATAGAATCATGAAGGAGACGGGTCTGCCTATTTCTTTTGGCTTATCCTCGAATAAAATCACCTCAAAAGTGGCTACCAACGAGGCGAAACCCAATAACCAAATGAAGATAGAATTTGGTTTGGAGAAGTCGTTCCTAGCCCCTCTTTCTGTTCATAAAATACCTTCCATAGGTAAAAAAACATTTCAGTCCCTTAAAAACATGGGTGTCTTTAAGGTGAAGACTATTCAGGATATGCCCGAGGAAATGATGATCAGCGCCTTTGGCAAAAATGGTCAGGTGATATGGCGTCGGGCCAATGGGATGGATAGACCCCCATTGATACAGTATCACGAACGAAAGTCCATATCAACGGAAAGAACCTTTTGGAATACAACGGACATGGTCAAGCTGCGAACGACTTTAACGGCCATGGCCGAGAATTTAGGCTTTGCCTTACGAAACGGGGATAAGTTGACCTCCTGTATTTCCATTAAGATTAGATACGCTGATTTCAATACCTATACCAAACAGGTTAAAATACCCTATACCAGTGCGGATCATATTCTGATTCCGAAAGTATTGGAGCTTTTTGAACAATTGTACCAAAGACGGTTGCTACTGCGCTTGGTGGGGGTGCGAATGAGCGATTTGGTTTCCGGTAACTACCAAATCAATCTTTTTGATGATACCGAGGAAATGCTCAACCTATACGGGGCAATGGACCATATCCGAAGAAGATTCGGAGAAAAGACTGTCATGAGAGCTTCCTCGATGGGAGCAAAGTCCATAGGTAGATTTTATAATGCCTTTAATGGTGAACCACCTATGGTTTTGGCACATAGAACGCAATAAGAGATGTACCTTAACTGTCATACATATTATTCCTTGCGCTTTGGAACCTTCTCCGAATTGGATCTGCTCCAGTTAGGGAAAGATTGTGGATTGAAGGAACTGGTATTGACCGATATCAATAACACCTCGGCTAGTCTAAATTTTATTCGAAAAGCGCCTGAGTTTGGTATCAGACCCATGGTCGGGATTGATTTTAGAAATGGGGCGAAACAATTGTATCTGGGCATAGCCAAAAACAATGATGGGTTTAGGGAACTTAATTCATTTTTATCCATTCACTCACATCAATCAAAGCCACTACCCGAAGTAGCCCCAGAATTCGATAACGTTTTTATCATCTACCCTTTTGAACAGTTGATGCTATTGCAAAAAACAACTTTTCGAACTTATGAATACATAGGCATATCCATTGAAAATCTGAGAAGACTACCTTTTTCTCCCTATCGCGAGGCCTTTGAAAAATGGGTGGTACAACAACCTGTGACATTTCGCAATAAGCGTGATTTCAACGCCCACCGTCTTCTTCGTGCCATTGATAATAATACCTTACTAAGCAAATTACAAACTACGGAGGAAGGACGACCCTCTGAACGGATGTTACCTTTAGAGGAGCTATCGAACACATACGCCCATATACCCGGTATTTGGGAAAATACACGGCGTCTATTATCGCAATGTTCTATAGACTTTCAGTTTGGAGCCAAAAGAGTGTCCCAAAACTTACAGGTTTTTGGAAAGTCAAAAGAAAGCGATTTTAATACCCTAAAGAACCTATGCCAAGAGGGCTTGCCTTCGCGTTACCCTGATGCCAATAATCAAGTAAGGGCACGGCTCCAAAGGGAGTTAAAGGTCATTCAGGAGATGGATTTTGTTTCCTATTTTTTAATCAATCACGATATCATTACCTATGCAAAAAATAAGGGCTATTTTCATGTTGGGCGGGGGAGTGGCGCCAATAGTATTGTAGCCTATATCATCGGCATTACCGATGTTGACCCCATTGAGTTGGACCTATATTTTGAACGATTCATTAACCCATTTAGGGCATCACCTCCTGACTTTGATATCGATTTTAGCTGGAAAGATCGTGATGATATCACTGACTATATATTCAAAAAACACCCTAATGCAGCTCTTTTGGCAACCTACAATACCTTTAAATATCGGGCTACCGTTAGGGAGTTGGGAAAAGTTTTCGGACTCCCCAAAAGTGATATCGATCAATTAAGTGATGGGAGTTTTAATAGGTCTAAAATGGAGGAAATACATCGCTTGGTATTAAAATATGGTTCGCTCATACAAGGCATGCCCAATCATTTAAGCGTTCATTCTGCAGGAATTCTTATTCTTGAGAGGCCTATACACTTTTATTCGGCCACCGATTTGCCCCCAAAAGGATTTCCTACCGTACAATTCGATATGATCATTGCTGAAGATGCTGGAATATTTAAGTTTGATATATTGGGACAACGAGGCCTAGCAAAAATTAAGGAGGCGATTGAAATCGTAAAGGAAAACCGGCCAGATTTACCTGAAATCGACATTTCTCAAATTGAGAAGTTTAAGAAAGACGATAATTTGAATAACCTGTTAGCGCAAGGTAAAGCTATTGGAGTCTATTATGTAGAGTCTCCGGCTATGCGAGGTTTGATGAAAAAACTAAAGGTAAGGGACTATTTGAGTTTGGTAGCGGCCAGTTCGGTCATCCGTCCTGGAGTTTCTTCCTCAGGGATGAAAACGGAGTTCATCCGCAGACATCGTGAACCCGAACGACGTAAAGAAGCGCATCCAATATTGGCTCAGATTATGCCTGAGACGTATGGTGTTATGGTCTATCAAGAAGATGTTCTGAAAGTAGCCCATGAATTTGCTGGTTTGGATCTTGGGGAGGCCGATGTATTGCGGAGGGGGATGAGCGGAAAGTTTCGTTCTAGGGAAGAATTTCAAGCGGTCGAGTTAAAATTCCGTTCCAATTGCTTGGAAAGAGGTTATTCAGAGGAAATCATCAATGAAGTTTGGGAGCAGATTTCGAGTTTTGCGGGTTATGCTTTTGCTAAAGGGCATTCGGCTAGTTATGCAGTAGAGAGCTATCAGAGTCTTTATCTTAAACATTATTTTCCATTGGAGTTTATGGTAGCCGTACTTAATAACGGCGGCGGTTTTTATAGTAGCGAACACTATATTCATGAGGCCCGAATGTGTGGGGGTATCATTCACGCCCCCTGTATCAATCACAGTGAACATGCCAATTGTATCAAGGGTAAGAATATTTATCTCGGTTTTGGGTATTTGAAAAATCTTGAAACTTTATTAGTTCAAAGACTGCTGACCGAACGTCAACTTTACGGTAGGTTCGAGTCCTTGGATGATTTTGTGGATCGTGTAACCGTGAGCTTAGAACAGCTAACTATTTTGGTACGTATTGGCGCATTTCGATTTACTGGAAAAAGTAAACCTGAATTGCTTTGGGAGGCTGCCTTTAAATTGAATGCGCTAGGTAAGCGCTCGGCCCATCCCCAATTATTCAGGCCTGACCATAGAAAATTTGTATTGCCGTCGTTTGATCAAGGATGGCTGGAGGATGCCTATGACGAAATGGAATTGTTGGGTTTTCCCTTGTGTGATTATTTCGATTTGATATCCGAGAAATTGCTTTCCAAAGCATTAGCGAAGGATATGGGGGGATTCTCAGGGAAGGAAATGTTACTTTATGGCAATGTGGTTAACACGCGATTTCATACGACTAGCCAAGGGAAAAGAATGCGTTTAAGCACCTTTATTGATCAAGAGGGAGACTATTTTGATGCTGTACATTTTCCAAGTGTGGTGGAAAAATATCAAATTCTAGGTAGGGGCATATATGCGTGTTATGGAAAAATTACGGAAGAATTTGGCCACTTCAGTATGGATGTCATATGGACTAAAAAATTGCATCTTAAACCGGATCCCCGAAGTTCGGATGAGCCCAAGTACGAAGACTTTTTTAAGCTTAAATCTGCTAAACGAAAGGAAATCAAAAGCTAATGATTATCTTGTAGTAAACAAATTAGGTTATGTGCTACGATGTTCGGGTCCATTTAGATACACAGCTCAAAAGGGCCAATAGAGAAGGTAATAAAGAAGTGCTCAAGGATATTAAGGAGCGAATAAAGGAGGTCGCCGATTTTCCTTATTACCATGTAACTGGTTTCAAGCATCCCAGATTATTGATATACACCAATGAAAATCCCTATGAACCGACCATTTCACAATGGGGGTTGGCACCTTACTGGGTCAAGAATAAAAAACAGTTGTATGGGGCGTGGAACAAAACTTTGAATGCCAGGGGTGAAACTATATTTGATTTAAAATCCTTTAAGTCTTCCGCCAAAAGTAGAAGGTGTCTTATTCCAATTGATGGGTTTTATGAACATAGGCATTTCAATAACAATACATACCCGCATTTCATTTTTAGAAAAGGTAGTCAACCCATGGTATTGGCAGGTCTTTGGCGTGAATGGACGGATGAAGAAAGTGGAGAGACCCAAAGTACCTTTACCATAGTAACGACCACGGCCAATGAAATGATGGAAAAAATCCACAATAATCCTGCGGCATCTGAAGAACCGCGAATGCCATTAATCTTACCCGATGAACTTCAAGATAAGTGGTTAGGTGAATACGACGAAGAATTGGCAGAAAAAGCGATAAGCGAGCTCATTGGACCTTACCCGGATGAAGAAATGGAAGCTTATACGGTGGACAGACTAAGAGGGAAGGCATATAAGGGTAATGTTGCTGAGATTACAAATAAGGTAGACTATCCTGAGCTCTCGCAGACTGAATTATTTTAACTAATTTTTGAATCTGAATAGATTTAGAAATATAATAGCTTCATCTCATTTTGTTAAAGTTTAAAAAAAGTTGATGCGTATCAAGCGCTATTCGGAAAAGAAATTCCCGCTTGATATTCTTAGTTCTGCTTGCATACATTCATTTCAACCCGGATGAATCTTAAGGTCTAGTTGCTAGAAAATTACCAGTTGCTTAACTAGTATTTGAGTAGTGGATTTTAGATTATTAAAAGTTTTAATCTAATATTTGATTTCTTCATCCTCTTGTGATAATGATATAAATGACTTTTTGCTTCTTTAAAGAAATTTATAAATTGTACAATCGTTTGACCATGCTATTCTTATATAATTAATGAGATATAAAATTTTCCTGATTGATGATGATGAAGATGATCGTGACCTTTTCGAGGATGCCATAAGTGAACTCCCATTCCAAACTGAAATTGATACATTCGCAAATGGTTTGGATTTATTCGAATATTTAGGGGCTGGTCATCCAATTCCGCATCTCATATTTATGGATTTCAACATGCCGGTTTTAAATGGTGCAGATTGTCTACTAAGAATTCGCAGCGAAAAGAGGTTGCTAGATATTCCTGTAATTGTTTATTCTACAATAATTGTGGACAGCATTGCCAAAAGGTTATCTGAATCCGGAGCAAATCAATATTTGCAAAAACCATCTTCATTTCAACAGCTAAAATCTATGTTGGAGTTATGCATAACAAATGTTTTAAATATAAATGGGAAAGGTCAGGGAAAATTAGAATTTGTATTTAGGGAAATGTGATGACACATACGGAACATGATATGCTCCCATCTTTTCTTCAAGGTGGGGGAGAAATGGCTACTCTAATAGCTGCCAAAGACTGGACTACTCATAAATTGGGGAAACCTGAAACTTGGCCTTTGTCTTTAAAGATTTCCTTAAGCAATATGCTTAAATCTGCATTTCCAAAATTTATATGGTGGGATAGTGATTTATACTGCTTCTATAATGATGCATATCGACCAAGTCTAGGTACAGAAGGTAAACATCCTTCAATTATCGGTGAAAAAGCCAAGAACGCCTGGCCGGAAATTTGGCATACTATAGAGCCAATGATTAGAGAGGTGCTATCTACCGGTAATCCCATTTTTAGAGAAAATCAATTGATTCCAATAAATCGAAATGGTAGAATAGAAAATGTCTATTGGACCTTTAGCTATAGTGCCTTAATGGGTGACGACGAAAAAATCAATGGTGTACTCGTCACTTGCTCCGAAACAACGAATGCTGTTCTTAACCTGAAAAGGTTAGAAGAGAGCGAAGATTTATTAAAATTTTCGGTTGATGCCGCTGAGCTTGGCACTTGGGATTATAACCCAAAAACCCATAAGTTTCAAGGGAATAAAAGGCTTAAGGATTGGTTTGGCATATCTAATAAGATGGAAATTGATTTGCCAATTGCCTTGAATGCTATTCTACCACAAGACAGGCAACGTGTCGAAAGTGAGATCCAGAGAGCTTTAAATGGAGAAAATGATGGAAAATATGATGTTGTATATTCAATAGAGAACAAGACCACCAAAGAAATTAAGATAGTTAGGGCCTTGGGTCGTTCCTGGTTTAATGAGGCAGGTGAAGCCTATCGATTCAATGGTATACTTCAAGATGTAACAGAACAAGAAAAAGCCGCTGAGCAACTTAGGTATGCCAATCTCCAAATTAAAACTGAAAAGGAAAGATTCGAAAATATAGTACGGAATGCTCCTACCGGGATAGCTATGTTTAAAGGGCCCCAATTGGTTGTGGAAATGGCTAATCCGACTTTCTTAAATTTTATAAATAAAAAACCCCATCAGTTAGTTGGAAAAAAACTTTACAGCTTATTTCCAGGTATTGAGGAGAGGGTAAGTCCACTTTTTAATGAATTATTTAAAAGTCGAGAATCGGTTCGCGGTAAGGAGTTTTTAATGCCAGTAAAAAGAAATGGTAAAATTGAACAGGCCTATTTCAATTTTATTTTACATCCAATAAATGGAGAATCCGATGATTTACTGGAAATAATGCTAATTACTAACGAGGTCACTGATTATGTAGTAGCTCAGAATGATTTAAAGGAAAAAGAAACACAGTTTAAAAATTTAGTATTACAATCTCCTGTGGCAAAAGCCATTTTTCGAGGTAGCGATTTACGAATCGAAATGGCCAATAATAAAATGCTTAGTCACTTTTGGGGTAAGGCATGGAAGGAAATTGCGGGAAAAAGATTAATTGATGTATTTCCAGAATTAGAGGGCCAGAAATATATTGAGATTTTAAAAGACGTTATAAGAACTGGTAAGTCGACCCGTGATTATAATTCACAAGCTATAGTAAATATAAATGGTCAGCAGAATACCTTTTACGTGAATTATGTATATCTGCCTTTGAGGGAAATCGATGGCTCGGTTTCCGGAGTTATGATAACCGTTACAGATGTATCTAACGAATACTATGCCAGGCAGAAATTAATTCATTTTTCAAAAGAATTAGAGAATCAGGTAGAACAACGAACTCATTTATTAAACAAGGCTAATGCAGATTTAGAAAAATCAATTAAGCAATTAGAGAAAGCAAATGATGAATTAGAATCATTTGCATATGTCTCTAGTCACGATCTACAGGAGCCTTTACGGAAAATTCAAATGTTCACCTCTCGAATCATGGAACGGGAGGGTGATAGTCTATCAGATAAAGGAAAGGGATATTTTCATAAAATTACAGAATCAGCCAAGCGAATGCGTTCGTTGATTGATGATTTGCTGGCCTTCTCCAGAGCCGATGACAATAGCTTCAAGTTTGAAGCCGTAGATTTAAATACTATTCTGAATCAAATTATTGAAGATAGATCCGAGTATATTGATATAAAAAAGGCCGAGGTAAAATACGACAGACTGCCGATAGTTATTGGGGTGCCATTTCAGTTACGGCAAGTTTTTGATAACCTTATCGGTAACTCCCTCAAGTTTTCTAAAGAAAATGAAATTCCCAAAATTCAAGTATCGTATTTTAAATGTAGTTCGAGAGAAATAAATAAACTGGAATTGAATAGAAATTTGAGCTACGCAAAAATTCAGGTCACCGATAATGGGATAGGTTTTCCATCTGGAATGGAAAATAAAATTTTTGAGGTTTTCCAAAGATCACATCACAAGACGAAGTATGGAGGTACCGGTATAGGGTTAGCCATTGTAAAAAAAATCGTTCTGGCTCATAATGGTGCGATTGTGGCCTCCAGTAAAGTTGGAAATGGAGCTTCTTTCACCCTTTATTTGCCTATGGAATAATGATTTTAATCAATTTGATATCATATGTTTGATTCATAAAAAGTTAGATGATTGTAGACAAATTTTATTTAGAACTATTTATCCGGATATTATAGCTATCTTGCAAGGCTATTAATAAGGTTAATCTTACTCCAGCGAAATGAATGCGAAACAAAGAATAATTTTGGTGGATGATGATCCGGATGACCGCGAATTATTTGCAGAGGCCTTCGATGCTCTGAAATTGCAGGCCGAGCTTCTTCTCTGTGAAGACGGTAGTGACTTCTTAAAAAAGCTTGACAGGTTGGACCAATCGGTGAGCACTTTGATTTTTCTGGATCTTAACATGCCTGTTATTTCTGGAATCGAAGTTTTGAAAAAACTACGTAACTCATTAGGTCTTGATAAGATTTTTGTCGCAATCTATTCCACCTCTACTTCTGAAGCGGATATTGAAAATGCCTATATGAATGGAGCTCACGGATATATTTCAAAGCCCTCAAGTTTTGGGAAGTTAACTGCGCTGTTAGGTAAGACCTTAAAAATCGCTACTAGTAATAGTTTTAAACCTCTTCCGAAGGACCGCTTCCTCTTGAACAATGACTGATTATCTTACCAACTGTATGTAAACTTTTTGAAAAAAGGGATATATCATATTATTGCGCACTGCAGATTGTGGTCTATAACTAATTTTGCATTTTTATTGCTAATATTATAACCAATGGTAGCAGAAAGATACTGTGAAATAGAATAGTGGGACAATTATATCTAATCCAATACTATTTAAAAATAAAAAGCACCTCTAATATTACTCCTTTATTTAATTTAGGCTGAATCTATTTCGGCCATGCCCATACTCGAAAGTTCCTATCTGAAACAGTTGTTCCTTCTTTCTCTCATTATTTTGGGAGGAATCTTGATAGGATGGCATCTGGTACCGTTCATGTCAGGTTGTTTAGCGGCGTTTGTGTTTTATATTCTTTTGGAAGAAAAAATGGAACCCCTTATTGAAATTGGCCTTCGTCCTAAACTGGCGGCAGGGGTTTTAACAATACTAACCACTTTGTCGATTATTATACCACCGATTTTTCTGTTTGGAATGTTGTGGACGCGAATGGATAAAGCCGTTAAGGGTATGGTACAGATTTCCTCGGCTCTTGATAAACTGGTATTTCTTATCCAGAAGTATGTCGATGAGGATTTCGAATGGCACCTAGGTCAAGACATGATTACTAATTTTTTTGAAAGTAGCTTTGAAGTGATTATGGCAAATCTATTGGTAACGTTAGTCGGTATGCTGCTGATGGTACTTACGCTATACTATTTATTATTGACCAAATCCGATGCCTCGGACTTTTTGGAAAAGTATCTTCCGTTTTCGGAAGCGGACATTAAAAGAGTGATGATTCCAGCACGTAAAAAGATTCGTTCGAATTTTTGGGCCATACCGATAACGGCATTGGCTCAAAGTATCGTAGCTTTTATCGGATTGATGTTTATAGGGGTGGGTGATGTATTTTTTTGGTCGGTAATTATAGGTTTTGCCTCTATTGTTCCTTTTATAGGTTCGTCATTGGGATTCGTACCGCTATTCCTACTCTTGCTCGGTTCGGGTAAAGAGATTTTGGCATGGACAACTCTTTCATACGGTCTATTGGTAATTTCAACGATTGATAATTTGATAAGAATACTTTTCTTAAAAAGTTATGACAATATACATCCCTTACAGACCCTAATTGGTGTTATTATCGGTATTCCCCTGCTGGGAATTGTAGGAGTAATTATTGGACCCATACTGATTAATACCTTGTTTATCATGTGGGAAATCTATCGAAAATCTTATTGGGTGACCAGTTGGGATAGAGAAAATCAAACAAGTCCGTAATTAAATTATTTGCGGCAACGCTTACTTAGATTGCTATTTACATTGCAAATCTAATCAATAAAACTTCTTAAATTATGAAAAGTGCTATCTGGACTATTATTGTCATATTGGTGATTGCATGGTTATTGGGCTTTACAATGTTTCCCGATGTTGGGGGTATAATCCATGCCATTTTGGTCATAGCCGTCATCCTGTTAATCTACAATTTGCTAACTGGAAGAAAGGTATAACATGCTAAAGCTGGGAATTCTGCGTAGAGTTCCCGGCAAATCTTTTCTTTCCACTTGAACTTTAATCGAATTCCACATTTATTATGAGTTTCCCCCAGAATATGCATGCCTCAAAATTATATAAACTGTTTATTGCGGTTATAATAGGATTTGAATTCATTCTTTTTACCGCTTCGATAATTAGATTCTGTTCGTAAGGGTGTATAGTAATTCTTTCTCAAACCTAGCAAAATTTAATAGAGTATCTTAAAGCTCATCTATAGGCAACCAATTAATTAAAATACCAATAGAAAATAATTCGGAAAGTCATGAGAAAAATGAAAGAGAGTAGCAGTAAAGCCAGTGAAAGTGCCCCAATGGAAACAAAACAACGAGATGACATTGGAGTTAGAAATCAGACTACGGAATCTACCAAATCGAGATTTCCACTCATCACCGTAATAGTTGTTTCTATAATCTTGATAATAATAATTGCCACTATATTATTTCCTTCATTCTCTAATTAATTAAACAACTTTTGGTTGATCCCTAGATTTCCTTCCCTTATTTTTCGAATGGAGCCTGTACAAAAAAAATCGGAAGTAAGTCCTTTCAACCGTTTTCTGAAATCAATTTACCAGCTAGGGTATGGCAATTTTAATTGCTCCAGGTTTCACACATGCATATATATTTGATGTTTGTCCAAAGTGCTCGCCATCTATTTGAAAATCAACCGGTCTCTCTGCCTTAATGGTGACCTCTTTGGTTTTTATAATTTCTACAAAATCAGAATTGAGTTTAACCTCACCACCTATAGTTTTTAAAATGTTGACAATATCTAGTTTTTTAAATATTATGATTTCTATTTCTCCATCATTTATTTTTCCTTCTGGATTTATTATTGTGCCGGTGCCAAATTTTTTACTGTTAGCAATTGCCACCATAATGGCTTTGAAATGGAGAGTTTTATTATTTGCAGAGACTGAGAATTTATATGGTGCCTTAGTTCGAAGTAAGGTTGGTATGGTATTTAAAAAATATCCAAAATGTCCTCGAATCTTATTTTGACTAAAGTTTGCAATTAATTCAGCATTAATTCCGATGTCACTTATATGTAATCCTATGCTATCTGCAATTTCTATGACGTCTACTGCCATTAAATTCTTTCCTAATGCCACTTGCAAAGCTTGTTCTAAAGATTTAGGAATGTCTAAATCGGTTGCTAATCCGTTTGCAGAACCCATAGGTAATATACCTATTTCCATCTTTTTTTTATATCCCGCTTCAGCAGCTAATTTAATTGTTCCATCACCACCTACGACCAGAAGCCGGTCAGGTCCAAATTGTTGAATCCTTAATTCCAGCAATCTAATATCTCCATCACCTGAGGTTGTAAATATGCATAATTCGACCTTTTGATGAAGTAAATGTTGAACTTGTTTAATTATGGGCAACTTGTCAATATTTCCAGATATTGGATTGACAATCATCAAAACTTTCTTCATGTGAATTTTTAGGTAGTAATTTTATTACCTACATTTAAATTTAAGCATAAATTATAGGCGAACATGGCCATTGTTTTGCAAACGTATAAAGGATATGCCAATGAGCAAGAAATAATAATATTTGGACATCTATACAGTCGGCCGGAAATTGGATATGATTTTCAGGGACGGAAGATTAGACATGCTGTCGAGATCTTTAAAATGTTTAAATTAAAGCCTTTTTCCAATCATTCCATTGTATTAAAACTCAATGGCATCGAGGTACAGACTAAAACCTTGAAGGATGGTTATTTCCGTTTTTCTATACCCTATTCTTATAATTTATCTGCCGGATGGCACTTGGCAGAATTACAGGCTGAAATAGAAGGAAAGATAATTACCGAGAAAGTAGAATTTATTAAACCTTATCCAGGAGAATACGGTCTAATTTCAGATATTGACGATACTTTTTTGATTTCCCATACGAGAAGCTTATTTAAAAAGATTTACGTCTTATTGACTCAAAATATTCATAGGCGGAAAATTTTTACGGATGTTTTACAACATTATCGAATTTTAAGCAATGCTGGAAGAAAGAAAAATATGGGATCTAATGCTTTTTTTTATGTTTCCAGTAGTGAATGGAACTTATATAATTTCATCAATGAATTTACCGACTTGAATGAGTTTCCAAAAGCCGTGTTTAAATTGAAAAAATTGAAAACGGGATTATTAGATTTTCTGCGAAGTGGAGGCGGTAACCATGATCATAAGTTTCATAAAATTAAGCACATTATTGAATTCTATCCTGAATTGCAGTTTATTTTAATTGGCGACGACACTCAACAGGATCCCTATATTTATGAACGCATAGTTAAATTGTTCCCTTTAAACATATCAATCGTTTACCTAAGGCAAACTGGGTTGAAACCTAAGGTTAATTCAGTTAAAGCTTTATCTAACATAGAAACGATGGGAGTCGAAACACTCTATTTTAAAGATAGTTCAATTGCCATTGAGCATAGTACTAAGCTTTTGGCTCAATTAAACCATGCGAAATGATGAATTTATTGATTGCTTAGGCCTTTTTACGGGCCAGAGGCATTGGCCTGATACCTTGCCCATAACGATTGGCATAAACGAAAGTAAATTTTGCTCCAAAGAGTAATATTAAACAGGAGTAAGAAACCCACAATAAAATAAGCACAATAGTTCCAGCAGCTCCATAAGTAGAGCCAGGATTTGCTTGTCCAAAATAATATCCGAGTATTAACTTACCAAGTAAGAATAGAATAGATGTGATGAAAGCTCCAATCCAAACAGTTTTCCATTCTACCTTAGCGTCTGGAAGAAATTTGAACATTAGTGCAAAGAGGAGACTTATAATTCCAAGCGAGAAAAGAATATCAAATAACTGTGCAAGAGTGAGCACCATATCTGGAAAACTCGACTTTATATAATCGTTGAGAGCCGACAATGCAGCTGTAGCAACAAAGCTAATTAATAAGAGAAATCCAATAACTAATATAAATGCAAAACTTCGAGCGCGATCAAAAACTAGTTTCCACCATTTTGCTTTAGGATCGGGTTCTACTTGCCAGATATCATTAAGTGAGATTTGCAGTTGGTAAAACATTCCAGTGGCCCCGAAAATTAAGGTACCTAATCCAATGATAGTTGATATAAAATTCCTTTTTTTATTTTCAGTTTCATCTAACATAACTTGAATAGCCTCGGCCGAATCCTTTCCCAATGCTTCGGAGAATTCACTAGTCAAAATGTCTTGTATAGATTCGGGACTTGTAAATGTTCCGACTAAATTAACAATTATTACTAAGAGCGCGGGTAATGAAAGAATAGCATAATAGGCAACAACGGCGCTTAACCGGAACGGATTATCATTGTTCCACGCAATATAGGTCTCCTTCAATAGGGAGGGAATATGCTTTACCTCAAATGTCGAATTTTCCTTTACCATGTTATATGTGCGCTCTACTTTGCCCTAGATAATCCCGATAAATTGCTGCCGTATTGAAGACATAAGTAGTAATCGCTAGTAGAATTTTGCTTGATAATTATTACTAATATTCTTTAGCATCTTTTAGATGGTATATTAATCTTCTAATTCATATGGAGTCTTTTCGTGTAGTAGAAACTTATTACTTAGGTTATTTGTGTTAGTACTTTCCAGGCTTGCTATATTCCATACCTGAGTATGTTCCAACCCACGATGTTTAGAATTCTCGATTTCCTTAATGGAACTTATATAACACGAGTATTTCGTCTTTTCTGAAGAGCTCCAATGTCATACAATTAACTTAAATAGCTGCCATAATCATCATCAATGTCTTCATTAGATTTATCTAAACTTAAAATTCTACCGCAGGCAAATAACAATTGTATAATTAGTTGGTCAAAATTAATAGAAACTTTAATCAATTAGTTATTTGTATCATAAATCGTAAAACCTATAATCAATATAAT
>NZ_JACSOH010000043.1 GCF_014349235.1 Cytophaga sp. FL35 | reverse complement strand
TGGGAGACCATAGCAAAACCGCCATTAATACCATGTTTAATACAGGAACGGTCATTGGGGTAAACTGTAATATTTACGTACCCGGGTTTCCTCGTAATTTTGTTCCTAGTTTTAGTTGGGGCGGAGCCTCCGGTTTTACTACATACGGTACAAAGAAGGCTTTTGAAGCCGCCAAAGTCATGATGGCTAGGAGAAATGTTGAATTTACGGTAGAGGATGCCAATATATTGGAGCATGTTTTTGAACTTACTAAAAAGTGGAGAAATTATTGATTTTAGGGAACATCTAAATAACCGAGATTTCTACGTTTTGGTCTATATGGTACCCGATGTTTGGGGTTAAACATTTATTCTGATTATATTTGCAGCCCTTTTTAGGAAATTGGACCTATGAAGAAAAAAGTAGCTTTTTATACATTGGGCTGTAAGTTGAACTTCTCTGAAACCTCCACAATCGCAAGGGGTTTTACAGAGGAAGGGTTTGATCGTGTCGATTTTTCGGAAAAAGCGGACATGTACGTTATCAACACTTGTTCCGTTACGGAAAATGCGGATAAACGCTTCAAAACGATTGTAAAACAGGCTCAAAAAGTAAATCCCGAAGCTTTTGTTGCTGCCATTGGGTGCTACGCCCAATTAAAGCCCGAAGAACTTGCTGCCGTAGATGGGGTGGACTTAGTTTTGGGCGCTACTGAAAAGTTCAAGATTACCGACTATATCAATGATTTGTCCAAGAATGATTTTGGGGAGGTTCATTCCTGTGAAATTGAAGACGCGGATTTCTATGTGGGAAGTTATGCCATTGGGGATCGTACTAGAGCTTTTTTAAAAGTGCAGGATGGTTGTGATTACAAATGCACTTATTGTACCATTCCGTTGGCAAGAGGTATCTCAAGAAGTGATACCTTATCCAATGTTCTAAAGAACGCTTCCGAAATTTCAGAACAGGGTATTAAGGAAATTGTACTTACTGGAGTCAACATAGGGGATTACGGAAAAGGAGAATTTGGAAACAAAAAGCATGAACATACCTTTTTAGAATTGGTACAGGCCCTTGATCAAGTAGAAGGAATCCATAGATTACGAATATCAAGCATAGAACCAAACCTGTTAAAAAACGAAACAATCGATTTTGTTTCCAATAGTGATTCTTTTGTTCCCCATTTTCATATCCCGTTGCAAAGTGGAAGTGATGATATTTTAAAGAAAATGCGTCGCAGGTACCTAAGTGACCTCTATGTAGATCGTGTGAAAAGGATAAGGGAAACTATGCCTCATGCTTGTATTGGGGTAGATGTGATTGTTGGCTTTCCAGGTGAAACGGAGGAACATTTTTTGGAAACGTACCATTTCCTAAATGACTTGGATATTTCATATCTTCATGTTTTTACGTACTCCGAAAGAGAAAATACCCCGGCAGCTTCAATGGAAGGTGCTGTGCCTAAAAAAGTGAGACAAAAAAGAAGTAAGATGTTACGAGGTCTTTCGGCTAAAAAACGTAGAGCTTTTTATGAAAGTCAGATAGGTACAAAAAGAACCGTACTTTTTGAAGGGGAAAATAAGGAAGGTTATATTCATGGCTTTACGGAAAACTATGTAAAGGTAATGGCTCCTTGGAATCCAGAATTGGTCAATACCCTACATGAGGTAGAACTTACAGAAATTGATGAAAGTGGTCTAGTGAGGTTCAATTTTATAAGTGAAGCCCTTTCCGCCTAACTAAGAGAAAAAATAAAGGATATAAAAAAACCCGCTACAAGCGGGTTTTTTTAATAAGATTCTAGCCTATTAGATTCTGATGCCTACTGGTAACATCTCTTTATATTGCCTATTTTTTCTCAAAAATCCGGCAATTTGTGGGCTAGTAGGAACAACTCGTTGGTTTTGTTCCTGAATGTGGTTAAGTACGGATTTAATGAATCCTTCCTTAAAGCCTTCTTCGGTAATTTCTTCAGGGATTACCAATTTTGTCAAGAATACTTTTCTTTCTTGAGAAGAGTATTCAATTTTGGCCAAGTGACCATTGACTTTAGTTTCGAACTGGCGCAGGAAACTATTGTCGCTAATTTCTACTTCATTCATATAGTTTGATTTTTGTAGTTGCAGTAGATAAAAAAATCACGATATCAACCATCGCAATTTTATTTACTTTTGCTTTAATTACGTAAACGTTTGAGTTACCCCAAAGACAGTTACAAAAGTAGTGAAATATATGTTAAAATCCTAATAATTCGTTGATTAAAGAAAATGATAGATGAAATAACACATATCTACTGCGTGCCGGGTATGGCGGCCAATCCATCTATTTTTAAGAATATTTCATTGCCTTCGGAAAAGTTCAAACTTCATCTTTTAGAGTGGTTTGTACCCAATAAAAATATGTCATTAGAAGCATATGCTAAAAAGATGAACGAACAAATAATTCACCAAAACCCTGTTTTGTTGGGAGTGTCATTCGGGGGCATGTTGGTACAGGAAATGGCCAGGTTTCAACCCGTAAAAAAGGTCGTGGTAGTTTCTAGCGTAAAATCTTCGCAGGAACTTCCCAGAAGAATGAGATGGGCCAAATATACTGGAGCACACAAAATATTACCCACAGGATTAGTTAATAATGTTGAATTGATGGCCAAATACGCTTTTGGAGAAAAGGTAAATGAACGGTTGAAATTATATGAAGAATATTTATCCGTTCGTGATAAAAATTATATAGATTGGTCATTGGACAAAATCGTCAATTGGCGGGCAAAGGATTTCCCTGCTGAAATGGTGCATATTCACGGAGAGAAAGACCCAGTGTTTCCTATCAAGAACATTAAAAACTGTATAAAGGTCAAAAATGGGACCCATACCATGATTATTCATAGGGCCAAGTGGTTTAATGAGAACTTGCCCACAATTATTTTGCAATAAAAGAGTTGTAAGTAGTAACTTTGATAAACAATCAATTAGAAAAATGAAGATATTAAAGAACGCTTTGATGCTGCTAGGGGTATTTTTTGTGGTTAGCACATTAATTTTTGCAGTACAAAGTAATGTAGAGCCTCAAAAGGATGCGGGCCAAGATGTGGCCGAAAACGATGTGGATAAGAATGTAGCTGATTCCTATAGGATATCTGCTATTGATATTCCGGAAGATTTGAATTTTGCCGGTGAGGTAGTCCCTCAAGATGATCCGGAAATAATGGAACGAATTGACCGTGAATTTCTAGTAAACACCTATTGGCAATCCAATGCATTGTTACTTATAAAGAGGGCGCATAAATACTTTCCTATAATTGGACCTATTTTGGCCAAGAATGGCGTACCTGATGATTTTAAGTATCTGGCGGTTGCCGAAAGCGGACTTCAGAACGTTGTTTCCCATGCAGGGGCAACTGGTTTCTGGCAGATTATGAAAGCTACGGGTAGGGAATATGGATTAGAGGTTAATTCTAACGTGGATGAAAGATACCACTTAGAAAAGGCCACAGAGGTAGCCTGTGAGTATTTAAACAGACATTATAAAAAATATGGTAGCTGGACGTTAACAGCAGCTTCTTACAATGCCGGAGCAGGCGCCATCAGCAAATATCTAGGTATACAGCAGGTAGAGGATTACTATGATTTGCTTTTAGGACAGGAGACCGGTAGATATGTTTTTAGAATCATGGCTATCAAAGAAATTTTGAGCCATCCGGAAAAGTATGGATTTGTGGTTGAGGAGAAGGATATGTATAAGGCTGTGCCAACTTTTAAGGTGGAGGTTGATGAGCCCGTATTGAGTTTTGCAGATTTCGCCCAGAAATATGAAATCAATTATAGAATTTTAAAACGACATAATCCATGGCTTAGGGAGCCTCACTTGAATAATAGTTCCCGAAAAAAGTATACGGTAGAGATACCATATAAAGGATATTACAAGGGTGCAAAATAAGTCTCATATTGTTTGCATTCATTTATAAGCTAAAAGGGCGCTCATTTGAGGGCCCTTTTTTGCATTTTAGAGAACTTCAGTATTTTTAAGAATGGATACAGTTATTGCTTTTGGTAAGGATAACCTATGGTGGATTCTCTTAGGAGTCAATTACCTACTGGTTATCTTCCTGTGCTTTATCATCTTACTTAAGAATAAAAACCCCGTTAAAACACTTTCTTTTCTATTTGCGTTGGCCGTACTTCCTTTTTTAGGGCTTATTGTATATTACTTTTTTGGTCAGGATTATAGGAAATCGAAAATATTTGAAAAAAAGTATATTCTTGATAACAAGCGTATAAAAGAGTGGAGAAAAAACTTTAAGCTAGACAGGGAAGAACGTGAGGATTTTGAGGAGACATTTGGTGAAGGGATATTTAAAATCTACAAACTCCTTAGGAATAACGAAAAGGCTGTACTAACATTTGATAACGATGTACAGCTTTTAATCAATGGTGAACAAAAGTTTAAAAAACTTAGGGAAGATTTAGAAAAGGCAAAGAACCATATTCATATGGAGTACTTTGTTCTTTTTGATGATGAGTTGGGGGAGGAGCTAATCGATATTCTTTGTAAAAAAGCCACAGAAGGAGTTACGGTAAGACTTATGTATGATGATGTGGGTAGCGATTTGTCTAAAAGGGCCAAACGAAAATTAAAGGCTTCCAAAGTTGAACATTATGCTTTTATGCCCGTTTTGTTCAGTAACTCTACTAGTAAATTGAATTATAGGGACCATAGAAAAATCGTCGTTATTGATGGAAGCATTGGTTATGTAGGAGGTATCAACCTGGATCAGAAATATGATAACTCCTATGACAATGACCGTTATTGGCGGGATACGCATTTAAGGTTGGAGGGTGGTTCCGTTGGGGCTTTGCAAAGTTCTTTTCTATTAAGCTGGAATTTTGTATCCAAGAAAGAGATGGAAATCGAAGGAAACTTGTTTCCTAACTCGAAACCGGAAACGCAAGAACCAGTGGCAGTACAAATGGCTGCCAGTGGCCCTGATACAGATTGGGCCAATATCATGGAGGCTATTTTTTGTGCCATAAATACGGCCAAGACTAGAATATATCTTACTACACCATATTTCATGCCCAATAATGCCATACTTACAGCATTGACAACGGCAGCTAGAAGTGGGGTTGATGTGAAAGTAATTGTTCCCTATGAATCTGATTCTTGGGCAGCTCAGTATGCTTCGGATTCCTATATCGAGCAGTGTTTGGAATCTGGAATTCAAATTTTTAGATATTGTAAAGGATTCGTTCATGCAAAAACGATGGTGGTCGATTCTATGTTGTCCACCGTGGGGACGGCGAATTTGGATTATAGAAGTTTTGCGCTGAATTTTGAAATTAATGCCCTAATTTATAATGAACGCTTTAATTCAGAACTAGGCAATGTATTTCTAAAGGATTTGGAAGATTGCGAGGAAGTTGATTTGGATAGGTGGCGAAACCGGAGCATTTCGCGTAAGCTAAAAGAGTCTTTTAGTAGACTTTGGGCACCATTATTATAAAAAAAATGCCCTCTAAAGGGCATTTTATATTTAAAATAGGTAAAGAAATTTTCAGTTAGATACGCTTCATTTGTTGCTGCATCATTTTAATTTGCTC
This sequence comes from Cytophaga sp. FL35, assembly GCF_014349235.1. Taxonomy (GTDB): domain Bacteria; phylum Bacteroidota; class Bacteroidia; order Flavobacteriales; family Flavobacteriaceae; genus Euzebyella. Next base: position 12,802 of record NZ_JACSOH010000043.1, on the reverse strand, counting down.
AGTTAGCATATTGTTTTTATCCAATTTCTTTGCTTCGTTTAATAGTGTTGTAGCTTCTCGCTTACGCCTTTTTTGCATGGCAATACCTGCCAAGCTTAATTTGGCCATGGCCACATCATAATCCATGTTAAGACCAAGTTTAAGGGCCTTTCTAAAATACTTCTCTGCCTGCGTAAGATTTTTTTGGGAATAAATTATTCCGTGAAGATAATTATAGTATCCCTGCTGTTTAGTTACCAGAGAGCCCTCGGGATTTTTAATTTTGTCCAACCAGCTTTTGGTTCCCTCCAAATCCTGCTTTCTCATTTTAAAGAAAGCTAAAAGAAGAATTTCATTTCTAAAATAGAGAAATATAAAAATGGAGGATAATAATAAAAGGAAAATGCCATTCCCTATATTACCTTCTACAAATTGATAAACGGCGTAAGCAATTATTAGTCCTGCAATGACTAGTTTAATGTTTTTATGGAACATTTATATAATTATTTGGTTTGTAGTTGAGGGTCTAAAAGCTCATAGGTAATAAGCGATTCTATCGTGGTAGGTATTTCTTGGTCTCCCATTTGTGCCATGGTAGATGCACCTTTAGAAAGACCTTCCACAATCATTTTTTGTATAAATCCCGAAGTGATGTCCGTTGTTATTTTTGTGGTTTGAGACCCTTTGAGCTTCATAGTGGTTGTGGGCTCTTGAACATTCATGGTAACATCGGCTTTGCCTGAAATATTGGCATTTTTGTTAGTAACTTGGTCCAAGGTCCACAAATTCTTGGCCTGTAGTTTACCGCTATATTCATTTTTCCAATGGGCGCCTACTTTTACTTTTTGTTTCGGATAAATAAAAGTCATCTGCTTATAACTATTGGAAAGTGCTTCTGATCCAAATTCCTTTTGCAAGGATTTTTTCATCATATTTAGGGAAAACTCGTCTTCTAATCCAGAAGCCTCTGCCATTTGTGCCACTAACTTATCGCCTCCTTTTACTTCGAGAATATCCCCGTTTTTGGCGAGTACCATTTTAACTGGCTTGTTCAAAAGACTATTAAAAATCTGCGATTGCATATCTTCCTCGTTAACCTCCTTGGCCTTTACGTTCATTAACTCACCCTGGATGCTTGAGGTCATTAAAAGGTTAAGGTCCTTAAAAGTAAGGGCAATGTCGTAGAGGCTGTCTCTTTCGGCTAAAACCTTAAACTCTAAAATACCATCTATTTTATTGGTAAGCTCATGGGTAGCCCCATCAAGCTCTTGTGTAATAATTTGTTGTGCCTCTTGTTTAACGGTGAAGACAGCATCTTTCTTGAGGTTGTATGCCAAGGAAGTCTGCCCAAAACAAGCAGCCGTAAAAAAAAGCACGACCAAAGAGCTAAAAATGTGTCTCATAGGTTGATTTTGTTACTAAAATCAGATTTTGGCAAAAGTAATAAAAACCTATTTCTGGGCAGTAACCAAATACTGAAAATATTTTTTTAATTGTATTTGCCAAAGAAAAAACTCTTTGTATATTTGCGCCCAGATTTTTGCGAGAGGAATCGCGAACAAAGCAAACAAGAAAAGGATAATACAATGCCCGGACAGAAAAGAACATATCAGCCATCAAAGCGTAAAAGAAGGAACAAACACGGTTTTAGGGAGCGAATGGCCTCTGTAAACGGTAGAAAGGTTTTAGCTAGGAGAAGAGCTAAAGGTAGAAAGAAATTATCTGTATCTTCTGAGCCGAGACACAAGAAATAAATGATTTTAGTTACAAAACTTAATATTAGGTGTTACTTTTTTAAAGTAGCACCTTTTTTTTGACCAATAGAGAGATAAACCCTTATCTTGAACAATTAATTTCCCAAGCGTAAAAAAGAACACGAAACATGCCCAAAAGACAAGACTTAAAATCGATTTTAATCATTGGCTCAGGTCCAATCATCATTGGCCAGGCCTGCGAATTTGACTATTCTGGTTCACAAGCTCTAAGAAGTTTACGAGAAGATGGTATCGAAACCATTCTTATCAATAGCAATCCTGCTACTATCATGACCGATCCTGCCATGGCAGATCACGTGTACCTTAAGCCGTTGAATACAAAATCGATAGTTGAAATTCTTAAGGAACACCCCCAGATTGATGCCGTTTTACCTACCATGGGAGGTCAGACTGCTTTAAACCTTTGTATTGAGGCTGATGAAAAAGGAATTTGGGAAGATTTTAATGTAGAAATTATTGGGGTAGACATAAATGCCATCAACATCACGGAAGACCGCGAAAAGTTCCGTGAGCTTATGTTGAAAATTGGGGTGGGTATGGCACCTCAAGCAACTGCTACCTCATTTTTAAAAGGAAAGGAGATTGCTCAAGAATTTGGTTTTCCCTTGGTGATTAGAGCTTCTTATACCTTAGGTGGAGCTGGAGCCTCTATCGTGTATAGACCGGAGGATTTTGATGAACTTTTAAGTAGAGGGTTGGAAATTTCCCCGATTCATGAGGTTATGATCGATAAGGCCATGATGGGCTGGAAAGAATATGAATTGGAACTTCTAAGGGATAAAAATGATAACGTAGTTATTATCTGTACCATTGAAAATATGGATCCAATGGGGATTCACACGGGAGACTCCATTACGGTGGCGCCTGCAATGACCCTTTCGGATAGAACTTTCCAGAAGATGAGGGATATGGCTATTCATATGATGCGAAGCATTGGTGATTTTGCGGGTGGCTGTAACGTTCAGTTTGCCGTGAGCCCAGATGATGAGGAAGAAATAATTGCCATTGAGATCAATCCTAGGGTTTCTCGTTCTTCGGCATTGGCATCTAAAGCAACAGGATATCCAATCGCTAAAATAGCCTCTAAATTGGCCATTGGTTATCACTTGAACGAGTTGGATAACCAGATTACAAAATCAACATCGGCACTGTTCGAGCCAACATTGGATTATGTCATCGTAAAAATACCTAGATGGAATTTTGATAAGTTCGAAGGTTCTGATAGAACCTTGGGACTTCAAATGAAATCCGTTGGGGAAGTAATGGGTATAGGTCGTTCTTTTCAGGAAGCATTGCACAAAGCCACCCAATCCTTGGAAATTAAAAGAAATGGACTGGGAGCTGATGGAAAAGGGTATAAGAACTACGATCAGATCATTCAAAAACTTACCGTACCGAGCTGGGATCGCGTATTTGTGTTATATGATGCCATACAGTTAGGTATTCCTTTGAGCAGGATTCATGAGATTACCAAAATTGACATGTGGTTCTTAAAGCAATATGAGGAATTACATTTGTTGGAAAAGGAAATTTCAACCTACACAATTGCCACCTTAACGAAGGAATTGATGTTGGAGGCAAAACAAAAGGGTTTTGCGGATAGGCAGATTGCACATATGTTGGATTGCTACGAAAGCGAAGTGCATAAGAAGCGTACAGAGGAAATGAACATTAATAGGGTGTACAAATTGGTGGACACGTGTGCTGCTGAATTTAAGGCGATGACACCTTATTACTATTCCACTTTTGAGGAAGAAATTGAAAAACCGGACGGCACCCGTTTTGTTGAGAATGATAGTGTAGTGACCGATAAGAAGAAGATTGTAGTTCTTGGTTCGGGACCTAACCGTATTGGTCAAGGAATTGAGTTCGATTACTGTTGTGTACATGGTGTTTTGGCAGCTGCGGAGTGTGGTTATGAAACCATTATGATCAATTGCAACCCAGAAACCGTTTCCACTGATTTTGATACGGCAGACAAACTTTATTTTGAGCCGGTATTCTGGGAGCATATCTATGATATTATCCGTCATGAAAAACCAGAAGGTGTCATTGTTCAGTTAGGTGGTCAAACGGCGTTAAAGCTTGCTGAAAAGCTTTCCAAATATGGCGTTAAGATTGTTGGCACAAGTTTTGAATCCTTGGATTTGGCAGAGGATAGAGGTAGTTTCTCAGATTTATTAAAAGCGAACGATATTCCTTATCCACAATTTGGAGTTGCGGAAACAGCCGACGAAGCCCTTCAATTAGCAGATGATTTAAAATTTCCCTTATTAGTGAGACCTTCTTACGTATTAGGTGGTCAGGGAATGAAAATCGTTATCAATAAAGCTGAGCTAGAAGAGCATGTGGTGGACCTACTTAGAAAAATACCTAACAACAAATTATTGTTAGATCACTATTTGGATGGTGCCATTGAAGCGGAAGCAGATGCTATTTGTGATGGGGAAGATGTATATATTATAGGTATTATGGAGCACATTGAACCCTGTGGAATCCACTCTGGGGATTCTAACGCTACCTTGCCGCCCTTCAACCTAGGGGAATTCGTTCTTCAGCAAATAAAGGACCATACCAAAAAAATTGCCTTGGCCCTTAATACGGTAGGTCTGATCAACATTCAGTTTGCAATCAAAGATGATAAGGTTTACATCATAGAGGCCAACCCAAGAGCCTCTAGAACAGTACCATTCATTGCAAAAGCTTATAAGGAACCGTATGTGAACTTTGCGACCAAGGTGATGTTGGGAGAGAAGAAAATCAAAGACTTTAAATTCAATCCTCAGTTAGAAGGATTCGCAATCAAACAGCCTGTTTTCTCGTTTAATAAGTTTCCTAATGTAAATAAGAATTTAGGTCCGGAAATGAAAAGTACCGGTGAAAGCATCTTGTTTATTGATAGCTTAAAGGATGATCAATTTTATGATTTATATGGAAGACGAAAAATGTATCTTTCTAAATAGAATAGCATAATTGTTCGAAAAGGGGGCCATAGGCTCCCTTTTTTAATTGAACCAAACCGCATATTTTTTTCGTCGTAACTCCAACGCCAGTATACGTTCCATCTCTAAGGCCTCTTTTTTGGTTTTTATTGGTGCTATATGATTGTATAGGCTGGGACGTAAAATAGTTCCATATTTTTCAACCAAAAAGGCGGATAATTTAATCCCTTTCTTGCTTAGTAAACCCAATTTGTGTTGTGCCAGTCGTTCTTTTGGGGTTTTACTGGTCATGCCCACGTACAAACATTCCAATACACCATTGAATTGAGGATTGGCTTCCCGAAATTTTCTGTTCTCCGTGAACACTTTTTTTGTGAGCTCAACAACATAAATTTGATAGGGCATGAATACGATTTACTGTAAAATCAAAAATACCTTGAAATTATTTTATGGTAGGGAAGCGGATTCTTTTTTCTCCAAGTATTTAGTAATCATTTTTAAAAACACCGGCAGATTGTAAGGTTTGTGTATGATATCGTCAATGCCGGAATTTAGTATATCAGATTTGTTTTCATCCAACTCAACAGCAGTCAAGGCAAGAATGGGTACTTCCTTATTGAAACCACGAATGATTTTAGTTGCCTCCATTCCGTTCATGACCGGCATGTGAATATCCATGAGAATAAGGTCAAAATTGGTATCCTTGCACATGGCTATGGCCATTTTTCCGTCATCTGCCAAACTTGATTTTATTTGATGTTTTTCTAGGGTTTTTTGGGTTACTTTTTGATTGATCTTATTATCATCTACAATTAGAATGTGCTTTGTTTCCAGTTGATCGGTGACCGGTGTCAGGCGTAGGGAATCACTAACATCTTTTTCAATCTGTGAGGTATCGTAGGGCGTTAAATTGATTACAAAGCTAAATTCTGCACCCTTTCCTGGAGCGCTTTCAAGTTCAATTTTACTATTGTAGGCCTTCAAAATTCGTTTAACGATGGTAAGTCCAAGGCCGGTTCCCTTGTAACCATGATTTTTGTTGTCTACTTGGGTAAATTCTTTAAAGATTAGTTTTTGCTTGTCTTGCGGTATGCCGGGGCCATCGTCCGCTACAATAAATTGGATTTTTACAATGTTATTCTCATCTCTTTTTAGTGGCTTCAGTTTTAACCAGATATTTCCGTTCTCCGTAAATTTGATGGCATTTCCAATTAAGTTGATCATTACTTGCGATAGCCGTACCGGGTCGCCAATAAAATTATTGGGTAAGGACGAATCAATTTCCAAGTGAAGCTGATTGTTGTTTTCTTTTAACCTGCTGTCAAATGATTTGGTAATGTTCTTTAATAAGGTGTCCATTTCATACGGAATTCGGGATAGTTTTACTCCCGCAGCATCCATTTTGCTTAATAAAAGAACATCGTTGATCAAAGCCAGAAGATAATCGGCAGAAAATTTAAGGGCATCCAAATCCTCGGTAAAATCCTTAAGCCGTTCATCTTCTTTTAAAAGAGTTGAAATCCCGATAACTCCATATAGTGGTGTACGAAGTTCATGGCTTACGGTGGAAAGAAACTTGGTTTTTACTTTGGATAACTTTTCGGCATCTTCCCTGGCCTGTATCAGTTCTTTATTTTTGGCCTGAAGGTTGTTGATATAAAGTTTACGAGTTCTAAAGAAAAAATAAACTCCGATTAGCGATAAAATTAAAAATACCACAAGCGCGATCAGGGTAGTGGTCAGCGATTTTGATTTTGATATCAGTTCTTCGGTATAGGCTTGTTCTTTTAAGGCGGACTGTAGGTTTTCTTGCGCTTGTTCCAACTCAAATTTTACTCGGGCCTTTTCGGATTCCTCTAGTTTTTTAAGGGTATAAGCTTTTTGTTTGTATTCGTGAAACTTATCCAAATTGGTAAAGGCATCTTTATAATTAAAGGTGGCACTATGCAGTTCCGCTAAATATTCATAGGCTTCCAAAGCAAGGTCTGTATTATTTTCTTTATCCGCAATGGCCGCAATTTTTTCCAGTTTCTCCTGAGCGGCACTAAAGTTTTTTTGCGTTAATAGGTATCTACCGTGTAGCATATCTAAATAGACTTTGTTCAATGTGTCTATTTCTATATTGGGCAGCGTTCTTGCTTTTTTCAGCACCTCATAGGCCTTCTTGGGTTGGTCATTATCCAAAAGTGTCCAAATAAGGTTGATGTAGGTGAGGTATACCTCATTGTGGTCCTCTAGTTTTTTGTTGATGGAGATACTTTCTTCAAAATGCTCGATGGCCTTGTCATAAGTATTCTCATTTTCTGAATATAATATACCCAGATTAAGGGCTCCCCACGCCACTAAACTATCAGCTTTTAATGTCCTTGCAATGGAAAGGGCTTTTTCCGAATAGATTTTTCCCTGGATACTATCATCTGTTTCAATATAAATCCCACCTAAAATATCGTATCCTAAAAATTCATAGTATCCCAGTTTATACGCTTTGCCTTTTTCAATTAGGAGTGAGGCATATTTTATAGCATCTTTATACTGGTAGTTATCGTATGCAATGTTGGATTTGTCAACGTAGGATTGTAAGGTGTCTTTCTGCCAAGAAGTATCGGTTTGGGCAATAACAACCGTGGACCATATTAGTAAAATATAAAGAATTGGTTTCCTTAAAACGGTCATAAGTTGGGGAGGGCCGCATAGGTTAAGGGAAGACCCTAGATTTTAACCAACGAATATAAGGATAAGTAGTAAAAAGAACGAAAACGATGGAGAATATTCTATGTTCTGCAATCTTTGTAAAAGGTGGGAATCAATTTGAAACCGGAATGCCTTCCGTGGTAAAAGAAAACGCCTGTGACCCCAAACCGCCTACCATTACAGCTTGAAATAAAGGATTAAGGCTGCTTTTTCCATACCAGTGAATGATGAAATTGGCACCTGAGCCCCCTTCCTTATCTTGTTCTTCTATTACGTAATCAATGGTTTCCAGAGGCTTCAAATAGATGCTATTATTCAAATAGCTACGCACCAAATCACCTTGTGTATTAAAATAATCGATCTTATTGATAAAGAGACTATCCTTGCTACTGGTGTTCCTTATGCTAAGAGTAGCGGTTAGCAAAGTTCTACTATCTCGGGTCTGGTTGTAGATATCGGAGTAAATGGGCACATATATCTTATTTACGGCATTATTAGGGGTATTGTCCTTAATTGCTCTTTCTATGGCATGTTCGTCTAAAATCTCAATCGGGGAGTTTCCCTTGTTGGGATTATTACAAGCAGAACCTATAAAGCATAAAACAATTATCCAAACCGTATTTTTAAGTAATGTGCCCATCTAATAGGGTTTAATCGCTTTAATTTATTCCCACTCAGTATGAAAAATGCCTTCTTTGTCAAGCCTTTCATACGTATGTGAGCCAAAGAAATCTCTTTGTGCCTGTATAAGGTTTAAAGGAAGCCTCTCTGAAGTATACGCATCAAAATATGTCAAGGAATTGGTTAATCCCGGTAATGGAATTCCATTCTTTGCCGCATGGGCTACCAATTTTCTAGCGGAATTTACAGTCTCCTGTACTTTTTCTACAAAATTGGGGGAAACCAATAGGTTGGACAAGTTGGGTTCTGCTTGGAAAGCTTCTGTGATATCTGCTAATAAACCGGCCCTGATGATGCAGCCAGCTCTCCAAATCTTGGCTATGGTGGCTATATCCAGATTATAACCATATTCCTTTGATGCGTCTGCCAATTGGTGGAGACCTTGGGCATATGTGATGATAAACGAGAAATAAAGGGCTTCTTCGGCCATTTTTTCAAGTTCCTCCTTATCTATTTTTTCAATCTCAGGCTTGTCGTAAAGAGCATCGGCCCCTGTTCTTTCTACCTTAAGTGCAGAAATTTCCCTCATGCTTACGGCAATGTCGATGGAAGGAACCGGAATTCCTAGGTCCATAGCATTCTGACTGGTCCATTTACCAGTACCCTTCTGTTTTGCTTTATCCGATATCTGATCTAACAAGCCCAGTTTGCTAAGGTTTAAATCGTCTTTCTGAATAAAGATTTTTGAGGTGATTTCCACTAAAAATGATTGCAATCTACCCTCGTTCCATTTAGAATAGGCCTCATGCAATTCTTGATTCGTGAAATCTCCTGCCTTCTTAAGCAAGTCATAGATTTCGGAGGTCAACTGCATCAATCCGTATTCAATGCCGTTGTGAACCATTTTTACGTAATTACCAGAAGACTTGGGACCTAAGTAGGCCACGCAAGGCTCTCCATTATATTTAGCGCTTACGGCCTCAAAAATTGGTTTTATATGGGTATAGGCAGATTTTGACCCACCTGGCATAATGCTGGGTCCCAATCGGGCTCCTTTTGCCCCGCCAGATACCCCGGCACCAAAGAAGTTAATGGCTTTGGCCTGTAAATAGTCCTCACGTCTGTCCGTATCCGTAAAAAAGGAGTTACCGCCATCTATGATAATGTCTCCACGATCTATGTGTGGCAAAAGACTTTCAATTACCGAGTCCACAATTTTACCGGCCGGTACCAACAGCATTATTTTTCTTGGCTGCTTTAAAGCCTTTACAAAGGTTTTTATACTGGTTGAAGCGTTTACTTTGGAGTGATCGCCGCCTTCTTCTTTTAAGGCGTTTACTTTTTCGGCATCCAAATCATGACCAAAAGCGGTAAAACCATTATCTGCGACATTCAGTATAAAGTTGCGCCCCATGACACCAAGGCCAACCAATCCAAAATCATATTTATCCTCCATATTCAATATTTGTGTTATTTCAGTGGGTTTTTAATTCTTATGTTAGAACCATCCCAAAATTAAATGAAAATAATGAGACAACGGATTAAGTTAGGGTAAACTCGTTGCTATTGCTTATTCTTTTAAATACTTTTACGCCTTAATTTTTTTCAACAGGTATGAATAAAACAGAAAATCAAATTCTTGTGATATTTGGCGCCTCTGGTGACCTTACCGCAAGAAAACTAGTACCCGCTTTGTTCAATTTATATGCGGCTGAGCAACTACCGGAGAATTTTGTGGTTCTGGGTGCTAGTAGAAGTGATATGACAGATACTCAATTTAGGAACAGGGTGGTTCTGGAAAGCTCATATCTAAAAGAAAAAATCAAGGATAAGGACGAGTCTTACATAAAAGATTTTGCCAATAAATTCTTTTATGAAGATTTGGGCGGCAGTTATGACACAGATTATAGTAGACTGCGCACCAGGGTAGAAGATCTTAAAAACAAATACAATACCTCTGGGAACATTATTTATTACCTCTCCACACCGCCTACCCTTTATGAAACCATAGCCCAACGCTTGGCGGATGCAGGTATGAGTACTCAAAACAACGGCTGGAAACGCCTAGTGGTAGAAAAACCATTTGGCTATAGTTTGGATACGGCCATTGAACTTAATAAGGGGTTACAACAATTCTTTAAGGAGCATCAGATTTATAGGATTGACCACTATTTGGGTAAAGAAACGGTTCAAAACCTATTGGTAACACGTTTTGCCAACAGCATTTTTGAACCTCTTTGGAACAGAAATTACATTCACCATGTAGAAATTACCAATGCGGAGGAAGTTGGAGTGGAGAAGCGGGGCGGTTATTACGATAAGTCTGGGGCATTGAGGGATATGTTTCAAAACCACTTGCTACAAATTGTTTCTTTGGTTGTCATGGAACCACCGATTAGCGATGCGCCGGAAGATATTAGGGATGAAAAGGTGAAGGCCCTGAAATCACTGCGAATCATGCAGGACGAGCAAACCCTTTATGACAATACCATAAGAGCTCAGTACACAAAGTCGGTTATTGATGGAAAGGAAGTAAAAGGCTATCGAGAGGAGGATGGTGTTGATGAAAACTCCACTACGGAGACCTATGCGGCCATCAAGTTTTTTGTGGATAACTGGCGATGGAAAGACACACCTTTCTATGTGAGAACAGCCAAGAGGATGCCAACAAAAGTAACCGAGGTGGTCATTCATTTTAAAACGCCCCACCATCAAATCTTTAAGGATTCGGGTGTGCATGATAAGGATAATAAGTTGATTATTAGAATTCAGCCAGATGAAGGTATCTTGGTGAAGTTTGGTGTAAAAGTACCAGGTCAAGGATTTAAGGTGGAGCGAGCTAACTTGGATTTTTATTACTCCAACTTGGTAGAAACCCACGTTATGGACGCATACGAGAGGTTGCTTTTAGATGCTATGCAGGGTGATGCCACTCTTTATGCAAGGGCAGATGAAGTGGAAGCGGCTTGGGAATTTGTGGACCCTATCTTAAAATATTGGGAAGATGGTAAAGACGTGCGAATGTATGGTTACGCTGCCGGAGTTTGGGGACCTGAAAACGCGGATGAATTGATTGAGGGTATTGGTGAGTGGAGAAATCCCGGGCCAAATCTGACCGATGACCCAGGTTTTTGCGTCATCTGCTAGCAAAAAGAAGATTGATAATTTAAATAGTAGAATGGAATTAAAAATATATAGAGACAAGCAGGAAGTAGCAGAACAATTTTCAAGTTTTTTTGCTGACAGAGTAAAAAGCGAAAGAGAATATCATGTGGCGCTCTCTGGGGGTAGTACCCCTAAAATAGTATTTGACGTGCTCGCCGAAAAGTTCGGTTCTAGTATCAATTGGAGGCAAATTCACTTTTATTGGGGTGACGAGCGTTGTGTTCCTCCTACGGATGCGGACAGTAATTTTAAAATGACCGTGGAGCATTTACTTGCCAAGATAGATATTCCGTATGAGAACATTCATAGGATCAAAGGGGAAGATGAGCCACAAAAGGAGGCGCTAAGGTATACGGAAGTATTAGCTGAAAACCTTCCGGAAGTTAACGAGATACCACAGTTTGATTTGGTTATCCTGGGGATGGGAGATGATGGACATACTGCTTCTATTTTTCCCCATGAAATCCATTTATGGCATTCGGAAAAATCATGCGAAGTGGCTGTACATCCAGATTCGGGACAAAAAAGAGTGTCCATCACCGGTAAAATCATCAATGGGGCAAAAGAAGTCGCATTTTTAGTTACCGGAGCCGGAAAAGCCCCAAAAGTGGGTGAAATTGTCAATAAATCCGGGAATTTTCAGTTCTATCCAGCTACCTTGGTAGCTCCAAAATCAGGAAATCTATATTGGTTTTTAGATGAAGCGGCAGCAGCCAATTTATCTTAGCAACAATACTTACTTACTAAAAACTCCCGATAAGAGATTATAGGGAGTTTTTTATTTAAGATGGATCTGAACGTTTTCATCTGATAAACTATCCAAATGGTCGGCCATTTTAAAATGGGAACTTTCAAATTGGGTATCCCTGATAAAAGCTTCTTCCTTTCTTTTTTTACTTCGGGCAAAACGTCTTATTCCTTGTTCGGTTTCGAGAATTAATCCGGGTACCGGAATGCTCTTACCGTTTTCGTCCTTCGCTACCATCGTAAAATAGGAAGAGTTACAATGTCTTTTGGTGCCTTTTGTAATATTTTCAGATTCTACCCGTACACCAACTACCATGGAGGTTCTACCTGTATAATTGATGGATGCTTTAAGGGTCAACAATTCACCAACTTCCACGGGATGTAAAAAATCGACCCGATTGACCGATGCCGTTACGCAATAACATTGCGAGTGTTTGGAGGCACAGGCAAAGGCAATTTGGTCCATAAGGTTGAGAATGTGCCCACCGTGTACTTTCCCGCCAAAATTGGAATGGGAGGGAAGCATCAACTCTGTAATGGAAACCCTTGATTCTTTGGCACTTTTAAATTCTTCCATTAATTTCTAAAATGAGGGGATTGCTCCTTTTGAACATCGGTTATAAAATATTTGGTATCGCCAAGCCAGAAAAATGTGGCAAAACGCTCTGTGTAATGAAGTTTTACGTACTGCCCTTGGTACTCCTGTAATTTTTCAATCACTTCTTTGTCCTTATCCAAAACCGAGAATGAGAAAATCTGCGCCCCGGAAATCCCTTGGCTAATTTGTCCTTCCCAAGTTTTGATAATGACTCCCTTGTGACTTATTTTAATGAGTTCTCCGGAACGAATGCCATCACTATAGGGAACAAAATAGATAAAGGC
>NZ_JACSOH010000042.1 GCF_014349235.1 Cytophaga sp. FL35 | reverse complement strand
TATGTACTTCAGGGAATTTGCCCTTTATGGTTTCCTTGACCATTTTAATGATCGGTTCCGTGTCCCTGATTTCCTCAATGAGGTCACCCGTCGCCAAGCCATCGTTTTTCTGTTCCGGCATTACGTAAGTGTAACTCTCCGGATTATGAAATAGGTCTCTTCGCGGGAACATTTCGACTTTCTTGAATTCTCTACTTAGAAGTTTGAAATTTCTACCTCCCGTTCTATAATTGACCACTCGGCCATCTTTACCCCTCCCAAAAACCACGGATTGGTTGCGGATGTTTACAAAACTATCTTCCTCGATTTGTCTCAGAGGGTATTTGGCATTGTCCAATATAGCATAGAGGTCGTATCAAATTCGGAAGCAACAAGATCCAAGGTCGTGTCCCCGATGTATTCGTAATGCCATCGAACTCCGTTAGTTCCCGATATTCGTTTTTTTCTTTTTGCGTTGAACAACATGATGCGATCAATGCAATTAAAAGGACTCTTTTCATCAGTTAAATATTATATAAGGACGAACAATGGATCCGGACGTGACAATTTTATTTGGACAACAATCGATTTTACCCGACTATGTGGTGTTGACTACGTTAACATAAAATGGATTTTTTTCTTATTCCATTTCAGCTTTCAGATAACGGTTGCGTATGAAATCATATTATCTATACATCCTTAATGCGCGGAACTAAGTTAAGATAATTTGAAAGTGCCAAATTCAGTGATCCTTGCCGATCTTTTAAATGAAAAAATTAACCGTCTCTCCGCTATCGATTAAAAAAACTTGAAACTGCAAATTTTAAATATTCTGAAAATTCCCATCATTGATTGCAGATATCAGGGATATACCTCGTGAAAGTCAGGTTTAAACAATTTGCTTCGACAGATTTCTTTAATCAAATATAAAGTACTCTATGCCAAGCGGTACAATACGATTTAGGAAACACAAGCTTATGAGGCTAAGATTTTTACGAATAACGTCAACTTCTACTTACATAAACCCTTAAATTTAGCTGTGGAAAGTATGCTCCTAATAGTAGTTATTGTAAACCTTCTTTCAACTCTACCTGCAAAAATTTCAACTCTACCTGCAAAAATATTGTCAAGCCATGAACGAAAAAATTAAGAAGAATTCCTTTTTAACAAACCAGATTCAGGTGTCACTTAAAATAAATGCTAAAAATCGCTCCCTTACGCTAGATTCCAGAACTAGTTTGTTGGACGCCTTGCGAGAACATTTAGAACTCAATGGTACCAAAAAAGGCTGTGACCACGGACAATGCGGTGCCTGTACAGTCATCATGAATGGTAAGCGACAGTTGTCCTGCCTCACTTTGGCAGCAACTTGCGAGGGAGCAAATGTACTCACCATAGAAGGGTTGGCGAAAAAAGATAAAATGCATCCCATGCAGGGGGCTTTCGTAAAGCACGATGGATTCCAATGTGGCTATTGTACGCCTGGTCAGATTTGTTCCGCTGTGGCCTTGCTACAAGAGGCCAAAGACGGTGATGCTAGCTACGTGACAGCGGATGTGAGAAATATTAGCAAAGAGTTGAAGCTTTCGGAAGAAGAGATAAGAGAACGCCTTTCTGGCAATATATGCCGTTGTGGGGCCTACAATAATATCGTACAAGCATTTAAGGAGGTGCACTCTGCTGATGATGAGATGCCAACTTGGAAATTTGCGACCAAAATGCAAATGAAAAGTGCTAAAAGAAAATAACAGCTACCCGATTGCAGGTACCACGACTGCATTTTTAAATGAAAAAATATGAGACCATTTACCTATACAGGAACAACGAACAGGAATGAGGCCCTAAAAGCATTTACAACAACTTCTCACTATCTGTCCGGTGGTACCAATTTGGTGGATTTAATGAAGGAGCACGTAGAGCAACCGGACCAATTGATTCATGTCAAAAATTTGCAATACAACGGCATCAGCAAAAATAAGGATGGTAGTTATACTATAGGTGCGATGCGAAGCAATGCAGATACTGCCAATCACAAAGACATTCGGTTATATTATCCACTTTTATCAATGGCAATGCTTTCTGCAGCAACCGCACAAATAAGGAATATGGCTACCAACGGCGGAAACTTATTGCAACGAACACGGTGTCCCTATTTTTTTGAAACATCCATGCCCTGCAACAAGCGCGAGCCAGAATCTGGTTGTGGTGCGCTAAACGGGGTGAATGATCAACACGCAATCTTCGGATATAGTGATAACTGTATTGCCACCCATCCATCGGACATGTGTGTGGCACTTGCGGCAATTGGAGCAACGGTAGAGGTACAAAAAGTAGATGGAGGTTCTAGAAAAATCGATTTGGAAGATTTTCATCGCTTACCCGGAGATAAGCCAGAAAAAGATTCCAATCTGGAACCAGGGGAACTGATTACACATATTCACTTGGCCAAACCCGAACTATCGAATCACTATGCCTACGTTAAAATTAGGGAACGTTCAAGTTATGCCTTCGCTTTGGTATCAGTTGCGGCAGGTTTTCAAATCGAGGATGAAAAAATTTCAAAAATTGGATTGGCAATGGGTGGCGTCGCCCATAAACCTTGGAAACTCATCGAAGCGGAAGAGTTTCTATTAGGTAAAAAACCAATTGAAAGCAATTTCGGAAAAGCGGCAGAACTTGCTATGAAAGATGCCAAGCCGTTCGAGGGTAATAGATACAAAGTTCCAATGGGAAAGAACGCCATTGTTAGAGCGCTTATGCAAGCGAATAACATAGGAGAGTAATTGCCAATGACACATGTCAAATCATTAGTATGAAAACAAAAAATGCAACGGGCATCGGAAACGCCATAGATAGAGTCGAAGGTCATTTAAAAGTAACAGGAGAAGCAACGTATGCTTCGGAATTTAAAGTTGAAAACAAAGCATATGGCCAAGGCATAAATAGCACGATTGCCAAGGGAGAAATTATCGGTATCGATACCTCGGAAGCGGAAAAATTAAAAGGTGTTCTCAAAATCATAACCTACAAGAATGCTGAGAAATTAAAGACTTTTGATAAAGAACGGCCTGTATTGGCAACGGACAGCATTGCTCCCGTGTTACAAAGCAATAAAGTGCATTACTATGGGGAATACGTAGGATTCGTTGTGGCGGAAACTTTCGAGCAAGCACAATATGCGGCTTCCTTGGTCAAACTCAAATATAAGGAAGATGCTACGGCGCGATTCATATTAGGTCAGAACAAAGATAAAGCGTACAATCCCTCAGAAGAGTCCGATTATGAACGAGGCAATCTTAAGAAAGGATTTTCCGAGGCGGATGCGATAATAGAACAGACCTATAATACTCCTATCGAGCACCAACATCCAATGGAGCTGCATGCCACTATCGCCAGTTGGAACAATGGTAAAGTACTGGTATATGCAAGTCAGCAAATCGTGGAGGATGCAGTCATATCAATTTCAGGAACTTTTCAAATTCCAAAAAAAGATGTGCGAGTTGTGGCCAAGTATGTGGGTGGCGGATTCGGTTCCAAACTGAATGTTGAACGGCACCTAATTATGGCCGTGATGGCATCAAAGATGGTTGGTAGGCCTGTTCAGGCTACGGTAACGCGCTCACAAATGTTCACCAACACAGGTTTGCGCCAATCGAATATACAAGTGGTTAAGCTCGGCGCTAAGAAGACAGGTGAACTTACGGGGTTACTACACGAAACTTTGGCATATACCTCTACTACACAGGAGTTTCAAGAACCTTGCGGTTCCATGTCAAAGATGATGTATAATGTTGCCAATGCTGCCGTCTCCGAGCGGTTGGTTCCTCTTAATTTGCAACAACCTTTTTCTATGCGGGCGCCCGGGGAAGCAACGGGAAGTTTTGCTTTGGAATGCGCCATGGATGAATTGGCGTGGAAACTGAAGATGGATCCAGTACAATTTCGTATCAAAAATGATACACAGGAGGATTTAAGCCAAGAGAAGCCATTCTCCTCCCGATTGCTGATTGAATGCCTGACTATCGGTGCGGATGAATTCGGATGGAACAAACGTCAACAGAAACCAAGGGCGAATAAAAAAGGGAATTGGCTTATTGGATATGGGGTCAGTGCAGCGGCACGGGCGGCACCTTTTAATGAAACCCACGCCAAAGTATTATTGGACTTAACGAATGATACCGTTACCGCCACGCTACAAATGGATGCAACGGATATCGGCACGGGTAGCTACACTATTCTGGCACAAACGTTATCCGAGTGTTTAAACGTTCCTTTGGAACAGGTAGTAGTAGAACTGGGCGATTCTGATTATCCCATAACTCCAGGTTCAGGAGGTTCATGGGGGGCGGCATCCTATTGCAATGGTGCCAAATCTGCCTGTGACTACGCGATCGCGGCGCTTAAAAAGAATCGGAATGTACCCAATGATGAAGACGTCTCAATAGCCGAATTGTTAAAGATGAATCAAATAACTTCATACGAATCGCAAAGCTTGGCAAAACCAGATTCCGAATTTAAAAAGCATTCCATTTTCTCATTTGGGGCTAATTTCACTGAGGTTTGGGTCGATAAGGATACTGGCATATATAAAATCAAAAGGATGGTAAATGTGGGCTCTGCGGGTAAAATATTAAACCCAAAAACGGCTTACGGTCAAGTTATCGGCGGGCTTACTATGGGTGCTGGCATGGTCATCGCCGAGCAGACCAAGGTAGAGCCCAATTTCGGAAATTTCATAACGCGCTCCTTTGCGGATTATCATGTTCCGGTCAACTTGGACATGGCAAACGTTGATGTTATCTTCCTCCCCGAAGAGGATAAGATTGTCAACCAAATGGGCATAAAAGGTATTGGCGAATTAGGTATTACCTCCGTAGCGGCCTCCATTGCCAATGCCATATTCAATGCCACGGGAAAACGTATGCGCGACTTACCGATTACACCGGAGAAATTACTGATGGCTGAAGTCGAGGATGGGGTGACGGTCTAGGTGGTACTGCGATAGTTATCATATAACAACTATTTCTATTGAAAGCTTATGAAAATCTCTTCTCCAAAGAGTTTGATATAAAATGGTCAATGCAGCAACTTCTTAGGACTGCTCTACAAAACCAATAATTACTCTATTAAATCATCTTCATCCAAATACTGCGCCAACCATTTTTGTCGGAATAGCTGTAGCCTTAAAATCTAACATTTCCATTTTTTACAAAATTCCTTAAAAGTCGAGAAGACATCATGAAATAGCTTTTTAAATACCATGGCTAAGATTTTTGCAACTTCAATCATAATTCAAAAATTTTATCAGTGTTTCTATTATTAACAGCGCATAAGCAACAATACTGCTGTGCTTTCCATTGTGTTCTGCCTCCTCCCCATTCGACAAAAACCCTAATTCCAAAAGGGCACTTGGGCGTTGGGTAGTTTCCCGGAGTACTTGAAAATTGGCATATTTAACACCTCTGTTTTTAAAACCTAAATTTTTATAGAAACCAATTGTGAATTGCTCAGCCAAATATTCAGATGGGGCATCGCCCTGCTTTATAAAGACTTCAATACCTTGAGCTGCTTTCCGAACAGCTTGATTGCAATGAATGGAGACAAACACATCGGCTCTTAGGGCCTTGGCAAGTTTGGTTCGATCACCCAAGGAAATAAGCGTATCCGAGTATCGAGTAAGAAATTTCCAATGAATCACTGAACAGTTCTCGGTTAAGCCGAACAACTTCCTTGGCAGTATTTATAACCACGTCCTTTTCCTTTAGTCCTTTAATGCCAATCGCGCCAGTATCAGAACCTCCATGTCCGGGATCTATGATAACAATGGGTTTTTGATTTCTCTCCTGTCCAAACATGGACTGTAAACCAGAAAACAGTATCCAAACCAATACGTAATAAAAATTGTACTTCATTTGCTGAAAATCTTAAGTGCGTGTTACACAATTTTCATCGATTTGAGGGATTGATTTAAAATCCCAGAAATTTTAACGTTCCCGACTGTTAATTTTCAGTCGATTCTCTGTATTCCTTCCTTTTTATTTCAAATTCGTCAACAACAATATTTCAACCGCCCTCTTCGGGCACTTTCCACGAATTATCAATATTCACTCGGTAACATCAAGGTATCGTTAACGAAGAACAAACGAAGTTCATCCAATGGAAAATCCGTAAAAAGATATTCTTGTTTTCCCAGAACATTATTGTTTCCATCACTATAGATAACTTCGGCTTCATATTCCAAATTCATTCTTTCCGTTTCAGAGAGCCTTTTAAAATCTATAGTTACAAATTCACTACAAGTTCTCAGACTTTTGGCCATTATCGAGGCATCGGTAATTAACCAAAAACATTCCGCAACTTCGGAAAGGTATTTGATTCCGTCGGTATATCTAGTTTTAAATAATGGTAGCCTGTAGAACCCTTCTGTTCCTATGAATTGTGAAAGTTGTTCCATTATTTCATCTGCTTTTGCTTTCATTTTACTGAGTTTTTAGTTGTTGTATGAAAGGGCGGAACAAGTTCCGCCCTTTACTCCATTTACTCTTTTCCTTTGTTACCGATTAATAATATTTCGTCGGCTACTACTTCGGTCACATAGCGTTGGTTTCCGTCATCGGTAGTATAAGTTCTAGTCTTCAATTTACCGGTCAATCCAACTTCCTTGCCTTTAGTAATGAATTTTTCCACTACCTCCGCTGTCTTGCCCCATGCCACAATTGTATGCCAATTGGTATCCGTTTGTTTGACCCCATTGGAATCCTTATAATTTTCATTAGTAGCCAATGAAAACCGGGCAACCTTCTTTCCGTTATCCAAATTGGTAATGGTTGGTTCTTGTCCAACATTTCCGATCAACTGTACGTAATTTCTAATGGTACTCATAACTTTTTGATTTTAAAGCCTACTCTATGGGAGGCATAATTAATAATTCCCTTTGGTGTGCACATTGAATTTTAAGGGGTGTTTGTTTGATTTCCTTTGTGCACCGCACTATGGATAAGGTGGGTTCTGTCAAGACTTTTTGTGAACAAATCGGGAGTGTCTGCTACTCACTTGTTCCATTTAAAACTTTAGTGAAGTAGAAACCTTATTTTTCACAAAAAACTCGCCTTGGTCTTGATAGGTTCCACAAGGGCATTAACGATTCCTTTAAATCTGGTGGTAGACCGAGTGTACGGAAAGTTTAACCTGGAAACCATCGGATTTAAATTGGAATCGGTTATGCCATTCCCCGTTTTGCGCAGTTCCGCAAAACGAGAAGGGCCTTATACATTATAGACCCCTTAAAATTTAGAAGGGTACGGTTCGATTTTCAGGGATGAACGGGAAAGGGCACGAAAAGACCTTACCGTTCATCCTGGGAAGAAAATCAGAATCGGGGCCTACCGATGGGTAAAGCGGACTCACCTGTTTTTTGAACGGAATGAAGTGTTCCGAACCGGCGTGGCGGTTCGGCTAAATGGAATGAAGGCTAAAAACAACAGGTGTGTCCAAGACTTTTTAGCGAAGCTCTTTATCCAAAATAGAGAGATAAAGTGCTGAGAAAATGTATGATAATTGAAATAAAATAAACCTGCACATCTCCATTCGTTGCAGGAGGCCTATTTGTTCAATTTACCTTATATCATTCTCTTCAATTAATCGTACTTTCCGTGGATAACGAGTTCTGTATGCCGCAATAATTTTAGCAGTATGGTATGAATGCTTTTTATTGTCAATAAAATTCCTCAGCTCATCAATTGAAGCAATAGATTGAGAATGGTCGAGATAACCGTATCCCTGATATACCCCATGGAGTACTAATACCAAACACTTTTCACCTTCAACACGTCCTTTTTCAAAAATTACGTAATTATCCTTTTCATTAACAATATATTGCAAAGCATTAGCGACTTTATTATTATAAGTTCCTATATCTTCCTTACCTTGACATACTCCATCACAATTCGAAAATTCATCAAGATAACAATTTCCCAATCTACTTTTCAAGCCAGTCTTCAATGGGCACAACCTAAATTTACTCGTTAGTTCGATTAACCGTTTAATTGCATCGCCCCTCTTTAAAAATATCTCATTAGGAGAGTGCATAAATGGCCTTCTTTCGATTTTTAGCTCCATAAGGCCCAATTTGTTCTTTTGGGATATTATATGATAAGTGATATAATCTTTCTTTTGAATATAATTATAGGTGGGATTTAATTTATCGATTAAATCTGCTTCTCTCAATAATGCGATAAGTTCACTCCCGGTTCTTTCAAAATCTATATCACTAGTACTTTCACAAAGTAATCTTTCCTTTTTACTATTGCTGTAAAAATGGCTTAAGACCCTTTTTTTAATATTTTTAGCCTTGCCTACATAGATTACTTTCCCTTCGCTATTTTGAAATTTGTAGATGCCAGGCGTATTTGGCAATTGGCTGAACTTCGAGCCATGAGAGTCTTTGATTGCATTTTTAAGCTTCCCAGTTTTAGAAGTTAACAGATTAGAAATTAGGTCTCCCTTCTCATCTAACAGCACCAATCTTTGAAATAGAACAGAAACCGCTTGCCCGAGACGATCGGAATAGTTTCCTTCCTCATATGGAATGTTTAATACTCTAGTCAAATATGATAAGTCGTAACTCGTCATATTTGGCATTAATTTTTTTGCTAGGCGCTTAGTGCAAAGGTGTACAGCATTAAATGCAAAACCCAAATAATTGAACTCTGATTGTAAAGCATAATGAATGAATGATGCATCATGTGCAACTAAAATATAATCGTCAAGCTCATTTAATAACCTTTGGGCAATATCTAAGAACGAGGGCGCCTGGTGCAATATCGCGTCAGTCAAACCAGTTCTATTGCCGACATAAGAAGGTATTGGCTCTTCTGGATTAACATTAGTATGAAAAATAGGTTCATAATGAGTACCTTGAAGTTTACTCACGGTCAACTGAATTATTCTTTGAGGTTTAGTTTTATATCCGTAGGTAACGAGCGATACGATGGCAAAATTTCTTCTCAGCATATTACTTTAACTAAAATCCATTCCAGAGGACAGATCCAATTTACTGGGTTTCTCGGCATCCCTAATTTTCATGAAATTAGGACCAATAGTTTGTTGGTTTACTAAATCCTCTGGTATAGAAGTTAAAAAATAGCTTTCATTGGCCTGTGATAAATTCTTCAATTGGACCGATTCAGATATTCCGTGAATGGCAGAGATAGATGCTATGTTTCTTGTAATAATAAGTCGATTTTTTGCACGCGTTAGGGCTACATATAATACTCTTCTGTCCTCCTCTATAGCTTCCATGTCATCTAAAGACCTAGCAGATGGAAATGATTTTGGGGATACATTCAATACGATACAAATATCAGCCTCTAAACCTTTTGCCGAGTGGATTGTCGATATTATAACATGATCCCTATCTTCGGAAGTAGCCAACTGCGATTCACTTAACACGGGAGATCCATTTAAATTCTCGGCATTGTCCAATAAACCTTCGCCAATAAATTCTGCCAATGTCGAATAGCTATTTGCCAATAATTTTAAAACCGGAAAATCACCTTTACGCTTTTCAATCCAGTCTTTTCTATATCGAAATGCTAAACCTAACGACATGGCTTCATATGCAATATCCACCATTCTGCCAACCTTGCCCCTTTCCCTTTGAATTTCTTCATATAACCCAGAAATTTTATCGCCATCTTTCCCCGGTATCGCCCTTTTTAAAAGAATAGGTATTTCGGTACTACCTTGGTCCGCAAGAATTATTGCCATAATTCTTGATGCTTTAACTTCACCAATGCCCTCCCAAAAGGTTAGAAATCTTATCCATGCGATTTCATCATATGGGTTATTGACAATCCTTAATAGCGAAACTAAATCCTTAATGTGTGCAGCCTGGAGAAATTTTCGACCACCAAAAGTGATGTAAGGAATTTTTCTTCTTATGAATACAGCTTGCAAGGTTTTAGTATAATATTGAGACCGAGAAAGTATTAGGTGGTCTGAAAATTGACGGTCTTCTTCCGAATAATTCTTCAAAATCTCATTGGCTACCCAATTGGCTTCTTGCCATTCATCACTTACATTTAACAACAAAGGTTTTTCTCCGCTACCTCTAATGGATTTTAATTTCTTTTTATAATCGATAGGGGATTTTTCCAATAGCCAATTAGCAATATCCAAAATTTCTTGTGTTGAGCGGTAATTCTTTTCTAATTTTAAAATTTCAGAATTAGGAACACGTCTATTAAATTCATTTACATTTCTAAAATCAGCTCCCCTGAAAGAATATATGGATTGTGCATCGTCACCCACACAGAAAAGATGACAAATATTAATAAATGGCGTTAGCAATTCCCACTGTAAAGGATTCGTGTCCTGCATCTCATCAACAAGCAAATAATCTAAATCTTGAGCCAATAGGGATTTAGCTTCGGGGTTCGAATTTAGTTGTGTAGAAACCACCAACAATAGATCATCATAATCTAGATAGCGCAACTCCATTTTTTTCTTTTGATAAGCCCTCAGCAGTAATTCTACATCTGTTTTGATTGCTGAGATTTCGTAATCTGTATCTTTATCGTTTTTTCCATTGTAAACTAAATCACGCAAAGATTCTGTCAGGTTTTTTTTAGTATTTCTAGCATACGAGTAAATGTCTATGAGCTGTTGGGGTTTAATTCTAAGTTTGCTATAAGCCTCTTTATAGTTTCCACAAATCATTTTCATAATTCCCAACTGATCATCAGGATCAATGACTGTGAAATTTGCTGCTCCAAATAAGTTGGGGTATTTAATAATCAGTTGATTGCACCAACTATGAAACGTTGCTCCATTTAAGGATTGAGCGCTTGCTTTAGGCAAATTAGATTTTACCCGCTCAACTATTTCATTAGCGGCTTTTTTAGTAAAGGTCAATATTTGAATTTTTGAAGGCTGTGCACCCTTTTCAACTAAATAAGCAGCTCTTCCAATTATCGTTCTTGTTTTCCCAGTACCGGCACCGGCAAGTACCAGGAGATGCTGCCCTTTAAATTCAACAGCTTTCAACTGCTGCTCGTTTAGTGATTCTCTATAGCTCATAGAAATATTAAATATTTAAACCAATCATTAATACCTTCGTTGACTATAATAAATCTTTTGAAGATGGCGATAATTTACTATAGTGAAATTATACGCTGTGATGATGAATAGATTAATTTTACCAATTTCCTTATTGGTGATAAAGACTTATAAAATTAGGGATTACCAATGCATTCCTTGGTCACTTTTCAATCAAAACTTTGATAAAAAATTATCAGAATTATAATTACAACTTACATGATGGAATTATTGCAAATTAATTTACCGACACCCTATAGGATAGTACTAAGTACTATGGGTATTTACTTCACTGTCATTCTATTTACTAGAATAGCCGGAAAACGTAGTTTTTCGAAAATGTCCAGCTTTGATTTTTCAATGACAGTTGCTATTGGTTCGGTCATTGCATCGACAATCCTCTCTCCTTCAATATCTTTAGTAAGTGGTATAATTGGATTGGCAAGTATTTATATATTGCAAATACTTGTTGCAATCGGCCGAAGATATAAATTGTTAAAGCAAGCGGTAGATAACTCACCTTTACTTCTTATGGACGGACGAAAAATTATAAAGGACAACTTAAAAAAGGCTAGGGTAACCGAAAGTGATTTACGCTCAAAATTAAGAGAGGCAAACGTCGCTTCATTAGACGAGGTACTTGCTGTAATTTTCGAAACCACGGGCGATATAAGTGTATTGCATAAGATTGATGGAGATATAAAACTAGACCCGTGGTTGCTAACCGATGTGCAAAAATCTTAATACACCACTGCTTAGTTGTTTCCTATCAGCATGAACTATCTTTTTCAAAGGGTAGTTGTATGAAAATGATTTTAAGGCAACGCGCATAATATTCCTCATTTATGATAAAGTCGAAGTTACTCATCGAACCTTTATCAATTATGTTCACATGTGATAAAACATTTTTTCAAAAAGGGCTTATTTGAGCTAAAAAAACCCCAGTAGTTTACCATTGCTGGGGTTTTTCTAAATTTGGTATTATACAGGAATTTTTTGCGCTACTTGCATTCGCTTCCAATTTCGATGCCTTGATATAGCATCTATAAATAACTCCGGTTTTTCATTAATTAGAATAGCTTCATCTTCCTTATATTCTTTTATACTAGAGGTCTCTAATAAATGTTCACCCTCTCCATCTGCAGCGATGGATTTACAATGAGAAAATGCTTCATTGATAAATTTGAGAAATTTCGATTCTTCTTTTAATACATTGACGGATTTCTTACCGCCCGGAATATAAATCGCATCGAAAAGAACACTCTCCGTAGTCATGATCGCTGCATCGACCTTGTGATCCATTCCTTCATCACATTTCACCATTCCTCCATGCGGGGCAATTATTTTCACAACAGCCTTTTCATTTTCTAAAGCTTTCCGCATGGCCTGAAAAGATTGCATATGGAATCCGTCAGCAACTAAAAATGCAATTTGCCTAGTAGCAATAGTATCAAATTTAGTGTTGGCTTGACTCAAAACAGGAGATTTCTCAAGATATATTTTTTTACTTCCAGGCTGATGGTCCTCAACAACCGCATCCGCCCCAATTGATTGATTCAAGGGTCTATCAATATCTTCAGGTATTTCCATTCCTAAATTATCCGCTACCCTTTTAGCTAAATTGGAATCAATTTGGCCAATTATAAATAGCATACGACTTTTAATCTCTTCGTGGTTACATTTACCCAATTCAAATGAATATGCAGATATAACATGTTCTTTTTCCCAATCGGCCAAACTTCGGTAGAATAATGCTGGTTGTGAAAAATGGTCACTAAAACTTTCGCTTCTGCCCCTGATTTTCTTGGCGTCGATTCGTTCTTGGTAAGATTCGAACGCTCCATCAGCGACTTTACTCAAATAGGGGCAACCTCCACCCAAAGCATTTGGAAAATACGCAGTTTGCCCTTTAGGAATTTCCATTTGCATATGGCCATCACGTTGATTTACATACGACTCAGCAACTGGCCTATTGATAGGAATTTGGTGAAAATTAGGGCTTCCTAATCTGGATAATTGAGTATCTCTATAAGAAAAGAGCCTACCTTGAAGAAGTGGGTCGTTCGTAAAGTCAATTCCAGGAACAATATTACCAGGCAAAAATGCGACTTGCTCAGTTTCGGCAAAGAAGTTTTCTGGATTTTTGTTGAGTACCATGCGCCCAATAATTTCAACAGGCACCATTTCCTCGGGTATAAGTTTGGTAGGGTCTAATAAATCAAAGTCAAATTTGTGCTCATCTTCTTCAGCAACAACTTGGATGCCTAATTGCCATTCGGGGAAATTGCCCGAATCAATTGCATCCCATAAATCTCTTCTATGAAAATCACTATCCGCCCCACTGATTTTCACAGCTTCGTCCCAAGTTACAGAGTGAACTCCCAGTTTCGGTTTCCAATGAAATTTGACAAAATGAGATTTTCCTTCCTCATTTATTAATCGAAAGGTATGTATGCCAAAACCCTCCATCATTCTGTAACTTCGAGGAATCCCTCTATCGCTCATGACCCAAATATGATTGTGTAATGTTTCGGTTGCTTTGGAAACAAAATCATAAAATGTATCATGTGCCGAGGCTGCTTGAGGAATTTCATTGTTCGGTTCAGGTTTCACCGAGTGAATTAGATCGGGGAATTTCATCGCATCTTGAATAAAGAAAATGGGCATATTATTACCTACTAAATCCCATGTCCCCTCTTTTGTATAAAATTTTACTGCAAACCCCCGAACATCTCTCGCCAAATCGGTTGACCCTTTTGACCCAGCCACTGTCGAAAATCTGACAAATACTGGAGTTTTTCTAGAGGTATCGGTAAAAATTCCAGCCTTTGAATATTTTTTGATATTTTTTGTTAACTCAAAATATCCATGTGCCGCGCTTCCTCGGGCATGTACTATTCTTTCTGGAATTCTCTCGTGATCAAAACTTGTAATTTTCTCTCGAAGTAGAAAATCTTCTAAAAGTGTTGACCCTCTCACGCCAGCTTTTAAGGAGTTATTGGTATCATTTACTTTCAAACCCTGCCTTGTAGTGAGAGGTTTATTCGCATAGTCAATAGTATATTCTTCAAGTTGACGTGATTTATCGGATTCTGATGACTTTTCATTATTCTTTTCGGCCATGATAATTGATTTTAGATTGTTGTTAACTACTTATAAAATGGTTATTCGCTTTTAGAATTGATATTCCTCCATTTATTTTAAATCTATGTAACAATGTTAATAATAGCAGTTCCCCCTAATGCATTACGACGAAGTGACTCGACAGAAGTTTGTATGGATGCTACCAATGACTTGAAGGAATCGGGCTTTTTTAAATACCTATTTGCTCCGATTGAAAATAATTTAGCTATGCGATCAATATCAAATTCAGTGGAATAAATTACAATAGGTACATTGTCAAATTTGCTATTCTTACGAAGAGCCTCTAAACATTCCTCGCCATCCATTCCTGGCATATACAAGTCTAAAAAAATCATGTCAGGTTTACTGTGTTCGGATGAAATAGCACTCATCAACTCCAACCCACTCTTATAAATCTTTAATTCAGCAGAGCACTTTGATTCTAAGAAGGCTTCTTTAAAAAGTTGTTGATCATCTTTATCGTCATCCACTAAAAATATCCTAGACTTTTTCATTTTCATCTAAATTTCATTTATAATTAATTCAGTTAGGAGATGTAATCTGAAAGAAAGGATAGAGTCCTTTGCCATTTCTTGTGGAAACGAAATTCTTAGATTTTGAGTTAGAAATTTGTTGCCAAAAATTTTTAAGTTAACTCAAAACGATATAAGAATATACCTACTTAAAAGTATTACATATCATCATCGAATAATTAGCTATCTAGGTAACTTGCCAACTACTAAAAATTTTACAGCTTGTCTATACGGGTTTTAGAGGTGACAAATCTATATATTGAAGTCGAATTTCCCCCACATGTTCGTCGTACACAACATCATTGTGTAATTTTTCCCAAGAAATCACCTCATTGAAGTTTTCATTGAATTGTGCTAAAAGCTTTTCCGATAACAAAATATATTCGTTCTTGGCAATATCATTCTTGAGTAGCTTATGCGCAGTTATTACATCCTCTCCTATGAGTTTTATATGCTTACCAACTTTCACGTGAGCAATCTCCTCCCCAAAGTGAAGTATAATTTTAAGCCCTAAGATCTTTGGAATATCCTTGGCCCTAGCAGAATCTTCCTTTTTGATGAGCTCATCAATATGGAAATAAAAATCTGTATAGAATTTTTTACATTGATTTATAAGATCATCGAAGGAAGGAAGTTTCCCCTGTTTGTAGAATAAGACCGCGTCTCCCTCAATTTCAGAAATTTTAAGTCCAATATTATTTGAATATATAATATTATTTAGGAGGGAAGGTATCACTTTTGACCCTAGGTCAAAATCAACTTTGGACATAAATTCTGTGAACCCACTAATATCAGGGATACATAATAAGGTAGGTTTAGGATTCATATTATGAATAAATATTTGAGCGCAATAAGCTATGTTATCAAGCTTTGGCCAATAACGCCATTATTTTTTTTCAGGTTCGATGTCTTCTTTAAATTCATCTGTCATTTGAAATTCTGATTGATAGGTGAAAATATTGGTAGACAAATTAATTAAATGTGATTGCGTTTCATAGAAGTGCATCATGTAACCCGCCGTATTCACAAAAATTACAACATCTCCTTGAGAGGGCAAACCTGGGAACTTTAAAGCCCGTTTTAAGAGTACGTCCTGTTCTAAGCAATAGGCTCCAGTAAAGTATAATTGAACTTCCTCCCTTTCTTTTGGAAGGTTTTTATAAACAAGAAAGGGATCCACCAAATAGTCAGCGCTGGAACTTTTGAGATGGCTCATATTCATCTCAAGACCCACCAACCAATTATCATTAGCATCGATTTTTCTGTGAATGACCTTGGCCATGGTTATTCCCACTTGATTTAATAGAGACCGGCCAGGTTCAATTCTAACTTCTAAATTCAATTCCTTTAAAATATCCGCAACCGATTTCCCTTCAGAATTTTTATATTGAAGAACATTCTCCAAGAATTCGGGCCCGTTTACACTATTATAATATGGGTATGTGCGTAAATTACCCCTAATAGTCTTGGCCTCTTCATCTAGGTGAAATCCCAAACCATCATTCCTAAAAGTTATTTCTTTTTGATTACCATACAAGGAAGATCTTAAATTGTACTGGAAGGCGTTCCATTCATTTTCGGACTCCAGATAATTCATTAAAATTCCCCCTCCAATATCCATGAATTCTATCACGTTTCCTTGTTGACGGAATTCCTTTATTATCTGTAGGGTCTGTTGAGCTGCCTCCCCGCGCTGTCGGATACTATATCCATCTAAGTGAAAATGAATTCCACGAAGCATCAAATTGGGAAAGTCATTGTTCGAGAACCACATTTTAAGGCTAAATATATCTCTCTCGATATCGAAGCCAAAACGGCTGTAGAGTTTCTCCCCGCCCACTTTAAAACCGCTTAATCGAATAGCCACGTTACATTTTTGATTTAATTCACCAGCTATTTGATTGGCCATTTGCAATTCATCTAAATTATCAATAACCATGACTACCTGATTAGTTATAGCCAACTGCATCAATTTTCTATTTTTAACGGCAGCCGTTAATACCAATTTGTCAGGATTTCCTCCTAAGAGCAGTGATTGATTTAATTCTGTATAACTAGCCGTGTCTACGCCAATGCCGAACTCCAAAGCCTCTTTTACTAATCTGGTACATTTATTGGCCTTTCTTGCGAAATAAATTTGACCTTTCAGTTCCAACCTATTGAAAACATCTTGAAAGTCCTTTATATTATCTCTGAAAGATGGGAGATGGTGTACATTTATAGGAGAGTCATATTTCTCGAATAATGATTCGAGGACTTCTGAACTCCCCATAATATTATTCATCCATTCACTCATTTTTGGAGTTAAAGGTGTATCGCTCTTTGCCTTACAAACATTTTTTATTTCTGATATATTTTCAATCATAACTTATTTGAAAAATTCATTTCTTCTTGACTCGCATTTTCTAGAACAAGAGTTGCCCAAATGGAAGCGAAATTATTTCGCTTTCTTGACAATGTATCATTATCGTACACTACTCCTTCAGTAGGAGTGCCATAGATGGATATATTTTTGAGCGACTCACCGTCAGCGGATATAGCCTTACCCTGCCTATCAATTTCAGGACAACCTACATCATAGCTCTTATCATTATGATTCACATAGCTACGTAAAATACCATGCTGTCTCATGTTGGTAAATAAGGGACCCCAGTCCCGGGTAGATTGAGCTGTTGGGATTCGTGCATCAATTAAAACATTAAGATGGCCCCTATTTCTTCCATCTAGCGATAGAATCTCCCAATTTTTATCTTTTTTAACGACCGTAGGGTCGATACAATAACTGAAGTCAATAATGCCCGATTGAACCAGGGATAAAACTTTTTCCATATTCGCCAAAGGAGGTCCATAGGATATCCGGTTCAATTTTGATCGATATTTTTTGTCAAACACAAAATGTGAATCTCCCGATAGACCGGAAAAACTGAATACCCGATTGAAAATTTCACTCAAATCCCCCCATGTAAGGGCAGCCGCCATAAATCCGCTACTGTGAGATCCTTTTTTACACTCTTGTACTATATAGTTTAAATAATCGACAGGATTCAGTTTGCTTTTTTCCTTTACAAAGGCCCTTGTCTTAAAAAGGTCTCCAAACACAAATTTGTATTCGTTAGGATAGCGTTGATGAAATGCTTTAATGAGAAATTCCATTTTCTCCAAATCATTATTTACCTCAAAATCGAAACTGTATTTTTTTGTAATTACACTATAATATCTATATCGGGTCTCCGCCACATATAATGGTAGAATATGTCTAATGAAGTGAATATAATTTTCGGATAGAGAAGCCTTAAAAATATTCTCTAGGGTGAAAAATTTGGGCGTGTATCGTATTTTATTTTCAATGCCAGTTCTAGGAACCATTAACATACCACTTCTAGAGAAGGGGAATATTTTGCTTGGTTCCTTTCCTGAGGGATAGTATTTATAGTTACCATTGGCTAACAATTCAAATCTCCCGCCTCTACCTTCCGTCAGGCCCAAGACAGCGTCAATGAATGTGAGACCCATTCCTTTTATTCCCACATGACTCCTTTCACTAATTGCTGCTAAATTTTCTTCAACAGGATATACAAATGGAATAAATGTTCCATTACAGGATATATCATTTCTTTTTCCACTCTTGAAGCTTGAGTGCCCGGTAGTTAGTAAAACCTCATTAACGAAAATTTTATGAGAACTACCATTTTCATTTAAATATATACCTACGCCATTCTCATAGTTAACAATATCACGAACCTCGTTGTGATAAATATTAATTTTTGCATTGTCCGGTTTGTTCCTCAACAAAAGATTGAAACAATGAACCAAATAATCTCCAACTGTTTTTCTGGAAGAATAACCATTTTCAAGTTTATAGATATCAATACCTTCCTTTCGCGATAACCACTCCACGAAACTTACTGCTTCAGAAGTAGTTGATTTAGGCACTTCATCCACCCATGCATTTATTTTCCGATTTGGATAATTCATTAAGAGATAGTCTGGCTGATTCGGCTGATATATAAAGCCAGCTCCTGGAAACCCTGATTTTTCATAAATATTAATTTCGAATGATATATCCCGACTATTGTATTTTATCTGAGACAACAAACGTTCCAGAGCATATAACCCTTTTGGTCCCAATCCGACTATAGCAATCTTATATGGTGTTATAGGCGCCATCTAACATATTTTGGTTCAGTATAAGATTGTCATCACTTGTTTTTTGATTGATACCTTCCAGCACCCAATGATCATTGTAAATAGTGTCTAAATACCTCTCACCACTATCTGGTAATAAAAGAACTGATGTAGCGTTCTTGGGTATTTTGTATCTGATTTTATTAAAAGCAGTGATGATACCTCCGGAAGAACCGCCAGAGAGAATTGCCTCTTTGTCCAATAAATCTCTACAACCAGTTACACATTCCAAATCAGACACATGAACAACTTCATGCACTTTCCGAACATCTAAAAATTTGGACGGAACCCCTGCGCCATGTCCCGGAATTCTCCTATTGCCAGATACGCCGCCGAAAAGAACACTCCCCTTTGCATCAACGGCTATTAACTTTGTTGACAATTCGTTCTCTTGTATATAATCTGCACAGCCCATTAGCGATCCACAAGTGCTGGTGGCAACAAATAAATAATCTGGTTGACTCTTCAATGATTCAACAATTTCATCCATGACATTCCAATAGGTTTTGGGATTGTTAGGATTTGCATACTGATTGGTCCAAACACTTCCTGGATACAAATTCAATAACTCACGAACCTTTTGTAAACGCGCGGCCAAAAAGCCACCATTAGGTAAAGGCTCTGTCACTCGGACAACTTCAGCCCCGTAAGCTGCCAATAATTTGTAATTTTGAGCATTTAGATTAACGTCAACTACAACTATCAGTTTTAAATCATAGAACCGACATGCCTGTGCTAAGCCCACGGCCATGTTTCCCGAACTAGACTCTATAAGTGTCCCCCCTTTTCTAACAGTACCATTTCTAATTAATTCCGAAACTATACGTTGAGCAGTACGGTCCTTCATGCTCCCTGCAGGATTCGCACTTTCTAGTTTGGCATATACATTATTCTCCTTAAAATAACGCCCCAATCTTACTAGTGGGGTATTTCCTATAGTATCCATGATATGCAATGCAACATTTCTCATAATTGTAACTTTAGCCGTGATTAATTGAGCTTAAATTCAGAAACCTAAGTATTATAAAGTAATCCACATACTTTAAACCACTGCAAATTCAGGATAATTAAGATGCTCTATGCTGCTCGATTCATTTAGATTTTAGCTTGATTAAAGTGTGTCAAAAATTCTTCTATAAGAACACATGGAAAGAACTGAAACAAAAAATTTAATTGTGTTGATTTCAAGATAATTAATAGTCTAAACCTATGGGTAACGAGTATAACTTGAAGACTGTAGAGGGGATAGGACTTTTTGTTTATAAACTTATACTTGTTCCTATATCAAGAGATTTTCTTAGTATTCCTTTTTTTAAAAATTCTCTCGTTCCAATACATTAAAATTCTAACGATGTCAGCCTTAACTTTTTCAACATCAATTTGGTTGTCAATTTTCCCCAATATAAAAATGTAAGATATGTAAAGGAAAATAACATATATAAATAGTATTGCCGACATACCTACCGCAAAAGTTCCCATGTTATTCATATAAATTATTTGCTATCCAATACCTATCGCCTTTAACATAATTTACCGCATATATTTGATGAACTTAGGGTTGTATTAAGTTCTTCTCGCATAAAGAAGTTTGTTAAAATATAAATAATAGGACATGGTCAACATTAAATTAATAGTCAAATACAAACCTAGATTATGTGATGGACACGTATTAATTCGGTTGCTAAGAACATGACAACCAATCTTATATATTTTGATAAATTAAAGATGATACGCTACATCGATCCGAACTTCGATAATCGTTAATAAACTAAGCCTAGATTATATAAAACCATTGGTATTTCAGCTACGAATTAACTGATGGCAAATTTGATTTCGACTACAGGGTTTAGCGAGGATATGGTATTAATCATCAACGAGTAAATCATATAATTCCGTTAACAAGTTCCACTCCAAATTCATTAACCTATTTAGCCGATAAATTGCCAATGCATCATTGCCACAACCATATATGCTTAAATTAAGGTTATTAGAAAATTAATTAATGTGGGAGTATTTAAATACCCCCACATTATAGTTCTTTATTGCCCCCTCATGATAATTGAATTATCCTAGGAGGTTTTTGCCTCGCTTCTTCTTTTTTAGGTAAGAGGATTTCAAGAATACCATTCTGATATGATGCACCAATCCTGCTGCAATCCACAGTCTCTGGTAATCTAAAGGTTCGTTTAAAATTGGTATATCCGAACTCCCTTCTAGCGTATGTACTTCCTCCCGCTTGCTCGTCGACTTCACTTTTAGAAAATATGGAGAGTAATAGGTTGTCAAGTTCGATTTGGAAATCGGACTTTTGCATTCCAGGCACGGCCATTTCTAAAATAAAGGCATCAGATGTTTCTTTAATGTTTACTCTGGGCAAGGTAATTCCGTTATTATACCCTGTAGGTAATACACCGGATAATTCGGATTTTAAGACATTGTCAATCCAATTCGACCAATTGGCTAATCCTAAATCGGAAGTTGCTAAACTTCCATTTTTCGGAACAGTTAATACATTGTTCATTTTAAAAAAAATTTAAGTTCAACATTATTTTGTCATTAGTATATGCCCCTTGGGACATTTTATAAGAAAACAAATGAAATGCCAATTTTAAAATGCACAGTGTTGAAA
>NZ_JACSOH010000041.1 GCF_014349235.1 Cytophaga sp. FL35 | reverse complement strand
CTAAATACAACACATAAGTAAATCCAAACTATTCACTACTTGTTCGGTTACTTGTTCGCTACTTGTTCGGTTTGTATTCTTGAGAATCGTTTTTTTGAAATATATTTATTCAACTATACTTTCTTGGAATACTTTTTAATTAAAAACCCAGTAAATATCATAAAGACTACACAGAAGATTATGGCCCCGATAATCTTTTCGTAAATACTGTACGCAAGAAATCCTATTAAAACAAAAAAACCAAGTTTCCAACCAATAAGGACCAATCGAAGGAAGGTATTTTGGTTAAATTCTTTCATCCTTTATTTGAATTTTCTACTAAGTTACTATTTCCAAATCATCAATTATACAAAACAGGGAAGGCTACAATGCAAATTAAAGAAAACGTGAACGCAAGGGAAATTATGTAATTGAGAATTCTTAAAAAGCGGCCAAGAAGTTCACTCCTATCTAATATATTCTATGTTCTTTGGCCGTTCTGGTCAATTAGTATTGGGGCGCTAAATTCGGTTATTCTACAATTGGAATTGCTCAAGAATTAAGTATGTTAATTTTTTTAACAAATGCCATATTTTGATTAACTTAATAATGTTTTTAAAAACTTGTGTTAGTTATGGGTGGATATAATACCCTTTCTGTCCCCCCATAAAGGCTAGGTGCACCTGGCCTTTTTTGCGCTAGAGGTATTCTTACCTTGATAAGGAATATAATCTAAGGTCATGGACCTTTCGTATCCAGTGGATTATAGTTGTACCAAAATCATTTAATAGCCCTAAGTTCTTAAACAATTATAGTGTCCAATTTAAGACGGGAACCGTTATTTAATAGGAAGTTATAACGGTCAATGTGTTCGTAATGTGTCAGTTATTAAAAGCTGACACATGTTTTTATAATATTAGGGTATTTACTCCGTTGAATCCATACATCAAACCCACATATTGATTTTGAAGTTAAAAGCAAGGTAAAAGGTCAGCTAAAAGCTGACCTTTTTTATGCTTATCTATCAAGTTTGAATTTTACTTTTAGGTAGCCTTGTCGAGGTAGAGTCCAAAATTTTCACCTTGATTAGTTTATTGGATCTGTTCTACCAAATCGTTAGCGGCTCTTTCACCTACTGATTCACTTTTAATGGATGATTTATTTTTAGTGATATATCCAAGAGGTAATACATCGTATTTTAAATGTATGCTTGCGATTTGACCTAAAATTGATAAGGAGTCCCTAAATGACAATTTAGATCCTTCCATATGGGTCCACTTGTCCAATGGGACTTCCGAGATAAGCTTTACTACATATTTGTGCCCATATTCTTTTGACAGTCTTTTGAAGATCTCTACATCAAAAAGCCACTTTGTATAGAACGGTTGCTTGAAGGCGACATTGACCACATCCCTTTTCATGATCTTTGCCCCGCACTGGGTATCTTGAAACGGCATTTTCACTGTGAGCCTTATTAGTCGGTTGACGATTCTACTAATAATTGCCCTGGAGCCTTTCCTCGATATCTGCGCGCCCATGCGTTCAATCCTGGAACCACTGCAAATCAGGTTATTTGATCGCTTCAGTTCGTCCTGTAATTTTTTAAGATCTTTGAAATCCGTGGAAAGGTCGGCATCTAAAAAGCCAATATATTCGATATCCGTGTTCTCCAAAAGGCTTAATGCTCCGAGCCTTACGGCCTCTGCCTTTCCTACGTTAGTTTTTTGGTCCAACACAATTACGCTATGTTCGAATTCCTTTTTAAAAGAGTTCAGCAGGTCCAATGTTCCGTCGCTACTGCCATCGTTCACGAAACATAGGTGGTAACCTAAGTTTTTATGTAAAAACTCTCTAAAGGTTTCAAGTTTCAATCTTTCTTCCTCATTGTAACAGGGAATCACTATACCCACCACATTGGGCTGTATATATTGCTC
Source organism: Cytophaga sp. FL35 (assembly GCF_014349235.1). Taxonomy (GTDB): domain Bacteria; phylum Bacteroidota; class Bacteroidia; order Flavobacteriales; family Flavobacteriaceae; genus Euzebyella. The sequence continues at coordinate 21,427 of NZ_JACSOH010000041.1, read as the reverse complement.
CTGGGGTAAGGTCTTATGGGATTTGATACAAGTTGGATTTTTAAGGAGTTGCTTTATTCTTACGGATATTTCCCTTAGACTTACAGGTTTCTGTAAAAAACCATCGGCACCAAAGTTAAATGCCTCTTGTTTGACCTTCTCGTCATTAGTTCCTGACAGGACCAATATCGGGACATTTACGGAATAGTTTTCCCTGATATATTTGATGATCAAAAGACCCGATACACTTGGTATGTTGATATCGACTATCACAAGGTCGGGTTTAAAACTTGTGAGCATACTTACTCCCTGATGCCCATTGGTGGTAGTCTCTACTTCATACCCGAGTTGTACCAAACACTTCTTGAGGTACAATAGAACAATTCTTTGGTCATCGATGGCTAAAATTTTCATAGGTAACTTGATTTGGGTTTGTTAAGAATTTATTAACAAAATAAACACTATTATATTGTGGTATTTTCTTACACTTTATCGAATTTGATGTTTTTATGTAAGATTATTCTTCTTATTTACGTTTTACAATAAAAAATTTATGACCGGACATTACCACTGTAAATCGTTAATCTTACTAATCTCTGTTCTGATCGTAAGTTGCTCCAAAGAATTGGGGCAAAATCCCATCCCTGCCGCAATGGAAACATCAACCGTTCGGCCCAGCGATAGTATCCTTAGGAAGGTTCTTTCGGACGAGGACAATTTTATCGGTCCCGAGCACACTGGAAAACAGGAGGTCGGCGAAGAAATGAAAGTGATGAAAAGCAATCCGAAAAAAATCTATGCCCACTACATGCCGTGGTTTCAGAGCAAGGATTATGATTCCTTCTGGGGCAAACATTGGACAATGGCCAATAGGGACCCGGATAATATCGATAGCAATGGAAAAAGGGAAATAGCGTCTTTCTATTATCCAGAAATAGGCCCCTATTCCTCTATGGACCCGGACTTACAGGAGTACCATTTCTTATTGATGAAACTGTCCGGTATCGATGGGGTCATTTTCGATTGGTATGGAAGTAGGGACATGTTCGATTATGGGACTATGAAGAGTTCTACGGAAACGTTCATGTGGAGGCTAGAGGACCTTGGGCTCGACTTTTCGATTATGTATGAAGATAGAACGGCCTTTCAAGCCGTAGAAATGGGAATGGCAACTGATGTGATAGCAGCGGCCCAAGAAGACTTTTTGTATGTTAAGCACACCTATTTGGACAGTCCAAGGTATATGCACTGGGACGGTAAGCCACTTATTTTTGTGTTCGGCCCCCATTACATTCAACAGCCCTCGCAATGGGACCAAATTTTTACAGTTTTCGAAAACGGGGAAAAACCAAATTATATATCACTTTGGTCCACATCCGATCGTTGGGTCGGAAATAGTGCAAGTGGTGAATTTGCCTGGATCGACAAAACACATCTCGATGCGCATGGCCATTATTATTGGCATATGGACCAAACACAAAAGCTTACGGTCGGAAGTATTTATCCAGGGTTCGAGAGCTTTTATGGATCGGGGGGCTGGGGTACCGCACACGATTGGTCCATTTACCCTAACAATGGGCTTATATTTTTTGAAACATTGGATTACACCCATCAGCAGACATCGGATTTCATCCAAATTGCAACTTGGAACGATTTCGGCGAGGGAACTGTGATAGAACCTACAAAGGAATTTGGCTTCACCTATTTGGAAATGCTCCAAGACTATACAGGCGTACCCTACGATACCTCGGATTTACAGCTGGCGTTGGACCTTTACCATCTCAGAAAAGAACTGGCATTGACCACGAATACTTTTAAGGTCCAGAACAATGGCAAATCACGAAGCCCCCAAAGGTATCTGGACAGGGCGTACTTTTATATCAAGAAAGGCCGACTGACCAGGGCACGCCTATTGTTATGGGCAGTGGAGAGGTTTTATTAATAATGGCGTGTTCAAAAAGTTCTTTAAGGTTATGACCGAACGTTCTCTCTTGTAACAGCTTTTGTATCCTTCAAAGTCATAATAAAGGGATAGACCAATTGAATTAGTATTTTGAAACCAATCGTTGCGGAACAAAATTGCATTCGTTGATCAAAGACCATACATTGGTCACGGGAATACAAGATCGAAGGATCAATATAAAATCCGTTATAAACATCATTTCTTTCACGACAAGTGGTAAGATAAGCAGATTATGGATTTGGACCGGACTAATCGCTATTTAAAAACTTATCGGACATCACGGGCATACATTTTCAAATGGTAATTACAAAGGGCCAAGGCTTCTCTGTGATCTTTTCAATGCCATAACAATTTTCATCAAGGCCAAAGCAAAAGTAGAAGCAAACTCCTCGATATCCGGTATCTTGTGGACCTGACCTAGCATTTCATAACCATTCCCAAATTCACGGGCGAGCTTCTTCTTAGGAAATTTCAAATCATCCTTTAAGCTTGTGATTTCCTCAAAAATTTCCGCAGCTTTATGTCGACTATAATAATCGTCCTGATAGTTCCTGATTAGTTCAATTAGATACTTATTACTCATAGTCTGTACTTTGGAATTTGCTAGGGAAAAACCACAAAATTAAATAATTTTCCTACTTTTTTGTGATAATTAACTTAATTTTGGTTCAGGATATAAAATAATTGACAGCCTTCGAATCTATCTTATTGCTTTTGGCTTGTTACTCCACAATAAGTAATTAAAGAGGCCTATTTATACTGAAGAATCAATCCAATTGGTACAATAATACACCTAAGGAAATAAGGAACATCGCCATCGATATCCAAATCCAATGATCGGTTTTTCTTTTATCCACTATTTTACTGGAAAGGGAAGCCCGTGAATATCCTATAAAGAAATGCATAGGCCACGATTAACAATAAAACTATGGTAAACCAAGTGAAGACCCTAAAATAATTCCTTATCAGATAGTTGCTAATGTTCTTTATGCTTTCTAGGTAAATGCTCTTAAGAAGTAAAACTGTTTTCATATTCGGGGGATTTCCGTACGAAATTATCTGTATCCCCCTCCTCACCCAAAACACTTCGTTGTACCGCCCATTTATTCTTTTAAACCAATTTTGAATGGCGATTGCACAAAAAGACCATATTCCTTAGAATTGTCCGCTGGTCTTAACCATAAAAAAGAAATAGGGCTTTCCTGATGGAAAGCCCTTGGATAGAAATACACATGACACTAACCATTAACTATAAATATCCTATCCAGAAATTCTTTTGTTCTTTATGCGTATATAAGTTAAACCAAGCCATTGACAAAATATTGCAATGGGGGGAATCACATAGTTAAACATATACTTAACTTTAAAAGGCTCAATCCTTATAATTAACTGATTACTAACGGATAATTAGAATTAATTTGTTAACTTATAAGCTGTCTCGCTTTTACAATTCACTTTATAAATGAAGGCTTATATCATAGACAGGGACCTTGTCGGTCTTTTTGCCATGCAGTATAAACTGCAGCAAATCGATATTTTCGACTACATTATGGTATGTGATGATCTGAGTAGGGCTAAACACTTTATTCTGAACGAGGGCAACTGTACACTGCTATCATATATGTTTATCATCAAAATGCATGCCGATAGTTCTCCCGAACGTCGGCTATTGCACAATCTTTGCAATGTAGCGAAGAACGAATTAAAATTTTACATCATATCCGATTCTTACAGCCCAAAAGTGAATGAGGTCGTCAAGGACTATTCGATCGTAAGGGGAATACTGAATCGACCCATTCATCAGGAATCCATATTGAACATGTTGTCCAAAGAGACCGGCGAAACACATTCCGTTCGGGTTTAATGTATGGTCGGTCTAAGGCCATTCCTACAACTTGGCTATTATTCCGTCTTGTTCTATTCTATCGCATCCTTTTTTTGAACTTTTCTCTAAGTTACGATTTCTAAATTATCAACTGTAGAAAATGGGGAAGGCTACATTTTTAGGGAAGGCTACAATTTGAAGTAGAAAAGTCCGGATCACAGAACAATGTAGGTGACCTTGCCCCCGGCAAGTATCACATCGGTTAGCAAGTGACCGGACTTATTATAGCTTATGATCATACAGATGCCGGTGAACACCAAATAAGTGTATCACATATAGGATGCGGAGCAAGTTATATTGGTGTTGAATGATTGATGATCCTATCGGAATTATCAACGGTTCAACACCCAAAATCAACATTATAAAGTAATTAAAAAATAAAACAGTAACTTTAAAGAACTGGACTAGGGCTTTTCATAGGATACGTTGTTGTGCGTAGTCTTTTCCGCTTTTAGTTCTTTTCCATTCTTTTTTTATTTTCCGAAAAATTTTCTAAACAGTCATCTAACTTATTGCCTTTTGAATGAATACACTCACAAAATTCATTTCCAATATTTTCATATTTAGTATTAGTATATTGTTTTTTACAATCGGATAATGAATTTCTTGGCATAATATCAAATCCTTTTAGAAATATTAAAATTGTAAGTCCAAAGGTTAAGGCAACTCCACCAAAAAACAGAAATGGGAATTTATTGTTCCATTTTTTTGGTCGCTTTACAATACCATAATCTGGTATATTTTTAAATGGTAAAATATATTTTAACTTGTCATAATTCCAAACGAGAATATACAAATTTGCTAAAACCATTAATGGTGCAGAAATAAATGAACCTTCAAATCGTACAGCAAAAGAAAGAATACAAATATTCACTATTATTGGAAAATAGAGTATTGCTCCTAAAGTGACAGTTCGAGGTACTAGCAATAAAACGGCTGAAAAAACTTGAGCATAACCAATGAAGTGATAATAATATCCTGTGCGATACAGTGCAGTTAGATATGCTCCCATCGGATGAATTTCCGACAATCCGCTAGCAAATCGTTCGTCAATTATTTTTGTTATTCCCGCAACTATAAATCCAAGAGCTAAAGTCAGTCGGCAAAAAATTGAAAAATACCAATACCATCTGTTTGCTTTTATTTTCAGGTAAAATTGGTCGAATTTAGTCAGATTGTTCAATTATTCACGATTTTTATTAGATTACGCAGAACGCAGGGCTATGTGTAGTGGTGCGTTTGGATTTTTGTTTGTCGTACCGACAAGGTACGTAAAAAAGAAAAATACAAGGGAGCACACCAGAATGCATATAGCGGTTGATATGCACAGTTTTCCTCGATGTCGCCTAAAGGTGATGATATCGATGGTCCCTCATCCTACGGCCATTGCAATCTGACATAGCCCTGCGATGACGCACAAATCCCAAAGTGCGGGAATTGGAGCGGAGCGACAATGTAGCGATTTGGGTTCACCTTTAGATGACCGAGCGAAGCGACCGATGAATACCTTTGAAAAACAATAAAAATGTTATGAATAATTGTGCATCATCGGTCTAGTGTATGAGCAGTAGCGGACTTATAGCCACAAACTTTTCGGTTAAACACTTACCTTTATTAATATTCATTACGTTTCAATTTTGCACTTAAACCGCTATTGTTTATAGCATCGATGAAAAAGCAGTAAGTCGAGTATTCTTTTTTTGAACTTTCCATTAAAATACGATTTCTGAATTATCATTTGTAGAAAATGGGGAAGGCTACACACTGGTTTTGTCTTTTCTGAGTTTTGAAAATGTGAAACCTTTTTGAACGTATTTCAAGAAATCCGTTTTCCCAAGTCCAATTCTTATACTGTCATTTTTCTCCAACTCGTATTTTTGAAAGAGATTTTGGGCGAACGCATCACTGTAGAAAAAGGAAAGTAAAAGAAAAGTTGAAGATATTTTGAAAATTGTTTTCATACTTCGGTGGTTCTAATTGCTTGACTTGAAAAGCCCTTTGTAGTCTTGTGATTGGATTTTATAGTCATACCAATAACACGTGTTAGGAGACTTTGATTGCTTAACAAAAATAACCTAAAACATTCAAAATTAGTTTTTTGGGTATCATCTGAAATGATTTGTAGTGGTAATTCGGATAAGTCGAACAATATGATATTACATTGACAAGTGCCTAATTCGTAATCCATATTTTTAACCCTAACGTAAAGTGAAGCAGTGTAAAAGCAACTTATTAAGCTAAAAAAATAAAAAACACCATGTTCAAGAAGATTTTTATTTTCTCTAATTTGCGATGAATATTATAATTTAAGGGAATTACATGGCAATTTTAGACGACTTAAAGATTAAATCTAAAGACGAACATTTAAAAGTTGAAAGAGTCTTGATCAATGAGTTAAATAATATCACTACCAATGAGGACTATGGAAAGCTTTTAGAGCGTTTGTTCCTATTTTATGAGCCACTGGAAAACGCAGTTCATAAAATTGTCAAAAAATCCCTGATTCCCGACATTGACCAGAGAAAGCATGTGCACATGATAAATTTGGACTTCGAAAAATTGCAGTATAAGTTGGGCTATATAACAAAAAATTATACTCCGCACATAAGGTCCGTCTCCTATGCACTTGGTTCCCTGTATGTAATGGAAGGCTCAACGATGGGAGGTAGAATAATTGCAAAAATGCTTAAAAAGAAGAATGAAAAGTTCAGTACTTTTTATTTCAATTCCTACGATACTAGGACTGAGGATATGTGGCATTCTTTTAAGACTACTATAATCCTTATTGAGCCGGACATTCATTACGAGGAAATGTATTTAGGTGCCATAGAAACATTCGAAAATTTAAGATTATGGTTGTTATCTACTTCGTCTTCGGAAAATATAAGCGAATAGTAGCGCCCACATCTTTAATACCTTCTGCCCTGATGAGCCCGTTATGCTTGAGCATTATTTTTTTACAGAACGCGAGACCGATTCCTGTACCCTCATACTCTGATACACTATGTAACCTGCCAAATATTTTAAATATCTTTTCATTGTGTTCCTTATCAAAACCAATTCCGTTGTCCTTTAGGGCGATTACTGAATACAAATCGGACTTTTCATCTTCCAAATCATTGAATATTTCGATGACAACGTCCCTTTTATTATTCTTAAATTTAAGGGAATTGTTAATTACATTTAACAAGCATTGTCTCAATAAAAATGGTATACCATATATCTTTGGGAGCTTTTTATCAATATGTAGAGTGGCCTCATGATCCAATAAGTTGTCTTTTATTTCCTCTTGGACCTCTAACATTAAATTATAAGAGTTTATTTCTTCAAATTTCTCAAGGGCGGTATTGGTCTGGTTATATTGCAATATATTCTTTACTAAGGTTTGCATCCTCTCTGCCGATTTGGCCATTCTACCAATTCTATTGACCAAAATTTCGGAAACATTATATTTTTCCTTGTTTTCCAATAAAACGGATGCCATCATCCTAATTTTTCGTAGTGGTTCTTGAAGATCGTGTGTACTTATCCAACTAATATTGTCCAATTCCGTATTTACGGCCTTCAAATGTTCGCTCAAGATTCTTTGACGTTCCTTATCTTCATTTGTAATTATAGACCTAACTAAGTTCTGCAGAAATACCTTAAATTTTTGCGCAGCATTTATTTCGGGAATTAACCATGGTTTGCTGGTATCCTTAACGTTTTGAACATAGGACTCGAATGACTTCCGGGGTGACAACCCGTTTTTATCTTTCTCTATCGATTTTTTGGGGTCACCGGCCCAAGTAATTGTCTGAACAGTAGGCACCCTAAACCAAATAATGTAATTTTCACTATCTAAAACGTGAAAGAGTGCGCCTGGGAACATTGTGAAATCTTCACTTTTTTGATTATAAATTCGGGGCATATCTGATATTGCTACCATATGTGGATAATCGCTATTTTCTTTTAAAACCTCTGAATAGCGCTCCACAATGTGACGCTCCGGCACCAATCCCCTAAAATAAAAATCCCCTCCAATTAGAGCTGCAACTCCATCACTATTACTTAATCGGTAAATGGAATCATGTTGGAACATTTTTTTAATGGATGACCGATCGAAAGCCAAGTCATGGGATACTAAAGAATCAACATGTTTATTTACTTGACCCGATACCTCATATTGTTCATTTAAAATTCGGACATCAATTTGGGAAGTAATAAAATGGCCATGTAGTTTAACGCTATTCCTTACTTCCTGACTAAGATATTTAGGGGAATAATGATGACAGGCAATTAGACCCCACAATTTACCCTTATGTATTAAGGATACAGTTAGGGTCGCACCCACCCCCATATTTTCTAAATACTGCAAATGTATGGGAGATACACTCCTTAAAACTGAGAGACTCAAATTCAAAGTCTCCAATTTACTTTCAGCATAAGTATACAGTTTTACAGGCTGATATTTGACATCGCCAATAATCCTTAAAAGATTTTTTGTATAAAGTTCTCTGGCTTGCCGCGGAATATCGGTATGCGGATAATGAAGACCTAAAAATGGTTCTAAGTGATTCTCTTTACTTTCCGCATAGACCTCCCCGTTATATTCCTTATCGAATTTATAGATCATTACACGATCATAATCCGTTATATCTTTAATAGCTATTGCTACGGAATTGCATAAATCCTTTAGATTATTAGTGTCTTCAATATAGCTTAATAATTTCTTGCTTGAATTATAAAGTCCGGCCTCCTTGTCCGGACCGACCAAAGATTTCTCCCCTTCAAAAACAATGTTATCACCGGACTCATGTATGGTAAAAGCAAAGGACGAGCCAAAACATTCTTCACTGAACGTAATTTTTTGCCCAGGGCTCCCTTGGTTTAATTCGTTCAAATGCCCTAAGATATTAAACTTAAAAAATTTATCGATTTCTTGACCCAAAATTGATTTATAATCTATGCCCAAAAAAGAACCTATGTTTTCACTACAGACATTGACGATTTTGGATTTGTTATTTATGGAAAGTAAAAAGCCCTGCGGTTGTATCAAACCTGGAATATGAATTGCCTCATCCTCGCAGTTCTCCAGATTAACGATATCCCTGTTTACAATATCCTTAAACTTCATATTCTATTGTACTAAAAGATTAAAAATAAAATCATTGGGTGGAGCGGTTTCTCGGTCAAAGTCAATTCGGATCGCCTTACTTATCAACTTTGTCAAATCACCGAATTTACTCGGTTTAATGGCATAGTAATTAGCACCCAATTCTCGGCTTTTATTAATAAAATTTCTATCATAGCTTGTAGAATACGTTACTACCGGCAAGTTCTTCAAATTTTGGTCTGTCCGTAATTCCCTTAAATAATCAAAACCACTTTTAGCGGGCATGTTAATGTCCAGAAAAACAATCTTATTCTCAGCCTCATCTTTTTCTATGAACTTTAAAAAGTTATATCCATTCTCACAAATGTAAAGTTTGACCGATTGCTCATTATATTCTGGAATTGAAAGTAAGGCATCTTCAAAGATCAACATATCGTCTTCATCGTCCTCTATGTAAAAAACTGAATATTTATTCATGGGGGAAAATATGATGATTTAACATTCTTTTAGGAACTACATTACCTGCAATTATAAAATTTTTTAGAAAACTTTTATAACTTAAACGATAAAACTAAAGCAGATTTAGAAAAGTGGATAATCATGTAGTCATCTACTTACTAACGAAATTTTGTTAGGATTTTCAAGTTTTTCTCAGGTTAGTTGCACGGGATTAGATATTTACCCGTGGATTTAGGCAGGTAATATTCGGGCGTGCTCCGTACCATTAGGAAACCCTTTTTAGAAGGTTTTGGAACTCTTTAATTAACCATACTGATAGAATTTGGACACCCTCAATTTATAGTGTATCAATGGCCAACTATAATCTGTTTTAACCTTATTGCCCAATACCCTCCTAAATTTTATTTATGACCGAATGCAGCTTTTGATTATATAGAGGTACAAAAATATACTTACTATAAATTAAAGCAGGTTTCCTAATTAAGACTAAAAAATACGGTACGTAGTAGAAAAACTTTTAAATCCCCTCATCATGTAGGCACACAAGTCGTGAGGGTAATTGGACTTGCATTATTTAATCCAGAACCTTGACTTTTATTAACTAGGAAGCAATGGAGATAATGGTACATAACTGAAACCGACCTTGCCTATATGTTCGCTTGTTACCGACCCTCTGACACTTTGCGTCCAACCTACCTTTTCATCAATATTGCCATCATACTGATCCAACAACTTGTCCGATATCAAGATATATTCATTTAAGGGAACATCGTTCTTCAATAGCCGATGAGCCGCAATAATGTCCTCCCCCATAAGTTTTATATGTTTGCCAACCGTAACATGGGCAATTTCCTCCCCAAAATGCAAAATAATTTTTAGGCCCAATATTTTAGGTATTTGTGTTACGTTTTCAGACACTCGCTCCTTTTCTAGTAGTTCCTCTATATGACGATAAAATTCATTATAAAAACTTTTGCACTGGTCTATTAGCCTTTCAAGTGAAGGCAATTTACCTTGTTTGTAGAAAAGAACGGCGTCCCCTTCAATTTCGGAAATCTTAAGACCAATCTGGTTGGAGTAAATAATTTTATTCAGTAGGGAAGGTATTACCCTGGATCCTAAATCAAAATCAACTTTGGACATGAATTCCGTAAAACCGCTTATATCCGGAATACATATTAGTGTTGGAAATGGTTTCATAATAAGTTTTATACTTACAAGATATAACATAGTGATAATATGGCATTTCCTCTGAACGCTTAGGGGCAATAATAAATTTTTAAGGGTCAAAATCATCCCACATGAACTTCTATTCTTGTTCTTAAATTAATCCCCCCTTTCCAATGTTTGGAAAAAACCGATTATTGCCCTCTTCTATTTTCATCATTTCACTTTTTATAGCTTTAATAAATATTTGCAGAACGCTCCATTTAGTACATTGGATTTCGGAATATGGAATGAGTTTAATTTATTTCGGTGCAGCATCCATTACGGCCCTGCTTATCAAGAATTACATTTTAAACTGAAAATCAAATGTATTTAACTGTCCGTTAAAGACACCATCTATATTTATGAATGGTTCGGACTTACACTTAAAAATAATTTTAGGGCATGGTTATATTCTTGGAAAGTAAACCGTCGGATTTATCGAATGCACTATTTATTTTGATTGTTTGGTTGATCAAAAACTTTAAGGTCAGTTATTTTTACCCAAAACTATATGAAAGATGACAAAAACGGATGTACTGGATAAAGAATTGAGCAATGCCTATGCGTTGACCAAGCAAATTAACAATCTCTTTGAAAACTTCGATCATTCATTCCTTGAAAAAAGGACAAAATCGGCATTGACCGCCTATCTTGATTGGAACCAAAAAAATGAAAGGAGGTTTTCTGACAGTTCAAGGGAATTGGGAATAAATCCAGGGAATACGATTGATTCCGTTGCAAAGGAAATGCTGGAAAATATTGGTGAATTGGATAATGGAAAACTTTCCAAAAGTGTCAAGAACCTTTCCTTTAAATTGTGTCTGAACCGTTTATTGTCATACCACAAAGCTAATATGGAAAATATCCAGGAATTGTTGGGTAGTCAATAATACTATAAAAAATTTGTCCTCAGCTTATTCTTAAAATAAGTATTAGCAATGATTCCTGCATAAAATTAAAGCTGGGACGGCCGATCATTGACCACCCCAGCCTATCAATCCTAAATCTTTCTTCCGCTAACCAAATTGTATATCAATAGGACTACGGCAATCACCAAAATGGCGTGAATGATACTTCCAACATCCGGCAGTAACGTGAAACCGAGCAACCAAGCCACGACCAATACCACGATGATAATCCATAACGTACTTTTCATAATTTATATGTTTTTATTGATTAGGTCTACAAATTACTTAATGGAGTTAGGTACAGGTAACTTAATCAAAGACATAAATAACTGTTTCGGATTCATTCTAATCAATCCCGATTTTGACGGATTCACGATATATCCGTTGCATAATGACCAGGGTACTTAGCACGATGGGACCTATGACCACTCCAACGATTCCAAACAGTGGGATACCCACCAGTACCCCTATTAAAGTCTGTAAGGGGTGAATGTTATCGTAATGTTTGAGAAACATCATTCTTACCAGATTATCCACAGTGGAAACTATGATAATGCCGTACAGAAGTACTCCCCATGCCGCTTCATCATTGTTGGATCCAAGTAACAACAAAAAAAGAGGGATGAAACCCAAGGCAGAACCAATGAAAGGCACCAGGGATGCAAAGCCGATTATTAGGGACCAAAAGAGCACATCCTCCACACCCAGAAAATAGAATCCGACAGAAGCTACAATGGCTTGGGTAAAGGCGGTTACAGGAATCCCTATAAAATTAGACCTAATCTTCCGTCGTACAGGTACAGCCACTCTCTTGATATCTTTATTCGAAAAAGGTAGATAGTCGGTATATCTACGGTTTTTATCGGCCTTAAAAAGCAACATATAATAAAGAGAACCTACCATTAAAAGAAGAGCAATGGCGGTGTTTAGAATATTTTGCCCTAACATACCGGTGCCTTCCATGACATATGAGGATAGAACCTCTGGGTCAAGGCCCCACTCAAAATCATGTCCTATATATTTTTTAACTATGAACATCAATTTATCCATAGCATTGGATATTGCCCAAGTCCCCTCCATTACTTTGTCCATCTTTTTCCATATCAATATCAAAAGGACCGTGGGAGGCGCACACACAGCTAACATTGTGAGCATTGTTAGCAAACCTGATGCCCATCTTGGACTTACGCCCTTTTCGATCAATTCCTCCATCTTACATTCCAAATGGACATAAAAGATTATGGTGGCCATTAGCCCTGGTAGGTAGGGAGATAATTGCCAGAGAATAAAAACCAGCAGTACAATTATTAAGGATAATAGAAATAATTGTTTTAAGAACCTCGGCTTTAAGTTGGGCATTTAAAGTAGTTTGGAAAAGCTGGAAGCTAATTCATAAAAAAACTTTAAAGGTGTCCATTAAAAGGTATTATGTGCTTAAAGAAAATTTTAAAAGCCGTTTTTTTAAGATTGAACTATGTAGATACCCCAAAAATTAGGGCAGTAAGTTAAATCATTGAATTTACTGAATATGACACGAAGAAAGTTTACCCCGAAGTTCAAGACCAAAGTGGTATTGGAAGCCTTAAAGGAGCAGCATAGCCTTGCCGAGCTTGCCCAGAAGTACGAGATTCACCCGACCCAGATCAGCGCATGGAAGCGCGACTTCCTCGATGGGGCCGAGCAGGTTTTCGAATCGGGCAAAAAGGATGCCTGCAGCGAGGCCGAAAGGGAGAAGGACAAACTTCTAAAGGCCATAGGCCAGTTGAAGGTCGAGAATGATTTTTTAAAGGACGCCTTGCGCTGAGACCACTCTCCGAAGGCAGAAAAATGATACGCAAGGGTCATTCCAAGATGAACAATGTAAAACAATGCGAAACATTGTCGGCCATCACCTACAATCTGAAAAAATACCTGAAATTCGAACAAAAATGTTCCATCCCGATAGCTATCGGTAGTGGGGCGGGACGGCTTGATTTGGCAACAACGCTGACTTGTTCCGTTACTTGTTCGCTATTTGTTTGGTTTGAATTGTTGAGAATCCTTTTTTTGAACTTTCCAATGTATTCTTGAATTGGTCAAATGAAGAGAAGGGTAGATTCTATCTTTATTATCCCGGTTTATCGATATTTCATACCTTATCCAAAGTTACAGACAAACTTCTTCAGAAAGTAATCATAAAAGGCTACGGATTCTTTGAGATTTTTTTAATGCCATAACAATTCTCATCAAGGCTAAAGCATAAGTAGAAGCAAACTCTTCCATATCCGATATCATATGAACCTGACCTAGCATTTCATAACCTTTCTCAAATTCACGAGCGAACTTCTCCTTAGGGAATCTCAATTCCCCCTTTAGACTTGTAATCTCTTCAAAAATTTCCGTAGCCTTATGTTTGGTATAATAATCGTCTTGATAATTCCTAATGAGTGCAATTAAATAATTATTTTTCATTGCCTTAAACTTTGAAATTTGACTGTCATCGGGGGAAGGAGCTTAAAGTTACAAAAAATCCCACCTATTTGTAGGTGATTTACTATTTATATAATCCGTAAAAGATAGCAGGCAGCGCAATAATTTTGGATAATGATATTTTAAGAAATATAATTCTAAGGGAATCGTTTATTTGAACTTTAATCTATCATTATTTTTGCTCATTTAAGAGCTTAATTATAATACCTATCTGCCCTAAGTGGTAAATATCGTGATGTAACATCCCATTTAATACAAATCGATATTCGTAATTACCTTGGAAGTCAGTATCATAGTATTTTGTATTTAGAAAATCATCTTCTTTGTCCTCTAGGAAATCAATTATTTCAATCAGACTCTTTCTGTATTCATCCAAAAGTGTTGGCCATCCAAGCTTGACCAAGTTCTCGTTCCCTAGCCAGTTTTCCCCCGCACCATCGGTAATCTTTCCGGAGCCAGTTCTAAGTTTAATCAATGTCTCTTTTCTCCAACATGTAAGGTGGGAGATTATCTCGGCAACGCTATGTAAATTGTCCAGTGGCCTTTTAAAAGGGTTTCCCTCTGTTATTTCTTCAAGCTTACGTTCATAGTTTTCTCCCATCCACAACTTTCGGTTCTGGACTTCGCACATTTGATTGATTAGTTCTCGTATTAAAACTCCCAATTGGTAATCATTTTTTTAGACTTTGACTTCGGGATTCGGCCACCAAAATGCAGGGTTTCGCCCTAGGCCGTTCTTGGGATTAAGCCCTTTTCGTTCAAGGAATCGATAAGATTCCTTAATTGCGAATGCATCCGTTCGACCGATGTCTCCTTGGTCAAAAAAGATGTCGCACCCATATCCAGAAGTTTCAGGCGTTCCTCCTCGGTAGATGAAGTGGTATAAATAACTACCGGGATCCTAGCGGTCAACCCGGCCTTATTAAGTTCCGCCAAGCATTCGGTCCCGTTCATGACGGGCATGTTCAAATCCAAGAATATCAATTTGGGGAGGGCCCCGGCAGATAGGTCCGTAAAATAGTCTATCAGTATCTTTCCGTTAGCAAACAGTTTCATCTCGATATCCGGATAGATTTCCTGCATCGCCTCCTCGAAAAACATTCTGTCATCTTCGTCGTCCTCTGCGTAGATCAGTGGGCTGATAATAGCATATTTGTTCATATCAAAATGGTTAGACGACATAAATATACCTCTTTTTTCCTTAATTTTAACGACATACGAATACGGCAGACCCTCTCCCTTTTTCCGCCCTGTTTTTTTTAAATATAAGAACTCTGATTTATCTTTTTTTGAACTTTCTAAAAGAGAAAAATATTGATCTATTGATTGTTTTGAAATCCAGCCGAGCACTTAAAGCAAGAACCTTTATAGCGATACATAGGGAAGTACAATCTCCATACTTACTTTTTCTGGACCGATGTTCTCCCTGCTAAACGATCCTCCATGGAGAGTTGTTATTTTCTCACAGAAAGCAAGATCCAAGCCTACACCTCGACGATCGCTACTTTCACTATTATTCCTTTTTACGGTATCTCGGTCACTTACTTGAGAATGTGTGATGATACATATTCGTAATTTTTTTCTATGGAACGTGTTTAGCACATTTTCGTTTGATTCAAACACCCGAGATGTTATTCTCAAGGTTTGTGCATGATCTGGACTGCTTATTCGGTTTACCAGCTCAAACAATTCCGTAAATAATAAATTTATCTTATTCTCGTCGCCATAGACCGATTCAACTTCCAGATCATAATAAAAACCATATGTAGATATGGAGCTCTTCGCCTTTGTTGATTCGATAATGCCCCTCAAATCAAAATGAGCCTTTCTTAACGGATAAAACTCAAGCTCACTATATTGTTGCAGACGTTTGGTCAATGAGTGTCCCTCAAATGCAATATCGATAATCCTATTCAAATTAAGGGCCAGTACTTCCCAACTGTATTTCCTTTTTGCTTCTGAGATGGTTTTGCTCGCGAAAAGCTGAATCTTTCGCAGGGGCTCCTGTAAATCGTGAGAAATCATTTTGTTCAGGATACGCAGCTCTTTATTAATGCTCCTTTCTTGACTTAGTTGGATCTCAAGGCTCTTTTGAACCTGCCCTAGCTCTTTTTGGGCCATCATCAACTCCTTATTTTTCAGCAGGGCGTTTTCCGCGGCATTTTTGGCCTCGATAAGTCCGCTCTCATAATCATTTCTCTTGTTTAGAAAAAGTCCGGTGAGAAAGATGTCATTGGCATCCATTGACATATTAAAGAGAAAGGGATGTTTGGTTCCGTCCTTTCCGATTAGGCTTAACACTATTTCATGTACCATATTCTTCTCGACCAGAATGGGATAGAAATGAGTTTTATAGAGGATTCTACTTCCCGGACTTAGAAGTGAATTGATGCTATTGTTTTTCAGCTCTTCTAAACCATAGCTTAATTTCCCAAGTATATATGGGTTGATATCGACTATTGATTCCTTGAGGGTCATACGGATTACCGCGCATGGCAACATATCAAAATCTGGCATTTTACGCTAGAAATTTTTCGGTCAAAAGTTCATTTTTAAGAACATCAATGGTCTCTCGCGGATGACTCAAATGGGGGCAATGGCCCGATGCATCCATGTTGACGATTTTACTGTTGGGCAAGTTATCCTTCACAAATTGACCTACTCTTTGGTTTGCTATATCATCCTCCGTACATTGTACTATCAGGCAAGGAATATCCACTTTGTTCAAGTCCTTTCTATTGTCCGAAAAAAATGTTACCCTGGCAAAATTCTTTGTAATGCTTTTGTCCATCGAGCAAAAGCTTTCCGCCAATTCCTCTGACAGGTGAGACTTTTCATGGTTTTTCATTACCACCGGTGCTAGATAGTTTGCCCATTCGATATAATTCGAATCAAGCATTTCCAGTAAATCTTCCAGTTCGCTTTTTTCGAACCCCCCATGATAATCACCCGTATTCAAATAGCAACTGGAAGGGCAGATCATTACCATCGACCGAAAAATTTTTGGCCTTTCGATATAGGCCAATACTCCGATCATCGAACTGACCGAATGACCAATAAATATGGCTTTTTCAATACTAAGTTCCTCACAAATTTCTATAATATCCTGGGCATACCCCGTTAATTTGCCATATCGATTTTCATCATAACACGTAATATCAGATCTGCCACATCCGACATAATCAAAGACCAACACCCTAAAATGCTTTTCCAGAAAAGGTAAGATATATCGCCACATTGCCTGATCACATCCGAAACCATGGGCAAGAATTATTGTTCGGTCACCATTACCGATCAATCGGACATTATTTCTGAGACTAATGGAAGACAACTTGGTGGATGTGATTAATAATTCGCAATTTAAACAAATAAAATTACAGTTTTTTAAGGTTCTAAGTTATCGTTTATTTGAACTTTTATAGAATAAAACATATCGTGGCAGTCTTACTATTATTAGAAAAATTTTTGTCGAAATTCGATTTCGTCGCAATTTCATTGTATTCCTTGTTCGCTCACGGACCGTCACCTTTGATATTTTGAGCAATAGAATCTAAATAAAAAACGGGCAACTACCGGTGCCCGCTCAAATAAATAAATTTCGTTCCCTTACATCAAGGTGTCAAAACGACCTTTACACATTTATCCTCCTTGTTCCTGAACATTTCGTAAGCCTTCGGAGCCTCATCCAATTTCATTCGATGAGTTATAATAAACGAGGGGTCGATTTTGCCCTCGACAACCTTTTGCAACAATGGTTCAAGATAATGCTGCATATGGGTCTGTCCCATCTTGAGGTTAAGGGATTTATTCATGGCAATACCCATCGGAAGGCCGTCGACCTTACCTACATACACCCCGGGAATGGATACGTTCCCTGCTTTTTTGCAAGATTTAAAGATTTGTGAGAGGGCGTTCGGTTGGGCCTTTTCGATGTCAGTGTCAAAACCTTCCGCACCATGGGCCTCGGCACCAACGCAATCGATACAGCAGTCGGGTCCCCTGCCATCGGTCATTTCCATCAATCGGGCATATACTTCATCGGCATCTACCGTCCTTATCACTTCGGCATCGCTATGCCTTTCCGCCATATCCAATCTTTCCTTTACCACATCTATGGCAATCACCCTTCCGGCGCCCAGCATCCATGCACTCTGGATAGCAAACTGTCCTACAGGGCCGCACCCCCAGATTGCGACGGTGTCCCCTGGTTTAATGTCCGCATTTTCAGCACCCATGTAGCCTGTAGGAAAGATGTCGGAAAGAAAAAGGCTCTGTTCGTCCGTTAGGGAATCGGGAACTTTGATAGGACCAACATCGGCATAGGGGACCCTGACATACTCCGCCTGTCCACCTGAGAACCCACCCAACATATGGGAAAATCCGAAAAGCCCTGAAATGGAATGTCCGAGGTTTTCCTTGCACAGTTCGGCGTTTGGATTCGAATTGTCGCACAAGGAAAATTTATCCTCATCACAATATTCACAGTTACCACAGGCAATCGTAAAGGGTATCACGACCCGGTCCCCTTTTTTGAATTTTTTCACCTCGGTACCGATTTCGACGACCTCGCCCATGAACTCGTGGCCGAGTATATCGTTCTCCTTCATGGTAGGAACAAGGCCACCGTAAAGGTGAAGGTCAGAACCACATATGGCGGTAGAGGTCACCTTTATTATTATATCTCTTTGATCTTCGATTTTGGGATCGGGAACGTTATCGATTCTGACGTCTTCCTTTCCATGGTAACATAATGCCTTCATAATATCTTTTTACATGAGACATAAATGTACCCTAATCAGGCTCGTATCATGTACCCATAAGAGACTATTTTTGACCGGAAAAGCTCACATTGGTTTCAAGGGGATTACCGATATAGCTTTTATTTGACAATAAATCAGGAATAATTCGCCCGTATCGCAACAAAAGATTTATCCTTTTTTTGAACTTTCCTCTAAGTTACGATTTCTGAATTATCAATTGTAGAAAATGGGTAAGGCTACATTTTTAGGGAAGGCCACAGCTACACTTGTTCGTTTACTTGTTCGCTACTGGTTCGGTTTGTATTCTTGAGAATCCTTTTTTTTTTTGACCTTTACCCTGAAAAAATGCATAAAACCCACATCGGTTCCGTAAACTATCATAATTTAAATTAAAGCTGAAGATTTCCCGAGACCAGTCCCACGTGACAACAATCGGTGCCAACGGTATACGCTTCACCGACCACTTCTTGGTTATCAATAAAGCCTCTGAACTGGATTATTCGCTCTTCGTTCAAACCCAAGATACCATCCTCTATCAATGGATATTTCCCATATTCCCGCAAACCTTCAAACTCTTCGGTCGAAAGCTGGATGGTTATATTTTTACCATTTTCAAGATTTACCACTTCAAAGGAATCCAGTAATATAGGGTTTTGGTTTTCATCCGTGACCGATACCAGTATTCTCACAAATTCCGCGATACATATTACCTGACCACAATCTTGATCTGAATCATCGTGATTGCTGCAGGAAACAAAGAGCGTAGCGGCTATTAAGGGCAGGAGCAGCAAGAAGAACGTACTTTTATTTATCATGGTCCCATATTTATCCATAATATGACCGAAGGAAGGAAAGGTTGCATGAATTTTATGGCTATTTTTTTGTGGAGCTATACCAATCATCCATCTCCTCAATCGTAACGTAAGTCAAATCTTTTTTATAGTGTTCCTTTTTTAATTGTACAAACCTAAATGACGGTAGTTCCAACCAGGATGTTCGCAGTTCCAAGGACTCTCATTTAAACTCGGGATTTTCGCGCCTTGCCACCCAATTCAAAAGGACACGTAAATTGTGTTGTACCGCCCACTTGTTTTAAATCTGCGCCGTGGCGGCCCACTCCATGCCTTTTCGACTGCTGTACCCTTCATTCACGCTCCAAACGGATAAGTAAGCCAAATCGATTATCGTCAGCCACGACTTCCCCAATGTCATTAGCGAACCGTTGAAAATACTATTTTGTTTGACATTGGCGTCTTTTTTCAAGGCTTGATTTCGTTTTTCCAAGGGAATTTTCTGTCTCCATGGTGGTCCGGTCCCTTCCCAATAATTACCATCCGTATCCAAATGAACAAAATCCGTTCTGTTTCAAATTCCACCGCCCAAAGCCGTGGTAACCGCACCCGAAGCTCCAACATAAATTCATATTGCTTCAATAGTATTTAAGATAATAAGTCCCCCCAACAAAAACGCTATCGGTGCGATCAACCGAAAGTAAACAGGTTTAAGTATATCGGCACTTTTCATCGAAAACCTATGGTGGAGTTTTCTTGGAACGAGATAAAGTATGAGGGATGTAGCGAACATAAACCACCCTAAAACTTCAAACGCTTTGGGTAATCGGGAAAAATCGGCATAACCGATGAGGGCCAAGGAAACAATCAACCTAATGGTAATCTCAGTGTAGTTGATCAGGTTCGTGCTTCCGAATTTTCTCAGGAACATTTGCGCCTTATGAGGTACGAACAACATAATAAATCCAGCAAGAATTATAAATGCCCCGAATGACAGTACGATCCATTTTAGAATAAAGAAATTTGTCATTCGTTTAAGGGCTTTCTTGTATTGGTGCCCATGATCGAGAGCCACAGGGCTATACCGATTTCCCCAAGAGCAGCGGGAATGCCCGCTACATCTGAAAGCGTTGTTCCAGAAAAACTTTCGAAAATAAATCCGCCAAAGAATGTTGCCAAATATCCAAAGCATCCTGCCATCAATAGTACTCCCAAAACCTTGGGAAGAAAGCCTGACTTATAGACCAAATATCCAAACGGCAAGAGCCATAGTCCCCAAAATAGCTGCAACACCTCAAGTCCGTTGCTGTACCGCTCAAGATGAAATAGCACCCGGTCTGCCAATGATGCATCCACAATTCCAAAGCTATCGGATTTTTGAATCAGTTCCAGTACCGTAAATTCGCTCAGAATATTCACAAAGGAGATGGGAACGCTTATAATGGCAAAAAGTACCATCAGAAAGGCAGCTTTTTTATTGGTTTCATTTAAAAGTTTGTAAAGCACCAACGGCAAAAGCGTAAAAATTATAAATGAAACGATCGCTACTATAATTCCCGATCGAAACAAATACCCGGACTCCCTGATGTTCTCAAGTGTAGTTGTTGCATCGTCCCAAACAATCAACCGGGAAGGTATATATACCAAGTAGAACAAGCCGCAAAGAACCAACAGGATATATAACGATCCTGCCAAGCGGGCGGTTCTGTTTCTATGTCTTCTATCCATCGACAATATGTTTGGGCCATTTCCAGGCATACCATACAATCAGGAAGGTAATGATACTTTCGAGAAATGCAAAGAAAACATAAAAGCTGTACCACTCTGTCATGGAATTGAACCCAATGAACAACATCATCAATGTAAACAATGTGCCAAAAAGGATGTTCAAGACCCTATTGATTTTAGG
>NZ_JACSOH010000040.1 GCF_014349235.1 Cytophaga sp. FL35 | reverse complement strand
AATGCAAACGTTTGCATTAAAATAAACATAAATATATATTTGGATCACATTCAATTAACAACTCAGATAACTAACCTGTAAATCATT
Source organism: Cytophaga sp. FL35 (assembly GCF_014349235.1). Taxonomy (GTDB): domain Bacteria; phylum Bacteroidota; class Bacteroidia; order Flavobacteriales; family Flavobacteriaceae; genus Euzebyella. The sequence continues at coordinate 25,055 of NZ_JACSOH010000040.1, read as the reverse complement.
TATTTATGAAGAGAGTTAAAAGTGAGGGGAATTCTCAGAAAATGCTCACTGTGCAAGCTAGGAGAGAAGTTCTTCTCTTAATGCTTGTTTTGTTCGGTATTAGTGGACTTAATGCACAAAGCAAATTAATTAGTGGTAGTGTGAAAGATTCTGAAAGTGGACAGCCCCTGCTAGGTGTAAACGTGGTAGAAAAAGGAACCGCCAACGGAGTTGCTTCGGACTTTGATGGTAACTATACTATAGAAGTAAGTACGCCCAGTGCTGTGTTGGTGTTTTCTTCCATGGGATACCAAACGCTTGAAATTCCTGTGGGGGAAGGTTCCAATGTTAATGCGGTTATGGAATCGGCAGCGAACCAATTAGAAGAGTTCGTAGTAGTCGGTTACGGAAAGAAAAAGAAAAGAAATTTAACTGGTTCTGTAGTTTCGGTTGGTGGGGAAGAAATTGCACAGACCAACCTTCAAGATCCTGTTTCAATTCTACAAGGTAGGGCCGCAGGTGTTCAGGTAGTGTCTAATTCTGGTGCTCCAGGTGGTGGAATTACCATTCGTGTAAGGGGAAATTCTTCATTAAACAGTGGAAATTCACCTTTGTACGTCGTAGATGGTGTTCCTATTGAATCCAATTCCCAATCATCTTTGAACGGAACTGAAAATTTTGGACTTAATCCACTGGCAGATATCAATCCGAACGATATAGAATCTATTGAGGTTTTAAAGGATGCCGCGTCTACTGCTATCTATGGTTCTCGTGCAGCAAATGGTGTGGTCATGATTACGACTAAAAGAGGTAAAGAGGGCAAAGGTGTCCTTAATGTAAATTTCATGTCGGGGGTTAGTCAGATTACCAGAAAGCTAAGTGTTTTGAATGCATCCCAATATCGAGATGTTATAATTGATTCCTATAGAAATATGGCCAACCCCGTTGAGCCTAATTGGACAATAATTGATTCCTTGAATCCAAAGAACAATGGTGATGTTGATTGGCAAGAAGAATTGTTAAGGGTCGCTCCTCAATATAAGGTAGACTTATCTGTTCAAGGAGGCTCCGAAAGTGCTAAATACTCGTGGAGTTCGTCCTTTCTTAACCAAGATGGGATTATTCTTAATTCCAATTATAAGAGGATAACCTCTAGATTGAATGTTGATTTTAAAGTTTCTGACAAGCTAACAGTGGGTCAAAGTCTATCTTACACCAACGGTACAAATAATAGAATCAATGCAGGGGGTAGTGGTAATTTAAGTGTAGTAAGGGAATTGCTGATCAGACCACCTTCCTATGCCATGTATCTGCCAGACGGTTCTCTTAACGGGTACCAATTCGGGAAGCGTAACCCCGTTGGTCTTGCGGAACTTGCTACCCATTTAAATAAAAGCAATCGGATTATTGGTAACCAATATGGGGAATTTGAGTTTTTTGAAGGCTTCAAACTTAGGAGTAATTTGAACCTTGATTTCCTATCCATGAAGGAAGATGAATTTTTACCTTCCAGCCTGGATTATAGGGAAGGGTATAACTCGGGGGCCGTAAGGGCTGTTCAAAACTTGACCTGGGGCAATGAGACTTACTTTAGTTTGGACAAGACCTTTGGTGATAAGCACAATTTTGGAGCGCTTTTGGGTACAAGCTTTCAAGAGTGGCAATATGAAAGAACCGGTTTAGATGGTATGTTTTTTCCCAGTGATAATATTAGAACCCTAAACGCTGCTGGTACCATCTCTAATCAAGAGGTTAATATTACCACTGAACATTCCCTTTTGTCCTATTTTGGAAGAATGTCTTATGATTATATGGGCAAGTATCTTTTGGAGGTAAATTTAAGGGCAGATGGATCCTCAAGATTTGGAGAGGATAAACGATTTGGGTACTTTCCGTCAGCTTCGATAGGATGGAGATTTTCAGATGAAAAATTATTGCAAGACCAAGGGGTGTTGACCGATGGTAAGCTTAGGTTCAGTGCAGGGCAAACAGGTAATGAGGCCATTGGCAACTACACCTCACAGGGTGAATTTCTAGTGGGAACGAACTACTTGGGATATTCCGGTGCCTCCCCATCGGTAATGCCAAATTCCGGACTGACTTGGGAAACCACCACTCAATATAATGCTGGTATTGACATGTCATTCTTGAGAAATAGAATTGTTTTGAATGCCGATGCTTATCTTAAGGTTACCGATGACTTATTATATAATGTGCCAATACCACGCACCACTGGGTTTGACTATAGTACCCAAAACATCGGAAGTATCGAAAATAGGGGGTTGGAGTTTTTGTTGACCAGTAAGAATACCGTGGGCGAATTCAAATGGGATACCAGTTTAAATATTAGTTTGAACCGCAATGAGGTTACTGATTTGCCAGACGACTTACTAACAAACGGTTATATACAAAATGGTCAATATCATATTTTGCAAGAAGGGTTACCAATTGGCACATTCTATGGTTGGAAATTTGAAGGGGTCTATGCTCGAGACGAGGATAACGTAAATGGAATTACCAACGGAGCATTGGGAGAGGTATTTGAAGGTGGGGACCCTATCTGGAAAGATTTAAACGGTGATAATATAATTGATGAGGACGACAGACAAATAATCGGAGATGCCCAACCTGACTTCTTTGGAGGTATAACAAATAACTTCAGTTATAAGAATTTCAGTTTAAATGTGTTTTTTCAATTTTCTTATGGCAACGACATTTACAGTGAAATCAACCACCAAAGAAACTCTGTGGTTCGTTATAACAATTTATCTACTGACGCTCTTAGTCGTTGGAGAAATCAGGGGGACATAACCGATTTTCCAAAGCCGGTTCGTGACGATCCTAAACAATCGGATAGTAGAATACAGAGCAGGTGGGTAGAAGACGGCTCTTATTTGAAGCTGAAGAATGTGAATCTTAGATATCGCTTTCCCAACCGTTTAATCGAGCCTTTTGGGCTTAGCAAATTAGATGTGTTTGTGACGGCGTCCAATTTGATTACATGGACCAAATATACTGGCTTCGATCCCGACGTGAATTCCTATAGTGGATTGAGAGCGGGGGTAGATGAAGGCTCGTACCCACAAAGTAGAACTATTATGACAGGTCTAAACTTTCAATTCTAAAAATCTGAGCAATGAAAAAAATAAATAAAATATCAATAGTTCTTTTAATAGCTATCGCATTTTCTTGTTCGAAAGATATTTTGGACAAGGAGCCTAAAAGCGGCTTTTCGGCCCAGGGTTTTTATAAAACCTCCAGTGATGCACAAGCCGGTGTTTACGGAATTTACGATGCCGTTCAGGCAACCTTTTCGAGGAATTTCTCCTTTTGGGGTGAAGGGCGTGCAGATGCGGTAAATACCAATCATTCGGGTGACCCCTTATTGTTACAGCAAAACACCCTGAACAAGACCATGAGCTCGGCTAGCTGGAATAATTTATACGAAACCATTAGTAGGGCCAATTATGCTATCAAATATGTTCCTACGGTGTTTGAAGATGGTAATGATTTCAGTTCCCAATTGGTGGGGCAGGCAAGAGCTTTACGGGCATTATCCTATTTCTATGCCGTAAGGGTATGGGGAGATGTTCCTCTGATTTTGGAGCCTTATGAGAGTGTTGAGCAAGAACTTTTTGTGGCCAAAACGGATAAGGAGGTCATCCTTGATCAAGTCATTGAAGATTTAAATTATGCCCGACAAAATTGTCGTGAAAGTTTCGGTGGTGAGCGAGATCGATTATTAATGACCCAAGGTACGGCCAATGCATTATTGACTCAAGTACATATGTGGAGGGGTAATTATGAGTCTGCCATTGCTGCGGCAGATAGGGTTTTGACCAATAGTCTTTACTCATTGGTAAGTATTAATGACTGGTCCAAAATATTTACTACAGGTTTTTCCAATGAAAGCATTTTTGAAATTGGGTATGATGAAACACAGACCAATAACCTTCGCATATTATATGCTATTGGTTCCGATAGTCATTACTTTCCCAGTGAATCTTTTAGGACTGCCTTTGAGGAAGGTGATTTAAGGCAAGATTTGATTTATGATATAACCGAAGAAGAACCCAGAAAAATTTGGAAGTTCTTTGGGCAAGGTTTCGATGACGAAAGTGCCGACCCGTCAGCACAGAATATCGTTATGATACGTTTGGCGGATATCATGTTATTGAAGGCAGAGGCGCTTAACAAATTAGGCCAAGCTTCTCAGGCTGTTACCTTGTTGAATGTAATCAGAAGTAGGGCAGGGCTACCTGAGCTAACAGTGGCTACTGCCACTGATTTATACGGAGACGTGGAGTCGGCTATCCTGCATGAAAGGTTATTGGAACTTTCTTTTGAAGGCCATCGATGGTTCGATTTGGTAAGAACGGGTAAAGCCATCGAAACGATGGGCCCCGTAAACGGTCTGAGTGACGAGGCAAATCTTGTGTGGCCCATCCATGAGGATGCCCTAAATAGAAACCCAAATCTGGAGCAAAATGGTTTTTACTAAAATAACTTCCCGTCCAATCAAAAAAATTAAACATATGAAAAGCAATTTATTCATACATCAGAAGCTTATCTTGCCCATTTTCGCTTTATTGATCGGTCTCCAATATGGCTGTGAAATTCAAGAGAATTTCGAATATCAAGAAGCAGGCGTAGAGGCCCAATTGGGTATTTCGGCTTGGGATTATATCAGAAATAGTGATTCGTTGGTAATTTTAGAATCCGCTATCGTACGAGCGGAATTACAAAGCTTGTTCAATGATAGCAAAGCACGCACCTATATTGCTCCCACCAATATGGCCTTTAGCGAATACTTTGAAGCGAATGGCTACACTGGCATTGAAGAGGTGCCACTACCTATTCTAAGAAATCTTTTGAAGTACCACATAGTGGACGAAAAAGTAGTCTTTACGGACCCGGACCTTTTTGAAGGAAACAAACCACTGGCTTATACCACTCAAAATGGTCAAATTATGTATCTGTCCCACGATTCCAATTTTATTGGTTTGGTCAATCAGGGCACGGGTAAACAGTGGTCTATCACAAGTTCCAACTTAGAGGCACTTGACGATGCCATTCATGTGGTTGGGTCGCTTGTGTATTTTTCAGCTCCTCAGAATGATTTGAATGTGCCGGACCCTACTATTAAAACAGATACTATTTTCCCGTTGTTCGACACGTACATTAATGGCGGAGGACAATCAGGAGCCAATTTTGGTGCCGATCCCTTAATCAAAATCAAAAACGTAAGCGATAATGGCGATTATGATAGAAAGGGATTTCTAATGTTCGATTTGAAAGACTTTGATGAAGAAGGAGTAATTACGGACATCAGATTGGAAATGGCCGTAAAATTTACGCACGCCAAGGGGGTTGCAATGGATTTATATGCGACTCCAGATACTACTTGGACGGAGATGGGGTTGACCTTTGACAACGCTGTTTTTCCGGACAATGACCCCATTGCATCGATTACAACCACTAAGGTGAGCACCTTCGATTTTAATATAACCGATTATGTAACGGCCCTTGAATCGGAACAACGAATATCACTCATGCTTGATGGGGAGGCTGGTTCCGACGAAACCGATGAGTTTGGCTCTAAGGAAAATGCAGATTTCAACCCGCCCATGTTGATAGCTACCTTAGGCTCAGGTAACAGCTTTTTGAATATTGTTGCCAATAACGGTTTTACGGTCGATAAAGAAGAGGCATATGTTTGGAATGCCAATGTGGTTGAGATTGATGGCGCGTCGGCCGGGGATATAATTTATACCCTAGAACAGGCCCCTTCAAACGGATGGTTGATTACGGGAGCACAAACTTTGCAAGTGGGCGATAAGTTTACCCAACAAGATATAAACCTGATGAACGTCGTTTATATCAACAATGGTTCGGGTACTTCAGATGTAGTGACCGTTTCTGCGAAAGATAGGGTGGGCTCGGTCATTGACGCCTTTGAAATTAATATCGGTATCAATTAAGAAAATGGCGCTTTGGTAGATCATAAGGTAAGTATTTCAGCTTCGGTTATTAAGAGTGTCCTGATGCTAATGCTCATCTGGGTTTCATCGGGGTGCTCTCAATCCGAAATGGCTGAAGCTCCTATCAAAACGAACAATCGTATTATTTCGTTTTCAGGATATGATTGGGTCGTTCGTAGTTCCAACGATGCCAAAGAGGGGCCAGGGCCTAATCATTTTTCAGATTCGGAAAGAAATGTTTGGATAGATGGTGAGGGTAGATTACACCTTAAAATCACCTATGAAGAAGGTAGGTGGCAGTGTGTCGGGGTAGCCTTACGCCAGAGTTTTAGTTTCAACAAATACGTTGTCTACCTCTCAAGCCGTGTAGATACCCTAGATTTGAATACGGTAGCGGGAATCTTTATTTATAATAACGATGAAGAAGAAATTGATATTGAATTCTCGCGGTGGTCAAGAAATGAGAACCAAAACGCTCAATACGGTATTCAACCTTCGGCAATTGAAGGGAATAAAGTGAGATTCGATTTAAATTTAGATACTGAGAAAACGGTTCATTTCATTGATTGGAAAAAAGACCATATCAATTTCGGTAGTTATCGTGGGAACTTGATTAAGGCTTCCGAACTGTTGTACTCTTGGAGCTATGATGGCGCTGATATTCCACCAGATTCAGAAGAACGGTTTAAAATCAATCTATGACTGTTTAGAGGTACGCCTCCTGAAAATATGAAGGAACAGGAACTAATTATTGATAGGATAGATATTTTATAACTTTATGTAAAACAATTAGTTGTGCTTTTAAGGATAGTTTACTGAAGACACAACTGAATTTATTAAAAATGCAATACAACCAGAACATTATTAATGTCTTTTCTTCTGCTGAAAAAGCCGGGAAAAAAGCAGGTGAAGCCATAGAGGCACATATCGTGCAACTTCAAAAAGAGCAGGATACCATCCGAATTATTTTTGCGGCTGCACCCTCTCAGACCAGTATGCTAAATTATTTATCGGAATCAAAAAGAATCGATTGGAGCAAAATCGTAGCTTTTCATATGGATGAGTATATTGGGCTTCCCCTAGATGCGTCGCAACATTTTGCTGAATACCTTAAAAGTCATCTTTTTACAAAGGTACCCCTTCGCTCGTATCACGTCTTGAATACCAAGGGGGCGATTGACGAACAAATCGAAGCATACTCCCGTATGCTACAAGAAGAGGTCATTGATATTGTTTGCCTAGGGATTGGGGAAAATGGCCATATTGCCTTTAATGACCCTCCCGTAGCAAACTTTAATGATCCCGTGGCCGTGAAAGTAGTTGCGCTCGAACAGGCCTGTAGGATTCAGCAAGTAAACGATAAATGTTTTGAAACCTTGGAATCTGTACCCAAGAAAGCAGTGACCTTGACAATACCTACTTTGGTGGCGGGTAAAAAATTGTTTTGCGTCGTATTGGGTAAAACAAAAAGCGAAGCGGTAAAAAATACGTTTACAATGCCTATTTCAGAGAAATGCCCTGCCACCATTTTACGAAGACATTCAGACTGTACTTTTTATTTTGATGAAGATGCATATGAAGCATTGAAAGATGTACCTAACACTAGCTCAAAGACTTGTTTAAATGATTAGAAAAAAGATTTTTTCGAACCTTTTACTTATCGTCCTTATTTTTTGTGCACCCCTTACGGTAACTGCACAAAAAAAATCCACGGACCCAAACGATGATTTTGAGATAAAAGGGTTTCATATAGATTTGCGAATTCAGGTGATGACGCCAGAGGCACTTAAAACCTTTGTACAACAATTGGCTGATTTCGGATTGAACACTTTGGTAATGGAGTGGGAGGGAACTTTTCCCTATAAAAAGCATCCAGCTATCTCTAATAAGTACTCTTATAGTCAGAAAGAAATCAAAGACTTTATTTCTTTTTGTGAAAGCATTGGTATACAGGTGATACCGCTACAACAGAGTTTGGGCCATGTGGAGTATATACTTCGCAACCCTAGGTATAGTGAATTAAAGGAAGATAGAAAAGACATCAGTCAGTTGTGTCCCATGGAATCTGAACTTAGTAAAGCCCTGTTCACAGACCTTTTTACTGAATTGGCCGATACCCATAATTCCGATTACATACATATTGGCGGAGATGAAACCTATTTGCTGGGTCATTGCCCTAAATGTCAACAGAAGGTGGAAGAAACCAGTAAGTCCCAGCTGTTTGTAGACCACATGAAGATGATTACGGAAATTGTTACTGACTTGGGCAAAAAGCCTGTCATGTGGGCCGACATCATTTTAAAACATCCTGAGGCCGCTTCGGAACTGTCTAAAGAAACCATTTTCATTGATTGGAACTACGGTTGGAAAATCAATCATTTTGGAGATATTCCAGGTCTTCAAGACCAAGGTTTTACCTTTTGGGGTTCACCCGCTATCAGGTCCCATCCAGATAATTGGTTCGTTACCAATTGGCCAACCCATTTCAAGAATCAACATGAGTTTATTCCTTACGGTAGAAAAGCAGATTACAAGGGCATGGTCATGACCTCGTGGTCTACTTCGGGTGTCTATGGCTTTACTTGGGATGTGGACTATGATGTGGTAGATATGGTACAAATTAGAAACACCTACCCCATGTCGGGTTTCCGGATTTTGATTGCCAGTTATGCACAAGCGTTAAAACAAAAAGAACCCCTTGAAGCGGAAAAATTTGTTCTCGAATACGCAAAGAAGCGATTTGGCCTGAGTACCGGAGATGCTAAAGTGTTGTGGCAGTTTTTCTCGGCGAAACCGGAATTGATTAAAAATGGTAGTCCTGTATGGAGTGACAATATTTCGGAAATGTATACGGATTACGAGGCAATAAGTAGCAGTATAAAAGACATAGCCCCTAAAAAAAATGTAAAAGAATTCGCCCATTATCAGTTGATGGCCGATTTAAGAATGCATTATCTCAAGTTTAAGGCAATAGAAGAGGATTATAACTCTGAGAAGTTTAGAGTTGAAGACACACCTGCATTATTGCCCAGGTTACAAGAGGTCATGAAAGAGGCTGAAGGCCTGAACGTTCGTTTTAAGGATTTGAATAGGGGTTTTCTCTACGATACAGAGTTGGACGAACAGAATGATATTAGAATTCAACAAGTTAAAGTCTTATATGACCGTTTGGCAAAGGTGAAATAAACAAAAGCTATAATTTAAATATGTACATAATTAAAAGCACCCTATGCAACTCTTAGACTGGCTGGTTCTTTCTTTATATTTTCTGATGCTGCTCGGTATAGGTCTCTGGGCCTATTTTAAGGTTAAGAGTTCTGCAGATTTCTATACGGCCGGGGGCAAGCTTCCGTGGTGGCTTTCGGGTATATCGCACCATGTTTCCGGCTATAGTGGGGCCGTCTTTGTGGCCTATGCCAGTATTGCCTATACCCATGGTTTTAGTTTGTATGTCTGGTGGGCGTTCACAGTGGGTCTGGCCACCCTTTTGGGAGGTTTTTTAATCGCTCCGCGCTGGTCGCGCTTGCGAATTTTTTCAGGTATTCAATCACCAACTGAGTATTTGCTTAAAAGGTATAATTTGCAGACCCAGCAATTGATAGCTTGGTCAGGGGCGATTATTAAGGTATTCGATACCGGCGGTAAATTGGCTGCCATAGCTGTGTTGCTGAATGTCTTCAGTGGTACCTCCATCACCTTTGGAATTATACTCGTAGGTGTTATCTCATTGATTTACATAACTATTGGAGGATTATGGGCGGACGTCTGGAATGATTTCGGGCAATTTATGGTGCAGTTACTGGCGGGCGTTACCATGTTCATCATGATTCTCTCCAAGCTGGGCGATGGCGTAAACGGTATTTTCACACTTTGGGATAGATTGCCGCCCGAGCATTCCCAATTTTTGAACGAACCCTATACTCTAGGGTTTGTACTAATTATTTTGGTAATCAATTTCTTTAGTTACAGTGGTGGAACATGGAATTTAGCAACACGCTTTATTTCATCGGATTCCGGAGAAACTGCTAAAAAGGCGGCCATATTATCTTCTGTACTTTATTTTATTTGGCCCTTGGTACTCTTTTATCCAATGTTCGCCTCTCCTTTGTTTTTTGAAAATCTAGCAGACCCAACTTTATCGTACGGTATGCTGGTCAAAGAATTTTTGCCGAGCGGTTTGGTGGGTTTGGTATTGGCTTCCCTGTTTGCCAATACCTTATCGATGACTGCTTCCGACAGTAATACGGTTTCTGCCGTGATCAGCCGTGATATTTTACCGGTACTGTATCCAAAAATAAAAACCTATGATGATGCTCAAAAGCTACGGCTGGCGAGAGTAACCACCTTTTGCTTTACGGTATGTACTATTATCACGGCTTTGAATGCCAGCTACTTTGGGGGCGTATTCGGGTTAATCGTTAGCTGGTTCGCCGCCCTTTTAGGCCCAATTTCCATCCCCATGATTTTGGGTTTATTGCCCTTTTTCGCAAAAAGCGATGGCAGGGCAGCCCTCATATCGATAATCGGGGGACTTGCCACATTTATTTTGTTTAAAATTTTCCCAATCGATTCATTTGCTCTCGAAATTGGTGGTCCTACATTGGTATCCCTTATTCTCTATATAGGTTGGGGGTTCTTAGTAAACCGTCCCGTCCCTGAAGAAGTAAGAAGTATGCATGAACAAATAGGCGAAACCACAAAATCTACTACCTTATGACCATTTCTGGTACTCATTATAAAACGGGAAAGGCAATTCAGTTGCAGGTAGAGGATGGTATTATTGATAAAGTAAAGAACCTAGGTCAAGAATCCTTTTCTAACCACGTTTGTCCTGGTTTTGTAGACTTGCAAGTCAACGGCTTTATGGGAATCGACTTCAATAGTGGTCGATTATCGGCAGATGAAGTGGTATCAATTACAGAACATCTATGGCATACAGGTGTAACTTCTTATATGCCCACCCTTATCACCAATGCAACCGCGCATATAGTACAAGCCATTGAGGCTATTGTTACCGCCTGCGAAAGAAACAAGCTCGTAAATGCTTCCATTATCGGTATTCACTTAGAAGGTCCTTTTTTGTCCAAAGAAGATGGGCCTCGTGGTGCCCACCCTTTGGAGCATTTAAAAAATCCCGACTGGGATTTGTTTGTCAAATGGCAAGAATTATCAAAAAACCGGATAAAAAAAATAACCTTGGCTCCCGAGTTGGAGCGTGCCATTGATTTTATCAAAAACAGTGTGGCTTCTGGTATTCTAGTTTCCTTGGGTCATACGTCTGCCAGCGAAGAGCAAATAGCGCTAGCTGTGGAGGCGGGTGCCACCATGTCTACCCATTTGGGCAATGCAGCGCATTTAACTTTACCTAGGCATCCTAACTATATCTGGTCGCAATTATCTCATGAGAGGCTACGGGCGTCCATTATCGCCGATGGATTTCATTTGCCTGATTCCGTTATAAAGGTCATCACCAAGGTAAAGCCTGAGTCCACTATTTTGGTGAGCGATTGTACGAAATTTGCCGGACTTTCAGCAGGTACCTACACTTCGCATATTGGGGGCGAAATAGAATTGAGTGCTGAGGGGCGGCTTTTTATAAAGAAGGCCCCTGAAATGTTGGCAGGTTCGGCACAATCCCTCATCTGGTGCGTCAATAAAATGATAAAATCCCATTTAGCTACCGTTAATCAAGCGATTGATATGGCCAGTGTAAAGCCCTTGGAAGTATTAGGAAAATCTGCAGGACTCGAAAAGGGCAAGTTGGCGGACCTAGTAATTTTTCAGAAAGAAGCCTGTGGCATCGTTGTGCTACAAACGTACAAATCGGGTCAGCTGGTGTATTCCAAATCCAGATAAAACCATTTAAAAAATATTATTGCAAATGAATGCTATAAAATCAATTCTCCCGTTCGTCTTTATTTTGTCGGTAATACAATTTTCCGCCCAAGATCTTACGGTGGTGCCAAGACCAAACTCTGTTCATTGGGGCGAAGGTAGCTTTTCATTGTCTTCGGCGGTGACAATTAGGGCCGACAAAGCCCTAAAGAACGAGCTTCGACATTTATCAAATTTTTTACAAAAAGGCTTCGGTGAAAAACCAAGGGAGAACAAAAGAGGGGGCATACGTTTGAAAATTGATCAAACATTGGCAGAAAAAAACGAGGAAGGCTACCAATTGGAGGTTTCTCAAAACGGAATTGTAATTAAAGGTGCTTCTCCAACAGGTGTTTTTTATGGTATTCAAACCTTCAGACAACTACTGCCCCCAGAATTTGAATCTGACGATAAAAGTACAGCCGTCGATTTGCCCTCTGTAACAATTACGGATGAACCCAGGTTCCCTTGGCGGGCTTTTATGTTGGACGAGTCGCGGCATTTCAAGGGAAAGGAGACCGTGAAAAAACTTTTGGATCAGATGGCATACCTGAAAATGAACACCTTCCACTGGCACTTGACGGACGACCAAGGATGGCGCATCGAGATTAAAAAATATCCAAAACTGACAGAGATAGGGTCTTTTAGAACAGATACCCAAGCGGAAAGAAAAAGTGAATTACGTACGGGCGAACCGCACAGCGGTCATTACACCCAAGATGACATTAAAGAAATAATTGCCTATGCTAAGGAACGACATATAAATATCGTGCCTGAAATTGAAATGCCCGGGCACGCCATGGCGGCCGTCGCGGCCTATCACTGGCTGGGTACCTTGAGAACCACTAAAGAAGTACCGGTCACCTTCGGAAAGATGGACGATTCCTTTGATGTGACCGACCCAAAGGTGGTCTCCTTTTTAAAGGATGTGTTGGACGAGGTCATGAATTTATTTCCGGGGCAGGTGGTGCATATCGGGGGAGACGAGGTCAATTTTGAGCCTTGGTTGCAAAATGAGCATATGGTGGAATATATGGAGGCCAAGCATATGAAGTCTCCGATGGACCTTCAAATTAGCTTTACGAACGAGATTTCCAATTACATTGATAAGGCGGGAAAGAGAATGATGGGGTGGAACGAAATTTTGGGCCATCAGGTACATGAAGACCGTGGAACCTCAGGCACCGTAAGCGAAAAATTGGCCCCATCGGCCATAGTTCATTTTTGGAAAGGTGACCTAAGCCTGGTCCATAAAGCAGTGGAAGAGGGCTATGAGGTGGTCAATTCCAACCATTGGGATACCTATTTAGATTACACCTATCAAAGATTACCTCTTGAAAAGTCGTATGCTTTTGACCCTGTGCCCGAAGGGTTAAAGCCTGAATATCATTCTCAAATTTTAGGACTGGGAACGCAGATGTGGAGCGAATGGATTCCAACAGTAGAAAGTATGGAACGTCAAATTTTCCCGCGCTTGGCCGCTTATGCAGAAGTAGGGTGGACTGAAGGGGAGCACAAAGATTATCAAGCGTTTCAAAATGCGTTAGAAGGAGTTCAATACACTTGGGGACAAAACGGTATTCACTATCACCAAGAAGAGTAGGGAAAGATATAATCAAGTGAAGTTGGTTTGTTAGTTAGTTCAACTGGGAGCAATAGGGGTATTGCTCCCTTCTTTGTTTAGGCATTTCCAAATAAGCAGTGGCACTTAATGTGTGGACATCACAATTCTTCAAACATTTGCGTTTGAGATTTATGCATCTTTATAGATAATTTCCAACTTTTGTCTAGAAATACCTACATTTTATCGATTATTCTAATTTTTTAGCAAAGATTGAGGATTTCCGTAATGTCAGAATATTCCAATTAGCGATATTTAGGGATTGATGATTTCTTTATGTTTATATTTTCGTATCACTTCCCCCTATCGAATGTAACAAATGGATTAGTCAAAGAAACCATACACCCACTTTAACCATTCATTACTGATAACGAAGATGAAATCTAATTTCAGCTTTTTAAAAGAGCAATACCCAAACCTTTTCGCTATAAGCGAATTATCTGAAAAACTAATCTATGTAGACCCTAGTTCATCTCTTTCTAAGTCTAGATTGTTTTCTGAAAAAATTTGCCTCCTGATTTGGGATTTTGAGGTGCTTGGAGAATTTCAAGGCTCACAGAACGACCGTATTTATAGATTGTCCTCCTTAAATATCACCCCAGATATTATTACCGGTATTCTACATACAATACGTAAATCAGGCAATAAGGCTAGTCATACTGGTTCTGGTAGCTTTCAAGAAGCACATTTCATACTTAAAAAGTGTTTCCAATTAGCAAAATGGTTTTATGAAACCTATGAGCAGGATTATATAGAAATAAGCTCTTATACCTTACCTGACAAAGAAGATACCGTATCTGATGAACTCAGTAAAAAACTAGAAAAACTTTCTAAAGAGTTTACGGATTATAAAAATAAGATTGCCGAGCTAAATAAAAGTAAAGAGGAAGTAACGGCACGTAAGCAACGAAGTGATGCCCGGGCCAAGAATCTTAACCTTAGTGAAGAAGATACCAGGCTAACGCTAATTGACCCAAAACTGATTGAAGCTGGTTGGGAATGTGATACCCTCAACCTGAATTACAAGAAAAACAAAACGCTTCCTCAAAAAGGCAGAAACATCGCAATTGCCGAATGGCCTTGTGATGGCAAATGGGCGGACTATGCCCTATTCGTGGGAACAAAACTATATGGTATTGTAGAGGCTAAAAAATACGCCAGTGATATTTCAACTGACTTAAGACAGTCAGACATTTATGCAAAACGAATTTCTTCAAGTGATAATTTTGAAACCTTAGGGGAATGGCATGATTATAAAGTACCTTTTTTATTTTCAACTAATGGTCGTGAGTTTCTAGAACAGATTAAAACCAAAAGCGGTATTTGGTTTTTAGATGTGCGAAAAGAAAGAAATAGAGCTTACCCAATTAGAGGTTGGTTTTCACCAAATGGTTTGGTTGAACTTTATGAACGTGACATTGATGCCGAGAACGAAAAATTAGAACAGAGCGATTACGATTATTTACAGGATAAAAACGGTTTAAGTCTACGTGACTATCAAATTGAGGCGATACAAAATGTTGAAAAGAATATCAGAACCAACTTTGAGGAAAATCGTTCTCTTTTGGTCATGGCAACGGGTACCGGCAAAACCAGAACCGTTATCGGACTTTCTTACCGATTGATAAAAGCGAACCGTTTTAAGCGAATATTATTTTTAACGGATAGAAAACTTTTAGCACAACAGGCTTTTGGCAGCTATCAAGATGTCAAGATAGAACGCATCAATACCTTTGCAGATGTCTATAAAATAGAATATGTTAAAACGCTGATTCCTGATTCGGAAACTCGTTTGCATTTTGCTACCGTACAAAGTATGGTAAAGCGGCTATTTTATGGTGATAACGAACTGCCTATTGACACTTATGATTGCATTATTATTGATGAAGCCCACCGTGGTTACAATCTGGATAAAGAGCTCGATGAAGAAGATTTAGAGTTTAAAAATCAAGATGACTATGTTAGCCAGTACAAGAAAGTTATTGAATATTTCAATGCATATATTATAGGTTTAACCGCAACACCTGCATTACATACCACTGAAATTTTTGGTAAACCGGTTTATTCGTATTCGTATCGCCAAGCAGTTATTGATGGGTATTTGTCGGACCATGAACCTCCATATCGTATAAAAACACGTTTGAGCGAGGAAGGAATACTTTGGAAAAAGGGTGAACGCCCTAAAGTATTTAATCCGGAAACGAATAGCATTGAAGAACTTGCCGAATTGGAAGATGACCTGTTGGTAGAAATTGAGCAGTTCAACAAGCTGGTCATCACTCCTGATTTTAATAGAGTCGTATTAAAAGAATTGGTGCAACATCTGGATCCGGATAGCGATGAAAAAACATTGATTTTTGCCGTTCGAGATTCACATGCAGATATGATTGTGCAGATGCTTTATGAAGAATTTGAAAAAATAGGACTTGATGTGCCCCAAAATGCAATCCGGAAAATAACTGGTAATGCGTATGACCCCGAGCAACTGACCAAGGAATTTAAGAACGAGAAGTTTCCAAATATTGCTGTAACCGTAGATTTATTGACCACAGGTATCGATGTTCCTAAAATTTGCAACTTGGTGTTCATGCGCCGGGTAGGTTCTAGAATTTTATATGAACAGATGATAGGACGTGCTACCCGTCTATGTGAAGAAATTGGCAAAGAGGACTTTAAGATATTCGACGCTGTAAGAGTGCATGAAGCCTTACAGGACTATACGCAAATGAAACCGGTTTCTAACCCTTCTATGACATTCACGCAATTGGTGAATGAACTAGATGCTATCGAGTCCGATGAGCGTGCTAAATCTCAAGGAGAGCAGCTTATTGCCAAATTACAGCGCAAACGCCGTAAGATTGAAGAAAACAATTTGGAGGAGTTTATTTACATGGCTGGCGGCAAGGATCCCAAAGAAGTTATACAAGCAATTAAAGAGGCTAGTGCCCAAGAAGTAAAAGCTATTATTAAAGAATTTAAGGGGCTGTGGAATTATCTTGACACTAAAGTCTACACACCTAAACATCAATTGTTATCAGACCATAAAGATGAATATTTAGGTACAGAACGGGATTTTGGCAAAGCAAAAAAGCCAGAAGACTACATAGAAAACTTTAAAAAATTCTTATTAGAGAATCAGAATAAAATAGCCGCTTTAAAAGTGATTGTTTCTAAACCTAGTACCCTTGATAGAAAGTCACTTAAAGAGCTCCGCCTTTTGTTGGACCAAGAAGGGTTCAATGCAAAAACCTTGAATGCCGCTTGGCACGATGCTAAAAACCAAGATATAGCAGCAGACATTATTGCCTATATTCGCACCCTTACCTTAGATGTAGACTTGGTAGGTCATGAAGAACGTGTTCATAGAGCCTTTGAAAAAGTAAGGGGTATGAAAGCTTGGAACAAGATTCAGCAAAAATGGCTAGACCGTTTTCAAAAGCAGCTACTAGCAGAGACAGTTCTTACTAAAGAAGATTTGGACAAAGAACCATTTAAAGGCGAAGGCGGCTATAACCGCATAGACAAACAATTTGAGCAACAATTAGATGATGTATTAGAGACCATTAATGCTAATCTTTACGTTGCCTAATCATAAAATTTAACAAATTACATGAGTGCAGATGAAATAGCCAATAAGCTTTGGAACCTTTGTAATGTATTACGGGATGATGGGGTTACCTATCACCAATATTTGAATGAGCTTACTTACATTCTATTCTTGAAATTGAGTGAAGTAAAAGGTTTTGAAGAACATATTCCCAAGCAATACCGTTGGCGTTCTTTTGTGGAGGAAACCGATAATGCAGAATCTTTTCAGCGTTACCGTAGTTTCTTGGCAGAAGTAAGTAATGAGACTACTAGTACCAGTATAAAAGAGATTTATGCAAATGCCTCTACAAGTCTTAGAAAACCGGTAAACTTTAATACGTTGGTACAAGCCATAGATGACTTGGATTGGTATGAGGAAACCGACCGTGATGTCATGGGCGATATTTATGAAAGCCTATTGGAAAAAAATGCCGGGGAAAAGAAAAGTGGTGCTGGGCAATATTTTACGCCAAGACCATTGATTAATGTGATGGTAGAATTAATGGCACCCAAATTGGGAGAACGTTGGAACGACCCTGCAGCAGGAACTTTTGGTTTTATGATTTCTGCGGATGAATACTTGCGTACCAAACATGACGACTATTTTGACCTAGACGAGAAAGAGAGAAAGTTTCAAGTAGAAAAAGCATTTAGTGGCGTAGAGTTGGTTGGTGATGCCCACCGTTTGGCTTTGATGAATGCGAGATTACATGGCATGGAAAGCCAAATTATTTTAGGCGATACCCTAACAGAAATGGGTAAAGACCTTAAAGGGTATGATGGCGTATTGGCTAACCCACCTTTTGGAACTAAAAAGGGTGGTGAACGCCCAACCCGTGATGATTTTACTTACCCAACCAGTAACAAGCAACTTAACTTTTTACAGCATATTTATAGAAGTTTAAAGAAAGATGGTAAAGCACGTGCAGCTGTAGTATTACCCGATAATGTCTTGTTTGAAGATGGCGACGGGCAGAAAATTAGGCGCGATTTAATGGATAAATGTAACCTGCATACCATTCTCCGTTTACCAACAGGGATTTTCTATGCCGCTGGAGTAAAGACCAATGTACTCTTCTTTACACGAGGCACTACCGAAACTGAAAATACAAAAGGCGTTTGGTATTTTGATATGCGTACCAATGTGCCCAATTATGGTAAACGCACCCCATTTACTAGAGCGGCGTTTAATGAATTTATAGAAGCCTATACCGGTGGAGTACAACCTGAGAAATTAACGACCCATTTTGATGGTATTGTTAATGATACTGCTCGTAAAAAAATTGTAAATGAACGTTGGCAATTTATAGAGCGAAAAAAAATTGAATTAAATAATTATTCTCTAGACATAGGGTTGATTCCAGATAATAGTATTATCAAATCAGAGGACATTGGTGAACCTATAGAAATTGCTAAAGAAGCTTTAAGTGAATTGACAAATATTACCGCAGAGTTAAATGCCTTAATAAAAGCGTTAAACTAGATGGAAAATAATTTACCTGAAAATTGGATTGAAACAGATTTGGGTTCTGTACTTTCAAGAATGACAAATGGTTCTAGCTTAAAGCAACAAAAAGAATTATTTGAAGGGTCATACCCAATCACAAGAATTGAAACAATTTGGAATGAAACAATAGATTTAACTCGTGTACGATACGTAAAACCTAGTAAAGATGATATTGAAAAGTATAGCTTACGTAAAGGTGATATTTTATTTAGTCACATAAACAGCGGCAAGCATATAGGCAAAACCGTAGTTTTTAATCTAGATGAAACTGTTATTCATGGTATAAATCTTTTACTACTAAGAACCAATTCCAGTGTAAATGGTTTTTTCCTTAATTATCTTTTAACTCACTTTAGATTTTCAGGTAAGTTTATGGAAAAAGCCCAACATTCCGTAAATCAATGCTCTATTAATCAAAAAAAATTAAAAGAATTTGTTATTCCAATTCCCCCTCGCCCCGAACAAGACCGTATTGTAGCTAAAGTTGATGTTTTAATGGCTCAGGTAGCAACCATGCAAAAAAGCTTGGAGCGCATACCCCAACTCTTAAAAGATTTTCGGCAGCAGGTATTGACACAAGCGGTTACCGGGAAGTTGACGGAGGAGTGGCGTAAGGGGAAGGAGTTGGGAGAGTGGAGAACAGTGACTCTTATCGAATTAATAAAAGCTAAACCTAGAAATGGATTTTCTCCCAAAGGAGTAGATTTTCCCACAGATGTAAAAAGTCTCTCTTTAGGCGCTACAACTTCGGGAAAATTTAATCCAAGTAAAGTTAAATATCTGGACATAGTAAAACCGGACTCAGATTCACACTTATGGCTGAAGCATGGAGATATATTAATTCAGCGCTCGAATAGTTTGGAATATGTAGGTACATCTGCACTTTACACCGGAGAAGATAATGAGTTTATCTATCCCGATATTATGATGAAGGTTCAAGCTAAGAAAGGAATAAGTAATAAATATTTAAATTATTGTCTTAGTTCATCCTCGACCAAAGAGTATTATAAAAGCAATGCTACGGGCACGGCTGGAAACATGCCTAAAATCAATCAATCAGTTGTTTCGAATACTCCTGTAAGTAAGCCTCCTCTCAAAGAGCAACAAGAAATAGTCCACCGGGTTGAATGCCTTTTTGCCAAAGCAGATGCCATAGAAGAAAAATATCAAAGCTTAAAAACCAAAATTGATACTTTACCCCAAGCAATTTTACATAAAGCCTTTAAGGGTGAGCTTGTAGAGCAATTACCTACAGATGGTGATGCAGCAGACCTTTTAAAAGAGATATCTAGACTAAAAAAAGAGAAAAGCACAGTAAGTTAGCTTAGTGCTTTAAGCAAGAATGTTGATAATTACCAAGTGGTTTTAAGAGTGCAGACCACAGATTTAGTTAATTTTACATCAAAAATAAACCTATAGGTTGATTTTATGGAAATACTTTCTATATTTGAAGAGCAAATTAAGGGTATATACCTAGCTCGCTTTGTAGATTGCCCTTTCTATAATACACCGGAAACCTATGAAACCGAACTTGATAAAATTCAAGAAGAATTTCAAGACCCCCTCTTTGTTCGCAACTTTATTAAATCAACGGCTTCTGGTTGGAAAAAAGGAGATTACAAGAATGTAAGCCTATCACATTTAGCGTATGACGTATTGGTCGAAGCTGCAGATTTATTTGATAAATTAGACGAAGTTCAAGAAGAAACCCAAACTGAAAATTGTTTTGATATATTATTCGATAATTTTAAAGGATTATCAGAAAATGAAAAGTATGATAATCCCGGTAGGCGTAAAATGTATACATACCAACATAATTCTTACCTCAGATTATATGGGGTGCTTTTAGGCGATAACTGTCTTATAATTACAGGTGCAGCTATTAAATTGGTCGGTAAAATGCAAGATAGTACAGCCTTGAAATTAGAGTTGGATAAAATGAGTTATTTGATAACTTGGCTTAAAGACAACAATATCACTGACACAACAGATTTTAAACCATGACACAAAGGGAAAAAAATAATAAAATAGCGTTAAAAACTGCAACGCAGTGGAAAATAAGAGCAAAAAAGGACAGAACAAATAGAAAACAAATTAGCCGTTCACAAAAGTTTGCCCTAGAGCTCTTAGATTATTTAGATGAAAATAATATTTCCCAAAGAGAACTAGCGCTAAGGATGGATGTAAGCCCTCAACAAGTGAATAAGATTTTACGTGCAAAAGCAAATCTGACCTTTGAAACTTTAGATAAAATTGAAGCTGCATTAGGTGTTACTCTTTCATCACCAACTATTGTAAGCAGGATTGATATAAAATCAGAAACTATTAAATCTGTAATGACCTTGGTTCACAAGTCAGCAAGAAAACAGATTGAACCAACATATAGCAGGAGTATTGGTTCAATAAAAAATTCAATTTTAAAAACAAATTTAGAAAATGTAGAAAACCTCGCTTTCACTGCGGACCAAATTTAAGCATATGACATATAATAAGCTTGGTTTTGCTTTTGTTGGATTAAAAACAATTTCATTTGCAAAAATTGAAACTGCCTATAAGAAAACGGGAGAAATTGATTTGATAACAAACCTTGGTTTTGGTATAGATGTTGATGATCACACCATTACTTGTACTACCAAGTCTTCTTTTGAAAAAAAGAAAAATCAACCTTTTTTAATAATAGAGTTACAGGGTTTTTTTGAAATTAAAAAAGATGATTTCAATAAAAAAGTAAAACAGCCAGACGGTTCTTATCTTATATCTCAAAGTTTAGCTACTCACTTTGCAGTTTTAATGTTCGGGTCAGCTAGAGGGGTTTTACATGCAAAAACAGAAGGAACAATTTTTAATCAATACTTGTTGCCTACAATGGATGTAAAAAATATGATTCAAGAAGATTTGATTCTGAATTCCTCAGGATGATTTACCAATTTTTATTTTTAATAGCAAAAAATGAGTTAGCAGTTTCTTTAACTCTCAATTCATAGGTGAAATTATTTATTATCCATAACAACCAAAGTAACCAACCAATTAAGTATGAAAGAAACTGAAATACTACTACAAGAAACGGAACTCTTTAATGTGTGGCGTGAAATTACCCCAAATCTAAGTGAAGATGGTCTAATAGACCCGGTCGAATATGTAAAATCAGATATTAAAATTCTTTTTCTTTTAAAAGAAGTAAACTCAGATAAAGGTTTCAATTTAAAACAGTTTGTGAATGATGGTGGTAGAACACAAACTTGGGATAACGTTTCTAGATGGACTCATGGAATACTAAATTGGCAAAACGATTTTTCATGGTTAGATGATATTGAACCTATTAAAAATATTGCCAAAAGAAAAGAGTTACTAAAGTATGTAAGTGTTATGAATATTAAAAAGACACCTGGAGGACATACAACCAATATTAAGAAGCTAATACAGGATTCCACATTGGGAAAATCTTTTCTAGAAAGGCAATTTAGGCTCTATTTTGACAATGCCGATTTAAGACCAGATTTTATCATCGCTTGCGGCGGCACTACCTCAAGGCTTTTTCGAAGTATTGTTCCAATTATCAAAATAGATAAATGGAGTGTTACCAAAAGAGGAGTTCTCTACTATGAATATGAAAAGGGAAAGTACTTTATAGAATATGCCCATCCTGAAGCTAGAGTTGCAGATAACCTTCTTTATTACGGTTTAGTAGACGCAGTACGAGAGTTGAAACTTAAAAACTCAAATCTTACTTCTACCTAAAACCACCATATCCTTAATCATCTAGTCCACATTCAATAAAAAAAACCGGGGAGTTGCCCCGGTTCAATAGTTTATTTTAAAAATTTTTAGTAGTCCAAACCAAAATGGTCCACAACCTCTTGATAGGTCATTTTGCTGTAATTCAGACTTTGTGCTTTGTCACTCACCGAAGATGAAGGTATAATGATATATCTTGCGCGCCCATCCGGCGCCGTACTACTTGTCTCCGTTCTGTAATAAATTCTAATTTTCCCCTCTTGAAAAGCAAAATTTACGGTAAAAGTTGCAGACCAGGTCATGGGAAGCGGGTAAACGTACGTTGAATTTTCAAAATACACGAGAATGACCGAATTTTCCAAATCTTGGGCAGTTATATCTGGGGTGGTTTGGTCATGATAGCCAAAAGTTCCGGGGTTGGTCGACCAAGAAACATCAAACCAATCTGACGATTTAACATTGGCGTTCCCATCTTCACCTGATTCCCCTTGTGGGCCTTGTTCCCCTTGAGGACCTGCTACTCCCTGTTCACCTAGGGGTCCTTCAGGACCCACGGGCCCCTCGGGACCTTCCTTATCACAAGAAATTAAGACGGATCCAAGAGCAAATAGTAACAAAATGCATGATTTCATAGTCTTCATAATGACATAGTTTAATTCGTATTGCTTTATATTTTTCAATAATTAATGTTCAGAAAAGGGAAAGGTTAACATTTAGTTGAAGAATAAAACAGAAAGACTATTCAGTCCGTCGTGAAACAATTGTACACCGTTTTTAAAAGAAAGTAACGATGAGGCTCGTTCAAATAGGTGAAAGGGTAAACTTTTAGAACTTAGTGAACCAAAACACAGAAGCCGTTTGAATTGATTAGGATAACCCCTTAATAGAGCACTGATTATTTAACTTTTTTCTCAATTTTAAAACTGCAATTCTGGTGATTACTCAATATGAATCAATAATAATTCGTTTGAATAAAAGATTCAAACGCTAATAAAATGTTCGACATGGAAAATAAAAAATATACTATACAAATAGGAGAGCATACCTACTTCTGGTCCAATGAAGACGAAAGAGCACTGATTATCAATGAAGGCTTCCCGGATGAAGTAATTGATGCTTTAGAAGTAAAAACGAGCATTCCAACATCGCATCTATTGTTATATCTAAACATTGGCAAGTCTAATGAAAATAAATATATCAGAAATAAAGTACAGGCTAAATCAATAGTAGAACTGACTGAGCTCTATGATTATGGAGTTCAAGTCTTTAATGATGAAGAGGATAAATTCAAGCACTGGTTTAAAAAACCAAATGTAACCCTCAATCAAAGGAGTCCGGAGAATGTTTTAAGTGAAGAGAGAACAGTTGCTCCTGTTAAAAACGTTTTGGATAAAATTGAATACGGTGGTTTTTAATGAGCACGATAATTGGACAAAACCTTTTACACCAAACTTAAGACTACATAGTCAGTCCTAATAACCAATTTTGGAAAAGGCTCACCTGAATAGCATGTTTCACGTGTAAGCTGTCGGTAAAGTGCCCAACAGCTTAACGCATTGAAACAAGCAAAGATTAGAGCTAAGGACTTTTGCTACTTAGCGAAAATTTTGTGCAGTTGAAAAAGATAAGCGTTAATAGCAGTGATTCCTTTAATTAAACCTATACTAATCGTAAAAGAGATATGCTTACCGTTTTAATAATACATTAACTTCTCTTTAGTTACAATATCTAACGGTAAACTCACTATTTGTGGGGGTAACTGTTGAAGCCCTAAATATTTGTAAAGGTATTCTATACCTTCATAGGCTTGTTCATAAGGTCGCTGATTAATTAAAAAATCGATTTTTTTCTGGTTTAAAAGTTGTTTGTTTTTGTCAAGAAGATCATATCCCACTATCCGAAAAAGCTTTTTGTCTTTCAATGCTTTAACTAGAATGTGGGACTTAGAATTAGGCACGAAAACACCACCGAGCTTTTCTGCTTGTATAAGTTTATTTTGAATTTTTTCTAACAGTTTGGGATCTTCCTCCGAAATAATCAAGCTGTCAATTACATAGTTCAATTCAGTAATTTCAGTAAAAAACGATTTGAAGCCCTTAATTCTTTCTTTTACGTTTAAGTTAGGATTTTGAGCTTTGGTTATATCAATAATCAAAAAATTCGTTCCCTTTTTTTGATTAAAGCTTATCAGTTCACCAGCTAATCTTCCCCCTTGATAAGAGTTTTGACCAATAGCACTTAATGCAGATATTTCATTCTTGATAGACCCTATTAAAATATATGGTAATGACTTCTTTTTGCATGTATCCATAAAAATTTTCGATTCTTCTATAAGAACTTGTGCCAATAAAACTGCATCGTTTTTCTCATCAAAAATTTTTCTTGATACAGATACGAAAGAATTTTTATTCTTTTGATTATAGAGATAAATATTGATGTCAACTCCAAATGATTTAAAATCAGCAGTAGCCTGTTGAACAGCTCTAATAGGTTCTGACCAATACTCCCCTTTTTTATGTTCGGGAAGTAATACGGCGATTTTAAAATTTCTATTAAGAGCTAAATTACGTGCATGGGTATTTGGGACGTAATTAAGTTCATTCATAATCTTTTTTATAAGCGTAGTGGTCTCTTTTGAAACATCTCCTCTATTATGAATAACTCTATCAACTGTTCCAATTGAAACATTCGCAAGTTTCGCAATTTCCTTAATTGTTGGTTTTTTAGACATTTACTTATTCTTTGTATAAAATAGCCTATAATAAATTGA
>NZ_JACSOH010000039.1 GCF_014349235.1 Cytophaga sp. FL35 | reverse complement strand
GTACATGCCAGACCCTTCAATTTCTGCAGA
The DNA here is from genome assembly GCF_014349235.1 of Cytophaga sp. FL35. Classification (GTDB taxonomy): domain Bacteria; phylum Bacteroidota; class Bacteroidia; order Flavobacteriales; family Flavobacteriaceae; genus Euzebyella. Next base: position 27,428 of record NZ_JACSOH010000039.1, on the reverse strand, counting down.
GATTGATGTGGATATTACTCGCTCACTTCCATCGGCTTCAAGAGCATACCACCTATGTCCGTCTGCTTGGTCTTCACTTGTTACAGTAGTGGAGTTAGTACGTAAGCAAAAACCGACCACATCTGGAAATGTAATTTCAGGACCTAGGTTTATGGAGGTTCCAGTGCGGTAATCAAAATAAGGTCCGCAGTTGATTACTGCAGATGTTGTTTGAAAGCTCTCTGTAGCACAGAATGCTACCTCACCTATTTCATTGTAGGGAGTAATCTTCACAAATATTTCCGTATCTGCAGGTAACCCATCTGGAGATTCATAACTAAGTTTATTGCCTACATCTACATTGTTGAGTATTTCATGACCATTTTCTGAAGTGCCAATAGAAAGAAAATAGCCGGTAGCAGTTGGGGCATAATCCCAAACGAGTTCTGTCTCTGCGGCAATGTTCGAGCTATTATCCAGCGGACTTGTCAATGTTGTACATTCAGGTACTTCAGTTACAGCAATGGTTCTAAAGCTTTCAATATTGCAAGTGGTAAAATCTTGCCCTGCCTTAAAATAGCCTATCGTCACATATATCTGTGTATCTGCGGGTAAACCTACTTCAGGATAATAAAAGTTTTGCTGCCCTGATGATCTACGATTCAATATTTCTCCACCTCCAGGAGTAGTTCCTAATGACACTACATAACCAATAATATTTGGAATAGCCCTCCACCTAATAGGAGAATCTACAGCAACATCAACAGAGCCGTTGATTGGTGTACTAAGGGATGAGCAGGTCTGCCCATTAATTTTAATTGTACCTATTACTACAAATGCAAATAGCAAAATCTTTATCTGTTGATATCTGAGTTTCCGAATTTCCATTTATAGTAGTCGCTGAATCTTGACCTGAAAATTATAACATTTAATGTAGTTATCCTTATGATCAAGTTATGGACAAGATACCATAAATTGTAAATGATAATAGATGACATCGATGAATTTTAAAATTCATCGATAGACGTATTTACAAATCCCTTTTTTTCAAAATGGCATAGGACGAATAAATAAAAAAGGTAGTCCAGAAAATTACCAAGAGAATTTCATACCAATGAACCCCATAATCGAATTCAAAACGCTCCCCCATTTGAGCAGCTACAGATTGTACAGCTTTTAACCTTGAAAATGGTTCATTGATTAGATTGGCCATTGATTCCAAAGGAAGTAAACTTTTAATGGTTGAGGCCGTTTCCCATGAGACTAATTTCCAACCTAGAAATCCATATATCAATTGCTCAATGATCATCCAAAGGATTAAAAAACCAAGTGCAAAGGCAGACCTTTTTACCAATATTCCTAGAAAGAGACAAAAAGAAAAGAATCCTAAAAGCTTTACAAAGAAGGCCAGTAGAAATTCTAAATCAGAAAAAATAATGCTCATCTCATTAAAATCAGAATAAGCAAGTCCCAATATCATGGAGACAATAAACACAAAAATGGTGGAAAGAAGTGAAAAAGCCACTACAGTCAAAAACTTGGAAGCTATAAACTCTTTTTTGGAAAGACCGTCAATGAGGTTTTGTTTGATCGTCTTATTACTGTATTCATTGGACATCATGGATACGATAACTATGGCAAGAAATAACTTGAAAAGTGCGGTGATAAAAGTATTGAAATGCCAGATATAGGGAAAATTGAAAATTCCTTGTTCAGCCAAATGAAATTTAACAGGGCCGATATCAAATTTGATGGATGCAAAAAGCGCTATGGAAGTAAGCAAAATAAAATAGGCAAGAATAAGGACTTTACTGGACCTATTGTTCCAGAGTTTAATAAATTCAATTTGTAGTAGCCTTGTCATCATTGGGCATTTTTAGTAAGTGTCAAAAACTGTTCTTCTAAACTCTCTTTTCTTTTTACTAAATGTGATAGTACAATACCTTGATCGAAAAGGGATGAATTTAATTCGGTAGCACTCATTTCTTCTTTTAAGAAGGCAGTGATCATCTCATTGTTAATTTTGATTTCTCCAAAGCTTGCGTGCTTTTCCAGGTACACCTGCAACTTTCCAAAGTCTGCAGTTTTTAATTCAAAAAAACCGTGGCTGACCAACATACCGTCAACCCTACCCGAATATAATTTTTCACCTTTTCTTAGAATGATTACGTGCGAACATACCTTTTCCACTTCGTCTAGTAAATGGGATGCCAAAAGAATGGTAGTTCCTTTAGCGGCTATTTTCTTTATGATCTCTCTAATTTGGTGAATACCTTGTGGGTCTAAACCATTTGTGGGTTCGTCTAGGATAAGGATTTCGGGATCATTAAGTAGGGCAGAAGCAATTGCCAAACGTTGCTTCATACCTAAGGAAAATGTTCTGAACTTACTGTTTTTACGTTCCAACAGTCCTACTAGCTCTAATTTTTCCTCGATTTTTTCATTTGAAACTTCCTTTATCCTGCAGACCAGTTTTAAATTTTGAACGGCGGTCATGTACGGATAAAAATTAGGACGTTCTATGATGGCCCCGACCTTCTTAAGCGCTTGGTGAGTAGAAGTGTTACCATCAAACCATTTGAAGTCACCCGATGTTTTATTAACAACGTTCAATACAATACCAAGGGTGGTACTTTTGCCACTACCATTAGGACCCAGAATGCCGTAGACATTACCTTTTTCTATGGTAAAGCTTAAGTTTTTAACGGCGGTTAATGCTCCAAATTTTTTGGTAAGGTCGTGAACGGAAAGGATGGTTGCCAATATAAACTTCTTTTAAGGTTCCATTTACTTGACGAGTTGTGAGGCCTATTGTTACACTATGGGTTAATTTTTGTTGGTTCTATAGGTGATTCTCCTATTTGTGATTACGGTTCTTATCCTTGCTGTTAAACGGGCTGAATCGGATATCGTTTCTCCGCAGATATAATTATTGTTCGTAATAATGACCCTATACAGATAATTGGTCATATCAAGGGTAGGGCCTAGTACTGTTAGCTCGTTCGTAGAAGTGCCAATATACAGGGTGCCATCTGTAATGTTAGTAAAACTAATACCATTGTCAACACTCAATTGCCATTGGTAATTATCTGCATTCGATGCATTTACATTAAAATTGGCATTGTCGGGAACGAAAACGGAAACATCAGCAGGGTGTCCTAAAATATTGGGAGAAGAACCAATTTCTTGAAAGTCATAACTGCCATTAGTGTTGTTGTCCACAGGTACGTTATAAGAAGCCGTTGTCACTGTTCCATCACTGTTCACGGATGGGTTGCCGGAACCGTACCTACCATCATCCCCGCCATCGGCATTAGCATCACTATAGGCCTCATTGGCATCAGTACAACCATCCCCATCACTATCCAAATCCACTCTGTCCTCTATGCCATCGCCATCCGTATCGCTACACCCGCCTGCGGCAACCAAGCTTACATTGTCTAAAAAAAACTCATCGTGTGGCTGTGATGCCGAAAATCCTTCAAAGAGAATTCTTGCCGAATTGGAACTGGCGGTATAAAGAAAGGTTACGGTTTCAGTATTTGATAAATTGCCACCGCCTGTATCAGCCGTATCACCTCCGTTGTCAATACTCATTTGGTCGGATAGTTTGGTATACACTAATGTTCCATCAATATAGGCCCTAAAAGTACTTGAATTGGAATACGTCGAAATAGTGCCAACATCAAAAGAAAATAAATAGGTTGTGCCATTTGTAACTGTAACATCTTGATACAAGGGGTAAGTTCCCGTATTATAATCTTCATAAAAAGCATAGAGACCAGACCCAGGTTCCTGCCAATTGCTACCATCAGGAGTCCAACCATTATAGTACCAAGAAGAAAAATCACCGTTGAACACCAGATTGGTTCCACCTTCACCTGAAGCACATTCTACAGAATCCAATATCCCATCATTGTCATCATCTAAATCATCGCTATCCGAAATACCATCCAGATCGCTGTCATTATGGACGATAATGCTTGCCGTTGGAGTATCTGTAGAAGTGTTGGAGTCTATTTGGTCCTGCGTGTGCGTAGCAGTGTTGATGTAGCTTTGTAACTGCGTATTTACGGGTAATTCGTTTGCTGAAGCTACTAATATGATGGATTGTAATTCGCCAGCGTTGAGTGTACCAACGGTCCAATTTGGATTGTTCCAAGTTCCGACAGATGGGCTTGCGGAAACTAATGTGAATCCAGACGGCATAACATCAGAAACTATTAAATTGGTAACCGGATTCGCTCCTAAACTTTCCACGGTAATGGTAAAGTTTACCGTTTCGCCCTCTAAAACCTCAGATTTGTTAGCTGTTTTTTCTATGATTATGTCCGGATCGCAATAATAAGCGGCAATAGGTTGGGAATCGTAAGTACAACCACCTTTTGTTACCCTTACAAAATAATCACCGGCTTCATTGGGCGTATAACTTGATAAAATGGCTCCGGGAACCAATGTGCCGTTTTGATACCATTGATAGGCATCAAAATTTGCATCTATGACCTCTATGGTCGCACCAGGTAAGCATCCACCGCCCATGACTTGCAAGTCAACTTCTGGAACGGTATCAAAACCGGAAAAATAACCGGCAACACCTCTAGCCCCATTAAAACCTATAAAGCCTACCGCTATAGGTCCGGTGGAATGTACACTCACATTTCCGGTCAAATTGGGAACATAGAAGGTTTTCCATAACGGCGTTCCTGCTACGCCGCTTGAAGAGGGTAAGGTTACGGGTCCGTTTCCGTCCGTAACGGTTATATTACCATCTGGGGTAGAAGTAGAGGCAACTATGGTAACGCCACCGGTAATGGTAACGCCGGCTACATTTCTAATGTCTGGAATATTGTCCATCGTATCCGGTAATAAACAGTTGACCGGTGCCACAAAATTTAAGCCTTGCGTATATGGTTTATCGTCACCGCCTATACATTGGTAGGCATAGGCATCTTTTGAGGTGGTAACGAACATATTGGCGCCTACGGAATTGGAGGAATAATGGCTACTGGGAATTTCAAAATAATCTCCGTTGTTAATAGTAGCTATGGGTGTAGCGGAACCATTGACAAAAATTTCCGTATTGTTCTGGGTTCCAATAATGAGCGGGAACTCCGTCCAGCCATTTGAATTTCCGTTTCCTCTTATAAAAACGTATTCTTTTCCAATTCTGTTTTCTGGAACAGGTTGGTCAATTCCTGCGTCCCTATTGGAATTATTTGCCTGTCTACCATAGTTTAACGACCCATTGCTAATAACTATATCTTTATCTGAAACAATACTGGCTCCTAGCCAACCTTGACTTTGAGCTGTTGAAAATGTATTGCCTAAATAAGCCTCGAACACAAATGATTCATTTGCATTTAATGTTATTTGATAGGTATCCGAAGTAATTCCTGATGCATTGTTACCCAATCTAAAAACACAATTGGGGTCATAACCCGAAACATTTATGGTTGTATTGTTTTCGGTAGCCATGATTCCCAAAGTATTCGATTTTGAAACATGGGTCCCTAAATTAGGCACACCGCCCCATTTAAATTTCCTACCCATGGCCGCCCTACCTTTTGAAGTGAGGGAAGCACCCTGTGATCCTGACTGACCACGGTAATTTACGTAAAACCTTTCCCCATTCGGAGCCTCAAAACGGAGTCCGCCATTTGTCAGCACAACCCCGGTATTGCCATTATCGACTAAAGTAATATTGTTATTTCCATTGGCCAAGCTATAAACGGCCGGTGCGGCGTTGGATATTGTAAACGATGTTAAAACAGAAGTACTTGTGCCCCTGTACACATTTACGGTAAACGCAGCAGTTTCTGGAGTAGATAAATGTACTTCCTGTTGTTGAATGGCTTGATTATTATCTCCTTGTTTTAAGGGAGGAAGATAATGAAGGTCACTCAGCTGGGCAAAAGCGCCCATGCTGAGCATAAAAGTCAAAATAAATAACCTAAGTTTCATTCAGTATTATCTGTATAAGGTGAAGTGACCAACAAACTCACGAGTATCTGCTTCGCCGTTCATTTTTATGATATACCAATAATCTCCTGAAGGTAAATTGCTGTCTTGGTAAATACCGTTCCAGCCATCTGAATTATCTTGGAAAGTGTAAACGGTCCGTCCATATCTGTCATAAATACTGATGTAAATATTTGGATACACCTCAATATTCCTAGGTTTCCAGATATCATTCTCTCCATCGCCATTTGGAGTAAAGAAATTTGGTATTTCGATATCTATGAACTCCATAAAAATACTTGCGGATACTTCACAACCATTTTCATCAACCACCGTAACGATATAGGTATCCGTTTTGGTAATATGGAAGATGTTGTCCTCTCCGTTATTAACGTCTCCAAAATAGATGGTGTAGTTCTCTCTACCACCTTCTACAGTTGCCGTAATTTCATTAATATTACTTTGGGTTACCGTTAGTTCCAATGGAGCAAAGTATTGAACTTCAAATTCATGGGTGGTAATACAACCGTTTTCATGGGAAATGGCAATATAATGGGAACCAGGCTCCAGGTCCCTGAAGAAAGGATTTAGTTGCATTTCCATTGGGTCCATGGTATCTAGGCCAAATAAAACTTCATTTTCCAGACTAGGGTCTTCCAGAACTATATTCACATAATTGTTAGGGCTGTTTCCATTACAACCGTAAATGGCCTCTACCGTAGCGTTGAGATTTACCCCGGATTCTATGGTGACCATTAAATTATCTTCACATCCTTGAGCATCTTCAATGAAAATAATATAATCACCTGCTGCCAAACCAGAGAAATCGGTTCTATTCTCAACAAAATTGGATTCAGTGGAAAGTCGAGTGCTATAGGGCCCTGTACCGCCAGTTATCGTCAGTTCTATAGTACCATTTTCCTCGCCTACGCAAATCTCAGGAGTAGTGGTGGAAGTAACCTCAAGAACTTCAGGTTCTACGATGGTAGCTTCAATGACTTCAAAGCAACCATTCGAATCTTGAACAATAATGGTATAATCCCCAGGAGCCAACTCATCAAAAACAGCTTCATCAAAGAATTGGTTCAAGTTGGGAGAAATAGCATATTGGTAGCTTCCGGCACCACCGGTAGCATCAATCTGGATACTGCCATCTTCAGCCCCGTTACAACTAACGTTGATTGCATTGGCCGAGACAACCAATGGTGTGGGCTCTGCAATTTGAATTCTAGCCGAAATAAATTGGCAATCGCCACTCTGTACTCTTAAATAATAGTCGCCAATAGCCAAATCCGTGAATAGTCCGTTTGTTTGATTCGGTCTTACTTCGTTTATGAGACCTGAATCGCTAAACAGGGCATATTGGTAATTTCCTAGGCCTCCGTCGGCCTCAGCGTGAATTACCGCAGTGTTGTCCCCATGACAAGCCACTCGGGCTGCAGATAGGTCAAGGATAGCCGTTAAATCTTCTATTTCGTTAACGTTTACCGAATTGGAAAGTACGGATACACAATTGAAGCTGTCGCGAATATAGTACTGATAGCTGCCTTGGGTTACATTCGTAAATAAATGTGTATTGGCTCCACCAGAACTGTTCATAGCGTTAAAGTTAATACCATCAACACTCCACATGTAGGGTGCCGTGCCTCCTGATGCTGTCAACAATAATTCCGCATTATTCTGGCAGGTCATCATCTGGGCGGTGGTCAATAGACCTTCCACTTCCGTAGGCTCTACAACTTCGATAATGGTTGTTTCAAAAGAACAGTACATATCATCGAAAATAGAAACGCTATAGAAACCACTGGTCAAATTATTAAAAGTACTGCTTGTCTGGGATGCCGAAGCTACTAGCAATTTGCTTCCGGATAGGTCATCATAGCTATTTAAAATGTATCTGTAATTGGCAGTAACATTTCTCGGGTTGACAGAAGCCGTTACCGATGCGTCATTATCACCTTCGCAAACCAAATCCGTATTGGAAATAGATGCAGTTATAGGGTCGGGAACTACCAAATCAAACGCATTGTTAAAGTTGGCAACACAGCCCAAAGCATCTGTAATTTGAATGTTGTACTGACCGGCACCTAGGCCTTGGAACAAGAAGGAATGTACATCATTAGCCATATAGTTGGTTCCGGAAGCATTATGGGTCATAACAATCTCGTAAGGTGCCTCGCCACCAGTAGGTACTATTTGGGCACTTCCCCTATTGTTGTTACATCCAACTTCTTCTGTAATAATGGGGTCTAGAGCAAGTGGGGCCTCCGGTGTGGCAATACTAAAACTTCTTGTTTGTGTACACTCTGGGAAGCCGTCTTGTGTCACTTCTACCGTGTAATTTCCGGCGGGTACAAAAATAGCTGGGGTAGGACCTACGTTGGCAGAACTTCCTGATTGAACAGGTGTTCCAGAGCTATTGAAAATGGTATAGCTAAATCCACCTGCATAAACGGCATCAACAACCGTCAATCGAATGCTTCCATCTCCTCCGTGGCAAATAACGTCTGATAATTTCTCTACCGTAACATCAAAAGTATTAGGTTCTTCTACCGTGTGGCTTCTGGTAATCTCGCATCCCGTAGTTACATTTCTGATTCCGAAGGTATATGTGCCAGCAGAAAGATTCATGAATTGATTCGATGCTTGATAAGTAACCGATGGTAATTGTCTAAACTCGTAATTGGCCGGATTGGCACTATAGTTAGTGAATGTACTGATTACATCAATACTGATGTCCTCACCGCTATTGACACAGTCAATATTTCTATCCACCGAAATGGTGGCATCTACCAAGGCATCGTAAGCATTTACCGTCACCACATGTTCCGCAGGGCATCCTTGATTATCATAAACACGTACCATGACGTCTCCACCATTTACATTGGTATAGGAGTAAAGAGCACTGTTACTATCTTGAAGCACATTATTCGTAGCATCATCAATAAAAACAAATCGATTGTAGGTACCAGTACCACCAGTAATACTAGCTGTATTTATGGAAATTGTAGCATTATCCACGTCATTATCACTAGAACAGCCGAACTGTACCACGTTTGGAACATCAAATGCAAGCACGGCATTTTCACCTATGGTGGAATTTATTACTGTTTCACAACCATTTGGACCTGTACCGGTAATAGTATAACTGTTACCTGGTAGGTTGATGAAGGATTGTGTTGCCGCATCCCAACTAGCACCTACGGGCATTGGACTTAAAGTATAAGTCAATGGGTTGTTACCATTATTTACCTGACTTAGTTCTATACGGCCATCATTGGCACCCGGGCAAGATACGGCGGTGGGGTCAGCAGTAAATTGTGGAACTATAGCTGTAGGGACTTCCACCGTTAATGAACGGTTACAAACAGGACTATCCGTACCCATATCATAGACATTCACCGTATACGTATCCGCAATCGTCAATTGAACATTTTGAGGATTCGTTGCCAAAACTTGACGGGCTATGGCAATGCCAGAAGCGCTATCCAACACTTCAAATTCATAGTTGCCTGAACCAGCAGATGCTTCTACGGTAATCTCAGCTTCATTACCAGGTCCGCAACCCAATTGAACATCTAAGGCCGCTGTAGCCTGGAGGGTAGGATGAACATCTCTGTTAAGATTATCGGTACAACCAGAGGCATCCTTCACATAAATGTCGTAATTAGCAGCAGGCACATTGTTAAACACATTGTTGGTTTGGTAGTTACTACCTCCATCAATGGAATACAAAACAGTTCCTGTTCCAGAAGCAGTTATGGTAATTGTAGCATTGGCATTGCAATTATCGATATCGATGGTGGTAATGGACGGTGCTGCCATGAAATTCATGGTAACCGAACCCAACGAATAACTACAACCATATTGGTCTTCAACGCTCACATTGTAATTTCCGGCAGGTGAATTGGCAGGTATTTCTATTGGATTATCTCCTGAAGCGGTGATCGTCGTAAAAGTACCGGGTCCTGTAACGGTATAGAAATAGGTTCCGCCACCGCCTTGAACATTATCTATTTCGATAAGTCCCGGATTTTCACAACTGATATCCTGAATAGATTGTGGTGTTCCGGTAATAACATCCAATTCATCTAAAAGCATATTTTCACTGGCACTGATACATTGTGGTGTTCCGCCGGCATCAACCTCCTGTACTTCAATGTAATATTCATTAGGTGCTAGACCAGTAATCTGAATGGCACTTGAGTAGGCTACCACACCACCGCTGTTGGCTATTACGGTACCCGTAGTGTCGTATAAGAACCATTCCATACTAGGTTCTGTACTACCATCATTGTCAACGATAGTATAGTCTAGTACACCGTTGGTGGTACCGTTACAAGCCGGTGTTACCACCGCTGAAATTTCCATTGGATTGGTAACAATGTCATTTACATTCACGCTACTTTGCCTAATACAGCCAACATTATCACGAACGTAGAAAGCGTATGTTCTACCTGGTACCAAATTCGTAAAGGTATGGGTAGCTCCTGCTGCGTACGGAGTTGTCCATGGATGCGTAGGCGCTGCAGGGTCAAAATTGGCCGGGTCTTCGGAATATGTATATTCATAAGGAGCCGTACCATTTTGCCCTCGAACACTAACTTGTAATTCGTTACAATTAACAATTATAGGTAATACGGTAATATCCAAATCATCTAGAGGATAAGGGATGGTATATCTTGGGAAATCCGTTTGACAAATGGTGTTTCCGCTGCCGTCTATGGTTCTTAAAGAAGGGTAAACCTCTTCCCCAGAAAGGTAGCCTCTAAACTCATCCGAAGACTGCCATGTAGTACCGCCATCAGCACTAAATTCAATGGTGCCAACTGTTACAGGGTAATTGTCAAAGTCAAAACCGAATTCACTGGCCAGACCGGTACAGTTTGCTGGTGTAACACCGTTGATGTCAGCTGTTAACTCTGCAGGTTCGTCTACAATGATCCCCGATTCGGTTTGAGAGCATCCGGCAGCATCAGTTATAATGATGTCATAGGTTCCCGCTAGTAGATTATAAAAAGTTCTATCCGCAGATACCACATCGGTATAAGTTTGGTTTGCAGTTCCATGGGTTACATCTACCAATTCGTAATCGTAAGGTGCTAGTCCACTCGTGATAATGACTTCAATGCTACCATTACCTCCAAAGCAGTCTGCATCAGTTGGTGTAGCGGTGTACGTTAAACTTGGATTGGCCTGAACCTCTTCGGTCACCATTTCAGTACAATAACCCGGATTACTAAAGTTGTCCCTTACATAGATGTCGTACTGACCAATATCTGCTAGTGGAACATTAAAAGTATTGGAAGGTGCAAAATCACCATCGGTAACTGTATTTCCGGATGGTACAAAAGCGAACAAATAGGTTCCTGTACCGCCCACGGCCGTTGCCGTTAGGGTACCGTCTGCGCAAGAACTGGCATTGGTAACATCAACAGACAAGGTTAAATCCGGTTCAATGACAACATTTTCTAAAGGAGAAGCACAACCAAATTGGTCCATTACTTCCACATCATAACTTCCATTGGAAAGTCCGTTAAACGTGAATGATAAAGAAGTGCTAGGAGTAGGTGTCTGCCATGCGCCGCCGTTCAATCTAAAGGTAAAATTGCCATTGCCTCCGTTGGCTGTTGCGGTGATGGTGGCATTGTTTTGGCCATCGTAGCATTGCGTAGCCGAAAGACCTAAGGTCAATGCGTTAGGAGCAGTAACGGTCACAGGTGAAGTTGATACAACTTCACAATTGTTGGTGTCACGAACCCTCACAACATAATCTCCTGCACCTACATTTAGGAAAACTGGACTGGATTGAAAGGCCCTTTCTGGGGTAGTGTCCGTTCTTTCCAATTGATATTCATACCCAGGAGTGCCCTCGGTTGCAGATGCTTCTAGAGTGGCCCCCGAATTGTAACAAGTGAAATCTGCCGTCTGTACCAAGGAAGCCGTCAAGGCATTTGGAGAGGTAAGGGTAACCGAAGTCGCAGATGTAGCTGTACAAGTGTTGTCGTCTATTTTTCTCGCCATTACATTGTAGCTGCCATCTCCTAAAGTAGCCGGAGTGGTAAATGGCGAAGTCGTTTCCGCTATCCATGTGGTACCTCCATCTAAAGAATACTCATATCCAAATGCAGCATCAAAGTTGCTCACCTCAAAGCGGATATTTCCATTGTTGGAACCATTACAAGTAGGAGAGGAGCTACCTAAGATAGCTACTTCAAATTCTTTTCCTGATTCTACAACTACGGTCAAATCTTGTGTTTTTTCACAAACCTCAGGTACTTGTGTAGCGTGAATGTCGTCTAAGATAAGGTCGTTACCATCGGCGCTGTTCAAATTGGTTTTAAAGATGACACTTACATTGGTGTTTGCACCTGGGTCAAAAGTAAAACTGTAATCGTGCCAGCTATCGGCATCGGTGTTTTTAGGAATATCTCCGGTGGTAGCCGAACCTAAAACGGTACCTGAGCCGTTCACTAATTCTACCAATACATCTGGATTGTTTCCGTTGGCCGTTACTCTACGTAAGTTATAAGCCGAGAACGCTACTGTAATCGGTCTGTTGGGAAGCACTTCTAGATTTTCCCTTCTCCAAAGAATGGAGTCGTCTACGTTATCATGCACTCTAATGTCTACAGCCAAGAACCTACCATCGGCTAAGCCTGTATGGTCATTAGGACTTCTCCATGCCGAAATAGGGTTGGTCACAAAATTGGTCACTGTGTATTCCCCACTCACCAAAATGCCTGCAGGACCTAAATTACAGGCCGTTTCAGAACCATTTTGCGGTTCGTAGCAATATCCCGGGCCTATTTCCCCGATTTGTGTTGTGGCACCAGTTCCAAAATTCTCAAAAAACAAAGTACTTTGGTCCGCACCCAAAGCACTGGAATAGCCAACGGTAATGGTGTGGGTGCCTGCAGCCACATTGCTGAAAATGTTGGAATCTTCAGGTGTATTAGGAACGGTATTGATTCTATAGGTATAATTGAAGTCGGTAGTATTATCCGTATTTACCGTTACTTCGCCAGTTCCGTCACAATTATAGGTAATTGCTGAATCAAGATTTGGATCTGGGGTCTCATTAGGTACGGTCAGTTCCATATCAAACGTACAACCAAGGGCATCTCTAAGAACCAATTGATAGGTGCCGGCAGTTAGTCTGCTATTATCTGTAGCGGTAAAGTTAGAACCTCCATCAAAGCTATATTCATAAGGAGACTGACCTCCATTAGGGTTCAGTATTTTTACTAGGGCGCCGCTTGGGTCGCATGAAGCATCTTCCACAATGGTAGCGGAGCCCGTTAACCTGAATGGTTGGGTGATTTCATAGTCGATACTTTCTATACATCTGCTATCTACGGTTCCACTAGAATCTCTAACGGTAACGGTATAAATTCCGGCAGTTAAATTGTTGAAGAAGTTCTCATTTTGATAGGTAACACCGCCATCCAAGCTATATTGGTAAGGAGCGGTGCCTCCGGTAGCATTTATGGTCAATGTTGAGGTGGCAGAATCAGCACAAAGGATATCGGTATGTGAGGCGGTAACGCTCACTGCTCCCAAATCATCGACTTGAACGCTGTTTGAAAGCGCAAAACAGCCATTGTCATCCTTGACCACAAAAACATATTCACCATCTTCATTAGGGAAGTAGGTGGCAGGATTTCCTCTATATCCAAAGTAGAAATTAGTACTGCCCACAAAGTCGGTATCTGGAATACTTGCGGTATCGGTATAATTTAAAACTCCATCTTTACTCCAAATTGCATATTGGTGTCCGGTAGTTCCTCCGGTTACAGCAAGATTCACCACTCCGGCACTACAGGTGATATGACTTTCGGTATTTGCAGTTAATCGTAATTCCGGAATTTCATTTACGGTAATGGTCTGGGTGTCAGCACAACCATCTGTGGTGGAGGTTACAACAATATAGTCACCTGGCGCCACACCTGTAAATGTATGGGTGTTGTCTGCTTTTACGAGTTCCGAGGTAACAAAACTACCTGCTCCGCCATTACTTCCGTCATCAATGTATAATTCATAACTATAATCCGGAAGCACGTTGAGTGCTTGAACACTAATAGTACCCTGTTCATCACAATCGGCCGTAGTACTGCTAAGGTTTACTTCATAATCCCTTCTTTGGATACCTATATCTTCGGTTTCAAAAACGCAGCTATTGGCAATCGGCATACCTGTTGAAGGATTCAACTGGGTAGCCTGTACCTTATAAGTTCCGTTGTTGGTAATGTCAAAATTTGGTCCCTGTCCAGCGCTAAACGGAATCTCTACAGCGTCATTGGTTACGTTAAATAATTGATAACCGTAACCGCTGGTAGGGTTGGTTATGCGAATACTTCCGTTGGTATTACAAACAATGTCTGTAGGTATATAAGCAATATCCAATGTATTTTGGAAAACATTGAAATAAAATCTACTAAAACACCCATTTTCATAGGCGATTACCACGCGATAGCTACCGCTTTCGGTAACCGTATAGTTGTTCTGTACTACCAGATTATTCCAAGTACAGGTTCCATTTTTATTGGCACAGTCGTCACCAGCTGAAGAACAACTGCTTTCGTCCAATTTCTGCCAAGTGATGCTTTGGGCGTCCGTAATTCCTAATTGCAAAAGAGCACTGTCATTGGATCCACAGAGGAATATTTTTGGCAATTCATCCCCATCAATGGAACAAGTGACAATTTCGCCCTGTAAATCATTATCAGGATTGGAATCACCATTTACCTGATTAAAGTAATCTACAATAGGATTGGTCTGAACATCTCCAAAGCGATTGACCCTAATTCTTTCAATATGGTCGTCACAGCCAGAAGCAGCCGTTTTTTCTACGATATAATTTCCTATGCCGGTCACCACCATTGTTCTTGGGTCTGAATCTGGGTCACCATCATTTAATAGGGTATCTGAACCGTCTATTTGACCATTGTTATTGTTGTCAATGGCCCAATTGTAAGAAGTGAATCCTTCACCAGCGGTTAGGGTTACAAAATCACCACAAAGAAGTACCGATCTAGCTACATCGCAATCTTGCAAGGCATTGGCCAAACTATTGGTTGCTACTTCTTGGTCCGTAATACAAGCTCCTGCAGGATTACTGCCATCTTCATCTGAGAAGGTACTGGTATTCGTAATTCCTTGATAAGTAGCATAAGCATGATTTTCCAATTGAGAGGCACAGGCCGCTACAAATTCTGAACAGTCACCCGAAACAGTAACCTCAATGTTAATTTTATATTCAGGGTCACCTATTTCCACTAAATTATCGGGAATGGTAAAAGTGACCGTATGGCTTACAGGGTCGTAACTTTCTGTAACTCCGGGAGCGTTGGAGTAATCAAAGCCCTCAACTGTTACTCCGTTAGGAAGTACATTTCTAATAGTGAAATTGGTCGCGTCATCATCACCGTTATTCTGAAACCTGATGGCATAGTTGAAGGTTTGGCCCAAACTAAGTTCTTGCCCGTTGATATCTGCACCGCCTAAATCCTCAGAGGTGTTGCCAAGAATTATAATTGGGGCAAATACCTGTACGTAAGAGGCATCGATGACCGTTCCGTCGCTTGGGTCTACCGAAGGCACTCCTGTTCCGTATTCTCCACCATCTCCACCATCGGCATTATTATCCTTATAATATTCGTTAGCGTCACTACATCCGTCTCCATCACTATCCAAATCTAAATGATCTGGAAAGCCATCCATATCAGTATCCAAATTGGCACAAAAACCAGAAAAGGAAGCGGTATTGTAAGATAAAAAAGCCACATCGGCACTGGAACCAAGCTCCAATCGAAGGTAAGCGACATCACTCAAACTTGCGGCTGGAACATTGAACTCAGATAACTCAACAGTCGCCAAGCGATAATCTCTTGTTGTATTATTAAAAAAGACACTTCCGTTGGCATGATAAACATCTAACCTATAAGAACCTACCACGCTGTTAAGGGCTCCGCCACTTGAAGCTAGCACGCGAACAGCATTCCCTAAGGGTGCTCCCGTAGCATCATATAAACTTACGGTATGGCCTACACCACTTGGGTCGGCCACTTGGGTCAGCAATATATCAGGAATTCCATCTCCTACATTAGTGGCTACAATAGGGTCTATTTCGTATACCCAAGTATCACCAACATTGGCAATACCGGTTCCGAGGTCTAATCCGTTCTGTCCATTGGTTAATAACGGATTTAAGGGGTCGGTGGCTGGGTCGTTTACAACTGTCAAGCCATGGGCATTGTTGGGATCCCCATCATTTAAGCTGGCTTCCAAGGTGGCTTCGCTATAAATATTTCTTGACGGGGCTAAGGCCATCCACATTGATTCGGTGGCTGAAATATCGGCAGAACCGTCATTATTGGTATCAATGCCGTCTAACAATCCATTACCGTTGGAATCATAGACGTCATCATCTAAAACTCCAGTGGTGAAAGTGGTACCTCCAGAGGTAAAAGCCAATAATTCATGTGATAAGTTAGGCAGTAAAGGATTTCTGGAAGATGTAGAACTTCTCCATAAATCATTAAAGTTGGTGAAAATCTCGGTAACTGCGGTACCTCCTTGTACCGTGCTTGACGGCGAAGAGAATACGACGTCATTGGAAATGACGCACATTTGTTCAACGGTGTCTAAAATTCCATCGTTATCATCGTCCAAATCTACACTATCTACCACCCCGTCATTGTCAAAATCGTTATGCACAATCAGTCGTGCGGAGGGGTTGTCCTTTGTAATATTGGTATCCGTTTGATCTTGTGAGTTGGTAGCAGTATTGATGAGGTTGAGTAGCGGCAAGATGTCAATTTCATCCGCTTGTACCTCCAAGTTTAAGAAGGCTGTTTCTCCTCCATTTAATGTACCAATGTTCCATGTATTTCCACTCCAACTACCTGTAATGGTCTGGGCACTTATTAAAGTAAGCCCAGACGGAATATTGTCGGTAATTCTGAGGTTGGTCAAGGGGCCAACCCCTAAATTTCGTACTCTTATGGTAAAAGTAGCTCTTTCACCTTCTCTAATTTCAGGTCTATCCACTGTCTTATCCAAAACAACATCAGGGTCACAATAATAAGCTGAAATTGGCTGAGAGTCGTAGGTACAAGGTCCTTTGGTGCCGCGTACAAAGTAATCTCCCGCAACGGTTGGGGCAAAATTTTCACTATTGGCTCCGGGTATCATTTCACCATCACCAAACCATTGATACGCATCAAAGTTGCCGGTTGCCTCAAAGATTTCAGAACCTACAAAACAACCGCTGCCACCTCGTATTTCCAAGTTCACCACCGGAACGGTATCAAATCCTGAAAAATATCCGGCAACGCCACGTGCCCCGTTCAAACCAAAAAATCCGACCGCAATGGGGCCGGTGGATTGTACGCTTACGTTCCCTGTTAAATTGGGAATAAATATAGTCTTCCAGTCACTTGTCCCGGCGACGGGACTGGACGGAGGTAGGGTTACGGGACCATTACCGTCCGTAACCGTAATATTTGCGTCTGGGGTTGCCGTTGCGGCTACAATGGTAACGCCGCCATTTACCGTAGTACCGGCCATATTGGTAATATCTGGAATATTGTCCATGACATCTGGCAAGAGACAGTTTACGGGGGCTACAAAATTGAGTCCGTGTGTGTACACCGCAGAGCCGCCAGCCATTGATTGATAGGCATAGGCATCTTTCGAAGTAGTAACCAACATATTTGCCCCGGCAGAACCGCTTGAGTAAAAAGTTCCTGGTATTTCAACATAATCACCATTATTAATGGTAGCGAAAGGAGTATTGGAGCCATTGACATAAACCTGCGTATTATCCGCAATACCAATGATTAAAGGAAATTCGGTAGCATTGGTACCGTTACCTCGAACAAAAACATATTCTTTACCCAATCTATTTTCAGGAACTGGTTGGTCAATAGCGGCATCGCGGTTTCCGTTATTTAATTGCCTACCGGTATTCATTCCACCGTTACTGATGACAATACCTTTGTCCGATTCAACTGTTGCACCTATCCAACCATCAACGTGAGCGGGACTCTCAGAAAGATAGGTTTCAAATACAAAAGATTCGTTGGCATTCAAGGTGAGGGTATAGCTATCATTGGTTAGGCCGTCTGCATCGCCTTGAAGCCTAAATTCACAGGCTGCATCATACCCAAAAAGTCTAACAGTGGTATTGTCCTCTGTCGCCATAATACCCAAGGTATTGGATTTGGTATCGTGTGCACCTAAATTAGGCAGTCCGCCCCATTTAAATCTAGTTCCAATGGCCACCCTACCTTTTGAAGTAAGAGATGCGGCTTGAGCACTGGAATTACCCCTATAGTTTACATAAAACTTGTTGCCGCTTGGTGATTCAAATCGGAGACCGGCATCATTTAAAACTATTCCTGTATGGTTGTTGTCAACTAGGGTAATATTATTGTCACCATTAGGCAAGTTGTAAACCGCTGACGCTGTATTGGAAATATTAAAGGAAGTGATGGGCGTGCCACTGGTTCCTCTGTATACATTTACTGTAAATGAGGTAGGTTCAGGTGTTGATAAATAGATTGCCTGTTGTTGAACCGCTTGATTATTCCTACCTTGCTTTAAGGGCGGCAGGTAATGCAGGTCACTTAACTGCGAAAATCCTATATGGGAGAAGAAAAGGAAAAATGCTAATAGAAGTAAATTAATTCTAGAATGGCTCCACGTATTCATCAGCTTAGCTTGGTTTAATTTGGGTATTACAAAGTAAGTGACCAATTAGGAGTTGCGTAAATTAATGTTGCGAAGGGGTGTGTATTTGTTGTATGCCGATAAAACCAATAAGAAACAGGTTTAGTAGCAATTCCAAACTTTACGTCTTGTAGGAATTTTGTAGGAAAAATTTTAATATATGTCTGAAGAACGATTAATGTCAAAAAAAAAGCCGGCGTATCCCGTTACCAAAGAGTTGGATGGATATTTGGCACACTACAGCAGAAAAAGTGAAATACCTATTTTTTATGAGGATCTCCTACGTTTTTCCGGTTCAGTAGTAGTGTACGATTCCAATGACGAAGATACCTTGTGGATACGTGTTTTTTATTCTGAATTTGATCGCCAGGAAATAGACAATTCCTTAAAGAAAGTTTATTCCATTTTGCATTCTGATGGGAGTAGTTATATTCATCAGTACCTAAATGTTGATGCAGTGGATTTTTGCACTTTTGGCAACTCCAAACCTTTTAGAATCAAGGTTAGGAACATCCTTAATGACAACTTTACTTATTTTTATGTAAAGCGTACCGATGCCTCTAGAATCTATGGCTTGGAACTGGAGCATATGCTATCTCCCTATAACCTAAACTTTCTGGTTTACAAGGATACTTTAATAGAGGAACATATTGCCGGAATACCTGGAGACGTTTTTATTAAGGATATGTTACCAAGCTGTACAGAGTCTGAAAAGGCGCAGCTTGCGAAGGAGTTCGTAAAGTTCAATGAACGCTGTATGATACGGTTATTAGGTGATATGAGGTCTTATAATTACGTTATCGTACCCGTTCATGATTTTGACCATGTAGTGTATAGAATAAGGGCCATTGACTTTGATCAGCAGTGTTTTGAAGGTAAATTAAAGGTGTACCGTCCCCAGTTTTTTAAGGAAAATTTTCAAATGGTAGAATTGGTGAGGAACAAGCTTTTGCGAGACTCCGTAGACCAGTATAAACTTGAGGAACGCTCTATAGTAGCTAAAAGAATTCTAAGTTCTGGAAATAGGATTAGAAAACTTAGGACTATTGCTAAGCAAGATGATATATCTACACCGGAAAATGTGAACATGCTCAAAGAACAGATTTATGACCTCACTTTAGACCTTAATTTTAGAAAATGTAACAATATGGGCGAGGTTTTGGACTTGGCCCTTGACTTCGTTAGAAGAAATTACGAAGATGTAAGTATGAAGCAAATTATAGAACAAAACATCAAAATACAACAAAACCCTATGGAGTAGCTCTATAGGGTTGTTTTTAAGTATTTTATCTAGCACGTTAGCTCTTTTCTTCCTTATTGAAGTAGACTAGGTAATAGTACATTTGACGTTCCTCATCCCATCCTTTTTCAACAAATTTTTGTGCAGATTCCGGGTTAATGAAATCCATTTTAATCTGAATATTGGTATCAAGATTGATGACATTTTTAATTTTCTTCCGCGCATCACTTACCGCCTTATTCGCAATGTCAAAATTAGAAACGTCCTCAATGCTATACTTGGGGCCTTTCTCCGTTTTATAGTGTTTGAATTCTGGGATAAACTCAGGATTCTCCATAACTTCATTTAAGAAATTACTCTCCTCAAAAGAATCATTTTTGGCAAAGTGATTGACCGCTCTGTTCATGAACAGCACCTCCTGCTGTTTGTCTTCGGCCGGCAGTACTACATCCTTGGCAAAATTCTGGCAGAATTTAAGGTAGTTTTTAGTGTAGAAATTTTCATCTGCCAAGGCTTCAACATCCAAGAAATTTTCCAACCAATATTTGGTGTCGTATCTGTTACTGTCAACGGATAGGATTTTAAAACCTTCTTCTTTGTTGGTATTGAAGATAAGGCATCCTTTATCCAGTTTGTTAATGTTGATACCTTGTTGAATTACGATATCAAGGTTACTTCCTTTTTCTTCAAATTGTAGAAAATCATGCTTCAGCTCACTTTTGAAAATACCTATGGCATCTACTTTTTCAGTATCCAGCATTAAACCGGAAAGGTAGGCCACATAGACTTCCCCACTTTTTATATGTGGATGATTGCTTTGTTCAAATAGGTGACTGGCAATTCTTTTGGAGTTTTCGTGAGTGCTATCAGGATCGCCGAAAATGTTTGAAGCTACTTTCCACAACTCATTAAATTCCACATCTACTTCATTGGTAAACCTAAAGTAATTTTCTTCTTTTTCCCTAAAGGGTTTGAAGAAATATTCTTTTAAAAGTCCCGTTGTTTCATCATTTAGGGCAAATGGTTCTGCCGATAGAAATATACCCTCACTTTTATTTTTGTTGCCAACGCGGTGCAATGAAATGCTTTCAATTTGGGTAGGATATAAATTGATCATAGGTAAATAGGTGTCTAATAAAGTTCAAAAAACAGTTGAAGTCTAGAATTAAATTGGATTAAAGGTTTTTTAGTTCCAGTTTTCATCAAAATCCAAATCGTCATAATTGTCCAAGGTGTCATCAAAATCGAATTTTGGAGTAGATTCAAAGTTTTTTTCCGGAGGGGTTTCCGGAAGTTCCCCAAAACTGAACAACAGATTGGGGTAGGATTGCCCTGGTTCATTTTCCACAATATCGGCCAGTTCAACAAAGAAGGTCCACATATTCAGAAAATCATAAACATAGATAAGTTTGGGAGTATGACGCGTTAAAACATCCTCCAGAAATGTTTCGTTCATTAACTTAACATCCGAACCATTTTCGCTCATATCAAAAAGGGCAATTTCCTCATCTTGGTTCCATTCCTCATCGCAGGTGTAAAATGAGGCCATCTCACTGCCTAAAAAACCAAAGGATTGGGCAATGGCATTATGAAACTCTTCCATAGAGTTACTGGCCTCTATTTCAATATCGCGAAAAATATCTTCTTGTGCATCCAAGATGATACGTATCTTATAAATCATATTAGTTGCTTTTTGGGCGGATGCAAAGTTACAAAGATTTATATCGTTTTCTAGAACTTAAGGCTTCCATTACCAGATAAAACTGAACACCAAATAAAAGTGAGGCAAGGACCAGATGTAATGGTTGCGTAGCGAATGGAAAATCTAGATAATACATCGCCATACCTGTAATGATCTCAAGTAAAATAAGACCCATTATCCAATTAATTTTACTAAAGTTCAGTTGGTGTTTATAGATACGTTGTGCCAAGAGAATATTTAAAATAAGTACTACCAGTGAGAAAGTACGGTGCACATAAAATCTCCAATCAATCGTTGATAGCCATAAGTCTTTGGATAACTCTCCTACTACATCAATTTGATGGTCTACTAATTGCCTAACTTGGGTACCAAGTACAATTTGTAATAGTGTCAACAGTAAAGTTATGACAGCTAAAGGAAAAACTTTTACTTTCTTATTGACGGCCTCCTCTTCATTGGTTTTGGTCATGTGGATGATATAGAGCAACATGGCAACTATGACCAATGCCATAACCATATGGACAGTTATTTTTGCCGGTTCTAAGACAGAATAGACTACCGTGGCTCCCAACCAAGCCTGAAAACCCATCCCAAAAACTACAAGCCAAGATAAGAACACCCAAGTCTTTTTCGTTTTGAAAAAGGCAAAAGAGTAAAACCCTAAAGCCAAGGTGGCCAGCCCGGCAAGTGCACCAAATAATCTATTGATATATTCTATCCATGTATGGGCTACATTAAATTTGGCATAGTCATGTTTAGTGTATGGCTCCCAATTTTCTGGTGTAAAATTGTTGGAAGTTGTAAGGTCCGCAATGGCTACTTGTAAACTTTCATCAACAATAATAACCTGCCCTTTTTTAAAGAATGTGTTAGGGTGCCATTGCAGTTCACCAACATCTGTTGGAGGAATATAGTGACCAAAACATTTGGGCCAATCCGGACAACCCATTCCACTACCGGTCATACGTACCACTGCGCCCGCAACAATGACCAAATAAACCAACACCAAGGAAATTTTAGCTAACTTTCTAAATCTTTTTTGCATGAGTCCATTTCTACATGCAAAAATACTACTCAAAGGGCAAAAATCTTATACCTTCCAGAGTTAAGATTGAATCTTATTTTTCCATTATAATAAATTCGGACCGTCTATTTAGTTGATGCTCCTTTTCTGAACATCTGACGCCATTAGAACATTTGTTCAATAAGCGGGTTTCGCCATATCCTTCTCCGGTTACCCGGGAGGCACTAATCCCTTCTGAAATAATATATTCAACAGTTCTTTTAGCCCTTCTTTTGGATAGCCACATATTGTAAGTATCACTTTCCCTACTATCGGTATGTGAGCCTACGGCTATTTTAATGTCAGGTCGTTTGCTCATATAGTCTACGACTTTATCAAGCTCTGGGTAGGCGTCGTTACGCAAGTATGAACTGTTCAAATCAAAATAGATGGGGGTCAGTTTTAAAATTTTTACCAAATCTGAACCTACCGAAGCTACCTTCTCACTTTGTTCCAGTTCTAAGCGGGTACCTTTAATTTGTTTCTGATCCGTAAGGGTAAGCATAAAGAGACTGCCCGTTTCATACCCATCCTTATCACCTATAATCTGATATTGTTTTTCTTGACAAGGAATTCGGATGGTATAACTACCATCGGATGCCGTTATGGTTTCACCAATTCGTAACCCCATATGGTCTAGAGAAGATATTTGAGTATCGGATAGCGGTTGTCCGGAATCCTTATCATAAGCCGTACCGCTAATAAAGGTAAAACACTCAATATCATTTCTTGTTATCTGGTAGATATCGTCTTTTCCAAGACCTCCCTTCCGATTAGAGGCAAAGAATCCTTCTTTTTCCTTCGCATCCATAACAATTGAAAAATCATCTTCAGAGCTGTTAATGGGATTACCGAGATTTTGAATATCAGTAGATTTGTTTTCAACATCAACCTTAAAGATATCAAGGCCTCCAAGGCCAGGATGCCCATCGGAAGCGAAATAGAGTATCCCCGATTCCGAGATAAAAGGAAAGGTTTCTTTGCCTTCTGTATTGATGGGAGCTCCTAAATTTATTGGTTCCCCAAAAGAACCATCGGCATGTATGGCAACTTCGTAGAGGTCCGAGGCACCTTTACCTCCGGGCATATCGGAAGCAAAATACATTTTTGTACCTGTGGCTTTTAGGGTTGGATGGGCGACCGAGTAGTCGGTACCATTAAAGGGTAAATCTTCAGGGGCGCTCCAAGAATTTCCTTCCCTTTTCACTCTGTAAATTTTTAACCTGCTGATCCCTTTTTTGTCCCTTTTAAACTTTTTGTTAGAATAATTGTTACGGGTAAAAAATAAAGTTGAACCATCTTTGGAAAAGGCCGTGGTAGACTCGTTAGCCTTTGTGTTAAGATCTATCTCTAGTTGGGAAACTGCCATGGATTCTCGATTGGCATCTAAAGAAGCTTGATAAAGATTAAGGTAGGGCAGTGGGTTGTACTTTTGCATTTCCAGGTCCCTGGCTGTGGTAAAAACAAGTTGATTCTTGTAGAATGAGGGCGCAAAATCAGATTCGGCAGAATTGAGATGCTCGAGATTGAATATCGTGAATTGTTCTTCTGGAATTTTGATTTTCTTTAGATAGTCTGGATTTTCTCGGTATCGCTTGGCCCTAGAATCATTGGATTTTATATGATTGAATTTGTTCATCCATTCATCTGCTTCGTCATACCTTTTTAAAGATCTGAGGGTCAGCGAATATCGGTACAAATAATCTGGCGAAATAGCCACTTCTTGGTTAGTCAACAATTTCTCGTACCAATAGTTGGCCACATCGTAATTGGCACTGTGATAATTGGCGTTCCCTAGTTTTTTATAAATATCTGTTTCCTTATATCCTTTTTTTAGAAGACCTTGATAAGGTTCTATCATCGACATATGTCCGTAATGATCAAAATTATCTTCAGCTTCCTTTTTTGGGTTTATTTGTGAAAAACAGTTGCTCCAGCAAAAAAAAGAAAGTAGAACGATATGATATCTTAATCCTGTAGCCATTTTAAAAGAATCTTGGGGTAATATCAATTTTTTCTGCTTTTATAAACTCATACCGTATAAACACTTCAAAAGAGCCATCATTAAATCTTGTTCCGCCCAAGGACGAAACTTCACGATCGTACGCGAGTCCCAACATGAAATTTTTTCCCATCTGAAAGCCGAACAATCCACTTACGGCAGCATCTAAACGATAGGCAGCCCCAAGGGTAAATTTCTCCTGAAGCCAAAAGTTTGCTGAAATATCCACTTGTAAAGGTGATCCTGGTACTGCCTTTATCAGCGTGGCCGGTTTAAATTTTAATGAGGGATTCAAATCAAACACATAGCCTGAAATGAAGTGGAAGTTCATTTTTTCCTTCGATATGGCCGTACCGACATCTTCGGGATTTTGAAAGTGTTCTGTTTCCAATAAATCGGGGACTGAAAGCCCTATATAAAATTGGTTGTTATGGTAATAAATACCTGCTCCAATATTTGGTGAAAAACGCTTGTAAAGTTCCTCTTCGACCGAAGGTGCCAAACTTGCACTGTAATTCCTTAGCTTGTTGAAATCTATATTTAGCATGTGACCTCCTGCCATTAATCCAAAAGAAAGGGTATTCTTTTCCGAAGTGGGCACTCTATATGAAAAGGCAAAGTCAAAATAGGTGTTTTGATTTGTATTATTGCCAATTTCATCGTGAACAATGGAAAACCCAAGCCCCACGCGTTCGTTATACGGACCTTGAATGTTGAAGGTCTGTGTACTCGGGGCTCCATCGAGGCCTATCCATTGTGATCGATGTAATAAGGAGACTCCCAAAACATCCCTAGAACCTGCATAGGCAGGATTTACCGTCAACGTATTGTACATGTATTGAGTAAATTGTGCATCTTGTTGACCAAACATAAAAGTTTGTGCTACAAGTAACATTAATAAAGACCAAAGCGCTTTTTTCATCTTTTCTATCTCATTAAATACAAATACCCATTTTTCATTTTGTCCTCACCTTTATGAACGTATTTTATTTCATAGAAGTAGACGCCTGCCGGTAAGTTCTGGTTTTCAATTATGGTTATTCTTCCCATAGATTTTCCATCAAAGGCATTATTTTCATTATCATAGCCCGTAGTCTCCCAAACTAGAACTCCCCAGCGGTTATAGATTTCCACTTTGTTGTCAGGAAAACGGTCAATATTGATGATTCTAAATGATCCATTGAGAATATCTCCCGGTTTTACAAGGTCTAATTCAACAAAAAGTTCACAAGAAATGTTGGAGGGGGCCGTACCACCTTTTGAACTACAGGCATCAAGAGGATCCGTATAATCGCTTACTTCTTGACCGTCAAGTATCATATCTCCATCTGAATCGGGATTGGTAAGATCTGTACCTCTCTCCATTTCATCCTCATTGTTTAGGCCGTCCATATCGCAATCCTGATTTTTCCATTCTGGTGAAGGTTCCACAGTTTGGCTTACTACAACGAAATCACAAGAGTCAAGGGGATCTGTATTATCGGTCACTTCCATGCCGTCAGTGACGCCATCCCCATCGGTGTCCGAATTTTTGGGGTCGGTACCGAGCATGGCCTCTTCCTCCTCCGTCAATTGGTCGTTATCACAATCACTTTGAGGTAATGGCATTCCATTTAGGGAATGGCAATCATCACTAGGATCAGTACCATCTATATTTTCCTGACAATCCAATACGCTGTCACCGTCGGTATCAAGATTTGATTGGGTAATGGTGACGGTCGCCGAAGAACTGGAGCAAATAGTACCTGGTACCGAATAAGTAAAAATGCCTTCTGAGGCTCCTTCGGGATTTGGACTCCAAGTACCACGAGTGTCCGTTGTTTGTAATAGGTTGAACAATTGGTTTGTTGAAGCTACCTCTCCCATGCATAATTCTAAAGTAGTACTAGTACCCGCGTCCGGACGTTTTTCTTCGATTACTACTACTTGTGAGGTGCCATTGGAACAGGCATTACCGATTAAGGTGTAAACGTAAGTTCCGGCACCGGCGAGCGCAGGTGACCATGTTCCCCCGGAATCGGGGGAATTCCCCAACCGGGCAAAAAGTTGTGCTTCGGTAACGGTCTCCCCTTCACAGATGGTCAAAGCACCATCGGTCCCGGCGTTGGGAGCAGCCTGTGCAGTGACCACGACCTCGGAGGTATCATTTACGGTACAGGGCGAAGTTGCCGCCACCGTATAGGTGTAGGTTCCGGCACCGGAAAGTGCGGGCGACCAAGTGCCCCCGGAATCGGGGGAATTCCCCAACCGGGCAAAAAGTTGTGCTTCGGTGACTGTTTCCCCTTCACAGATGGTCAAAGTGCCATCGGTCCCGGCATTGGAAGCAGCCTGTTCGGTGACCACCACTTCGGACGTATCATCTACGGTACAGGGCAACATTGCCGCCACGGTATAGGTGTAGGTTCCGGCACCGGAAAGTGCGGGCGACCAAGTCCCCCCGGAATCGGGGGAATTCCCCAACCGGGCAAAAAGTTGTGCTTCGGTGACTGTTTCCCCTTCACAGATGGTCAAAGCACCATCGGTCCCGGCGTTGGGGGCAGCCTGTTCGGTGACCACCACTTCGGACGTATCATCTACGGTACAGGGCGACATTGCCGCCACGGTATAGGTATAGGTTCCGGCACCGGCAAGGGCAGGGGACCATGTTCCTCCGGAATCAGGGGAATTCCCCAACCGGGCAAAAAGTTGTGCTTCGGTAACGGTCTCCCCTTCACAGATGCTCAAAGTGCCATCGGTCCCGGCATTGGGG
>NZ_JACSOH010000038.1 GCF_014349235.1 Cytophaga sp. FL35 | reverse complement strand
ATTTTTGTGTAATCTTAAAAAATACCATGACCCTATCAGAGGAAGACTATATAAAAGCCATATATCACATAGGTAAAGGTGAAAACACAACAGTTTCTACCAATTCGGTGGCAGAACAGATGGACACCAAACCTTCATCCGTTACGGATATGGTCAAAAAGTTGTCGGAAAAGGGTTTGGTTAACTACAAGCCCTATAAGGGTGTTAGCCTTACTGAACACGGGCAAAAAACGGCCCTTACCTTAGTGCGAAAACATCGTCTATGGGAGGTTTTTTTAGTTGAAAAACTTGACTTTTCATGGGATGAGGTTCACGAGGTGGCCGAACAGCTAGAGCATATCAAAAGCGAAAAACTGACGGATAGTTTAGACAAGCTTTTGGGGTATCCTGAAGTGGATCCACACGGTGATCCCATTCCCTCTAAAAAAGGGGAATTCAAAAAAGCCATTAAAAAGTTGTTGAGCGAAGTGCCCATTGGTAAAAGTGGTGTTTGTGTAGGCGTTAAAGATTCTTCGGCACCCTTTCTAAAATTTCTTGACAAAAATAACATTGCCTTGGGAGATTCGGTTTTGGTGATAGACAAAGAGGAGTTTGACGGTTCTTTGCATATTAGAATAGGTGATAGGGATATTCATATCTCCCAACAGATTGCATCCAATTTATATTTAAAAATTACGGAATAATGATACAGCAGGTAATTGATTATTTTGAATCTATAGACCCGGTTCTGGCAGCTTTTTATGCTACCGTATTCACTTGGGGACTTACCGCTTTAGGAGCGGCCTTGGTTTTTGCCTTTAAAACAATGAACCGGGCAGTACTGGATGGAATGTTAGGGTTTACCGGTGGTGTGATGGTGGCCGCAAGTTTTTGGAGTCTTTTAGCACCGGGTATTGAGATGAGTCCCGGTGAGGGTTTTGTAAAGGTGATTCCCGCTGCCGTTGGTTTTTTATTAGGTGCAGCCTTTATTTTTGCTCTGGACAAGATACTTCCACATTTGCATATCAATTTTAAGGAAAGCGAAGCAGAAGGGGTCAAAACCCCTTGGAGGCGAACCACCCTTTTAACCTTGGCCATTACCCTGCACAACATTCCTGAAGGTTTGGCAGTCGGAGTGCTTTTTGGAGGTGTAGCCGCTGGTTTTGAAGGCGCGTCCATTGGAGGTGCGGTAGCCCTTGCCCTAGGTATCGGACTTCAAAACTTTCCGGAAGGCTTTGCCGTGGCCATGCCCTTACGTAGACATGGTTTGAGCCGAACTAAGAGCTTTTTATATGGTCAGGCTTCCGCTATCGTTGAGCCATTAGCTGCTGTTTTAGGCGCTTGGGCCGTTCTTACTTTTGAACCTATTTTACCTTATGCACTTTCTTTTGCTGCCGGCGCTATGCTTTTTGTGGTAGTAGAAGAGGTTATCCCCGAAACCCAACAGGATAAATATACCGATATTGCCACTATGGGCTTCGTAGGTGGATTTATCATCATGATGACTTTGGATGTTGGACTGGGGTAAACCTTATCGATTGATTTCCTCAATTAAATTGGCAACAAGGGCCGTCCACCCGGTTTGATGCGATGCACCCACGCCACGACCGTTATTGCCATCGAAATACTCATAAAACAGAATGAGGTCTTTGAAATAGGCATCTTGATGTTTTTCTTGGTGAAGCGCGTTCACAGGTCGGTTGCCATTCTCATCCCCCTTAAAAATAGAAATTAGCCTTTTGCTAATTTCAAAGGCAATCTCTTTTAAATTGAGGTAATTGTCACTTCCGGAAGGGTAGGCATATTTCAGGTTATCATCAAAATGATTATGATATTCCTTAAAGGTGCTAATGAATAGGTAGTTCATTGGCATCCAAATAGGACCGCGCCAGTTGGAATTTCCCCCGAATAAATCAGTAGTAGATTCAGCGGTTTCATAATTGATACAGTACTCGGCGCCATTAATATTGATGGAGTACGTTTCTTCATGAGCCTTTGATAAGGATCGTATACCGTAGTCACTTAAAAATTCGGCTTCGTCTAAAATACTTTTCATGAGCACATCCAACCGCTTCCTGGGAACTAAGGAAAGCAGTATATCTTTGCCGTCTTCATATTCTTCCAGTACTTGGTATTTGTTATTTTCCATACGGTATTTGCGGTACCAACCCATACTGGATTTAAACCTTGGAAGCTTTTCCAAAGATTCTTTTCTAACGTTAAGTACAGCGGCAAGAGACAACAATCCTGAAATGGACCTTACTTTTATAGGAATACGCTCGGTGTTGGGTAAAATAAGGGTGTCATAGAAAAAGCCGTCGTTTTCATCCCAAGCTCCAGCAGCTCCGTCCGATATTTTGTTCAAGGCTTCCGTGATAAAACAAAAATGTCCAAAGTACTTGATGCACATATCTTCAAAGCTGGCATCTTCCTTGGCAATCTCTATGGCCATCTCCAACATGTTGAGGCAGTAAAGCGCCATCCAAGAGGTGCCATCTACCTGTTCCAATACTCCGCCACCGGGTACCCCGTTACTGCGGTCAAAGACCCCAATATTGTCCAAGCCTAAAAATCCTCCTTCAAAAACATTATTGTTAAGGCTATCCTCCCGGTTCACCCACCATGTGAAGTTGAGGGCCAGTTTATTAAACATCCTTTTTAGAAAGTCCAAATCACCTTTACCGGTTTTACGAAGTTCCATTTGGTAAATTTGGATGGCCGCCCATGCCTGTACCGGCGGATTTACATCACTGAAATTCCATTCGTAGGCAGGAATTTGCCCATTGGCTGCCATATACCATTCCTTGGTAAAGAGCAACAATTGCTTTTTTGCAAATTCATGGTCTACCATGGAAAAGGTTACACAGTGAAAAGCGGAATCCCAAGCGGCGAACCAAGGATACTCCCAGGCATCGGGCATTGAAAGAATATCATGGTTTCTAAAGGTGGTCCAGCTGCTGTTTCTTCCCCATTTTCTTTCTTGCGGTGGATGGCTTCCCGGGTCTCCGTTCAGCCATTGCTCCACTTCGTAATTATAGTATTGTTTGGTCCAAAGGAGTCCTGCAAAAGCTTGTTTTTGTATTTCCCGTTGTTCAGTTGTGGAATTTTGGGTGAGGTTTTCCAGAAATTCTCGTGATTCTTGAATTCTATCCGAAAACACTTGGTCAAAATCGGTATTAAAAGGTTGGTCAATGGAGTTTTTGCTTAACCGCAAATGTATGGTTTTGGTTTCCCCGGAGGCAATTTTCATTTGATATAAAGGAGCAAATTTGGTGCCTTCCGTATTTTTTTCCGCCAAAGAGAAATCATTATTGACGACTGCGTCATGAAAGAGATCTTTCTTGAACGGATGGTCATTTTTACCATTGAAAACCCGCTCTGTATTGGTTTCGTTTTCTGTGAATAGGTACTTTTTGGGAGTATCAAAATACAAATGGTATTCGCCTACATATTCATGTCTTATGAAAACGCCGTGGGTGTTTTTAGTCGCTATTTTTTTGATAACAGGCTTTTGATTCATACCTGTAAAACTCCAAAAATTACGGATCCATAAAGTTGGTAACAAGCTGATGGGTGCCGATTGAGGCCCTCGATTGCTAATGGAGATTCTAATGAGCATATCCTCTTCGCCAGCCTTGGCATATTCCGTATACACATCAAAATACTCGTTGTTGTCAAAAAGTCCGGTATCCAAAAATTCGTACTCCGTTTCGTGCTTGCCGCGTTTTTGGTTTTCAGCTACCAGTTGCGCATACGGAAATTCATTTTGTGGGTACTTATAAAGGTGCTTCATGTACGAATGGGTGGGGGTGTTCTCCAGATAGTAATAGAGTTCCTTTACGTCTTCGCCATGATTGCCCTCCGGGCCGGTAAGTCCAAAAAGGCGTTCTTTTAAAATGGGGTCTTTGCCATTCCAAAGCGCCAGAGCAAAACAAATATTGCAGTACCTATCTGAAATACCGGCGATACCATCCTCGCCCCAACGGTAGGTTCTACTACGGGCATGGTCGTGTGGGAGGTAGTTCCACGCATCGCCATTGGCACTATAATCTTCCCTGACCGTTCCCCATTGACGTTCACTGAGATAGGGCCCCCATTTAAGCCAATCTTTTTTCTTTGAATAATGTTCTTCTAGCCTTTTATCTTCAACAGTTTTAGTATCCATAGATATGAATTGCAAAGTTTGATATGAAGATAATCAATGATTTCGGGCTATTGGGTACCTAAATGCTTATAATACGGACTTAAAAAACATCTAGAATTTATTTTAAGGAGACAAAAATTTTAATGCCTTTTGTACGTTTGCATAATACGTATAGAACACTTTGAAAGTTGACCCTATGAAAGAAGGCCGTAGTTGGTTTTGGAATATTTTAGCTGTAATTACCGTAATTATCTGTTTGTTTGCGTTCGTGCTTCACTATAAAAATTGGACCTCGACAGATAATGAGAGTTTCAGGGTAATGTCCGGATTTTACTACCAGAAGATTAAGTTTTCGGATTTGGATAGTGTTTTGATGGAAGAACGTATTCCTCCCATGGAACGTCTCAATGGATTTTCCGCCTTTGCCAAGGAAAAAGGTGTCTTTAGGGAGTTTAAAGATTCTCTTACGGACAAAAAAGTATATGTCTTTGCCGACAACATAGAGAATTCCAAAATAAAGCTGGTACACCACGATTCTATCAAAATCTTCGTCAACCTGAAAGATTCGGTGGAAACCGAGCAGCTCTTTCAGCAGTTATCCAGTAAACTACCGGTCGAGCCAAAATAATAAGGCCTTGTAATTTAAAATTTGCATCAAATTTTACGGAGCTTTTTGTGCATCAGTCTGATTTGATGTACCTTGAGACTGTAATCAATTAAAAAATGAATGATGGAAACAAGTGAAATTGCTTCAAAATTAGTGTCATGGTGCAAACAAGGTGAATTTGAAAAACCGTACCAAGAACTGTATAGCCCTAAAATTGTAAGTATTGAAAATGACGGAAAAGCCGAGGGTGCCTACGTTGAAGGTTTTGAGGGAATACAGAAAAAAGGGGAGTGGTGGCAAGAAAATTTTGAGGTGCACAGCACTGAAGTTTCTGAGCCCCTAGTTGCCCATAATTGGTTTTCGGTTAGGTTCGATATGGATACCACCCACAAACCATCCGGGCAACGCTCAAAAATGTCCGAAATAGCGGTTTACGAGGTGAAGGATGGTAAAATTGTAAAAGAGCAGTTTTTCTACGACGAAGAATAATAAAATGCATTCTTGTGAAAAGACTGATTTCCGATGGGGGTCGGTCTTTTTTGCTTTCTATCTTTGTAAAAAAATAAATGATGGTTCTGCTCGCTCAAATTTTTGGGGCTTTTTTTGGTCTCTTGGCCGTAATTTTTGGGGCTTTTGGTGCCCACGCCCTAAAAAAAATATTTACTGAAGACCAGCTAAAAAGCTTTGAAACCGGAGTGAAATACCAAATGTACCATGCCTTGGTTTTGTTGATGGTAGGGTTCAATTTTAATCTGGATAACGGTCATCAAGCAGCCATGGTCTACTGCTTCATTATTGGAGTGGTACTTTTTTCCTTTAGTATTTACGGATTGACTTTTAGCGGTGCCAAAGGTAAAAAGTGGAAATTTTTAGGTCCCATCACACCTCTTGGCGGTTTGTTATTGGTGGCGGGTTGGGCACTTTTACTTTACAACCTGATACGTAATTTAATTTAATCGGTAAATTCTACCTCAGAGGTAAACTCCTTAATAGCTTTGTTGGGTTCAATAATGTTGTAACCTTTCCAAAAATTGGGGTCGTAATTGGGCATGTAGGTAGGTAATACTTTATTGTTTTCTTTGAAGTATTCAAATTGCTCCTCGTTTATGGGTTCTTCATCAAAAACAACCAATTCGTACTGATTGATGTTGCCAAAAGAAGCATCCACTTTTAATTTTAATTCATTTTGTTTGCGGCGGCCTTTGACGTTTTTGTTTTTTTCAATGATGGCCAAGGGGCGTTTAAAACCGGCCTGTACCCCTTTAATAATATTGTAGTATCGTAGGTGGTATTTTTGATCGCTTCCCTTGGCAAAGATGATACTGCCTTTAGCGAGATATTCATTAAAGGAAACCCCCAAAAGACTAAAATCTCGAAGGGGTTCGGTGTTTTCAAAATCCATACGGATAAGGGCAAAGTCGTCTGAGTTGATATAAAGCGTGCCTTGAAATTCTGGCGAACCGTCAGGTACATATTTAATCACATAGACTGCCTGATCACCCAAATAGGTGAAGTTTTCCAGTGTTAATTCGTAACGCCTTGGTTTAAAGAGAATGTTGTAATCAGAATCGTCAAATATAGGTAGGTTGGCAAATAGATTGCCCAAGGTTTGCCGTTTGTATTTGGAGAAAAACTTTCTGCGGTCTTCCTTTTGTTTACGCTCTTCCTCCAGTTTTTGATTTAGGGCGGCGGCATCGGTGGAATCTATTTCCTCTTCGAACAAATCGCCCATATCCTCCGGGTCAATTTTGGTGCCGAACAGACCTGATTTTACCTTAAAGTAGGAATCCGTTTTAATATTCTTTTTGACAATGTCATTGAATTTTTCTTCCAGTTTTTCAAGGTCAATGTCTTTGTTCTTATCAAAAAGTTCCGAAGCTTTTATAAGGTCTAGCTTTTGCTCATCCGCATCATCGGCGCCATACAGGTCGCCCAGCATTTCGGTATAATACGTATTTTCCTTGGGAACGGTATTGATGACACTGTCCAGAAAATTTCGGTTAAAGGCCTCAATGGAAGATTTTTTAATTTCATATTCGGTCTTAAGAACCCTATTTTGATATGTTTCCCGAAGAAATACCCTTTTTTTGGTGTAATTGGTATAATAGTTTTTTTCAATATGATCTTCTACCAATTCTATGATTTCTTTGGGAGTGTACTCTTTGTTGGATACGATGACTTCCCGCAACTCAATAGCCTTAGGTTTTAAATAAACCAGGCTATCCTTGAATTCCTGAATGGGCTTTCCCATGCTTTCGTACCCAATACAGGAGATAAAAAGGGAGTCGGTAGGTTGAATTTGCGCATCCAAAGAGAAATTAAACCGTCCTTCTTCATTGGTGATCATTCCCCTATTATTGAGCTGCACGGTCGCGTAAGGCACCGGTTTTTTGGAGGCCAAGTCTACGATTACGGAACTTAACGACTGCGAAAATGATGACAGTGCGCATAAAAGAAGAAATAGGGTAAATGACTTTTGCACAGTGGAATTAAAGGTTACGCTTTTCAAAAAAAGAAAAGTTAAGCGAACCTACCGCCATTTTTTGGATTTTATTAGTAGCTATTTATTCTTTTTTTAACGCAATAGCAGAAACTTAGGTGGAAAGAAAAGTAAGGTGTCAGGGCTAATTGCAGCCACAATCATCTTGACCACAAGCTTTCTTAGGCCCTTTATTGGTGCTGAACAACGATTGGGGCAGAAGAAACTTTTTCACCAAATAACCAACGGCCATTAATACTATAAAGTAAGTGATGATGGTTTGTAACATCGCGTATTTTTATTTTAAGAATTGATAAGCTACCAATGCTATAAGATACGCAAAAGCGCTCATAAATACCAATTGCAGGGCCGGCCATTTCCAGGTATTCGTCTCTCGTTTCACGATGGCCAAGGTGCTCATACACTGCATGGCAAAGGCATAAAAAAGCAATAGAGATATTCCCGAAGCCAAATTGAACAAGGCTTTTCCGCTGGCAGGGTTGATTTCTGCCGCCATTCTGTTCTTAATGGTTTCCTCTTCATCACTACCAACACTATAAATGGTGGCCAAGGTGCCGACGAATACTTCTCGAGCAGCAAAAGAGGTGAGTACGGCAATACCAATTTTCCAATCGTAGCCCAAAGGTCTTACTATAGGTTCAATAGCCTTTCCCATTAAACCTATATAGGAGTTTTCCAGTTTATGGCTGGCTATTTCCTGATTTAAGGCGTTATTGAAAAGTAATTCTTCCTTAACTCGAACGGAATCGGTAATTGCCTTTTCCGAAATGTCATAAATGCCAGCTGAAACACTGTCTTGTAAAGAAGACTTGTACTTTGCGAGGTTGGATGCAAGGTTTTTTTGGTTGTATAGGGTGAGACCTTGGGTTTCTACCCTATCCGTAACAATTTCATCGGCTTTATGAAAATCGTCCGAAAATCCGTTAGACCCCAAAAACCATAAGACTATGGAAATGGCTAAAATTATCTTACCTGCTCCCAACACAAAACTCTTTGTTTTTTCCCAAACCGTGTATACCACGTTCTTGCCTAAGGGAAGTTTGTAATTGGGCATTTCAATGACAAAAAATTGTCGGCTTCTGATTTGCAGAATTTTGTTCAAAACCATGGCCGAAAGTATAGCGGCCCCAAAACCTATAAGGTAAAGCAGCATGAGGGTCAAGGGCTTGTAGCCAAGGCCTAAAAAGGTTCCTTCCGGTATGATAAGCGCAATAATGATTAGGTAAATGGGCAAACGTGCCGAGCATGTAGTGAAAGGGGTCACAAGAATGGTAATCAAACGCTCTTTCCAACTTTCAATGGTTCTGGTCGCCATAATGGCCGGAATGGCACAAGCGGTACCTGAAATTAGAGGAACCACACTTTTTCCGCTTAGACCGAAGGGTTTCATGACTCGGTCCATTAAAAAGACCACACGGCTCATATATCCAGATTCTTCCAAAAGGGAAATAAAAAAGAACAAAAAGGCTATTTGGGGAATAAATATCACCACCCCTCCAATACCTGCCAGGATACCTTCCGCTAATAAATCGGTAAGCATTCCGGGAGGCAATGTATTTTTCACCCATTCACTGGCCGATGCGAAAAGCTCATCAATAAAATCCATAGGGACTTCACTCCATGAATAGATGGCCTGGAAAATTAGCAACAGTATCATGAAGAAAATAAGGTAGCCAAAAACCTTGTGGGTTAGGATCCTATCGAGCGACGCCCTAAATCCCTTGGCGGCAGCGGTATCCACTTTGTAGGTCTCCTTTAGAACTCCATTAATATATTGATACCTAAGAATAGTTTCTTTTTGCTGTAGTCTTTTTAGTTCAGATTTCGTTTTGATGGAAAAAGAGGCATCCTCGTTAATACGTTGCTTTTCTACTGGCATGAAGTTGACATCCTGTGTTATTACCAGCCACAGTTTGTAAAGGTCTTCCTTTGGAAAAGTGTTTTTTAATTTTTGAAAATACTCGGGTTCTATAACAGAAATATCCAAGCTTTTTTCTGCCTTTATAGTTCCATATTCCGTAATGAGTTCTTTAAGTCTGTCCAGCCCCATACCCTTGCGCGTGCTCATGAGCGCAATTTTGGTGTTCAACTTTTCTTCCAGTAAAGGGATGTCTATAGAAATGCCCTTACGAGACATTCGGTCAGACATGTTGATGACCAGAATTGTAGGGATGTTAAGGTCTTTGATTTGGGTAAATAGAAGAAGGTTCCTTTTTAGATTTTCAACATCACTGATTACTACGGCAACATCTGGGTGGTCTTTATCATTTTTATTGAGGAGCAATTCAACGGCCACACTTTCGTCTAGCGAGGTTGTGTTAAGACTGTAAGTACCGGGAAGATCCAGGATGTGGGCCTTTAGCCCCCTAGGCAATTTGCAGATGCCTTCCTTCTTTTCAACCGTAATACCTGGATAGTTGCCCACCTTTTGGTTTAGACCGGTAAGTTGATTGAATACAGATGTTTTACCCGTATTGGGATTCCCTATGAGGGCAACGTTAATTTGTTTGCTCATAGGGCAGTCTGTTCTTGTATAAGGTCTAACTCTATAAGTTGTGCTGTTTCCCTGCGTATGGCCAAATGGCAACCATTTACGTTTACGTAGATAGGATCGTTTAGAGGGGCGATTTGAACCAATTCTATTTCATTGCCTGGCAGGCACCCTAGCTCCAGGAGTTTAATGGGCAAAACATCATCTGCAAACTCCCTAATTATCCCTTTTTGCCCTCTTTTTAACTCTGCGACCGTCGCCATTAACCTTATTTAGATTGATTATAATTAAAGGCAAAAATACTGTAAAATTCTCGAAAACGCTGAAATCTGCTTAAAAAAGCCTGTTTTGATATGCTCAAAGTGGAATCTCAATAAAATTTGGCTTGACTTAATTTTCCCGATAGGAAGACTTTAGGATTTCAAGGTCTGCCAAAAGTGCTTCCACATCCTCCTGTTTTGTTCCGTCATAAAATCCGCGGATACGCTTTTCCTTGTCTACCAAAATAAAGTTTTCTGTGTGGATCATGTCATAAGGGCCACCATCCCCATCGGTCTTTACGGCCAAGTACGATTTTCGGGCCAAGTCATAAATTTGTTTTTTGTCTCCGGTGACCAAATTCCATTTACTGTCATCTACTCCCTTATCTATAGCGTACTTTTTAAGTTGTGCTACTGAGTCAATTTGAGGTGTGACCGAATGAGAGAGCAGCATCACGTCTTTTTCGTTTTTAATTCTTTCCTGAATCTCCGCCATATTCTTCGTCATGATAGGGCAGATGGTAGGGCAAGTGGTAAAGAAAAAATCCGCCACATAAATTTTATCCTTATAATCATTTTGGGTGACCGTTTCGCCATTTTGGTTCACAAGGGAAAAATCTGCAATAGTGTGATATTTCTTTTTGTATTGTAAGGTGCTATCCACCAATTCCGGATTTACCATCGAGGGTTGGTAAATAGTTAGGATTTCTTTGGGTTGAAGTGCATTATAGAATAAATAGACAATTACGGTCGAAAGAACCAACAAAACCGCACCAAATATTTTGAACTGGGCAAAAAACGAGCGCATAATCTTTTTTGCAAAGATACGTTAGTACATCAAAGCTATCAAGATGCGATGGCTAAGGGGCTTACTAAAAGTTTCTTAAAATGATATGGGGCGGCAACTTTCTTTTTTTAAGAGGGTGTAAAACCTTACTTTTGTGCGTTTAATTTTAGAAAACCTAGATGGATCCTATACTGATCAAGACCATTCAATTTTTTTTAAGTCTTTCCCTGTTGATCGTTCTTCATGAACTAGGACATTTTGTTCCAGCCAAACTTTTTAAAACAAGGGTCGAGAAATTTTACTTGTTTTTTGATGTCAAGTTTTCCCTATTTAAAAAGAAAATTGGCGAAACCGTTTATGGTATTGGGTGGTTGCCGTTGGGGGGCTATGTGAAGATAGCCGGTATGATAGACGAAAGTATGGATACCGAGGCTATGAAGGAAGAACCCAAGGAATGGGAATTTAGAAGTAAACCGGCATGGCAACGCCTAATTATCATGATTGGTGGGGTAACCGTAAATTTTATACTGGCTTTTATTATCTACATTGGAATGGCCTTTGTTTATGGGGACCAAATTATACCTGCAGATAGTTTAAAGGATGGTGTACAGGTGGTAGTTCCTGAAATTGGAGACCAGCTTGGAATTAAAACCGGAGATAAGATTTTAGCGGTCGACGGTAATGAAATTGAGGACTTCAATACAGTTTTTATTGAAATTGTAAACGGTAACAGTATCACCATTGAAAGGGATGGGGAGGTAATGGAACGTGAAATACCGGTCGATTTTATTTCCACCTTGATCGATGATAAGGAAAAGGCTCGGTTTTTAAGTTTTCGCCAGCCTTTTATAGTTCAAGAAGTAGCACCGGATTCGCCCAACA
The DNA here is from genome assembly GCF_014349235.1 of Cytophaga sp. FL35. Taxonomy (GTDB): domain Bacteria; phylum Bacteroidota; class Bacteroidia; order Flavobacteriales; family Flavobacteriaceae; genus Euzebyella. Next base: position 16,703 of record NZ_JACSOH010000038.1, on the reverse strand, counting down.
AAGGTATTGATCTTCAAAAGAATGACGTGCTTGTATCCATTAATGGGCAGAGCGCCTCTTATATGGATGAGGTTGTGCCTATTTTGGAAGCCAATAGGGGTAAGGAAGTGAGTATTATCATAAGGCGTGAAAATGGGCAGACCAAGACCTTACAGGCCCAGGTAAACGAGGATGCCAAATTAGGTATAGCCATTGCTACCACTATGAAGGAGTATGAGCGCATGGGGTATTTTAAAATAGAGACTCGTAAGTATAGTTTCATGGAGGCTATTCCGGCGGGTTTTGACAAAGGGGTCAATACGGTAACGGGCTATTTAAAACAGCTGAAGAAAATTTTTAACCCGGACACAGGCGCTTATAAAGGCGTGGGAGGATTTGCAGCTATAGGTGGATTGTTTCCGGAAACATGGGATTGGGAGATTTTTTGGGGCACCACCGCATTTTTATCCATTATGTTGGCCGTTCTAAACCTCTTGCCAATACCTGCTCTTGATGGCGGACACGTTATGTTTTTACTGTATGAAATGGTTACGGGACGTAAGCCAAGCGATAAATTTTTGGAATATGCCCAAATGGTAGGTTTCTTTTTATTATTGGCTTTAATTCTCTTTGCCAACGGAAATGATTTGTACCGTTGGTTAAGTGGAAAATAGTTTGAAAAAATTGTTTGGCACAAATAAAAAAACAATTATATTTGCACCCGCTTTAAGCAATTAAAGTGGTTGAAATTCCTCCTTAGCTCAGTTGGTTAGAGCATCTGACTGTTAATCAGAGGGTCCTTGGTTCGAGCCCAAGAGGGGGAGCAAAATAGAAATCCGATACTGAAAAGTGTCGGATTTTTTGGTTTTTCATGCTTGCCATGACTTTAGGCCAAAGGCTGGATTGCACCTTATTTGGTAGCACTAGGAGGCCTCTTGCCAAGTTTTTCTAAGATAAGTCAAGTCTGTTTTCATCTTCTTGAAAACTTCCTTATAACCAATGCTCAGCTTTGTGTCCCCATGTTCAGCACCACCTAGGTCGTATTCCAGGTGTAATGAAACAGGTGCATTGATATCATATTTTTTGAGTAATGAAAAGTAGCGTTTAAAATCCACCATTCCTTCTCCTAAAGGTGTGTTGATAGGTTTCCAGACACCGTTTTTTTGTCCCCATTTAAAATCCTTTATTACGATGGTATTGATATGGTCTTTGATAAGGTGAAGACCAAGTTCCCAACTTCCGCCAGCTTCTGCTACAGCATGTCTTATGTCGTATTGCATTCCCAAGTGGTCTGAGGTGCTGTTTTTAAGCAATTCATAAGCATCCCAAATGGGAGCGCCCACATGTTTTCCAAAATGATTTTGGTAGGAACCTTTTATATCTAGCTGTTTATTGAGTTGCTCCAATGTTGAAAACTGCTTTTTGAAATTATTCAGTTGCTCGGCAATCGGCCTTTCTTGTGAATAGGTCAACCAGCCAGTCCTGTAATGTTTAATTCCCAGTTGACTAGCGGTTCGGAGAATATTCTGCTCCAGTTCGTCTTGGGCATCCAATACGCTTGTGGTCATAAGTGTATGTTTAAGCCCGGCGTCTTGAATGGCTTTCACTGCCAATGGTAAATCGCGACCCACATTTTCTGGCAACACATGTCCCTTGGGTCTAACAGTTGTATCAATACCGTCAAAACCTATTTCCGCGGCAAACGAGGCCATATCTTGATAGTTTAGAAACTGTAGATGTTTCGAGAAAATATGCACTTCTAGCCCTTTATTGGCATTTGTTGAATTAAATAAATTGGATTTCAATGGAAGGATGGAAGCCAACAAGGCTGCACTGGACTTTTGCATAAACGTTCGTCTATGAATAGAATTATTCTTGTATTTCATCATTAGAGGGTTAAGGAAAGTTATAGAGTGCTAAAATAAAATTAATATATTTGGTTTTCCAAATTGGTTAACCAATTAATTTTTAGTTATGAAACGTTCCAAACATGTGATAATTCTTGTAGGTATTTGTGGTACAGGTAAAAGTCCCATAGGTAGAAAGGTAGCAAATAGACTTGAGATTCCGTTTTACGATGCGGATTTTCTGATGGAGTTCAATAAACCAGAATACGCAAATTCTATAGATTGGTTGGAATCAATTCAAGAACTCATAGAAACGAGCCTTGAAAGCGAAGGGTGTGTCATTGCTTGTTCTTTGCTAAAAAAGGAGCAGCGTTTGCAAATAAATGATAAACTTAAAATTGATATTGACTGGATATTTCTTCACGGTTCCTATGATGAAATTCATAGAAAGTTATCCGAAGGAGAAAGTGAGAGGCGAACCGAAACAGAACTTAAAAAGGACTACGACCAATTGGAAATACCTAAGAGAGCCTTAACAATAGAAGTGGGCAATCCAGAAGAAGAAAGTGTCGATACAATTTTAAAGTACTTGGCAAGAAAGTACTATTAATTATCAAATGTTAAATTTTAAGCTTATTAAATTATTATTTGCGCAATAAAATAATATTCTTATTTTTGGTAAACCAAATTGGTTAACCAATTAAAAATAAGATGATAAAATTTATTTCCGTATCCCTAGTTGCTTCCGTTTTACTTTTATCCTGTGAAACGAAAAAAGAAAGCCCTCAGCTGGTACATACAATAGAGGCCTTTAATGAAAAAGTCGCTTCGGCCAAGCCCGGTGATACCATACGCTTAGCCAACGGTGTGTGGGAAAATGCCGAATTACTTTTTGAGGGTCAGGGAAGTAAAGAAAACCCCATTGTACTTTCCGTAGAGGAAAAAGGCAAAGTTAGTTTAGAGGGTAATAGCAATCTGAGAATTGCAGGAGAGCATTTAGTAGTGGAAGGCTTGATCTTTAAAAATGGTTATACACCCACTAACGAAGTCATTTCATTTAAAAAAGATAAAGAGAATCTTGCTAACAACTGTCGTTTGACCGAAGTGGTCATAGATAGATATAATAACCCCGAGCGCCATGAAACCGAAACTTGGGTAGCCATTTACGGCAAACACAATCGAGTTGATCACAATCATTTGGCAGGGAAAAACACAAAAGGTGTTACGATGATTGTGCGTTTAAATTCAAAGGAAAGTGAAGAAAATGAAAATCAAATCGACCATAACTATTTTGGGCATCGCCCTAATTTAGGTTCCAATGGCGGTGAAACTCTTAGAATTGGTACAAGTCACTATTCCATGGTCAACTCTAAAACCCAAGTGGTCAGTAATTATTTTGACCGTTGCAATGGAGAGCATGAAATCATTTCGAATAAATCCAATCAGAACGTTTATAAGTACAATACTTTTTTTGAGTGTACAGGTACCTTGACCATGAGACATGGGAACGAAACCATGGTAGATGGCAACGTTTTTATAGGGAACAATAAGCCGAGTACCGGCGGAATTAGGGTCATAAATGGGCAACAAACGGTTGTCAATAACTATGGAGTAGGGCTGACTGGCTACCGTTTTAGAGGAGCCTTTGTCATCATGAACGGAGTGCCCAACTCTCCGCTGAATAGGTATTTTCAGGTGGAAGATGCAACCGTGAAAAACAACACTTTTATTAATTGCGACCACGTTCAATTATGTGCAGGCTCCGATGCGGAACGAAGTGCAACACCCATTAACTCGGTGGTTGCTAGCAACATTTTTTATAATGAAAATAAAGATGATGTTTTTACCGTCTACGATGATATTAGCGGCATCACATTTGAAAATAATTTGATCAGTCCGAATATTGAGCCGATAGCCGAAGGCTTTACTAAAAGAACATTGGAGCTTGAGGAAGATGAAAACGGTTTTTTACTTCCTACTGATGAGTCAATTGAAATGGGTGCTGAAATTAGCGATGAGATTGCTACCAAAGAAAACACGGGAGTAAGCTGGTATTCCAAAGCTGATTGGATGGTGGCGCTTTCTTCTGGAAAAACCATCAATGTAGAGCCGGGTTTGAACACTTTAGTCAATGCTGCCCTAGAATCGGAGGCGGGAGATATTTTGGTGTTGTCCGCCGGGGATTATAACAATACTAAAGCTATTAGCGTTACGCATCCTTTGACCTTAAAGGCTTCCGGAGATTCGAAGCCTGTGCTTCTCTTTGAAAAAAAGTCTTTATTTGATATTGAAAACGGAGGTGCCTTACGGTTGGAGGGACTCAAATTTAACGGTGAAAATGCCCCTGATGATAACGGAAATACGGTCATCTCTACCAGTAAGTATTCCATGAACCAGAACTATAAATTGTTCGTTGAAAACTGCGATTTTGTTAATTTGGATGTCAATCACTCATTTGACGCCATCAAGGTTTATAAGAACACTTTTGCCGATACGGTAAGCATTAAAAACTCGCGCTTTGAAAATCTTACCGGTAATCTGATGGCTTTAGATAAAGAGACTGATGATATCGGAATTTACAATGTAGAATACGTCATCCTAAAAAATAATGTATTTAAAGATATAGGTGGGGCTGCCTTAAGACTTTACCGTGGCGGTACCGATGAAAGCACATTCGGTCCTTTCCTAGAAATAGAACATTCCGTATTTGATAATGTAGGGCACGATAAACGAAACAAGTACGATGCGGCTGTTTCCTTATACGGGGTACAGGAAATAGATATTAAGAATAACATTTTCAAAGATAGTAAAGCCATTAACATGCATCTGGTCGTCGGTGAGCCCATTGTAAAGGTGGCCAATAACGCATTGAGCAATTCAGAAAATTTAGAAGTCACCGGCGACCAGAAATACTCGGTAGAAAACCAATGGCAATTGGCTCCAGATTTTGTGAATACGGATACGTATCAATTAAAAGCTTCCTCCCCTTTAAAAAGTAAGGCGACTGACGGATCTGATTTAGGTCTGAAATTCTAAGACCAATGAGAGAATTAAAGAGCGTATTGGTTTTAGCCTTTCTTTGCTTAAGTATTTCTTTTTTAGGAAATGCCCAGGAACACCCTAGTCTTATACTAACAAAAGAAGGTGTAGATAAAATCAGAAAAGAACTAGGGAATTTGCCTTTGTTCGATGCTAGTTTAGAAGTGGTAAAACAGGAAGTGGATGTTGAAATTCGTGAGGGGATCGATACCCCAATACCCAAAGATTATTCCGGAGGTTATACCCATGAAAGGCACAAAAGAAATTTTTTAATTGCGCAAAAAGCAGGAGTGCTGTATCAAATTCTACAGGACGAAAAGTATGCGAAGTATATCAAAGACATGCTTTTTCAGTATGAGAGTATGTATCTTGATTTGCCGAAACATCCGCAACCCAGATCATATGCAAGAGGTAAGTTGTTCTGGCAATGTTTAAATGACTCAAACTGGCTAGTTTACATGAGCCAGGCTTATGACTGCATATATGATTATTTGTCAAAAAAAGAGCGTAAAACACTAGAAAAAAATCTGTTCAAACCTTTTGCTGATTATATCAGTATAGGGAATCCTCAATTTTTCAATCGAGTGCATAATCACAGTACTTGGGGCAATGCAGCTGTTGGTATGATTGGCTTGGTTATGAACGATGATGAATTGGTTCAAAGGGCATTGTATGGTATTGAAGACGACGGACTTGAAGTTGGAGCTAAGGACAATGATGGAGGATTTATAAAGACTGAAGGTCAAAAAACGGGCTTTTTGGCTAATCTGGAAGAACCCTTCTCACCTGACGGTTATTATACAGAGGGCCCTTATTATCAGCGCTACGCCATGTATCCCTTTCTCATTTTTGCAACAGGGTTGAACAACGTGAAGCCAGAGCTTAAGATTTTTAAGCATAAAGATGGCGTACTTTTAAAATCGGTAAATGCATTACTTAATTTGACGGATTCCGACGGGGAATTTTTTCCCATCAATGACGGTCAGAAAGGCATGTCTTACCATTCCCGTGAATTGGTTACAGCGGTGGATATGGCCTATCATTATGGAGGGCAAGACCGAAGCTTGCTTTCCATAGCAAAAGAACAGGGCAGAGTTTTGTTGGATGATTCCGGATTGTCCGTAGCTAGTGCCATCGAGAAGGGTTTAGCAGAACCATTTGAAAAGAAATCTTTGAACTTTAAAGATGGTTCTAAGGGCGATGAAGGTGGTTTGGCCATCTTAAGGGCTGGGGAAGAAGAAACTACCCTGGTGTTTAAATATACCGCTCAGGGCTTAAGTCACGGGCATTATGATAAGCTTTCATATTCGTTATACCATGAAGGGGATGAGGTGGTTCAAGATTACGGGTTGGCAAGGTTCGTGAACATAGAACAGAAAGGTGGCGGTAATTATCTCAAAGAGAATACTACTTGGGCAAAGCAGACTATTGCCCACAATACGTTAGTACAGAATGAATCCTCTCATTTCAACGGGAAGTATGAAATAGGAAGTGAGCATCATTCGGATTTGTATTTTTATGATGATAGCAACCCAACCCTTCAAATAGTAAGTGCCAAAGAAATAAATGCCTATCCTGGAACGGAAATGCACCGAACAATGGCATTAATTGAGGATAAAGATTTTGAAAACCCCATTGTTATTGACTTGTTGCGAGTGACCTCCGATGAAGTCAATAAATACGATCTGCCGTTTTATTTTATAGGTCAGCTCATGCAAACCAATTTTGAGTATGATTCTCCAAAAACATTGAACGTACTGGGAGATGCAAACGGCTATCAGCATTTGTATAGGGAAGGTTCTGGAATAGCGTCCACTGAGAACAGTAAAGTTTCATGGTTGAATAAAGGAAAATTCTTCACGCTAACGACCAAAACAAACACTGATGACCAGCTACTTTTCACGCGAATGGGTGCCAACGATCCTGAATTTAATCTAAGGCGTGAGGCAGGTTTATTGTTAAGGCGGGAAAACACAAAGAATACCCTTTTTGTTTCCGCTTTTGAAACGCATGGAAGTTATAGCCCTGTTTCCGAGTTTGCGGTCAACTCCTATTCAAATATTGAAAATTTGGATGTGCTGGTGGATACGAATGAGTACACGGCTATTAGAATTGTTCCGGTGAAGGGGAAGTCCATAATGCTTTTGGTCGCAAATAAGGATGCTTCAAAAAAGACTGAACATAGTTTAAAAATAGATGGCGAGAACCATACTTGGTCTGGTCCTTTTGAATATAAATAATAAAGTAAAAACTTAGAAAATGAATCGATCGAGTGACAAATACATGGTGTCCAAAGAAATGGATTGGGAAGCCCTTGGAGGAGGAGTATCTCGCAAATTCTTAGGATATGACAATCAGATTATGATGGTGAGAGTGAAGTTTGAAAAGGGAGCCTTAGGTACTCCGCACCAACATTTTCATACACAGGCAACTTATGTGGTCTCAGGCAAGTTCGAATTTGAAATCGATGGGGTAAAAAAAATTGTGGAAGCAGGCGATGGCGTTTATATTGAACCCAATTTATTGCACAGTGCGGTTTGCTTGGAAGAAGGCGAATTGATTGATACTTTTAGTCCGGTACGTGAAGATTTTTTAAGTGGGGATCAGGTTTCTTATTTTGGGGACAAGTCATAGAGCGTCTCTCATAAGAAGGTTGATTTTTAAAATTTCAATTCAAAAGCTAGATGAAACAAACAACAAATAAACTCCAAGGAAAAAATGTTCTGATTACTGCAGGAGCTCAAGGAATTGGTGAAGCGATTACAAGACATTTTATAGACAACGGGGCCAATGTGGGGGTTCACTATTTTTCAAGTGCCGACACGGCCAATGAACTGGTTTCCTATGCTATTGAAAAAGGCCTGAAAGCTGTAGCCGTAGGCGGAGATTTGACCAAAGAGGCTGATGCAACGAAACTTGTGGAACAAACAGTAAGTGCTTTGGGTGGATTGGACATTCTGATCAACAATGCAGGTTCGTTGGTGGCGCGTAGAAACCTCGATGAAATGGAAGCTGAATTCTGGCATTGGGTAATGGATATTAATCTTACCTCAATGATGTTCGTAACCAAAGCAGCGGCTTCGCACCTAACAAAGAACGAGCAAAGTAGCATTGTAAATTTGGCATCACTGGCTGGCCGAAAGGGCGGTCATGCAGGTTCCTTGGCTTATTCCACCAGTAAAGGGGCTATCTTGACATTCACTAGGGCTCTTTCTTCAGAGTTAGGTCCTCAAGGTGTTATGGTAAATGCCGTAGCACCCGGCTTGATTCTTGGTACTTCTTTTCACAATACACACACCACAAAAGAATCAGCAGACGCTACAATTGCCGGTATACCTATTAAAAGACCCGGCAATGCCAATGATGTTGCAAGGGCAGTGCTCTTTTTGGCATCGGAGTATGATGGTTTCATTACGGGTGCAACTTTAGATATCAACGGCGGTGTGTATAATATGTAGCCCGAAACTGGTATTTTCATAAAAATCGATGGATTTTTTATGAATTGAACACTTTGGAGAGTGTTAAAATTCCAGATTTATAAAAATTACCTCAAAATTTATACAAATTAATTTTTTCATAAAGTTTTATTAATTTATATTTGGTAAACCAAATTGGTTAACCAGTATGGAAAACCAAAATAGCAAGGCACGAAACTAAAACTTTTAAAAAATACAGTATATGAGATTTTGACGGATAGAAATAAAAAAAAGGACGGGTGCACGCCCATCCTTTTTAAAATAAGTTTACTTCAGTCTGAAGGGAAGTAATACTTGAGAACATGCATCTATTGCTAAATCACGTTCGCCACAAAATTACAAAATTCATTGAAATTCACGGCAGCGTGCAACAGGTAAGTTGAAAATTACGATGTGCTTCTAACTCAACGGCACAGAAGTTTAACCGGCTTAAGAACCGGTTACTTTACTAACTTAACATTACTACAAATGAATTTAAAAACTCAATTTTTTACAATGCTGGTATTGCTGTTCAATATCTCATTGTATGCGCAAGACGGTTACACGCTGACCGGTACTGTAAATGATGATGCCGGCATGCCTATTCCAGGGGCCAATGTTGTTATCCAAAATACTACTACAGGTACTTCCACAGATTTTGATGGTAATTATTCCATTAATGTAAGTAACGGAGATGTGCTGGTATTTTCCTCACTAGGTTTTACTTCTAAGACGGTTGCTATTAGCGGACAAACTACTCTTGATGTAATTCTCGTTGAAGATGCGGCTTTATTGGATGAAGTGGTTATCGTCGGGTATGGCGCCCGTAAGAAATCACACCTCACCGGGGCTATCGCCAAGGTTGACGGTGGTGATGTTGCCGGCGTACAGACGACTAGGGTAGATGAAGCTCTGGCAGGTAAATTACCCGGGGTTTTGATACAAAATCAAGACGGTTCGCCTGGTGCCGACCCAAAAATTCAAATTCGTGCGGCATCTTCCATTTCGGGTGATTCCAATCCTTTGATTGTTGTGGATGGGTATCCTATTTCAGGAAACTTGGCTACTGTAAATCCTAATGATATTGAAAGCCTGGAAGTGCTTAAAGATGCTGCTTCCGCTGCGATTTATGGTTCTCGAGGTGCAAATGGGGTTATACTTGTTACTACCAAAAAAGGCCGCTCCGGAAAAGCTTCTTTTAGTTATAATGGCTACACCAGTTTTTCTAGCAAATACCGCGATAATATCATGATGTCCGGTCCTGAATGGGCGGAATATGCGAGAGATGAAATCGCAGCCGGAAATTGGGATTTGTCCCAAATTGACCCTGATTTCGTTGAGTACAGGCTAAATGCCTACGAAAACTCTCCGGGTGCCATTAGTCCTGAAGACTGGTTATTCAGAAGCGGTAGTGCTACAAGTCATGATTTTAGTGTGAGCGGAGGTACGGATGATGTCAACTATTTTGCATCCTTGGGGTATCAAAATGCCGAAGGTATCATTATAACCGAAGGTTTTGAAAGACTGAATGCCCGTTTGAACGTTGATGCCAAACTGGGAGAAAAATTTAAAACAGGACTTAGTTTTAACGGCTTTACTTCTCATAGGGATATTCTGGGCCATGACATGCGTGACCTTCTTAGGGCATACGGGGTGCACCCAATTTATCATACCGAAGAGTCCATCGCTTTCGTTCAGTCTCTTGATGCTCAGGCACAAGCCCTAGGTTTAGCAGCTTTTGATAATGGTTATAGAGGTTCGACCTTTGAGGCCAGTAGTATTTATGATTTAGAACCAGGTATGACTGCCCAAGATTGGCACTACGGTAGAGCCAATAATGGTATTGGTGGTTCCGGAGATGCCGGTCCCGCTACGAAGTTAGATAATACAGAGCGCTGGGAAAAGACGTTCTTTGGTAATGTAAGCTCTTATTTGCAGTATGAAATTATAGACGGACTTAATATTAAGACCGTATTGGGTGGCGACTTAAAAGATACCCAATTCTATGAGCATCGATTACTAGGTTTTGATTCAAGGGCTCGTACAAGTCAGACCTATATGGATCAAACAGACTTGAAGATTTCTACGGTGCTAAGTGAAACAACCTTAAACTATGCTAAAGTACTTGGTAAGCATGATATTGCTGCCGTGGCAGGGGTTGAATTTCAAACGACTCAATTGGTAGGAACTGCATTGGATGGTTCCAATGTACCTGACACCGCCATTCAAAATTATAACCTTTTTGAACCATCTGATATTACGGTTACGGAACGTGATGAGAAAAGGGTAAGGGAAAGTGTTTTTGGCCGAGTGCAATACGCATATGACAATAGATACTTGTTCTCTGCTTCCTTAAGAAGAGATGGTGATTCTCGTTTTGGTGCTAACAAAAGGTATGAAACATTCCCAGCACTTTCTGTGGGTTGGAATATTCACAACGAATCCTTTTTGGCGGATAGCGAAACTCTAAGCCAATTAAAACTTCGCTTTAGTACTGGTTCACTGGGTACTACCTCCTTCTTAGGGTCGTACGATGCCTTAAGTTTATTGGATCCTCAAGCGACCATTTACGGAACAGGGTATTTAATTCCTTCCAATGTGGCCAATCCTGATTTGACTTGGCAGACGAATACAGAAACCAACTACGGTATCGACTTAGGTTTCTTTAACAACCGCTTGAGGTTGGGTGTCGATTATTATACTTCTGATATTGAAGATATCTTGATCAACCAAAGTGTCTCCGAGGTATTGGGTACCACTTCTATTGTACTTAATTCTGGCGATGTAAGAAGTTCTGGTTTAGAATTTCAATTGAATGCCAACGTGGTAAGTACCGAAGATTTTTCTTGGAGCTTTAATGCCAACCTTTCTACCGTTGAAACTGAAATTACCAATTTAGGTGGATTGGAAGAATTACCACAAGCTATTTACGGAGTTAGTGGTAGAGGTCCTGTTTTTAGAAACTATGTAGGTGGAGGTATTGGTGAAATGTGGGCTTTGGAGACCATCGGAGAAGTAGAAATGATTTACTTGGAAGATGGTACCAGACATCCTAACAATACTACGGGAGAATCTTATGTGGTTGACCAGAATGGTGACGGTGTAATTGATGCGACCAGAAGTGTTGAAGATGGTGGAGATTTAGTAATGGTGGGTCAAAACACTCCTGATTTTTATTGGGGTATGGCACAGAACTTTAGATACAAGAATTTTGATCTTGCAATGCAATTTCAGGGCTCTCATGGTGGGGAGGTCTACAACGTTGATCCTTTGTATTATGAATCGCAATGGAGCGGAAGGTTGGTAGACAGCTTTGATGCCGATGACGATGGCATTGCCGATCATAACGGAGAATTCTATACGGGAAATAGGTATCAAACTGATGCCATGGTACAAGATGCTTCTTATGTAGCCTTGAGAAACTTGACCTTGGGCTATACGTTGAATCCTGATTTAACGAGTAAGGTAGGTTTGAATTCTGTAAGACTTTATGCTGCGGCAACCAATCTATTGTATTTGTGGGCAGATAACTATACATCCTATAACCCTGAAGGTGTTGCAACCTCAGGAGGAGATTACTTAGGTCCAACCACTTATGGAGCACAGGTAGGGGCAACCCCGGTAGTGAGAAGCTTTACGCTAGGACTCAATCTTAACTTTTAAAAAAAGAATAATATGAAAACAATATATAGATTATTTCTAGGTGCGGCACTTTTGGTAACGGCCTGTGATAACGATTTAGATCAGTTTCCATCAAATATAGCGAGTTCAGATTCCTTGGAAGATTTTGCTGGGGTCTTGAATGCGGCTTATTACTATCAGCTGGGATCGGTTACGCCAATAGCCGTCATGGGAGAATTTAGAGCTGATAATGCCCTGATGGATGAAGCTCCCTATACGGAATTTGATGAGTACGATAATGGATTGACCGCCATGGAAGACCAATTTTTTGGTCCTTTTTATACGGCCATGTATAAATCCATATTAAGTGCCAATAACGTCATTGAAAATTCTACGGACGCCACTGAAATTGGGGAGGCAAAGTTTTTAAGAGCTTTATCCTATTTTAAATTGGTACAGGTTTTCGGTGATGTGACTATCAACCTGTCTTCTGCTCCTGATTTGACGGACACTTCTATTTTGGCTAGACAGCCTACTTCTGAAGTATATAGCAGTGTAATTATTCCAGATTTGCAAGATGCTATTTCGGCTTTGGACGTTGAAATTAATAACGGTCGAGCTTCCAAATTTGCAGCACATGGTTTATTGGGCAAAGTATATGTTACTATGGGCAATTACAACAGTGCAGAACCCCATTTGGCGGCAGTGGTCAATGGTGCGGCATCTGCAGGACTTAGCCTAAAGGAGAATTTTAGTGAAATATTTGGTGCCGAAAATGAAGTGGAAAATTCTGAAATTATTTTTTCTACCCAGGTCTCTAGCTCAATCACGGATGAATATACCTTTGGTTCAGACTTTTGGAACTGGTTCGTAGGAGATGATTCCAAATCGGATTTTCCTGTTGATCCAGATTTAGTAGCTGCTTTTGATGCCGTGGCGAACGATACTTTAGAGGGTGGTGATTTGAGGAGAGCGGTAACACTAGGTCCTGAAGAACTTACCGCGGTTAAGTTTCCCAAAGAGGGAGGTTTAGGTGCAGAGCATGATTGGATCGAGCTGAGATTGGCCGATGTGATATTATTGTATGCCGAGACTTTGAACGAAAACGGGGCTGCCCCAGCCGAAGTACTTGGTCTATTAGACCCCATTAGAACCAGGGCGGGTTTGATGCCATTAGATCCGACGACCATCAATACGCAAGCTTTGGTTAGAGAGGCCATTTTGGACGAAAGAAGATTAGAGTTGGCCTTTGAGGGACAAAGATGGTTTGATTTGGTGAGAACAGGAACGGTCGATCAAGAAATAGGAGAAACAGTGAACAGTAATTACTATGTGTTCCCGGTCCCTGTATCCGAAATATTGGCCACAGATGGGGTTATAACGCAGAATGCTGGGTATTGATAAATGCTAAAGTTTATACATTTTCATAGAGTTAGTTTGATTTATTTAAGTTGTTTTTAGAGTTGTATCAGTTCGGAGTTTTGCCAACTCCCTAAAAAGAGTTGGCAAATACTCCCAACATTGTAAAACACTTATTTTCATGAGATTTTTGGGGTTGGATTCATATTGAAATCGGAAAAAAAGTAATAATTTTAACATACCAATCTGGTTAACCAATTTAAAATTGTGGGTATGAAATTAGAAATGTTGTCAAAAAGCGAGAATAGGGAAATTCAAAATGAAATTATCTCCAAAATTCGTGATTTGATCAATTACAAAAATTTGGAACCAGGCGACAAACTTCCAGCGGAGCGCGTATTAGCTGAAAAATTTGATGTAAGCAGAAGTAATGTACGCTCGGCGCTACAAAAACTCGAGTTTTATGGCATTTTATATAGCAAACCACAGAGTGGAACCTTTATTGCGGATATAGGTCAGATAGCCATGAACGGTATGATTGAGGATATTCTTGGATTGGCGGAACAGGATTTTAAGTCCTTGGTGGAAACGCGGATACTTTTGGAGCTTAAAATCGTAAAAATGGCCGCATTAAGAAGGACTGACGAAGACTTGCAAAGAATCAAGGATGCCTTGGATGCGTACAAGATAAAAATGGTGAGAGCAGAAACTTGTGTAGAAGAGGATTTACTTTTTCACTTGGCTATTGCATCCGCCAGTAAGAATAGCACCATGAACGCTTTGATGCTTCTGATAACGCCGGAAATCATTGTGGCCTATGAAGAAGACAAGGTTTGTGAAGGTGATGTGGCCTTAGCGCAAATAAGAAATCACGAAGATATTTATAACGCCATTCGGGATCAAAATCCGCAATTGGCAAAAGAAAAAATGAAATCACATTTTACCAAGTTGTACGATTACATCTATGGTGAAGATAGAAAAATAGCGAACAAAGGATAGAAGTGCACGATTTGTTCTTTGTTGCTTTTTAAATTCTGAAGGGAAATAATACTTGAATCTTCTTAGTTAGGGGTTGATACCGGTTTCCTCGGTATCAATTTTTACCATTTGAACAGATTCAGGTAGCAACCGTTGCGGCATTAATTTCCGTAGCGACCCCAACATGGGGCAGGACAAATATTGTCCATGTTTAGGCTAGATTAATGAATATAAATGATTGAAAATGAAGTTTAAAGGTTTGCGATGGGGTGTTATTACGCTCATAGCGTTGGCAACGGTCATCAATTATATCGATAGACAGGCCCTTCCGGTTTTATGGCCTGATATGGCAGAAGAATTATATCCTGATAAAACCGCCGATGAACGCAAGGGTATTTACGCACTCATATCCACTTTTTTCATTTTCTCCTATGCCTTTGGTCAGGCCATTTTTGGTAAGATTTTCGACAGGGTCGGTACGCGGTTGGGGTTTGTACTTTCCATTGGTTTTTGGTCCATAGCCACCGCTTTACACGCCTTCGCGAAGGGGGTGGTGAGCTTGTCCATTTTCCGTTCCCTGTTAGGGGTTGCCGAAGCAGGTAATTGGCCTGGTGCGGCAAAAGGCAATGCAGAATGGTTCCCTACAAAAGAAAGGGCTCTGGCACAGGGTATTTTCAATTCCGGTGCGGCCATAGGTGGTATCATAGCTTTTCCCACACTCGGAATCCTGTCCGTTTATTTCAGCTGGCATTATATCTTTCTTTTAGTGGGTATTGTTGGATTGATTTGGCTGATTCCTTGGTGGATTTTGGTGAAAGCACCACCCTCAAAACACCCTTGGATTACCCCCGAAGAAAAAGAATACATTTTATCTGGTCAGAAAAATCAAGATAAAGATTCTGATGGTGAGTTTGATGAAGGCTATAATCCTGATACGGGTAAAATGCTTAAGCATAAAGAGAGTTGGGGCGTAATAATTGCTTCGGCGGCCATAGACCCAATTTGGTGGCTTTTTATCTTCTGGATTCCCATCTACCTCAATGAAGTTTACGGTATGGATGTTAAATCCATTGGCTTCTACGCATGGGTTCCCTATGTAGGTGCCATGATTGGAGCTTGGTTCGGAGGTCTATTGGCTCAGAACAGGATTAAAGTTGGCTGGACGGTTGATAAAACAAGAAAGCTGGTTATCACCCTAGGTTGTATAATTATGCTCCCTGCCCTGTTGGCCATGGCCAATCCCGGTGGGCCCGAAACGGCCGTGATTTTAATGGCGGTCATTCTTTTTGGATTTCAAATAGCCATAGGCAACGTACAGACCTTACCAAGTGATTTGTTTGGGGGGAAAACAGTAGGAACGCTTTCAGGCTTCGCCGGAATGGCAGCCAAATTGGGAGCATTTGGACTTACAGCCCTGGTACCTTGGCTTACCTCAGGCGGTAACTACACCCCGGCATTCATAATAGGCGCGACCTTGGCTATTATTACCATGGCGAGCGTATGGCTTCTATGCCCAAAAATAGAGCCTTTAAAAGCAAAATAAATTAAGATTATCATTTAAACTAATTAATACAATGAGCAATTCAAACGGAAAAGTAGCAGTCATAACAGGAGCAACCGGAGGTATCGGTTTCGCAGTGGCAAAAAGATTGGGTGAAGATGGGTATACCGTCATTCTCAATGGCATTGACGACGAAGCAGGTGCCGAAAGGGTAAAAGAACTTACCGCGGAAGGTTTTACTGCCGAATACTACGGTTTTGATGTAACCAATGAAGAGGCCGTAACTTCGAATATCAAGTCCATAGGTGAAAAATATGGAAAGATAGATACCTTGGTGAACAATGCAGGTGGCCTTGGCGGAAGATCTAGATTCGAAGAAATGACTACGGAATTTTACCGTTCGGTCATGGCATTGAATCTTGATTCCACCTTTTTTGCCTCTAGAGCCGCAATACCCTTCCTGAAAAAAGGAGAGGATGCTTCCATTATCAATTATACTTCAAATGCAGCTTGGACGGCCGGCGGCCCCGGAGCAGGTATCTACGGAACTTCAAAAGCGGGTGTCAATACGATTACAAAGGCGTTGGCTAAAGATTTGGCTGAATATGGTATTAGGGTAAACGCCGTATCACCGGGTACTATTGACACTCCCTTTCATGCTCAAATCAAGTCTACAAAGCCTGAAGTTTTCGCATCCTGGGCCAATAGCATTATGTTGGGTAGGTTGGGGCAACCAGAAGACGTAGCCGGAGTGGTTTCCTTTTTGGCTAGTAGCGATGCCAAGTTTATCACTGCCGAAACCATTCAAATTGGGGGCGGACAAGCATTGGGCATCTAAAATAATATTGAATAAATCGATTATACCTTCTTAAAAGCATTGAAATGAAAAAAGTAGTGACCTTCGGTGAGATCATGCTTCGCTTG
>NZ_JACSOH010000037.1 GCF_014349235.1 Cytophaga sp. FL35 | reverse complement strand
AGTCCAACAGGTTGCCGCCCTCGGTACGCACATAAACGGTATGGCCAAGGCAGCAATGCTCCAAAAAATAGAGGGAACCACGGGAAAGGGCTATCTCCGACTGTTCCTCTGTATAGATGCGCATCCGAAGGTTTGGATGGCTCTTGCCCTGTTTGGCCAACCAAGAAAGGACTTCATTGGGAATGGGGTCGTTATCGACATCGGCAATGAAGGTGAGGATATGGTACGATAAATTACCCTCCCTTTGTTCCTTCGAGAGAAAGATGGCATCGATAGTGACCACGTTCAGTATGCTATCTATGAGCTTGGAGAGTTCCTTCTTTTTTGTGTAGTTTTCCGGTATGTTCTTATAGTATCGCATGGCATTGTCAATTAAGGGGTTTTAGATTTAAATCCCATATTAAGTCCATGTTCCAGTGTAGCCCACCAAGTGCGGTTGTATTTTATCGGAAGCGATTTGTAATTTACAATCGGATTATTGTGGGAAACACCCTATATTTGGTATATGGAGACAAAGACCAGGAACAGCCATATCGGAAGGAAGATCAGCAGGATCCGCGAGCTAAGGGGAATGAAACAGGAAACCTTGGCCGAACAGTTGGGCATCAGCCAACAGGCGGTATCCAACATCGAGAACAGCGAAAAGGTGGAGGATGCAAAGCTGGAGGAGATTGCCAAGGCCTTGGGGGTGACAAAACAGGCTATTGAGAACTTTTCAGAGGAATCAATGATTAACTATTTCAACAATTTCTATGATAATAGTTTTGCACATAGTCAAGGTACGTTCCACCCTAATAATTGTACCTTTAATCCACTGGATAAATTAGTCGAGGTTTACGAAGAAAATAGAAAGCTTTATGAACGTCTTCTTCAAGCAGAAAAGGACAAAGTTGCTTATTTAGAGAAACTAACCAAGTCGTAGTAGGGTTTGATAAGAATTTATGTCAGTTCTGTTATAAATAACATTATATGCTAGTTCAATTTCGTAGCAAAGAGGAGTCCAATAAAGAACAGGAAAGAGATTTCTTGGCACTTTCCCCTACAGAGCGTGTCTACAGTTTTTTGGATTTGATGCAGAACATACATAGGTTTCCCACGAAGGCCAAGGAGGGCCATGATAATTTCATTATCCAGATCACCACTGGAAAATGAGACAATGGAAAGAGGATATCGACCTTTTCTTGGAAATGACCAACAAGCACGGGGTTAGGATGCTTATGGTAGGTGGGGGTGCCGTCAATTTTCATGGGCATCAAAGACACTCTGCGGATGTTGATTTTTGGATAGACCCAAATGAGGACAATTTCAAAAGGCTGGTGAAGGTATTCAATGAAATGGGCTATGAGATTGAAGATTTTCCACATAAGGTGAAGAAAGGGCAACAAAATATTTCTATTAAATTCTCTCCTGTCGATCTTAATCTTGAACTGATTACAAATTTTTCGGTTAATAAAAGTTTCGACCAAGCCTACGAAGCTGCCGAAGAAGCGTGGTTGGAGGAGCGCCCAAATCTAAAATGGAAAGTGCTCAACATTGACGATCTGATTACCAGTAAGCTTAAATCGGGAAGGCCCAAAGATTTAGCCGATGTTCAAGAGCTAAAAAGAATCAATAATATAGATTGATAGGTAAATCCTATCTAATTACCGCCCAAGAATTAAAGTTAAATAAAAACCGTTGCTGCACTCTTAATCGATACACGCTTATAACTTGCCTAGCAAATTGATTAAGT
The DNA here is from genome assembly GCF_014349235.1 of Cytophaga sp. FL35. Lineage (GTDB taxonomy): Bacteria > Bacteroidota > Bacteroidia > Flavobacteriales > Flavobacteriaceae > Euzebyella. Next base: position 28,862 of record NZ_JACSOH010000037.1, on the reverse strand, counting down.
ATCCGCAATTCTAGGGCATATCCATGGTAATATACTTTTGTTCATCTACTGTTTGCTTACATAGAATTTAGCTAACAAGAGATTTTTTAAAAAATATTAATCAGACTTACCGAAGAAATTTGATAGTTGCGATGGTAATTATGTATACCTACCATTTCAAATGGGAATGTAGGTTGCACCCTATCCGGATTTTGATTGACGTTTATCTTTCCGAACACTACAAAATCCGAATAGGAACCCTGTGCAAAAGTTTAAAGGTAAGAATTGGGACTTGCAGCTCTCCGCTACGCTCCGTTTGCTTACTTTATAATTTCTTTTACTTTTTCGTTTCTGAGCTTGTTTCGAAGTTTAAGCATGTCTTCACTAATTTTCTTCTTGAGGACCCTTGCATAGATTTGGGTAGTGGCCAATTTGGTATGCCCCAACATCTTCGAAACTGTTTCGATGGGAACACCATTGGAAAGTGTAACGGTCGTTGCAAAAGTATGGCGGGCCATGTGGAAGGTCAGGTTCTTTTTAATTCCGCAAAGGTCCGCTACCTCTTTTAGATAACTGTTGAGCTTTTGATTTGATATCCTGGGGAAAAGGGTATTGAAAAACTTGGTTTTGGGATGGCCAAGATATTTATTGATAAGTTCTAGGGAAATGTCCAATAATGGTAGTTCGTATAGATTTCCGTTTTTATTTCTCTTTGCTGAAATCCATTTGTTTCCATCGATTCCTATTTCAATATTCCTTGCCTTAAGATTGACGATATCCCCATAGGAAATTCCAGTGTGGCAACTAAAAAGAAATAGGTCCTTCACTATATCGAGCCTTTCGCAATCGACTTTTAACTGAATGATTTTCTGAAGTTCGTCCTGATTTAAAAACTCACGCTGCCTTTTTTCCATATTGGGTTTGAACCGTATGAAAGGGTCACTTTGAATCCATTCCAATTCAATCGCCAGCTTGATTTGTTTTCTAAAGCGTTGGATATGCTTCATCACGGCATTATTGGCAATGCGCTTTCGATAATGCTTTCTTGGCTGATACGAGCGCAAATAGCTTTCAAATTGGAGCAGGAACGAATAGTTCAATTCATATAACGGATAGTCGCTTTTGCCGAACTGCTCTCGGACAAATTCCATTATATATTTTTGATTTGTCCTATAGTGGCAAAGGGTTTTCGAAGCAAGCTTTTCGCGATTGGTCGTATTGTGAAAATTAAAAACGTCACTTAAATAATAAGCCTTTTTGTTTTCTCCCAAGAAATTGGATTTGATTTTTTCAACTGAAATGAAACTTCCATTGGACTTGAGCTCACGATAAAGCTGGAATAGGTCCGTCTTGACCTCTTCCAGATATTCGTTGATCAATTTTGAGGATGTATTGAAACCCTTTGCGCGCTGCTTTTTGGAATCCCATCGGTCGATATCAATCTTCTTTTTAAGGCTTATATTGGCCTTTTGACCGTTAAGGCTTATTCGAACGTAGAGGCCTGCCTCATTATTGGCATTCGCCCGTTGCGCGTACTGCCAAAAAAGAATGGAAAATGTGCTAGTCGATCTCATAGAATTAGGTTTTAGTTAAACTGTTTTCTACGAAAGTCAAATCAACCAGTAAGAGGCTAATCGTCAGGGCATTGGGTCGTTAAAATATGTTGACGATTTAAAAACCCAATGTTGACGATTTGTGAACTTTTTAAACCATTTTAAAGCAAAATAAATGATGGCTTAAAAAATGCAAAATCCTGCAAATCAGACGTTTTGCAGGATTTTGATTTAGTTTGGTTTCCCAAAAAGTGACTTGGCTGGGGCTCGAACCCAGGACCCTCTCCTTAAAAGGGAGATGCTCTACCAACTGAGCTACCAAGTCATTGCTTTTTTGTTGGCTTAGTGCCTTAAAGCGGGTGCAAATATAAGACCTATTCTTAATTAATCAAGGGATAATTATGATATTTTTGCTTTTTATTGAATTTTAAAATTATTCCAAATTATGAAAGTACTCCTTTTAGGATATATGGGAAGCGGTAAATCTACTGTGGGTAAACTACTTGCACAAAAAATGGACATACCTTCGGTAGATTTAGATGATAAAATTGAGGCAAAAGAAAATTTAAAAATTTCGGAAATTTTTTCTCAGAAGGGGGAAATCTACTTTAGAAAAAAAGAAACCGAGGTGCTTTTAGAGCAATTGGAAAGTGACGAAAAGGCCATTTTATCCCTAGGTGGCGGTACCCCTTGCTATGGTAACAACATGAAATTAGCACTAGAACATTCTAAGAACGTGTTTTATTTGAAAGTCTCCATTCCAGGATTGGTAGAACGATTACTAAAGGAAAAGGCGCACAGACCCTTAATCAAGAACATTGAAGAAGAGGAGTTGCCTGAATTTATAGGGAAACACCTTTTTGAGCGTAATAACTATTATAACCAGGCCCATCATATTATTTCATGCGATGGTAAATCACCTTTGGAAATAGCCCAAGAAATTGAAGAAAAGTTAGTCTAAATAGACCACATCGTTCTTTGACTCAAATTTGACATGTACGTGCTCTTGCAAAGAGGTAGATAGTGAAATACCCTTAAAATCAGCTTTTACAGGGTATTTTTTATGGTTTCTGTTTACCAGAACGGCCGTTTTAAGTCGTTTTAATGGTGTTTTTAAAAAATGGTGTACCCCGTAAATTAAAGTGGTGCCAGAATTTAAAACATCATCGACGAGGACCACGGCTTTGTCCCTAAAATCCGCCTCCGGTAATGAAGTGGTCACTCCACTTTTTAAAGGATCTGACTTATCCATGAAAACGGTACAAAGGGTAATTTTAGCGTCCGTTATCCTAAGCAATACCTTTTGAATTTTCTTGGCAAAATTGAGTCCCCCACCATCAATACCGGCTATAATAATTTCCTCTTCAGAAACATTGGTTTCATAAATTTGATAAGCAATACGTTGAATGGTATGCTGTATTTGTTGATGGGTGAGAATCTTATTGTCCATTTGCCAAGCTTTATGGTTCAAATATAAGCAAGAACCTTCAAAGAGTGCTACTAATTAAAGGCCTCATCATTGTTGGAATCCGTAAAGAAATCATCGGAATCGTCTAAATATTCATCAATATCCCTTCTGTCCTTTTTCGTAGGTCTACCGGTGCCTTTTTTTCTATAATAATCCTTGCTCTGCTGTAAAAGTTCACTGTGGGCAAAGGCTTCTTGTGGGGTGGTATCTTTTCGGTAGATATCCACTAATTTGGCTCCAACCCTATTCGGAGGAATATCCAATACCGTTAACTGGTAATCGATTTGGTTTTTACGAACAATCAATTTATCCATCGGGTACACTTCTCTCGAAGGTTTCACAGCTTGTCCGTTTACTTTTACCTGTCCTTTTTTAACAGCCGTGGACGCTATATTTCTCGTTTTAAAATATCGGATACACCAAAGGTACTTGTCAATACGCATAAGCAAAAATCTTTGTTAAGTGCCAAGACAAAAATAGGGGAAAATTGTATCTTGCCGCCCTTAAACACAGATTGATGATTAGGAACCGATTTATTATTCTTTTAGCTGCTGTGGCCGTTTTTTGGTCTTGTAACAATGATGATGACAACAATGTTACTATTGAACCTCCAAGACCATTGGATGAAGTACTTGGCGAAGATGAGGATGAAATTCAGGAATATTTGAATACTCATTATTATAACTATGCCGAATTTGAGAACCCACCGGCTGATTTTGATTATAAGATTGTTTTAAAGGAAATTCCTGAGGGGGATACCACGGGAATTATTCCGTTGAAAGATCAGGTTTCTTCTAAAACCGTTCAAGTGGATGGAATTGCTGAGGACGAAGCTAGTCTATCACATACGTATTATTATTTAGAGGCTAGGGAAGGAGTTGGTGGAATGCCAACTGTGGCGGATTCGGTTTTTATTAAATATCAAGGGTCTTTACTGGATGGTACTGAATTTGACAGTACTAGTAATTTTTCTTGGCAATATCTTCCAAATTTCCTAAGAGGATATGCGCTAGGAGCTACTGAATTTAAGGTAGGGGGAGAGGTTGTAGTGGCAGAAGATGGAACATTTGAAATAAAGGATACGGGTGTTGGAATGGTCATTATGCCTTCAGCTCTAGGATATTACAATAGCGCAGTAGGTTCTATACCTTCTTATTCTCCTTTAATTTTTAGATTGGAATTAGGCTCTTATGTGGAGGATACGGATTATGATGGAGATGGAATTCCTTCGCTTTTGGAGGATTTAAATGGAGATGGAAATTTAAACAATGATAACACAGATGGCGATATAACATCTACTGGAAATGGTCTAAGCAACCATTTAGATTCCGATGATGATAATGATGGAATACCCACTCGTGAGGAAATAGAAATTGATGCGGATGGAAACATTACCTATCCTGATTCTGATGGCGATGGCACGCCCGATTATTTGGACAGTGATAGTTAATTCTTAATACTACTAGAAATGAATAAAGCCCCGAAATTTCATATTCCGGGGCTTTTATTTTTTAGAGCAATATACTTTAAAGCTTTAATGATAAGCTTACGATCAGTTGATCAGGTCTAGCGTCAATTCTACTAGGGCCTACGCTGGTAATGTTGTTGTTGATGAAAGTGGCTTCATTGTCATTAAAGCCTCTTTCATATCTAATGTCAATACCCAATTTTCCAAAATTGAGTCCGGCGCCCAAGTTGGCGCCAACACTAAAGTCATTTTCAATATCGTTAATGGCTATACCATCAAACTCGGTATCCAAGATATATTGAAAGGCAGGGCCAGCAAAAACATGTAACGGTCCAATGACTTTTACTCCCAGTAGAATGGGAGCATCTAATTTGCTGACATCAAATTTGTCTCCCTGGTAGTCAGATTTTGTCTTGGTGTAAATAAGTTCAGGACGAAGATAAATTCGGGCCACTCCAACTTTTCCATAAAGACCAAAGTGGTAGCCTACATTGCGGTCCGGCTCTCTAGCGGCATCTCCAATGGACTCAAAGTAGTCGCCATTGGCGCTGTAGTTCAGTCCGGCCTTGATACCAATTCCGGAATCATTTTGTGAAAATGCGGTCAGGCCCATTAGGACCATGACCGCAGTAAGCAGTGTTTTTTTCATAGTTCTCGTTTTTAAATACAGTAACCAGTATCAAAAACGATACCATTAGGCTACTTTTTTTTCATCACCTTTAAAACGGCCTCTACAATGGCTTTATTGTTAAGTCCGTATTTCTCCATAAGTTGTTCTGGAGTACCGCTTTCGCCAAATGTATCTTTAGTGGCGATGAATTCTTGAGGTGTAGGATGCTGATTAGCAAGTAGTCCGGAGATACTTTCACCCAATCCGCCCAAATAATTATGCTCTTCACAAGTGACGATACAACCGGTTTTTTTAACGGATTTTAACACCGCCTCTTCGTCCAAGGGCTTGATAGTGTGTATGTTGATAACTTCTGCGGAAACACCTTGTTCCTCAAGTTTCTCTGCAGCGATTAGGGCTTCCCAAACCAAATGCCCTGTGGCAACAATGGTTACATCCGTACCTTCATTGAGCATTAATGCCTTACCGATTTCAAATTTTTGGTCTTCTGGGGTAAAATTAGCCACCTTTGGTCTTCCAAAACGAAGGTAAACGGGTCCTTCATAATCGGCAATTGCCAAAGTAGCGGCCTTGGTCTGGTTGTAATCACATGGATTGATAACCGTCATGCCCGGTAGCATTTTCATAAGACCGATGTCTTCCAAAATCTGGTGCGTAGCACCATCTTCACCCAGAGTAATACCGGCATGTGAGGCACATATTTTTACATTTTTATCAGAATAAGCAATGGATTGACGAATTTGATCGTACACACGCCCAGTGGCAAAATTGGCAAATGAACTGGCAAAAGGTATTTTGCCTCCAATGGTCAATCCCGCTGCAATACCCATCATGTTGGCTTCAGCTATACCTACTTGAAAAAATCGCTCTGGATTTTCGTCTATAAACGGCTGTATTTTAAGGGAACCTACCAAATCTGCACAAAGGGCTACAACATTTGGATTGGTTCTACCCAATTCGGTCATGGCAGCACCATACCCACTTCTTGTATCGTTCTTTCCTTGATCTATATATTTCTTCATATTGTTTCGGAAAATTTCCCATCAATGGGAAACTAATTTTTAAACTCTTGATTTCTAAATTTACTGGCTTTCTTCCGCTTACGGAAAACAATTAGTAATCCCCTAGGGTTACCGGGTTCTGGGATAAAGCGGTCTCCAATTGTTCGTCATTGGGAGCTTTACCGTGCCATGCATGGGTATACATCATAAAATCCACGCCATGGCCCATTACCGTATCAAGCATGATACAAACCGGCTTTCCTTTACCAGTTCTGCTTTTCGCTTCGTTTAGACCGGCAATGACCGCTTCAAGATCATTTCCTTTGGCAACTTCAACAACATCCCAACCAAAAGCTTCAAACTTTTGTTTTAAATCTCCTAAAGGCAGAACCTCATTGGTAGGCCCGTCAATTTGTTGACCGTTCCTATCTACGGTAGCGATTAGGTTATCTACCTTATTACCGGCAGCGTACATGATAGCCTCCCAATTTTGACCTTCCTGCAATTCTCCGTCTCCATGTAAACTGAATACCAAATGTTGGTCTCCGTTAAGTTTTTTGGCCAAGGCCGCACCTATGGCTACGGACATTCCCTGACCCAAAGATCCGGACGCTACGCGTACACCGGGCAATCCTTCGTGGGTAGTTGGGTGGCCCTGTAACCTGGAATCGATCAATCTAAAGGTTCCCAATTCATCTACCGGAAAGTATCCCTTTCTTGCCAATACGCTGTAAAAAACGGGGGAGATATGTCCGTTGGACAAAAAGAAAAGGTCTTCGCCCTCTCCATCCATATCAAATCCATCTTTTAGCTCCATAACTTCATTGTAAAGAGCTACCAAAAACTCTGTACATCCCAAAGAACCTCCTGGGTGTCCGGAATTTACATTATGTACCATACGCAGGATATCCCTTCTGGTCTGTACCACAATATCCTGTAATTCTTCTAGTTTTGCCATTTGTAAATGTTCATTTATAGTAGTTTCCAAAAGTAAATGCAATCTTTTGCTATTACAAATTGGGCCAAGATTATTTTTGTTAGTTTTTCAACTTTTGTTTTTCAAATTGTAGCATCCAATCCATTAAGCATCAGTAATCTTTAAAAAGTCTACAGAATTTTCACTAGACCTATAGATAATGCCCCAACTTTATTTTTTCCTTAAGCCTTTTATGCAGCCTAGATGTTTATCTTTGCGCCCATAATTTGTAGTTTGAAGTTTACATTACACCATACAGACCCACAGAGTAAGGCTAGGGCAGGAACCATGGAAACGGACCATGGGAAAATAGAGACCCCTATTTTTATGCCGGTAGGAACGGTAGCCTCTGTAAAAAGTGTGCATCAAAGAGAATTAAAGGAGGATATTAACCCGGATATTATCTTGGGTAACACCTATCATCTTTTTCTAAGGCCTAAAACCGATATTTTAAAAAAGGCCGGTGGGCTCCATAAGTTCATGGGCTGGGACCGAAATATCTTAACCGATAGTGGCGGTTACCAGGTGTATTCCCTTTCTGGTAATCGTAAGATCAAGGAGGAAGGTGTAAAGTTTAAATCGCACATAGATGGATCTACCCATTTGTTCACTCCAGAGAATGTAATGGAAATACAACGGGTTATTGGTGCAGATATCATTATGGCATTTGATGAGTGTACGCCGTATCCCTGTGATTATAAATATGCACAACGTTCCATGCACATGACACACCGTTGGCTGGAGCGCTGCATAGCCCATTTGGAGAAAACACCGTTTGAGTATGATTACTCGCAAAGCTTTTTTCCCATTGTTCAAGGCTCCACTTATCTGGACTTAAGAAAACAATCTGCAGAATACATTGCGGGCGTAGGGGCAGAGGGAAATGCTATTGGAGGATTGAGTGTTGGGGAACCAGCTGAAGAAATGTACGCTATGTCCGAAGTGGTCTGTAACATCCTGCCAGAGGACAAGCCCAGGTACCTTATGGGAGTAGGAACACCTATTAATATCCTTGAAAATATTGCGTTAGGGGTAGATATGTTCGATTGTGTGATGCCTACCAGAAATGCCAGAAACGGAATGTTGTTTACGGCCCACGGTACCATAAACATTAAAAATAAAAAGTGGGAAGATGATTTCTCTCCCATTGATGATATGGGAATTACTTTTGTGGACTTGGAATATTCCAAGGCGTACCTTAGGCATCTTTTTGTAGCTAAAGAATATTTAGGAAAACAGATCGCTACCATTCATAATTTAGGTTTCTATCTTTGGTTGGTCCGTGAGGCAAGAAAGCATATTCTAGCCGGAGATTTTGCGGATTGGAAGAATCGTATGGTCAAACAAATGGATAAAAGATTGTAGTGCTAACCATTTTAGATAAATACATTCTAAAGCGTTATTTAGTCACTTTTGCAGTGATGATTTTGCTATTTATTCCTATTGGAATTATGGCGCATTTGGCCGAGCAAATAGGTAAAATGCAGGCCAATGAAGCACCCTTGGATGAAATTATCATCTATTTTGGAAACTTTACAATTTATATCGGTAGTTTATTGTTTCCCATATTTTTATTCCTTTCCATCATATTTTTCACCTCCAAATTGGCCGGAAACACGGAGATTGTTGCCATTTTAAGCTCAGGTGTTTCCTATAGCCGTTTCTTAAGGCCTTATATAATAGGTGCATCCATCATTGCGGTCATTATGTTCATCATGGGGATGTTCGTGGTGCCCTCAGCCAGTAAAGGGTTTAACGAGTTTAAATACAAGTACCTTAAAAAGGGCAAGCAGGATAGGGTTACCAATAATATTTTTACACAACTTAATAAAAGCGATTTTATTTACGTGAGCAGTTTTGACCCTGCTAGACAGATTGGCTACAATTTTACATTTGAAAGGTTTGATGAAGAAAATCAGTTGGAATTTAAGATTTCTGCTGCCAACATCCGGTGGATGGAAAAGGATAGTCTCTACCGTTTAACTACCTACAAAAAAAGAAAACTACTTAAGGACACGGCCATTGTGGAGACCAAGCGCCGTTTAGATACGCTATTTACCTTTCAGATAGGGGACTTAACGCCAGTATCCTACGTAGCTGAAACAAAGGATATCTTTGAGCTTAATAAGTTTATAGAGGACCAAAGGGCAAAAGGAGCTTCCAATATTAATGCTTATGTGCTGGTCAAATATAAAAGATGGGCACTCCCCATTACAGCATTTATTCTCACCATTATCGCGGTAGCGGTGTCGTCCGTTAAGCGAAGGGGAGGGATGGGAGTAAACCTGGCATTTGGTATCATAGTCGCTTTCGTTTTTGTATTCTTTGACAAGGTTTTTGGTACATTAGCGGAACAGTCCGGTTTTTCACCGCTTTTAGCCGTCCTATTGCCCAATATTCTTTTTGGGATATTGGCCATAGTATTGCTACAAAAGGCAAAACGATAGTAACCAACCAACCTCATTTTTTTGGGATAACATATGGAACCCAAGCTAAAAAACTATCTTCATTTACACCTCATTGTATTTATTTGGGGGTTTACAGCTGTTTTAGGAAAGTTGATAAGCTTAGATGCTTTGGATTTGGTCTGGTACCGGATGCTATTGGCTTCCATATTGGTATTGGCGTTTATCATCTTTAAAAAATATAGACTTAGGGTAACCACAAAAATGATGGTTTCCTTGGTTTTTACCGGCATAGTCATTGCCTTGCACTGGGTAACCTTCTTTGGTGCGATCAAAGCCTCCAATGTTTCCGTGGCTTTGGCAACTATGTCTACCGGAGCCTTTTTTGCCGCGATAATTGAGCCGTTCTGGTATGGGAGAAAAGTAATTGGGTACGAGATTGTTTTTGGGGTCATAGTTATGTTGGGGCTGTATCTCATATTTCAGGTAGATACCAGTAATATGCTAGGTATTGGCTTGGCGTTAATTTCTTCCTTGTTATCCACCATATTTTCTATGTTGAACGGAAAGTTGATACAAAAAGAAAGGCCATCTGTGATATCGTTTTATGAATTGACCAGCGGGACTTTACTATTGACCCTTTATTTAGCTTTTACCGGAAAATTCGATGCCAATTACTTTCAAATTTCATTAGATGATTTTTTCTTCCTATTTCTGTTGGCCTCCATATGTACGGCCTATGCTTTTATTGCATCGGTCAAATTATTAAAATTTATTAGCCCCTATACCGTAATGCTTACCGTTAATCTGGAACCTATATATGGCATATTGTTGGCATTCGCTATTTTTGGCGAAAGCGAAAAAATGCAACCTATGTTCTACGTAGGCGGTTTGATTATAATTGGCACCGTGGTAGCCAATGGAATCCTCAAAAACAGGAGAAGGATTGGAAAACCGGCAGTAGAATAAGCGATATATGTTATATATTTGCCCATCAAATTAAACCTATTACTACCTATATGGAATATCTCGATTTTGAACTCCCGATCAAGGAACTGGAAGAACAGCTAGATAAATGCATGGTCATTGGTGAGGAGAGCGACGTAGATGTTAGTGAAACCTGCAAACAGATAGAAAAAAAACTGGCAGACACCAGAAAGGATATTTATAAAAACCTAACGGCTTGGCAGCGAGTGCAATTGTCAAGACATCCCAATAGACCCTACACCCTTGATTATATTAAGGCCATTTGTGGCGATACGTTTCTTGAACTTCATGGAGATAGAAATGTAAAGGACGATAAGGCCATGATTGGAGGTTTGGGTAAAATTGGAGATCAGACCTTTATGTTCATCGGTCAACAAAAAGGATACAATACCAAAACCAGACAATATAGAAATTTTGGTATGGCCAATCCGGAAGGATACAGAAAAGCGTTGAGGTTGATGAAATCTGCCGAAAAATTTGGAATACCGGTAGTTACGTTCGTGGATACTCCTGGTGCCTATGCCGGAATTGAAGCGGAAGAAAGGGGCCAAGGAGAGGCGATTGCTAGAAATATCCTGGAAATGACCCGTTTACAAGTACCTATCATAGTTTTTATTATTGGAGAAGGTGCATCAGGTGGTGCTTTGGGCATTGGAGTAGGAGATAAGGTATTAATGTTGGAAAATACTTGGTACTCTGTTATTTCTCCAGAATCCTGCTCTTCCATACTTTGGAGAAGTTGGGAATACAAGGAGCAAGCTGCGGAAGCTTTGAAACTTACCGCTACGGATATGAAAAAGCTTAAGCTGATCGATGAAATAGTACGTGAACCGGCGGGAGGTGCACATTCCAATAGGGATAAAACATTTACCACCGTAAAAAACAAAATTCTTTCACATTATAAAGAACTTGAAAAGTTATCCCCAAAGGAATTAGTGCAAACCCGAATGGATAAATATGCAGATATGGGAGTTTTTAATGGATAAAATACCATTTTATCAAGCTCAGAAAAATCTGGAGAATCATAACTCCAGATTTTTTTTGTTATCAACACAAAATCGTAACTTATTAACACCTAAATGTGGATTACCTGTGAATTATAGTTCCGGGGTTGATACACATAATTGTATATTTTCGTAGTCATGGAAAAAATTAACCCGGTAGTTGGCCGAAAGGTAGACAAGTCAACCCTCATAAGTTTGGAAAGAGGGAAGATACCACCTCAATCAGTTGATTTAGAGGAGGTTGTGCTTGGAGCTATGATGATCGACAAAAAAGGTGTGGATGAAGTTATCGATATTCTACATCCAGATGTCTTTTATAAAGATGCCCATAGATTTATTTACGAAGCTATCTTTAAGCTCTTTGAAAGCTCAGAACCCATAGATTTATTAACCGTTTCGTCCCAATTGAAGCGAGATGGCAAGCTTGAGGCTATAGGAGGAGATTTTTACCTGATAAAACTGACCCAAAAAGTGGCCTCATCGGCACATATTGAGTTTCATGCCAGAATTATTCTTCAGAAGTATATACAACGAAGTCTTATTAAAATTTCGAACGAGATTATTGAGGAGGCTTACGATGAAGGTACCGATGTTTTTGATCTTTTGGACAATGCGGAGGCAAAACTCTATGATGTTACGCAAGGAAATTTAAAGCGTTCCGCTGAAACGGCGCAAAATCTGGTAATTCAGGCCAAGAAGAAAATTGAGGAAATTTCCAATAAGGAGGGATTAAGTGGTATTCCTTCCGGATTTGATAAGTTGGATAAATTAACTTCTGGATGGCAGCCAAGTGATTTGATTATTGTGGCCGCCAGACCGGGTATGGGTAAAACCGCGCTTACCCTTTCCATGGCAAGAAATATTGCTGTTAGTTTTGATACGCCAGTGGCCTTTTTCTCTTTGGAGATGTCCTCCGTACAGTTGATTACCCGTTTAATTTCATCGGAAACCGGATTATCTTCTGAAAAACTGCGTACGGGAAAACTGGAAAAGCATGAATGGGAACAATTGAACGTAAAGGTAAAAGCGTTGGAAAAGGCGCCTTTATTTATAGATGACACCCCTTCACTTTCCATTTTTGACTTACGTGCCAAAGCGAGGCGATTGGCCTCCCAGCACGGTATTCGAATGATTATCATTGATTATTTGCAGTTAATGACAGCGGGAGGTAGCCAAAAGGGAGGTAACCGTGAACAGGAAATTTCCACAATTTCCCGAAACCTGAAGGCCTTGGCCAAGGAATTGAACGTGCCGGTAATAGCACTTTCACAGTTATCCCGGGCGGTTGAAACCCGTGGAGGTAGTAAGAGACCTGTGCTTTCAGATTTGAGGGAATCTGGGGCAATTGAGCAAGATGCAGATATCGTATCCTTTATCTATAGACCGGAATACTATAAAATTGATGAATGGGATGATGAGGAAAGAAGCCCTACGCAAGGTCAAGGCGAATTTATTGTAGCCAAGCACCGTAATGGTGGATTGGAAAATATTCGTTTAAAATTCATCGGTCAATTAGGTAAGTTCGATAATTTGGATGATTTTGATTCTCCTTTTGAATTCCAGTCGAAAATGAACGACGAAGAAGAAAATCCATTTGCAACCAAAAATTACCCAAGCGCCGATCAAGCTTTTGGAAGTTCCATGAACGATGGAGGTTCCATGCCAAGTGATGATGATGTTCCTTTTTAGAAATCCTACGGTTCATTAGTAGTCTTTAACAGATAACAAAAGGGGCAGCTGCCCCTTTTGTGGTATATTTGGGTAAATCATAATGAGCGTTTAGTGCATGATAAGGCCCATATTCATCTTTATTTTTTTCTTTTTTTACACTTCAGAGTCGGGTGCCTCCTCCATTTTAATTCCAATGGATGCCGATGGGCAGGAAAATCATCTAAAAGCCTATGGCATCACTTATTGGGTACTTCAAAAACAGCAAAAAGTACAGTGGTTATTAAATTATAGGGGAGGCTCATTTTTACTTCCGGATGGGGAAACCATTAGAAAGGAATGCCAGATCAGGGGGGTGTCTTTTGAAATTCTTTCTGATGGCCAGGCCCAAGGTATTTTAGATGGAATAAGTAGCCCTTCTCAAAATCAGGAAGCGGTAATATTGGAAAAAGCCCCTAAGATTGCGGTGTATTCCCCAAAAGGAAACCAACCATGGGACGATGCCGTTACCATGGTGTTGACCTATGCAGAGATACCATATGTTACGGTCTATGATGAAGAAGTTTTGGATGATAAATTGGCTATCTATGACTGGTTGCATTTACATCATGAGGACTTTACAGGACAATATGGGAAATTTTATGGAGCCTACCGGACAGCACCTTGGTATATTGAACAAAAAAAGGAGGCAGAGGCCTTGGCCGCTAAGTTGGGATATTCCAAGGTTTCTGATCAAAAGAATGCCGTAGCACAAAAAATTAGAAAATATGTTATAGGAGGTGGGTTTATGTTTGCCATGTGTTCGGCAACCGATAGCTTTGATATAGCCCTTGCCTCAGAAGGGGTCGATATTTGTGAGCCTATGTTTGACGGAGACCCTTCTACTCCAAACTATCAAAGCCAATTGGATTATAATAAGACTTTTGCCTTTAGTAATTTTACGTTGGAAAGAAGCCCTTTAAAATACGAGTTCTCTTCCATAGACATGACGGGCAAGAGAGGAAATGTACCTAAGGAATCCGATTATTTTTCACTTATGGATTTTTCTGCCAAATGGGACCCGGTTCCTACCATGTTATGCCAAAACCATACAGCCTTGGTGAAGGGGTTTATGGGACAGACTACGGCCTTTACGCGCGATGAAGTAAAACCAACGGTATTGGTCTTGGGGGAGAATAAAATTAATGGAGAGGCACGGTACGTACATGGCATTAAGGGTAAAGGCTTTTTTACTTTTTATGGTGGGCATGATCCAGAAGATTACCAACATAGGGTTGGCGACCCAAAAACAGAATTGGAACTGCACCCCAATTCTCCAGGTTACAGACTTATTTTAAATAATGTTTTGTTTCCGGCTGCGAGAAAGAAAAAGCAGAAGACCTGATCAATAACAATCCATTTTTATCTGCTTTTTATTTTGAAAGTAACTTAAATCCTTTCCTAATTCTTGGCTGCAGATGTCTTGAAGTTCATAAAGTACTTCCTTTTGCATGGCAATGGAACCACAAATCATTAGAGTCCCACGTTTTTTAAGAACCTGAGCAAACATATCCCTGTCCTTTTTAATGAGGTGCTGTACATATATTTTTTCCTCTTTTTCTCGGGAATAGGCCGTTTTAAAATGGCTCAGTTTTCCCTCTTGCATAGATTTTTCAATAAAATCTTTGTACAAGTTTAAAGATTGAGGTGTTCTGGCTCCCCAGTATAAATGCAGTTCTTTCTTTTTAATATTTTCTTCAATCATACCTAGAAAAGGTCCTATACCCGTTCCGGTGGCAATAAGAATGGTTTTTTTGGAATTCTTGGGAAAATGGAAATTTCTGTTGGGGACAACGGTAGCGGTCAACTTTTCTCCATCTTCCAATTGATGCAGGTAATTAGAGCACAATCCATGCGGATGCCGGCGAATACTGACCACCAATGAATTATTTGATAATTTTCCAAGGGAGTACAACCGTTCCCTTTCACCTTCTTTGGGTACAACGGATAACAAATCACCGGAAACGGGCCTTACTCCGTTCAAGTTTTTTAAGTTGAGCAAAAAGGTTTCGTCCGTTGGGAGCTCGCTTTTGTTCAATACTTTAAAGGTGGAAGACGGCAAAGTATTGCCCATCATTTTTGGTTTTTCCAATCGCAAGTCCATTCCCTGCAATAGGCTCCATTCCGTACACCAATTTTGAAATGCTTCAAAAGATTGGTCGTTCACCGTAAAGACCTCCATAAAAGCTCTTGCCTTTTCTAATTTTGATAGGTGTTGATGCGCCTCATGTGCAAATTGGCAAAAATGAGGATAAGCCGTTGATCCGAAACCTACCGTAGTAAATTTAAAATTTTGGCTTTGGGGTTTCTTTGTTAGTAGTGACAAGAATTTTTCGGCAGATGCTGGAGCTTCCCCTTGACCATAGGTGGCGGTTATTAGAATAAGCTGCTGCATGCTTTTAAATCGATCATAATCGTTCATCATCCCCAAGAAACAAGGGACATTTTTTTCCAATAATTTTTTCTGAAACTGTTCTGCAAATTGTAGGGTACTACCACCCTCAGTACCAACTAGGATTACAATTTCCGCCTCGTTTTTAGAAAACTGGTTTTTAATTTTGGTTTTAGGTCGTTTAAAATAAATGACAAAGCCGGTAATGATCAAAAAGGGAATGGCGAGACTACCTAAGCCTACAAAGATGGCCCAAAGAATACTTCCTTCTGCCGTATGGAGCACCGTAGCCCAGGAAGATACAATCTGCACCATAGGAAATTTTTCTTCCGCCAAAATATCGCCGGTAACCTGATTAAGAAATACTTCTTTATCCCTAAACCTGATGATATAATAATCCTCCACAAATTCAGAAAAAGGATATTCCAAATCACGAATATCTCCTAACTGGGTATTTTTAAATAATTCAAATTCCGCGTAGGGTAGGGCAGGTTCCTCTTTAATATTGTCATAATCCACCTCCATGGAAATTGGAGTTTCTGGTATGATGTTAAATCTTAAAAGGGAAAGGTATACACCTGTAAGGGCTAAAATAAAAATAGGAACAAGAGCAAATCTTGAATAGACAACGTGATGGTATTGCGAAAAATTTTCACGTACTATTGGCGAAAAAAAATGGCGGTATCCCCCTTGTCTTTTCGCAATAAGAACAATTCCGGAAAAGGCAATTAAAATGAGGAAAAAGGAACTGAGACCAATTAAAATTCTACCGGTAGACTTTAGAAAAAGGGACCGGTGTAAATTGGTGGCAAACTGATAAATTGGTTGTTTTTCAATGGGGTCGCCCAATTTTTCCCCGTTAAAGGGGTTGATGTAGAATTCGGCGTTGGCACCATCAATAATGGCCGATACCTTGACAAAACCATTGCGGTCTCGGGTAACGGCCAGAATCTCTTCATAGGTTTCGTCTAAGGTAGTCAACACTTCTGCCAAAGAAAGTACGTCTGCCCCGGAAACACGATAGGGCTGTACTTTATTTGAAATAGGTTCAACCGCCAAAATAACTCCTGTAATGGAAGCTATTAAAAGAAAAGCGGAAGAAATAATGGCAAAAAGTAAATGACTATATCTCCATACGGACACCATCATAATTTACTTATCTGTTGGGCACCATTCTAATGTACCTGATATATCCCGTACCGTCCACTTTGTTCTTAATAGTGGCGGAATTAAGTTCGATTTCAGCATCAACCTCGTGGTAATCTTGATCCTCTACGGCAGATTCAAAGCGCACTTTGTATCCCGCATCCAATTGGGATTCGTCAAAAGTAAGAGAGATAATATTTCTTTCGCCGTTACCAATGGTGGCCCCGGTAAGTCCATCTATATTCTCATTAGATCCATTGCTAAAATCCCACCATTGCTTTAAATCCGGAAACCATTCTTCATCATCACCCTGTACGTATAAGGTTTTTTCATAATTACCATCTGGATCGATCAAAGAAACCACCACATAGGCCTTTTCACCGCTGTAGTTGGTCATTTGAATCATGCACTTATAACTGATATTCGGGGGTATCATAAAGGCCGATATACCTAGTAAAAGCCCAATTAAAAATAATCCCGTGGTTGATCTAAAAATTAAATTCTTCATTATTCTAATTCAAAAAATCGATATTCACCTTGTTTTTTGCAAGTAGTTCATTCTCACTCGCCAAATCGTATGCGGTTTCACCAAATTCAGTTGTAGAGGTAGCATCCGCCCCATTAGCCAATAAAAATTTTAAAATTTCGGCATTGGTAGTCTTCATCGCTGCATAGTGGATGGGCGCATTACCATCTTTGTCCTTTGCATTGATATCTGCACCAAAATCCTGTATTTTTTTCAAAAGCTCTAAGTTGTTTTTCGCTACGGCCAAATGCCAGATAGAGCTGTTATCACCCTGCAGTTTTTTAAAGTCAAAACCAGCCTCGTTTAGAACATCCACTTTTTTGGCAAAATCACGCGGCATACCTCTTGTTTCAAACAAATAGAATGCCAAAGTATTTCCTTTTTCATCAAGCACATGAACGTCCGCTCCCTTTTCGATCAAAAATGAAACAACATCTACGGTATTATTTTGTACGGCAAAGGTAAGAGCCGTTTTTCCCTCCTTATTGGAGTGGTTGATGTTGTTTGATTTTTCTGCAAAATATTTTATGGCAGCAAGTTTGTTTCGTTGAGCCGCATTGGTCAATGCAGTAGTACCTTCTTTACTTACGGCATTTGGGTCTATCCCTTTTTTGATGAAGTAATCAAACAATGCAGTTTCATCTGCAGAACTAGCCAAATTATGTAAAGGCGTTTCTCCCTCTGTGGTCGTTGTATTGGCTTTGAGTCCGAGACTTTCCAAGTATTGAAAGAGGGCCGTATTGGCATCCCTGCCTTTACTAGCGAAGAAAATAGCATTTTCACCGGTTTCAGGATTCATGGTGATTGAAACACCTCGGTCCTTAAGTTCTTTTAAAATTGCAATATTTCCTCCTTGTGCAGCATAGTGAAATGCCCCATTACCATGCTCATCCGTACTGTTAATATCAAGACCTTTGGAGATAAAGTAGTCTACCAGTTTTAAATCTTTGGCCCTTCCAATAGCTACTAGTAGGGCATTTTTGCCATGGTGATCCTTTTCTTTTGTAAGATCGGCGCCACCTTCCATCAATAAATCATAGACTTTAGTGTCCTGTTGCCCTGTAGCAGCGGTAAAGGATAACGGTCCATATCCATGGCTATCCTTCACATCCATTTTAGCCCCGTTTTCGATTAGATATTTAACCACCTCTAGGTTTCCTCTAGAAGCGGCCCAAAAAATGTACGTTCTTGAATCGTGGGTGGTCTTGTTTACATCATTCCCGTTTTCTACCAAATATTTAATGGTGCTTACCGGATTATTCCCAAAAATGGCGAATGTAGTTGCATCAAAACCGCCTCCGTTAGCTTCTGTAATAGAATGTCCTGCCTTAATGTTCGCTTCAATATCGGATATAGTTGGTTGTCCTTCCCAATAATCCCCATTTAAAAAAGTGTTTTTGGAGCGTTCTGAATTTCTTTGAGCCAAAAGTTGTAAAGGTACAATGGCAAATACCAACGCAAATAGTAAGTATCTGAATAAGTTTGTTTTCATTTCAATAGGTTTTGAAAAAGGTTAATTGCTGCTATCCGAGTTTATCAAAAAACAAAGTGTAAATATCGCTTATTTAGATTAATTAAAAAAGAAATTCCATGGGTACTTCCCATGGAATTTCTAAGTAGTAAAAAACTGATTTCTACCAAGCTCCAATAAAGTGACTGCCTTCGGCATTGATCAATTGGGCACCCTTTGTTACTTCACCAGTTTCAGTGTCTACAATGTAAATATTACCGTCTTTTCCAGTAGCGGAAGCGGTCAGGTAGATTTCGTTACCATCAACGGCATAGCCTTGGTATTGGAACATTTCCATGTCTACTTCATAAGGAATGTCGTCAATTCTAGTGGCGGTTTGGGTATTTAGGTCTACAAGAGCAAAGAAACTTTCCCCTCTTCCGGAAATTCCTTCAGCAGAACCATCGTGACGATAAGCCAGTACAGCTTTTCCATTTGCAGCAGGTCTCCAAGCCAAAACATAAGCTCCAGTTACTCCCAAAGCATCGTCCAGATTAAAGACATAGGAATCATCATATTGATTATCCGCACCAATTTTAAGAAGATGTGAACCCTCTGGATCACCTTGGTTGGCTTGGTACACAGCACCATCATACTCAAAAGAATTAATGCTACGGTACCCATTGGTGTTACCATGACCTACACTAGAACTTATGATTGTTGGATTTAAAAGTGAAGGGTAATCCAATACAATGGTTTTAGAACCTAAAATCTCGTAATCACTATCACTTTCTAGCGTTGCTGTGTTTATTTTACTTACCCTAGCTCCAATATATAATTTATCTCCCGCGGTATTTAGGGTTGGCATGTCTATTCTAGAAATGTAATATCCTTGGGCCTCTTCTTCTTCGCTCAATGCGATTTCGTGCTCCTCAAAGTTATTAATCTGGGAATCTACCAGATTCAATGTTACCACTCCTATGGACTGTTTAGTGCGGATATATTGGTCATCTTCAACATTGTCTGGGGTACCATTGTCATTAACTTCATGTTCCGTAGATACAAAAACGGCAGAACCGGTTTGATCGCCATCAAACAACTTGATCCACCTTGGAGCAGACCCTACGTAGGGAGCGATACTAATTTCCGAACCCGTAGGTTGAAAATCATTGCCTCCGTTAACAGTATACTTGGTGTAGTTGCCACCCGTATCCCCGGCATAGCTGATGTTGAAAATAGTGCTTCCGTCTTCTGAAGCCTGTAACCTGGCGGTTCTATTGGAAGGAGCTTCAAATCCATTGTTAAAGGGGTCGATTTGTACAGTAGGATCCTTTGCTTCTATACTGGTAACGGAATAGATTAAAGTGCCACCATTACCGTTTCCAGGTGTTTCATCCATTTTGGCGCCCGCAATGGTAATCCATCTAGCTTCCTGCTCTTCTTCTTCCTCTTGTTCTTCCTGTTCTTCTTGTTCAGGCTCTGGAGTAGGGGCATTGTCATCACTACTACAAGCAGTCATAAAACCAGCGGCCAGTGCGGCCATGGCAAATGATTTTAGATTTAAAATGGGTCGTTTCATATTATATCCTATTTAAATATTTAAAGATTATTGATTATATAATTCAATTTTACGTAAAAGGCCCTGCCCGGTTTTGGTACGGACAGATTATCATAAATTGCTTGGTCAAATATGTTTTTTATATCCAGACTAACAACAAAATCCTTTTTTGGAAAGGTGTAACTAAGTCCAAAATCATGGGATAGCTGTTCCGGGATGGACCTGCCCCCAACCGTATCCGTGCCTTGGGAAAATTTATAGGCAAACTCATCCGTATAGTACACATTGTAAAATAGGTTGAGAAGGGATTTAGTTTGGATAACGTTATCTAGGCTATAGCGCAATCCGCCATTCATAAAGTACAGGGGAACATTGGGCACATTGGTTTCAAAACCTTGGTTGACCGTGGTCAAGGACATTTTGGTCATATTAAAATTAAAGCCAAGGTTATTATTATAGGAATAGAATAATTCCAATTCAATACCCTTGGATTCCGCGGTATTCTCCAAATTGGCAAACTGCACAAATTCGTCACTTTCCCTTAGCGCTTCGGCATTGGCCGGTAACCCTATTCTATTCTCAATATTGCGTGCAAAAAGATTGGTGCTAACGGTAAGCCCATGTTTTTTAAAATTGAATCTTCCTAAACGCACACCTATATTGAGGTTATCACTTGTTTCCGGACCAATGCCTAGGTTGGGCAGCAAATTTTCTCCCGCATCCCCAAAAACCTCGTTTTCACTGGGTAGACGAATGGCTCTTTCAGCCGATAACAATAAGGTGACTTCAGGGATAAGGATGTAAGAAGAGGCGAAGCCAAAACCAGTAAAGTCGGTACTGCTTTCGTACACTTCATCGACAACCTCATTATCATCGTTGAAAACGGGTTGATTGTTTATTACTTTTTGAAGGTATTGTTTGCCAAAAGCGTTCAATTTGAATTTATTCTCAAAAGCGTTTAGCTCATAGCTCAAGGAAAATATGTTCTTGTAAAGATCACTTGTAGATTGAAAGGTGTTTTCCAATAGAGATACCATTTCGTCTCTGTCGTCCCTATCTATTCCGCTGTACACGTGGTTGAATAAAACCTTGTGGTTTGGATTGACCATATAAGAGAGGCCTGATCGTATGGAAGATACTTTGCGATCTATATGCAATAAGGTAGGGCCGCCCTCATTTTGAGAGCCCCACGGATAGCTATGGTACTCGCCATCAAACCTAACCAATCTGTTGCCGGTCCAGGTATAAGCATCGGCTACGGTATCATTTACTACACGGCTGCGTTTACCGTATACCCCGTTAATATTTAATTCAAGGCCTCTGGTAAACAAATCTTTTTTTCGATAGGACAGGTTGCCCAGAATAGCGTCCGATTCTAAAAAGCGGCCCTTGTAGGGCATTACGGTTATAAAGGTACCGTGTTGTACTTCGTTATATTCATCTGAGGCAGTTACGCCCACCATGAATTGATCTGCCCAGCTTACATTGGTATATCCTAGTTGTACCGTGCCCCCGGTTGATCGGTAGGCATCGTTAAACCTTCTGGCTGTTATAGGTGTTTCTACCCCATTTGGGGCAATATCCACGATTTTTCCTCCGGAAATTTTATAATCGTTGTCTGAGTAATTATGAAAGACCGAAGCCTTAACAATAAACCCCGAATTTTCTAATCGGTATGCTCCATTTAAAAAGGTCTGCAAGGTGTTGAAGAATCCATAGGAAACAGAGGCATTTAAGTTGTTCCGGGCTTCTTGGCGTAGTACTACATTAATGGCTCCGCCTACGGCATCGGTCGATAAATGCCCCGGTACAACTCCCTTATAAACCTCAATGTTCTTGATCATGGAAGGAGGTATACTATTTAAGCTAAAGGAAGAACCATAAACGGAAATGGGTAGGCCATCTATAAAAATACTTACAGATCTACCGGAAAGTCCGTTTAAACTGTATTGCACATTCGAACCTAGTCCACCATTTTGCCTTATTTTAACTCCAACGGTAGTATTAAGTAACTCATTGGTCTGTATACTTCTTAAGCCGGCTTCCTCAGTTTCAATAGAACTTACGGAAAACCCTTTAGTTTCTAGCGCTGTTTTTTCAGATTTCCCTTGTACTGTTACTTCCTCCAGTTCCTCAGTATTTTCGGTAAGGGCAAAATTGATTTCTATATTTTGGCCTTCACCTACTTCTATGTACTTGAACAAGGTTTTGAAACCTATATAAGATGCAGTCAGAGTGTAACTGCCATTTGGAATGTTCCGTAGGGTATATTTTCCAGAAGTATCTGATTGCGCACCTTTCTGGGTGTCTTTTAATACAACTGTAGCCCCAAACAATAGCTCACCGTTTTCTGACTGAACTGTGCCGGTTATCGATGAGGTTTTTTGAGCTAAACCAATACCTGAAAACAAGAAAAGAATAAAGGTGAAAATCCAAAACCTCACTACTGTTTTTATTTAGAATGATTAAATATAATTTGGATTGCAAAAATATAAGCGACATATTTGCGAACAGTAACGAGAAAGGAAGTTTGTATAACGCAATCGGAAGTATTGTTCATTAAACCCACATATGACCGCTAAAATTGAAGAGCCTTTGATAAATCTTAAAACTTCTGAATACTCTGAGGAAGATTTTCTTGTTCAAGAAGAAGAGTTGAATATGGGGGGGGTAAAAGGTGAGTGGCGCCTTCAAGAACTTAATGGATGTAGCATATTTGAGACTCAATTGAAACAGGCGAAAAGCTCAAAACTTGGCCTAAATATTAGTAGCGAAATGGTTAAGCTGCATTTTCAGTTGGTTGGTACTCAGGTGTGCTTGGGAAAAGATGGTAATAGCAAACAATTTTTAGGGGAAGGCTATTTTAATTTTTTGAAAGTAGAGACGGGGAAAAGGTCTTATAAACTGCGTGGTACCATCATTCATTCTTTTGAACTTCACTTTAAAAAGGAGTTTCTTCTGTCTGTAATCGGTAATTTAAACAGTAAACTAATTGGTTTTTTAATGGATGATAAGGAGGACGCCTGTCTACCTTTTTGGCAACAGAACCAACCGCTAACAAAATATCTTTGTGAATTAATAAATAACATAAAAACCTGTTCATTGCAAGGAGCCCTTAGAAAATCCTATTTAGAGGCAAAGGTTATTGAGGTTGTAGAAGCTCTTTTTGTGAAAAAGCCAAAATGCATTTCCTTGGGTATAATTCCTGCCAAACCTCCTAAAATTGAAGATGCATTAATGGAAAAAGTGCATATTTTTTTACAGAGAAATATTTCCAAATCCGTAACCATCCCACAACTCGCGCAATTTGCAGGGGTTAATACGTCTAAATTAAAACATGATTTTAAGCAGGCCTATGGAACCACACTCTTTAAGCACCTAACTTCTTTAAGGATGGAAAAGGCCCATCATATGCTATCACAAAAGGACTCGACCATAGCCCATATTTCTCAAAAAGTAGGATATAAAAACCCTCAGCATTTTACTGCAGCATTCAAAAAATACTATGGTTTCTTACCAAGGGAAATCAACTAGTAGACTCTAACACAACTTAGGATTGAGGTATAGGGGCAAGTATTATTGCGCCAAAAGTTTCTGTAGAATACGTTCCACGCCTAAGTTATCGTTATTGGCAGTTTTGTAATTGGCAGCTTGGAGCACATTGGGATGAGCATTTTCCATCGCGAAACTAAAATCGGCCAAGGCCAACATTTCCAGGTCATTATTGTAATCACCAAAAACCATGGTTTCATGCGGTTTTACATCGTTCATTTCTTGAACCTTTTTTAGCGCAAAACCTTTATGTGCATTGGGACTGGAAACATCCACCCAATTTTCGCCGGAAACTTTCACTTTTAATTTACCTTCCAAATGAGATACGAAGGGGTAGATATATTTTTCAGAACTAACGTGGTGGTAAATGGCTATTTTAAGTATTTCGCCATTAAAATCAGATAAATTTTCCAGTAGTTCATATTCTGTATAATATTCTTTGAGTTTGTCTTCAAACTCAGTAGAATCGTTTCTAATATAGGCCTTTTGGCTTCCACATAGGACGGGATGTATGTTTTCTACGGATTCAAGAATTTTTAAAACTTCTTGTTTGGAGTCTTGGGATAGGGGAGTGGAGACCAAAACTTCATCCTTTTGTTTGGCGAACCCACCATTTTCTGCAATGACAATAATGTCGTCTTTTATTGGATAAAGCTTGTCAATAATACTATGGTACTGTCTTCCGCTCGCGGCAACAAAGATGATTCCTCTTTCTTTAAGTTGCTCAAACAGCCTAAAAAATTCCTTGCTTACCTCATGATTGGAGTTAAGAAGGGTGCCATCCATATCGGTTACCACCATTTTTATTGAAGACAAATCCATAAGTTTCATTTTTGAAAACGGCAAAGGTATTTGTTATGATTGGATAATAGCTTAGTTTTAGGAAGTTTTACATTTATTTGACATACGGAAGCAAACACTCATGAAATTTTATCAAAAACAAATTGCACTAAGGGCTCGCGAAAGAGGTTTTCACTTGGTAACCAATGAAATTCTTGAGGGCATCCCTGAAATTAGGGAGATTGAAAAAGGCATGCTTCAGGTTTTTATAAAGCACACTTCAGCCAGTCTTACCATAAATGAAAATGCGGACCCCACTGTAAGAACGGATTTTGAAAGTCACATGAACAAGATGGTACCGGAAGATGCCCCGTATTATATCCATACCTATGAAGGGCCAGATGACATGCCCGCACATATTAAAAGTTCCTTAATGGGAGCTTCGGTTCAAATTCCTATTTATAAGGGTAGGTTAAATTTAGGAGTGTGGCAAGGTATCTATCTTTGTGAGCACCGTAATGGAGCTTGGTCCAGAAACTTGGTATTAAGTGCTTTTGGGATATAAAAAAATCCGGCTCGTAAGAACCGGATTTTAAAAGTGAGATAAATTTTCTACAATTATTTTACCTTTTCAACTATAGCTTTGAATGCCTCCGGATGGTTCATGGCCAAATCTGCCAATACCTTACGGTTCAATTCAATTCCATTAGCTTTTACCTTACCCATAAATTGTGAGTAAGACATACCGTGTAATCTGGCGCCAGCGTTAATTCTGGTAATCCAAAGAGCACGGAAGGTTCTTTTCTTGTTTCTTCTATCGCGGTACGCATAAAGCATTGCTTTTTCTACCGCATTTTTGGCTACTGTCCAAACGTTTTTACGTCTTCCAAAGTAACCTTTGGCTTGCTTCATTACCTTTTTTCTTCTGGCTCTAGAAGCAACTGCATTTACTGATCTTGGCATAATTTTAATTTTTTTGTAGCAGGCGGTTAAATTGTTATTTGTCTAATATGATAGTCAAAGTATATATTAAAACACTTAACTCTTAACTCTTTACTGGCCCAACTCCATGGTTAATAAACGACCTTGTTTAGAACAATTATTTTAAACACAACTGTTCCTTCACGCTACCCTCGTCAGATTTATGAACTAGAGTACTGTGAGTTAATTTAAGCTTACGCTTTTTAGACTTCTTCGTAAGAATGTGGCTCTTAAAAGCGTGCTTTCTTTTGATTTTACCAGAACCGGTAAGCTTAAACCGCTTTTTAGCACTGGATTTTGTTTTTTGCTTAGGCATTTTTTCCTATTTAATTATTATCTCACTTTTCATGCTAAACGCTGCCCAAATAGTATGGGCAGCGTTCAGTTTATTTTAAAAACCGATGATTGAAAACGGTCTTATTTTTTTGTCTTGGGAGCAATGAACATGGTCATTCGCTTCCCTTCCAGTTTCGGCATTTGTTCCACTTTACCCAATTCTTCCAACTCTTGGGCCAACCTCAGTAATAAAATTTCACCTTGGTCCTTGTAAACAATAGATCTTCCTTTAAAGAAAACATATGCCTTTAATTTGGCACCGTCCTTTAAAAACTTCTCCGCATGCTTCTTTTTAAACTCGTAATCGTGGTCATCCGTATTGGGACCAAATCTTATTTCTTTAACTATAACCTTAGAAGCTTTGGCTTTCATGGCTTTTTCCCGTTTCTTTTGTTCGTAAAGAAACTTCTTGTATTCCATGATTTTACACACCGGCGGTTCTGCCTTTGGTGAAATCTCTACCAAATCCAATCCCATATCTTCCGCAATTTCGCGGGCTTTTCTAATGGGATAAATACCAACTTCTACATTGTCGCCAACCAACCGGACTTCAGGAGCCTTGATCTTTTCATTGATATTATGGGGGTTTTTATTCTCCCGTCTTGGTTGAGGCCTAAATCTTTTTCTTATTGCTATGACTTAATAATTTTAATTAAACTTAAATTTTCTAAAACGACTTTAAGGTACTATTTATTTCTTTAGATACCAAGTCTACGAAACTTTCAACGGAAATGGAACCTAAATCTTCACCTCCATGTTTTCTTACGGAAATGGTATTTGCTTGTTCTTCATTTTCCCCTACGATAAGCATGAACGGCAATTTGTTCATTTCTGCTTCCCGTATTTTCTTTCCAACAGTTTCGTTCCTGTCATCAATGAGCGCGCGAATTTCGTTATTTTCTAAGGAATTTAAAACTTTTTCTGCATATTTTTCATGTTTCTCGCTCACAGGCAGAACAATAGCCTGCTCGGGAATCAGCCAAAGAGGAAAGTTTCCTCCAGTATGCTCCAACAGCAAAGCAATAAATCTTTCCATACTTCCAAAGGGTGCACGGTGAATCATTACCGGTCTATGTAGTTCATTGTCGCTTCCTTTATAGGTGAGGTCAAAACGTTCCGGCAGGTTGTAATCTACCTGTATGGTGCCCAACTGCCATTGTCTACCTAAGGCATCCTTCACCATAAAGTCGAGTTTTGGGCCGTAAAAGGCTGCTTCTCCCTGTTCAACAATAAAGTTGAGGCCTTTTTCTTTTGCGGCATTGATGATGGCATTTTCAGCTTTTTCCCAATTTTCTGCCGTGCCTATGTACTTATGCAGATTATCCATATCCCTTATGGAAACTTGGGCTGTAAAGTTCTCAAAACCTAAGGAAGTCAATACATATAACGATAGGTCAATTACATTTTTAAATTCCTCGTCCAGCTGGTCCGGGGTACAAAAAATATGAGCGTCATCTTGGGTGAAACCTCTTACCCTGGTAAGACCGTGTAACTCACCACTTTGTTCGTATCTATATACCGTTCCGAATTCGGCATATCTTTTAGGTAGTTCCCTGTAGCTATAGGGCTTTACATTATATATTTCACAATGGTGCGGACAATTCATTGGTTTCAATAAAAACTCTTCGTCCTGTTTTGGGGTATGTATGGGCTGAAAACTATCAGCTCCATATTTTTCATAATGACCGCTAGTAACATATAATTCCTTTTGGCCAATATGTGGCGATACTACCATTTCATAACCGGCTTTCTTCTGGGCTTTCTTTAAAAATTGCTCCAATCTTTCTCTTAGCGCAGCACCTTTCGGTAACCACAGCGGTAGACCTTGTCCAACTTTTTGGGAAAAGGTAAAAAGCTCTAGTTCCTTTCCCAGTTTTCGGTGATCTCTCTTTTTGGCCTCTTCAATCATGGCCAAGTATTCCGTTAGCTCTTTTTGTTTGGGAAAGGATATACCATAAACACGGGTAAGTTGCGGTTTGTTCTCGTCGCCTCTCCAATAGGCTCCGGCTACATTTAAGATTTTAAAGGCTTTTACGATTCCAGTGTTGGGAATATGCCCACCCCTACATAGGTCCGTAAAAGTGTCATGATCGCAAAAAGTAATTGTTCCATCTTGTAGATTCTCAATCAGCTCTACCTTAAATTCGTTTCCTTCTTCCTTATAATAAGTAAGGGCTTCGTTCTTGGAAACGGAACGCATTTTAAAGTCATGTTTTCCGCGGGCTATCTCCAAGGCTTTCTTTTCAATGATCGGAAAGTCTTTTTCGGAAACGCTGTGTTCTCCAAAATCCACATCATAGTAAAATCCATTTTCTATAGCAGGACCAATTGTCAGCTTAATCCCGGGGTACAACTCTTCCAAAGCTTGGGCAAGAATATGCGATGAAGAATGCCAAAAGGCTTTTTTTCCTTCGGGATCGTTCCATGTATATAAGGTAAGGGAGCCATCTTCCGTTAATGGAGTGGTTGTTTCAACCACGGTATCATTAAATTTTGCAGAAATTACATTGCGTGCCAGCCCAGAGCTTATGCTTTGTGCCACATCAAAAGGAGAGCTACCACTTTCAAATTCTTTTACGTTTCCGTCCGGAAGGGTTATTTTAATCATGTTTGTTTAAATAAATGCGTGCAAAGATACTATTCCCTTATTAGGCATACAATATGATGCATTCAAAATTATTGTTTCATCAAAGTTGGTAGGATGTAGTTTGTTTGTAGGGGAAGTTTTACTTTTAACTTTAAAAGGTACTTGCGTAGATAAATTTTTAGAATTATATTAGATGCCCTTTTCCGTTGAAGTGTTTTTAAGGCGTTTGTTTTTAGGTGTTTAGATCGATGCTTTTTTAAATTCTAAAAATAATTTAAAAAAACCTTGAAAAAATAGTTGCGGGGCTAGGAAATGGTGTTACATTTGCAGCCCGAAAAACAACGAAGGTTGTTGTCGGGGACGCTCATTGAAAGT
>NZ_JACSOH010000036.1 GCF_014349235.1 Cytophaga sp. FL35 | reverse complement strand
GGTATTTATGTATCCTACTTCAGCAGCATTATTGCAACATGTATCGGTCAGAAAAACTACATAACACTAAAAAGCCATCTCACAACAGATTTACAGGCAAACACATCATTTTGTTGGTAAACCTCCAGCACTGGCGTAAGTTTGACGTGTAGTTAATCAAGAAGTAATTTTTTCATTTTCATATAGTGTTCTCGTAAAAGAGCTTTGTTTTAGAACAAGGCTCTTTTTTGTTATACCCCAAGGATTTCCTATACCAATCTACTTTTAAGCATTTGCCGCCCTACGCTTTAGGTGCAAGCACTATAGCCCAATATTTATATTACGTTAAGGTACCTTTCAATTGTAAATCAGTTGACCCAATTCTCCTCTAAAATTTGTTGGAGCTCACTTACCTCTTCCTTATGGTTAGGAGCTAAATCGTTTTCTTCAAAAGGATCCTTATATATATTGAACAACTGAACCTCCTCATTTGGTTTGTTCTTAGGGTTTGGGAGAATTAACTTGTACGGATTTGTCATCACTACACGGTAATTAAGACTTTCTTCAACCGTATTGAAATCGTGCTCATAAATTTCCCCATAAACAGCTTCTCTTTTATTTTGTTCCGCCTCGTTCAATACATTGATACCATCTAAATCATCTGGGCGTTCCAATCCGATCAAATCCAGCACCGTGGGAACCATATCTAAACTACTGACCAAATTTTGTGCATCAATTTCAGGCGTAATCTTTCCTTTCCATTTATACATGATCGGTGTTCGCATTCCCAAATCATAAGGTGACCGTTTTGAAATGGGATTGTAAGTAGTGTTATTTTCATTTTGAACCCACCCATTATCACAGACATAAACAAAAATGGTATTCTCGGTTTCCCCTTTTTCATCGATGTAGTTTATCAAGTCACCACATGTTTGATCAAACCACTCACACATGGCCCAATATTTTGCCACATACTCAGAGGGAGCTTTTGGCAAGTATTTTTGTAAAAGTGCCTCTGGCGGATTGTGTGGGGCATGTGGCAAAAAGGGCGCGTACCACATAAAAAACGGCTTCTTTTTTTCTAGGGCCAGGTCAATATAGCTATAAAGGGTATCCATTCCCTTACGACCTATTTCGAGGCCGTAGTCACCATGTCGCCCACCTCGTTTGGGGTCGCCATGGGTCATGCCATAATCAAATCCGCCATTTTCATAATTTCCGATCCACCATTTACCGGTCTGAAAGGAGAGATACCCTTCTTCTTTTAAAATGTCTGGTAATGTTTTGAGCTTTTTGAAGTTTTCGATTACGGGTTTATAATTTTCATCCCTCCAAGGAAGTGTCCAAGCTGGCTTACCATTTTTTAAATCGCCCGGAAGCACTCGGTCATTGCCCAACACCATATGATCACGGGGGTAAACACCGGTAATAATAGATGCAAGAGATGGTGAACATAAAGAAGTCGACACGTAACCCCGGGTAAAAGTGCGGCTTTCTGCTGCCAACTTATCTAAATTTGGGGTTTCAATATGCTCATGGCCCATAAAACCATAATCGGTCCATGCTTGATCGTCGGATAGAATGAAAACAATATTGGGATATTGAATCTGTGCTTTTTTATCCAACGTTTTACCAGGTTGCTCTTTACATGAAATTAAACCAACCAAAATAAAACCTGTAATAACTGCCAATTTTTTCATCCTATTATTTGTCCATTTTATTTTCTGTCTTACTTTTTAATTGAATGAATTAAGCAAGTGACCAACCCAACCTTTTACTAGCAATTGTCTTTCGAGAACAAAAGCATTCTAACGTCAATACCCAACCTCTGAATCATTTTATGTCTCACTTCCAATCAAATATAACGTGCTCAAAATGAAAGAGTGTCCTGTACTATACTGTTAATACCGGACTCCATAAAAACGGCGACTTTCGCTTAGACTGAACAAACCAGAAACTTTCATGCGTATTATGAGTATATTTAAGGGCATCAACAGCACTCAACTATTATGACAGCTTTTTCTAGATTATTTTTAATTCTCAATCTGATTGTAACCGCTTCCTGTGGTGAAAAGCAAACGAAAAAAGAATCCGATACATCTATTAACGTTACCGAGCAATTGGCGACGGATTGGAAACCCCTTTTTAATGGCAAAAATCTTGAGGGCTGGACGATGAAGATCAACTCCTATCCTTTGGGAGAGAATTTTGGCAATACCTTTCGAGTAGAAGAGGGTATTCTTAAAATCAGATATGATCAGTACGGACCCCAATTCAATGATCGGTTTGGCGCGCTGTTCTATAACAAGGAGTTGAAAAATTACCGTCTTAGGGCTGAATATCGTTTTGTGGGAGAAACCGCTCCAGGTGCTCCGGAATGGGGCTATAGGGATAGTGGAGTACAAATTCACACCCAAAACCCCGAAACCGTTGCGCTAAACCAGCAATTTCCTATTTGTTTGGAGTATAATCTTCATGGAGGGAATGGTACAGACGAACGTCCGCTGGGAGCCATTTGTGGAATTGGAATGCATGTTTCCGTAGATGGAAAACCCAATACTGAATTTTGCAATCCCGCAAAGGTGAGCAAAACCTTTCATGGCGACCAATGGGTTACCATAGAAATTGATATCAAAGATGGCCATGTCACTCACTATGTCAATGGCGAGGAAATCATGAACTATTCGGACCCGGTTTACGATTCAGAAAACGAATATGCCAAAGCTTTTATAAAGGACGGGGAAAAAGAAGTTACCAGCGGGTACATTTCCTTACAATCAAATAGTCACCCCATTGATTTTAGAAAAATAGAACTACTGGAGTATTAAACACTTCACGACCTAAGAATTTTTTCCATGGCCTTGCCTCGGGCCAATTCATCGATCAGTTTATCTAAATATCTTATTTTTTGCATTAGAGGGTCTTCAATTTCCTCTACCCTATATCCGCAAATGACTCCCTTAATTTTATCAACATTTGAATTGAGCTGAGGTGCTTCTGAAAAAAAGGTCTCAAAATCAGTCTTGTTTTCCAAAATGTCAGTTAAGCCTTTTTCGTCATAACCAGTAAGCCAATAAATTATTTGGTGTACTTCTTCCTTAGTTTTACCCTTCTTTTCAGCTTTGGCTATATAATGAGGATACACACTGGCAAATGAAGTGGTAAAAATTCTATGTTTTTTCATGATTTTAAGTTTTTCCATATTAAGTTTCTTAAGAAGAACACCTTTATAAAGGCTCCCAATAAAATTGAATTCCTAACTGAAACTTCTGCTATATATTTAAACAACTATAAACTCTGTAAGATACGACCAACCCAATATTACTATTGAAAGCCAGAAAGTTAGTCTTGGAAAGGTAAAGAAATTAGATTGTTTACCCTATTTACGATTTCATTATTATTAATTCATCAGTCTTTTGACTTTAACTTCTGGGTAAAAGCAACAAATAACCGTATTTTAGCAAATAGTGATTTTTTTTAAATTCAATTTAGGTTTACAAATTTTTAATATTTAAAAGTGTAAACTGAACACTATTATATTTTTTGTCCTATATTTAACACCAAATTTGAAACGCTTTGCAAAAACCATTTCAGATAAACAGGGCTTATAAAGAAGTCCAACAAATTACAGTGGCAGTAGATTGCCTCATTTTCGGCTTCAATGACGGTAATTTAGAACTACTGTTGGTAAGTAGAAGTTTTGAGCCTGAAAGAGACCGTTGGTCATTAATTGGAGGTTTTGTTCATAACGATGAAGATTTAGATGATGCCGCTCATAGGGTCCTTACGGAACTTACGGGTCTAGATGACGTTTATATGGAACAGGTACGGGCGTTCGGTAAAGCAAAAAGAGATCCTTATGAACGGGTAATTTCAGTAACCTATAGTGCCCTGGTTCTAAAGAAGGATTACAATGATGAACTGGTTAAGAGTTATAAAGCGGAGTGGTTTCCTATTGATAATTTACCGGAACTGATTTTTGACCATAAGGAGATGATCGATGCTGCAATGAAAAGACTCCGAAGAAGGGTAAAAAGCGGTCCTGTTGGTTTTAATCTTTTACCGGAAAAATTTACCCTGCCTCAGCTTCAGAAATTATATGAAGCCATTTTAGGTGAGGAAATAGACAAACGCAACTTTAGAAAAAAACTGAATTCCATGGATTTTCTAATCAAGCTGAATGAAAAGGACAAAACCGAATCAAAAAAAGGTGCCTACCTCTACAAGTTTGATGAGGACAAATATAATTATGTAAAAAACTTCAACATATAACCAACTAAACACAGCATAGGAAACTTACCGTATTTGGGGCCACCCAAATAGTGGAAGGTGCCTCAATTTTTCTACTCATGGATTTGAACAACTATAGCTTAGGCTTGGATTTTGGATCGGACTCTGTTCGTGCCCTTTTGGTAAACCTATCAAACGGACAAGAATTGGCAACCTCCGTACATTATTATAAAAGGTGGAAAGAGGGCAAGTATTGTAACCCCTCCACCAATCAATTTCGTCAACATCCTTTGGATTATATGGAAGGGATTGAACAGACAATTAGAACTGTTCTGACCCAAGTTGAAGATGATGTGGTTCAAAACATTGTAGGCATTGGAATAGACACCACAGGTTCAACCCCTGTAGCGGTCAACAAACAAGGAACCCCACTAGCTTTACTGGAAGGATTTGAGGAAAACCCGAATGCCATGTTTGTGCTATGGAAAGACCACACAGCCATTAAAGAGGCTGCAGAAATAAACGAACTCTGCAAAAAATGGGAGATAGATTATTCTAAATATGAGGGTGGAATTTACTCTTCAGAATGGTTTTGGTCTAAAATTTTACATGTTTCGCGTGCTGATGAGTCCGTATTGGGTGCAGCCTATTCATGGGTAGAGCATTGCGATTGGGTGCCTTTCTTATTAACTGGTGGCAATGACGTAAAAGAAATGAAACGCAGCCGATGTGCTGCAGGTCATAAAGCTCTTTGGCATGAAGAATTTGGTGGACTCCCTTCCAACGATTTCTTTACTGCCTTAGACCCCATTTTAGATGGGCTAAGAGACCAAATGTTTACTAAAACATACACCTCTGATGTATCGGCAGGGACATTAAGTACCGAATGGGCCGAACGTCTAGGTCTGTCAACAAATGTTGAAGTGGCCGTTGGCGCTTTCGATGCCCACATGGGTGCTGTTGGGGCCCAAGCAGAACCTTATTATTTGGCCAAGATCATGGGTACATCTACCTGTGATATTTTGGTAGCTCCTATGGAAGGAAAGGAAAAACTGGTCAAGGGTATTTGCGGGCAGGTAGATGGTTCGGTCATTCCGGGAATGTTGGGGTTAGAGGCTGGACAATCCGCTTTCGGCGATATCTATGCTTGGTTTGAAAGGTTATTGGCGTGGCCCATTAAGGAGTTGATTGGAAGTTCAAGCTTGATAGATGAAAAAACCAAGAGCAAGTTGATTTCAGAGGCTGTGGAAAAAATCCTTCCAGAACTCAGTAAAGCCGCCGAAAAAGAACCCATTGGGGCTTCGGGCGAACTGGCACTGGATTGGATGAACGGTAGAAGAACCCCCGATGCCAACCAAAATTTAAAAGGCGTCATTGCGGGGATCAACCTAGGAAGCAACTCTCCTAAGATTTTTAGGGCATTGGTAGAAGCTTCCTGTTTTGGAGCCAAAAAAATTGTAGACCGATTTTTATCCGAAGGTATTCCCATCAAAGGGGTGGTCGCTTTGGGCGGTGTGGCCAAAAAATCGCCTTTTATCATGCAGATGATGGCCAATGTACTCAACATGCCTATTAAAGTGGTACAATCTGAGCAAGCATGTGCACTAGGAGCTTCTATTTTTGGTGCAGTCGCTGCCGGAAAATTTGCAAATGTTCCTGAAGCAGTGGAAAAAATGGGAAGTGATTTTGAAACGGTGTACCATCCCGAAGCTTCTAAAGTAGCGGCCTACGAAGAAGTTTACAAAAAGTACAATGCCTTGGCCGAAGTAATGGAACCTCACATCATGAAACAAGCTGTAAAATGAGCGTATATAAAACTCTAAAAGAGGAAGCTTACGAAGCCAATATGAGACTGCCAGAGCTTGGTTTGGTGTTGTTCACTTTTGGCAATGCCAGCGCGGTGGATAGAGATAAGGGCGTTTTTGCCATCAAACCAAGCGGAGTGCCTTATGCCGACTTAAAAGTGGAAGATATTGTGATCTGTGACTTTGACGCCAATGTAGTGGAAGGCAGCATGAGACCATCATCCGACACCAAGACACATGCGGTACTTTATAAAGAATGGAGCGAGATTGGCGGTGTGGTGCATACGCACTCCACCTACGCAACGGCTTGGGCGCAGGCACTTAAAGATATTTCCATTTTTGGTACCACCCATGCGGATCATTTGACATCGGACATCCCTTGTGCGCCTCCTATGAAAGACGATTACATTCAAGGAGATTACGAGCATATGACAGGGTATCAAATAATAGATTGCTTAAAAGAACGTGGTTTTGACCATAATGAGGTTGAAATGATCTTAGTAGGTAACCATGCCCCATTTACCTGGGGAAAGACCGTTCATAAGGCGGTTTACAACAGTGCGGTTTGCGAAGAGGTAGCCAAAATGGCCCACATAACTTTGCAGATCAACCCAAATGCAAAACAACTTAAAGAGGCTCTTAAAAAGAAACATTTTGAACGTAAACATGGGGGCAACTCCTATTACGGTCAAGAATAAGAACCTTTTTTCTCAATCAACTAAAACTATATTATGAAAGGATTGGATACGCTTGACTGGGTGGTAATCGCCCTCTATTTTCTGGTACTTTTAGGAGTGGCATGGTGGGTCATCATGCAAAAACAAAAAAATACAGAGGATTACTTTCTCGCCGGTAGAAATATTGGCTGGTTCGTGGTAGGTGCTTCCATATTTGCTTCCAACATTGGCTCTGAGCATGTAGTAGGTCTCGCCGGAAACGGGGCAGGAGACAAAATGCCGTTGCTCATTTATGAACTGCATGCTTGGCTCGTTCTTATGCTTGGTTGGGTCTTTTTACCGTTTTACGCGCGTAGTGGGGTGTTTACAATGCCAGAATTTTTGGAAAGAAGGTTTGATGCCCGCTCTCGTTGGGTATTGTCCATCGTTTCATTGATTGCCTATATCTTGACAAAGGTGTCGGTAACCATCTATGCCGGTGGGGTGGTCGTTTCGGCGCTGTTGGGAATTCCTTTTTGGATTGGGGCCGTAGCAACGGTGGTTCTCACGGGACTTTACACGGTTTTGGGCGGAATGCGTGCCGTAGTATATACGGAAACCATTCAGGCGATTGTATTGGTCATTGGAGCCGGGATTCTTACCTATTTAGGATTGGATGCCGTAGGCGGATGGGGCGAACTCAAAGAAACCGTAGGTGCCGATTATTTCAATATGTGGCGACCTAATTCTGACCCTGATTATCCGTGGCTGCCCTTGTTCATTACCAGTACCGTAGTGGGTATTTGGTATTGGTGTACCGATCAGGTTATTGTGCAGCGCGTGCTCACCGCTAAAAACATCAAGGAAGGTAGAAGGGGAAGTATCTTTGGAGCGTTACTCAAATTAATGCCGGTATTTCTATTCTTAATCCCCGGTGTTGTTGCTTTGGGATTGAAAATGCAAGGAAAATTGGATTGGGACAGTCCGGATGAGGCCTTTCCGGTGTTGATGAGCAACTTGATGCCTTCCGGCTTACGAGGATTAGTTGCTGCAGGGCTTTTAGCGGCTTTGATGAGCTCTTTGGCTTCGGTCTTTAATTCGTGCTCCACTCTTTTTACCTTGGACATTTATAAAAAACTAAAACCCGAAAAGCCCGAAGAAGAATTGGTAAAAACAGGCCGAATCGCGACTTTCTTTGTAGTTGGTTTGGGTCTTCTTTGGATTCCTATCATCACCACGCTATCCGACGGATTATACGAATACCTGCAAAACGTACAGGCATACATTTCGCCCCCGATTGCGGCGGTGTTCCTTTTAGGAATATTCTATAAAAGAATCAATGCCAATGGCGCTATCGCTACTCTGGTAGGTGGTTTTCTTATTGGTTTCACCAAATTGACCTTAGAAATTTTAAAATCGAGTTTTGCCGAAGGTAGTTTTATGTTTCAACTGGCCGATATTAATTGGTTGGTGTTCGGCGCGTACTTTTTCGCCATGTGTATTGCCATAGCGATTATTGTAAGTATGTTCTATCCTGCACCATCTCAAACTCAACTGGCCGGCTTGACATTCGGTAGCGTATCCGCAGAACAAAAAGAAGAAGGAAAAGGCAGTTACAATATTTGGGATATTGTTACCTCAGTGGTGGTACTCCTAATTGTGGTGTATATAATGATTTCCTTTAGTACCCTAAGTTTATAAAGAAGAAAAAGTAGATAATGATCAATATTTCCCATTACGAGGTTTGGTTGGTAACCGGAAGCCAGCATCTTTACGGCCCTGAAACTCTAGAACAGGTTACAAAACACTCCCAAGAGATTGCTCAATTTTTAAATGCAGAAAATACCATACCGGTAAAGGTACTTCATAAACCTACCGTAAAAACGCCGGATGAAATATACAGGCTTTGTATGGAAGCCAACAACACCGAGAATTGTGTTGGTTTGGTCACTTGGATGCATACCTTTTCCCCTGCAAAAATGTGGATTGCCGGTTTAAAAGCCTTACAAAAACCATTTCTTCATTTGCACACCCAGTTCAATAGGGATATTCCTTGGAATACGATTGATATGGATTTCATGAACTTGAACCAGTCCGCACATGGCGGGCGTGAGTTCGGTTTTATGGCCTCGCGTATGCGAATGAATAGGAAAGTGGTCGTAGGTCATTGGCAAGATGAATCCGTGATTGAGAAAGTTGCCAACTGGTGCAGGGTCACCTGTGCCGTAGCAGATTCCAAAAAAATGAAGGTAGCCCGTTTTGGAGACAATATGCGGCAAGTGGCCGTTACTGATGGCAACAAAGTGTCCGCCCAAATAAAATTTGGGTACGAGGTAAATGGTTATGGTATAGGCGATTTGGTGAAGTTCATTGATGCCATCTCCGAGAGACAAATTGAAACCTTGGTTCAGGAGTATGAAGAAACCTACCAACTGGCGGAAGCATTAAAATCCGATGGAAATATGCGTACATCTTTGTTGGATGCCGCCAAAATTGAATTGGGAATGCGTGCTTTTTTAGAAGATGGGGGGTACACAGCCTTTACCGATACCTTTGAAGATTTGCACGGCATGAAACAGCTTCCCGGCATTGCCACGCAGCGATTGATGGCCAGTGGTTACGGTTTCGGTGGAGAAGGCGACTGGAAAACCGCTGCCCTTGTGCGTACCATGAAGGTCATGGGCACTGGGCTAGAAGGCGGAAACAGTTTTATGGAAGACTATACCTATCATTTCCATCCCTCAAAATCAAGTTGCTTGGGCTCCCATATGCTTGAAATTTGCCCGACGATTGCTAATGGAGATGTACGTTGCGAAGTACACCCATTAGGCATTGGAGGAAAGGAAGACCCTGTACGTTTGGTGTTCAATTCCGGTAAAGGAAAGGCATTGAACGCTTCCATTGTTGATATGGGCAACCGTTTTAGAATGCTGGTGAACAAAGTAGAGGCTTTGGAAATTGAACATGATATGCCAAAACTTCCAGTAGCCAGAGTACTATGGGACCCGAAACCAGATTTGCAGACTGCCGCAGCGGCGTGGATTTACGGAGGTGGTGCACACCATACCTGTTATAGCCAAAACATATCCGCAGAATCCCTAGAAGATTTTGCCGAAATCATGGATATTGAATTTTTGTTGATTGACGAAAAGACAGACTTATATCGCTTTAAGCAAGAATTACGCTGGAACGATGCGGCCTATGTACTAAATAAGAGCTTATAGTCCCCTAAGGCTTCACACTGATCTGTACCGCTTCACAGCTTTTTAAATCGGAATTAAGAATAATTTTTTCCGAAGTGCTGCCATCCGTAATCTCAATGGAAACGGTATTGGGCGGCGAGTTGCCCAAATTATGGGCATAGAGAAACAGGTCGTTGGCCTTGCCTTTTTCGAGTTTACAGCTCACTCTTTTTTTCTGATAGGTCAAAAGGTGTTTGGCAATTACAGTTTTACCGTTCAGGTAGATAGAAACGATGTCATTATCTTGTCTGCCGTGGTCCCAAATATCAATAGTGATATCTTCTTTGTCAAAAGCAACTTCTTTTACGTAGGTGATATTACGGCCATCAAATTGATTGACCGGTTCCACAACTTTAGTGGATGATGGTGTCGGTTTTTGTCGATTTTTCTCCTCGTAGGCCTTCTTTCTCGCATCCGAAATAGGGTTTTTGATAGAAAAATAAGGAGTGGCAAACTTAGCTATTTGATATTTGTTATCAGGAAAAAGCTCAATACCTACCACTTGATAAGCATCACCGGTGCTAATATTCTTGGCCAGAACAATATCTAAAACACTAAAGGAATTTTTAAAAGTACCCAGTTCTTGCACCACCATATCATTTAATGCTAAAAAGAACCTTATAGATTTCTCAGGGCCAATGTTGATGGTAGACCATTCCAGTTTCGCAGGCTGGGTAATATCCCAAACTGTTGATGAATTTGGAGAGGTGATTTTTATTTTGGTCTTTTTATCTACGGAATCGTTGGGTATTTCCTGCAGTTGCACAAAAGGCATAGAACGCACACCTGCCATGCTTTTGGCATAAGAATTTGCCCAAAAACATAGAAGTACTGTGAACAGAAAAATGTATTTCGTCTTAGAAAACGACACTTCAAAAATTTTTGCCCAATGTTTACCCTATTTCTAGTTGGCAAACATAACCGTAGTACTTGCTATAACGCAGATTAGCTTTAAATGTTGGGTGTACGGGTCAAAAATTACTTGCTTTTCTTATCGCCTAACATATTCTCAAAAAGAAAAACACCATTTTTATTGGCGATAACAATATCCGGCTTTCCATTTTTATCCATATCGGCAATGGCAATATTGAGTCCGGCACCCGAGTCGGAATCAATCAAATGTTCCTTAAAATAAGGTTTCTTGCCGGGCATAAATTCAATCCAAAAAAGATATGGTGTATCCGCATCACCGGGGTCATTGCCATTATGCGCCAAGAATCGCTTACCTGTTACCCAATCATTTATTCCATCGCCATTTAAATCCACCATAATGGAAGAATGTGTTTGAGAGGTGGTTTCGGTCATCAAATGCGTCTTAAAACTACCGGATTTATCCTGCTCATGCCACCAAACTCCCAATTTGTGTGCAGAAGCGCTTAACACATCGTTCAGCCCATCCCCATTCACATCAAATACATACATATGGGAACAGGGTTCCCCTAAGGTGGCTTCCTGAAATTCCCAGTTTCCAGATGTTACATCTGCACTACCTTTGAACCAGCCATCTGTCACCAGCACATCCTTATACCCATCACCGTCCACATCGCCATAACCAATGCCATGCGAATACCGGTCCGTACCAGAAACATTTTCTTTGGTAAGCGGATAGCGTTTCCATACAGTTTCTCCTTTTGTTTTAGGGGCCTGAAGCCACACTATTTGTCTTTTTTCATAATCTCCGCACAAAATATCCAAGCGGCCGTCTCCATCAACGTCCAAAAAACCTGGGGACTCATTGGAAATACCCATGGAATCCGCTATCATGTGCTTGGTCCAATAACCCTCTTCATTTTTTGGGTTTTCAAACCAAAACCCGCCTTCACCGGGATAGCCTACTATTACAACATCATCCCAACCGTCTAAATTTACATCCATTCCCAAGTTCAAGAAAGACTCGCTATACTCTTTGTAAGGGTCGTAGCTCTTAAAGGGAGCCAGCTCATGGCGTTCCCAATTTGGTGCTTCAAACCAAGAATAACCGGCCACAATATCCAAAAGACCGTCATTGTTTACATCTGCCGTTGCTACACCCTCCGAAAGAAACTCTTTGGTGAGGATGGTTTTTACAAATCCGTTTTCGACTTTCTGCGCATGAAAATGGCATGAGGCAAAGAAAATCAGACTATATAATGCCGTTTTGGCAATAGGTTTGAAAGGTAGTTGCATCATAAAAAAGGTTGTTTGGCACAAACTAATGTATTCTTAAAAAATAGAACCCCTACGTTGAATCTTCTATAACGAATTCACGTTTTACTTTGGGGCTGTTCCCGTTGGCAAGCAAGTTAATTATTTTGACTTTCCTGTACACAACGGTTTTCATTTAGTCAAATGAAAAAAACTCCTTCTTTACCCAATACCGTCGTAATCGGCTTTACTTTCATGAAATAAAACATTTTATGTTACGATTGAATGTTTTACTTTTAGAATTCAACAAACAGAACACTACTATGGCATCACGAAGAAATTTTTTGGAAAAACTGACCGTTTCGGCAGTTGGTCTACCTCTATTATACCACAGCAATCCCCTTTTTGCGGCTACCGAAGCACCGTACCAAGGTCCGGTCTTAAAAGTGGCCATTATGGGGCTTGGTAGTTATGGCACCCGAGTAGCGGAAGCTATGAAAGATTGCAAACGGGCAAAATTGGTGGGCGTTATCAGTGGCACTCCGTCAAAAATAAAAGACTGGCAGGCCAAGTACGATATTCCAAAAAAAAACTGCTACAACTATGAGAATTTTGACGCTATCAAAGACAACAAGGATATTGATGCCGTTTATGTAATTACCCCGAACGGATTGCATAAAGACCAATCGATACGGGTTGCCAAAGCGGGAAAGCACGTTATCTGCGAAAAGCCCATGGCCGTGAATGCAGATGAGGCCCAAGAAATGGTCGATGCCTGTAAGGCTGCTAAAGTACATTTGCTCATTGGTTATCGCATGCATTACGAGCCAAAAACGGTTGAGGTCATTAAAATGAGGCAAAACGGGGAATTCGGCAAAGTGAAATTCTTTCAGGGACAGTCTGGTTTTACTATTGGTGATCCCAACCAATGGCGTTTGAACAAAGAATTGGCCGGTGGTGGCGCCATGATGGATATTGGTATCTATTCCATTAACGGGGCGCGTTACATGCTGGGCGAAGAGCCTATTTGGGTGACCGCCCAAGAAACCAAAACCGACCCGATTAAATTCAAGGAAGGAGTTGATGAGACCATTCAATTTCAGTTGGGCTTCCCCAGCGGTGCGGTGGCCAATTGTTTATCCACTTACAATATGAGCCATTTAGATCGCTTTTTTATGACAGGTTCCGAGGGATGGGTAGAGATGAAACCTTCTACCGGTTATGGCCCTATTAAAGGGCGTACCCATAAAGGAGAATTGGATCAACCCCATATCACGCATCAAACCTTGCAAATGGATGGAATGTCTCAACTTATTTTTGAAGGAGTACAGCCCATTGTTCCGTTGGATGGGGAAGAAGGATTGAAGGACATGAAAATAATAGATGCCATCTATAGAGCCGTAGAAACCGGCGAAAAAGTAGCTATCAACCTGTAAACGAAAACGAAAAAATACTTTAACAGAAATCAGGACAGTAGCGCACTCTTTTGATTTCTGTTAATTTTTATCTCTTATATTGGAAATATTCCAATTAAATGGATTTATTCCATAATTTAGCTGTCCCGATTTATTTTGTGGATCAGCTATGCAAAAGACCATTTTACATTTAGACCTTGATACTTTTTTTGTATCCGTAGAGCGGCGCATGAATACTGAGCTCAAGAACAAGCCTATATTGGTTGGGGGGCTGAGCGATCGTGGTGTAGTTGCCGCCTGTAGTTATGAGACCCGTAAATTTGGAGTACACTCGGGCATGCCTATGAAAATGGCAAAAGAACTTTGTCCGGAAGCCGTTCCCATTAAGGGAAATGCAGGCACCTACAGTAAGTTCTCCGATATGGTTACCGAAATCATCCAAGAAAAAGTACCGCTTTTCGAAAAATCGAGTATCGACGAGTTTTATGCG
Organism: Cytophaga sp. FL35; assembly: GCF_014349235.1. GTDB lineage: Bacteria > Bacteroidota > Bacteroidia > Flavobacteriales > Flavobacteriaceae > Euzebyella. The sequence goes on along the minus strand of NZ_JACSOH010000036.1, from coordinate 16,909 downwards.
GACCTTACCGGAATGGACCGTTTTTTTGGCTCTTACAAATATGCCTCAGAGCTCAGACAACGCATAACCAAAGAAACCGGACTGCCCATTTCCTTTGGCCTATCGGTAAACAAAGTGGTTTCAAAAGTGGCTACGAACGAGGCAAAACCCGATAATCAATTAAAAATCGATTTCGGACATGAAAAACCTTTCTTGGCCCCACTTTCCATCAAAAAAATACCCATGGTAGGTGATAAAACCTATCAGACCCTTCGCAACCTAGGTTTACGGCAAGTACGAACCATACAGGAAATGCCTATTGATGTGATGCAACGGGTGCTGGGCAAGAACGGAGGAGTCATATGGAAACGGGCCAATGGCATTGACCACACCCCGGTAATTCCGTTTTGTGACCGAAAATCAATTTCAACGGAACGTACTTTTGACAAGGATACCATAGATGTGACAAAGCTGAAGGGTATTCTTATCGCTATGACCGAAAACCTGGCCTACCAATTACGAAGGGGAGAAAAATTAACGGCCTGTATCGCGGTAAAAATCCGGTATTCAGATTTTAACACCTACTCCAAGCAATTGCGTATTCCCTATACAAGTGCAGACCATATTCTCATTCCCAAAATATTGGAAATGTTCAAATCACTTTACAACCGCCGCTTGTTGGTACGATTAATAGGCATACGGTTCAGCCACTTGGTATCGGGCAATTACCAGATCAATCTTTTTGATGATACGGAGGAGATTTTGAGCCTCTACCACGCCATGGACCATATTCGAAAACGCTACGGTGATAAAAGTGTCATTAGGGCTTCGGGCATGGGAGCCAAAACGGTGGGACGAATGCAAAACCCTTTTGATGGTAGGCCGCCTATAGTGTTAGCACATAGAAAGCAGTAAGTCAGGAATCAGGAATCAGGAATTAGGGGTTAGGGGTTAGGAGTTGAGAGTTAGCGAATAAATGTACCCTCAACGGTATGTTGGCCTTGTAAAAGTTGAATTGGGCAAAAAATATGTATTTAAATTGTCACACATATTATAGTCTTCGCTTCGGAACATTTTCCGAAAAGGAATTGCTGCGCTTGGCCCAAGAGAACGAGGTTACCCGTTTGGTGCTAACGGATATCAATAATACTTCGGCCTGCCTCAACTTTGTGCGTTTGGCCCCTGATTTTAACGTAACACCTATTTTGGGCATCGACTTTAGAAACGGAATAGATCCCTGCTTTGTGGGCATCGCACAAAACAATGAGGGATTCATGGAGCTTAATGATTTTCTATCTCAGTATTTGCATCAGCAAAAAGAAATTCCACCAGTGGCGCCCAAATTTCAGAATGCCTATGTGGTATACCCTTTTGAAAAAGTGCTCTTGCATGAAATAAATCTTTTGGGAGAGAACGAGTTTATAGGTGTTTCCATTAGGGATTTAAGAAAACTACCCTTCTCAAAACTATCCAATTTAAAGAATAAATTGGTGGTGCTACAGCCGGTTACTTTCAGGCATAAAAGTGATTTTAATGCCCACCGACTTCTCCGGGCCATTGACAACAATATCTTGTTGAGTCAATTGGAAAAGACCGAAGAGGCTTCCGAAGATGAAAAAATGTTTCCCATAACCAATTTGGCAGCAGCGTTTTCTGAGCATCCACATATTTTAGAAAATACGGAGAGCTTGCTAAGGTCATGCCATATTTTTTTCGATTTCTCGGAAAACAGGTCGCCACAGAACCTGCGTACGTATTTGGGCTCTCAAGAGGCAGACGAGGCGCTTCTTGAAAAACTTTGCCATGAAGGCCTGCCCTACCGCTATCCTGATGGTGGGGAGGGTATTCTAGAACGTTTGGAAAAAGAGATGAAGCTCATAAAAGAGATGGGGTTTGTGTCCTATTTTCTCATCAATCATGATATTGTAAGCGAAGCGAGAAAGCGTGGATTTTTCTATGTGGGCCGTGGTAGCGGCGCCAACAGTATAGTAGCATATCTTTTACGCATTACCGATGTAGACCCCATAGAACTCGACCTTTATTTTGAACGTTTTATCAATCTGTACCGCGCCAATCCGCCCGATTTTGATATTGATTTTTCGCATCGCGATCGCCCGGAAATGACCCAATATATTTTTGACAGGTTTGAGCATGTAGCCCTTTTAGGTACCTATGTCACTTTTAAGGAAAGAGGGGTTATTAGGGAGTTGGGCAAAGTGTTCGGTTTACCAAAGCGGGAAATAGACGCCCTATGTGAAGGCGGGTATGACCCAAAAAGTTCCGATGATATTTCTCGCTTGGTCATCAAATATGGACGATTGTTGATGGGAATGCCCAATTATTTGAGCATTCATGCGGGCGGTATCTTGATCAGTGATAAGCCCTTGCATTGGTTCTCCGCAACGCACCTTCCGCCCAAGGGATTCCCGACTACCCAGTTTGATATGGTCATTGCCGAAGACGTAGGTCTCTTTAAATTTGACATTCTAGGGCAGCGCGGACTATCGAAAATACGGGAGGCATTGGATATTATAGCCTACAATCAGCCTGAAAGGGCGAACAGCTTTGATATTCATAATGTACGAAAGTTTAAGACTGATGGGTCGGTTAACGCGTTGATCAAAACAGCTCAATGTATGGGGTGTTTTTACGTGGAATCGCCCGCCATGCGCATGCTTTTGAAAAAACTGGAAGTAGATAATTACCTGGGGTTGGTGGCGGCAAGCTCCATTATTCGGCCGGGAGTGGCAAAAAGCGGAATGATGCGCGAGTATATCCTACGCCATAGGAACAAAGGTAGGGCCAAAGAAAAAGGGCATCCGGTGATGTTGGATATTATGCCCGAAACCTACGGGGTCATGGTCTACCAAGAAGATGTTATTAAAGTGGCGCACCATTTTGCGGATTTGGATTTGGGCGAAGCCGATGTGCTCCGCAGGGGAATGAGCGGTAAATTCCGGTCTCGGGAAGAGTTTGACAAAGTCCGTTTAAAATTTATTGACAACTGCCGAAAAAAAGGAGAGCCGGACAGTGTTATTTTTGAAGTTTGGGAGCAGATTGCCAGTTTTGCAGGTTACGCCTTTGCCAAAGGGCACTCGGCCTCTTATGCCGTAGAAAGTTATCAGACCCTCTATTTACGGGCCTATTTTCCCTTGGAGTACATGGTGGCGGTGCTCAATAATGGCGGCGGATTTTACCGAGCCGAGTTCTATGTACATGAAGCGCGTATGTTGGGAGCTATTGTGCATCCGCCCTGCGTCAACCAAAGTTTTCATGTAAATGCCATTTATGGGAAGGATATTTTTTTAGGATTTGGCTACTTGCGGGAGCTGGAACTTCGGGTGTCTGAACGTATTTTAAAAGAACGCGGCAAAAACGGAAGTTTTTCTTCCCTGGAAGATTTTTTGGACCGGGTTGGTATTTCCATAGAACAGATAAGTATTTTAATTCGTGTTGACGCCTTTAGGTTTACAGGGGTTAACAAACATCAACTACTCTGGAAAGCCCATTTATTCCTCAACAAAAGCACAAAAATAGACCACCCGAAACTGTTTCCGCCCAAACACCAAGATTTTAAGATTCCCCACCTGCATACCACTCATTTAGAAACGGCCTTTGCCGAACTTGAACTATTGGGCTTTTGCTTATGCAGTCCGTTTGATATATTGGCAGAACCGCCTAAAAACAATAGATGTGCTGCCGACTTAGAGCGTTTCTTAAACAAGTATATTGATATTTATGGCTATTTGGTAACGGTAAAAAACACAAAGACCCATCATGGTAAGCGAATGCATTTTGCCACCTTGGTAGATCAAAAAGGAGAGGTTTTCGATACTGTTTTGTTTCCGCCCGTAGCTGCCAATTATTTTTTCAGGGGTAAAGGGGTATACCGTTTTTACGGCAAGGTGGTAAGTGAATTTGGTTTTTTGAGCATTGAGGTAGTAAAAATGCAAAAGCAAGACTACATTCAAGACCCCCGCTATGCCGATATGAAAACCAGTACCAAGGTGTTTTCCAAAAAACCTATGACCTAAAAATTCAACAACATAAAAAGACTGTCAATCAAATAAGGATGCACAATTATCCCTAACACTTTTATTGTTTTAAAGGTATTCATCGGTCGTTTCGTTAAACGCCGCTCAGGCTCCGGGACATACCGGATTGCAATGGCAGAGTACGAGGGACCATCCGGGACAAATGTGCATATCAACCGCTATCTGCAATCTGGTATGCTCCCTTGTGTTTTTCTTTTTTACGTACCTTACCGGTACGACAAACAAAATTCCAAACACGCGACTACATATAGTCCTGCGTTAGCTGCAATTATAAATGAACCTCTGCCCTCTTTGCAATTCAAACCAAGCGGACAAAAAAAATTCGCACATAATACCTAAATTTTTGGGCAGACCACTATTTCGTGATATGAAGCCACGTCATACGTTTCAAGTAGATAAAAAAGGAAAGCCTAGAAAAATACAAGACATCCCAAAACAGGACTTTTTGATATGCTCTGATTGTGAAAAGCAGATTGAAATTTCAGAAACATACTTTGCGAGAAAATTAAAATCTATAAATGACTATTCAAATAGAAAGGACAAGTTCGAAATTTCTAAGATTGGACCAAACGAAATTTTATACTGTATAGATTTGAACCCTTTATTATTCAAATTATTCTGCTTTTCAATTATTTGGCGACTTTCAATGACGTCAAATCCACTATTTAAGAATTTTAAATTACCAAATGAAGTAGAGGCGGAAATAGGGCTTTTCCTAAGCACCAATCTATTTCCAACTCATAAAGAATTGCTAGAAAATTTAAATTTAATTGAGAAATACCCACAATATCATCTAATGGCATATAAGCCTAAAACTGGATCAAGAAAATTTACTGGAATTCTAACTGCATTTCAAATGTCCGAAGACCATTATGGAATATTTACAAGTGATATGATTTTGTTTTTTTATCTAAACGAAAATAAAATGGACTCCCAAGCTAGGTTAATTTCGAATAAAGACCACGGATTTATAAAATTCATTCTTGCAGATGCAGTTCAATGGAGAAATATTAGTTCAGCCGTTGTTAATCATCGTCTACTAAATAACAGCATTTAAAAACTTATAAATAATAAGGACTTCGAGCTTAAACGCCGCTCAGGCTCCGGGCCATGCCGGATTGCAAGGGCGGTAGGATAAGTGACTATCTAATTTATCTCCTTTAGGTGCCATCGATGACACATGTGCATATCAACCGCTATCTGCAATCTGGTATGCTCCATTGTATTTTCTTTTTTATGTACCTTGTCGGTACGACAGTAAAATATCGAAACACGCGACTACATATAGTCCTGCGTTAGCTAACATTTGATGGCAAACTTCAGAATCTTAATATTAATTTTTACCATTGGATTTTATTCCTGCACTGATAAAAAGGATAAAGCAGAATCGAAAATAGTTGAATCAAAAAAGAAAGTTGACAATGAAAAATATGACCGATTTTGGATTACATACGAATATCCCGATAATCTTAGTGAAAAAGTAGAAGTCTATGTATCGAAAGAAAATGACACGATAATTAATCAAATAATAACCCAAGAAAACGGTATTATAGACTCAACCAAAAGTCGCTTTTTTGAGCTGAAACTTATGAAATCGAAAATACCAGATACTTACAATGGAAGACTTAATTTCTACTCTAGTTATGATAAAAACTCAAAAAATGTTGATAAAGAAAAGACTTTGAGCCTCTCAATTTTTCAAAATTCAAGAGACAGTTTTTATTTGGAAACTTTTAAGTCTAAAGCGAGTAATGAAATAGAATTCAAACTTATAAATTATGAAAGTGACCAGTTAGTTGGAATAATGACCGAATTAAGATTCATTCAGTTTTTTGATGACAACGGGAAGGACATGTTGAATGTTATAACAACCGAACTAGGAGTTGACAATAAACAAAAAACGCATAACATCGGAATAGAGCTTTACGAACTAAATAAAAAACGTTAGCTAACCTTTGCAATCGTTACACAACTCCTTAATAGGCAACTAAACGTATTGTTACAAGTCTCTTTAAAGGGTTTTTTTCCTTCAGGGCCAGTATTGAAAAGTCAATTATTGAAACTTTACAGATAGGCTGTAAGTTCCCTGTTTTAAGGATAGTACCAAAAATAATGCTACTGATAAAAAACAAAACCCTGCCAATCAAATGATTAACAGGGGTTTCGTGTACCTTGGGTGGGAATCGAACCCACACTCCAAAGGAACTGGATTTTGAATCCAGCGTATTTTTAGTCAATTCTCAATAATTTATCTTATAATCAACTGTTTATAAGTATTTTAATATTTTTTAAAATCATCTGATATGCTTTAAAAGCAAAATTTGTTGTACCTATGTTGTACCAAAATTGATTATTTTTATATTCTAAATTAATCACTGGATATGGCTTCAAATGTAAAAATCGTTCTAAGAAAAAAACCAAATAAGGAAGGTCTTTATCCTTTGGCTATTCGAATCACAAAAAATCGTAGTTCCAATTATCACTACATCGGCCACTATATTGACATAAAAGATTGGGATGAAAAAAATATTCGTGTTAAGAAATCACATCCAAACGCTGCAAGGCTTAATAATTTACTGAGCACAAAGCTCAGCGAAGCCAGTAAAAAGTTATTGGAACTACAATCCGAAAAAAAAGACATTACTGCCAATCAGATTAAAAATAAGCTATATAGCTCGTCCAAATCTACCAGCTTTTTTGAGGTGGCTAATGAATTTTTAAATGAACTGGAAACCAACAAAAAACTAGCACGCCATTCTGCGGATAAAGCTCGTGTAAACCAGATTTTGAGTTTTGTGAAATCAAGGCAGCTGACCTTTCAAGAAATTGATGAACAATTTCTAAGAAAATTCAAAGGTTATTTAATGGCAACCAGAAAGATTTCCGAAAGGTCAATCGTGAACAACCTTGTAGTTATTAGAACCATTTATAATAGAGCAATCAAGATGGGGATTGTTGATAAAAAACTCTATCCTTTTGGCTCTGATAAAATACGTATAAAATTTCCTGAAACTGAGAAAGTAGGCCTTACGAAAGAAGAAATTGTATCATTAGAAAGTGTTGAAAATCTTAGTGAGAATGAGAAGCACGCTAGAAATGTCTGGCTTTTCAGTTTTTACTTTGCCGGGATAAGAACAGCCGATGTCCTTAAAATTCGTTGGAATGATATTTATGATGGACGGCTTCATTATCGAATGGATAAAAATTCCAAATTATTATCCCTTAGAATACCTGACAAGGCGAACGACATTTTAGAACATTATCGTAATGGAAGAAATAGTGATGATGATTTTGTGTTCCCTGAAATGAAAAAAGCCAACCTTAAAGACCCGAAAGATGTATATGCCAAAGTCAAGACAGCTAATAAGAAATTCAATAAATATCTAAAGGATGCTGCCTTAAAAGCCGGGATAAACAAAAAAGTGACTATGCACATAGCAAGGCATAGCTTTGGGCATATCTCAGAGGATAGGATTCCCATAAAAATGCTTCAGAAACTTTATAGGCATTCTTCCATAACTACAACAATCAAGTATCAATCCAACTTTATTCATAAAGATGCGGATAATGCACTTGAAAGTGTCGTGAATTTTTAAACGGGTGTCTATTTTATTTTGCAACCCCGTTGCACCGAAATTCTGTTATCTTTGCATCGTGAAAGTTATGGCAATCATACTATCGATTTACTTCTTGGCGCTCAATGTAGTGCCTTGTAGCGATTCAGGGAATGTTGCCGACGATTCCCAAACCGTTTCAGTAGTTGATTTTAATGGTGACCACGGTGACGATTGTGAACTTTGCTCGCCGTTTTGCCAATGCCACTGCTGCCACGTTCACACGATACACTTTGGCATTGCCAAATTCGAGCTGCTTCAAGCAACCATTCCACAGGATAATTTTGCCCACTTCGACTGTATAGGCAAGGATATTACTTTCTCTCTCTTTCAGCCCCCACAGGTTTAATTCAGTTTTACAGGATAGCTATATCCGGTTTTGAAGTTTTCAACTTTTGAAAACTTCAAAGGTATGATTGCGCTTGCTCGTGAATGCACCTCAATATTTCAACTGAATTAATACCATTCTTTAATGATTAACAGAATCATTGATTTTTCAATCAATAACAAATTTATTATCGGTCTGCTCACCTTGACACTTATCGGTGCCGGTATCTACAGTATGACCCAGGTTCCCATTGATGCTGTGCCGGATATTACGAATAATCAGGTACAGGTCATCACGCAATCGCCCAATTTGGGTACAGAGGATATAGAGCAGTTCGTGACCTATCCCGTGGAAGTGGCGATGAGCAACTTACCGGACGTTAAGGAAATCCGCTCGGTATCTCGTTTCGGACTTTCCGTGGTAACGGTTGTTTTCGATGATGATATGGGAACCTACCTACCTCGACAGCTCGTTTCCGAAAAACTGACCGAAGTACGCGAACAGATTCCCGAAGGTTTTGGCCAACCGTCCATCGGGCCAATCTCAACGGGGTTGGGCGAAATCTACCAGTACACGCTTGAAGTTGAAGAAGGATACCAAGACGACTACTCGGCTACCGAACTGCGAACAATTCAGGATTGGATTGTCCGCAGGCAAATGGCGATGGTTCCCGGTGTTGTGGAAGTGAATGCATTTGGTGGGAACAAAAAACAATACGAAGTGGCCGTCGACCCAGACGAGTTGCGCGCCATTGGCATTACCATTTCAGACGTCTTCCAGACCCTTGAAAGCAACAACCAGAATACGGGTGGTGCCTATATCGAGCGTAACCATCAGGCCAATTTTATCCGTGGAGAGGGTCTCGCCAGAAGTGTTTCGGATATTGAAAATATGGTCGTCAAGACCGTTGAGGGTATTCCCATTAAAATCAAGGATGTGGGAACTGTACGTATCGGAAGTGCGGTGCGCTATGGTGCATTGACCAAAGATGGTAAGGGCGAGGCCGTTGGTGGGATGATTCTGATGCTGAAAGGGGCAAATTCCAACGAGGTCATCGAAAACGTGACCCAGCGAATGGAACAGATTCAGCAATCCTTGCTTGAAGGCGTGTTCATCAAACCGTTTCTCGACCGTAGCGAACTCATTGCCGAAACTACGGGAACGGTTACAACAAACCTATTGGAAGGCGGCCTTATCGTCATTTTCGTATTGGTTTTGCTTTTGGGGAACTGGCGTGGTGGGCTGATTGTGGCTTCGACCATTCCCCTATCGCTGTTGTTTGCTTTTATCCTGATGAACGTCTTTGACGTTTGGGCCAACCTGATGAGTTTGGGGGCCATCGATTTCGGTATCATCGTGGACGGTGCGGTAATCATTGTGGAAGCCACGGTGTTCCTAATGTATTCTTACGTGGCTAAAAAGAATACGGTCAGCTCGGAAAAACGGGATGATATTGCTGCCAAGGCTTCCAAAAAAATGATGAATGCAGCATTTTTCGGTCAACTTATCATCCTTATAGTATTCCTTCCCATATTGGCGTTGGAAGGCGTCGAGGGCAAGATGTTCCAGCCAATGGCACTCACGTTCATCTTTGCAATGATTGGTGCGATGCTGCTCTGCCTGACCTATGTGCCGATGGTATCCGCCCTGTTCCTACGATCACCGAAAACCGAGAAGAAGTCTTATGGCGATAGGTTCGTGCATTGGATAGAAAGAAAATACGAACCCTTGCTTACGAAGGCACTTTCAAAGGGAAAAATAGTCGTGGGTATTGCACTTGCCCTTTTTGCGGTGACCATATTTGTCTTTACCAGAATGGGCGGTGAGTTCATTCCACAATTGGACGAGGGCGACATCGCCTTTCACGCCATTTTGAAACCCGGAAGTTCACTCTCGGAAACCATTGAGACCACCACCAAGATAGAACGCACCGTCAAGGCGGAATTTCCCGAGGTGGAAACCGTCCTTAGCCGTATCGGTGTGGCCGATGTTCCGACCGACCCTATGCCGATGGATATTGCCGATGTTTTTGTCATCCTGAAGCCAACCGATGAATGGGTCTCTGCGGAAAGTAAAGATGAACTGGTCGAAAAGATGAAAGATGCCATAAGCATCGTTCCCGGTGTCAATTTTGAGTTTACCCAACCCATCGAAATGCGCTTTAATGAACTACTTACAGGCGTTCGTGAAGACGTTGCTATCAAGCTGTTCGGTGAGGATTTGGATGTGCTGGCAAGTAAGGCCGAAGAAATGGGCAAAATCATTGCGATGGTTCCCGGTGTTGCCGATATGAAAGTCGAGGCCACCGATGGACTGCCGCAAATTACCATTGATTACAACCGAAACAAAGTGGCACAGTACGGCCTGGAAATCGACCAGCTTAACAATGTGGTGCAGGCCGCATTTGCGGGCGGTAAGGCAGGTGTGATTTTCGAGGGCGAAAAGCGATTCGATTTGGTAGTTCGGTTGCAAAAAGAAAACCGCCAGGATATCGAAGATGTTCAAAACCTCTTCATCAATCTGCCCAACGGTTCCCAGATACCCTTACGGGAAATCGCCGAAGTAAGCTATGAACCCGGACCGATGCAGATAAGCCGTGACAACACCAACCGTAGAACGTATGTGGGCATCAACATCCGTGACAGGGACGTAAAGTCGGTTGTCGAGGACATTCAGGCAAGACTGGATGCGCAGTTTGAGTTGCCCGCAGGCTACTACATACGCTATGGTGGTGCATTCGAAAATCTGGAACGGGCCAGCAATAGGTTACAGACCGTTGTCCCCATAGCCTTGTTGCTCATTTTCATCCTGATTTATTTCGCACTTAAGTCCTTTCCGCAGACCCTGATGATCTATCTGGCCATCCCTATGGCCACCATAGGCGGTGTGTTCGCTCTCTGGCTCAGGGATATGCCGTTTAGTATTTCCGCAGGGATCGGTTTCATTGTGCTTTTTGGGGTTGCCGTACTGAACGGATTGGTAATGATAAGCGGGCTCAACGAACTGAAAGAGGAAGGTGTCACCGATTTGAAAGAACGTATCATCGAGGGCACTAAACGACGGGTGCGCCCCATAATGCTCACGGCTTTTACCGATATCCTTGGGTTTCTACCAATGGCGATTTCCGCATCCGCAGGGGCGGAAGTTCAGCGACCATTGGCGACAGTCGTTATTGGTGGATTGATTACATCCACATTGCTGACCCTTTTTATTCTTCCCATTTTCTATCAATGGGTAGAAAAACGTTCGGGACGTAAGGTAAAGGTCAATTCAAAAATCGTAACCGCTTCTGCGGTGGTTTGTTTCTTTTTTGCTTTCGCAGAAGTAGAAGCGCAGCAAGTTCAAAATAACGATATGCTACCCGTTGTTACGTTGGAACAGGCGGTTGAAATTTCCAAGGAAAACTATCCACTCTTGAAAACCAAACAGTTGGAAATCCAAAAGCAAAACGCTTTAAAGGGCACGGCCTATGATTTAGGGAATACCCAAGTGTTCACGGGCGGTGAGGAAGTTTCGGATGGCCAGGGCATCTATACCATAGTAGGCGTCGGCCAACAGAACATCAATCTATTCGGTATCGGTGCAAAGAAGCGGTTGCAAAAACAGCGTATCGCCTTGGCGGAAACTGCATTTGACCTATCCGCACTTCAAGTGGAACAGGAAGTGAAAAAGGCGTGGTCAGAGGCCTATCAGCAACGGCAGAAATTTAAACTCTACCGTGAACTGGATTCCATCTATTCTCAATTTGAAAAAGCCATTGAACTATACTATAAAGTTGAAGCTATTTCACGTTTGGAATATTCATCGGCAACCAATCAGGCGTTGCAAATCACCAATAAACTGCAACAGGCCGAAAGTGATTACGCCATTGCCCTTCAGAAGCTCAATCTTTGGTTGGTTTCCGACACGTTCTATACCGTTCCCGATACCCTTGATGAAAGCGAATTGACGCTATTGGGGTTATCCCAAAGAATAGATAAACATCCAGAACTGGAACTTTCGCGAAAGCGGATTGAGGAAGCCCAAGCCAGCTACCAAGCTGAACGTTCCGATTTGTTGCCCAATCTCAACCTTCAGGGCGGACTGCAACGGGTGAACGGCAGTAGCGGGTTCTATACCTACCAGGCAGGAATATCCCTTCCATTATTTACCGGTACGGAACGCAGTCAGGCCAAGGCAGCCAAAATCCAAAGCGAAATTGCCGAGACCAATGCAGCCTTTGTAAAACGGCAATTGCAATCAGAATACCAACAAGCGTTGCAAGCCTATCTAAAATGGGAAGCATCGTGGCAATTCTATAAGGACAAGGCCTTACCACTTGCCGAGGAACAGCGACAGGGCACATTGTTAGCGTATAAGGAAGGTGCCGTGGATTATGCCGCATTCACCCAAATTATAAGAGATGCCATACAGACGGAAATGGATGCGCTGGAAACACTCGACAATTATCTTAAATCAGTTTTCGAACTACAATATTTCAAGCAATAAAATGAAGAATTTATCAAAATACACAGTTATTGATTTGTTGGCGATGCTTTTGGCGTTGACCGCTTGTGGCGAATCCAAAAAAGAATCCGCAGAGAACAACAAAGCCAATGTGGAAACGGAAAAAGAACATTCCGAGGGCGAAGCCGAGGAAGTAATGCTTACGGCCAAACAGTTCGATGCCCTGCAAATGGAAATAGATACCCTGAAAATGCGGAATATGAGCGGGTACGTAGAAGCCAACGGGCAGTTGGAAGTCCCGCCACAGAACGAGGCTACTGTCACAACAGTAGTGGGTGCCAACGTGGTTTCCATCGAGGTCATTGAGGGCGATAAGGTCAGCAAGGGGCAGACCGTCGCCTATTTGTCACACCCCAATATCATCGAAAAACAGACCGATTATCTCGATGCGTTCAGCAATAGCCAGTTTCTCAAGAAAGAATATGAACGGCAAAAAACATTGTATGATGCAGGCGTGGGCAGCGGTGCCAACTTTCAAAAAGCGGAAGCCGAATATCAGGCATCCCGAAGTAAGGTCAATGGCCTTGAAGCACAACTGCAACAATTGAGCATTAGTGCATCCGGTGTGCGGAACGGTACTATATATCAGCGGGTGGCACTTAGAAGTCCCATCGAAGGGTTTGTAGAAAAAGTAGCCATAAAAACCGGCCAGTACGTGGATCCGCAGACCGACCTAATGGAAATTGTGGACACCCATCACGTACACGCAGACCTGATGGTTTTTGAAAAGGATGTCCATAAGGTTAAGGAAGCCCAAAAAGTGGTTTTCAATGTACAGTCAATTCCCGAAAAGGAACTGACTGCCGAAATCTATTCCGTAGGAAAGACCTTTGAACAAAACCCGAAGGCGATTCACGTACACGCCGAAATTGAGAACAAGGAAGGCAACCTGATTCCCGGGATGTACATTCAGGGGTGCATCCAAACGGAAAATACACAAACTAAGGCGATGCCCGAAGCTGCCATAGCCGCGGATAGCGAACGGTTTTTTGTGTTCTCAGCAGAAAAAGAAGGTGATGATTGGTCATTCAAACCCATTGAAGTCACCAAAGGCACCCACGATGGCGATTGGATTGCCATTGATTTTTTGAGCGAACAAGAACCAAATACGCAGTACGCCATAAACAACGCTTATTATCTAATGGCGGAACTAAAAAAGGGCGAAGCCGAACACAGTCATTAAATACTACAAGTACAATGAAAGAAATAGAAAAAAAACTGAATGACAATGGCGTTCGCCCCACGGCGATGAGAATACTTATCTACAAATACCTTGCGGAAAAAGAAGTGGCAACCTCGCTCACCGATATTGAGATGGCTTTCGCGAAAGCGGACCGAACTACCCTTTTCAGAACCCTAAAAACCTTTGAAAAACAAGGCGTGGTACACCAGATTGATGACGGCACGGGCGTACAAAAATATGCGCTATGCGAACCGGGCTGCAATTGTGAACTTGAACAAGATTTGCACCTGCATTTCCATTGTAACAATTGCGATGAGACCGTTTGCCTGACCGAACATAAGATTCCGCATATCAACCTGCCGGAAGGCTTTGTGGCAGAGGATGCCAATTTGGTATTAAAGGGCATTTGCGACAAATGCAGTGGACAATAAATGCACTTCCGTTGCATAGGTCAGATACATACCTTGCACTTTAAAAATGAATTATAAATTATGAAATTTAATACCACCATACCAATAGGCCTTAGAGCACTTTATTTAGATGAAGTGAGCCTATATCGTTCTTCTTTGCAAAGTGGGAATCTGCCCCAAGCTTGGCACCATCTTGAACGTTCCCATATTCTCGGCCAATCTTACCCGTTAGAGCATACCTATACCCATTGGCTAATGTTAAAATTCGAGTTCCGCCAGCGAAACACAAAAGAAGTTCTGGGTCAGGTGTTGCGTCTTTTGGTTGGTGGCTGGAAATCATTTATTGACCACGTACCTATTGGCAATACGGGTGGTAGTAACGTACCGCCTTTGAAAAGAATGGAAATGCCCGAAGACTTAGCCAAAATTTTAAAGAAATACCGAAAAATGCAATGAAAAAGAAAAAAGTAAACTTACGGGATTTAGACCCGAACGAACATCAAGGTGAGCACAGTCACGATGACGGACACAACCATAGCAGTCCCGAAGAAGTTTCCAATTTTAGGATTTACCTGCCCGCTATTTTCAGCTTTGTAATGCTGATTACCGGTATAGCCATTGATTATTTCGATGCGTTCCCATTCTTCAGGGGCTGGGTGCTGATTATTTGGTACACCGTGGCTTACATTCCTGTTGGGTTTCCTGTAATGAAAGAAGGCTGGAACAGTATCAGGAATGGTGATTTTTTTACGGAATTTTTCCTGATGTCCATCGCTACCTTGGGGGCATTTGCCATAGGCGAATATCCCGAGGGTGTGGCCGTAATGCTATTTTATGCCGTGGGCGAACTCTTCCAGAACGCCGCGGTAAATCGGGCGAAGGGAAACATCAAGGCACTCTTGGATGCGAGACCTGATGAAGCACTGGTATATAGAAATGGGGATTTTGTTTCGGTCAATCCAGAAACAGTTGAGATTGGTGAAAGAATTCAGGTTCGCGTAGGCGAAAAAATTCCTTTGGACGGCATTTTACTTTCAGAAAAAGCATCGCTGAACACGGCTGCCATTACCGGTGAAAGCAAACCCGATACCATCGCCAAGAGCGAAAAAGTCTATGCGGGAAGCATCAATTTGGATGGGGTCATTGAAGTAAAAACTACCAAGGAATTTAAGGACAGTTCCATCGCCCGGATTCTGGATATGGTGCAGAATGCCACCGCCCGAAAATCAAAGACGGAACTGTTTATCAGAAAATTTGCCAGGATTTATACGCCCATTGTGGTTTTCCTTGCCATCGGACTGACATTTTTGCCCTATTTCTTCGTGGATGATTACGTATTTCGCGATTGGGTTTATCGTGCCCTGATATTCTTGGTGATTTCCTGTCCCTGTGCCTTGGTCATATCCATTCCCTTGGGCTATTTCGGTGGCCTTGGTGCGGCTTCTCGCAACGGGATTTTGTTCAAGGGTGCATCCTTTCTCGATGCGATGACCAAGGTGAATACCGTGGTAATGGACAAGACGGGTACCGTCACAAAAGGGGTTTTCAAGATTAAGGAAGTGGTCAACAAATCCGCTTTTGCAGAAGCGGAATTTATGCAATATCTGATGGCGATGGAAGAACAATCCACCCATCCCATTGCAAAGGCAATTCTGGAATATAAGGCCGATGGTGCCGATTTTGAAGCGACCGAAGTTTCCGAAGTGGCAGGAAAAGGACTGAAAGGTACGGTCAACGGAAAGCAAGTATTGGTCGGCAATAAGGCTTTGATGGTTTCCAACGGCATCGAAGTTCCCTCTGAAACCGATACCATAGTCGAATCCATAGTAATGGTAGCCATCGATAAAAAATTTGCCGGATATGTGACGATTGCCGATGAACTGAAGGAAGATGCCCACCAAGCCATCAAACAGATACGAGAGGCGGGTATCTCTAAAATCATAATGCTCTCGGGCGACAAGGATTCCATTACCCAAAAGGTTTCCAAAGAATTGAATATCGATTGGGCAAAAGGAGGTCTACTACCGGAAGATAAACTGACCGAGGTTGAAGAACTGAAAAAAAAACCTGACACCACAGTTGCCTTTATGGGTGATGGCATCAATGATGCGCCCGTACTCGCTGCAAGCAATGTGGGTATCGCAATGGGCGGTTTGGGAAGCGATGTGGCCATCGAAACCGCAGATGTCATCATACAGACCGACCAACCAAGCAAGATTGCCACGGCGGTTAAAATCGGTCGTTCTACCCGAAAAATTGTTTGGCAGAATATCGGTTTGGCATTCGGGGTAAAAATTATCGTGCTTATTCTGGGCGCAGGTGGACTTGCCACAATGTGGGAAGCGGTCTTTGCCGATGTTGGGGTAGCATTATTGGCAATTTTTAATGCGGTGCGGTTGCAGAAAAAGAGTTGGGGCTAGTTGATTAAAATTCCGTTAAACCCAACAAAAACTGTTAAAATTTTGTAATTTTGCATCGATGAAAAAGGTTTTCCATAAAATATTATCCGTTTTGATGGCTTTTGTAGTGATGTTAACTACGATGTCGTATACGGTGGATATGCACTATTGTGGGGACTCTCTGGTCGATTTTAGTCTTTTTACAAAAGCCGAAGGTTGTGGGATGGAAAAAGCACAGCCGGCCAAAAGCTGTGAAAATCCTTCGATGACCGAAAAATCTTGTTGTACCGACCAACAGATTGTCAAGGAAGGACAAGACGACCTAAAAACTTCATTCAACAAACTGACATTCGAGCAACAGACTTTCGTTGCCACATTTTTCTACACCTATATCAATCTCTTTGAAGGACTTGATGAAAACATCGTTCCCTTCAA
>NZ_JACSOH010000035.1 GCF_014349235.1 Cytophaga sp. FL35 | reverse complement strand
TGGTCAGTAGAATTGACTTGAGAACCAATAAAAAAGAAATTGATAAAGAACTATCGAAGGGTGTTCAAAAATGAACAACTCTACTTTCTAAAATCTTAAAGGACGGTTTTTCCATTAAAAATTTCCCAGTAAACAAGGCCTCAAAGCATTTTTCCATTAAAAACACCTTTGTAGCTCTATTCTGAACAACCCTGAAACCCCTTGTTGCAAGGGGCTTCCCATAAGATGGATCATCATTAGCACGCGCTGGCGTGCTACCCTCTTGCTTCTCATTTTCAATTCGAAGCAACAGCAAAATGCTGAATACATATATTATCCAAAAAATTAAATTCTTCAGAAACGGCATCAATTACGGCTTTGTGTAAGTGCATAGAGCTTATTTTCTATAAATTAGAGAATGTAATACAACTTTTATCAATAGTAATCGAGCAAATCAATCATAGACCGAATTTGGCAAAAGTTCAAAACGAAAATACTTGTTTCAATAATGACAATTTTGGGTATTTCTGCTTTTTTTCATGACTCTGCTGCGTGCCTTTTAATCAACGGAGAAATTATCGCTGCTGCCAAAGAGGAAAGGTTTACACGTAAAAAGCACTTTAATGGGTTTCCCTTAAAATCCGTCACATATTGTTTAACCGAGGGTGAAATCTCGATGGAACAAGTCGATTATATCATTTTTTATGAAAAGCCACTACTAAAGCTTGAGAGACAGTTGAAGACTTTTTATCAAATTGCGCCAAATGGCTTTAAACAATTTGTTAATGCTATACGACCGATACTTTCCAAGCAGATTTTTTTGAGGAAAACCTTATTGAAAGGACTTAATAAAGTCGATAATTTCAATCGCAAATCATATCAACTACTTTTTTCGGAGCATCATCTTTCCCATGCAGCAAGTACTTTTTTCACTTCAAAATACAATGAATCAGTAATATTGACTATTGATGGTGTAGGTGAATGGTGCACCACTGCAATTTTTAAAGGTGAACAAAATAGAATAGAGCTTCTGAAAGAAATACACTTTCCAAATTCTCTTGGATTGTTCTATAGCGCGTTTACATATTTCTTAGGATATGAAATAAATTCAGGTGAGTATAAGCTTATGGGTCTTGCTCCATACGGAAATCCCGAATCACCAAGCTATAAGATATTAAAGGATAAGTTCCTTGACCAAATAATCAAGATTTATGATGATGGTTCAATATGGTTAAACCCATTTTATTTTTCGTTTACGAGAACACTCAAAATGGTTGATTCCAAACGGCTTTCGAAATTAATCGGATTGGCGAAACGAGAGCCAGACACAAGACTTTCTCAAGCTCACTGTGATTTAGCCCACCTAGTTCAGGAATTAACTGAAGAAATTATATTTAAACTCGCCAAGGAAGCAAAAAGGTTATCAAATAGTGAAAACCTTTGTTTGGCAGGAGGAGTTGCCCTCAATTGTGTTGCTGTTGGCAAATTATTGGAAAAGCAATTGTTCAAGGAAATTTATTTGCAACCTGAATCTGGTGATGCCGGAGGAGCCATCGGGTGCGCTTTAGTTGCCCAACATATCTTTCTAGGTCAAGATAGAATTGTCCCAGATAGCTATTACGGCATCAATCTTGCATATCTAGGCCCTTCCTTTACCAATCAAGATATTTCCGAACTGAACGAGAAGAAGTTACTGAAATTTGAACACTTTCAGGAGTATTCAGATTTAGTAAAATTAGTTGCGGAAGAATTATCCTCTGGGAAAATTATTGGTTGGTTTCAGGGAAGAATGGAATTTGGTCCTAGGGCATTGGGGAACAGAAGCATTCTTGCCGATCCGAGATATATGGAAAGCCTGATTAGAATAAACAGTGAAATAAAAAAAAGAGAACTTTTCAGGCCTTTGTCGCCATCAATTTTAGAGGAAAACTTAACTGATTTTTTTGAGACGGACCGCCCGGATTTATATATGTCCTCAATTTCTAGAATCAAAAAAGAAATAAGAAAACCCTTACCGGATAATTATAAATCGTTAAATTTAATTGATAAACTTAAAGTTGAGCGTTCAAATATTCAAGCAGTTACCCATGTTGATTTCACATCGAGAATACAAACAGTTACCAAGGAAACCAATTGGAGATTTTGGAAGCTACTTGTTGAATTCAAGCAACTAACTGGTTTTGGAGTTCTATTGAACACAAGTTTTAACACTAATGGTGAACCCATTGTCTGTACTCCTAAAGATGCCTATGAAACATTTGTAAATTCGAACCTTGACTTACTTGTAATGAATAATTTTCTTTATAGAAAATAGTTAAAAACCAACCGAACCACAATGTCAAAAAAACTTTCCAATATTATTCAAAAAGTATTCATTAGTTCCTTGGGTGGAATAGCAACGGCCCATGGATATGACAATGTGATAGACGAGAGTTCTTATTCGGATGACTTGAAAAACAGGATAAATCATATCCATAACCTTGCTCCTTCAAAAGAGGATAGAAGTAAAAAATTATTGTTGAAACTGAATAAGTTGAATCAATTTGAATTTTTATCCCACAGGAGTCACCGTTCCCATTCGTCCCACCGATCACATTACTCAAGTACAAGTTCAGGTTCAAGAACCAATAGATCATCACCATCCTCACCATCCTCATCCTCATCAGGTTCGGCTTCAAGTCTTAGTTCAGGAACCTTTGTCAAAACACCATCATTAATACCAAACTATAAATTGGGCTCAAGGATTTTAAGGAAAGGCATGAAAGGAACGGATGTTACCGAATTGATAAACATCTTGTTAAAGAAGAAATATGTAGTTTTAAGCGACGGAGGAATGGTGGTTTCAGGAATCTACACGTATGATGAGATTGTCGAAGACGCGGTCAAAAGGTTTCAAATAGAAAACAATATCGATTCTACTGGTATTTGTGATGTCACAACTGTTTATAAACTCAAAAATTAATTTGTGGAGTTCGTTTGTGTCAATCCTTCTCTTTTAAAGATATCCTTGAGCAAGGAAGTTTATACTATAGATGTGGTCTACAAGTGCTTTTATTGGTACTCTGGAAAGTATTCAGTTACTATAAATGAGGGCCTATCAACAATTGAAATTGACCTTGAATTAGGGGAAGGAATACAAAAGGTAGATGGTTTAATAAAAAGATTGAAAATTGATTTAATTGATTTCAAAACTAGGGATATAGTTTCGAAGGAGACCGTTAACATCAGGGAACTTTTAGTGGCTAAAGCTTTTGCACATGGTGACGAGTTTGATGAAAGTCCACCAGGGGAAATTGCTGATACACCTACCAACTGTTGAGGTATTTCTATGGAAAATATTCGGAATAAAAGAAATAGAAAATTTAGGACTCGAGAGTATTATGGTAATTCAGCATCCGATTACCATCTTCTCCCATTTAGATTTATTGAACTATCCGAATCCAAAGAAATTTTGGTAAATGAAGTAGGGGAATCATTGATAGTGCCGAGAGGTACTGCTTTGAAGATTGCTCAAAGATGTATTGCTGAAAATGACCCTATCATTCCTGATTTGATTTCCAGATTCTTCATTTCCCGAAAACCAATTCCAGAATTAATAGATGTTCTTGCAACTAGGTACAGGACAAAAAAAAGCTTTCTGGACAGTTTTACGTCGCTACATATATTTGTTCTAACACTGCGTTGCAACCATTCTTGTCATTATTGTCAAGTCTCTAGGGTTACTGAGAATCGTGAAGACTTCGATATTTCCTATAATGACATCGATCTTGGTATTGACCACATGTTCAAATCTCCATCAAAAAAATTGACCATAGAGTTCCAGGGGGGAGAGCCATTGTTGGCTTTTGATAAATTGGAATATGCAATCGAGAGGATAACTAGATTAAATAAAGACTTCAAGAAAGAATTGTCATTTGTTGTATGTACCAATGCAACTGTATTTAACACCAAAAATCTTCAGTTTCTAAAGGAGCACAATGTTTTGATTTCAACCTCCTTAGATGGTCCTGAATTTCTCCATGATGCCAATCGCCCAAAGACAGGTCGAAATAGCTACCAGCTTGTATTGAATGGTATAAATTATGCTAGAAAAATGGTTGGCCATGACCAGGTTTCTGCATTGATGACCACTACAAGGTTAAGCTTGGACTATCCAATAGAAATTATCGACAATTATTTGGAAAATGGATTCAACAATATTTTTCTGCGACCTATTAGTCCTTACGGATTTGCATTGAAGAACAAGACAAAGAATATATATGATGATAAGAAGTTTTTGGAATTCTATAAAAAGGGTCTAGATCATATAATTAAGATTAATCAAAGAGGGCGTTATTTCGTTGAAGATTATACGGCAATCCTTTTAAAAAAAATATTGACTCCCTTTTGTACGAATTACGTTGATTTGCAGTCCCCGTCAGGTATTATAAATAATGTAGTGGTGTTCAATTATGATGGAAGGGTTTATGCATCTGATGAATCTCGAATGCTTGCAGAAAGGAATGACCTAACATTTTTATTGGGACATGTCAGTGATTCATATGAGTCTATTTTTTATGGTAAAAAATCAAAGGAACTTTCCAAATATTGGAGCAATGAATCTCTTGCGGGTTGTTCTGACTGTGCCTTTCAATCTTATTGCGGGGCTGACCCCGTATATCATTATGCCTCACAAGGGGATTTTGAAGGTTTTAGACCAACTTCTGGTTTCTGCCTTAAAAATATGGGGATAATCAAACATCTTTTTGAATTAATGGATTTTCGAAAGGAAGAGGTGATGCCAATATTTATTTCTTGGATATCTAATTAAGTTCTTTTATGATTGATTTGGTTTGTCTGGGAAAAGCATTTGATCTTCAAAAAGAAATTGTCGCGAAGATTACGGGAATCGAAGATTCAAGGGTAGTAAATTGTAAATCTTTGAACGGAGATTTGGTCTTTTTGCAAAGCGATACTTCAATAAATCCAGATTTAGCAAACCAAAAAGTTGTAGTTGGACAGAAATTCTTAGATCAGTTATACCTTGGTGATGTTCTCTTATTAAAGCCTAACGGATTTGTTCGAATATTATTTAGGGTTAAATCAAACCACAATTCCTTGTTCGTAACTGAAATGTGCAATAGTAATTGTTTGATGTGTTCTCAACCTCCCAAAAATGCAGATGACATAGATTATCATTACACTATAAATGAACAGTTGATTAATTTAATTCCAAAAAGTACCAAGTTCTTGGGAATAACAGGAGGCGAACCATTATTACTTGAATCAAAATTTGTTAAGTTGCTAGATGATTGCCAAAACTTGCTTCCAGAAACCCATATCCATGTTTTGACCAATGGACGTTACTTTGCATGGCCAAAGTTTGTGGAATTGTTCAATGGAATTGATAAAGAAAGAATAGTGTTTGGAATTCCTCTTTATTCCGACTTCGATGAAAATCACGATTTTATTGTTCAGGCTAAAAATGCATTCAATCAGACAATCCTAGGATTACATAATTTGGGAAGAAATGAATTCAGAATAGAAATCAGGTGCGTACTGCATAAGCTCACGTTTGAACGTTTGCCTCGTTTGGCCGAATATATATACTCTAATCTTCCATTTGTAGAGCACATAGCATTTATGGGACTTGAATATACGGGATATACACCTTATAATAGTAAACTATTATGGATAGAACCTCATGCATACTCAACAGAATTAGAACAATCGGTCTTGTTCTTAAATAGTGTTGGAATAAATGTCTCCATTTACAATATTCCTCTTTGCTTGTTGACTCCAAGCACCAGAAAGTTTGCCCGAAATTCTATAAGTGATTGGAAAAAAGAATATCTGGAGGAGTGTATAGGATGTTCTCATTTAAATGATTGTGGTGGAGTATTTGGAACATCCAAAATACAATCCGCATATATTAAGGCAATAATCGACTAACCAAGTTTACCATAAATGGTCCCAAACAATTCAGTAAATTATAGAACGTTAGCTATCATTTTGTTTGGGTTGGTTATTATTAATCCAGCAGTCCTCTTTCTTCTGTTCCAAAATATTTTAATTAGTATTTGCATTCCTGTTTTTTTATAATCTTTTTGGTTCAAATGCTTTCGAAAGAGAGGTTGAGGCAAATCTCAATAATCTTTATCAATCTATTAATTGTCGCGTCATTCTTTCTACATGCAGAAGTTATTTTCAATCATGTTTTTGAAAAATACATAATTGAAAATCTATATGATATCCATACCAATTATTATTTCAACAAGGCAAATTTAAAGGAAGAGTTTACTTCAAAAGAGTTCAAGGTTAACTATATAACTAACAATCAAGGTTATAGAATAGGTTCCGAGGATAATCCTGAAACTACCGTAAAAGAAGTGGATTGGTTATTCTTGGGAGATTCTTATACCCAAGGAGCACAAGTGGAGCATGAGGATTTATTCAGTTCTAAACTGTATTCTTTGCATCCTGATAAAATAATATTAAATGCAGGTATCAGTGGTTTTGGTGTTCCCCAAGAATTGGCACTTTTTAATGAATTGAAAGATGTAAAGCCAGAAATTGTATTTCTGCAAATTTGTAACTTCAACGACTTCATGAACGTAAAGAACACTTCTTCGGGAGTTTCAGATTACCTTATGTCCTATTCCAATTTCCTTCGGTTTATTCTGTATGATTTTAAATATTCAAATCCTGCTGAACTTCCCCTTGGAAGGTGGACAGAGCCTTTCTATCCAGATAATGAATCCAATTTGGATTTCAATATATTCTACAAGGATATAAGCGAGCAAAAGCTCAACGATATTAAACGACTTAAAGAATATCTTAAGGAATTCAGCCAAGCCGTAAGATCAATTGGTGCTGAATTGATAATTGTTCAAATCCCAACAAAAGAGCAAATTAGCTATAAATACTTTGATGAAGTAATATCCAGTTTTCATATTGATGTGGACAAGTTGGACATGACCTATCCAAATAAACTCATTAATGAAATATGCGTAGAAAATGACATAAAACACATTGACCTTTTAGACGCATTTTCAAGTATTGGATATGATCCATTCTTTGAGTTTGATGAACATCTGAATAGAAATGGCCACCTTTTGGTTGCCAATGAAATCGATAGGTTTCTCAAGAATAGAAATGTGCCCCCCAATAATATTAAAAAAATAAGTCCTTTTAATGTTGGTGACAGATACCCTGTCCCTACAGGATCTAATAAGGGCATACTTTATCAATCCTTTCGGGATGGTAATATGGAAATTTTCATTTCGGATAGTTTAATGCATTCATCACAAAGATTGACATGGAACAATATAGATGAAATACATCCCACTACTTCACCTCTAAATTCATTAATCGCATTCACTGAGGGAAATCAAGAGCTGAGCACAACTAAAGTCGGAATAATGAAAGCTGATGGTAGCGAAAGAAGATATATTACCCAGGGAGAGAATATATTTGGTGCCATTCCCAATTTTAGTAGCGACGGTACTAAAATTGCATACGCAGAATGGTCGTACAATCCAACAAACAGAGTTTTCTCAAAACCTTCCATTATTGTTTATGATTTGATCGAGAATCTTAGGACTGTTATAACCAATGACAGATATGAAAGTTGGAGACCTATCTTTACGCCTGACAACAAAAGCTTGATTTACATCTCTGATGAATTCGATGGTCAATTTGATGTTTTTAAAACCGATTTGGTTGGTAAATCAAAAGTGAACCTTACCAATACCATGTATGATGAGTGGGATCCAGCCATTTCCTTTGATGGAGAAACATTAATTTATGCAGCAAAGAAATTTAAGAATTGGGACCTTTTTACCTATAATTTTAAAACGCTACAAACAGAACAATTGACCTCAAGTAAAGGTGATGAATGGGACCCTATATTTTTAGAGCAAAGTAACAGTAAGGTTTATTATGCTGCGGAATATGGATTGAATAATGGTATTTATAGCCTTGAAATAAAATAGAATATGCCTTTTAATTCATTGGAATTCGTTTTGTTTCTCACCTGTTTCACACTGCTGTTTTATTTGAAGGGTAGCGTGCGTTATAAAAATGCAATTATAATGACTGGGGGAATATTTTTTTTCGGAATGGCTGGTATTAGCAATTTGGTCTTTCTATTATGTGCGATAACGATAACTTTCATCTCAGTTATGCTTCACTCAAGATTTGAGAAGAAATTCATTTTGGGAACAGGAATAATTTCAATATTCACATTACTTATTCTAGTCAAATACTTATCCATGCCGATTAAGATAT
Organism: Cytophaga sp. FL35; assembly: GCF_014349235.1. Taxonomy (GTDB): domain Bacteria; phylum Bacteroidota; class Bacteroidia; order Flavobacteriales; family Flavobacteriaceae; genus Euzebyella. The sequence continues at coordinate 23,381 of NZ_JACSOH010000035.1, read as the reverse complement.
CTCATGTGCAATCGGAAAGTACATTCCTAATGGGAGCAATTCCATTGGGAATTTCATTTTATTCGTTGCAGGCCATTAGTTTATTGGCCGACAAAGCTAAGAATACAATGAAGGAAAAGATTGCGTTGACTGACATATGTCTTTTCCTTGGGTTTTTCCCTCAATCTGTTGCTGGCCCACTTCATAGAATGAACGACCTTCTCCCACAGTTTCACAACCCTGCTAAATTCCATTTGACTAATTTAATCATTGGGTTCAAAATCTGTCTTTTTGGATATTTTTTGAAACTGATCGTAGCGGATAAAATCCATTTGATAACCTCTCCAATATTTAGTGATCATCAGAGTTTCAACTCCCTTACCTTAGTATTTTCGTCCATTCTTTTCACATTTGAACTATATTTTGATTTTTGGGGTTATTCGCTCATCGCCATTGGAGTAGGTAGGATTCTTGGCTTTGCTATAAATGCCAATTTCAATAATCCCTATGCTGTAGCTTCATTCCGTGAATTCTGGCATCGTTGGCACATCACATTATCCAAATGGCTTAAAGACTATATTTATATCCCTCTTGGCGGACGAAATCAGAATAACTATTTATTGTTTGCCGGAACAATCATCACAACATTTTTAACAAGTGGTTTTTGGCATGGATTTTCAATTAACTTCTTGATATGGAGCACTATACATGCCTTTTTATATTTAGGTGAAGATTTATGGCATCGATTAAGGAAGAATAGAAAAGGAAAGGTAATCCATAGGTCTTCTAAATTGATCAGATTAACGAAATGGATACTTTTCATTATTATTTTGTCATTGACTTGGATTGTCTTTAGAATTGAAGATACAGATATTTTGATTTCCTATTTTAACAGCATTTTCACGCTAAGTAACTGGTCATTATCAATATTCTGGCATGAACTTTCCTCAAAAGTCAACCTATTTTATTTAGCAATATTGATAACAACACTTTTAGTTTGCCATAGAAAATTTTTGCTTAAATTAATCTATGAAATACCTACCAAGGACAACGAAATAATAGGCACAAGTATTTATTATTTTAGCATGATTATAATGATATTGATTTTTGGGGATATAGGAGGACAAGAATTCATATATTTCAATTATTAAGCTTAAGCGAAATGAAGGATTTAGAAGCGTTGTTTTATTTTATTCTAAGAAGAAAACAATATTGGTTGGCGCCAACAATTTTTTTCATGCTTCTTCTCAGTGCAATAATTTTAGCCTTGGGGTCGAGTTACATATCCCCATTTATTTATTCATTGTTTTAGATGAAATTTCCCAGTTTTCTTTCATTTAACATTCCCGCTATTCTCCTTTTTGCCATATTCGAACAGATTTGGATTCTTTTATTGGTATTGATTTTTGATATATTCCTCTTATTATTCCCCCTTTTCGGTAAAAATGTTTCAAATTTAATTGATTCATGGAACAAATTAGTTATCAATTCAATACTTGGATTGGTATTGGCTATTTTCTATTTTTTGATTCTCACTCCCGTTGCTGTATTTGCAAGATTGTACTATTGGATAAAACAAAAACCCACAAATCCGAACAGTACTTTTGAAGTGTGTAATCATCAATTCACGAAAAATGATTTTTTAAATCCTTGGTAAGATTGAATGATAATCAATTAGTCCCTTTGCAAGGATAATTCAACAATTAGGGGATATAATATTAGGTTCAATGTAGGAGAAGTTGGTTGGCAAACCGTTTTCGCTTGTAATATGAATTTAATCCCTAGAAGAAAGGACGACATTATATCTAGCAAAGGAGAAAATAATTACTTAAACTAATGTGTCTTTTTGATAATAAGGATAATTATCAGGAATCATTCTTAAATCGAGTTAAACATAAAATGGGTGTTCAATTCCATCTTCTGTTCATGTTACATGAACAACTCAAACAATTTATGGTTTCTACTGTTATGAGCAAGATTAAAATAAATTTTTAGATTCAAGATTAAGGGAATATCGCGTGCTTTTAAGTTCTCCGGTTTTGAGCAGAACCGATTTGTCAACCAGATCCTTTAAATCCCTTGTGGCAGTCGATGCGGATGTTTGGGCAACTCGTATATAATTTTCCGCACTAAGTCCTCCTTTAAATCCTTTATACCCCGCTTTGAACATACGTTGGACTACTTTTAGCTGGCGTTCGTTCATCAAACGGGAGTATTGATCAAAGAACCTTGCTTTTTGAATCAAAAAGTCAATGGTTTTGATGGTGTGTTTCTGTGCCGAAAGGATTGTTTTCCCAAAGTATAGCAGAAATTCTGTAATATCCAATTTGAAATTGTGTTCTTCTATGGAAGAATAATAATCTTTTTTGTTTGACTCTATAGTCTGTGAAAGGGATATGAGTGCTGGTCTTCCCAAATCCATAGAAATCGATTTTTCAGAAAGTCCTCGCGCAATACGTCCATTACCGTCTTCAAAAGGGTGGATGGCCAAAAAGTAATAATGTGCCAATCCTGACTTGGCCAATGGAAGCATTTTGGTTCTGTTTGTCGTATGTGTTTCATTGAACCAACTTATATAAGCTTCCATTTCATTTGGCATTTGTGACGAGGGAGGGGCTTCATAATGAACTGTTGGTTTATCGAGGCGTCCTGAAACAACCTGCATAGGATCTTCATGGGTACGATATCTTCCAATATCCACTAAATCCCTTCTGCCATGGGTGAGCATCTGATGCCACTTAAAAAGTTGTTCATGGTTCAATGGTACTGCGTATGTTCGATATAGATTGACCATCATTTCAGATATTCCATATTCAGCTTGGGGGAGTTTCTTTCTTTCCGTTTCAAGACCCAGGTTTTTTTTGATCGATTCCTGAATACTCCCACGGTCAAGATATTCTCCTTCAATGGCTGAAGTAGTTAGGGCCTCATCCGACAGAACTTCAATTAAAAGCTCATTTTTGTCTTCCTCATCAATATGTTTAATGGAACCTAGCGCTACTCCACTAGTTTGGACAAACTGAAATTCCAGTTCCTCCAAAGCTGCCTCATCATAGATGAAATTGGGCCAGTCTTTTTGTTGCCAGTTCCATTTAAAGGCTGTCATGAGCTATATAATTCAGTTTTATAGCCCAAAAATAATGAAAAAATGAGCTATAAATTAAACTTTTATAGCCCAAATAATGCTGTAATCATATACTCGAAGTCTCTATATCGAGAGGCTATAATGTAATAATGCATGTTGTTGGATAACCTGAAGAGAGTTCCGAAAAACCCAAATCAAGTCAAAATAGATGAATTCGACTTGTCTACAAATTGGGACAAGTCCTGTACTCATACTGTACTAAATTTGGGACAAGCAGTGAACAAGCATTGGTATCTTATTTAAAACATATACAAACTATATAAAACAATTAATAAACGGGAAATTTCAAAATTTCATTTTTTTGGAATTCGCAATTTGAATTAATTAAAATGAAGTGTCCCAAATTAGGACAAGTGGTATGATGGCGAATAAAAAGTCAAATGGACTTTGCGAACTCTAATAGTGCAGGGTCATTTTTCAATTTTTCCATATCGTGCGAAATTTTACTGTCCAACACCTTGGCATAGATCTGTGTTGTCTTCAAGGAGGTATGACCCAACATTTTGCTAACCGACTCAATCGGCACCCCATTGGAAAGTGTAACTGTAGTTGCAAATGTATGTCTAGCCAAATGGGTTGTCAATGTCTTTTGAATCTTGCATATCGTAGCGATTTCCTTCAAGTAGGAATTAAATCGTTGATTGGTATATACTGGAAGTAATGTCTTTTTTTGAATCACTCTAGGATGCTCTTTATACTTTTCAATGATAGCTTCTGGAATGCTCAGCAATGGGATGCTACTCAAAACCTTGGTTTTTTTCCTTTTGGTCTTGATCCATTTATTTCCACTGATGTCCTTCACCAAATCATCCTTTGTCAACTTTTCTATATCGGCAAATGCCAGTCCAGTATAGCAACAAAATAAAAACATGTCCCGCACTGTGCCCAATCTTTCGAAATCAAATTCCTGCTTAAGCATCGATTCCAGCTCCTCATGGGTCAGAAACTCACGTTCTTTTTGTTTCCAACTCGCTGACCAGTGGAAGAAAGGGTCTCGGTCAATCCATTGATTGGCATAGGCGATGCGAACAATTTTCTTGAAATTGACAATATATTTGGTCGCTGTATTGTGTGAAAGTAATTTTTTGCTCTTCAAATAATAATCAAAGCCCGTTATAAACTCATAATCGAGCTTTTTAAGCGGAAAATCTTTTTTTTGGTACTTTTGTTCGATGTAATCTGAGATGTGCGATTTGGCGGCTTTATATCGTTGAAGTGTTCCGGATGAATATTCCCGGCCCACTAAACTTTCCATTTCGTCATTGTGATTTTGGAATATTTCCAAAATCATATACTGTTTTTGGCCCTTGCCCAAAAAGATGTTTTTCACGGTATCGGCATCCACATCTTCGCCACTGCGGACCAGCTCATCATAGATAGAGATACATTTTGCCTTTAGAGTATCGAAAAATCGGTTAAGCACTAGTATTTCAAAGCCTTTCCCGCGAACCCTACAGTTGTCCGCATCCCATCTGGAAAGCTCAATTTGCTTACCTGTACTGAACTCCGCACGTTTACCATGAAGGGTAATTCGGGCATATATAATTGATTTTTTTGGCTCCTTGACTACCTTTCTCTTTGGATAAAAGATGACATTGATTGTTGAAAACATAAGAACAGCATTGAATTGACACTCTGAAGGTACAAAAAGAGCTCTTAAATAAATGTTAACAAATCTTTGCAATAAATTGCAATTCAGACAATTATAGAGATGGAGGTGCCTCTGAAAAAAGACTCTTGAGAGGCACCGAATTAGGCACCTTTTTTATGGTGTTTTTTGATGTTTTTTGGTATCAGTGGAAATGAAAAAAGCCTGTAAACATTTCATTTACAGGCTTTTGTGTTAATTTGGAAATATTCCAAGCGGTCTGGACGGGACTCGAACCCGCGACCCCCTGCGTGACAGGCAGGTATTCTAACCAACTGAACTACCAGACCAATGATTTTACCCTTATTGAATTAGGACTTTCGCAACAGCGAAATTCAAACCTTGTTACTACTTCAGTAAAGCGAGTGCAAATATACACCCCTTTCTTAATTGTACAAACTATTTAATTAAAAAAATCTCCTTTCTACAAAAAATTTCTTCGCTCTACCAAATATGTATTTAAGACCCTTGAGAAATCGGCTTTAATATCAACTTCAACATACTTGATCCGGTATTGCGCACACTTCAATTTAAGTGCTTCAAAATAAGCTTTTAAACGTTTCTCATAATCCGCTTTAACTCCTTCGCTATACAAATCTATATGTTCCCCCGTCTCCACATCCACGAATCGTTTTGGTACATTGTCAAAATTAAAATTGAGTTCCGTGGCCTTGTCCATAAGATGAAATAACACCACTTCATGCTTGTTATACTTTAAATGTCTCAAAGCTTCAAATAGTTTTTCGTCATCCGTTTCGGTTTGAAACATATCCGTAAATAAAAAGATAAGGCTTCGCCTTTTAATTTTTTCGGCAATTAGATGTAAAAAAGTATAGGTTCTGGTATTCTTAGCTGGATTTGTTTCTCCACTAACCTCCCCTAGTTTTGACAACAACATTTGATGGTGCCTCTCACTCCCTTTTTCCGGAGCGTAATAATCATATTGGTCTGAAAATATACTAAGTCCTACGGCGTCTCTCTGTCTTTTTAGAACATTCATTAAGGCGGCTATGGCCAAAGTTCCAAAACCTATTTTATTTAAGTTGGAAATGGATAGATTTCCCGTGTGAGGATAGTGCATGGAGGCAGAGTTATCTAAAATCATATGACACCGTAAATTGGTCTCCTCTTCATATTTTTTGGTATACAACTTATCCGTTTTAGCATATAACTTCCAGTCTATATGCTTGGTACTTTCCCCGGCGTTGTAAATTTTATGCTCTGCAAATTCCGCAGAAAACCCATGAAAGGGACTCTTGTGCATACCACTGATAAAACCTTCCACTACTTGTTGGGCCAAAAGTTCTAAATTTTGGAACAAAGAAGCATCATGAAGCTCATTCTGTAAATTCATATGACTAAGATACAGATTGTGAACTTTAAAATATTAAGTAAAAGGGAAAGGGTCTCCTTAAGATTTCAATTCCTCCATAAGGTCTTCATACGTATAGGTGTCCTTATTTGCTTTATCGGCAGTTTTATAAAGAATATCCGCCCTAATTGCTTTTAATCCAGACACGCCTTGCAATCCTTCAAGTTCAACGATTTCAACCTTACCGCTAAAATAACCTTTGGATTTCAGAAACTTGACGTAGCGTAAGTACTCCAATTCATCCTTCTTTTGGGAATATACTATAACCATCTTTCCAGGCTGGGTAAGACGCTCATTGGTCCCTTTAATATATGACTTGTCTATACGCTTTTTGATTACTTCATACCTGGCGTTATAGGTTCCGTCCACATCAAACCTCTTTTCATCCATTCTAAACCTAATGGACAAAGAGGTGTTATATACCAAAACCAAAGAAGCCACATCTAAAGGAACGGGTAGTTCAGGTTTTAATTTGTAATGTGCGTTTTCCATTTCGCACATAACCTGTAACTGCCACAATCTTAAATTATTTAGATAAATGGGGTTATACGGCAAATCACCTGAAATAGAATCGCCTATATAAATATTATGCTCTACACCATCTGTTTTGTACCGCTCAAAATAATGAGGGAACATGGCTTGAGCATTTTGTTGCTTCTTATCGATCAGTGCCGCTAATTTCTTATTGATCAGCATTACGCTTTCATCGTAGTTCCTCCTATGGTCGTAATAGGAATCCGTTCCCATATCTATGGAAGATTCATACGAAGAAATTAAATTGGCTATTTCCGAATCCGATTTTTTTAGGTGCGAAAATACCGGATGAATCTCATCGGCCACAAAATTAAAGATAGCCTGCTCACTATTGGTGTTCAAACTTTCCTTAATACTGTCCATGTGATCATTTACTCGAAACATCAACTCCTCGTAAATAGGTAATTTATTCTTTACCCAGGCAGCCTCCAGCACTTTGTTTACTGTGGAAAGTTGAATCATTAAATCTCTTTGAATAGCAACATTTCTTGCATCCGAAGAGTTTTTTATATCTATCTGTCCATAGAGTGGATGTACATCTTTGAAAACAATTTCCCTGAAAGTGGGTTGGGCACCTTCCAAATCTTCCTTAATAAATCTCTTTGCCTCCTCTTGAAAGCGCCAATACACGGCTTCATGGACCGAAGTACATTCATGTTGAATTACCGCATCTATCAAGTTCTCTTCCTCTGCCTTGGATCTAAGAACTGCCGATACTATAAAAGGCATTACATCTTGAAGCTTGTTGGCGTTTACACTGTTAAGCGCATTCTTTTCCGTAGACACCAATTCCAATACCCCTAGTAGATTATCCTTATCCGCTATTGGTGCAAAAACGGCACTCTTAATACCTTGTTGCTGTAGATTTTTATAAAGTGGGGCTTCAGATTGCTCTGCATACCTATCTACATCGGAAATAGCAAAATAGGTATTGTCCCGCAAAAGTTTTTTGTAAGAATCAGGACAAAGAATCTCATTACAGTTCTTCACATCCATATTTCCAAGAACAAAACTATCCATTCCCGCACCATAAACAGGCTCAAAACTATCTGTCTTCGCGTTAAAGGTCATAAACCCGGCGCGAATACTGGCCTTATTAAAGAACGACTGAAAAGTTGCCTGCAAATTATCTACAAACCCCTCACTATCGCGCTTATCACTAGCTATTAAACTGGATTTTAATTCTGAAATGGAATGTTCAACGGTAACATCGAACATATTGGAAATAACAAACCCTTTGGATACAAAACTGTTTGGCGGAATTTTTTCCTTCCACAAATCTATATTATCAAAATTGTCCAGTAATTCCTCAACATCTGTTTGAGACAGCTTCTTTGCTTTTTCAGTAGGCAAAAGCTCAATAAAATCGGCATTGTAAAGAATGCGATAGTGTCTCATAACCCCATTAGCATCCGGAATATCATAAAAGAAAGGACGTTTAAAATCCAACGGAAGTCCGTAATAAAAAGTCAGAATAACGGTACATGCCATCACGTACATTTGGTCATCTGGCATGTTCCGCATTTCAGGGACAAAGTCGCTACCCTGTCCTGCTTCCTCTATTATTTTTTGAAACCTTTTTGAGGAGTTGAATATAGTATTATCGTATGGCAGGGAAGCCGTTTTTATTTCATTCTCCGCTAGCACCTCAGAAAAAAGGTCTTGTAAAAGAAAATGAATCAAATCCTTATTCTTCTCCAGCAATTTCACATCTGTAAAACCTTCCCTTAATTCCGGATAAGGTTCTTGTGCCTCTAGGATACGTCTTGCCTTTTTGGCCAAGTATTCATTGTCACTTTGGGCCATGACCTCATACCGTTGCAACAGTTTGTTGAAACTTATAAGCTGCTTTAGCGGTAACTCTTTATAATTAAGATTTGCCATACCCATATTCAGTCGTAAAACTTATTGCAAAATTACAAAATTATTAGGTAGGTATTACCCCTATTACAAACCTCACAACCTAAATTATAAGCTTTTAAACTAATAACACCTCGAGTAAATTCTACCGATTTCCACAATTAAAATATGCTATGGATTATCATCTGTTTATTTTAATGTGTTGATTTACTGCTTAAATTAGTAGCCGCATATAACTTGAGAGTTTCAATGTCTTCATTTAAACGATTATCTAAAGCCTATGAGAATGCCAAAAGAGTATCTTTTGATGACGGATCAAAATTTATTCTCTTTAGCGATTGCCACAGGGGTGATAATAGTTTTGCCGATGATTTTGCCAACAACAGAAATATCTACTTTCACGCCCTCAACTTCTATTACAAAGAAGGATTTCAATATTGCGAACTGGGTGATGGCGATGAACTTTGGGAAAACATAAGCTTTGAATCCATTTTTGAGGCGCACAAAAACGTATATCAGCTTCTTAGGAAATTTCACTTGGAAAAACGTCTTCATATGATTTGGGGAAACCATGATATGGTTTATAAGGACCCCAACTATGTAAAAAAACATCTCAGCAGTTATTTTGAACCCATAGATGGCGAAGACAAGGAATTATTTGAGGGCATTAGCTATAATGAAGCGGTTATCCTACAGCATTCGCATACAGGCCAAGAGATTTTCCTTGCACATGGCCACCAAGCAGATTGGTGGAACTATACTTTTTGGCGCTGGAGTAGATTTTTGGTGAGAGCATTATGGAAACCCCTACAGGTTTGGGGTATTGCAGACCCCACTAGTCCGGCGAAAAACTATACAGAACTCATTAAAATAGAAAGAAGGATTAAAAAGTGGATAGTAAACAAAAAGTTACTTCTTACCATAGTAGGCCATACGCACAGACCCCGGTTTCCAGAACCGGGAGATATTCCATTTTTTAATGACGGGAGTTGCGTTCACCCAAGGAGTATTACGGGTATTGAAATTGTAAATGGTGAAATTTCACTCATCAAATGGCAAATTGCCACCACGGAGGATGGTTTTTTAAGGGTGGTGAGACTGTTATTGGAAGGACCTCAAAAATTGGTGGATTATCGTTTGGAATAACTACCAATTCTCATTTTCTGTTAAAAAAACCACTATCACCTAATAAAACTTCGCAGCTAAGACTAATTTCTTATTTTTAACTTTTAACAATAAACACTCTAGATAAAAATGCACAAGAAAAATGTATCTGTGCAGTTCCTTACGCTGTTATTCGCACTAACGCTCTGGAATTGCAAAGAGGCTCCGCATGAGCAAAACCCAAAACCCAAACGGCCCAATATTCTATTTGCCATAAGTGACGATCAGTCTTTTGGCCACACCAGTTTTGGTGGTAGCACCTATATCAACACCCCCGCTTTTGATCAAATTGCCGAAGAAGGAATTTATTTTAAAAATTTTTATGCCGGATCTCCCGGATGCGCCCCCTCCCGTAGTTCCATTGTTACGGGCAGGTACCACTGGCAAAATGAACAATCTGGACAGCATGCCTCTTCATGGCTTAAAAAACATGTTTCGTTCATAGACCTTTTGGAAAAGAACGGTTACAAAACAGGAAGGACCGGTAAAGGCGTGGGGCCTTTCAAATACGCCTCCGATGCACAGGATTCCCTTTTCAGAAGAGAGAATGCCGCGGGAGTGGAGCATAGTGAAATTAGATATACCGAAGAAAATGATGAACGCTTTGCTAGTGGTATCAACACTACCAATTATTTTGAAAACTTTAAACATTTCATGGAGCAAACCAGGAAGGACGAACCTTTCTTTTTCTGGTACGGTGGTACAGAACCTCATAGAAAATATGAACAGGACTCTTGGATTCGAAGGGGCAAAAAATTGGCGGATGCCCAAGTGCCCGATTTTTTACCGGACAATGATATAATCAGGGGAGACCTGCTGGATTATGCTGTGGAAATAGAATGGTTTGATCTGCATTTACAGCGAATGTTGGAATATTTAAAAGAGACAGGGGAATTGGACAATACCATTGTGATTGTCACCGCAGATAACGGGATGCCGTTTCCCAGAGCGAAAGCCAACGGGTATGATCATGGCGTTCACGTTCCTATGGCCATTAAATTCCCAAAGGAATTTCCGGGAGGCAGAATGGTTGAGGATGCACTGGGATTTGTAGACCTCGCTCCTACACTACTTGAACTTACAGAAACTTCTGCAGAAGGAATGATGCCCATTTCCGGTAAAAGCTTCTCCCATATACTTAGGTCCAAAAAATCGGGAACTATAGACACCTCTAGAAAATATGCCTTGGCAGGAAGGGAAAGGCATTCATCTAGTAGGTATTTAAACAAGGGGTATCCCCAAAGAATTATTAAAGGCGGGGACTACTTATATATCTGGAACATGAACCCAAATCTTTGGCCTGCAGGCGCCCCTCAAAAGTACCACCCTAAAGATACCACGGAACTTATGCCCATGTATGGTTTGGATGAAGACGGAAAATTTATACCGGATGCAGCATTTATGGATATTGATGATTGCCCTACTAAGACCTTTCTTATTGAAAATTACGATCAGCCCAAAATAGCACCTTATTTTGAACTTGCAGTTGGCAAGCGGCCTGAGTACGAACTTTTTAATATTAAGGAAGACCCTGATTGCGTAAACAATCTTGCCGGTAGCGAAAGTCACAATGACATAGAAGCTGAATTGCGAGAGGCAATGGTTGCCGTACTGAAAGAGACGAAAGACCCAAGAGTAGTAGGTCCGGACAAAGAGATTTTCAACTCGTATATACGCTACTCTCCCATGCGCAAATTTCCCAAACCAAGCATACAGCCATAAAGCCTAGCTTTTAAATCGTTGAAATCGTAGTTCTAGGGTTTTTGTAACTTTCTAAGGATTAGCCAAAAAGATAGTTCAATAATGAAATAAAATTCTCGATTTATGAAAACAATGACCTGTAAGCAATTGGGAGGTGCCTGCAACCAAGAATTTCACGCAGAAACCTTTGAAGAAATGGCCGAACTAAGCAAAAAACACGGAATGGAAATGTTTCAAAAAGGCGATAAAGATCATTTAGAAGCAATGAATAAAATGCAAGGGTTAATGCAGAATCCGGAAAAAATGCAAACATGGTTCAATGAAAAAAGAAAAGAATTCACATCCTTACCCAATAATGATTAAAAACCTTTTACCAATTATTTTTTCTCTTGCTTTCACAACTTTATGTGGACAGGAAACTATTAGATATAAACAAATTGACACCGTTAATCTGTATTTGGAAATCTACCGACCTGAAAAAAAGGAAATCAAAAAACCGCTTCCGGCCATCGTTTTCTTCTTTGGGGGAGGATGGCGCAATGGGGACCGTCATCATTTCCTGGAGCAGGCAAAATACTTCAGCAAACGTAACATGGTCTGTATTTTGGCAGATTACCGTACGGAATCCAAACACGGTACTTCTCCTTTCATAGCTCTTCAAGATGCCAAGACCGCTATGAGGTATGTTCGTTCAAACGCTGATGATTTAGGAATTGATCCCAACAGAATTACAGCCTCTGGTGGGTCTGCAGGAGGTCATCTAGCAGCTGCCACTGCATTTATCCAAAAATATAACGACCCCAATGATGATATTTCTATTGATTGCAAACCAAACGCCCTGATATTATTTAACCCCGTGATTGACAATGGCCCGGCCGGTTACGGTTATGAACGTATTGGAAGTGCCTATAAGGATTTCTCTCCTCTTCATAACATACAAAAAGACCCGCCGCCCACCATTTTCTTTTTGGGTACCAAAGACCGGTACATTCCCGTAGAGACTGCCGCCTATTATCAGACTGTAATGGAGAAAACGGGAGGTAGATGCGAATTACACATTTATAAAGATAAAATCCATGGTTTTTTTAATCCGCAATTCAAGGACATGTACAAAGAAACTGTTTTTGAAACCGATAAATTTTTACAGTCATTGGGCTATTTAAGCAGACAATCCAAGATTAAAGTCAATTAGAACATATAAATTCTCAAAAATCCTAAGAGATTTTTCAAAATTGTATATTTAACCGACTCATAAAATCAACCTATGCCACTTGCCATTGTAATTGCCGGGATTATTCTCCTATTTATCCTCATTGCCCGTTTTAGACTCAACGCTTTCATTGCTTTTATCATTGTTTCCTTATTAGTGGGAGTTGCTGAAGGCATGGATTTTATTACCGTATCTGAATCCATTCAGAAGGGAATTGGAAGTACCTTAGGGTACCTCATATTAATTTTAGGCTTGGGAGCCATGTTGGGAAAATTAGTGGCCGATAGTGGTGCCGCACAAAGGATTACCACCCAGTTGGTAACCAAATTTGGCAAAAAGAATATTCAATGGGCAGTAGTACTTACAGGTTTTATAGTAGGCATACCCATGTTCTATACCGTTGGATTTGTTATTTTGATTCCCTTAGTTTTCACAGTTGCCGCCGCTACCGGTCTACCTCTTATCTACGTGGGGCTTCCCATGTTGGCATCCCTATCCGTTACACATGGTTATTTACCACCACATCCTGCCCCAACGGGTATTGCAATTATGTTTAATGCAGATATTGGCAAAACCTTATTATATGGGATTATCGTTGCAATTCCTGCAATCATTGTCGCTGGGCCTTTGTTTTCCAGAACTATAAAAAATGTAAAGGCCACGCCGCTTAAGGAATTTTTAAATCCTGTTGTATTAAAGGATGAAGAGATGCCCAATACCGCGGTCAGCATTATTACGGCTTTACTACCGGTAATTTTGATTGGTTTGGCGTCACTAGTGGCCTTATTTCTTCCAGAAGAACATATCATAAGAAAAATTACGGACATTTTAGGAGATCCCGTAATAGCCATGCTCATTTCCGTCCTAGTCGCCATATACACCTTAGGCTTGGCAAGAGGTAAAAAGATGAAAGACATCATGGATTCAGTCTCCAGTGCTGTTTCGGGCATAACCATGGTACTTTTGATCATCGCAGGTGCCGGAGGGCTAAAACAAGTTTTGATCGATAGCGGTGTGAGTGAATATATAGGTGAAATGCTCAAAGGTTCTAGTATTTCGCCACTTATCTTGGCATGGCTCATTGCAACGGTTATCCGGGTATGTGTAGGCTCTGCAACGGTGGCCGGACTTACAGCTGCCGGTATTGCGCTACCGTTGATCGAAAATTCCGGAACAAGTGCCGAATTAATGGTTTTGGCCATTGGCTCCGGAAGTTTAATGCTTTCCCACGTGAACGATGGCGGTTTTTGGCTGTATAAAGAATATTTTAACCTATCTATCAAAGACACCCTGAAAACTTGGACGGTCATGGAAACTACCGTCGGTATAATGGGTTTGATAGGGGTGCTCATTTTAAACACTTTTATTTAATTCACCCATGAACGAAACACCAAACCAAAGAATAAAATCACTCGGACTGGTCCTACCACCAGCACCCCCACCTGCGGGCCTTTACAAACCGGTTTTGGTAGTAGACAATTTTCTATACGTTTCCGGTCAAGGCCCTATGCTACCGGATGGAAGCCTGATGAAAGGACGGGCGGGACACGATATTGGTTTGGAAGAAGCAAAAAAGGGAGCAAGACAAGTAGGGCTTACCATGCTTTCTACCATTCAAACCCATTTTGGAGATATTGACCGCATCAAACGTATTGTAAAAACCTTGGGAATGGTCAACTCCCATCCAGATTTTGGAGACCAACCTTTGGTCATCAACGGATTTAGCGAACTTATGTCCGAGGTTTTCGGCCCAGAAAATGGGGTTGGTGTGCGAAGTGCCGTGGGTATGATTCTCCCCGGAGGAATTTCGGTAGAAATAGAGGCGATGTTTGAACTACATAAGTAACGATGATACTAAAGGATTGGTACTGTCTTCAAAATCCCGAAGAAACTATTACACCCGCACTTTTGGTATTCCCCAAAGCCATCCGGTACAACATTGATTTGATGATCGAAATGGCGGGGGGCGTTAAAAATCTCCGCCCTCATATTAAAACCCATAAAACTGCGGAAATCATCAACATGCAATTGGAAAGTGGTATTCAGAAGTTCAAATGCGCAACCATTGCCGAAGCCGAGCTTTTGGCCCAAAATAAAGCCAAAGACGTTTTATTGGCCATGCAACCGGTAGGTGCCAACATAGACCGATTTCTAAGGCTGATGAAAACTTATCCGAGTACAGAATTTTCGACCCTTGTTGACCACCCATCTATCTTGAAAAAGCTATCGGACATTGCAGTCAAAGAAAAACTTAGTGTCTCTCTATGGCTTGATGTCAACAATGGAATGAACCGTACGGGAATTTCTCCTAACAAAGTTGCCTTCAACTTGTACAAATCCATGACCACTAGTTCTCGTATTGCGGTGAAGGGCTTGCATGTCTACGACGGACACCTAAGAAACAAGGATTTTGAACAGCGGAAAAAGGACTGCGACCGAGCTTTTCAGTCGGTTATAGACTTTAAAACCAGTCTTGAAAAAGAAGGGTTAGCTGTACCTTCAATTATCGCTGGAGGTTCTCCAACCTTTCCCTTTCACTGTTTGCGGGAAGGTGTAGAGGCGAGCCCAGGTACCACTCTTCTATGGGATGCTGGCTACGGAAACTCTTTTCCTGAGATGAAATTTAAAATGGCGGCCGTTCTTGCCACCCGAGTATTAAGCAAGCCCAATGAAGACATTCTTTGTTTGGACCTAGGGCACAAATGGTTGGCCCCTGAAATGGGCTTCCCCCGGGTGCAATTCTTAAATGAAGACAGCTTTGAACAAGTGGGACAAAGTGAGGAACATTTTGTGATTAATACCAATAAAAGCGAGGCGTACCAAATTGGTGACATAGTGTATGCCATTCCCCAACACATCTGCCCTACTGTAGCAAAATATGATCATTTACAAGTAGTAGAAAACAATGGAATTGTTGGAAGTTGGAAAGTGGCCGCCCGAAATCAATCGATAAATATATGAGCGAATTTATATTTGATGCCCATTTAGACCTTTCTATGAATGCTTTGGAATGGAACCGTGACCTCAGGTGGCCTATTGATGAAATTAGACGAAGTGAACAAGGCATGACCGATAAGCCAGATCGTGGATACAATACCGTTTCTTTCGATGCGATGAGAAAAGGAAATATTGGTCTTTGTGTAGCCACACAAATCGCTCGGTACGTAAAAAAGGAAAACCCGTTACCCGGATGGAACTCTCCTCAACAGGCGTGGGCACAAACCCAAGGGCAGCTAGCTTGGTACAAGGCCATGGAAGATGTAGGGGAACTAACACAAATCACCAATTGGGAAGAGCTCAACAGCCATCTTGAGTATTGGAAATCAACAAATGACCCAAAGAAAACCATCGGCTACATACTTTCTTTGGAAGGAGCCGATTCTATTGTCTCCATTGATTATCTTGAAAAGTCTTATGAAGCAGGTTTGCGAGCCATTGGTCCGGCACACTACGGTCCCGGGACCTATGCCTTTGGAACCGATTCCTCTGGAGGTATTGGTCAAAAAGGAAAAGAACTGCTTAAAGAAATTGAACGCCTTAACCTTATTCTAGACGCCACTCACCTTTGTGATCAAAGTTTCTGGGAAACAATGGATATTTATTCAGGTCCGGTCTGGGCAAGTCATAACAATTGCAGGGCCTTCGTTGACCACAATAGACAGTTTTCAGATGAACAAATCAAAGAATTAGTTGGAAGGGG
Source organism: Cytophaga sp. FL35 (assembly GCF_014349235.1). Classification (GTDB taxonomy): domain Bacteria; phylum Bacteroidota; class Bacteroidia; order Flavobacteriales; family Flavobacteriaceae; genus Euzebyella. The sequence goes on along the minus strand of NZ_JACSOH010000035.1, from coordinate 7,068 downwards.
CGCTGTCATTGGAGTGGTTTTAGATGCTTGGATGATGGTACCCAACTGGGTTCGCGGTCAATCCACTCCAAATGGCATGAATTGTTCGCTGCAACAAATGGCGGATAATATCGATCATATTTGTCAAATCGCTGGAAATACCGATCATGTAGGTATTGGAACCGACTTGGACGGAGGTTTTGGAACGGAGCAATGCCCTATGGATTTAGATACAATTGCAGATTTACAAAAAGTACCTACTCTTTTAAAAAATCGGGGTTACGATGAAAAAGACATCGAAAAGATTTTTCACTTAAACTTTCTCAATTTCCTGAAAAAAACTTGGAAATAATGTAAATTAATTCGCTCTAAGTCAGCAACCTATTTTATATGAATAGAAGACAATTTATCCATTCTTCGATTTTTGCCCTAATAGCGGGCAGTTTGGCTTCCTGTTCAGAATCCCAAAAATTTCAATTGAGGAAAAACATGGTTATCGGTTGCTTTGGCGATAGCATTACCAATGCCGGAGGACATGGGTATGTGGAGCTACTTCAAGAAAAATTGAATGAAGAACATCCCGAGTTACAAATAAAACTCATCAACTTTGGTAAAAGTAGTGAAACAGTTTCCGGCCTAACGGAAGAAGACCATCCAGGACCAAGACCGTACCTTTTTGAAAGACTTGATGACATCCTTGCAAAAAACCCTATTGACATGGCGCTTTTTTGCTACGGAATCAACTGCGGTATTTATGGACCTCCATCCGAAGAATTGTTCAATAGCTTTAAAATTGGGGTTTACTCCTTTCTTGAGAAATTACGGCAAAAGAACATTGGCGCCATTCTTTTAAGTCCTCCACCATTAGCGCTTAATGCCGCACCCCTGGACCATCTCTCAGATTCTGTTCCTTATGGTTACAAAAATCCCTACCCTAAGTACGAAACGGAGGTTCTACAAGAATTTAAGGAAATTGTCCTGAACATGGAACATCCTGTTTCCCAGATGGAAATTGATATTCACACACCTTTATTAGAGCAACAAGGCAATTGTTATGATCAAGACCCCATACACCCCAACTCAAAGGGCCACGAGTTAATTGCCCATACGATTTATCGTAAATTATCGTTTTAACATTGCGTTAGGTCCCTGTGGCAGGGTATTTGTTATCTTTACTTGTATTTGGTATGTATAGGAAAGTTTACTACATAACTTGCTTCTTTATATTGCTATGTTCTTCAACCATAGCACAAACCGATATTCCTGTTCAGAAGGAATTAAAGATTGAGGCTGCCAATAAAATAGATGACACCAAGAAACCCCAGGAAGGAACTTCATTGAACATACCATCCGTGGTAGACAATCCAGAAACCAATTTAAACATGACCACCCGAAATCCTGTTAAGATGGTAGACGACCGAAATTTGGTACAGGCAGGTTACGGGATGAAAATTGATCCAAAAGCGGGACCAAGGGAACCTAAGGAGGGCTCTAAACAGCATTTTGCAGATATGTATTTAGGTGATGTGAAAAGTTCGGGGAAATTTGTAGGTATTGTTTGCAGAGACCATGAATATGTGGATGGTGACCGGGTAAAAATATACCTTAACGACAAAGTAGTAGACCCTAATATTCTTCTTACAGGAAGCTTTAAAGGCATTAACCTTGACCTAGAACCAGGATTCAACCGTATCGATTTTGAAGCCTTGAACGTTGGTTCATCCGCACCCAATACGGCTCAAGTAGATGTCTATGATGACCAAGGAAAACTTATATATTCTAATAAGTGGCTACTTTCCACGGGCTCAAAGGCCACTCTCATTATCACTAAAGACTCGGAATAATCGCCCTTAGACGGATTGCCATTAATTTTGATTGAGGCCCTTCTAGATCAAATGCTTTATTTTTGCAATTTTCAAGATTCTTATGTCAGACAAAAAAGTTAGCATTCTTACAGCATTTAAAACTATCATTTGGCCAAGGAGAAAACTGGTTTTTCTCGGTCTCCTTTTAATCGTCATCAGTAAGGCAGCAAGTTTTGTTGCGCCGGTATCCCTTAGGTATTTTTTAGATGATATTGTACCTAACAAAAATTATGACCTGCTCAAAATATTGGTTGCTGTTGTAATTTTAGCTTTTTTGATCCAAGCTGCCATGTCATTTTTGCTTACCCAAGTACTCAGTATTCAGGCGCAGTACATGATATCAGAGCTGCGTGCACAGGTACAAAAACAAGTACTCTCCTTGCCTGTGCGTTTTTTTGACAACACGAAATCGGGTGCCCTCGTTTCAAGAATTATGAGCGATGTGGAAGGGGTACGTAATTTAATTGGTACGGGACTGGTTCAGCTCGTTGGAGGGACTCTGACCGCCATAGGTTCGTTGATACTTTTATTGAGAATTAGCCCTACTATGACCTTATTGACCTTCATCCCATTAATTCTCTTTGCATTTATAGCCTTGAAGGCCTTTAAAATAATCCGTCCGGTTTTCAGGGATCGTGGAAAAATAAATGCTGAAGTTAAAGGTAGGCTAACGGAAACTTTGGGAGGCATTCGCGTAATCAAAGGGTTCAATGCCGAGGAACAAGAAGGAAAAGTTTTTGAAGAAGGGGTTGAACGTCTCTACAAAAACGTCAAGAAAAGTTTGACCGCCACCGCAGTGATGACAAGTTCTTCGACTTTTTTATTGGGATTGGCTACCACCGGAATTATGATGGGTTACGGCGGGTATTTGATGATGCAGGGAGAACTATCTACCGGTGAATACTTTGAATTTACCTTTCTTTTGGCATTGATGGTCGCTCCTATTGTTCAAATGAGCAATATAGGCAGTCAGTTGACCGAAGCCTTGGCGGGGTTGGACCGTACCGAGGAATTAATGAATCAAATTTCTGAGGCCGACGAAAAAGACCGTACCATTGTTCTATCTGAAATACAAGGGAACATGATTTTTAAGGATGTTTCCTTCGCTTACGAAGAGGATAAAGAAGTCCTTCATAACATCAGTTTTGATGTAAAGGCCGGGGAAGTAGTTGCTTTGGTAGGAAGTTCAGGATCAGGAAAATCTACTATTGCCAGTTTAGCGGCCAGTTTTTTAACCCCTGATGAGGGACAAGTTATTATAGATAACCAAGATTTGGCAAAAGTAGACCTTACCAGTTTCAGACAGTTTTTGGGAGTCGTATTACAGGATGATTTTTTGTTCGAAGGAAGTATTCGCGATAATATTCTTTTTCCGAAACCTGATGCAACGGAAGAAGAATTGGAAGAAGCTGTCAAAGCAGCTTACGTAAATGAATTTACGGACCGATTTGATGAAGGACTTAATACATTGATCGGTGAAAGAGGCGTTAAGCTATCTGGGGGACAACGTCAGCGAATCGCCATAGCAAGAGCCATCTTGGCCAACCCGAAAATTCTGATTTTGGACGAAGCTACCTCCAATTTGGATACTGAAAGCGAAGCTTTGATCCAAAAAAGTTTGACCACGCTAACAGAAGGTAGAACCACCTTTGTTATTGCACACCGTTTAAGTACGATTCGTAAGGCAGACCAGATATTGGTCATTGAAAACGGGCGTATCGCGGAACGCGGCACCCACGACGAACTAATTGCAAAAGAAGGAAGATATTATAACTTATTTACCTACCAAGCTAGAATTTAACTTTCGGGAGCGAGCTCTACTTCAAGACCGTCCAGTTCTTCGGTCATATGAATCTGGCAACCAAGACGGCTGTTGTCCTCAACATTAAAGGCTTCGGCCAACATCGCATCTTCGTCATCTGACATTTCAGGAAGTTCATGGTCAGATTTTACGTAGCATTGGCAGCTAGCACACATGGCCATCCCCCCGCAAACACCAATAGTTCCTTCCGGAGCGAGCTCGTAGGCCCTCACCACTTCCATAAGGTTCATGTTCATATCCGTTGGGGCTTCTACTTCATGGGTAACCCCTTCGCGATCGGTAATTTTAATTTTAATATCCATTAAAAGGAATTTGGTATTTAGGAATTAGTGAACTAGTCTTATTTCATTGAATTGATAAGTCCGTAAAGCATCTTAGAAATTTCATTTGACGTTTCAATTAATGCATCCGACTCAACTTTACTTACAAAGTTCAATTTTTCGGACAAATATAACATTGATCTCACTTCACTGTTGGAACTAGTTGCAAAGTAAAGGAATCTTGTGAAATCCGTATTGGTTCTACGCTCAAATCCTTCCGCAATATTGTTAGAAATTGAAACTGAAGCCCGAAGAATTTGATCCTTAAAGGCAAAATCCTTCAAATTCGAAAATGCTTGGTAAAGAGAAACAGCAAAATTCTGGGATTTTTGCCATACCAATAAGTCTTCAAACCTTTTAACAGCCATTTTTAAACTGGTTATCTAATCAATTGCTACCACCTAACTCCCTAATACCTATCTTCCTACCCCCTAACTTATTCAATCGCCTTCACAACTGCCTTTGGAGCTTCTTTTTTAGAACCGTCAAATCCTGAAACGCCACCAACCGTCGTATATTTCATTACATATTTTTTATCTGGAAAGATGCGTTGATAAGCACTTTGACACATGAGAGTGGCTTCATGGAAACCGCAAAGAATAAGTTTCAACTTACCGGGATAGGTATTTATATCTCCTATGGCATAAATACCCGGCACATTGGTCTGGTAATCAAAAGTATTCACCTTAATGGCATTTTTTTCAATCTCCAGCCCCCAATCACCAATAGGCCCTAGTTTGGGAGAAAGGCCAAAAAGAGGAATAAAATGGTCTACCTCGAGCTTAATATCCTCTACGGCAGTCGTTTTCTTCCTAACAAGCACTGATTCCAGTTGCGCTTCCCCATGCAACGCCACAATCTCACCCGGGGTAATTAAATTGATTTTCCCCTTATTTTTTAGCTGCTGTACTTTTTCAACGGAATCCAATGCCCCTCTAAATTCATTCCTACGGTGTACCAAAGTAACTTCAGATGCTACATCGGCCAAGAAAATACTCCAGTCAAGAGCAGAATCGCCACCACCTGCGATAACGACTTTCTTATCGCGGTACACTTCAGGGTCTTTGATCATATAGGCCACCCCATTGTCTTCAAACTTGCCAAGGTTTTCCAGTAACGGTTTACGAGGTTCAAAACTACCAAGTCCACCAGCAATAGCAACTATAGGGGCTTTGTGTTGTGTTCCCTTATTGGTCGTTACGATAAAGGTTCCGTCATCTAATTTTTCAATGGTATCGGCCCGTTCGCCCAAGGTAAAACCAGGTTGAAAGGGTTCAATCTGTTTCATGAGGTTCTCCACCAAATCTCCTGCCAAAACTTCCGGAAAACCGGGAATATCGTAAATAGGCTTTTTAGGATAGATTTCAGCACATTGTCCGCCCGGTTGCGGAAGTGCATCGATCAAATGGCATTTTAATTGTAACAAGCCCGCCTCAAAAACGGCAAAAAGCCCTGTCGGGCCTGCTCCAATAATCAGAATATCTGTTTGAATCATTCAGCGATTACTTTTTTTTGACGAACAACGCTTTATTCAGCAATGTTCACAACTTCTTCAATTTGTGGGGCGTATTTTTTTATGGTCATCTCCACCCCACTTTTTAAGGTCATTTGGTTCACCGAACAACCTACGCAAGCACCCTCCAATTTTACCTTTACAGAGTTTTCGTTATCAATGGAAACCAATGAAATATCACCTCCATCACTTTGCAGAAAAGGACGGATTTCTTCCAGAGCCTTTTCTACATTTGTTCGTAATTCTTCAGCAGTCATTGTTGTCATACCTACTTTTTCTTAACGGCGGAACAACCCGCCATAGTTGTTATTTTAATGGCTTCCGTTGGTGGAAGGCTTTTATTCCTACTCACCACTTCTTGCACTACATTCTTTGTAAGCTCCTCAAAGGCCTCTTCAATGGGCGTAGCGGTCTGTAATGCTGCCGGACGACCAACGTCACCTGCTTCACGAACACTCTGCACCAAAGGAATTTCCCCAAGGAAAGGAACCTGTAAATCTTCCGCCAAATATTTTGCTCCCTCTTTACCAAAGATATAATATTTGTTATTGGGCAATTCTTCCGGTGTAAAGTACGCCATATTCTCTATTATACCCAACACAGGTACATTTATAGTTTCTTGCTGAAACATGGCCACTCCCTTTTTAGCATCTGCCAATGCCACTTCTTGTGGTGTACTTACCACAACAGCGCCTGTAATTGGCATGGCCTGCATAATACTTAAATGTATATCTCCCGTTCCCGGGGGTAAGTCAACCAATAGAAAATCAAGCTCTTCCCAAGCCGCGTCAAATATCATTTGGTTCAAGGCTTTGGAGGCCATTGGACCTCGCCAAATTACCGCCTGATTGGGTTGGGTAAAAAAACCAATACTCAAAAGTTTTACACCGTAGTTCTCTACAGGTTTCATTTTAGATTTACCATCAACGTTGACCGCCAATGGTTTTTCATTGGCAACATCGAACATAATGGGCATTGAGGGCCCATAAATATCAGCATCCAACAATCCAACCTTAAAGCCCATTTTGGCCAAGGTAACCGCCAAGTTGGCCGTAACCGTGGATTTACCAACGCCACCCTTTCCAGAGGCTACAGCAATTATATTTTGAATTCCCGGAATAGGCTTCCCCTTAATTTCATTCGTTTTTGGTTTTGCCGCAGGTGCATCAACTTTGATATTAATTTTTATTTTGGCCTTTTCATACACCTCTCTGTGAATAACTTTGAGTATTTCAACCTCCGTTTTTTTACGTGCCTGCAAACTTGGGTTGGAAATAGAAATATCTACTTCTACTTCATCACCAAAAATCTGTACATTCTTTACCGCACCGCTCTCTACCATATTTTGGCCTTCTCCGGGTACCGTAATATTTTCTAACGCCTTTAAAACTTGCTTTTTATCTATCTTCATTATACAAAATCATTCTAAACAACAAAGATAAGCTATAAGGGCTAGATACTAAAGCATTTAAATTGAAATGAGAAATGACGTAATAGGTTGCTGGTTGCTGGTTGCTGGTTGCTGGTTGCTGGTTGCTGGTTGCTGGTTGCTGGTTGCTGGTTGCTGGT
>NZ_JACSOH010000034.1 GCF_014349235.1 Cytophaga sp. FL35 | reverse complement strand
GAAAACGGCGTCCCAGTCCACCATGCCCTTCTCTATCTCCGCCATGGCGGAATGGGCGCGGTCGTAGACCACCTTGCTGCCACGGGAAACGGCGCCCGTCTCCAGGAAATAGATGCCCAGGCGGTCGCCACCGTAAATTATCTTGTCCGTGCCAACGCCCCTTTTGCGCATTTCCATCATGGCACATTCCCCTATGTCGTTCTTGGGAAGCCGGGTCACAAAGTCTACCGGGACCCCATAATTGGCCAGGGAGACCGCTACGTTGCTCTCCCCGCCGCCATAGACAACGTCAAAACTGTTGGCCTGGGAGAACCTTAAAAATCCCGAGGGCGCCAAGCGAAGCATGATCTCACCGAAGGTCACTACTTTTTTCATTTCAATGTTTTATAGGAATTATATAGATTTAGTTCTTATATCTGTTTTACTTCAATTGATTTGGAGGACATACATCCATATCCCCATAATCCAAATTCTCACCGGCCATTCCCCAAATGAAGGAGTAATTGCTGGTACCTGAACCGGAATGAATAGACCACTCAGGTGAAAGTACCGCTTGGTTACCCTCCATAAAAATATGTCTCGTATGCTGTGGCTGACCCATAAAATGGCAAACCGTTTGACCTTCTTCCAAATCAAAATAGAAATAGGCTTCCATTCTACGCTCGTGGGTATGGGCCGGCATGGTATTCCAAACATTTCCATGTACCAATTCCGTAATTCCCATTTGTAATTGACAGGTCTCCACGATACTATTAACAATGAGTTTGTTCAAAATTCTCTTATTAGCGTATTTCTCGTCACCCAATTCAATTACCTCGGCATTTTCTTTCCCTACTTTTTTGGTTTCAAAACTGTGATGTGCCGGTGCGGAATTCAGATAAAACAAAGGAGATCCTTCACCTTTAAAAATAACCTCCTTAGCACCCTTTGCCACATATAAAGCCTCCTTTTTATCCAATTCATAAATGGTACCGTCTACGGAAACTTTTCCCTTTTCACCAACATTTACAATTCCGAGTTCCCTCCTATCCAGAAAATTCTCCGATTTCAGGTAAGGTATGGTTTCCAAACGCAAATCTTTTCCTGCTGGTTTGGCACCACCAACAATATACCTATCATACATTGAATAGATAAGATTGATAATACCATCCTCAAAAAGCGTATCTATAAGGAAATGTTTTCTAAGTTCTTCGGTTCCGTACTTTTTGGCATCTTCTGGATGTGATGCATATCTAAATTCATGTTTTGTCATAATCAATAATTATATATGTAATCGATTACGCGAATATAATCATTTAAATGAATCCGCAGAATTATTCTTTGAATTTTAAACTTATCTTAATAAATCATTGCATAATACAAGTTTTTATCAAGTCTACCAAAAACCTGTAATCGTAAGGCACTATTATGACCAACCGTTGCTCGATTTAAATCATTTGTTGCCCTAGTAAAGGGATTCAAAGATATGTTTTATCAACTTTTAGTTAAAACTTGCTTCTGGGTGTACTTACTAAAAACAAGGAACAATATACCACACATCAACCAAGCTGGAAGGGTGACAAAAGACAGAAATACATCAAATTGTAACGATATAAAATAAAAGAGTCCAAAACTAATGGCCCATGCAAAAAGAACTGCCTTATTATACTGGATCTTACTTTTTTCTGCGTAGTTGGATACAATACCCGCCTTTTCAGAAAAGAAATGTTCAAACACAATAATAGCACCAACAGGAGCCAGTATAAATCCATACAGCGCTACAAAATCCAATAATTTCATGGCAAAAGCAGGGAACAATCCAGCTATGGTCGCCACAGAACCTGCAATGATTGTCACCCAAAAGGTAGAGGTTTTAGGTAAGATAGCCTGAAATGCCAATCCAGCCCTATAAATGGTTGGGTTGGCAGTTGTCCATCCGGCCAACACCACCGCTATAATCCCAAAAACACCTAGCGCTTTATGGGCCAATGGCCCTGGAGCCACCGGTGGAGCCTCTCCATTGCCCAACATTATCTGCGCTTCGGGAGACTTCAAATAAACGGCATATAACAATGCCGCAGCGATCCAAGCCATGTAATGTCCTACATACATACCGGCGGCGGTTGTCCAACCGGAACTCGCTTTTTTAGCAAACCTAAATACAGATAGGTCGCTCATACCAACATGCATTGCCGCATTGGCAAACCAAGACCACAATACTATGTGCCAAAACGTGTATTTAATCTGACCAGGAAAGGGTTCTGAACCTTCGCCCCAAATGTTCCAGAAATCAGAAAAACTGCTAACGTTCAATTCTTGTAACGAGACTATACCACAGGCCAAGAATGCCAAAACGATTACTGGAGACATATAGTTAGCCGCTTTGGAAACCGTGTTAAAACCACGAGCCGCAATTACGGAAATAACCGCTCCAATGGCCAAAACTATTACAATCCATGTGAGTCCGTTAGGCATGGTGTCCGTTAGTTTAGGCATTTCCATATCAAAGGGAATACCTACTGCCGTCGCTGAAATAGTTATCATGGAGCCCGCTAAAAAACAAAATAGCACCCCATTGGCAAGATTGTAGGCTATAACTAGTTTCTTGCCACAAATCTTTTCTAATTGATAGTAGAGCGTTAAACGGTACTTTACCGCAATCTCCGCGGTTAAAAAACGCCAGCTCAAAACTGCCAAAAGGTTTCCTATCAATAAACCAACAATTAAATCAAAAGCACTAACACCTGTAGTCAAGAACAAGGGGCCAATAACAAACTCAGTACCTGCGGCGTGCTCCCCGGCATACATTCCCAAGAAGCTTTTCCAGCTTTTTAACTTGGATTGGGGTACAGGTTGGCGCTCAAATTCTTCGCCTACCAAATCTTCTACCATCTCTTCTTCTTGACTGTGTAGTGTCATATTATTCTAGGGTTGGTTATTTACAAGATGTAATGGTAAATCTTCCACTCGCTCACAACAAAGTTGATCCATTACTTGCTTAAATTGCATTTTAAGCATGGCAATGGTGTGGTTTCCGCCTTTATTTCCCAGGGCTCCCGCCCCATACATAAAAGATCTGCCCATAAAGGTAAATTTTGCGCCACTGGCCATGGCCCTCGCAATATCCGGACCAGATCGAAGTCCGCTATCGATCATCACCTCAATTTTATCGCCGTATTTTGGAGCTATTTCTTGCAGTGATGCAATAGTGGATTGTGCGGCATCTAACTGCCTGCCCCCATGATTGGAGACAATAATGCCGTCAAAACCCATTTTAATAGCGTCTTCAGTATCTTGCTCACTAGCAACGCCCTTTAAGACCAATTTTCCTTTCCATTGATCACGAATAGGTTTGATTCTATCGGCATTTAACTTACCCGAAAAGGTTTTATCCATAAACTTTCCTAACTGCTTTAGGTTCAAGCCTTCAGGCGTGTATGGCTTTAGCGTCTCAAAAGTGGGTTGACCGTATTTCAAGGTATTAAAAGCCCAAGTAGGCTTCCCTAAAATTTGCATGATATTTCTGGCGGACATTTTAGGTGGCAATGCCAAACCATTTCTGATGTCCCTTGGACGGTACCCGAAAGTGGGTACATCACAAAGCAACACCAACACAGGGCAACCCGCATGATGCGCACGGTCTAAAATATCATTGCGCACTTCATCTTCTACGGGATTGTACAATTGAAACCAAGCGTTGCCTTCCGTAAGTTCGCTGGCCCTTTCAATATTCATGGTAGTTACCGTACTAAGGATGAACGGAACATTGTGTTTGTGAGCCGCTTTGGCTAAAATTTCGGGCGAATTTGGCCACATTAAACCTTGCAACCCTACTGGCGAAATACCAAAAGGAGCATCGAACTCCATACCCAAGACCTTGGTTTTGGTAGAGCTCTCTTTATAATTTCTAAGGTATCTTGGCTGAAGCTGAACATCCCTGATTTCAGCAGTATTCCTAATAATATTTACATCCTCATTGCAGCCGCCATCCAAATATTCAAAAGCGAAACTCGGAACCCGTTTTTTGGCTTTTTCACGTAAGGCTTCTACAGAAGGGTATTCTGAATTAATTTCACTCTTCATTTAGGCGGTCTTTAGGGGATTTTGGTCTTTTAACCCATAGTTTTGGGCCAAAAATTCTGGATCTAGTTTGGTCTGTGAGATAACGATGGCCGCTCCTAGAGCGGAACCCAACGAAGCATCGGTAGTTCGTAATTTCATGCTCCGAAGGTAATAACTTAATAGTTTTATGTAAACATCGTTGTCGCTAAAACCGCCGTCTATGTATAATTCCTCTATTTTTTGGTCCCCGATTGCAGAATTGATACTCTCTACCTGCAATAACACCAATTCCAACATCAATTGATGATAGGCGTGCTCAAATTTATCATAGGGAATTTGGGTCGTTTCCGGTTGGTTATTTCCTTGAATACTTTTCCATTTGAACATGGGTTCAAAATCCTTGTTGATTTCAAAGAACGTGTCCTCATCAAACTTAACCGTTCTATGATAGTCCTTATGTACTTTAAAATAATCCGTAAGTTCCTTGACCTGCAGCTTGTATTCATTCCCTAAAAATAGCCGGGCCACTTTTACAGGGCTTCCGTCAATACGCATATTATAAAGACTCTCCCGCTTAATGTCTTCCAAAGAAAGGGCTCCCTCTGTGAAAGGGTTGATGGATATGCTCCAAGTACCTGTAGAAACCAAAAGAAAAGGCTCTGAAATACTACTTACATAAGGCAACAATGCCGAAGAGCTATCATGAATTCCGGGACCAAAGGCTATTTTTTTGCCTTTATAATCTATATCTATCAAATGGTTACTTGGAACTATAGTAGGAAGCACCTTATCAACGCCCTCTTCAATTACCCACTGATGGTACCTGTTTCTTTCAAAATCCCAAAGATTGGTATGACACCCAATACTGGTATATTCGCTTACGGGGATACCAGTGAACAAATAACTAAGATATTGGGGCAAATGAAGTGAATACTTTATTTTGGAAAAAATAGCCGGTCTTTGGGTTTTTAGCCAATACAAGTGCATTCCCGTATTGAGCATGCCCATATTTAAAGATCCGCTTACCCTTGAAAATTCATCTATAGGACCATACTTCTCATAAAATGAATCAATGATTTCCTGATTCAAGGGTTTCATGTAATTATAGAGTGGGGTAAGCACATTTCCTTCTTCATCAAAATGAACCAGACTTGCACCGTAACATGAAAAATTCACCGCCTGAATATCATACTCGGGCATTGCCATAATTCTATCAAAAGTAGTCTTCGCCCAATTTTCCAATTTGGCCAAGTCTTCCGTTGGGTAGCCATCTTCATCTTCAATTTCTTCAAAACGGTCGTACTCCCTATACACCTCCTTAAAGTCCTTATCAAAAAGAAAAAACTTTTTATTGGTTCGGCCAATATCGAAAATTGCAGTTACTTTTTCACCCATCTAAATATTCTCTATAGTTACAAACCAGAGGCTACCGCGTATTTACCTCTTTCCTCTATCAAACTCTCCCTTACTTGTAAGGAACGATAGGCGGTAATCGGATGTAAGGCTCCTCCGCTTTTAAGTCTTGCTTCCCGCAATAAAGGTCTCACATCTGTTCGGTACGCCTCTTGAAGCAATTCTTGACAAACAACCACATCATTGGCTAGCTGCGCCTCTTTTAATGCCTTTTGATCCACCAAAAGAGCTTTTGCATAAGCCTCTTGAATGGCCTCTAGGGACTGTATCAAATCCTCTAAAGGGTCTTTAATGTTATGACTGGCATCAATCATCCAAGCGGGATACGGATTTTGCGGATTGTTTTTCATTCCGTAGACCAGCTCATTGAATATCAAGAAAAGGGAATACGGCTTTACACTACCCACGGTACTATCATCATCCCCGTACTTACTATCGTTAAAATGGAAGCCGCCCAATTTACCTTTCATCATTAGTGTAGAAACAATCTGCTCTATATTGGTATTGGGCAAGTGATGGCCCAAATCCACTAAAGTGTAGGCTTTGTCTCCACAAGCATTTGCCAACATAAACGACGTACCCCAATCCTGAATAACGGTACTGTAAAAATTGGGTTCGTAGGGTTTGTATTCAATAAACATTTTCCAATCCTCCGGGAGCCCTTTATAAATTTCCTTTAGACTTTCTTCTGTATGCTGTAATGCAGTTTGAAAATTGTTCTGCCCGGGAAAATTGGAACCATCGGCCAACCAGACGGTCAAACTTTTAGAGCCGAGTTTTTTTCCGATTTCCACCACATCAATGTTATGCTGAACAGCTTGCTCACGCACGGCTTTGTTCACATTACTCAAGGAGCCATACTTATAGCTCTCCTTTGCATCTTTTTGGTCTTGAAAGGTATTGGAATTTACGGCATCAAACACCAAGTCATTCGCAGTTGCCAACTCTTTAATGGCGTTGTAGTCTTCCGGCACATCCCAAGGTATGTGCAACGAAATGGCCCCGGCCGTCTGTGTTAAAGAGTGGATAATGCCCACATCATTTATTTTCTGCTCCAAGTTGGAAGGCTCCCCAAAATAGGAAAACCTACCAAAGCGGGTACCTCCGGCACCTAGGGCCCAACTGGGAATGGCCACTTGAAAATCTGCCAATTGTTTTATAACGGTATTGACATCAACACCTTTGGCATCCAAGGTTTGGGCAAGAAAGTTGAATTGGGTCCCGTGCCCCGCTTCAACTTTCTCATTGACCAATTGTATCTGTTCTTTGCTAATTTGCATGTGTTCAATTAAAATTCAACATCAATTATCTTACAAAGGCATTGGCCATACCACCATCTACGTTGATGATATTTCCGGTGCTTTTGTTCAACAACCCAACAAAGGCAAATACCCCATCCGCAATATCTGCAGGGTAGATAATTTCATTCATCAAGTTTCTTTTGGCGTAATGCGCGGGCAATTCTTCAACTGAAATTCCGTATGCTTTCGCACGACCTTCTGCCCAGTCTCCTTCCCAAATTTTGCTTCCTACGATAACGCCATCTGGATTAACGGTATTCACCCTAATTTTTTCACCGCCCAGTTCAGCCGCCAATAATCTTGACATATGTTGTTGTGCTGCTTTGGCCGTACCATAACCTACATTGTTAGGGCCGGACACCAGTCCGTTCTTACTGGCTATACTGATAAAGTCTCCGCCCAGGCCTTGGGTTCTCATTATCTTTACGGCTTCTTTTGCCAATTCAAACTGCCCCTTTACCAAAACATCCTGAAGAATATCCCAGTCTTTTTCAGTGGTTTCCGTCAGTGGTTTGGAAATAGCCAAGCCGGCGCTATGCACCACAATATCGACCCCTCCAAATTCCAAACATGCTTTCTTATAAGCATCAACAATGGATTCTGACTTGGTCACATCACAAACTGCATAGGCAGCCGTATCCGGTTTATAGGTAGCGACGCCTTCCTTTAAGCGATCCTCAGCAATATCTGTCAACACTACATTAGCTCCTTCGGCTGCTAATTTATCGGCAATCGCTTTACCGATTCCGCCACCACCACCGGTCACCAAAGCTACTTTTCTAGACAAAGGCTGTTCTTTTGGCATACGCTGAAGTTTTGCCTCTTCCAGCAACCAATATTCAATATCAAAAGCCTCCTGCCTTGGTAGCGAAGTATATTCCGTGATGGCCTCTGCACCTCTCATTACATTGATGGCATTGATATAAAATTCACTGGCCACCCTTGTGGTCTGTTTGTTTTTGGCAAAGCTGAACATACCTACTCCGGGATAAATGATTATCACCGGATTAGGGTCTCTCATGGCCGGGCTATTATCTCTCTTACAAGATTCATAATATTCCGCATATTCCTTTCTATATTGTTCAAATGCAGGCTCCAGTTTCTTTAAGACCTCTTTAGAATCACTTAAATCTTCAGAGGTTTCCAAGGTTAGCACCAAGGGTTGAATTTTGGTACGCAAGAAATGATCGGGGCAAGAGGTGCCCATTGGGGCCAAGCGCTCCAAATCATTACTGTTTATGTATTCCATGACCACATCGGTATCACTAAAATGACCGATCATCCTATTTTCTGAAGAACACAATCCGCGTAACAAGGGCATCAATTGGGCCGCTTTGTCTTTACGTTCTTTCGCTGGTAAACTTTCTACTTTTTGACCACCAAATACGCTTCCCTTTTCCTTAATCTTTTTCTCAATGTATTCAGAAGCCTTTTCTATTACCTCCAAGCTATTGATATAACATTCGTACGATGTATCTCCCCAAGTAAATAGACCATGGCTACCTAAGACAATACCACGTATACCTGGGTTTTCATTTAAACACTTCTCCAATTGAAGACCCAAATCAAAACCAGGACGTTGCCATGGCACCCAACCCATAGTATCTCCCCAAATCTCCTTGGTTACCTTCTCGCTGTCTTTCGCTGCAGCTACCGCGATCAAGGCATCTGGGTGAAGGTGATCGATATGTTTAAAAGGCAAAAGTCCGTGTAAGGGCGTATCAATAGAAGGTGCCCTACTATCCAGGTCATAAATACAATGATTGAAAAGCCCTACCATACGGTCTTCATCATGAAGCCCCTCATAAACATTCTTTAAATTTCTTAATCTCTCTGTGTACAGTCCGGCAATTCCGGCACGGTTTAATGTTCCAATATCACCTCCGGAACCCTTGATCCACATAACCTCTACCTCTTCGTTGGTCAAAGGGTCCGTTTCTATGGTCTTACAGCTAGTATTACCTCCGCCATAATTGGTAATGCGAAGGTCCGCGCCCAAAATGTTGGAGCGGTAAAGAAAAAGGGCTACTTGGTCATCTCCCAATTCAATGGCCTTTTTCTCGTCCCATAGATAGTTTACGTGTTGGAATGTCTTTTGCATATCTTGTGTCTTGTTGTTACTGATTGATTTAACACTTTGACCAAAAATACATATTACATTTCCCCTGACTATCCTGTGCTGTACTGTACACAAGTAAAAATCCAAAAGAACACCCGTATATATGGTCTTACCCTATATTTTGATTATTTTAGGAGCCGATTCCCATTAAAGAAAAAATCAACATCTTGTGCATAGTGAAGATGGAATGTATACCAACATAAATTAGAAGTCCCCACATGTCCAGTAACATTCTTAATATTCAAATTAATGAAGCCTCCCGTGTTCCTAAGTACATGCAGGTGGTAGATTCAATCATGGATAGTATCGCCATGGGAGAGCTACCAATTGGGAGTAAAATTCCTTCCATAAATGAATTGAGCGAAGATTTGCTTCTTTCTCGTGACACTATTGAAAAGGCCTACAGACAATTAAAGGTTCAAAAAACGATAACCGCCGTAAAGGGTAAAGGCTACTACATTGCCAAAACAGACCTTATATCAAAAATCAATGTCTTCTTTTTAGTAAATAAGCCCAGCTCATATAAAATGCGCATTTACAATTCTTTTGTTAACGGATTGGGCGTAAACGGGCATGTTAACCTCTATATTTACCATTGTGAAGAATCTTTGTTCACCCATTATATTGAACGCAATTTGGGAGCGTATGATTATTATGTTATCATGCCCCATTTTAAGGATGATAACCTCAACCACACATCGGCAACGGAGAAAGTAGTAAAGGTGTTGGACAAAATACCCAAGAACAAGTTGATTGTTTTGGATAATTCCCAACTAGAAATAAGAGGAGATTACGCATCCTTGTACCAAGATTTTGAAAATGATATTTATGAAGCTTTACTAGAAGGAAAGGAAAGGCTTCTTAAATATGACAAACTCATTTTGGTGTATCCAGAAAAGAAAGTATACCCCTATCCGCGAAGGATATTGAGAGGCTTTCAAAAATTCTGTGGGGAGCAGGGTTTTGAGTTTGAAATCTTAGGTGAAATATACGAGGATATGGAACTGCAAAGTAAAGATGCCTACGTAATTATAGAAGAATCCGATCTGGTAAATCTCGTAAGACAGGTACGCAAAAAAAAGCTTACCCTTGGGAAGGACATTGGAATTATATCCTATAACGAAACCCCATTGAAAGAACTATTGGGCATTACCGTCATTAGTACAGACTTTAATGCTATGGGAGAAACCGCCGCCTACATGGTTCTCAAAAACAAGAAGGAAAAAGTAAAAAACGTATTTCGTTATATAGAACGAAATTCTGTGTAAAAAATTGATTCTCAAACTTGTCCGTTAAGGATAACATTGTATTTTTGGCGCTCCTAACCCCACACAATGAGAATACGCATACCGCTGATAATTGCGATTATCGGGCTTACCACTATTTCCTGTACTACCAATTCCAGTAGAAAACCAGTTCTTTATACCGTTGGAGATTCCACCGTAAAAAATGGCCAAGGCGATGGAGCTGGTGGACTATGGGGCTGGGGAGATTTCATTCATCAATTTGTTGACACCACAAAAATTACCGTAAAAAATCATGCCTTGGGTGGTACCAGTAGTCGAACCTTTCAAAAATTAGGTCTTTGGGACAGCGTATACCAAAATCTGAATGAAGGCGATTTTGTACTGATACAATTCGGACACAATGATGATGGCCCGATCAATGACAATTTTAGGGCAAGAGGCACTATTAAAGGAATAGGTGATGAATCTGAGGTTATAGACAACATGCTCACCGGAGAGCGGGACACTGTTCATACATACGGGTGGTACATTAGAAAAATAATTAAGGACGCCCATCATGTAGGGGCCATTCCGTTGGTCATTTCCCCTATTCCTAGAAACAAATGGAGCAATAAGCAGGTAGAAAGAAACAATGACTCCTATGGCTTATGGGCACAACAAGTGGCTCTGGAAGAGAGGGCAGCATTCATAGACCTGAATGAAGCTATGGCCTCCAAAATGGAAGATATAGGACAAATAGGGGTTACAGGCAACTATTTCTACGAAAAGGACCATACTCATACCTCGGCGAGGGGAGCGGTACTTGCCGCCTCTTTAATTGTAAATGAAGTACGAAATCATCAAAATGATTTATCCGATTTTTTAATCGACTATCCTCAAATCAAATTACCCAAGAAGAAGAACCTATTTCTTGTAGGGGATTCTACCATGGCGGACAACAACAACGAAAATGCCGTTGGTTGGGGCGTACCATTTGCACAATTCATTGACACTACCAGACTGAATATTTATAATAGGGCCCTAGGCGGCCGTAGCAGTAGGACTTTTATAAACGAAGGTCATTGGGACAAGGTCTTGGATGAGCTACAACCAGAAGATTATGTACTTATCCAATTTGGCCATAATGATGCCGGCGCCGTTGACAAGGAAAAATACAGAGGCTCTTTGGACGGCACCGGTTTTGAAACCTTACAGATTATTAAAGGAGATACGGTACAAGAGACCGTACATACGTTTGGGCAAAACATTAGACAAATGGTCTTGCAGGCCAAGGAAAAAGGGGGCCAACCTATTTTGTTGAGCTTGACCCCTAGAAATGAATGGCCCAATGGTGAAGTAGAACAACGCAAAGACACCTATATCAAATGGACCCAGGAAGTTGCGGAAAGTGAAAAAGTTCCCTTTATTGACCTGAGCAATAAAATAGCACTCTTTTATGAGAAAGTTGGTAGGGACAGTGTAGCCACATTTTTTCCCAAAGACCATACCCATACCAATATTCACGGAGCCTCACTGAACGCCAAAATAGCTGCTAAGACCTTAAAGAACCAAAAACAATCTGCTATTAGGGATTATATAACCGTCCCCCAACTCTAGGTCATGGCATGAAAAAAACTTCCTTCAAAGGTCTTTCTACCGGAGAATTATCAGGATTGGTTTCCATAATATCGGCCATAAAGGCCCACCACTTCTTGACAATGGGGTGATTGGGAATTTTAGCCGCATCAAAACCTTCTTCCAATTTCTGAAAGGCAAAAAGGGTCAAGGTTTCTTCATCTAAAAAGATGGAATATTCATGAATGCCTGAACCTGATAACAGTTCTGATAGCTCTGGCCAAATTTTGTCATGTCGCTCTTTATATTCCGATTCAAAACCAGGTTTTAGTTTCATGGTAAACGCATTTCTCTTCATAAAATATAGCTAAGGTTCGTTGAAGTCCTTTTGAATATGTTGATTTAATATCTGAATATACTTACTAGTTATTTCAGGATTTTGGGAAGATACCTCCCGTTTCTCTTCTTGGTCATTTACTATATCGTACAACTCGTAATTGCCTTCTTCGTTTGCAATAGGAGTATGTATTAACTTCCACCCCTTCTTTAACAGGCTTTGCTGTTTGTGTCCTCTTATATAGATTTCATTTTCAAAGGGCGTTCCGCTTGAAATCAGATTAAAAATGGGTTGTCCTTCTACATTAGTTGGAATTTCTACCCCCGCCACTTGTAAAATAGAAGGCATTACATCCGTAAGCGAAATAAAATCATTGGAAACTTTGGCCTGCCATTTTCCCTTCCAATACAAAATGGCTGGCACCCTTATCCCGCCTTCATAATTACTCGCTTTATAGTCCCGTAAAGGAGAATTATCTCCTAGAATATCATTAGGCCCATGCTTACCGTTGTACTGGGTGGTGGGATACCAATTTTTCATGCCGCCATTATCACTCATAAAAAGAATCATGGTAGTTTCTAAAAGTTCAGATTTTTTAAGAAACTCCATTACCTTACCTATATCATCATCTACATGACTCATTGCCGCCGCAAACTTGCGTCGGGATTCGTTTTTGATATCAAGGTATTCATTTATCCATTCCGCTGGTTCTTGCAATGGAAAATGAGGTGCACTATAAGCTACTTGCGCAAAAAAAGGTTTGCTGGTATCTCTTTGCTTTCGTAACCACTCTATGGTTTCAGTGCCTATTAAATCTGTAGCATGCCCTTTTTCATTAAGAAACCGGCCATTTCTGTGCCAGCTTGCATCCCCATTTTTGTACTCATGCGAGTATTGGTCAATTTGCCCATGCAAAAAGCCGTATGAATGGTCAAACCCATAAGTTTGCGGACCACTTTCAGGTTTTAACCCTAAATGCCATTTACCAAATAGTGCCGTTTCATACCCTTTTTTGGATAAGGCCATGGGCAATGTAATGAGGTCACTTGGTAACGTTTTTTCGCTTTTACCACTAATTGGGGCTAGAATACCCAATCTACTGGCCGGCATACCTGTAAGAAGAGCTGCCCTTGTGGGGGAACAAGTGGGAGCTACATAAAATCGATTGAGAATTACTCCGTCCTTGGCCAATTGGTCTATGTTGGGGGTATTAATTTCCGAACCATTGTAACCAACATCATTCCAACCCGCATCATCTAAAATAAAAATAAGAACATTTGGGGGCATCGTTTTTACCACCTCCGGCTCTTTCTCTTTCGGCTTACAGCCAAAAATTATGAATGTAAAAAGGGTAAAGAGCCCAAGCACTCCACAGCTTGAAATCTTTACCCTTATTTTTCTCTGGAAATTCACTACTCAACTTTATTCTTCTCCAAAGATAGGTCCGTCTGTCTTTACCTCATTTTCATAAAATTGAATAGCGCTATCGTTCATTTTAGGGAAACTGTTCTGTAGGAGCGCTATCATCTCCGCCCCAGCTAAAAGTACTGGTCCATAGCCATGGGCCGCATAGACATTAACTGGTCTGTAGTAGTAAAATGCAGGATCAAAACCCATTCCGGTTCCAACACAAGTTCCTTCTACCTGTCCTTTTTCATTCACTTTTTCGGTAATGGCGTTCCAGGCCAAGGTAACGGCAGGACCATAAGCCTTGGCATCTACGTAGCCTCTATTAATGGCCCTAGCAATGGAATACGTATAAATGGCACTTGCCGAAGTTTCCAAATAGGAATCGTTACGGTCTAAAAGCTGATGCCAAAGTCCTTTCCCTGATTGCAATTTGGTGAGTCCGTCTATATGCTTTTTCAAAAGTGTTAAAACCTCTTCCCTCCCCTTATGATTTTGGGGAAGTACCTCTAGCAGCTCCACCATGGTCATAATGGCCCAACCATTGGCTCGGCCCCAGTAAAACTCCGGGTGTTGTTCAGAATCCACAATGTAAGCGTGCATAAACAATCCTTTTTCATGATTGAACATGCGCTCGGCAAATTGAAGTACTTGCTTTACGGCATCATCAAAATAAGTGTTGTCCCCGGAATATTTCCCCATTTGGGCCAAGGCGGGCACGCTCATAAACAAATCATCTAACCAAAGAGAGTTTTTCATGGGCCTATTTCGTGCCAGAGTGGCATCACCCAACCGGTACTGTCCGTTGCTTATGTAGTCCATAAAGTTTTGAATGAGCGGATCCAAATCAGAAGTTGCTCCTTGTGCGGTAGCTTTGATCATGGCCGCACAGACCGCCCCAGAATCGTCCAGGGCATGTGGGTGCAATACGCGCTTCATAGGATGTTTGGCATCCGGATTGTTCTTCTCAAAATCGGCGTAAAAAGGACGGATATCCGCCAAGAAATTCAGTCGATCGTTGGTGTATTTGGCATATTTTTTATCTCCGGTGGTTTCGGAGGCCAATAGCATGCCAGCGTAGGTAACCCCCCATTCATAGCTGGTAAGTCTAAAATCACCAGATTGAAATGAGGTTTCTTTCGCTTTTTTGATTTTTTTGTAATCGGATAGTATTTCCCCATTTTGATCAACTATCGCTGCAGGGGTCACGTCATTCAAATAAGTATAGACACGGTCCAATACCTCCGTAATGGTTTCCTTTGTGGGTACTTCATACGGAGTTTCATAGTTAGGCTTCATTAAATGCAGAGGAGCCGTAACATCATTTGCCGGTTGTTGGGCATGAAGTGAGAATATCCCTGAAAATACGAGCAACAGCATCAGATACGGATTCATAAAAAGCCATTGGTGATTGAGCGTTTGAGTTGTTCTTGTCATGTTCAAATAGTAGTAAAATTGATATTTTTTTAAAAGACTATCTCCATTTCATGGGTTACTGAGTTATGTAAACCTGGAATTTTGAGCAATCGATTACAATAATATGGGTTATTTTCATCTTCCGTGTCTAAAATTGAAACTTTCTTGCCGTTTAGAAGTAATGATTTTGGTTTTTCCTTTGCATGTAGTACCAACCTATAGGTTAAGGAGTCTACCTTGTAAATTCCCTCAGGTTTGTCAATCTTAATTTCCATTGAATTCCCTGAATCTCTTGCTTCGATAAGGGTCGTAGCAAATTCCCCTTTTAAGTATTTATGGGTTCTACCGTCATCATGATATAGTTTAAAACTACTATCCCCACCGGGATATACATGCACGTCATAATTCGCTAGCTTCTTTTCACCCACATAGTTCACCACTACTTGCATGGGCACAACCGCACCTGCCTTTATAAAAATGGGCATCTGGTCCAAGGGAGACAACACACTTATATGTCTTTGGCCCTCAAAAGTTTCACCTGTCCAATAATTAACCCAATTACCCTTGGGAAGGTACACAACCCGTGTTTGTGCTCCTTTGGTGGTTACTGGGCATATCAGCATATTATCCCCCAATAGATATTGATCGGTAATACCGTAAACATTAGGGTCGTCTTGATAATCCAAAACCAACGCTCGCATAATTGGTTTACCGGTCACATGGTTTTGATAGGCCGTACTGTAGAGATAGGGAATCAACTGATAGCGGAGTTGGTCGTATTTTTTAAAAATGGTTTGCGCTTCCTCTCCATAATTCCATGGTTCTTTATAGTTGGGATGCTCCATACCAAACAAGTGAGCAATGGGACTCATTAAACCAAATTGGGTCCATCGAATGTATAGCTCAGGGTCTGCCACATGCTCAAAACCTCCCATACAATGGGACCAATTACCCACCCCGGAAAGACCAATATTCAACCCTGCTTTAATGACCGGTTCAAAATACTGCCATTCGCTGGGCCAATCTCCAGCAAAAATATAGGGATACCGCTGTATGCCGGCATACCCTTCCCGAGTTTGGTTCATGCCACGCATTTGATTGTATTCAGAAAATTTTTCGAAAGGAGCCTTGGCATACGCTATGGGAAAGAGGTTGTGAAGTGCTTTTATTTCTTCTCCTTGTGGACCGGTTTTATCACTTTCATTCGCCTTATGACCAAATGCGCTTCCTTCATCGGTCTTTAAAAACATGGCACCTTGATCGGCCACTCTTTTCACACCGTTCTTCCACCACCAGTCTACGGATTCTTCATCAAAAAAATTAACAAACTCACCTTGATTGTTCTCTTCCGGATAGACATACCCTTTCTTTCGGGCCTCGTCCAAAAGTTTTAATTCCTTACCATTGTCAAATCGTGGGCGCAAGTGCAAGCCCACCATATTCAAGTTGAGGTCGTATAGGTCCTTGAACATGGATTCCGGATCTTTAAAGGTTTCCCTCCATTCAAAGGAAGTGGCTCCAGTTCCTCCATTCTCCCCAAATACACGCCAAGTTGAATCTAAATGAAGTACATCTAAAGGAATATTCAACTCCCTGAATTTTTTTGCAAGATTCACCACGTAATCCGTAGAAGTTTCCGCTTCATGCCCCCACGTACCACCACTATACGTACCCACATGAAGGCCCATAGCAAATTTGGGCAAAAGTGGAGATTTACCGGTGATATTTGTATAGCCATCCAGAATAGAAGAAAAATCTGGACCATAAATAAAATAATAATCAAGTTCGCCGCCTTCAGCCGAGAAAGAATACCAATCTTGTGAGGTATGCCCCATGTCCCAATTGGTAGGGTGTGCATTATGAAAAAAGATTCCATAGCCCCTGGTACTCATAAAAAAGGGAACTGGGGAATAATTGGCTTGCAACACATCATAAGCCCCAACAATATGCGGTCTTCCTTGTCCTCGACCAACATTCAAACGCAACTTCTTACCTCGTCTATCCAAATAATCCATTCGCTCCCCAAAACCAAAAAAATGCTCGTCTGCAAAGAGTTTTTTGGACGATAAGACAACAGCTTGATCTACAACCGAACCTATATCGGTGGACTTTTTAGAACTATCTGTATTAAGAATTTTCCCTACTTTATCCTTTATGGTAATTCTAAACGGCGCCTTTTGAAGGTTGATGGTCAAACTTTTGGAGTTCAGTATAATTTCCGTATCGGATTCATTAACGGTGTAGTCCACTTTTGGCCATTCATAATTAACCACCATCCATGGTTCATTAGCTTCAAATTCACCGTTCCAACTGCTCCGAAAGCGAAGTATTTCCGGAGAACAGAATTCCACTTTTAAAGTAGCGTTATCGGTTTGAATTGTCACCACATTTCCCTCTTCCGATAGGATACCCTTAAAATTTCCGAGCGGAGTTTGAGCCTCTAAACCAACAGAAAAAAATAGGGAGGTAATCAATAAAAGTCTTCTTAGTATTTGCATTTCTATATATTTATACTGGCCTAAAATTAAGGTAGCGGCCTCGCTCTGGCATCCTGTTCCATACTGCTTTGACCATTTAAAACAGCATAGCACAGGATGCCAAAATGGTTGTCACCACTTATTTTTGACCCTAATTCCCTGATATGAAAGTGAAACCGATTATCTTCAATTATAAAATATTTATGCTAAAAGTGCAATCGATTGTACTGTGGACGGTAATTTTTTTCTCTTTTTCCGTTTTTTCTCAAGAAGATAAGGCAAATCCTTGGCCTGAAATAAATCAAACCCACAAACCATGGACGCGATGGTGGTGGATGGGAAATGCAGTAGACCAAGAGAATATTCAACTTCAATTGGAAAAAATGGCCAAAGCAGGCCTTGGAGGGGTTGAAATTCAACCTATTTACGGGGTTAAGGGAGAAGAACAAAATTATTTGGACTACCTATCGCCTACTTGGCTGACAAATTTGGACCATACCCTAGAAACAGCCAAGAAATTAAACATGGGCGTTGATATGACCCTTGGTACCGGCTGGCCTTATGGCGGACCACAAGTCTCCACTGCCCATGCAGCCACTAAATTAGTTGTTGATAGCTTAAAAGTTCAAAAAGGGGAAAAAATACAATTGACCTTAACTCCTGAAAACGAAAAGGACCGAAAAAATGCACAATTACTCAAAGTATTGGCTTTCAATGAAAATGGAGCTTATGAAAACCTTACGTCTTTAGTGGAAAATGGCCAATTAAAGTGGAAGGCTAAAAAAACAGATTACACGCTGTTTATGGTTTACGAGGGCAAAACCGGCCAACAGGTAAAGAGAGCTGCTCCAGGCGGTGCGGGCTTAACGGTAGATCATTATTCCAAAAAGGCTTTTGAGGAATATGTAAAGCCCTTTAACAAAGCCTTTTCCAAACATGGAAAAGAGCTCAGAACCATTTTTAATGACAGTTATGAAGTCTATGGGACTGATTTTACCTCTGCATTTTTTACGGAGTTTGAAAAGCGAAGAGGGTATTCATTGGAACCTTACCTCAACTTACTTTTTGATGGTAACAACGAAAAAGCCAATCGCATCCGAAGTGACTATAGGGAAACCCTTTCAGACTTACTGCTAACGGAATTTGACCGCCCTTGGACGGCCTGGGCCAATAAAAAAGGCTATCAAACAAGGCTACAGGCGCATGGTTCTCCCGGGAATTTGATCGATATGTATGCTTCGGCGGATATCCCGGAATGCGAAACTTTTGGGTCTATGCCCTATGATATTAAGGGTTTTAGAAGGGAAATGGATGATATAAGGGAGGGCGATGCCGATGCCGCCATGCTTAAATTTTCATCCTCCGCCGCACATATTTCGGGTAAACCGTTGGTTTCTTCGGAGACCTTTACCTGGTTGCGAGATCATTTTAAAACCGCCTTGTCGCAAACCAAACCGGAGGCAGAGGACCTTTTGTTGAATGGTGTCAACCATATTTTCTTGCATGGGGCTACCTATTCCCCAGAGAGAGCAGAATGGCCCGGATGGAAGTTTTACGCATCTGTGAATTTTAACCATACCAATACCATTTGGGAAGATGCACCTGAACTCTTTTCATACATCGCAAATTGCCAAAGCCTTCTACAGGAAGGAAAACCGGATAACGATGTGCTGCTATATTGGCCCATACACGACGTTTGGCAAAGCTATTTAAAAGCATCTTTGTTCTTTCAGTTTAAAATCCACTCCTTGGATGAGTGGTTATTGGATACACCCTTCTACAAAACCAACAAGGAATTAACCGAAAAAGGCATCACAACCGATTTTATTTCGGACCGGTTTATGGAAGAAGCTAAAGTAGTGGACCAACAAATTCAATTGCCGGGTGGCACCTATAAGTGCTTGGTCGTTCCCGCTATCAAACATATGCCCTTGCCAACGCTTAACAAACTCATTCAATTACAGAAACAAGGAGCTCAAATCATTTTCAGGGAATTACCTGAAACCGTTCCCGGGTTTTTGGACTATCAGAAAAAAACGGAAGAATTGCAGCAACTTCTTACCGACCATCAAATAGAGAAAACGGACGATTTTTGGAAAGTACTGAAAAATTCTGGAGTTGAACCGGAACATTTGGTCGAAACCGGACTTAAATTCATAAGGCGAGATGTACATGGCGAGAAAATTTATTTTTTGGTAAATCATACGTCCGAAGAAATTGACACCCATATTCCCTTATCCGTAAGAACGGAAGAGGTGCTATTACTTGATCCATTGACCAAAAAATTTGGCAAAGGACAACTACTAGAAAACGGTAACGGCGTAGAAGTAAAGGTTCAAATACCATCGGGAGGTTCTTTATTCCTTAAAACCGGAACAACGAGTAATACACCTAACTGGATCTACTATAAATCAATTGAAAATAAATTTCCCCTGGAAGGGAGCTGGAAGTTAAGTTTTGTTAAGGGCGGACCACAATTACCTGATTCCCTTAACTTAAAATCACTATCCTCATGGACAGAATTATCAAAAGATGGAGCATTTTTCTCTGGAACGGGAAGGTATGAACTGGAATTCAACAATCCTGATGAAGCCGTTAATGATTGGCAATTGCATTTGGGCGATGTACGGGAAAGTGCCAAAATTTGGGTCAATGGCATCTATAAAGGCACCCTTTGGGCCAACCCTTTTAAAATAAATATCGGCTCCTTAAAAAAAGGAACAAATACGATTATAATAAAAGTCACCAATTTACCCGCCAATAGAATCCGAGCTAAAGAACTTCGTGGGGAAGAATGGAAAATTTTTCACGAAATTAATATGGTGAACAAAGATTATAAAGAGTTTGATGCGACCCAATGGCAACCGATGCCTTCCGGTTTAACGGAAACTCCCTACTTGCAACCTCTTTCGAAAATTACACTCGACTAACAACTACCTATCATGAAAAAATTACTCTTAGGAACGCTTTTCTTGTTTTCCATGGCACAATTGACCGCTCAACCTTTTGACCGAGAACAGATCTTGGAAAAAATGGAACTCGCCAACGCCTATTTTATGCAGAAATGGCCCGATGTAGGTAAAACCATTGTTACCAATAAAGAACGCCCTAGCAATATTTGGACCCGTGGGGTCTATTATGAGGGTCTTATGGCATTGTACCAAATTTGGCCCAAGGAAGAATATTACCAGTACGCCTATGATTGGGCGGAGTTTCATGAGTGGAGTTTTAGATCCGGCACGGCGAACCGCAACGCGGATGATTATTGTGCGGCACAAACCTATATCGACCTTTACAATCTAGAGCCTCAATCACATAAGTTAAAACCTACCAGATCTACCCTCAACATGCTTTTGAACACGCCCCAAGTAGATGATTGGTGGTGGATAGATGCCCTACAAATGGGTATGCCGGTTTTTGCGAAAATGGGCGTTTTGGAAAGTGATGAGCGCTATTACGAAAAGATGTACCAAATGTACATGTACACCCGAAACGAGCACGGGGAAAACGGACTTTACAATCCTGAAGACGGATTGTGGTGGCGAGATGCCGATTTTGACCCTCCTTATACAGAACCCAATGGAGAGGACTCCCATTGGAGCCGTGGCAATGGATGGGTCATTGCCGCCTTGGCAAAGGTACTCTCCATCATACCGGAAAGTGCCCCCCATCGTGAACAATACATAAATGATTTTAAGGCCATGGCCAAAGCCTTGGTACCTATTCAAAGAAAGGACGGCTTTTGGAACGTAAGTTTACATGACCCTAAAAACTATGGAGGTAAAGAGCTCTCAGGTACTGCTCTTTTTACCTATTCCATGGCCTACGGGGTAAACCAAGGTATTTTAGATAGGGAAACCTATCTGCCAGTGATCAAAAAAGCTTGGAATGCCATGCTCAAAGATGGGCTGCACGACAACGGTTTCTTGGGTTACCTGCAATCCACCGGAAAGGAACCTAAAGACGGCCAACCGCTTTCTTATGACAAAGTTCCCGATTTTGAAGACTATGGATTGGGCTGCTTTCTTCTGGCAGGAAGTGAAGTTTATAAAATGAAATAGACTGTTTTTAAGTTTCCAGAAGTATACTATTTTGTTATAGCCTTTGTAAGAGTTCACGGATTGCGGCCCATATCGTATTTTTGCTGTTCGCATACAAATTGTAAACCATGGATAAGGGACTTCCAAGACTATTGTACAAATACCTGTTGGAATTGGGCATGACCGAAAATTCGGCTGCCTACCTCAACATGATTCTCCTAACGGTAGGCGCCCTGGTTTTAGCCGGACTTTTAGACATGATTATATGGAAGGTCCTACGCTCCATTTCGGTACGTTTGGCGCGCCAGTCCAAAACCAATTATGACAATTTTTTGGTCGCTAATAAGGTCCCAAGGTATGTAGCCCATTTTATTCCCCTGGCCCTCCTTTTCGAAATCTTGCAATTTGCCTTTTTGGATTTTGAATATGCCGGGAATATCGTATTCAAAATATTGAGCATCCTGTTCGTGTTTCTTACGCTATTTACAGTTAAAAGTATTTTTAGAAGTACGAATGATTACCTAAAGACCAAACCTAGGTTTAAGGACAAACCTATGGACAGCTACATTCAGGTGTTCATGATTTTCGCCTGGTTCATAGGAATTTTGACCATCATTGCGATAATTACCGGAGTAGAATTTATTAAATTCTTTACAGCCCTGGGTGCCGGTTCGGCGGTTATTCTTTTGATCTTCAAGGATTCCATTCTAGGGTTGGTAGCGAGCATACAAGTGAGCATCAATGATATGGTGCGAATAGGCGATTGGATTACCTTTGAAAAATATGGGGCCGATGGCGATGTCATTGAGATTACCCTTGCCACGGTTAAAGTGCAGAATTTTGATAAGACGATTACCACCATACCCACCTACGCCTTGATTTCGGATTCCTTTAAAAACTGGCGCGGCATGCAAGAATCGGGCGGGAGGCGCATCAAACGCTCTCTGATCATTAGCCAGAATAGTATTCGGTTTTTAACCGATGAAGATGTAGAAAACCTTAAAAAGATTCAGTTGATCGCGCCCTATCTCCATACCCGAAGTGAACAAATAACAGAACATAACACCAGTAACCAAATCGATAAAAGCTTGGCCATTAACGGTCGTAACCTCACCAACATCGGCGTTTTTAGAAAGTATATTAATCAGTATCTTGAAAATCATTCGGCGGTCAATAAAGACATGACCCTTATGGTGCGTCAATTGGCACCAACCACCCAAGGAATTCCATTGGAGATTTATGCCTTTAGTTCTGATAAACGTTGGGAAAACTATGAATATATTATGTCCGATGTTTTTGACCATCTTATTTCGGCCTTGCCTTATTTTAATTTGGAACTGTACGAAATTCCGGTGTCCGTAACAGCTATGCCATCCACCTAAAAACCTTAACATATGAAAATGACCACGAATTCTGTACATCAACTGCTTTTCTTTCTGTCTATCCTTTGCTCTGTACCCGGTTTGGCACAAGAAAGGATGACTCTCTGGCCCAACGGCGCCCCAGAAGCGCTTATGGATAATGATTTTAAGGAAGAAGTGCAATTTGACACCCAAGGCAATGTTCGTGGTTACAGTAAAGTTTCCCAGCCTGAATTAAGCATCTATTTAGCAGAGGAAGCAAACAATACCGGAACGGCCGTTATTGTATGCCCCGGTGGTGGCTATTCTCATTTGGCCATTGAAAAGGAGGGCCATAAAGTGGCCCGTTGGTTCAACTCCTTGGGAATTTCGGCATTTGTTCTTAAATACCGGATGCCCAATGACCGTACCATGAAAAATAAGACCGTCGGTCCTTTGCAAGATGCCCAGGAAGCCATGCGAATGGTACGTTCCAAAGCAAAGGAATGGAAGATAGACCCCGCTAAAATAGGAATTATGGGTTTCTCCGCCGGAGGACATCTGGCCTCCACCCTATCTACCCATTACAATGATAAGGTGTATACTTCCGACTATTCCGTTAGTGCAAGGCCCGATTTTTCGATTCTGGTTTACCCTGTTATTTCCATGGATGAGAAAATCACCCATATGGGTTCCCGAAAAAACTTATTGGGAGAAAACGCAAGTGCCGAGAATCTTAAAAAATATTCCAATGAAAAGCAGGTAAACGCCCAAACGCCTCCTACTTTTCTAATCCATACCACGGTAGATAAGGCCGTTCCCGTAGAGAACAGTATCAATTACTATTTGGCCTTAAAAAATCACGAAGTGGATGCCGAAATGCACCTGTACGAAAAAGGCAGGCACGGCATGGGATTGGGCGTTGAGGGTACGAACCAATACTGGCCGAAGGATTTGGAAAATTGGCTGCGAGCACATCAATACATTCCTGAAAAGGAAACGTATCTCTTCTCCTATTTTAAGGGGAACGGGGAAGACGGACTCCATTTTGCCCATAGTGAAGACGGTTACCAATGGAAAAGCTTAAAAAACGATGAATCGTTTTTAACACCTCTGGTGGGGAAGGACTCCCTGATGCGGGACCCTTGTATCATTAAAGGGGGCGATGGAAAATACCATATGGTATGGACGGTGAGTTGGACGGACCGTGGCATCGGATACGCCAATTCCGAAGACCTTATTCACTGGTCTCAACAGCAATTTGTACCGGTCATGGCCCATGAGCCCAAAGCCCGAAATACCTGGGCTCCGGAAATCACTTACGACCCTACCACTGAAACCTATATGATTTATTGGGCCAGTACCATTGAGGGAAAATTCCCGGAAACGCAATCGGACAAGGAAAGCGGATACAACCACCGAATATACTACGTTACCACCAAAGATTTTAAAGAATTTAGCGACACCCAACTGCTGTACGAACCTAGTTTTAACGTTATTGACTCCAGCATTCAAAAAAACGGGGATCAATTTATGATGTTCTTAAAGGACGAAACCCGCGAACCTGCGGAAAAGAATATAAAAATCGCTTATGCCCACCAATTGACCGGCCCTTATAGTGCTGCAGGCAATCCAATAACCGGAGATTATTGGGCGGAAGGCCCCACCGCCACTATGGTAGATGGGCATTGGGTAGTGTATTTTGATAAATACATAGACCACCAATACGGCGCGGTACGTTCCAAAGACCTTAAAACTTGGGAGGATATTAGCGACCAAATCAGTTTTCCGGAAGGTACACGACACGGTACCGTTTTAAAAGTGCCCCAAAGTGTGGTAGATAAGTTGGGGAGGGAGTGATTTTAATGTAACAATTAATTAATATGAAAATCAGGGTCATAATCCGGGTTTTTTTCTGTGGGAACCGGAGCATTGGTTTCCTTACGCCACAACTCTAATTTGCCCAGTAGGGCATGGGCTATTTCCTTTTTCTCATGGATTAAATTATGCGTTTCTGACCAGTCGCTGTTCAGGTCGTATAGTTCTAAGTCTCCATCTTCAAAATATTGATGCAGTTTCCAACGGCCTGAAACAATTACCGATCCCGGCCGGGTCCTGAACAGTGAATCTCTGCCACCATCGGTATCGGGGTCATAGGCCTGAAGGTATATCGGAAAATGAAAAAAGAAATCCCTTTCGGGTAATTTGGCACCCTCCAAAGCAGGTAGAACCGAAATACCGTCCAACACGTTATTCCCATGCTCGGCTCCGGAAATATCCATCAAGGTGGGGTATATATCCAAATTGGAAATGGGTTGATCGTTGACCGAAGCGGGAGCGATTTTCCCGGGCCATGAAAAAACAAAGGGCACTCTTATTCCTCCCTCATAATAGGATCCCTTGCCCGCCCTTAAGGGGTCTTGCCTACTTATGGCCCGAATACCACCGTTATCGGAGGTAAACACCACCAAAGTGTTCTCCGATAAGTTGTTTTCCTTCAAATATCCGAGCAGTTTGCCGATATTGTAATCCAAGGTCTCGAGCATACCCGCATAGGTAGCATTATTATGAATTTGGTTTCCCTTTTTTGTCTCGTATTTTGATAATAGTTCGGGCTTGGTTGCCAAAGGCGTATGCACGGCATAATACGAAAGATAAACGAAGAAAGGCTTTGGACCGCCCGACGTGTCGCTCATAAATGCAATAGCTTCATCTGTAAGCCTATCGGTTAAATTCTCTCCCACGGGGGCATCGTTTAAACCGGGCACATTAAAGGGTGCAAAATAACCGTTACCCCCAGGATTGCCCCGATGATCGCCCCCAACATTTCGGTCGAAACCATAGGTGAGCGGGTCTTCGCTTAAATGCCACTTACCAAAAGTAGCGGTATGGTATCCCTGTTTTTTTAGCATTGCCGCCAAGGTTTGTAAGCTATCACCGAGTACGGTATTGTTCTCCACCGGCACGATTTTTCTCGTGCTCGACTTTCCCCTATCGGAATTCGCAACGGTATAAATACCATGCCTAGGTGTATTTTGACCACTAATCAGACAGGCACGACTGGGTGCACAATTGGCAGCACCGGCATAGCCATGGGTAAAAAGCATACCTGAACTTGCCAACTTATCAATATTCGGGGTTTCATAAAATTTACTTCCAAAAATGCCCCCATCCCTCCAACCTAAATCATCTGCCATAATAAAAATGATATTGGGTTTTTGCAATATTTTTTCTTTTGGATTACAAGAGAATAGAAATAGCAATGGTAAGACCCAAAAAAACGATGATGAAAGTGATAAATATTGTTTGCCCATGGGTCAAATACTGCTAAGGATTTAAATAAGCCCTTTGCATAAATTTATACACCGGAGAAGGAGTTCTTGCCGCTGCTAAAATTTCTTGCATCTCCTTTACAACTTCTGGATGATTGGCGGCAACGTTGTTTTCTTCCTGTACATCCTTCTCTAAATTATAAAGTTCAATTTGAGCTTCCTTCCCTTTAAAAACATTGTATTTTACGGCTTTCCAAGAGCCTTTTCGAATGGCCTGCCTTCCTCCTTTTTCATGAAACTCCCAATACAGGTATTCATGTTGCTTTTGACTTTCGGAATCCCCCTTTAAAGTAGATAAGAAAGAGATGCCATCCAAATTATTGGGCGTAGCCAACCCGGCTATTTCGGCCATGGTTGGAAGAACGTCCCAAAAGGCCGAAATATGGTCGGTCTTGCTTCCTTGTGGAACAACACTTGGCCAACTGGCAATCATGGGTACCCGAACTCCACCTTCATACAAATCTCTTTTGTAGCCTTTTAAAGGCCCATTGCTATCAAAATAATCAGGATCAGCACCTCCTTCCAAATGCGGCCCGTTATCGGAAGTAAAAACAATGATGGTATTATCGGTTAGTCCGTGCTTTTCAACCCTGTCCATAATTTCACCAACTTGTTGATCTAACAAAGAAACCATAGCGGCAAAAGCTGCATGGCTTTCCTTTTGACTGCCATATGGTCCGTTTCTGTATTCCGGCCCATCATCTACCCCTTCATATTCATGCTCTGGATCAAATTTACCCCTAAAGGCATTCATAATGCTATCGGGCGCCACTAACTCCGCGTGCGGAATTATAGATGGAACAAATAGAAAGAATGGGGCATCCTTATTTTCATCAATAAATGCCAACGTTTCTTCATGGATCAAGTTAGGAGCGTAAATTTCCTTTTTGGTTCCTTGGTTTCCCTCCAGAATAAGTGAATCATTATTGGACCATAAATGCCTAGGGTAATAATTATGTCCTAATCGCTGGCAGTTATATCCAAAAAAAGTGTCAAATCCTTGCTTTATGGGATCACCTTCCGACCCGGGATAGCCCAAGCCCCATTTGCCAAAAGCCCCTGTTATATAACCAGCCCTTTTAAAGGCTTCGGCCAGGGTGTATGTGCTATCGGGAATTGGATGCTGACCCTCTGGCCTTACCTCTTTGTTACCTCTAACAACGGTATGTCCCGTATGCAAACCGGTCATTAAGGCCGATCTTGAAGGAGCACAAACGGTACTGCCTGAATAATGTTGGGTGAACAGCATTCCCTTTTGGGCCAATTTATCAATATGGGGGGTTGAGAACTTATCTTGGCCATAACAACCCAAATCTCCATAGCCCAGGTCATCTGCTAGAATGTAAATTACGTTAGGCTTTTTAGTAACTGTACTGTTGGCATTATCCTGGACAACGTCCTGTTTTTTACTTTTTGTATTGCAACTTAGAATGGTTATTGAAAGTAGTAGAGAAAAGAACATTTTAAAACGCCTCATTTGCAATGTATTTAAATTAAAACTCATTACCTATACCCGTTATTGGTTGGGTCTGAATCCAACAATGCGGGATTTAACAGAAACTCTTCAGGAGGTATTGGAAGCAGCACATGTTTGGGTTCAATATTACTAGCAGGATTATAAACTCTATATTCAGTATTCTTTACTACATCTAAAAGAATACCCCAACGTATTAGGTCCATTCTCCTGTGGTTTTCACCTCCTAATTCCCATTTTCTTTCATCATATATAGCCTCCCTAAAACTATTTTGTGTTAACCCCTCAAGTGGTTTATCAGGCTCATAAGCTCTCTCACGAACCTTGTTTATATATTGATAAGCGTTTGCCGGGCCATTCAATTCATTTTCCGCCTCCGCCGCCATTAAATAAACATCGGCCATCCTAAAGATAATTTTATTGTCCCCATGATTTCCTCTAGGCGAATTAACTTGATCCAAATTCCACATTTTAGGCATATAGGGAAAGTTCAATTCATACCCCAAATACTCCGTGGCAATATTTACCGGCCGCCTAAGGTCGTCCATCGGAAATTTGTTGACAAAATCCGGAAGAGGAATCGCTAGACCATAACCTGTAAATCCTTCGTTTCTTTGAGCTAAGCCATTACTAAGTTCTCCCTGCTTTGTTGGATCCTTTGGCTCATCCCTTATTCTTGGGGTAAAATGATCGACCCAGTCATTTCTATTTACATCTTTAACAAAATCTATTTCCCATATATTTTCAGCATTATATTCATTATCAGGATCAAAAACGGAGGCATAGTCATTGAGTAAGGTATGAGGGGAATTTTGGATAATGTAAAGGGCTTTGTCCCTTGCATTCTGCCAGTCTTGTTGAATCAAATAAATCTTTACCATAAGAATAGAAGCAACCCATTTTGTTACTCTGCTTAAGTCGTCAGAACTCACCGAACCAAGTAAACCATCTTCTGCAATCTGCAAATCTTGCAAAACCTCTGTACGAATTGTATTGGCGGATATTCTAGGTAGCTTTTGAATCTCCGAAATAGGTAGATTTTCTACGTAATACGGCACATCTCCCCAAAGATTTGTTAAATGATAATAAGCGTAAGACCTTAAAAATAAAGTTTCTGCTCGAAATAAAGTCTTTTCCTCAGATGCCAATACCTCATTTTCATCCAATTCTTGCAATATTGTATTTGCATTTAAGATAATAGCGTAAAGGTTTTGCCAAGTTAAGGGAGCTCCCGCACCTTGATCAATCGCACTAATATTACTTTCGCTAATTGTATATGATTGTGTAGGTTCTACTTGCCCAAATACTCTATTTGGACCTATGATGTCAGCGCCATTTTCATAATATCTATCCAAACCAATTTTTCCATGAAGTGAGTTGTCCTTAAGAATATCGTACAACCCGACTATAGCCAGTTCAAACTCGGCCGCTGAATTGAAAAAATTAGAAGGTGAAACTAAATCTCTTGGCTCTTCCTCAAGAAACGAGTCACATCCATAGCCGAAAATAATACATAACAGAAACGTTACTATTTTATATATATATGATTTCATAATTCTTTAAATTATTGATTTACTTTCTACAACCTTATTCTAAAAATCAATTTTTGTACCAACGGAAATGGTTCTAGAACTGGGGTATTGCCCTCTTGAAAACCCAAATGATAAGTTATCGCTGTCTTTACCGAATTGACTTGTTTCAGGGTCTTTTAATCTAAAATCTGAAAGAACAAAAAGATTGGTTCCAACTAAATAAAGATTGATTCCTTTAAGCTTTACTCCAATTTTATCCACAGGTACATTATATCCTAGACGTAGACTCTTCAGCCGAATATGAGAACCATCCTCAATCATAACGGAATTATTAAAAATTTCAGAAAGTGCAGCTACAGATCCCGCTCTAGGAATATCAGAAGTTGGGTTTTCGGGTGTCCACCGGTTGATGGTTTCCTTATATTTTGTTGTCTCTGGCCGTCCGAAGTATGCTGTTTGAGTTAAACTATTGAAAACCTCATTTCCAGATGTACCCTGAAAAAAGAAATCCAAATCAATATTCTTATAGGTAATTGTATTTCCAACACCAAAATAGAAATCCGGTTGAGGGCTACCTAATACGATAAAATCCTCTTCTGTAATTACACCGTCTCCATTGGTATCTTCAAAACGGGGACCTCCTACATCATGGCTGCCGCTTAAACCAGAAGCATCTATTTCCTCTTGTGACTTCCAGGTACCAAGATAATTTACACCTGTAAAAACGGGAACAGTTTCACCAACAATTAAACGGGCACCGGTGCCACCTTGCTGAGCTGGGGTAACTAGGTTAATAAAGTCTACTCCTCCCAGATCAACTACCTTGTTCCGATTAGCCGAAAGCGATATTGATGTAGACCATTGCAAATTATCATTAGTAATGTTTATGCTATTCAATAACAGTTCAAAACCCTTATTTTCAATTTTCCCCAGGTTTTGCAACTTACTTACAAACCCCGTTTGTCTAGGTAACTGGGCGTTCAACAACAAATCACTTGTTTCCTTTTGGTAGTAATCCAATTCTACTGCGAGCCTTTCATTTAAAAAGCCCATTTCCAAACCAACATCCAATTGCTTGGTAGTTTCCCACTTTAACTCTGGATTTTCGGGTCTACCTAGAATGACTCCGGGGTTTTCCGCACCATTAAATGAAGTATTTGCCGCGTCTAAAACCGCTAAGGTTCTATAAGACGGTATGGCTTGACTACCCGATAAGCCGTAACTTGCCCGAAACTTCAGATTACTGAAAAGATTCAAGTTCTTTATAAAATTTTCCTCGGACATCTTCCAAGCAAAAGCTGCCGAAGGAAATATGGCGTACTTATTTCCTGGGGCAAATCTAGACGAGCCATCGACCCTACCCACAAGAGTGAACAAGTATTTATTATTTAAGGAATAGTTAATTCTACCTAGCCAAGAAGCAAGCTGAAAGGAATTATAAGTAGAACCCAAATTATTTCTAGCAGGGTCCGCACCGAACGACAGATTATTAAAACCGGTTACATCATTAGATAATCCAAAAGACTGCGAGTAACTGGACTCAAACTCGGTTTTCTGTAGGGTAAACCCCCCCAAAACAGTAAGGTAATCGTTTTCACGGATACTTCTTCTATAAGTAAGCGTATTTTCATTTATGTAGCTTACACTTAGGGAATTGTCTATTCTAGCATCGCCTCCATTATTAATAATTAGGTTATTTGGTAGTTGCCCCGGGTTGAACCTATTTCTTTTAAAATCATTTATTTCAGGACTAAATGTAGATTTAAAAATTAGGTTATCATGTGGTTTATATTCCAAATAGGCACTTCCTAAAATATTGGTCACTAAATTATGGTCTTGTTTTAAATTTAAATCAGCTTCGTAATTAGAAGAGATACCGTCCGTTATTGGGTCAAGAGCAGTGTAGCTTCCTTCTGAATCATAAATAGCCCTTGTAGGTGTTGTTGATAAATAAAGTGCATCTACGTTAAACTTTGTATTCTCTTGCCTAAGTTTGGAAATATTTACCCTAAAACCAACATTAAACTTTTTTGAAAGTTCAATATCCATATTGGACCTAAAAACATACTTTTTTATACCGCTTTCCCTAATTAAACCCTTCTGATCAAAATAATTGCCCGAAACATAATAGTTCGTTTTACCACTTTCGGATACCCCCGAAACCGATGCATCAATATTTTGAACAGGTGCGGCTTGTGTAACCTGATTTATCCAATTTACATTGGGCACTTCATTCATATTCGGAAAGGGAATTGCCGAATTTCTAAACTCAGCATCTTCATTGGCATACGCCGCGTGCTCTGGTCCGTTTAAAAAATCTACCTTGGTTACCATTGACTGCAGGCCTCCATATACATTTATAGATACATTGGTTGTTCCTGCGGGAGCCCCTTTGCCACTTTTGGTGGTAACCAAAATTACCCCGTTTGCACCTCGCGTTCCGTAAATGGATACTGCAACAGCATCCTTTAAAATATCAATTGACTGAATATCATTGGTGTTAAGATTGCTTAGATTGTAGTCTGTCCCAACTATAATACCATCAATCACCCATAGTGGCTCATTGTTACCCTGAATGGAATTACCTCCTCTAATCCTAATAGTGGTAGCCGCACCAGGTTCTCCGCTAATTTGTGAAACCTGAACACCAGATGCTCTTCCTTGCAATGTTTGATCTACTCGGGCTGCCGGAAGGTTACTAAGTTCATCGCCACCCACTTTACTTACAGAGCCAGTTAAGTCCTTTTTCCTTACTTCACCATACCCAATAACAACTACCTCTTCTAATCCCGCTGCGCTTTCTTCAAGGATTATGGAAATTTGTTCTTGTGCATCTATAGGAATCTCTTTCGTACTAAAACCTATATAAGAAATAACCAGTACACTTGTTCCTTTTGAGACTGTTAGTGAAAAGTTTCCATCAAAATCTGATTGCGTGCCATTAGTTGTTCCCTTTTCCAAAATGCTTGCTCCCGGCAATGGTACACCTTGACTGTCCACAACTACCCCGGTAACGGTAAAATCTTGTTTTTCAATGGTTTTGGCCAAATAATTATTGATGGACCTTTCATTTTTTCTAACAACTACCTGCCTGTCCGATATGTGATAACCTAAATCAGTATCCCTGAATACTTGCGATAGGATTGTACTCAACTTTTCATTTTGAACTGACAGACTAAACCTTCTTTCACTTTCTATTACTTCATCTTTATAAAAGAATACATATTCGCTTTTGGATTGAATTTCATCAAAAAGTGCTTGATAGGAGACATTTTCAACATTAAGGCTAATTTTTGTTTGTGCATAAGACGGATTGGCATACATAGATCCCAAACCAATACCTATTAAAAGCAGAAAAACTCTCATGGTTAACATCACAAAGCTTCTAAAGGTCATTTTGCCCATATTTTGGGCAAGACCACTTAATTTATTCATAATTTTGGAATTAGGTTAGTTATTGTTGCCTTTGGCAACTTTGCTATTTCAGCCGGGGAATGCTGGAACATTCTCCGGTTTTTTGTTTTATTTTACCCCATATACTTTCTATTTTTTGAGTGTTATTATAATTATTCCGTTTTCATTTTGCTTATACTCAATATTTGCGGTTTGCTGAATCAAACCCAACACCTCTTCAAGATTCGTCTTCAGGTCTAGGTATCCAGAAAAAGTTTCGTTGACCACCCTTGACGATTCAATTTGAATAGGTCGATTGTAGTACCTTGACAGTTTTCGCATAATGTTGCTTAAAGGATCATTTTTAATAATCAGCAGTCCTTCCCGCCACGAGAAATATTCCTTTACGTCAACAGTTTCAGTAGAAATCGGCTCTGACTTGCCCCGAATACTTGCTTTTGTACCCGGTTTCATTAGCACACCATCTGCATTATTTATTCTTCCCCTAATCATCACACTTCCCTGCTTAAGCACGGTAAATGAAGTGGCTTCATCTTTGTAATCATTTACATTGAACACCGTACCCAATACTTCAATTTTTTGATTTTTGGTGATGACATGAAAGGGGCTGCTTTCATTATGGGTCACTTCAAAAATTGCTTCTCCCTCTAGAAAAACCTCACGCTTATTAGTTTCAAAGGCTATCGGGTAAATTAATTTACTGCCAGAGTTTAGCCAAACTTGACTTCCGTCAGACAAAAGTATTTTACTTCTTTGCCCATAAGGAACCATAAGAGTATTGTAAATTTGAGATTTAGACTGACCCTTTTGTTGTTCAACCAATTGAGAGCTTCCAATGTCAACAGCACCATTTTTAGAAGTGTAGGAAATCTCTGGGTTATCTTCTTCTAAGCTTAGGTTCTCTCCCTCACTAAGAATAAGGGTCACTTTATTAGAAATGTTGTTATCAACCTCATTAACTTGCTCTGCGAATTCAACGATTGATGGGCTTGGATTTTTCGTCTTGATTAGACCCAATGTAATTACGAGGGCCAAAGATGCGGCCAACCCGCTTGCTATAAAAATCGCCTTTCTTCGCCTGTATAACTTCACGGAACGTAAGACTCGTCGCTTCAGCTCTAATTTTTCAAAATCGGTAAGTGAACCTTCACTTCTAAAATCAGTCATTAGGTTACAATTAAATTAAAAAGACCCCTTTATTATAATAAGGGGTCTTTTTAATATTTATAGACAAAAAAT
Source organism: Cytophaga sp. FL35 (assembly GCF_014349235.1). Taxonomy (GTDB): domain Bacteria; phylum Bacteroidota; class Bacteroidia; order Flavobacteriales; family Flavobacteriaceae; genus Euzebyella. Next base: position 5,277 of record NZ_JACSOH010000034.1, on the reverse strand, counting down.
AAATACTTTATATAAAAAATAATTTAATTAGCATAACTGCCCACAATAACAATTGATTTCGTAAAACCTTCATTGCTCTATAAACGGTGGTCCGAGCAGTAGCAACTGTAGTATTCATTATATCAGAAATATCTTCATAAGAATGTTTTTGCTCATATCTTAATTTAAGGCTCAGCCGCTGCGTTTTGGTTAGCGAATTTAATGCGGATAAAACTCGACTCTGACTTTCAGATTTTAGTTCCGACAAAATCAATAAATCTTCATAGGGTGCTTCCGATAGAACTTTTATTTTCTCCATATTTAAATCTTTCTCAAGAAAAATGGCTTTACTTTTTTTTAGTTTGAATAATCTTCGCTTTAAGGACAGACATAAATAACCCTTCATATTATCATGTATAGAAATGTTAGACCTATACTTATATAAATCTAGAAAAAGGTCATGTATACCATCCTTTATTCGATTTCGGTCTTCCGTCCAATTCAGAGCCATCTCAAAAAGTTCTTCCGCGTATAAATCATAAATCTGCCCTAACGCATCAGTAGAACCCTCTGTAAGATTAATCCAAATGAACTTTTCTGTTTCAGAAACTATTATTTTATATGTTTGATTATTTATAGGCATTCAAGTAGTTGGTTGGTCGAATTCGAAAAAAGTAAGCTATTTAAAAGTGAATATATTAATTTTTGTCAAATTCGTAATTAACACCTTTAAAAAATCACCTTTCATCAAGATTACGGTTTTCCAATATCTACTTATACAGTATCTTTTTACGTTTTTTACTGAGATAAGAGCCCCTCAAATTTCACGCAGATTAATTTATTTAAAACAAAATTTACTCATGAGTCTTTTGAACCAATTAGGTATACTCAAGATGTATGGTTCTAAGAAATATTTCAGTTCTTGGATGGCTATTTGTTCAAGAGCAGATTAAGTAATCTCTAGGAAGATGTTGGACGTTTTTTTAATACTACTTACCCAATATTGCATATACTAAAAATACTCCAACAGTGCCACGATCCCATTATAGGAAATAATACAAGCAAATACCAAAGCCAACAACAGGCCCAGATTGATGATTTTTGGGGTTTGATGCCCTTTCATTAGTTCTTTTTTATTAATAAGAATCAAAATTCCAACAATAACCAATGGGAGAACAAATACATTGAAAACTTGGGACAATATCTGCATCTCCACGGGATTGGACCCAAAAATTGGAACAATCAGGGCGAATAGACAGGCAATGGCGGTGATACCCTTAAACTGTTTGGAACTGGTATCCAATTCACCGGATTGATAATCGCCAATTAAAATCGGAACAATCAACAAAATTGGAAATATGGAGGATAGACCGGCGCTTAGCGTGCCAAAGAAGAAGAGGGTAAGGGCAAATTTGCCGGCAACGGGCTCCAGGGTGTTTACCATATCCAGAACCTGGGTAACAGGTTTTCCGGAATAATAAAGGGCACCGGTTGCCACGGCCATAATGGCCGCACTGATCAAAAAGACCAGAATAGCTGCCACAATCGCATCTTTTTTCTGTTCTTGAAGATGGCTGCTGTTCCACCCCTTTCCTTTTACAAATAAAGGTCTTGACAAAAATGTGGCTGAAGCCATCGTCGTTCCTACAAAGGCCGCTACTAGCATTTTTCCACCTGGTACTTGCGGAATACTCGGTACCAAGCCCATAATTACATCCTTTGGCAAGGGATAAACCATAAAAAGGGAAATCAAAAATGAAACTCCCATAATGGTCACAAAAATGACTAAAATCTTTTCAAAAAAGGTGTACTTGCCCACTAGTAAAAGAGCATAAAAAATAGCTGTGACCACCACTGCTATTCCTATCACCATTTCATATTTAAAACTAGCTACTTCAGGAAAGTAAATAGCGAATATCTCGTAAATGATATTGGAAGAAATACCCATGATGCCCATTAGGGAATTCCATTGGCCAAAACCGATTCCTATGATTATCAGTACGGCGATGACCTTACCATACTTGAGGTGTTTTTTAAAGGCAAATAAGCCAGTTTCCCCTGTCAACAGGGCGTAATTGCCATAGGCATACATCAGTATTCCCGAAAAAATACAGCTCAACAGCAGCACCCATAGCAATTGCATTCCGTAGGTGCTTCCGGCCACGATCATTGAAGTTACACTACCCGTACCAATGGTATAACCAATAGCAAAAATACCGGGTCCAAAGGCCAATACAAGGGCCAAAATCTTCTTTATCAAGGATGTGTTTTGAGCAGGCCCTTCCATATCTCTATTCTCTTTTTAATTCTTATTTCTATCTTTTGATGCTGCCAGTGGTATCCCCCATCATAAGACTGGTAACATTCTCCAAGGATACCATATTCACATCTCCGGGAACGGTATGTTTTAAGGCACAAGCGGAAGAGGCAAAATCCAAGGCTTCCAAATCATCTTGGTAATGTAGCAGCCCATAAATAAGTCCGGCAGCGAAGGCATCGCCTGTACCCACTCGGTCAATCACATGCGTAATATTTAGGTTTTTTGATTTGATGTACTTAGACCCGTTCCACATTTTTCCTTGTATCTGTTGATGTGAAGCACTAATAGATTTACGTTTTTTCCCGACAACTTTTTGAATTTTAGGAAATTGCTCCATTAATTTTCGTGCCGAATCCCTGTACTTGTCATCCGGACCACCCAAACCGAACATTTCATGAATTCCGCGGCTGCTGGTAATGACCACATCACAATTCTCAACCAACCTAGGCATCACCTCTTGCATGCTTTTGCCGTACTTCCACATATTATCACGGGAATTGATATCACCTGAGACCATAATTCCCATTTTATTGGCTGTTTTTATGGCATTTAAACAGCAGTCGGCGGCCCCTTCTGATATAGCGGGTGTTATACCCGTGAAATGGAACCAATCGGCATCTTTTAGCGTCTGTTCCCAATCTACCATACCGGGTTCAATCAAAGAAAAGGCAGAACCTTCCCGCTCATAAATCACTTCACTGGAACGGTGAACAGCGCCTTTTTCCAAGAAATATTTACCGATCATCTTATCACCATAGATAACATGTTCGGTACTCAACCAATGTTGCCTTAAAAATTGAGTAGCCGCTCTACCCAAGGCGTTATCGGGAAATCGGGTCACATGGACCGCTTTCATCCCCAAATAGGCACAAGAAATAGCAGCGTTGGCCTCACCTCCACCATAAACCAGTTCTAAGGAGGTCGCTTGCGCAAATTTGGCATAACCAGGTGGCGACAATCGCATCATTACTTCCCCAAAAGTCACCAGTTTCTTTGCCATTACTCCCTAATTTGTTTGATTTTGGCAAGCGTCTCAGCTACCAAAGTTTGAAGTCCATCAAAATCCTTTTTCTCCAAAAGGTCCTTGGAAATAAGCTTAGAACCTATTCCCACACAAGTAACCCCCGCATCAAACCAGACTTTTAAGTTTGCCTCATCGGTACTTACTCCGCCTGTAGGCATGACGCTCGTCCATGGTTGTGGTCCCTTGATAGCCTTCACAAAACCGGGGCCATAGGTAGAGCCCGGAAAAAGTTTGACCACCTCACAGCCCAATTCTTCAGCAGCATTAATTTCGGTCAACGAGCCACAACCCGGAGACCATAATACTTTTCTGCGGTTACAGACTTTAGCGATATCTTCTCTCAACGATGGGGTCACTATAAAATTGGCTCCCATTTGAATGAACAAACTGGCCGCTGCCGCATCGGTAATCGACCCTACACCCATAATCATTCCGGATAGCTCGTTCAACGCATATTTATTCAACTCCAAAAATACTTCATAGGCAAAATCTCCTCTTGCAGTAAACTCCATTAATCGGGCACCGCCATCATAACAGGCCTTGAGCACTTTCTTGCCCAATTCCACATCAGGGTGATAAAAAAGAGGAACCATACCGGTTTCCCTCATGGTATGTACAACATCTATTCTTGAATACTGTGCCATTTACACTACGCTTTGTTTAAAATTTTATTGAAATCATATTCTTCCGGAAATTCTAGGAAGGCTTTGGCCTTTTCATAATCCCGTTCGCTCAAAAAGTTTAGGTTTTGAAAGCAAAGCCGGGCAAATTCAGAATCAATATTTACCAACCTAGGTTCAATTTTTCCTTCGTCATTTTGTAAATCGGACAAAAACAAGGGAGAAACTTCCCCGCGGGAATTTGCGGTAACTATGCAACCGCTGAGGCCTTCATCAAAAAGCTTCTTGACCCCAATGCCTAACAATGTACAAAGCGTTAGATCAAAACCTATAGGACGGCAACAACGTAATTCATAACCCAATTCTACAGGTCTGCTTTTTATTTTAATACCAAGTTCCTTTAAACGCGCTTGTACCAAAACATTAAAGATGTGTGATTTACTCACATTTCCCAATTCTGGATGGCCATGCTCGTCATACGTAAAATTGATACCACAATTTTGAAGCTCGCTATCTGGCATTATGTGGAAAACACCCTCGCTTACCAGCGCAACTCCGTAATTGATATTTTCAATTTTCCTTTTGACCATGGAAGAAATAATCAAGCGTATTACCTTGTCAAAAGTAATTTCCGTTTTATCAAACATTTCCGGGATGACCATCATTGGGAAGTGGCAGCTAGTGGCAATACCAAATGCTAAATGACCCGCAGACCTCCCCATAGTAGACATCACAAACCAGTTATTGCTCGTACGTGCATCTTCATAGGTGGTATTACCTATTCGCACACCTTCATCCTTAGCAGAGTGAAAGCCGAAGGTAGGATTCCTGTCGGGAAGAGGAAGATCGTTGTCGATTGTTTTGGGTACATGAATATTGGCAATGAAAATATTTTCCTTCAACAAATAAGCAGTTATTTTATTTGCCGAAGAGGCCGTATCATCGCCACCAATACTCACCATTAATTTTACCTCATTGTCTAAAAACAATTGGGTATTGAGCTTTTCATTGGTAGGCTTGAACCTGCTCATTATCAAGGTAGATCCACCCCTACTGAAAATACGGTCGGCATGAGCGAAATCAAATTCCTTGATTGATGGGTTTTCTGAAAATATTCCTTTAAATCCTTCATGAAGGCCGAGCACCCGATATCCATCCTTTAAGAATATTTTGGCTACCGTACTAATGACGGCATTTATACCAGGTGCCGGACCTCCGCCACAAAAGATTAAAATTGATCCTTTAGAAGCCATCTTTTATTATCTAGCTACCCTACCGGAAGCATCGCCGCCCATGAGCTTTTCCACCTCGTCCACGGTCGCCAGGTTGGCGTC
>NZ_JACSOH010000033.1 GCF_014349235.1 Cytophaga sp. FL35 | reverse complement strand
TCAAAAAGACGTTATTTTGATTATGAAAATATTTTGAAGCACACGGATGCACATTAAAACTATTTGTAAATCAAATATTTAATAAAGTGATAGACAAAGGAGTTTGGTTTGCATAAATGTTTGTCAAGAAGTGTTGATTATCATTTTTTCTCAATTCTAATAATCAAAGTGTTGTTTTGAAATAATCTACAACACAGGACCATGTTCTGTCGTGCGATTGGGTTTTTAATTGTCGTACCAAAAAGATACGTAAAAAAATACAAAGGAGCACACCAAAGGGCGTATCCGTCAGAACTGCTTTGAAGGGCCAGTAACGGTTGATATCCACAAATTTTCTTCGCTAGCCTCTATAGATGATAAATTGACTGCATAACCATTTAACCCCTTTAGCTCGAACATTATGAACAAACCGAGAATTATTTACCGAAATTGAACCAATAGAACTGGCTTGTAAACTCAGTTTTTTGTTATGCGTATTTATTTTGAAGATATTTGGATTAATTACTTTCTTCTGGTTTATCTTTTTTATCAAGGGTAGTTCCTATTCCGACTCCAATAGCTATTCCTACACTAAGCCATACTCCTAGATTGTCTGTAGCAACTCCAATAGCGATCCCTATTCCAACCCCGATAGCAATTCCAACTGCTAGTTTATTATTTTTCTTCATATAGATTTTGTTAGTTAAATTTTTTTGATGTCTGTTCTGTTCATTATGTAATGTCATTACAGATACCTATATGATGAGTACTCTTTTGCTATTAAATGTTACAAATAATACCCTAATCCCTTGATTATAAGTATATCTTTAAACATTGGTAGCTAACTCATAGCTATGTGTAGTCGTGAGTTTGGATTTTTTAGTTGTCACACCTTTAAGGTACGTAAAAGAAAAATACAAGCTGAAGACTTACCCGAGTATACAGCTAAAAAGGACTCCCAACGATGCAACACCCCAAAAACATCATTATGGAGTAATTAAAAATTTAAATAATAACTTTAGAGAACTGGACTAAGGCTTTACATAGGATACATTGTTGTGTGTAGCCTTATATTTAACTTTTTTTAAATTCCACTTCAACATCTCCTTTACCCAATACCTTCATAAGACCACTTGGGTTTTGAATTTTTCCAATTTTCGAGTAGCGATAAGAAGTTTTAAAACCTTTGTAAAAGAGAACGATAGTATTTGATTACCATAACAATAATTCTCCCGATTCAATCGAATTTACTTCTATGGTTTCTGTCGATAGGTTCTTTGAAAGATTGAAATACTTTTCATTACTGTTCAGGTCTTTCATTTTTAAGGTTAACGGTAACATTTTCAAAAATTCTCTAGCAGGCTCATTGTTTGCTAAAGTTATTTTATAGTTTGTGTCGCCAACTATTATAGAAATCTCTGTAGATTGGTTTGTATTCATTTTTTCATCTTCAATAGTTGTTTTTTCCATATTTCCTCTATTTGAAGAAATATTAATAGAACTTAAAATTGCTAGTATAATTATTAAAAGTCTCACGTCTAATCTATTTGCTTGATTACTTTGGCTGGTATGCCTCCGACAATTGTGTTATCAGGCACGTCTTGATGGACAACAGCACCTGCAGCTACAACTGAATTTTTTCCGATTGTAACACCTGGAAAAATTGTCGCATTTGCACCAATCCAAGCATTTTGCTTTCTGTGAATATGGCCTACAGTTAATGTCTTTCTATTAATCGCTGAAATTGGATGACTCTCGGAAGTCAAATTTACTCTAGGGGCAATCATTACATTGTCATCTATAGTTATGCCACCCAAATCTAAAAAAGAGCAAGCGTGGTTGATGAATATGTTTTTGCCAAGCTTTATATTCTTTCCGTAATTGGTGAAAAATGGCGTAAATACTGTCGTGCTTTCATCAATTCTTTGGTCAATAATTTGGCTCAATAATTTGCGGATTTCTTTATCGTCTCCTTCATTATTGAGCTTAACAAACAGTTTTTTTGTTTCGTTAACAACAGTTCCGATTTGAGAATAGTCTGGGTCATTAAATGGTACGGATTCGCCACTTTTTAATCTATCAAAAATATTTTTTTCAGAATTACTCATTCATTTACTCGGTTTGTCTTTCAAGGTTACACACAACCCAGGGCTATGTGTAGTCGCACGTCTAATGTTTTTTTTGTTGTCGTACCGAAAGGTACGTAAAAGAAAAATACAAGGTGAAGACTTACCGGAGTATATAGCTAAATAGGGTTGTCAACAATGCAACACCCCAAAAACAACATTATGGAGTAATTAAAAAATTAAATAGTAACTTTAGAGAACTGGACTAGCGCTTTTCATAGGATACATTGTTGTAGCTAGTTTTTTTTATATTCCTTCTATTTTAAAAATTTCTATTCCGCTTGTTAGTTTTTGATTTATTCTACAAGTGGATATTATTTTCCCTCTATAAAAACTTTCAAATTCCATTGTGATATTTTCATTTTCTATTTCACAAACGATGTCACCTTTTTTGACAATATCTCCCTGTTTAACATACCATTTTGTCAAAGTAAATCCTTTTTGATTTCCCAATTCAGGCAAACAAACTGATTGAACTTCTCCTTTTTCTAACTTAAAATCTGATTTGATTGAGTCCGTTCCGTGTTTTTCAATTTCTTCTTTAGTTCTGAAATTCGGGTTGCTTTTCAGGTCTTTTATAATCTCATTCCGTTTTTCATTGTTAAGAAATAGTTTGCGAATTAGCGATTTTATCATTTTTGGTCAAATTAGCTACAACGCAGGGCTATGCGAAGTCGCACGTCTAAATTTTTATGTTAACCTACCGAAAGATACTTAAAATAAGGCATAAAACAGGATATGTTCTACTTTTAAAAGCCATACCACACCCAAGTATAACCACCCTTTTCTAATTTTGAATTCACACCTAATAAACAAACTATGCCCGTAAAGTCCCAAGTACTTTTTTTTGATGTCAACGAAACCCTTCTAGACCTTACTGCAATGAAAAGTAAAATTGCCGATGTCCTAGACGGTAACGAAAACCTATTGTCCCTTTGGTTTACCACCATGCTCCAATACAGCCTGGTCACTTCCGCTAGTGGGCAATACCGGCCCTTTGGGCAAATTGGTGCCGCCACTTTGCAAATGGTGGCCGCTAATAACCAAATTACCCTATCCGAAGAAAAAGCAAGGGAAACCGTACTATCGGCACTTCGCAAATTACCGGCGCACCCAGAGGTAAAACGCTCCTTGGAGCGCCTTAAAGATGCCAACTTTACCTTAGCGGCCTTTACCAACGGCTCTCAAGAAGGCGTCACTCAACAATTTGAATATGCGGGGCTTACCCCCTATTTTGATACTATTTTAAGTGTGGAGGGCGCAAAAAAGTTCAAACCTTTTCAAGAAGCCTACCAGTATGCCTCCCAACAGATGAAAGTGAACCTCAACGAAAGCATGATGATCGCCGCCCACGGTTGGGACGTGGCCGGAGCCCAATGGGCCGGTTGGCGTGCGGCCTTTATCAAAAGACCGGGCCAACAGCTCTATCCGCTAGCACCTACTCCCGAAATTGTCGCGACTGACCTGGAACAGGTAACTGACCGACTTTTACAATACTAAAGCGGTCTACATACGCTCCGGTACGCCAATGCCCAACAATCTAAAGGCTGAGGCAATCACCTCGCCAACTTTTTTGGATAATTGTACCCTAAAGATTTTACGGTTTTCATCGGCTTCACCCAAAATGGAAACTTGCTGGTAAAAGGAATTGAACTCCTTCACCAAATCATAGGTGTAATTGGCAATCAAAGCGGGACTGTAATTTTCGGCCGCCAATTGAATGGTCTCCGGATACAGCTGCAACTGCTTGAGCAATTCCTTTTCCTTGGCATGTAGGGCTTCTACCTCAACATCGTTATCCTTTAAAACGCCGGTTTCTTCCGCCTTGCGTAAAATGGACTGGATCCGGGCATAGGTATATTGAATAAACGGACCTGTATTTCCCTGAAAATCTACCGATTCTTCAGGATTAAAAAGAATGCGTTTCTTAGGGTCTACCTTTAAAATATAGTACTTAAGCGCGCCTAAACCGATCATTTGGTACAGTTCTTCTTTTTGGTCTTCATCATAGTCTTCCAACTTGCCCAACTCCGCCGATATATTGGCTGCGGTTTGTGACATCTCCTGCATCAGGTCATCGGCATCTACCACGGTACCTTCCCTACTCTTCATTTTTCCGCTGGGCAAATCCACCATTCCGTAGCTCAAATGGTGTAGGTTATTGGACCATGAATAGCCCAACTTCTGCAAAATCAAGAAAAGCACCTTAAAGTGGTAATCCTGTTCATTTCCCACGGTATAGACCATTCCGCCTACATCAGGATAATCCTTTACCCGTTGTATGGCAGTACCAATATCTTGGGTCATGTAAACGGCGGTACCATCGGAACGCAACACTATTTTTTCATCGAGTCCGTTTTCCGTCAGGTCAATCCACACACTGCCATCTTCTTTCTTGAAGAAAACGCCCTTTTCCAGACCTTGCGCCACCACATCTTTTCCTAAAAGATAGGTATCGCTTTCGTAATACAGGGTATCGAAATCAACCCCCATATTTTTATACGTTTCGGCAAAACCTTCATACACCCAGCCGTTCATGGTTTTCCAAAGGGACACCGTTTCCTCATCTCCGGCCTCCCATTTCTGAAGCATCTCTTGGGCCTCCAACAGAATGGGCGCTTCTTTTTCTGCCTGTTTTGGGTCGGTTCCTTCGGCCACCAATTGAGCAACCTCATCTTTATAGGCCTTGTCAAAAGCCACATAATAATTCCCAACCAGCTTATCGCCTTTTAAACCGGTGCTTTCAGGCGTTTCGCCATTTCCAAAACGCTTCCAGGCGAGCATACTCTTACAAATGTGAATGCCCCTATCGTTGATAATTTGTGTCTTGTACACCTTTTTTCCGGCGGCCTTTAGAATTTCGGAAACCGAATAGCCCAACAAATTATTGCGCACATGCCCCAAATGCAAAGGCTTGTTGGTATTGGGCGAAGAATATTCTACCATTACCGCATCGTCTGCCTTTTCGGCTACGTGACCATAGGTAGCAGTTGTTTTGATGGAATTGAAAAAATCGAGGTAAAAACCATCGCTGATCACCAGGTTCAAAAAACCCTTGATTACATTAAATCCGGTTACGGCAGGTACGTTCGCCGTAAGAAATTGACCTATTTCCTCCCCAATTTTGGCAGGATTCCCTTTTACATAGCGCAACATGGGAAAAACCACCACCGTTACATCACCTTCAAAGTCTTTTCGGGTAGGCTGAAACTCTACCTGCGGAAGTTCTACCTTGAACAACTGAGCGACCGCTTCTTTTACCTTTACCTCTAAAATGGATTCAATTCCCATGGCTTCCTCTTGATTAAGGCTGCAAAACTAATCATTTTTTACACTTTTTTTGATGGGATGAGCGCGTAATAACGGCAAAACAGCCAAGTACTTGCCGTAAGTTTTGATTAAATTTGAAGGAACATTCGCCAAGTACGCTTCGCTCCCAAAAATTGGCACCAAAATTTCGCTAAAATGTTGGTTAACGTTTCTTATAGCAACAAAGAACTCACCCGAAAAATTGACACTGAAGTGGGCAAGCCCTTCACCTTAAAAGAACGTTGGGCACTGGGTGGCATTGGTTCTCCCCGTTTGTTCATTACCGAGGCCAGTTTGGGTATTAGAAACCTGCTGATTCTGGACAATAATCGCGACCAGTGCAATGTAGAAATGAGGCCCAAAGGCATCATCGTTCGCTTTCGGTCGCTGTTGGAAACCTACGCATTGGTCATTCCCTATTACAAACTCACCATTTACAAGGGAGATTTGGGTATTTATTCCATCTACCGAGACCAGCACTTTTTGAAGGTAATGGCGGACACCAAGGCCGTTCAAAAATTTTTCACCAAACTCTTGAACCATAAGGCGGACAATGCACCTACCAGTATAGAAGACCTATAACCAACAGAACAGAGACCATGAAAATACTGCTTACGGGCGCCAACGGCTATATAGGTATGAGACTGCTTCCGCAACTGCTGGAAGACGGTCATGAGGTGGTCTGCACCGTTCGCGATGAGGCCCGTTTTTCCATTACGGAAGAAATGCGCGCTGAGATAGAGGTCTTGGAAGTAGATTTTCTCAAGGAAGTAGAGCCCAAAAAAATTCCCAATGATATTGAGGTGGCCTACTTTCTTATCCACTCCATGAGTGCCTCTACTGGAGATTTTAGTGAAATGGAAGCCAAAACGGCCAGAAATTTCAATAAATATATGTCCCAGACCCAAGTGAAGCAGGTGGTTTATTTAAGTGGAATCGTTAACGAGGATAAACTCTCCAAACATCTGCAATCCCGAAAAAACGTAGAGAACATATTATATAAAGGTCCGTTTGCCCTAACGGTACTTCGCGCGGGCATTATTGTGGGCAGCGGTAGCTCCAGCTTTGAAATTATAAGGGACCTTTGTGAAAAATTGCCCGTGATGATTACACCCAAGTGGGTACTAACCAAAACGCAACCTATTGCCATTCGTGATATTATTGCTTTCTTGACCGGTGTTTTGGGCAATGAGGCAACTTATAACGATTCTTTTGATATTGCTGGCCCGGACGTACTTAGCTATAAAGATATGCTCGAGCAATATGCGGAAGTTAGGGGATTCAAAAATTACATTTATACCGTTCCCGTAATGACCCCAAAATTATCGAGTTATTGGCTCTATTTTGTCACTTCCACTTCTTATAAACTGGCCATGAATTTGGTGGACAGCATGAAAATTGAGGTCATTGCCAAAGACCAACGCTTGCAAGAATTGTTGCAAATAAAACCACATACCTACAAACAAGCGATAGACTTGGCCTTCAAAAAAATTGAACAAAATCTGGTGATCAGCAGCTGGAAAGACAGTATGGTCAGTGGCAGGTTTAAAAAAGGCCTGGAAAAATACATTCAAGTTCCGCAATACGGTGTTCTTACGGATAAGCAAAAACTAAAGATCAAGGACGCAGATAGGGTTTTGGAAAATGTTTGGAAGATTGGTGGGGAAACGGGATGGTACTACGGAAATTGGTTATGGAAAATTAGGGGCCTACTGGATAAATTTTTCGGTGGTGTTGGACTTCGTAGGGGAAGAACCCACCCAGATAAGCTATTTGCGGGAGACTCCCTCGATTTTTGGCGGGTGCTTTTGGCCGATAAGGAAGACAAAAGATTGTTGCTTTTTGCCGAAATGAAACTGCCGGGTGAGGCATGGTTGGAATTTAAAATTGAAAACAGCATTCTCTACCAGACCGCGACTTTTAGACCTAGGGGTCTTAGAGGCAGGCTTTATTGGTACAGTTTGCTTCCTTTTCATTACTTTATCTTTGGTGGCATGATTCGCAATATTGCCAATTCAAAAGTGTAAAACTCCTTAATGAAACTACTTAAAAACCCATTACTTACCACCTCCATCGGTATTCTTTTGGTATTTATTCTTTGGGTTTTTCTTTTTACCGAGGCCGCTTATGAAGTTATTGAAGTGGCTTCTATTTGGGTACGCAACTACTTTGGTTATTTTTATCTGTATTTGGGCCTAGGCTGCGTTTTGTTATTATTAGGAATTGCCTTTTCCCCTTGGGGAAAGATAAAACTGGGTAAAAAAAATGCAAAGCCAGAACATAGCCTTTGGGCATGGACGGCCATGTTGTATAGCGCCGGAATGGGCGCCGGAATTCTTTTAAGGGCCGTACAGGAACCTGTTTTTATGCAGCAAAATCCGCCTTACACTTCAGCTTTGTCACCTGAAATTCTCGCCCTGGAATTCACCTTCTACCAATGGGGTTTTACCGCATGGGCCTTTTACGGTCTCTTTGCCATGGTCATTGGCTATGCCCTGTTTGCCCAAAAGAAAAAAGTGCGCGTGAGCGCGGCCATTGAAGATGTCACACCCTACTCCACAGCTAGAATGGGAATTGATGTAATGACCATCATCACCACAGTTTTCGGGCTTATTGCCGCTATTGGCCTGGGAACTACTCAAATCAATGGCGGACTCAACCATATTTTAAAGACCGATTGGGGTTTGACATCGGTATTGACACTTACCATGTTGGTATCGGCCATTGCCTTTCTCTCCGCATGGCAGGGCTTGAACAAGGGTATTAAAATCATCTCCAAAGTGAATATTATAGGCACGCTTTTGCTGATGTTCTTTGTCTTTGTCACCAGCGATATGTGGGAAATCATTTCTTCCTTTTTTAAAGCAAGCGCACAGTATGTAATCGATTTTGTGCCGATGAGCCTTGCCATTGGCAATTACAATCCGGGAATAGCATTTTTAACCGATTGGACGTTCTATTATTGGGCGTTTTGGTTAGCATGGGCACCCTTCACCGGTATTTTCATTGCCCGAATTTCCAAAGGACGAACTCTCCGTCAGTTGTTATTGGGCGTACTTATCTTACCCTCTTTCGGCACCTTCTTTTGGTTTTCCGTTTTTGGAACATCGGCTTTTCAAGTCATCGAATCTTGGGGAAGCTACACGGGGGAATTCAGCAACGTTTTTTCGTCGCTCTTCGTTTTTTTGGAGAATTACCCCATGGCAACAGCACTCAACTTTATGACCATTCTACTCCTCATTGGCTTTTTAGTGACTTCCGTAGATTCTGCCGTATTTGTATTGAGCATGTTTACGGACAATGGCAAGAAGAACCCCAAGAAAAAGCACAGATTAGTATGGTCGGTTTTTATTTTGTTATCTACGATCGCCCTCTTACTGCTAGGTAACGTTAAGCCGGAAATAGATGTGCTCACTGCAGTACAAAAGTTATTGATTATCACCTCGCTACCTTTCGCCCTTTTTATGGTGGTAATGGCCGGTATATTTCTGTACGGACTTAAAACTGCTCAAAAATAAATAGCGAAAAACATCTTCCTACATGAAAAATAGATTCAAATAATCAAAATTTAATTATTTATGTAACCAGTTACTCTTTTTTGTTTTATATTTGCGTAACTAGTAACATAAACAACATGAGTAACGACTTTCTATACGAAATGGGGTATCCCGGACTAACAGCTAGGCTCAAGCGCTTAAATGACTTGTTCGTTACCCAAACAAGGCAGTTTTACCAGGAGTACAATATTGACATTGAACCCAACTGGCACATGATTTTTGTTTTGTTGGAAAAAGAAGGGAAATTGGCCGTTACCGAAATTGCCGATTTTCTTCAAATAAGCCACCCTGGGGTCATCAAACTGATAAAAAAGATGAAAAGGAACGGTTATCTCATTTCGGAGCAAGACCCAAACGACAGTAGGAAGCATCTTTTGAGCTTATCTGAAAAAGCTATTGAAAAGTTACCGCAACTACATTATTATTGGGAAGCGGCTACGGAAGCCCTAGAAGATATGATGGACCACAACACCAAACTTCTAGAAGAATTACGGATTGTAGAACAACACATGATCTCCTCTGATTTTAAGGAAAGAATCGTTCAAAAACTGAACGAGAAAAATTAATTGTCTATGGAACTAAAATATTTCTTAGATGTTTTTGGCTGGTCCGGTTCTATTATGGTACTGGTCTCCTATGCTCTCACCCTCAACAAGACCAAAGACTTTTCAAAACTTTGCAGTTACCTAAATTTATTGGGCGGCTTCCTAATTGCCATCAACTGTCTGTATTACAACGCTATGCCTTCCTTCGTAACCAATATCATCTGGACGTGCATTGCCGTCATTTCTATCTACCGGACTAGAAAACATATGGAAAGCACGGAGTTTCGCAAAAGGAAAAGAAGTAAGAATATGAGAAACTCAGTGAGTTAAATACACACGTTTATTAGAAAAAAATATCCCTATTCTTAGGATAAATGACTTCTTTTTTTCTTCATAAGAATTGCTTATTCTTTTATAGTCTTTGAAATTTTCTAAACTAGCCTAGAATACCGACAATGCTTATTTTTGCCTGATAAATCCGCTCTTTAAACGAAACAATGTCAAGGTGCCAACTATTAAAGTACCTTTGAAGCGAACACTTTTGAAAAAGAATTTTATGATTGGAATTGCCCCCCTTGAAAAAGAAATCCAACCGCTAAGAGATGAACTCACTAACCACCGCGTTTATGGCCTGTTGGCCGAAATGGATGATGTACGTTTGTTCATGCAAAAACATGTCTATCCTGTTTGGGATTTTATGTCGCTTTTAAAAGCGCTTCAAAATCATCTTACTTGTGTTCAAGTACCTTGGAAACCAGCAAAAAATACCACAACGGCCCGCTTTATCAATGAAATTGTCTGGGGTGAGGAAACCGATGTTAACGAAAAAGGCACTCCCAAAAGTCACTTTGAAATGTACTTGGATGCCATGGAAGAGGTGAATGCCGATACCAGTAAGGTTCTTTCTTTCGTAAATTCCCTAAAGGGGCTTGATACTATTGAGGAGGATATTAACAAGGCCGATTTACAACCCGCCGAAAAGGAGTTTTTATTGTTCACTTTTCAAACCATCAAGGAAAACAAAGTGCATAAAATAGCTTCTGCCTTTACTTTTGGCAGGGAGGATTTAATTCCGGATATGTTCTTGGAAATAATTGAACAGTCCTCCAAGGAACAAAAACCTAACTATCCAAAATTAACCTACTACCTAGAAAGACATATTGAAGTAGATGGTGATGAGCACGGACCTTTATCATTGGAAATGATCAAAGAGCTTTGTGGCAATAGTGAGCTTAATTGGCTAGAAGCTTTGGATGCAGCTAAACATGCCTTAAAAGTTAGAATAAAACTCTGGGATGAAATTGCATCCGAAATTGAGTTAACCAAAAAACAACTCACCAATTAATAAGGACATGAAAAGTAAAATAGCGTATGGAGGATTTCTAATACTTAGTACGCTATTTTTCAATATTTCCCATGCCCAAAATGATTCCATTGCCACTGTAAAAGGATTCATACATGCGAAATCCTTGGGCGTTTCATTGACGCACGAACATATCATTTCCAATTTCGGAAAACGGGCCGATTCCACTTCCTATTACAATGAAAGCCGATTAATGGAACAGGTAGTTCCCTATTTAAAGGGATTAAAAGAAATGGGAATCCATTCTATCTTTGATTGTACTACGGCCTATTTTGGCAGACGGATAGACCTCCTTGAAAAAATATCAAATGCCTCAGGAGTTCATATTATCACCAATACTGGATTTTATGGAGGTGCAAATGACCGGTACATTCCAAAATTCGCCTACCGACTAAGCCCTGCAGAGCTTGCCGAAATCTGGACAAAAGAGTTCTTTGATGGTATTGAAGGAACGTCCATTCACCCAGGATTTATTAAACTGGCCTTTGATTCCGGAGTTCCCTCAGAAATTGATCAAAAACTGGTAGAAGCAGGAATTCTTACCCATCTAAAAACAGGGCTCACCCTTGCCATTCATACGGGAGAAAATATTCAAGCGGCCCATTTGACCCTCAAACTACTCAATGAAAAAGGAGTATCACCCAATGCGTGGATCTGGGTTCATGCCAATAAAGTAACCGATGACACAATTTTATTGGAAATGGCAGAAAAAGGGACTTGGATATCATTGGACGGAGTAAAATCTGATAACGTGGAAGCATATGTCCTAAGACTTTTAAAATTTAAGGAGCACGATGTACTGCATAAAGTACTGCTATCCCACGATGGAAACGGATTTCCCGCAGGAGGTGCCATCCGGAAGTTTGATGCAATACCGCTTCACTTAATTCCCGCTCTAAAGTCCCGTGGATTTAATAAAAGCGAAATAGACCAATTACTCATTGACAACCCTAGAAAGGCTTTTCTGCCTTCTATCAAAAAATAGACTTAAACTTGTAGATGATCCTGCAGTGGCATTCTTCTAATACGTTGCCCGGTTAGTCTAAACACCGCGTTGGCGATGGCCGCCCCAATAGGTCCTAATGGTGGTTCCCCAACTGCCCCGGGAGCATCTGCTCCTTGTAATAGAATTATATCAATTTCCTTGGGTGAATGTTTCATCATGGCCATTTGATAAGGCCCGTAAATAGTAGGTGTCAATGCACCATCTTCAACTTCCATTTTTTCGAACAATGAAGCGCTTATTCCCATGATGATGGCGCCCTCACATTGCGCTTTTACTTGATCGAGATTTACCACCAACCCTGGATCCATAGCACAAGTAACTTTGTGTACCTTTATTTCATTGTGCTCGATGGAAACTTCCACAACTTGGGCGCATGGTGTGTTGGCATCAGTAGAAGCGGCAAAACCCATGGCCCTATTATTTACCAACTCATCTTTATAGCCGGAAACTTCCACTACCTTCTTGATAACATTGGCTAAGCGCTCTCCCCTATCATCCTTTTGAATATGCGCCAGCCGGAAGTCCGCTGGATTTTTTTTGGCTTTGACCGCCAACTCATCCATAAAACTTTCAATGGCAAAGGTATTGGCCAACAATCCCAAACTGCGCCACCAACTGGTAGCAAAGGGCAGTTGAACCCTCCATGAAATGGCCTGATAATTAGGAATGGCTCCATACTGTACCATTCCTCCACGCCAAGCACCCAAATCGGCACCCAAAATAGGCTCAGCAATACCCGGAACCATAGGTGAACCGAAAGCGACATCGCCACTGGACACATTATGTTCAAAAGTTTCAATACCGCCATCATTATCCAACTTGGCTTTTAACACGTGATGGGTAGGTGGCCTAAAGGTATCATTCTGAAATTCTTCCTTTCTTGAGAAAAAGCATTTTACAGGTCTACCCACTGCTTTGCTCAAAACCGCCGCTTGAATCCCATTAGGGGTATGTAGTCGCCTTCCGAATCCACCTCCCAAAAAGGTGGGTACCAAATTCACTTGGTCTTTAGCCAACCCCAAACGATTAGCTATCTCATCCCTGGAAATTTTCACCACTTGGGTAGACATATAAATGGTTGCCTTATCTTTCTCCACGTGGGCCAAAGCACCATTGGGCTCTATCTGCGCATGTGCCCCAATCGGGCTCCAGTATGAGGATTCAACTGTCGAATCATCCGCTAAAAAATCATCAACATCCCCCGCTTTTTGAATCACAAAGGGCGTTCCCTTGCCCACTTCGAGCATGGAACGTATATCTTGAGTTTGCCAATTTTTAGTAGTTTCCCAAGTCACTTCAATAGCGTTTTTGGCATTTTCCGCTTCGGTAAATGATTGGGCAACTACGCCCACAAAATCATCTTCCTTTACAATTTTGACCACTCCCGGCATATTTTCAGCCTTTGAAATATCGGCATCTTTATAGACCGCCCCAATTTTTGAAGAGCGAACCACGGAACCATACAGCATATTTGGCAATGTGGCATCCATTCCAAAAATAGGTGCTCCAAAAACTTTGTCCGCCAAATCGACCCTTGGTACTGGCTTCCCCACCCATTTCATCTGCGAAACAGGTTTTAGCTTTGGAGTATCGGGTACTTCCCACTCTACAACACCTTCCGCTATTTGGGCATAGCTCATCTCGGTGCTGCCGGAATAAACTTTTCCCTGGGAAATGGTTAGGGTACTCTTTTCTACTTCCATTTTCTCAGCAGCTTTTTGCAACAGCATTTCACGCATGGTTGCGGCCAATTCCCGTAGCGGAACCCAAAGTGCCGAAATAGAGGTACTTCCCCCCGTAGCAAAACTGTCAACATTTCCAGAAATGGATTGCGCATGAACCACTTCAATTTGACTCATGTCAATTTCCAGTTCTTCGGCGGCCATTTGCGCCAAACCGGTAAAAGTTCCTTGACCCATTTCTACTTTCGGGCTGTGGAGAATCACTATATTTTCTTCGGTTATTTCAAACCAAATGACCGGCGTAGACGTATCGCCCAAGTACGGTGTGTCGGCCGTATTCAATGCCCCAGCTATTTGCCTTCTTATGGGGTTTCTAAAAAGGTAGGTCCCCACGGCAAGCACTCCAATCGTTCCCAAACCACCACGCACCAAAAACTTTCTTCTAGATATCTTATTCTTCGCCATTTTCGATGTTTTTAGGGGTAAGGCTCAATCGCTGACGTTCCAGTTCAGCAGCGCGGTGAATGGCTTTTCGCATACGATAGTAGGTAGCGCATCGGCATATATTAATGATATTTTTATCGATATCCTCATCCGTAGGTTTTGGATTCTTTGAAATTAAGGCGGCAGTGGCCATCATAAATCCTGGCTGACAGTAACCGCATTGAGGTACTACGTGCTCCAACCAAGCTTGTTGTACAGGATGAGGTGCTTCCTCGTTTCCCAAACCTTCAATAGTAGTTACTTTCTTTCCGTCCGCAAATTTTACGGCATAGGAACAAGACCTTACTGCCTCCCCATCTACATGGAGCGTACATGCCCCGCAAGCCGCTTTTCCACAACCAAATTTGGTTCCCTTTAAATTCAGTAAATCCCTGACGACCCACAATAACGGGGTATTTTCATCGGCTATTTCGAGGGAGTGATGCTCCCCATTTACTTGAAGCGCTATTTTCATATTTTTTATTTGGAAGGAACGGGCGCCCCTTCATCAAACCATTTTTCCACTGCTTTTTTAAATTCTTCCTCGGATATGGGTGGCTTTTTCCTCGGGATACCATTGGCATCCACTCCGGGGTTCCACGCCCACAGCACCAGCTCATCTTCCGTCATATGGGTAACCAATTCTTTATGCGATTTTCCTCCGTTGGTTTCTGGGTCCAACAGTCTCTGGGCAATTTCCGACCTCGAAAGACCTTGCCAACCCATGGAAGCAGGTGCCAAAGACCAATGTGGAGCACCGGGCACACCTGAATTCAAATTATTTGCTTCTTGATGACAAGTAGCGCATTTGGTGGCCGAAAAACCTTTGTTTTCTTTTCCCCTAGACATCCCAAAGTAATGTGGATGCCTGTCCATTCCCTGTTTTGGAATGTCATCTGTGGGGTGACAGTTCATACATCGCGGATGCATCAACACATTCATCACTTCCTCGTAAGCTCTCTCTGCAGTAAGTGAATCTATTTTTACTTCCGGAATGACAGTATAAGCTTCTAAAGGCGGTTCTTTATTTGACCCAATCAAATAAAAAGCACCTAAGGAAAAAATAACTAAGAGAACTACGATACGATTCATTTAAAAATCTTAAACCAAAAAAAGGCGGACAACCCTCAAGATAAATCTTTATGGAGTATCCACCTAATTAATAATTGAATGAACCAACAATTATTTGGTTTTGGTTCAGTAAAACTAGCCTTTTATACTTCTTGCAATAGTTTCTTACGAAGGCCTTTAGCTGCGCCCACCATGTTCTCAAGAGCCGCCTTGGTTTCTGGCCAATCACGTGTTTTAAGTCCGCAATCGGGATTTACCCAAAGGTTTTCTATTGGTAAGAGCTCCGAGGCCTTTAAAAGTAAATGTTCCATTTCTTGTACAGTGGGCACTCTTGGAGAGTGAATATCATACACCCCAGGCCCAATTTCATTGGGATATTTAAAATCCACAAAAGCTTGTAATAATTCCATTTTAGAACGCGATGTTTCAATGGTAATCACATCGGCATCCATACCGGCAATGTCATCAATGATATCATTAAACTCCGAATAACACATATGCGTATGAATTTGAGTTGCGTCTGCAACCCCACTTGCCGAAATACGGAACGCCTTTATTGCCCACTGAAGGTAGTTGGCCCAGTCATCTTTTCTCAAAGGTAAACCTTCACGAATAGCGGGCTCATCTATTTGGATGATTTTAATGCCCGCTTTTTCCAAATCGCATACTTCATCCCTTATAGCCAAAGCAATCTGATTACAGGTCACCGCCCTAGGTTGGTCATTTCTCACAAACGACCATTGTAAAATGGTAACGGGACCGGTCAACATTCCTTTTACATTTTTTTTACTCAAACTTTGGGCAATGGAAGACCATTTGACCGTCATTGGCTCCGGCCTGGACACATCCCCAAAAATTATAGGAGGTTTTACACAACGGGTACCGTAACTCTGTACCCAACCGAACTGGGTAAAGGCAAAACCTTCTAAACTTTCTCCGAAATACTCAACCATGTCATTTCGTTCAAATTCGCCATGTACCAGTACATCCAATCCTATTTCCTCTTGAAAATTAATTGCCTTTTCGGTCTCCTTCATCAAAAATGCATCATATGCCTGAGACGAGATTTCATTCTTTTTAAACTTTCTTCGTTGCACCCGAACCTCTTGGGTCTGAGGAAAAGAACCAATGGTAGTGGTCGGAAACAAAGGCAGGTTCAATTCCCTTCGCTGAATTATCTGCCGTTCTTGAAAGGTAGATAATCGTTGGGCGTCCTGTTCCGTTAGATTTTCTACGCGTTCTTTTACCAATGCATTGTGTATCACTTTGGAACTACGCCTTAATTTTTGAATTCGTTGGTTTTCTTTTAACTCCTCTAAGAGGCTTTCATCAGTATCCTCATTGGCCAGTTTCTGAAGAGTGACCACTTCACTCAATTTTTCTTCGGCGAAAGCCAACCATTTTTTTACCTCATCTAATTGCTCATTATCTTTTTCCAAAGAAAGCGCGACCGGACTATGCAAGAGAGAGCAAGAGGTACCCACCCATAGATTAGCCCTACCCACCTTTCTTTTTGCCTTTTCAATCAATCGAAGCGATTTTTCGTAGTCGTTCTTCCAGATATTTCTGCCATCAACCACCCCCAGCGATAGTACTTTTTGACCATCTAGGAGCGGATGTGCCAAAATATCATCTAATTGCAAATGACAGCGAACCAAATCTAAATGCAGCACCTCTACCGGTAAGTCTAGGGCAAGATTCAAGTTATCGCCACAACAGTCAAAATAATTTGCTAAAATAAGTTTAATTCCATTTCTATTATTAGCGAAGTAGGAATAAGCTTTTTTAAATGCTAACTGCTCCTTAATTTCTAAATCTTGGGCCAAGACAGGTTCATCAACTTGTACATATTCAACTCCCTCCGCGGCAATTAGATTGAATAGCTTCTGGTAAATGGGAAGCAAAGAAGAGAGCAAATCAAGCCGATGAAAACCTTCCACTTTCTCTTTACCTAACAGTAAGAAGGTAATAGGTCCTATAATTACCGGTTTGGTTTCTATACCCAAGGATTTTGCCTCTCGAATTTCTTTGATTATTTTTTCAGGATTCAGTGAAAAAGCTTGACCTGTGGTAAACTCAGGCACGATATAGTGATAATTGGTATCAAACCATTTGGTCATTTCCATGGCCGTGACATCCACTTTATCCGTTTGCAAGCCCCTGGCCATGGCGAAATATTGTTTGAGCCCTACTAAATCTTGAAATCTTTTGGGGATGCTTCCCAATGTGATACACATATCAAGCATTTGGTCATAAAGGGAAAAATCATTGGAAGAAATCAAATCGACACCAGCATGCTGCTGTTCAAGCCAATTTGCTTTCTTGATTTCTTTAGCCGTTTCCTGTAGCTGATTTTCAGAGATGTACTTTTTCCAATATGCTTCAGTAGCTTTTTTCAATTCTCTTTTTTTCCCAATTCTAGGGTAGCCCAATACTATAGATTTCATAAGTTGACGATTTTTAAAGTCTCCGCCAAAATTACATATTGAAGATTTTTAAACTTTAATTATAAATAAACTTAGAATATAAAACTATTATTAATAATTTTACAGGACATTTTACCTAAAACACTAGACCCAAAGCTTCATAAAAAGATAAATTTTCTATGCTTACCTTAGATGAAACAGACTTACAGCTATTGAATTTGCTACAAACCGATGGTAAATTGACCACCAAAGAAATTGCTCAGCAGGTAAATCTATCGACAACACCGGTCTATGAACGGATAAAAAGATTGGAAAGGGAAGGTGTTATTGAAAAGTATGTAGCCCTAGTAAACGCAGAGAAAGTAGGCAAGTCGTTCATCGTATTTTGCCATGTAACCTTAAAACAACATACCAAAAAAATAGGGAATCAATTTGTAGAGGATATCACATCGTTAAAAGAGGTAACGGAGTGCTATAACGTTTCTGGGGATTATGATTTTTTACTAAAAATTTTCGTGCGTGATATGAAACACTATCAATCTTTTGTAATCAATGATTTAGGGTCTATTAAGAATATTGGGAGCGTACATAGCACTTTTGTCATGGGGGTTATCAAGCACACGTACGCAATTCCTTTATAGTTATTACTTAGGCAAGAAAATCTCGGCCATCATACAGCGGGCACTTCCGCCGCCACACGTTTCAATCGTTTCTAGAGAACTGTGAATAATTTGACAGTATTTTTCTATTTTGGCAATCTGATCTTTGGCGAGACTATGGTAGGCCGCCGAACTCATCACCAGAAAACGTTCCATATTGCTTCCTTGAACTTGAAGCATATTACCTGCGAATTGATGCATTTGTGCCTCGGTAATGGTAATGACCTCTTTACAATCACCCTTTAAATGCTGAACCACGTTATTCTTTTCCTTTTTATCATCGATGGCATCCAAACAAATAACAGAAAAATCGTCTGCCAAACACATCATTACATTGGTATGATAAATAGGCATCCGTTTACCATCTACTGCCTGATTAGCTTGAAAAACTACGGGCGTAAACTCGAAATCCTCACAAAATTCAATAAAAAGTTCTTCATCTGCCCTTTCAGACAAGGCGCAATAGGCTTTTTTGTTCACGCGGTCGAGAATCATGCTACCGGTAGACTCGAGAAAAACACCGTCGTCTTCTGCAGAAGTATAATCTATAATATTATCTATGCGAAAACCTTGCTCTTCCAGTAAATCAAGAATATCCTCCCTTCTTTCACTTCTCCTATTTTCAGCAAACATAGGATACAGGGCAACAGTACCATTGGAATGAAAGGAAATCCAATTATTCGGAAAAATAGAGTCGGGCGTGCTAGGTTCCAACGTATCATGTACAACAATGACGTTCACACCCTTTTCGCGTAACACAGATACAAAGGCATCAAATTCCTTTTGCGCCTTTTTATTGATTTTTGCATTCTCTAAATCTAATCCTTCTTGAAAATAGTTGTTGACCGCAGTTTGTTCGTTCATACGAAAATCAACGGGACGCACCATTAAAATAGAATTGGTAATTTGCATAAAATCTTACTTATTAGGGTGCAAATGTAATTTTTTTAAGCTGCAGAATTGACTTTAAAAAACAAAACTTATTTGTAGTTTCATCTGAACTTTCCATCATCTATTTATATGTCAGGAGAAACCAATTTGAACATATTACTTTCTTCGTTAGATCCCATACTAAACGAGGGTGAATATGTATTCATCAACCTCCAAGAACCGAACGCTATGGCCTTAGACCATTGCATCTGTTTTTTCAAAGAAGCTGAAGGAAATACCTATATCTTATCTCAAAGCAAGGCAAATGAATTTGAATTTTCTTATGATTTTGTAGCTTCCTGGATTACCCTCAAAGTACACTCTTCTCTGGAAGCCGTAGGTTTAACTGCAGTTTTCTCATCAGAACTAGCCAAGAACCATATTGGCTGCAATGTGGTAGCCGGTTACCATCATGACCATATTTTTGTAGCTGTTGAAGATGGCAGAAAAGCAATTGACGTACTTTCAAAAATCTCCAAAAACTGCAATATTTAGTCCCGAACCAAGGGCAGCGTACTACATCTTAGCAAGCCTTCTTGCTTGGCTATTTCAGCATAGGGAATTTCCTCCACGGTAAACCCTTGTTCCCTCAGCCAATTATTGAGTCTCGTAAAATTCTTCTCGGACACCACTACTTCCGGCGAAATAGAAAAAACATTACTGAACATATGGTACATCTCCTCCGCGGTGATTTCAAAAATATGCTCCTTCCCAAAAAAATCTACCAGCCATTCATATTCTTCTTCAACCAAAAATCCATTTTTATGCAAGATTGCCTTTCCCTTGCCCAAGGGCTGGAAACAACAATCAAGATGCAAGGCATTCTCCTTGGCATTTTTAGACTTTCGTAATTCAAAAGATTTAACCGTTTTATTTGGAAAAAGCCCGGATATAAACTCAACGGCCTCTTTATTTGTCCTAGCCGTAATATGAGATGGATAATCGGGCGCCGTATAGGTACCAATGAATATATAGTCGTTCCAAGGCATTACATCACCGCCTTCTACGTGTACTTCCTCAGGAGGCCTTATAATATTTTTTTTGTCCACCTCTTCCAGTACATGCAATATAGCGTCTACCTCTTGCTCCCTATCAGGGAGGATATTTGCTATGATAAGCTTATCTTCTATTACAAAAGCAATGTCCCTAGAAAAAATTTGATTACAGTTTTCTATGACCTCCGGCCTGTAAACTTTAACACCATACTTATGAAAAACCTTGGCAAATGCTTCCATCTCTGCTACCATATCACTTTCTTCCGGATAGGTACCTGCCAAAATATGCTCCAGGGATTTAGGGTCATAAGCCTCCTCCGGACTGGGCACTGGTCCGCAACTATGGGCCGTTCCCAATACCACGGACCTTAATCGTGAAATCTCATCCTTTACATTAAGCTTTAGCATCATTGAAACATTTAGTACCGCAAAGGTAGCATTTGGCGCAAAAAAAATGCTCTTTCACTAAGGTGAAAGAGCATTACTATTTTTAAAGGAAATGCTTATCGTTTATCAACCTCTACAAAAGAACGAAGCGTCTCTCCAATATATACTTGTCTTGGTCTTCCTATTGGCTCGCCGCGAAGTCTCATTTCCCTCCATTGAGCAATCCAACCCGGCAAGCGACCTAGAGCGAACATTACAGTGAACATTTCTGTTGGTATACCCAATGCCCTATAAATTATACCGGAGTAAAAATCCACGTTAGGATATAATTTTCTATCCACAAAATATTGGTCTTCCAAAGCCTCTTTTTCCAATCCCTTGGCTATGTCCAAAATAGGATCCTCGATACCTAAATCTGCCAAAACTTCATCCGCCGCCTTTTTAATGATCTTGGCTCTTGGGTCAAAGTTTTTGTAAACTCTATGTCCAAAGCCCATTAAACGGAAAGGGTCTTCCTTATCCTTAGCCTTTGCCATGTATTTTTTGGTATCCCCGCCATCTTCCTCAATAGCTTGCAACATTTCAAGAACGGCTTGGTTAGCACCACCGTGTAATGGCCCCCAAAGAGCAGAAATACCAGCAGATAGCGATGCGAACAAACCAGCGTGCGAAGAACCTACTATCCTCACTGTAGACGTTGAACAATTCTGCTCGTGATCAGCGTGAAGAATAAGTAATTTATCTAACGCATCTATTACTATCTTATTCCTTTTATACTCTTGGTTCGGCTTTTTGAACATCATCTTGTGAATGTTCTCAACATACCCTAGAGTGTCATCTCCGTAATCAAGTGGCAATCCTTTTTTCTTTCTTAGGGTCCAAGCTACCAATACTGGAAATTTGGCCAGGATTCTTACAATGGCCTCGTACATGTCCTTTTCAGAAGATACGTCTACCGTTGAAGGGTTAAAGGCAATTAGAGCACTAGTAAGAGAAGACAGAACACCCATAGGGTGTGCAGACTTTGGAAAACTATCCAAAATTTTCTTCATTTCCTCATCTACATGGGATTCCTCCTTGATGTCCTTATGAAATTTCTCTAATTGCTCTTTATTTGGCAATTCGCCAAAAATAAGAAGATAAGCTACTTCAAGAAAATCGGCCTTTTCCGCCAGCTCCTCAATAGAGTAGCCACGGTACCTCAAGATTCCTTTTTCACCGTCCAAAAAAGTAATGGCACTAGAACATGAACCTGTGTTTTTATAACCAGGATCAATGGTTATCATACCACCAGTAACGGAGCGTAATGTTTTTATATCGATGGCAGACTCATTCTCTGAACCTGTAATTACCGGAAATTCATATTTCTGACCTTTGTACTCTAAAGTAGCTTTATCTGACATTTGTAGTATTTACTAGTTTTAAGTGAACGGTAAAATTAAGAAAAAAGGGTAATCCTAACAATAATAGCTTAGGGTTTCACCCTTTATTAACAACACTTTTTAAATGTAATTTGTAGATATTACAACAGATATAATTTACTGTAATACTCATCTAAGGATTTTTCCCAAGTGAACCTCATTTTTTTGGCGTTCGCCTTGATTTTTTTCCAAGTGTCCTTATCATGCTCCCAAACGTGTAGAGCTTCATCAAACTTATTGACCATATCTTCCAATTTTGCATTGAATGTTTTTCCATCAAAAGCAAAGCCGGTTTTCATATGCTCCACGGTATCCTTTAGACCACCGGTATGGTGTACCAAACAGGGATTACCGTTACGCATAGCCAACATTTGACTAATACCGCATGGCTCAAACAAGCTAGGCATAAAATACAAATCTGTCTCCAAGTACATGGAATCAATCAAATCTTCAGACTGACCGTTGGTAAAAATGAAGTTCTTGTGTTTATAACTCATGTCCCTAAACAACTGTTCATAATCAGGATCACCGGTACCTAAAAGCATAAAGATTCCATCTACCTCCTTTAGCCTATCCAATATCCTTTCCAAAGATTCCGGGGAACGCATCAAAAAGTAGAATTTTTGCTCGGTTAACCTCGCAACACTTGACATAATAAATTTAGGTCTGTTTGTTACGAACTCCATGATTTTCTCCCCTGTGTGGGCCAGAAAATCTGCTTTGTATTTTTTGGATTCATCTTGAAGCCAGCGAAATAAGGCTTTTACCGTATTTCTATAAAGAAGCCCCTTCTCCGCTTGTCTAACGTTTGAATAGTTGGATGCGTTAAGAATTCCGTAAAGCCTACCTTCATTTTCAGCATTCCTGAGGTCTCCTTCCAGACTTTCACCACCAACGAATTCTGGTCTCGCACTTGGAAGCAACACATCCTCTTTGTACGCTTTAGATACCGTATGAACCGAATCTGCCAAGCGAATACCTACTGCCATAAGATTGATACAATCTTGGTAGCGAGGGTCTTTTAAGGCATTATGGTCCAATTCAATTTCTGGATACCAATTATGGACGGATGCGTAATTATCATAAAAAGGTCTTATGCCTTGAATAGCCAAATTATGAATACTATATACGTACCTCATTTTTTTGAGCACGTGATACTCCGGATGATAGGTCTTTAAAAAAAGCATGGCACTTGAATGCCAATCATGCATATGCACAATATCCAAATCTCCAAAAGCACCCATTTTTACTGCTTCGGCCACCGCAGTGTTAAAAATAATGAACTTTATAAAATCGTTAAAAAATGGTTCCGTTGGATCATCATGGTAAATATGGGCAATGCCACCTTCCGTAATTTCAGGGTGATGTATGGCGTAATGAATGATGTTTTCAACATCCTTTTTAGGAGGCACCGAGTATAGTTCCGCAGAATAATCCGTACCCCTTAGCCTAAAATTAAGATTGGTTCTAAAAGCGCCGTTCCTATGAATCCTTGAATAAGAAGGAACCACCACATGTACTTTATCTCCGCGTTTAGCTATTTCCCTAGGAACATCTCTAACCACATCGCCCATACCTCCCGCTTTACAATCAGGAATTGCATCATTCTCGGCAGCTACAAAAAGAAAATTATTCATTGAAAGGAAGAAGGTTATTCGTTAAAGCAAAAAGGTAAGTAAACTTTGCATATCATCCAAAAAAAAGCCTTTCTCTTCAATAATAAATGAAAAGAAAGGCCTAATTTTTTTCGAATGTGTTAATAATCAATTAACCTTAAACGCTTTTTCTTGTGGATAATATGCCGTATCCCCCAACTCTTCCTCTATGCGGAGAAGTTGATTGTACTTGGCCATACGATCAGACCTAGAGGCAGAACCAGTTTTAATTTGACCTGTATTAAGTGCAACAGCCAAGTCTGCAATGGTATTATCCTCTGTCTCTCCAGAACGGTGGCTCATTACAGAAGTATATCCGGCGTTTTTCGCCATGTTTACAGCCGCAATTGTTTCCGTTAGGGTACCTATTTGGTTTACTTTGATCAAAATGGAATTAGCAATACCTTGATCAATACCTCTTGAAAGACGCTCAACATTGGTTACGAACAAATCATCACCAACCAATTGTACTTTGTCACCTACTTTTTCGGTTAAGGTTTTCCAACCGTCCCAATCATTTTCATCCATACCATCCTCTATGGAGATAATTGGGTATTTGGCACAAAGTTCGGCTAGATATTCTGCTTGTTGCTCAGAAGTTCTTACACTTCCCTTATCACCTTCAAATTTGGTATAGTCATACTTTCCGTCCACATAAAACTCTGCAGAGGCGCAATCCAAGGCAATCATTACTTCATCACCTAATTTATATCCTGCTTTATCAACAGCTATTGCAATTGTATCCAATGCATCTTCGGTACCACCGGCCAAATTAGGCGCAAAACCACCTTCATCACCCACAGCCGTACTTAAACCCCTGTCATGCAAAACCTTTTTAAGGTTATGGAAAATTTCCGTTCCCATTTGCATAGCGTGAGTGAAATTCTTTGCCTTTACCGGCATTACCATAAATTCTTGAAAAGCAATAGGGGCATCTGAGTGAGAACCTCCATTAATAATATTCATCATAGGAACCGGAAGTGTATTGGCACTTACACCGCCCACATATCTATATAAAGGCATTCCCAATTCATTGGCAGCAGCCTTGGCAACTGCTAAGGAAACACCTAAAATAGCATTAGCTCCAAGTTTTGATTTATTTGGAGTACCGTCTAAATCCAACATCACCTGATCGATAAGGTTTTGTTCAAAAACGGACATACCCAAAATCTCTTCGGAAATCAAAGTATTTACATTTTCAACCGCCTTACTAACACCTTTACCCATAAAAGTGTCACCGCCATCACGCAATTCAACTGCTTCGTGCTCGCCTGTGGAAGCCCCAGAAGGCACCGCAGCTCTACCCATTACACCATTTTCAGTAACCACATCTACTTCCACAGTCGGGTTACCTCTTGAATCTAAAATTTGTCTTGCGTGTACGCTTAATATAATACTCATATAATTATTTTTAGTTGGAAAAAGTATTGTTTTTCAAGGTGAACAAATATACAAAACCCCCATAGTTGGGCTGCTATCCCAACCTTGATATTTAAGGGGAAATAACAATGATTTAACCTATGCCGTTTGAACCGTTTTGTTTTTGATCAAATCAAAGAATTGATCAAAAAGATAATCGGCATCGTGTGGCCCAGGGCTCGCTTCCGGATGATACTGAACACAGAATACATCCTTTTCCTTTAGCTTTATCCCGGCAACTGTATTGTCATTTAAATGTACGTGAGTAATCTCAACATCTGCATTGGCCTCGGTTTCTTCCCTATTAATGGCAAAACCGTGGTTTTGGGAAGTAATTTCTCCCTTACCCGTAACCAAATTTAAAATTGGGTGATTAATTCCTCTATGTCCGTTATGCATTTTATAGGTGGATATCCCCTTTGCCAAAGCGATTACCTGGTGACCTAAGCAAATTCCAAAGACGGGTTTATCACTTTCGATCATCTTCTTGGCAGCTTCTATGGCATCGGTAAGGGGTTCCGGATCACCTGGTCCGTTTGAAACGAAAAATGCATCTGACCCCCAAGCATTCATTTCTTCAAATGAAGTGTTGTAAGGAAAAACCTTAATGTAAGCATCCCTCTTAGCCAGATTTCTAAGAATATTCTTTTTTATTCCTATATCCAAAGCGGCTATTTTATAAGTGGCGGTATCTTCGCCCACAAAGTAAGGTTCCTTAGTTGAAACCTTCGAGGCCAATTCCAAACCTTCCATACTGGGCACTTCCGCCAACTGCTTTTTAAGGCTATCTATATTCTGAACATCGGTAGATATTACAGCATTCATTGCTCCATTATCACGAATGTAGCTTACCAAAGCACGGGTGTCTACATCAGAAATGGCAAAAAGATTGTTTTCACTTAAAAAATCCTTTAAACTTTTATCTGCTCTAGGCCTTGAATATTCGTAGCTGAAATTTCTACAGATCAAACCGGAAATCTTAACCGAATCCGATTCTACTTCCTCTGCTACCGTTCCATAATTACCTATATGGGCGTTGGTGGTTACCATGAGTTGCCCAAAATAGGAAGGGTCTGTAAATATTTCCTGGTAACCGGTCATTCCTGTATTAAAACATACCTCGCCAAAGGCAGTTCCTTCAACATCCCCGACAGATTTACCATAAAAAATGGTACCATCGGCCAACAATAAAAGTGCTTTTCTCTTAGATTGATACTTCATATAATTTTCCTATTTCAAAGTTTTCAAAATTAAACATAAAAAAAGGATAAACTATTAAGTTTATCCTTTTCAATGTGTTATGTGACACTATTCATTTTATTCTTCTGAATCGTCTGTAACATTTTCAACGTCTGCCTGTGCTTCCGCCTTTTCAGCAGGGGCCGCAGGAGCTACTACATTTTCTTCTTCCTGCTTTTTGCCACCTCTTCTACTTCTTCTCGTAGTTTTCTTCTTAGGCTTGCCAGCATTGTAAAGTTCGTTGAAATCAACCAACTCGATCATTGCCATATCAGCGTTATCCCCAAGACGGGTACCCAATTTTATAATGCGAGTATAACCTCCTGGACGATCGCCCACTTTCTCTGCTACGTTGCTAAACAACTCAGTTACTGCGTATTTGTTACGCAAACTCTTAAAAGCGATACGACGGTTGTGCGTACCCTTTTCAGCAGTGATGTTGTTCTCAGCTTTGGCTTTTGTTATCAAAGGCTCAACAAATTGTTTCAGCGCCTTTGCCTTTGCCACCGTAGTGTTGATTCTCTTGTGCTCGATCAAGGAAGAAGCCATATTGGCCAACATAGCTTTTCTATGTGCTGTTTTTCTTCCTAAATGATTGACCTTTTTACCGTGTCTCATTTTTATAGTCTATTGTATTTCTCCAACTGAGGGTGTATCCCTATCCTGTAAGAAATATCGATTAATCTTTATCTAATTTATATTTTGAAAGGTCCATTCCAAAGCTAAGACCTTTGTTGATGACCAATTCTTCCAACTCCGTTAGAGACTTTTTACCAAAGTTTCTAAACTTCATTAAATCGTTCTTATTAAAGGAAACCAAATCACCTAAGGTATCTACTTCCGCAGCCTTTAAACAATTAAGGGCACGAACGGAAAGGTCCATATCTACCAATTTAGTCTTTAATAACTGACGCATATGCAAGGACTCCTCATCGTAAGTTTCCGTTTGCGCTATTTCATCAGCTTCTAAAGTAATTCTCTCATCAGAGAATAACATAAAGTGGTGTATTAAAACTTTAGCTCCCTCAGTAAGAGCATCTTTAGGGTGAATAGATCCATCTGTAACTATTTCGAAAACCAATTTTTCATAATCGGTCTTTTGCTCCACACGAAAGTTTTCAATACTATACTTTACGTTTTTGATAGGAGTAAAGATTGAATCTATGGCGATGCTTCCTAAAGCAGCGTTGGATTTCTTGTTTTCCTCAGCAGGAACATAACCACGGCCCTTGTCTATAACAATTTCCATGTTAATGCTCACCTTGGAATCCATGTTACAGATAACCAAATCCGGGTTTAAAACTTGGTATCCAGAAATGAATTTTTGAAAATCACCAGCAGTCAATTGTTCTTTACCACTAACGGATATAGAAACTACTTCAGCCTCGGAATCATCTATTTGTTTCTTAAAGCGAACCTGCTTAAGGTTCAATATAATTTCGGTAACATCTTCAACAACCCCCGAAATAACGGAAAACTCATGCTCTACCCCGTCAATTCTAACAGAGGTAATC
The DNA here is from genome assembly GCF_014349235.1 of Cytophaga sp. FL35. Lineage (GTDB taxonomy): Bacteria > Bacteroidota > Bacteroidia > Flavobacteriales > Flavobacteriaceae > Euzebyella. Next base: position 16,003 of record NZ_JACSOH010000033.1, on the reverse strand, counting down.
GCATGTCCTTCCAAAGAAGAAAGCAATACTCTTCTTAGTGCGTTCCCAACAGTTAATCCATAACCAGGTTCCAAAGGACGAAATTCGAACTTACCTTCGAAATCCGAGGAATCGATCATTATTACTTTATCGGGTTTCTGAAAATTAAATAATGCCATATGAATTAGTGTTCTATGTTATTTAGAGTAAAGCTCAACTATTAATTGTTCTTTGATATTCTCTGGAATTTGAATTCTTTCTGGCACAGAAACAAAAGTACCTTCTTTCTTTTCAGAGTTCCAGGTTATCCACTCATAAACATTACTTTGGGAATCCAATGAATCTTGAATCACTTGAAGCGATTTAGATTTCTCACGAACACCAACAACATCACCCGCTTTTAAAGTATATGAAGGAATGTTAACCAACTCACCATTTACTGTAATGTGTCTGTGGCTAACCAATTGTCTTGCTCCTCTTCTTGAAGGGGCAATACCCATACGGTATACAACATTATCTAACCTACACTCACATAACTGAAGCAAAATTTCACCTGTAACACCTTCTTTTCTCTTGGCGTTGGCAAAAATGTTTCTAAATTGCTTCTCAAGGATACCATAGGTATACTTCGCTTTTTGCTTCTCCATCAACTGCACCGCGTACTCAGACTTCTTTCCGCGACGTCTGTTATTACCGTGTTGTCCTGGGGGATAATTTTTCTTTTCAAAAGACTTGTCGTCTCCAAAGATTGCCTCACCAAATTTACGGGCTATCTTACTTTTAGGTCCTGTATATCTTGCCATTTTCTAATAATTTGGAAATGTGATTATGAATTAAGGCTTATCCTTCGATAATCGTTAACTACATTTCCGGTGAAATAAATATGAATAAATTAAACTCTTCTTCTTTTTGGAGGTCTACAACCGTTGTGCGGCATTGGTGTAACATCAACTATTTCCGTTACCTCAATACCAGAGTTGTGGACGGCACGGATAGCAGATTCCCTACCGTTACCTGGTCCTTTTACGTAAACTTTTACTTTTCTTAATCCAGCTTCATGTGCGGTTTTAGCACATTCTTCAGCAGCTACTTGAGCTGCATATGGAGTATTCTTCTTAGAACCCCTGAAGCCCATTTTACCTGCCGATGACCAAGAAATAACATCCCCTTTTTTATTGGTAAGGGAAATAATGATATTATTGAAAGATGCGGTTACGTGAGCCTCGCCCACGGAGTCAACGATTACTTTACGTTTTTTAGCCGCTTTTGCACCTGCTTTTGAAGTTGCCTTTGCCATAATAACCTACTTATTATTTAGTTGCCTTTTTCTTATTAGCAACCGTTTTTCTTTTTCCTTTTCTAGTCCTAGAATTATTCTTGGTACGTTGACCGCGAAGTGGAAGACCAGCTCTATGACGAATACCACGGTAGCAACCAATATCCATTAAACGCTTAATGTTCAACTGAGTTTCTGAACGAAGTTCACCTTCAATAGTAAAACCGGAAACTGCTTCCCTTATACGACCAATTTCATCATCGTTCCATTCAGATACTTTTGTATCCTCACTCACATTGGCTTTTTCCAAAATTTCTTTAGCCCTACTTCTACCAATACCGAAAATGTAGGTCAAGGCAATTACACCTCTCTTTTGTTTTGGTATGTCTATACCCGCAATTCTTGCCATAATTATCCTTGTCTTTGTTTAAATCTAGGATTCTTTTTGTTGATTACATACAACCTGCCCTTTCTGCGTACAATCTTGCAGTCGGCGCTTCTTTTCTTTATTGATGCTCTAACTTTCATCTTGTTGTCTTTCTCTCGTTTTAATATCTATAGGTAATTCTAGCCTTGGTAAGGTCATAAGGGCTCATTTCCAACTTCACCTTATCTCCAGGAAGCAATTTAATGTAATGCATACGCATCTTTCCAGAGATATGGGCAGTAACCACATGACCATTTTCTAATTCTACGCGGAACATTGCATTAGACAATGCTTCAATTATAGATCCATCTTGCTCTATTGCTGCTTGTTTCGCCATAATTATGCTACTTTTCTATTTTTACCAGTCTTCATTAATCCATCATAATGTCTATTCAACAAGTACGCATTTACTTGTTGAACCGTATCAATGGCGACACCTACCATAATGAGTAAAGATGTTCCACCGTAAAATAAGGCCCAACCTTGTTGTATATCCATTAATTTCACCACGATTGCAGGTAAAACCGCTAAAATGGCCAAAAATACAGAACCTGGCAGAGTTATCAAAGACATTACCTTATCTAAAAAGTCACCTGTCTCTTTACCTGGTCTAATTCCCGGAATAAAACCACCGCTCCTTTTCAAATCATCGGCCATTTTATTTGTTGGTACCGTAATGGCCGTATAGAAGTAGGTGAAGATAATAATCAAGACCGCGAACAAAATGTTATACGCCAATCCGAAGATATCTTGAAACTGAACTTCCATCCATTGACCTGCGGCGGTGTTATTAAATGTTTTACCAATTAAACTAGGAGCAAACATAATTGCCTGAGCAAAAATGATAGGCATAACACCAGAAGCATTAAGCTTCAATGGTATATATTGTCTAGAACCCATGATGTTCTTTTCATAACCACCCGAAGCAGTCCTTCTTGCATATTGAACCGGTATTTGACGAGTTGCCATCACCAATAAAACGCTAGCAAGAATGACCAAGAACCATAGTATTACCTCGATTAGAATGAACATCAAGCCACCTGTATTGTTGGTTGTCCTTGAAATAAATTCTTGAACAAATGATTGAGGCATTGTAGCTATAATCCCAATCATAATCAACAATGAAATACCGTTACCAATACCCTTATCAGTAATTTTTTCTCCCAACCACATTGCAAAAACACAACCGGTAACAAGAATAACTACCGCTGGAATCATGAAATCAAGACCTTTTCCTAACAAAAACGCACTGTCTTGAACACCAAACGCTTCCAAACCGTACAAATAAGCTGGAGCCTGTACCACACAAATACCAATTGTTAACCAACGGGTAATTTGATTTTTGGTTTTTCTTCCACTTTCCCCTTCCTTATCCAATTTCTGAAGATAAGGTATAGCGATACTCATCAACTGCACTACAATAGATGCAGAGATATATGGCATAATTCCCAAAGCAAAAACTGATGCATTGGCAAAAGCCCCACCAGTAAAAGCATTTAACAGACCAAAAATACCTTGGTCCGTTCCGGAAGCCAAGGCCGCCAATTGTGTTGAATCAATCCCCGGAAGAACTATTTGACAACCAAAACGGTATACCAAAAGAAGGCTAAGCGTAATCAAAATACGATTTCTTAGCTCTTCTATTTTCCAAATGTTGGATATGGTCTCGAAAAATTTCTTCATAGTAGGGTATGCTTATAAATTTATTGCCTCTCCGCCAGCTGCTTCAATGGCCGCTTTTGCACTAGCCGTAAATTTATGCACGGACACTTTAAGGGAAGCTTTAAGTTCCCCACCGCCCAATATTTTTACTAAATCCTTTCTTTTAGCCAAACCGTTTTCTACTAGAGTTTCTACGGTCACAGTATCGGTAACAACTTTGTTGTCTACCAATTCCTGTAATTTATCCAAATTCACTCCTTTATAAGCTACACGGTTAATGTTCGTAAAACCAAATTTAGGAACACGACGCTGTAATGGCATCTGACCACCTTCAAAACCAATTTTCTTTGAATATCCAGATCTAGACTTGGCACCTTTATGTCCACGGGTAGCAGTACCACCTTTTCCTGAACCTTGTCCTCTACCAACTCTTTTACCTGAATTGCTTACTGAACCATCTGCTGGTTTAAGATTGCTTAAATTCATTGTATCTCTTCTATTAAGCCTCCTGTGTGGAAACCAAATGTTTAACTTTATCTATCATACCAAGAATATTAGGAGTAGCCTCATGTTCTACTACCTGACCAATTCTTTTAAGACCTAAAGCTTCTAATGTGCGCTTTTGGTTCTGCGGTTTCTTGATACTGCTCTTAAGCTGTTTTACCTGTATTTTCTTAGCCATAATATTCTTCTATTATCCTTTAAATACTTTATCCAAGGATACTCCTCTTTGTTTAGCTACTGTTCCTGCATCCCTTAATTGTAGCAAAGCATCAAAAGTGGCTTTCACTACGTTATGAGGGTTAGAAGAACCTTGGGATTTAGAAAGTACATCTTGCACCCCTACAGATTCCAATACTGCACGTACAGCACCACCAGCAATTACACCGGTACCATGTGAAGCAGGTTGTATATAAACCCTTGCTCCACCAAACTTACCTTTTTGCTCGTGTGGCAAAGTACCTTTATTCAAAGGAATTCTAATCAAGTTTTTCTTTGCATCTTCTATAGCCTTGGCAATAGCAGTGGCCACCTCTTTGGATTTTCCTAAACCACTACCAACAACTCCATTTTCATCTCCTACTACTACGATAGCAGAAAAACCAAATGCTCTACCACCCTTGGTAACCTTAGTAACCCGTTGAATACCTACCAATCTATCTTTTAAATCTAAACCGCCAGGTTTAACAGTCTCTACGTTCTTATATTTCTGGTACATAGTATTATTTAAAAATTAAGTCCTGCTTCACGAGCCCCATCGGCCAATGCTTTCACTCTTCCATGATAAAGGTTACCTCCTCTGTCAAAGGCAACTTTTTCAATGCCGGCTTCTTTACATTTTTCAGCTATCGCCTTACCTACGGCAGTTGCAATTTCTGATTTAGATCCTTTTACTTCAGCCAAATCCTTATCCCTTGAAGAAACAGACGCTAAGGTAACACCTTCAACATCATTTATAACTTGGGCATATATTGCACTGTTACTTCTAAATACGGACAATCTTGGTCTTTCCGCAGTACCAGAAGAAACCTTTCTGATCCTTCTGTGTATTCTCTGTTTTCTTTCGCTCTTTGATAATGCCATGATATACTATTAAGCTGATTTACCTGCTTTTCTTCGTAATTGCTCGCCAACAAACTTAATACCCTTCCCTTTGTAAGGCTCTGGCTTACGGAAAGATCTAATCTTAGCAGCTATCTGACCTACCAATTGCTTGTCGTGAGATGTCAATTTAACAATAGGGTTCTTTCCTTTTTCTGAAGTAGTCTCCACTTTAATTTCAGGAGCTAAATCCAAAACTATATTGTGGGAAAAACCTAAAGCCAAATCCAATTTTTGACCCTGGTTGCTCGCACGGTAACCCACACCAACCAATTCTAATTCTTTGGTCCATCCTTTAGACACACCATTGATCATATTGTTGATTAGCGCACGGTATAAACCATGTTTTGCTTTATGAGGTTTGGAATCCGAAGGCCTTTCAACTACCACCTTACCTTCTTCAACCTTGATGTCAACTGCAGAAAAATCTTGAGTTAACTCACCCAATTTTCCCTTTACAACAATCTCGTTATCCTTTATATCTACGGTAACCCCTTCTGGAATTACAATCGGACTATTACCTATTCTTGACATTTCTTAATACTTTATTACTTATTAATATACGTAGCAAAGTACCTCGCCACCTACATTTTCGTTTTTGGCTTGCTTACTTGTCATAACCCCATGTGAAGTAGAGACAATGGCAATACCTAAACCGTTCAACACCCTAGGTAGTGTATCTGCACCGGTATACTTTCGCAGACCAGGCTTACTCACCCTTTGTATTTTTCTGATAACAGGCTCCTTTGTAGCCTTATCATATTTCAAGGCTATTTTAATAGTTCCCTGAAAATTATCCTCTTCAAACTTATAACTTAAAATATATCCTTGATCGAACAAAATTTTAGTTATTTCCCTCTTTACTTTTGATGATGGAATTTCCACCACTCTGTGACCAGCTCTGCTGGCATTTCTGATTCTCGTAAGATAATCTGCAATAGTATCTGTAACCATTTCTATATAATTTGGTAACGGTTTTCGCTATTAACGAACCTGAAACCAGTTAAACTCTTTTACCAGCTTGCCTTTTTAACACCAGGAATTAAACCTTGGTTGGCCATTTCCCTGAACATAACCCTAGAGATACCAAAAGTTCTCATATATCCTTTTGGTCTACCTGTAAGTTTACAACGATTGTGCATACGTACCGGAGAAGCGTTACGTGGCAATTTTTGCAATGCTTCGTAATCACCAGCTTCTTTCAAAGCTTTTCTTTTCTCAGCATATTTTGCAACAGTTTTAGCCCTTTTACGCTCACGGGCCTTCATTGATTCTTTAGCCATTCTAATTCTTTTTAAACGGTAATCCTAATTCAGTTAATAGGGATTTTGCTTCCTTATCTGTTTGAGCAGAGGTGACAAAGGTAATATCCATTCCGTTAATCCTATTGATTTTATCAATATTGATTTCTGGAAAGATAATTTGTTCGGTCACACCCAAACTGTAATTACCCCTACCATCAAACCCAGTAGCACGGATTCCTTGAAAATCACGAACTCGAGGCAAAGCGGAAGTAATCAATCTATCCAAGAACTCATACATTCTCTCCCCTCTAAGCGTAACCTTGGCACCAATTGGCATTCCTTTACGCAATTTAAAAGCTGCAACGTCCTTTTTAGACATTGTTGGCACCGCTCTTTGTCCAGTAATAGTAGTAAGTTCCTCAACTGCATGGTCAATCAACTTCTTATCGGCAACAGCTGCACCAATACCTCTACTCACTACAATTTTCTGAAGTTTGGGAACCTCCATAATATTGTTGTACCCAAATTCTTCTTTAAGAGCGCTTACAATACGCTCCTTATATTCTGTCTTTAACCTTGAAACGTAAGCCATAACTATATTACTTCATTGGATTTCTTGGAAACACGAACTTTCTTTCCGTCCCTCACTTCGTAACCTACCCTAGTTACCTCACCAGACTTAGCATCAATTAATGCTAGGTTTGAAATATGGATAGGAGCTTCCTTCTTAACAATACCACCTTGAGGGTTTTGAGCACTTGGCTTTTCATGCTTTGAAACCAAGTTTGCACCTTCCACAATAGCCTTGTTCTTTTCGCGATCAACGGTTAAGACCTTACCTTCCGAACCTTTATGGTCTCCAGCTATAACCCTTACCGTATCTCCTGTTTTTATCTTTAACTTTATCATGATCAACTATATTAAAGTACCTCAGGGGCCAATGAAACAATCTTCATAAACTGCTTATCGCGAAGTTCACGAGCCACAGGTCCAAAAACACGAGTTCCTCTCATTTCACCAGCAGGGTTCAACAACACACAAGCATTGTCATCAAAACGAATGTAAGAACCATCCGGTCTTCTTACCTCTTTCTTTGTTCTCACCACCACTGCCGTTGATACAGCACCTTTTTTAATACCACCGTTTGGAGTAGCCTCCTTTACCGCAACAACAATTTTATCTCCAACTGAAGCATATCTACGTTTTGTACCACCCAAAACTCTAATGGTCAAAACCTCCTTAGCTCCAGTATTGTCTGCTACCTTTAATCTTGATTCCTGCTGTAACATAATTATTTAGCTCTTTCTAAGATTTCTACTAATCTCCAACACTTGGTCTTGCTCAACGGACGGGTCTCCATTATTTTAACGGTATCTCCCTCCTTACAATCGTTCTTCTCGTCATGAGCAACATACTTCTTCGTTTTCAAAACGAACTTACCGTACATAGGGTGCTTTACTCGCTTTACCTCAGAAACAACAATGGACTTCTCCATCTTGTTACTGGTTACCACCCCTATTCTCTCTTTTCTTAAGTTTCTTTTATCTTCCATAAAGCAGAACCAATTATTGGTTTTCCCTATTAGTTAATTCCGTTGCCAATCTAGCCACCGTTCTCCTTGCCGTTCTAACTTGAAGCGGATTTTCCAATGGTGTAACAAAATGTGCCATTTTAAGGTCTGCATGTTGCTTTTTGTACTCAGCAAGCTTATCCTTAAGCTCCTCTACGGACAATTCTTTGATTTCTTTATTTTTCATGATACCTTAAATTGTTTCTTCAACATAATCACGGGCCACAATAAACTTGGTTCTCACCGGAAGTTTCTGAGCAGCAAGTCTCAATGCCTCTTTTGCAACATCCAAAGGCACACCTGCTACCTCAAACAAAACCCTACCTGGCTTTACCACAGCTACAAAATACTCGGGAGCACCTTTACCTTTACCCATACGTACCTCAAGAGGTTTTTTGGTAATAGGTTTGTCCGGGAAAATTTTGATCCACAGCTGACCTTGCCTTTTCATATATCTTGTGGCTGCAATACGTGCCGCCTCAATCTGACGTGATGTTATAAATTTAGAATCCAAAGTTTTGATACCGAACATACCGTTCGACAACTGAAAACCTCTGCCCGCATTTCCTTTCATGCGGCCTTTCTGCATCTTTCGAAACTTGGTTCTTTTTGGCTGTAACATTGCTTACTTTTTTAAATTACTTTCTACGACGAGATTTTCTTCCACCTTCTCTTTTATCACCACCTTTTCCAGATTGACCTTTAGTCATTCCAACCAGTGGAGACAAATCACGCTTACCGTACACTTCACCTTTCATGATCCAAACCTTAATACCTAATTTACCATAGGTAGTTTGAGCCTCCTGCAAAGCATAGTCTATATCTGCACGAAATGTAGACAATGGAATACGCCCATCTTTATATGATTCCGAACGAGCCATTTCAGCTCCATTCAAACGTCCAGAAATTTGCACCTTAATACCCTCTGCGTTCATTCTCATTGCAGCGGCAATAGCCATTTTAATCGCCCTTCTAAAAGAAATTCTGCTTTCTATCTGACGAGCAATACTTGCAGCAACAAGATTCGCATCAAGTTCAGGTCTTTTAATTTCATAAATATTGATCTGAACTTCTTTATTGGTAATTTTCTTAAGCTCTTCTTTAAGCTTATCCACCTCTTGACCACCTTTACCGATAATTATACCCGGCCTAGCAGTGGTTACCGTGATAGTTATAAGTTTAAGGGTACGCTCAATAATTACTCTAGAAACGCTAGCTTTAGCCAAACGAGCATGGATATAATTACGGATTTTATTGTCCTCCGCCAATTTATCACCATAGTCGTTTCCACCATACCAGTTAGACTCCCAACCCCTGATGATTCCAAGACGATTTCCTATTGGATTTGTTTTCTGTCCCATTCTAGCTTTCTATATTATTGTTAGACCCCAAAACCAATGTAACATGGTTTGAACGCTTTCTTATTCTATGAGCCCTTCCTTGAGGAGCAGGACGCAATCTTTTCAACATGGTGCCACCGTCTACACGCACTTCTCTTACAACAAGTCCCGCATCCTCAACACTAGCATCCTCATTCTTAGCTTGCCAGTTTGCCAAAGCAGACAACAAAAGCTTTTCAAGTTTTCGTGAAGACTCCTTAGAATTGAACCTTAGGATAGCTAAAGCTTTTTCCACTTCTACACCTCTGATCAAATCCGCAACCAAGCGCATTTTCCTAGGTGAAGTTGGACAGTTGTTCAACTTAGCAAAAGCAATCTGCTTCTTTTCAGCCTTTAACCTCTCGGCCATTTGTTTTTTACGAACTCCCATAGCTTACTTCTTTCCTTTATTCTTAGCTCCAGCATGACCTCTAAAAGATCTTGTAGGAGAAAATTCACCCAACTTGTGCCCTACCATGTTTTCAGTTACAAAAACAGGAACAAATTGTCTTCCATTATGAACTGCTATCGTTAGACCTACAAAGTCCGGTGTAATCATCGATGCTCTTGACCACGTCTTAATCACACTCTTCTTTCCAGAAGATACATTTTGCTGGACTTTCTTTTCCAAGCTATAGTGAACGTATGGTCCTTTTTTTAATGAACGTGCCATTTCTTTCTACTTTTTATTTCTTTCTACGTTCTAAAATATATCTATTGGTCTTCTTAGTCCTAACACGAGTTCTATAACCCTTAGCAGGAATACCGTTTCTTGATCTTGGGTGACCTCCAGAAGCCCTACCTTCACCACCACCCATTGGGTGATCAACCGGGTTCATTGCAACCGGTCTAGTTCTAGGCCTTCTACCCAACCATCTGCTTCTACCAGCTTTACCTGACACCAACAACTGATGGTCAGAGTTGGACACAGCACCAATGGTCGCCAAACAAGCAGACAAAATCAATCTTGTTTCACCAGAAGGCATTTTTACGGTAGCAAACTTTCCTTCTTTCGCCATGAGCTGTGCAAAAGTTCCTGCACTTCTCGCCATTATAGCACCCTGCCCTGGCCTCAACTCTATACAAGAGATTATGGTACCCAAAGGAATAGCACTTAACGGCAATGCATTACCTATTTCAGGAGCAGCAGATTCACCAGCAGAAACTTGCTGACCTACTTGCAAACCATTCTGCGCAATAACATATCTTTTTTCGCCATCAGTATACTCCAATAATGCGATAAAGGCTGTTCTATTTGGATCGTACTGAATAGATTTAACGGTAGCAGATACATCTTGCTTATCCCTTTTAAAATCAATGATACGATACCTTCTCTTATGACCTCCACCCCTATGGCGCATGGTCATCTTTCCTTGACTGTTTCTACCTCCCGACTTTTTTAACGGAGCGAGCAAGCTCTTCTCCGGCTTATCAGCAGTAAGCGCGTCAAATCCGTTTACTACTCTAAAACGCTGTCCAGGAGTGATAGGTTTTAATTTTCTAACTGACATTTTCCGTCTTTATAGATTACTGTAAAAATCAATGATGTCACCTTCAACAACATCAACAATAGCTTTCTTGACCGAATTGGTCTTACCATGCTGGATACCAGTTTTGGTATAACGCGTCTTTCTAGTAGGACCATAATTCATAGTCCTCACCTTCTTGACCGCAACTCCATAAGTAGACTCTACCGCATCCTTGATCTGCAATTTATTAGCACTAGGATTTACAATAAAGCCATACCTATTGTACAACTCGCTTTCCGCGGTCATTTTTTCGGTAATTATCGGTTTTATCAACACGCTCATGGCTTACTTTTTATTTAAATTCGACTCCAATCCTTCTAAAGCACCCTCCAAGAACACCACATTTGTAGCATTCAATATTTTATAAGTGCTTATTTCTGAGGAAGTTACAACTTCTGAGCCCTTCAAATTTCGCGAAGACAAATATACGCTATTATTTGAATCGCCCAAGACTATCAAAGACTTTTTGTTCTCGATACCCAAAGAAGTCAAAATATCTTTGAATTCCTTTGTTTTTGGAGTATCAAAACTAAAATCTTCCACAACCAAAATGGCATTCTCCTTAGATTTGATACTAAGGGCAGATTTTCTAGCCAATCTCTTTACATTTTTATTAAGCTTCTGGCTATAATCTTTTGGCCTGGGACCAAAAATTCTACCACCGCCTCTAAAAACGGGAGATTTAATACTACCGGCACGGGCAGTACCTGTACCTTTTTGTTTCTTTATCTTACGAGTACTACCCGCAATCTCACCACGCTCCTTAGCTTTATGCGTACCTTGACGCTGATGCGCCAAATACTGCTTTACATCTAAATATACAGCGTGATCGTTAGGCTCTATACCAAAAACAGCATCCGAAAGCTCTGCGCTTCTTCCTGTTTCTTTTCCTTTAATATCTAAAACTGCTACCTTCATTACTCCCACCTTTGAATAGTTACGTAAGAATTTTTATGACCTGGAATAGCACCTTTTACTACCAAAAGGTTCTTTTCCGGAACTACTTTTAACACACGTAGGTTCTGAACGGTAACACGTTCTCCACCCATTCTACCGGCCATTTTCATTCCTTTGAATACTCTCGCAGGATATGAGGCCGCACCAATAGAACCTGGTGCTCTTAACCTGTTGTGCTGACCATGCGTTTGTTGACCAACACCGCCAAAACCATGACGCTTAACAACCCCCTGGAAACCTTTTCCCTTAGAAGTTCCAACCACATCAACAAACTCACCTTCCGTAAACAAATCAACACCTACAGTGTCTCCTAATTTGTACTCCCCTTCAAAACCTTGAAATTCAACAACCTTTCTTTTAGGAGAAGTACCTGCTTTTTTAAAGTGACCTGTTTCGGCCTTGTTAGCACGTTTTTCTGCCTTGTCATCGAAACCAAGCTGTAAAGCTGTGTAGCCATCAACTTCTTCGGTTCTGACTTGGGTAACCACACATGGCCCTGCCTCAATCACGGTACATGGAACGTTTTTTCCATTCTCGTCAAAGATGCTGGTCATGCCTACCTTTTTTCCTATTAACCCAGACATAATTGATTTACATTTTGAGCATTTTAGATTTTAACAAAAACCCTATGCTCGTTTATATTTATTTAATTAATACTCTCAACTTTTGGACAAAAAAACAGGGTCAAAAATTATTCGACCCCGAATTAATTTTTGTTCCGTTTTTCCCTCGCACGCAGCTCAGGACATGTCCACCACCCTTACAGGTAGCTTTACCGTGTTACTTACACCTTAATCTCTACTTCCACTCCACTAGGAAGCTCTAATTTCATAAGAGCATCAATAGTTTTGGAAGAGGAACTATAAATATCCAAAAGCCTCTTGTAAGAACTCAATTGAAATTGTTCCCTTGACTTCTTGTTCACGTGCGGTGAACGCAAGACGGTAAATATTTTTTTATGAGTTGGTAAAGGTATTGGCCCAGTAACCACTGCCCCGGTAGTCTTTACCGTTTTTACGATTTTCTCAGCAGATTTATCAACCAAGTTGTGATCGTAAGATTTTAGTTTTATCCTAATTTTTTGGCTCATTTCTTTAACAATTAAGCGGTTACTCCTTTAGCAGCTTTAATAACTTCTTCAGCAATGTTCGATGGTGTCTCAGCATAATGTGAGAACTCCATAGTTGAAGTAGCCCTACCAGATGATAATGTTCTTAAGGAAGTTACATATCCAAACATTTCCGATAACGGCACCTCTCCTTTAACAACTTTAGAACCAGCCCTATCACTCATATTAGAGATAGTACCTCTTCTACGGTTAAGGTCACCAACAATATCACCCATGTTTTCCTCAGGAGTCAATACCTCAATTTTCATGATAGGCTCCATAAGAACAGCACCGGCAGCCTTTGCCGCTGACTTATAACCCATCTTAGCAGCAAGCTCAAAGGATAATGAATCGGAATCCACCGCGTGGAAGGAACCATCCTTTAAAACAACCTTCATGCTATCCATCTCAAAACCAGCCAATGGCCCGTTTTTCATAGCGTCTTTGAAACCTTTCTCAACAGCAGGAATAAACTCTTTAGGTATATTACCACCCTTGATTTCATTCACAAACTCAAGACCTTCCGTTTCTTCTGAATCGGCAGGACCCATGGTAAATACGATATCAGCAAATTTACCACGACCACCAGATTGCTTCTTGTACGTCTCTCTATGATCAGCACTTCTGGTAAGCGCTTCTTTATATTCAACCTGAGGTTGACCTTGACTTACTTCTACCTTAAATTCACGTCTTAATCTATCAACAATGATATCCAAGTGAAGCTCACCCATACCAGAAATAATAGTCTGACCTGAAGCCTCATCAGTTTTAACCTGGAAAGTAGGATCCTCCTCAGCCAATTTAGCCAAAGCCATACCCAACTTGTCCACATCGGCCTTTGTTTTAGGCTCAACAGCAATACCAATTACAGGGTCAGGAAAATCCATAGACTCCAATACGATAGGCGCATTCTCAGCAGACATGGTATCTCCAGTTTTAATATCCTTAAAACCAACGGCAGCACCAATATCCCCAGCTTCTATATATTCAATTGCATTCTGCTTATTAGAATGCATTTGATAAATACGGGAGATACGCTCCTTTTTACCCGATCTGTTGTTCAATATATAAGAACCCGCATCCAATCTACCAGAGTAAGTTCTAAAAAATGCCAACCTACCAACAAATGGATCGGTAGCAATTTTGAATGCTAAAGCAGAAAAAGGCTCCTTAACATCTGGTTTTCTAGTTACTTCAGCACCGGTATCAGGATTAGTACCTACAATATCATCCTTGTCCAATGGAGAAGGCAAATACCTACAAACACAATCCAGTAGGAACTGAACACCTTTATTTTTAAAGGAAGACCCACAAACCATAGGGATAATGGCACGATCCATTACAGCAGCCCTTAAGGCAGCATGAACTTCCTCCTCCGTGATGGAATCTTCATCCTCAAAGAATTTCTCCATCAATTCCTCGTCATATTCAGCCACAGCCTCGATTAAGGCAGCTCTATACTCCTTCACTTCATCCTGCATATCAGCAGGGATATCCACTTCATCAAATGTAGACCCGAAATTCTCATCATGCCATACAATCGCTCTGTTTTTGGCCAAATCAACGATTCCTTTAAAATCGGCCTCATCACCTATAGGTAAAACGATTGGCACAGCATTGGAACCCAACATTTCCTTAACCTGATTACAAACATTAAGGAAATTAGCTCCCTGACGGTCCATCTTATTAACAAAACCGATTCTAGGAACCTTGTAGTTGTCAGCCAATCGCCAGTTAGTTTCAGATTGTGGCTCAACACCATCTACCGCACTAAAAAGAAAAACCAACCCGTCCAAAACACGTAAAGACCTATTTACCTCAACAGTAAAATCAACGTGTCCGGGAGTATCAATAATATTAAAGTGATAATCCTTCGTATTAGGCAGTGTCTGTGCATTTTCCATTGGAAATCTCCACGTACAGGTAGTAGCCGCAGATGTGATAGTAATACCACGCTCCTGCTCTTGCTCCATCCAGTCCATGGTAGCGGCACCATCGTGAACCTCTCCAATTTTATGGCTTACACCCGTATAAAAAAGGATACGCTCAGTGGTAGTTGTTTTACCAGCATCAATATGCGCAGCAATACCAATATTTCTTGTATATTTTAAATCTCTTGCCATTGTTGATTAAAATCTAAAGTGGGAAAATGCTTTGTTTGCTTCTGCCATCTTATGAGTATCAACCCTCTTCTTAACAGCAGCACCTTCCTCTTTGGCAGCAGCCAAGATTTCAGCAGCCAATTTTTGGGCCATACCTTTTTCATTCCTTTTTCTCGCAAAACTGATCAACCACTTCATAGCTGTTGAAATTTTACGATCTGGACGAATTTGCATTGGAATCTGAAATGTAGCTCCCCCAACCCTTCTACTTCTCACTTCAACATGGGGCATTACATTGGAAAGTGCATCTTTCCACAATTCCAAAGCCGACTTTTCATCATCGGTCTTTTTTTCTTCCACTATATCCATCGCGTTATAAAACACGTTAAAAGCGATAGATTTTTTACCATCCCACATCATCATGTTAACAAAACGGGTGACCAATTGGTCTCCGTAACGTGGATCCGGTAAAAGCGGTCTCTTTTTTGCCTGTCTTTTTCTCATTTTGTTTGTTTTAGGAAACGAGCCTTACAATAAACATAAAACCCCTAACCTTTTAAATCATTTAGCTCTTGGGTCTTTTTGCTCCGTATTTAGATCTACGTTGAGTACGGCCTGCAACACCAGCTGTGTCCAAAGCCCCTCTAACGATATGATACCTAACACCAGGCAAATCTTTCACCCTTCCGCCCCTTACTAATACTATCGAGTGCTCTTGGAGATTATGTCCTTCACCAGGAATGTAAGCGTTCACTTCTTTTCCATTGGTCAACCTCACCCTTGCCACTTTTCTCATGGCAGAATTTGGTTTTTTTGGAGTAGTAGTGTAAACACGTGTACAAACCCCTCTTCTTTGAGGACAAGAATCCAAAGCAGCCGATTTACTCTTCTTAGTAATCGTGGACCTTCCTTTTCGTACTAATTGTGAAATTGTTGGCATACTATATTATATATGTATAAAATAACCCCTCGTTTAAGGGTCGGCAAATGTAAGACTATTTCTTAAATATTCAAATTCTTACTCATTAATTTTCAAAGATTTATTGAACACCCATTTAGAGTTAATTAAAACATCACCTCTTGATTAAGGAAAATACAGAAGAACAGAACGACAAAAACCACCATAAGGAGAAATACAAACCAAAAAAAAAAAAAAAAAAAAAAAAAC
>NZ_JACSOH010000032.1 GCF_014349235.1 Cytophaga sp. FL35 | reverse complement strand
AATACCACCAATCTGTCCCCATTGAGATTCTATGACCGCAGCGAGTGGTCCCTCTTTTTCACTCAATTCTATGGCACTAAAGGTGCTAAGGCTACTAATGGCAATTGCGACATATATGATGAGTACTATAATTCCGCTCATCAAAACTCCTCTGGGCATATTCTTTTTTGGGTTTTTTGTTTCCTCGGCCATTTTTACTAAATCTTCAAAACCAACATAGCTAAAAAATATGAGTGCGGACCCCGATAAGACTCCCGTTATACCGCTTTCTCCCATCTTAAAAAGTTCTAAGGTGCTCCAGTCCGGTATAGTGAATATGACCACTGTCCCCAATCCTAAAAGTGTGACTATCGTGGCAATAGTATTATAATAAGAGCTTTGCTTTGAACCCAAAATATTGAACATTGACATGAGTATTATAATCCCAATGATGGCGATCCAATGCGGAATTTCAACGAGTCTGTTCAAGTATTCAGCAAAACTAATTGCGATGGCCGCGGGTGCAATAATTCCGGTGAAGGCCATAAAAATGGACATGACCAAGGCTGTTTTTTCCCCTATACCGTGTTTAATGTATTCAAAGCTGCCTCCGGCATCGGGAAAACGACTTACAAATTCTGCATAGGATAAGGCGGTGAGCAATGCTACAATTGCCGCAATGGTAAAACTTAACCAGAGCATATTTCCACTTAATCCTGCTGCCTGACCAATGATTGCATATATTCCGGCACCTACAATCCCCCCAACACCGAACATTAAAATGTCATAAAAATTCAAGGATCTACTAAGTTTATTTTTCGCCATACCCATGTTCTATGTGAGCAAATTACTTGATACAGAATGATTAAGATTGCTGAATTCATCAAGAAATTGAGCTGATTGGTAAATGCCAATTTATGGCACCCGTCTTATTAATGATTGGCCATTTATATAGGTAGAATTGACTGTTGGATATCCTTCTTGAGCGTAATCTTAGGGCCTTATTAGAAGGATAAAAAGGTGTACACTCAGATTTGAAAAAAAACTGCCTATAGATTTAGCAATTCTTGTACATTCTCCATATTCACCTTCTGGTATAATACCAATCGATTAAAACACAACTCAAAAGTGAGATTAGTCTATCAATAATATCCTACGGATACGTCCAATACATATTGATAAGAATCCAGTCCCGTCCAACAGCCATAAAACTGATAATCAATGCTGGCTAGAATGGTAACTTCTAGCCGATGGTTGTTTAGTTGTATCAGTGATAGAGCAAAGAAAACCTGTAATCCAAACAATTTTTACATTCAGATTTTATTTACTTGCCTTTAGTCATTTGGCAGCTAAGAAATGGCAGCCAAATTTAATCTATTAATAATATAAATTTTATACCATGAAAAATTTTAGAGATATGTGCATCCTATCTTTTACGCTGTTTTTAACCGTCACAACGAATGCTCAAGAAAAGGTAGACCAAGAAGTCATGGCAGATGCCGAAAAAGCTAAGGTGATACTGCAAACCGATAATGATAAACTAGATGGTTACTTTGAAAATTCAACAGGATATGCAATTTTTCCCAATGTTGGAGAAGGTGGCTTGATTATCGGCGGAGCGTCCGGCAATGGGGTAGTATATGAGAACGGTGAAGTGGTTGGAATGGCCGACCTAAAGAAAGTCGATGTAGGACTTCAAGCGGGAGGACAAGCGATTACCCAAGTAATCTTTTTTGAGACCGAGGAGGCTTTGAACGAGTTTAAGCAAGGTGAGCTGGAGCTCTCCGCTGAAGCAAAAGCTGTAGCACTTCACGAAGGGGCTTCGATAGATGCCAATTATGATGACGGCGTAATTGTTTTTGCAAAACCTAAGAAAGGGTTGATGGCGGATGTTTCCGTAGGAGGACAGAAATTCGATTATACATCCATTGATAATCTTTAATCCACAATCCATTTCATAAAATGATTTTTGAACGGACATCTTTTTGGAGGGTTTTTCTCTTTAGAGGGCATACGATCTTTTTATATAGAGATCTTATTTTGAAAAAAGAAAGCAAGAATTAATCGATAAATTAAATTTTTACGTGGCCAACAACCAGATAGATGGAAATGAGATAAAGAATTATGACATCATGCTAAAAATTCTTGATGAACTTTCGTTTTCGAATAGATTACGAAGGAAAGGTTCAATATCTTATACAGTTGTTGATAGCTTAAGCATAGACCGGGATTTAGGATCAGAACTAATTGTATTTGATAATAGTATTTACTGATTTTTAAGACATTGTAGCTTTATTCGATGTCTTACATTTATTACATCTGCCTTCCTAATTTTGAGAAAGTTCAAAAAACGATTCTCAAGAATACAAACCGAACAAGTAGCGAACAAGTAGCGAACAAGTAACCGAACAAGTCAGCGACTAAGTAACCAACCAAGGAAGTAGTCACGTAAAAATCCTAATGAGGAACAATATTATTAATGATTAAATGCTTAGAGAATGTGATTTTAATATCCTTAAAAGGGTCATTAATCGCAATGCATTGTTAATTTGTTCTTTTTTTGATTCTTACCTTTAGCCTAAAACAGGATGAATAGGGGGGAGATTATTTTATACGATGATAAACCAAGCATAGAAATTCGGTTGGATAATGACACCATTTGGTTAAATCAAAAACAAATGGCGGAGTTGTTTGATAAAGATACCGATACCATTGGCCTACATTTGAAAAATATCTTTACCACCAAGGAATTGGATAAAAAAGCAACTACCGAGAAATACTCGGTAGTTCAGAAAGAAGGTAATAGACATGTAAAACGTAAAGTTTTATTCTACAATTTAGACGCAATAATTTCAGTTGGCTACCGAGTAAATTCGAAACAGGGAACCCAATTTAGAATATGGGCTACCCGTACGCTAAAAAAATATCTAGTCAAGGGTTATGTTGTCAATGAAAACAGGTTAGCCCAAAAGGAAGAGGAAATACAAATACTTAGAAACGGTATTTCGATATTGGGCAGGGCAATGGAAGAAAAGTCAAACCATGAAAGTAATGAATGGCTGAAACTGTTTTCCCAGGGTTTGGAACTATTGGATGACTACGATCACGAGAGCTTGGACAAGAAAGGCCTAACTAAAAAAGAAGCCATATTTCCTAGCATAGAGGAATACCAAGTACTTATACAACAGATGTCAACTAAATTTGATTCTGAAGTTTTTGGAAAGGAAAAGGACAAAAACTTTCAGAGCTCCATCGCACAGATTACAAAAGGTTTCGGAATTGAGGATTTTTATCCAACCATAGAAGAAAAAGCTGCCACTTTGCTATACCTGATTACTAAAAACCATTCCTTTGTTGATGGTAATAAGCGAATAGCAGCGGCATGTTTTCTTAAATTCCTAAGCGCTAACAGTATGCTTGTTTCTCAAAATGGCAAAGTAATTATCAGTAATGATACCTTGGCAAGTTTAACTCTATTCATTGCTTCCAGTAAGCCCGAAGAAATGGAAACGGTAAAACGTTTGGTGATAAGTGTTTTAAATAGGGGTAATTAAATTAAAGTTCAATAAAACGATGGCAATGTCACTATGCCCCATTCCTGCTGTAGCCCTCCCTAAAAATGTAGCCTTCCCCATTTTCTACAATTGATTATTTAGAAATCGTAACTTAGTGGAAAGTTCAAAAAATGGATTATCAATACCATTTTATTTTCTGCCTTTGTGAAATCATTAAAAGATGATAAAATCGATTTGGATAAAAAAAAGTAAACCGTTATTAACCATATCCCTCTGGAGAAAATGGAGCGAAGAATGAAATATTTCCATCTAATTTGGAATCTATTAAAAAATATGGAGAAGATTACCAGCCTATTTTAGGAATATTGTATTTAGAAAAGCTTCGCTCATTTACTTTAAGTAAGCAAGTTGCCGAATAAAAAAATTCAATTCACCACTATTTTTATCGCCAAAACAGATTATGGTCTACAACCCAAACTTAAGAACATTAATCAATATATCTCTCAATAAACTTAATTAGGGTGATTTAAATGAGAAATGGAATCTACCACCCCTTTCGAAATACTTAGATACATCATAGAATTTTTTTAGAGTTGAGGCTGAGATTTCTATTTTTGCCATCCTGTATGAAGAATGTATTTAATAGAAGTTATCGGATAGGAAGGTACATTGTATACCGAGAAACTTTGTTAGAGCCTAAGGAACTTTTTTGGTCATTTGTGGGATCTTTTTGCGGAATTGGGCTCATCGGTTTTGTCCAATCGCAATATTTGTCCCATGGCGATAATGTTTTACTGATCGGTTCCTTTGGGGCCACTGGTGTGCTGATTTACGGAGCTATACATAGCCCGTTGGCCCAACCCAGAAATTTGATGGGAGGACATATTTTCAGTGCAATTGTCGGTGTAAGTGTAGCTCTTCTTTTAGGTGACATTTTATGGTTGGCGGCAGCTTTGTCCGTGGCCATATCCATCTTGGTCATGCAAATTTCAAAAACCCTACACCCACCTGGAGGTGCGACTGCATTAATTGCAGTCATCGGTTCAGAAAAAATAACTTCTCTGGGTTATTGGTACGTTCTTTTTCCGGTATTGAGTGGGGTATCCATAATGTTTGTTGTTGCATTGTTTTTTAATAATTTAACCCCGAACAGAACCTATCCCTCTAAAGGAAGGTTTCTTAAAACATTACATTGGGCCATTAGACCGGCCAAAACGAAACTTCAACGCATAAAAGGAAATTCCTCGGGTGAAAAAATATAATTAACTAGAGTAAAACAACTATACCCTGTTCCCGGTGATTTCCTAACTAACTACATCCAATGGTATGTTCAGAGAGTAATTCTTACCCTTTGGGCAATAACTACCCATCTCCAAATTTAAACGCAAACTATATTTCACTGAAAATTAGAAAATTAGGAAAATATACTCCTATATATGATAAATGGCCTTGAAATTGTACAAAGTCATTCTTTAATTGGTAAGTCCAGGTTACAATACCGTCCGTGGGCAAATTATTTCTTTTCTTCCAACTAAATTCTATGTTGAAAAAAATTCTTTCACCTTTTCAAAACTTTATTAAAATTGAAAGTTTAGGTGGACTTTTATTAATATTAGCTACCCTTATCGCTCTTTTTTGGGCAAATTCTCCTTTCTCCGCAAGCTATTTTAATTTATGGAAGTTTCGCTTGGGCATTATCACTGAAACATATGAATTTTCCAAGCCACTTTTTTTATGGATCAATGATGGACTCATGGCCATTTTCTTTTTTTTGATAGGCTTGGAAATTAAAAGAGAAGTACTGATCGGGGAACTAAATTCGGTAAGAAAAGTTGCTTTTCCTTTGTTCGGGGCTATTGGAGGTATGTTAGTACCGATTTGTGTTTTTTTGGCCTTCAACCAAAATTCAGAAACTGAGTTGGCCTGGGGTATCCCAATGGCGACCGATATTGCGTTCTCTTTGGCAATCTTGAACATGCTTGGAAATAAGGTTCCGATGAACCTGAAAATATTCTTGACCGCTTTTGCCATTGTGGACGATCTTGGGGCTGTCATGGTGATTGCGTTGTTTTATACTGGGACTATCCAAATTTCTATGTTATTGACCGCCTTTTTGATTTTAGGACTTTTGTACTTCTTGGCCTATAAAGGTTATTACTCCAAATTTCTGTTGACTTTCTCGGGGATAGTAGTTTGGTTTTTATTTTTAAAGGCCGGTGTTCATCCAACGCTGGCAGGAATTTTGATGGCATTCTGTGTTCCAGTGCGCCAAACAATAAAGACTCCCGCATTTATGGGCCACTTTGAAGAAATTTACAGAGATATACAAGATGCTAGGGTGTTGTCAAAACCTGTCCTATCAAGTGGGCAATTAAATCAATTGGGCAGAATGGAACATTTTATGGTCAAGTTTCGGTCTCCCCTTCAAAGTTTGGAACATAATCTACACGGATGGGTAGCCTACTTTATAGTACCTATATTTGCGTTGGCCAACGCAGGTATAAGCCTTAAAGATCTGGGGGAAATAGACTATGTTCTTGCTATCAATATAACCCTTGCACTTTTGTTGGGAAAGGGATTTGGGGTTAGCCTTGTAGTATACATTGCAGAAAAGTTAAAATGGCTTGTTGTGCCAGGGGATATTGGTCAACGCCAAATTTTTGGTGTCTCCTTTTTGGCAGGTATTGGTTTTACCATGGCTTTTTTTATAGCCAATCTGGCTTTTGAATCATCCCTTTATCTTAATTCGGCTAAAATAGGAATTTTATTAGGTTCAGGACTTTCCGCAATGGTAGGTTATTGCATATTGGCAACAACTAAAAATAGGAAAGCTGAAGCTTAAGGTCTTGGCCGTTGATTCCGAGAGGATTTTATTTTGTATTTCCAGAAACATTCACTTAACTCTGATCTGTATTGTATAGCGGGCAATACGAATTTCAAAAACATAAGCAATGAACCCAACCGAAGAAGCTTTAAATGAAAGAATAAAGGAACTGACTTGTCTATATGAGGTTTCTTCCATAATAGTCAATGCCTCAGAGGAACAAATGCTCGAAGTACTTCAGGCCATTGCTAAATGTGTGAAAAATGGCTTTCGTTATCCATCACAAACAGAGATTTTGATAAGAACTTCGAAGATGGAGGTCTTTACGGGCATATTAAAGATGGGTGAAACTATCAGTTCCAATATCAAAGTGTTCAATCGTATCGAAGGGAAATTGCAAGCTCGCCTACAGAATCCGGATAAGGAGTTCTTGAAGGAAGAACAACCATTATTGGATAACATTGCCTTAAAAGTTGGTAATCTCTTGGAAAAGTTGGAAATTCAAAAAAGTGAACGATCCTTGATGAGGCAAATGGAGAGGGCGGACCGATTGACAATATTAGGAGAAATAACAGCGGGGATTGCCCACGAGATGAATACACCTCTGGCTAACATTCTTGGCTTTGCAGAGCTGCTGAAGTCCGATTTGGAAAACTTGAATTTGGATACTGGCGACATTGATAAGATAATTCAAAATTCGATTTTTACTAGGGAGGTCGTTAAAAAGCTAATGTTCTTTGCTTGTGAAATGCCACATGAAAAAAAGCAAGTTGATATCATACCACATATCAAGGGGGCCATTGATCTATTGGATGCGACCTTTAGAAAAGAAGAAATAAAATGCCTTTTCACGACCAAAAAAAATGAAATCTTTGTGAAAGTCGATATTATACAGTTGACTCAAATCATTTTTAATTTAATTATGAACGCCATATATTTTTCGCCAAAAAATGGATTGGTCACGATAGAGGTCAACGAAGATAAGGAGTCTATTTTAATAAGTGTAAGCGATGAAGGATCTGGAATTAATAAAGATGCCCATGAAAAAATTTTTGAACCTTTCTTTACGACTAAACCCACGGGCGAGGGTTCCGGGTTGGGACTAAGTGTGGTCCATGGAATTGTATCTGCACATCGAGGTCATATTGAAGCAATAAACAACAAAGGCAAAGGCGCTTGTTTTAAGGTTCAAATTCCAAAGTAATATGAAATTGAGAAAAGAGAACATTCTTATAGTGGATGACGACCTGCATATACTTGAAATGCTTCAAAGACATTTGTCATCTTGGAATTTTCATACATACAGGGCCATTACGGTCAAGGAGGCCGTATCCATTCTGAGGGATTCACGAATAGATTTGCTTATTACCGACCTTAAGATGCCCAAAATAGACGGTTATGAACTAATTAAATTTGTTTCAGAACATTATCCCGGTGTCCCCAGATTGATAATTACGGGATATCCCTCCGTGCAAGGCTCTTTGAAGGCCATTAAATCGGGAGCTGTTGGCTACCTTACAAAACCATTTACTAAGGAAGAGTTAAAAACTTCAGTTGAGAAATCGTTGTTAAGCAATAATGAGGCATTAACCAAGAAGGATAGGAGACAAATTCCGTCCAAGTCGAATGCCGGAGATTTTAAAGATTTAGTAGGGAAATCAAATGCTCTTGGAAGGATTTTTCAAATTATTGAAAGGGTTAAGGACAACAAAGCCACTATACTGATTACCGGGGAGAGCGGAACGGGAAAGGAGCTTATAGCCAGAAGCATTCATTATTCAGGAAAATATAAACAACAAGCATTTGTGCCAGTAAATTGCGGGGGTATTCCGGAAAGTCTTTTGGAGGCGGAGCTGTTCGGTTATGTTAAGGGAGCTTTTACGGGTGCGGATGGTGCACGGGACGGTTTTTTTCAGGCCGCGGACGGTGGGACTCTTTTTTTGGATGAGATAGCTAATTCCTCGTTAGCTGTACAGACGAGATTGCTCAGAGCACTTCAAGAAAAGGAGGTAACTAAGGTGGGTTCAAGAAAATCGGAGAAAATAGATTTGAGAATTATTGCGGCAACTAATGGCAACCTTAAAGAAATGGTTCAGAAGGGTTCCTTTAGGGAAGATTTATACTATCGTCTTACCGTTGTAGACATAGAACTTCCTCCGCTTAGGGAACGAAAAATAGATATTCCTCGTTTAGTTGAAAAATTCCTGTTCAAATATGGTGTCGAGTATAAGGACCGTCTGATAGGGATATCCCCTGAGGCACTTGAAATAATGAAAAGATATAATTGGCCAGGAAATATCCGAGAGCTGGAAAACATTGTCCAAAGAGCTGTGATAATGTGTGATGGCCGTGTAGAAACTGAGAATTTGCCAGATGCTTTAAAATATAAAATCGATTTTCCGGACGAAGATTTTTTGCCACTTCGTGAACAGGAGACAAGGTATTTACGAAAGGTTTTGGCGCATTATGGCAATAATAAAACAAAGGCGGCGGAAATATTAGGCATTACTCGTAAGACGCTAAGGGAAAAACTGAAACAATGAAAAACTAACATTTTATATATTCTTCAAAAATTGTATTCAGGTTATTTGGGAAGGTTCTGTCTATCCGTCAAACTACAATCACGTCCCAATAGGCAAGTTTTTTTTACCCAGGCGGGTAAATAGTTACCAGGCTATAAATCGTTCAATTTTCCAATACTCATGTCTACACCTTATTCCCATTGGCCTTAGGGAACATGGCATCAATATCTGCTTTCACATGGTATACTAGTTGCATCATGTTGTTTATAAAGTTGTAAAAGCATGAAAGGCGAGTTTTTTAGTATATGTCCCTATTGTAAATTTTTCTCCCATTGCGTCCTGACTGCAAAAAAGGATAGGGTTTGGGAATGTAGTGAATACCATGATCAAAAATTGGATCCATTTCCGGCAGAACCAGTTTCGCAAGATTTTAAACCGTTTCCAATTAACATTTAATTCAGTATGTCCGAGGTCAAGAAAATTATTCGAAGGGGTTTAAATGGTAAGGTGCAGCAGGGCATGATGCGGAATGTAATGAAGCAATTCAACGAAGCTGCCGATTTTCTGGGTATAAACAGTAACGTAAGAAAAATATTGTCGCATTCGAACAATGAGCTAGTTGTAAGATTTCCTGTAAGGATGGATAATGGGGAAGTTGAAGTTTTTACGGGATATAGGGTACAGCATAATAATTCATTAGGCCCTTATAAAGGTGGGCTTCGGTATCATAAGACTGTTGACTTGGATGCTGCTAGGGCACTTGCGATGTGGATGACATGGAAAACCTCTTTGGCGGGTCTTCCTTACGGTGGTGCCAAGGGAGGTATACAAATAGACCCCTCGGCTTATTCACCCGCTGAATTGGAGCGCATAACCAGAAGATTTACGTACGCTTTAGCCGACAATATAGGTCCGGACCATGATATACCTGCCCCGGATATGAATACAAACGACCAAACAATGGCATGGATGGCGGATACCTATATGAGTATGCGTCCTCCTGCCGAGCGTTCGGCAAACCAACACGTTGTTACAGGTAAACCTTCAGCTAGTGGGGGGTTGGAGGGAAGGGACCGTGCCACCGGGTACGGTGTGTTCTTGACAATAAAACTTTTGCTTGAAAAAAAAGGGCAAGACCTGAAGGACAAAAGATTTATAGTTCAAGGCTTTGGTAATGTGGGTTATTGGGCTGCTGTTTTTCTTGAGAGGATGGGGGCAAGAATGGTGGCGGTCCAAGATGCCTCTAAAACCTTATATGATGATAGTGGAATTTCAGTGGAAGAACTTCACGAGTTTTGTTTAAAGAACAAATCTGTTATCAATGGTTTTAGTGGAGGATCAACTTTAAAAGACAAAGATTTTTTTTCTGTTGAATGTGACATATGTATACCGGCCGCACTAGGCAACCAAATCACTAAGGAAAACGCATTTGAAATCAAGGCAAGCCTTATCGCCGAGGGAGCCAACGGACCAACAGAAGATGCAGCAGAAAAATTATTGATTTCAAGAGGGACTCAAATTATTCCCGATATTCTTTGTAATTCAGGAGGTGTTATCGCCAGTTATTACGAATGGCTCCAGAATAGAAATGGTGAACTTTGGAATATGGAAGAAGTGATGGAAAAATTGGAAAGGAAGATAAGCGCTTCCTTTGAGAAGGTCTACGATTTATCAACATCTGAGGGTATTTCACTAAGAATGGCTGCTTATGGAATAGCCTTGAATAGAATTGAAAATGCTTATGTGCAACGGGGAATATTCCCATAGAAAAAGGAAGATGAACAGTAACAATCTAATAGTTGAAAAAAGGGAATATGTGTTTCTTAAAAGGTTGTTGAACCTATCTGGATACTCAAATGACAATTCCGTAAAAAAATCCTTGGAAAAATTATCCTCGGAACTACAATTGGCCCTTATAGTGGACGAATTGGATATGCCTAGGGGAGTCATTAGGTTCAATAGTCTCGTAACGATCGAATCTTCTGATGGCTGGCAGCGAAAAATTCAATTGGTCATACCTTCGGAAAGAAATTTCGAACTCGGTAAGATTTCGGTTCTTACCCCGATGGGTGCTGCACTATTCGGCTATCCGGAAGGTAGTACCGTAGAATGGGAGTTTCCAGGGGGCACCAAAAAAATTTTCATTAGTGAAGTGAAGAAACAACCGCTTCCGAAGGTTCTAGACCTTCCTTTGTAACAAAAGTAAAATATGAGAGGTGAAGGTTTAGACTTATATCAGTATGAGAGCGATACAGAATTGATTCATAAAATCAACTCAATGGAATTGAAAGCTTGGATTGCCAATCTACATTTTATTCGTAAAGAGCTCTCGAAAATTATTGAAATCTGTGTGCAACAATTTAAAGAAAAGTCAAGCTTTATTGAGGTAGGCAAAAAATTTGAGAAAAAGGAGGTAGAGAACGAAAATATACTGAAAGCTTTAAATGGGTACAGTAATAACAGGTCAATAATATCCGAGTGTGATAATCTTCATTGCGACATGGCTTTCATTAGGGAGCATGAAATGTACCGAAAAAGTTATGTATACCATTTGGAGAAATATTGGAATTTAAAGGAAGATTTCTACAACCGCCTTAAGGACAGTTTGGTTGGTTGAACTAGGATTTTATAGATAGATGAATCCAACTCAAAAAGAATATTGGTTCGCCGAACTTTGCTTGGAAAGAGATTATTACGATGTAAAATGGTGGACTGTCCAATTAGAACAAATAAATCGGGAACTGGATAGTTTAATGGAAATAGAAACAACGTTGTTGAATAGATCAGAAATTTCAATGTCTCTTTTAGGTCTTAGAAGAAAGAACACCCTTGTGCTTAGAAAGTTATATCAATTTGAGATAGATCTTAAAAAGGAAAAGGAGTATGGGAAAAAGCTTTATGACGTGGGTATACTTCGGGCTTATCAGAACAGTAGGAAACTCTTTCAGGAAATCTTGGCTGAATATAAGACGGCAATGACACTGATCTTCGACGAACTAAAAAAGTATAGAAAACTCAAATAAAAGGTATTATGGAAAAACGAATTTTGGTGCCAACTTATTCGAACATGGAAATAGAGTTTGTTTTAGGATACCTTTCTAATCTGTTCGAAAACCAATATTGCAAGTTCTATATACTCGACACATTTAGTTACCGAATGAGTGGGCTTGAAACCTTGCGCTTTTTGCAGGAGGACGATAGTTTTTTCGAAAAGCCTAGAAAGACTTCAGAGGATAAGCTAAGAAGCGTGATTCTGGAGCACAGGTTAGAGCATTCCAATGTAAAACATACCTTTCATCCAATCACCGAATGTTCTAATATTCTCGGTGCGGTCCAAAGAAATGTTATGGAATTTGAAATGGATTTGATTGTTTTATTCATGAATAGCGCAAACAGAGCTTATGACCACCAAATCTCATCGATTCTTAATAAAATTAGAAGGTGCCCGATTATGGTAATTCCTGAGACTATGAGTCTTAGTAGAAGAAACAAATTCGTCTTTGTTTCGGATTTCATGAATCCTGTTCCCCAAGAGGAATTGGATTATATGCTTTTTCTATTTGGCTACATGAAGCTTGAATTTAAAATTTTACAAATTGGTCAACCTTGCCAAATCAGTCTGCACCAAGAAATCAATCATAAAACACTTCATTCAAAATTAAGCACGATTTCTCAATCAATGGTGTCAATCAGAAATATAAATTCTTTAGATAAAATTAAGGAATATGGCTCAGGTCATACGAAGAGCATACTTTGTTTTTTGGATGAAAAACCAAGTGTATTACGAAGGCTTGGAGTAACCAAATCTTTTGTCAATAGGTTGGGACCTATCGATAGAATCCCTATTGTAACTTTTCATGTATGAAAAAATATTATGAAGAAAAAGAAATTTGAAATTGCTTTATTGCTAATTGGCATTTTGTGTATAGTTATTCTATGTTGGCTATTTCCAGCTCCTGTATTCGAAAACTAACCCTTATCTAAGTCTATTAGAAATTAAAACGGCTAATGGTGAAAGTTAGTATAATAAACGTTTAAGAGAACGGATTACTTGGAATTGAAGACTGACCATTAATTTTAGCGTTAATTGGTTTGTGGAGAAAGGTCTTGTTTATTCAAGGCCTTTTTAATTTATAGGTTTTGATAATAGAATGGAATTTAGCCTTCCTTGTTTTCTAAAATTGATTATTCATAAATCGTAACTTAGGGGAAAATTCATAAAAAGGATTCAATTAATATCCATATTTGCTAAATATGGACAAATAGTGTAATTTTGTAGGAAGTAATGTTTATGTTATGAATATCAGTTTCACAAAAAAACAGGAAGAATACATTGCCAAGCAAGTCGCTACCGGTGAATACCAGAACAATAGTGAGGTTATCCGTGATGCAATACGTTTACATAGTATTTATAGGGACAAGGTTATTGATGATCTTAGAAGGGAAATTGAGAAAGGTTGGGATGGCCCGGAAAGCTCCCGGACAATGGATGAAATCATCGCTTCAAAAAAGAATGGGTGAAAGTTGGCTATGTTCTTTCGCAAGAAGCGGATAGTGACATTGAGAATATATTCGAATATGGTGAATATCGCTTTGGGACTGCTCGGGCAATCGAATACCTGATTGGTCTGAAGGACCATTTTTTGGCAATTGGCAACAATCCGGATATCGGAAAGAGTAGAAATGAAATTAAGGAAGGCCTTTTCAGTTTTCCATACATTTCTCATGTAATTTTCTATCGTAAATTTAAAGGATATGTCCGGATAGTAAGAGTCCTGTATGGTGGCAGAGATTTGGTAAAGTTTCTAAGTTAAATAAAGGATTAACAGAATGTCGAAGTGTGGCAATTGAAAAGTTCAAAATTGAGCTATTTCTTAGTTCGCGTATAATAATAACCTGGTCCGTCACAGAGTAAGTATCCGCCATTGTACATTTCTGATTCGCTTAGAATACTCAAGTGTTCCACCAAGGAATTTCCACAGGATTGGATAAGGTAAGTGTCATCGGAATAGTACAACTTAAGATAATCATTTCCACCCGAATTTACCGAGTCATATTTACCGAAAGCAGTGGAAGTGCTATCTGGATATACTCTTCGCTTGATAAAGGTACTATCGGGGAAAAATTCGATAGACTCTCGAAAACCTAATTCTTCTTTATCCAATATTTCCCCGGACATCCCAGAATTCAAGGAAGTGAGCTCATAATACATTGCCAATCCAAAATGGGCCGATTCGCTGGAACTTGAACAAGAGGACCAAACAGTTGCAATGACTAGCAATATTAGTATTCCTCTCATTATTGTTTTTCCATTAGATGTACAAATTAGAAGAGGGTTGCTTTAGAATATTAGTAAATAGCTGCACTTTAATAGGTGCCTACCTATAGATGCAAAGTTCAAATATAATGATGTTCAAAAGCTCATTACGCGGTACAAATTACTATCTACTATTACATCGACATCCTCAAGAACAAGTAAATTCCAAACTCTTATGATACTATTTGGAAAACTCATCACAAGCTAATGCACATTCCCTACAGGCTTTAGCACATTCTTTGCAATGTTGGTGGTCGTGGCGCGAACATTCATCGGCACACGCTTCGCAAATTGTCTTACAATAATCAACAAGACCCTGAACGTCCGTATAAGAGGTAGCTAGAATTTGTGCAAGTGAACTACAAACTTCGGCACATACTCTATCGATTCTAATACAATTGTTCATCATAGCGATGTTTTCCTCATCTAGACAAGCGTCCGCACAATAATTGCAATGGTTAATGCAATTTCCCAATGCATGAATTAATTTTACATTTCTCATACTACTATTTTTGTATTAAGTGCGCTGAAGTTATAAAATTGAACTTGGTGCGTATGTCGTCAAAAACAATAATATTGAACCTATAGCAAAGTAATTTACATCAAGGAAGTACGTGAGGTTAATTTTTGGAGAATAGCCTTAGAAGATTTTAAAGAAATGATTCTTAAAGAGAACGAAATATCAAATTAGGATTACCATTTCCCGGTTACTCATTTTAAGCTAAGAGTACATCATGTTATCATAGCAAAACGAATATGGAATGGATTGTTACAATCCTATTCTCAAATGTTTTAAAATAAAGCCCTGTTTTAAATCCATCTCGTAAGGCCAAGTCCGCGATTTGCTATCGTCAGTATCTTTCCTCATCGGACCAAGGACAATTGTTCAATGTTCCGATTTATTCTATAAGTTTAATTACTAAAGAAACGCCCTTTAAATAACCATTGTCAAAATTCAAATTAGTTTAAGACGCAGGATAATCTTAATGTGGATATGTACTCCAAAATCCTTCAAAACTTGCTAGTAAAATTATAGGAAGAGAAATAGGTGGATGTGCTATTGGGTTTTTTTAGGAAATGCGCCAAAATTTAACTGAAGTGTTTAAGTGAGAAAAAGCCAAAAATTGTTCCGGATAGAATATGGAAAGTTATTGCCGTATATAAGTACTGAGGCAAAGTCTCCTCACGGCTTCAACTAATAATGAGCGGTTGACCTAAGTTTCGATACTAGTCATGGTTTATGGGGATTGGGATGGAAGGAATTGCCAAGCATCCAATATTGGATGCCTGGCAAACCGATTATTATTCTAATATTTCAGGTTATCCAAAAAATCGTTGACTCTTTCTTTGCTCTCGCCCGTCCTTTTTTGGATACGACCTATCAATTCGTCCTCCTTACCTTCTTGGTAGTCCAGGTCGTCATCGGTGAGCTCCCCCCATTCCTGCTTAATTTTTCCTTTCGCAATGTTCCAATTGCCCTTAACCTTATCTTTCCATGGTGCTGACATAACATTTTTATTTAGTAGTTTAAATATGGTAAATCTATTAGCTTAAAATAAGACAGATTGACTCGAACGCTAAGGAATTTGACTTGGTAAACCATAGCTCCTAAGGTCGTTGATAGCTCGGAGGTGCGACCTAAAATAGTGACCGATGCCGTGGGTTAGAACATACTCTAGGAAAACCGTATCTGACAGTCATAAATTCAAGGCAAAGGGCAAAAGCAAAATTCTATAATTCCAACTGGTGCGATATAGGGTGGGGAACTACATTAATATTGTCCACATTGCTTTAGGATCTAAAATAGAATAAATTGATTAGTTAAATTCTTTGCATGCCTATTTCAATTAGGATGCTACCAGCTCCGAAATGACCTTTAAGAACCTATCATTATATATAAAGCCATTTAGATAACATAAGGGTAGGAGTAGTTTTAAAATCAACTTTGAATTTGAAGCAATTGTAAATATACATGCGTTGCAAAGGCTTTTATATAAAAAGTTGTTTATATAAAAGCCTTTGTAGAATTACTTTACAACATTATATTAGAGTTAAAGCCATTGACGGAAACTTTGTTAAATAGGTTAGATTTAAATTTTCCGTCAATAAGCTTATATGAGCGTAGTGTAATTATATTTTGCTATTGACCATCCAATTAATTCCAAATTGGTCTGTACACCGACCAAAATATCCCCATTCCCGTTCCATAAAGTTGTGATGGATCTGACCACCTTTAGATAATTCTGAAAAAACCTCCTTCGCTTTTTCGCTATTCTCAACATCTATCGCCATGTGAATTTGATTGCCATGGGTAATAGGTGTATCAGGAGCTGCATCGTAAGCCATGATATGAATATTCTTCCCACTTAACTCTGCATGTTGCAATTTTTGTCGGTATGAAGCGGGTACATCCATTTTTTTATCTTCATAGGTCTCACGATTCTTGACTTCTGCACCAAATAGATTGGCATAATAATTTAATGCCTGCTGACAATTACCATTAAAAGCTAAATATGCTTGTATTTTCATCTTATAATATAATTTAGATTTTAAATTTTGGACAAAATAAATAGTCTCGCAAGAAGTCCCTTGTTTGAAAACATAGTTTATTAATGCGATTAAAAAAATGAACACCATAAAGATAGGACAGTGGCAACCCTATATTTATTATACGCCATTTATAATGCCCTCTATTTTTAATCGAAGTCATTTAGGATAGTATTGATGATGTACCTATTTCTTATTTTTTAAAAAATTCATTGACATCTAACCAATGAACAAATGCATCAAACCACCGGTTACTAGTGCGATTTGGGTTTCCGAGTCCGAAACCGTGTCCGCCATTTTGGTATAGGTGAAATTCAACGGGAATACCAGCCTTGAACCAAGAATCGATTACACCAAATTGTCCCTTGAAAAGAAAGTCGTCAGAAGCTATGACATTGAACATTGGAGGAGCGTTCTTAGGTACTTCGACAGCTCCCATACCACCGTATATAGGTCCGATGAAAGCCAATTTCATAATTTTCGAGTTCAAGGTTGAATGCATGGTAAGCCCTGCTCCGGCAGAAAAGCCGATCATTCCAATTCGGTTAGTGTCGACACCCCATTCTTTGGCGCGCTTGAGAATCATTTTATAAGCAGCTTCGGCATCTTCAAGTTGATTTGATAGGTCTCTTTGAGGGGTAACTGGCCTATTAGTCTCAGATTCAGTATTGCTCGATTCTGAAGGTGCTGTTCTAGGCCTATTCATCCAAGCAGTAAATTCATCTAGTGATTGAGGGGTCGGGTGCAATCTATATTTTAGAACAAAGGCAGCAATACCCTGTTTGGCTAAAGCCTCGGCTACCTCCCAACCTTCGTTGCCCAACGACAGCCATCTAAAACCACCTCCCGGTGCTACAATGACGGCAGTACCGTTCGCTTTTTCAGGCTCAGGTAGAAAAGGCGTGAGTGTTGCTGTAGTAATATTTCTGGCCATGGGGTCTCCCCATTGGCGAAACCAAGACTCCGATGCTGGTTGGTCGTCGACACCACCAGTACCCAGTAAAATTGCATTTGGTTCATCGGGAGCATCAAGTGGGTAAATCGTACCGTCTTGAGATGCTGAATTTTGAGCATTGCATACTAACGCAATGAATAAGATAACTTTAGTGAAATTGTTTAGAGTTGAGTTCATTTGTTAATAGTTTATGTGATGATAACCAAATATAGTGTAATTATTACATTTAATAGGATAAAACTAATTTCATCTAATATTTAACTGCTTAAAAACTAGACTGTAAAAGGGATAGTGAGAATATTTTAGGAAACTCAACATCACGGGCATATCGATGAAATATTGAGCAAAAAGAGGCAGTTTTCATTCTTGTTCTGTTTGTAAGGAATACGGAAGTTAACAGGTCAAAGGTGTCTATTCCTTATCGTACGGAAGTATTACTGGAACCTTGGTCGACAACCGAATCCTATTCGCCATCACCCTCAAAACCTTATCCGTAGGTATCCTGTCCCATAATCATTCATCCGATTTTCTAAAGGCTAGTGAACGGGATTGAATATTGACGGAAAAAATAAAGAAAGTTGCCCAATTATTGGACGTAAAGGTGTTGGACTATATCATAATGGCACCCGATGGTACCTATTTAAATTTTGCGGATGAGGGCATATTGTAAGGGATGACCAAAAATCATGTGTACCAACCCTTTTTTTACAGGAGCCAAAACTTTGGGTTTAGACCCATAAGGGATGGCTTATAAATAATTTTCATTTGGTCATGCAGATCATTAATGAACAAAATACGGATCATAAATAGTTCTATAAATTAAAAGGCATCTCCAGAACTCCCAATCAAAGTAGGGGTTCATTAAAAGACGATTTAGATTCGTCTTTTTTACATATCTATAGGTTCTTCTAACCGTTCCCATTTACCTTTCATGGGCACATCCTAAAATTTATTGCCAATTCTACTTATTCAAAGAGATTCTGCATTTTCATTTTTTAGAGATAGTCAATAAATTTATATAAGGACCAGTCTTAATAAATAGTAAGGCCGCTATGATTTGACTTTCCAAAGGCCTCACTGACTTTACATTCTTTTTTAAAAGCCCTCGGGACTACCTCCCAGGGTGCGATTCTTTTTGGGCTGCAGCGCAAAAAGGAGAAGCAAGAGGGTAGCACGCTAACGCATGCTCTATAACAATAGATTTATGTGAAGCCCCATGGTAGAGGGGTTTCCAGATATGATAGGGTCGTGATGATGCCCGTTTATTAATGGAAAAAGGGAACGAGCCCCATAGAACCAATGAATTTTTAATGGAAAAATGGATAGAGGATACGAAAAAGAAGCATTTACCTGCCTAAGCATCAAAAAGTCGATTGCTAAAAAGTATAGGAGGTTTTGCAAAACGCAAGGGACTTCCCAATCATTGACCCTGATGGCAATGGTCGAATTTTTCGAACATAACGGGCTGTCCCCCCAAGAACGACTGGGGGAAACCATAGCGAGCCTAAAATACTTAGTGAAACGCCGCTTCAATGCCTTGATTGCCATCCTGCGAAGTATCGAAAAAGAACAAACACTTCCTACCATGGGCATGATCCAAGCGCTTTTCGAACAGGAGTTGGAAAATGAGAATGAAGAATGGGAAAACGAATT
This sequence comes from Cytophaga sp. FL35, assembly GCF_014349235.1. Lineage (GTDB taxonomy): Bacteria > Bacteroidota > Bacteroidia > Flavobacteriales > Flavobacteriaceae > Euzebyella. Next base: position 29,781 of record NZ_JACSOH010000032.1, on the reverse strand, counting down.
TGATTTTATCGAAAAACAACTATCAGAACCGGAGAATTCCAAGGAACCGGATTTGGAAATGGAAGTCATGGTGCCTAAAATTCGATTGGATCGATTGGAGGAAAAGCATCAGGAACTCAAGGAAGATTTCAAGTACGTACTGAATCAGGTACGTATGTTTCGTAATCGCTTTGGCAAAGACCACCTGAAATTAGAAATCAATCCGGAAGCCCTTGATAAATACAGAACAAAACTTGAAAATTAATTCGAATGTACATTGCTATAACAAGACAACAGTTGGGAGGAAACTATCGCGGCAGTGTTCGTGACTTGGTCGATTATCTGGAAAAGGAAAATGTGGATAGGGCTCCCGAATTAGAGGAGCTTTACTTTAATCAAGGGGTAGACCGGATTGAATCGGAACAGGTTATTTCACAAATCGATGCCAATACGGCCAAATTGAAAAGGAAGGATCCTAAGTATTATTCACTGGTTGTAAGCCCATCGCAAAGGGAACTAAAGCATTTAGGGGATGACCCTGAAAAATTGAGGGCTTACACCAAAGAAATGATGAAGGCATATGCAGCCGCATTTTATAGAGACCACGAGGTATCCCATAAGGACATACTCTACTTTGCCAAAATCGAGCGAGAGCGAACGTTTTCCGATAAGGATAGGGAAGTAAGGGAAAATCAGGCGCATGCACGACAGATTTTGGAATTAAAGCACCGAGTTAGGGCTATAGATAGAGGAGAGGCGGTAGGGAACAGGAATCAATTACAAGCAAAAATAAATGTATTGGAGAAGGATGCCCCCCACCAACTGAATGGTCAACGGATAGTATCCGGTATGAAAAAGGAGGGGCCTCAAAGCCACATCCATATCATTGTAAGCCGAATGGACATCCACAATAAACACAGCTTGTCTCCAGGAGCGAGATTTAGGGCTTCGGAAACCAAATTGCATGGAGAGACCATCAAACAGGGGTTTGATCGAGATCAATTTTTTAGGGCAGCGGAAAAGACCTTTGATAAACAGTTTGGCTATCGCAGGAATTTTGTGGAAACCTACCATGCTCGAAATCTGATGGATAAGAATCCCAAACAGTTTTTTTCGGCTCTATTGGGCCTGCCTACAAGTGAAAAGCAAGTAGCACGCCACCTATTGTTCAAAGCGGGGATCAAAGTGCCATTAATCCCAACCAATCAAAAGCAAATGGCCTATAAAGCTCTTATGCAATTGAAAAAGGGTATGGGGAAAGCCTTGGAATCGGGATCTATAGGAATTTAAATATTATGGATAATATCATCACTCTGAAAATAGTAGGGACTTTTTTGTGTGCCATTGCATTATCCTCAGCATTGATACGATATTTAAAATACGGTTTTCTGCTTGGTATGGTTGGGTGGCTCCTACTTGTGATTAGCGCAGGAATAGTGAAGGAATGGTCTTTCTTTTTGGAGTGGATGTTTTTAGCAGGATTACCTATTTTATTGATACATGTTCTTCTTTTTGCTTTGGTGGACCATCATTCATCCTCCAAAAAATCGGCAAATCTCTTTGTGGTCCGTCTTAGGGTTAGGGGGCGCACTTTGGTTCTGGACAACATTCGAAGAGGGGTTTCCGTAATGGCTTCCGCCGGTAGTGGTAAAACCGAAAGTGTTATCTACGGTTTTTTGGAACATTTTAGAAAGGAGGGCTTCGCAGGAATTATTCACGACTATAAGGATTTTGAAATCACAGAAATGGCCAGCCCCCTATGGAACGACCAAAAGGTGCCTTTTCGGATCGTATCGTTCGGACCTATATATAACCGAGTCAATCCTATTGCTCCTCGTTATTTGCCCGATGAGGAAAGTGTTCATGAGGTATCACGTGTACTTCTAGAAAATCTCATGGAGAAACAAGGCTCTAATGAGAACAGCACCTCTCGGTTCTTTCAGGATGCTGCTGAGGGTTTGATCAGTGGTCTTATTTGGCGGCTAAAAACAGATTATCCCGATTTTTGTACCCTTCCCCATGTAATGGCGCTTTATCAACAGTTGGGCACTAAAAGCCTCATTAAGTTTCTGCGAGATAACTTAACGTCCCGTGCCATGGCAGATGCCTTTTTAAGCGGGGTGGGGTCGGAACGGCAAACGGCAGGGGTCATGAGTACTTTGGCCAATGCTATTAAAAAAATCAGCACCCGGAAAATCTTTTTGGTACTCTCGGCTGACGAGCTTCCATTGGACATCAATCATCCAAAGAACCTGTCGGTGGTCGCATTGGTCAATAATCCACAGAAGGACGCTTCCTTATCCCCAGTAATCGCCACCATCGCCCACACCATATCCAAACAGATGAGCCAGCGAAACAGGCAACCTTCATTTATGTTATTAGAGGAAGCTTCAACCCTTAGGTTGTTGAATATGCATCGAATTCCGGCCACCTTAAGAAGTTATAATATTGTCAGTATGTATGTCCTTCAGGATAAGGTCCAAAATGACATGATGTACGGTGAAAAGGCCAGCAAGGCCATACTATCCAATCTTTCATACCAGTTTTTCGGCAAAGTGAACGACCCGGATACGGCGCGATACTACGAACGCTTTTTTGAACTAGTTAAAAAACCCACTCGGAGTGTGAGTAAAAGTTCGGGTTGGAGTTTGGAAAGACGCATTACGGAAGGGGAGCGGGAGGTTTCCAAACGTAGGGCAGAGGTATTCTTTAGATTAAGACAAGGCGAATTTGTGGTGTTTGCCGATGGTAAGGATCGATTGGTGCGATTTTACAAGCCGGATATAAGTCGAGGTTTACCCAAGCCGCTTGCCATTTCCGAAAAAGATTTGGATGCTCATTATCTGAAAGTTCATAGAGAGGTGAGGTCTATGTTTCAATAGATGGGTAGCAACAATTGGATATAATATTGTTGATGCCATCACAAGTCGCTTGTTTGAATAGGCTTCTACTCATCTGAAACTTTTGGTTTGACTACCTTTACCGAACATGGGGTGTCCTGTACAGGGCTGAGATGATACCCGGAAGTGCACTACTTCACACCTGATCCAGATCATGCTGGCGTAGGGAATTGAAAAGGCCAGTCGGCTTATGGTCCATTCTGGGTACCCCATAGTAATCATATTTACTAGAAAATAGGAATGGAATTCATAGCACATTTACTTTTTTGGCAATGGGTTGGGACAGTTTTTGGTGTTGCCCAAGTGCTCTTGGCCCGACAGAATAATATTCACAACTATCTATTTGGTATGGTAGCCATTATCATCAGCATCGGGGTACATTACCAATCGCGATTATATGCCGATGTGCTATTGAACCTCTATTATCTGGTCATGAGTATTTATGGGTGGTTTTTTTGGAAAAAGGGAAGCCATAAAGAAGAAGCGCCAATTTCGATTGCTAATGGAAAAGAGCAAGGGATTGCGCTTGGGATTGTATTAGGTTGCTTCATCTTAATGGCTTATTGGCTTGGAGCACATACAGACTCCGATGTACCCTATTGGGACGCGATGGTCTGTGCCTTTGCCTGGGCAGGTATGTGGCTCATGGCCAAACGAAAAATTGAGAATTGGATATACTTAAATCTAAGTAACCTAATTTCCATTCCCCTTTTATTGTATAAGGAATTATATGTGTATGCCAGCCTTACCGCCTTCTTATTCTTGGTGGCTGTTTCGGGATATCTCAAGTGGAAGCGAATCCTACATCTGAAAAAGAAAGATACCTATGCAAAAGCCTAGTAAAGAATGGTTGGGCGGTGATGAGCTGCACCCCAAACTGCTCCAATGGATAGCCCATAAAAATCTTTGGAACCTTTGGGTGCCAACGGAGTACGGTGGATTGCAATCATCCTTGAGTGATGGATTGGAAATTCTTCGCACTTTGGCCAAATGGGAAGGTAGCCTGGGATGGACCGTTACCTTGTGCAGTGGGGCGAACTATTTCGTGGGTAACCTTGAAAAGGAGAAAGCTGATGAAATTTTTTTAGGAAGTCCATTACCCGTTTTTGGAGGAAGCGGAGCTATAGGTGGCACGGCCGAAAGGTGGGAAGGAGGATACCTTATATCTGGGATATGGAAATATGCTACCGGAGCACCCTACCTTACCCACTTTACGTTAAACGCCAAGATACTGGAGAATGGTAAGGAATTACGAACCGAGGATGGACAATCCAAAATACAATCCTTTATATTGAAAAAGGAACAAGTAGAGATTATCAAGGATTGGAATACAATGGGACTACGAGCCACGGCCACCCATTCCTTTCAGGTTCATTCCCAATATGTGGAAAGGAGCCAAAGTTTTGTATACAATAAAGTGTATCATCCCAATCCTATTTTTAAAATTCCTTTTTCTGTCTTTGCCGATTTGACATTATGGGCCAATTATTTAGGCCTGGCAGAACACTTTTTAGAGGAGGCTCATATCATACTAGGTTCTCTTGAGCAGCTCAAGTTACTGAAAGCTACCCTAACCAAGGCTTATAAAGATATGCGCTCCGATGCGGATACCATTGAAAGTTGGATAGGAAACGATACAAACATTTCAGAGTCTTACATAACAGAAATTCATCGCAAAGCTACCTATTCCGTACAAAATCTTACAGAGGCCATTATTAGGTTATATCCACTTTTGGGCATTCGTGGCGCTAGCGAACATCATAAGATCAACAAAATCTTTAAGGATTTTTTTACCGCCACCCAACATCATATTTTTAGTCCCATGGGGAGAAGAGGCTCCACCAAAGTTTTTAAACCGTAGGGTTTCATTTCATCAAATAAGGGATATGTTCTAGCACAAAATCGGCCCTTTCGACGGGGGTTGCCTTGGGAACCTCCAATAGTTCATAACCATACCCTCTATAGGTTTGAATCATTTTGTTATAAGTAAAGACGGCTTCATTCCATTCTTGGTGTCTTTGCGTATCGGTTCCATAGATTTCTTTCCAAGGAGGCAATAGGAAGACTTGGTTATTATAACGCCAATGTTCAGCATAGGATTTCATTTCTGAACTAATAGCTAGGCCTTCCAATGCTGCATAACATAGTGCATCCAAAAAACCACGATCGAAAAAGACAGGGACATCATTTCTTAAATCACTGCAGACCATTTCAAAATTTTGGATGGACCGATTGAACATTTTTTGGAAATAATTATTCTTGTTTTTCCATGGGAGGGCATCACCGTCGATATCCTGTTGTTCTTTGATTAGCGCCCTAGCAATCTCGGGAATAACAATCATATCATTACGCTTGATTTCTTCCAAAAGGGTGGTTTTGCCTACACCAGGGCCGCCCGTAATGATGAATAACGAGTTTTGGGGTTTAAGGTATTTCAATGATTTAAATTAGGGGATTATGGAAACGTAATAATTGAATTGGATTTAAAGCTCATTTGAAGGTCGGCAATACTACGAACTTTTGTGAAATAGACATTGAGAAATGTGAAAAATCAAGTAGAGGGAATAGTTCTAATGTTAAAAAACGGTTGCATAAAGACGTTTATCATGGATTTTTTAATGGATTGGTCATTGAAATTTTACTAAGTCCGTTTGTCAAAATTATTGCAATACTAATTATAGGAATCGCCTCTTTAAAAGAGTTGAACCAGACTTTTGCAAATTTATAGATGGATATCGAGTATCGGGAAATTTAATTTGAACGTTAGGGAAGTTGTTTATACTTTAATTCTATTCTGGTGATTAGAAGGGTATAATATTTTTTTTTCTCTTGTGTAAGTTTATCTTCATATCTTAATGATTCTTTTACGATTGCTATTAAAGCTTCCTTGTCCTTTAATTCAAATAGCTCATTAAAGTTTATCCCTAATTGCTTACTTAACATATATATCTTTTCCCAGCCTGTTTTCCCTTCCGCTCTTTCAATTCTTCCTATTAATGTTGAATTTGAGTCTATCTGATGCCCTAAGTCAAGTTGAGAAAGCCCCTTTCTTAGTCGTGCCAATCTTAGTAAACAGCCAATTTGAATATTGATTAATTCTATTTCTGAATCGCTGTATTTCCTCATTTAGTAAAAATTGAGAAATACGCTGCATTTATTCGATACAAATTTGTATCGAATAAAGTATTTTATTATATTGCTTAATAAATACATAATTTGCGATTCTTCTATTAGAACTTATTGGAAGCTTTCGCTTAGAGTCTTGGTTTGAAAACTGGTAATTTTTATGCAACAAGACAATAAGCAGTAGGCTCACGACCCGGGCGTGGGCTCTCTTATTGTTGCAGGGTATACCAGTACCACAAACCGATAAGTTGAGTTCCACGCCTTTTTGGTATCGGTTTTAACTTTCCTCTTTGTGACTGATTTCTGTTAATCTTTCGGACATCGCTAAACTTTTTAAAATGGAAATGATCTGGCAACTTTTTTATGTAGGATTTACACCCTGTGCCTGTCCCGTATTCGGAACTTCCCATTCGGTGTTTGATATCCTCTTTAGAAAAAAGCCTAAAAACCCCATTTGATTTCTTTTTGACACTAGTTATGGGTTGCACGCTGCAAATGTTCGGTTTTTCAATTCATATCACCCGTAACTGACGTTTACATTTTTGGGAAACCGCCCAAACACAATTTCACAGTCGGAATCTTGATAATATTCCAAACCCAGAGGCTTAGGCGTTTTGGGCAGGGGACTTATTGTCCAAACACTTATGGCCCCATGTAAGATACAACCTTATGTTGATACGCTGCGTTGTGCATATCGACCGAGTTTGTACTGAAGAAATTTATGGGGTCATCTAAAACCAACACATAAATCCATCAAACTGATAATTATGACAAAATTTCTGAATTCAAAGGGCAAAACACCTTTGCTCTTGATACTCTATATCTTATCAATGCCCTTTTTGTCTTTCCTACTTAGGGCGGGTAAAATCTTGGATCCACCACAGGCCACCATAACTGGCACCGTGACCCAATACACGGGAGTACCCCTTGCCGGGGTGAACATTGTGGTGGAATCCAAGTACAAAGGAGCCATTTCCGATTTGGATGGAACATACCAAATTGAAGCCAATGCGGACGATGTCCTCATTTTTTCAATGGTAGGGTATAAAACTCAAATTATTCAAATCAATGGCAGGGATGAAATTTCAATACAAATGGAAGAGGATGTTACTGCTTTGGAAGAAGTGGTTCTTAATGCTGGTTACTATACCATATCGGATAAAAAAAGCACAGGTAGCATTGCCAAGGTAAAAGCAAATATTTTTGACAAGCAGCCAGTGAATAATCCATTGGCTGCCATGCAGGGTCATGTGGCCGGCGTAAATATTGTACAGACCACAGGGCTTCCCGGCGGGGGTTTTAACATCGAAATTCGTGGAAGGAATTTTTTAAATGGAGTAAGTGACCCTCTCTTTATTGTGGATGGCGTTCCCTTCAATTCGCAATCACTGGGGGCATCTAGGGTATCTGGTCAAATTATGGGAGGTAGTATTAGCCCTTTAAACGCTATTGACCCCAACGATATAGAAAGTATTGAAGTACTCAAGGATGGAGATGCCACTGCCATATACGGCTCACGTGGAGCGAATGGAGTGGTTTTGATTACCACCAAAAAGGGCCAGTCGGGCAAAACTCGTGTTGAAGCACATGTAAGCACCACCATGGGCCAAGTTTCGCATTTTTTAGATTTAATGAATACCAATCAATATTTGGAAGTACGAAGAGAAGGAATTGCCAATGACGGGTATGGAGATTTACTCAATGACCCTAATTATGATTTTTTCTGGCCCGATGTGAAATTATGGGAGAATGAACGCTATACCAATTGGCAAGAAGAACTTATTGGAGGAACAGCGTTTCGCAACAATTATAAGCTCTCATTGTCCGGAGGGAATGACCTGACCCAATTTCTAATTAGTAGTTCCTTTCAGAACGAAACAACCGTTTTTCCAGGGGATTCCAAATACCAAAAGGCTAACATACGCAGCAATGTCAATCATCAGTCCGAAAATCGTCGATTCAGCATCAACCTTTCTTTGGGATATACCAATGAAAACAACACCATGCCGACAGTTGATTTTTCTACGAAGGCCTATACTTTGGAGCCTAATGCACCAAAAATTTATGATGAGGAAGGCAATATTAATTGGGAAAACAATACTTGGGACAATCCCTTGGCATCGCTAGATGAAACCTACAATGCAGAAATCAACACCTTGTTTGCTAATACATTGGTATCCTATAAATTAACGACCAACTTAAAGTTTCAATCCAACATTGGCTTTTCCGATTACCGGTTAGATTCCTATCGATCGATGCCCAGTTCCGCCCGAAATCCTGGTTTGGGGGTAACTCCCCAAAATTATTCCAATCATACCATAAATAATGCGAGGCGGACATCATGGATTGTGGAGCCACAATTGAACTACAAAAAAGGGTGGGACCTTTGGGAGTTGGATGTACTAGTGGGGACTACCTTCCAAGAGGAAGTTTCAAATCAATTGGTACAACGAGGGCTCGGTTATCCCAATGACGGCCTGATTAATAACCTGACCGCGGCAGAGACCATTGAAATATTTTCAGATACTGATGGAGAATACAAATACAATGCCTTGTTCGGTAGGGTTCATCTAGAATTTATGGATAAATATATTATTAATCTAACTGGAAGAAGGGACGGTTCTTCACGGTTTGGACCGGGTAGGCAGTTTGGCAATTTTGGGGCATTGGGTGCAGCTTGGATATTTTCGAATGAGGGATTCTTCAAAGAAAACGCTGCCTTGAGCTTCGGTAAAATTAGAGCTAGCTATGGTACGACGGGTAGTGATAACATTGGTGACTATCGATTTCTGGATACCTACAGCGTAACTGGAAATAACTATAACAATATTAGTCTATTGGAACCAACAGGGGTTTTTAATCCCCTATTTGGTTGGGAAGCCAATAGAAAAATGGAAGTAGCACTAGAACTGGGTTGGTTGAAGGATCGGATATTTATAAATACTTCTTATTATAAAAATAAATCATCCAATCAATTAATCGGTATTCCCTTGGCGGCCACTACCGGTTTCTCTGAGTTGACAGGTAATTTTGATGCTGAAGTGGAGAATACCGGTTGGGAGTTTGATTTGCGAACAATCAATATTCAATCAAATAAGCTTAACTGGAAAACAACATTCAATCTGACGGTACCTAGAAATAAATTAGTGTCTTTTGAGGGATTGGAAACATCTACCTTCTCTAATAGATACGTCGTTGGCGAACCATTAACCATCGCTAAGTTGTACCACTCCCTTGGTGTCGATCCTCAAACTGGTGAATATACTTTTGAGGATTATAATGGGGACACGGATATTACTAGCACAGAGGACAGGCAATGGATTGAGGACTTGGCACCCACTTATTATGGTGGCTTAGGAAACTCCATCAGTTTTGGAAGTTGGTCGATGGACATGTTGTTTCAATTTAAGAAACAAATGGCCTATAATACATTGCGATTTGTTGCTACGCCTGGGTTTAAGGGAAATACGCCTGAATCACTCTACGATAGATGGACGCAAACAGGGGATAATGCCCCCATTCAAAAGTCGGCCGGGGGGTTGGCGGGGGGCCAAGATTTAGGGGCTTTACAACGGGATAGCGATGCTGCGATTTCAGATGCGTCATACGTTCGTTTAAGGAATATTTCTCTCAATTATAGAGTACCCTCATCTCATTCTGATTTGGATTTTCAAGTGTACCTCCAAGGGCAAAATCTCTGGACTTGGACTAACTATGATGGCCCCGATCCGGAACAACCCGCGAGTACCCGTCTTCCACCTCTTAGACAGATGACCCTAGGTTTTAAAATCAGTTTTTAATCAAAAAAACAGTTATGAAATATTTTTTATTGAAATACCCATTGGAAAAACTTTTTCATGGTTCATTACCCAAATACTACCATCAACTTCGAAAAGTTCATCTTATCGGAATGATTTGCACTTTGTGTTGTTGTACCGACTTTGTAGAAATAGATGCCCCTAAAAATACCTTGGTATCAGAAACGGTTTTTCAAGATGCGGCAACTGTCGAATCCGCTTTGGCCAATCTTTACTACAATTTGCGAGAGGGCGGAATGACTTCAGGCACCTACGGTATGACCACCGTAATGGGTATCTACACCGATGAATTGGATTATTATGGTTTCGGAGCGGACTACCTCCAATTCTATCAGCATAATGTGCTTCCTATCAATGGTATCGTTTCTGATTGGTGGTCACAAGCCTTTCAACTGATTTACGCAACGAATGACATCGTGCAGGGCGTTCGGGCATCAACGGAACTTTCCTCCATGGAAAAAAATCGCTTTGAAGGGGAAGCTTTATTTGTAAGAGCCTATCTGTATACTCTGTTGGTTAACCTATATGGAGATGTACCATTGGTGCAAACTACTAATTATTTGGACAATAATAATGTCGCACGTTCGAACCAAGACTCTATAAACAATCAAATTATGGAGGATTTGGAACGATCCATTCTTCTTTTAAATAGTATGGAGCCAGTGTCAACTGAAAAAATTTATCCCGATGAATATACCGTTAAGGCTTTATTGGCACGTCACTATTTAAGGAGTGGAAATTGGGAAAGGGCGGTAACTATTTCTTCCGAACTAATCAACCTATTTCCAATGGAATCCGATTTGAACAAGGTATTTCTAAAAGATTCCAAAGAAACTATTTGGCAACTAAAGGCAGATAATGATTTTCCTAAGAACACCAGGGAGGCCCAACAATTGATTATTCAGGCAGTTCCTAGCCAGACCTATGCACTGTCCAATGATTTTATGAATGCATTTGAGCCGGGTGACCAACGACTGATGAATTGGACCCGTAGCATTTCGGACCAAGACTCAACCGTAACACTCTATTATCCCTATAAATACAAGGCAGGAATTAATGCCTTGGAATCGTTTGAATATTCGGTATTGTTCCGATCGACGGAACAAGTACTTATACGTTCGGAAGCAAAGGCACGGTTGGGAGAGTTGGAAGGCGCTTTAGCGGATGTGAACCTTGTTCGTAGTAGAGCCGGATTATCCAACCTCATAGCCCACTCGCAAGAAGATGTTTTGGAGGCCATACTACATGAAAGACGTATGGAACTATTTACGGAACAAGGGCACAGGTGGCTGGACTTGAAGAGAATGGAAAAGGCTGAAGAGGTATTGGGAGACATCAAGGCAAACTGGAAAAATACCGATCTCCTACTCCCCATACCTGAGAATGAACTGGAACTCAATCCGAATTTATTACCACAAAATCCGGGATATTGATGTTAATTCTTAGGCTTCAAGATCCTTTCATTAATACAGTTAGGAGAGTTCTAAACCCAAAATTGAAATTGAGATGAAATATAGTGTATGGATCGCCTTGTTATGGATTTATATGTGGGGATATCCACAAAGTCCTTCAATAATCCCAACGGATAATCCGTCCATGGATAATTTGGGTCAAGAAACTTCTTTTATCAGCTCTAGAATTAAAGGGAACCAGTTGTACCTCAAAATTCCAGAAACCCTTTTTAATGCGCCCATGTTGTTAACGTGCTATGACGATATGAGACGTGGTTATATGCAGGTGGTCTGGGTCAAACACCGCGATGAGATTCTGCTGATGCGCCAATCGATTCGCTCTACCTCGGGAATTATGATTCCCATTAAAGAAGGCTTATACCTCGAAGATACTTTGCTAGCAAGGTTTCCTATAGAAAAGGAAGGGGCCGAACGGGACGCTCATTGGATCAATGCTACCGATTTCTTTCTAAATCAAGAAATTGAATGGCCCAATTATGGCGTCGATTTTGGAAGCCCCGTACCAAGTCTATCCCTTTTATTGGATGCCAAGAATTTTGATGATGAAGTCATCATTAAAACGCGCAGGGGTATGGTGCGAAGGAAATCTAAACTTTCAATCCCTATCTATTTCGGCCTCATTAAATTAGGCATACCGATGAAGGCTAGGGGATACGATTATCGAATGGGGTTCTATTACGAAAGTAAAATGGGGTCGCCATTTAATTTGCAAAACGGAGTGGCGAACATTACCAGGTGGCGATTGGAAAAGAAATTTAAGAATCAAAAATGGAGTGTACCCAAAAAACCCATCTCGTTTCTCATATCCCCGAAGGTGCCGCCCCAGTGGAGACCTTATATAAAAGCGGGAATTGAAGAATGGTTGCCGGCTTTCGAACAGGCTGGTTTTAAAGATGCCATCGTGGTCAAGGAAATGGACAGCCTCAATGATTGGGAAGCACACAGCATCCATTCCAATGTGGTGTACTGGAATCCAAAGAAATATATAAGAGGTTCTGAAAATAAAGATTTTGGGGGAACCATTGGCCACCTGATAGATGAAAGATCCGGTGAAATCCTTCGGGGTGATATTTTTATGGGAGCTTCTGCACGTACCGTCATGGAAAACTATTTTATTCGGGCAGCTCCATTGGATGCAAGAGCAAGAAAATTGCCCTTTCCCGATGAATTGATTGGCGAATTGTTTCAAGTGATAGCAGCCCATGAGGCGGGACATGTATTTGGTCTCATCGATGCTAATTTTGGGGAATACCAATATCCTTGGGAAAAAATGAACGATGAGGAATGGTTGCGCACCATGAGACATACTCCAAGTGTCATGAACTATACGCGTACCTCCAATATTCCGCAGCCATCGGATAGCATTTCTCCATCTTTGTTGCTACGACACGTGGGCCCCACGGATAAATACCAAATTCAATGGGCCTATAAAGAATTTCCATGGGGTACTACCGCTCAAGAAGAAAAACAGGTATTGGAACGCATGATTCGTTGGCAGGATTCGGTTCCATGGTACCGATTCAATAACAATCAAATGGAAGTTATTGGGCCCACCTCCTCTAATGAGGTGGTCGAAACCGATAATCCCATAAAAAGTACCGAACTCGCACTTAAAAATTTGGAACGGGTAGTATCTCTATTACCTGGCATATGTGCAAATCAAAAGGATAATAGTCAATTAAATCGCCTGTATGGGAAAACTCTAAAACTATATTACCAACACATGCAGCACCTTTCCACCCTCATCGGAGGATATGCGATTCATTACAAAGCTCTGAACCAGCCAGGTCAGATGTATGAACCCATTCCTTGGGAAGAGCAAATCAAGGCGCTTGATTTCTTATTAAAGTGGGCCTTTGACCCGCCGAAATGGTTAACTAGCCCTGATTTTCTAAGGAAGGTAAGTTATTCAACCTTTCCAGATATTGTTTTACAGGAACAACAGAAATTATTAGTTGAAATGTTAGCGGCCCATCGATTCAAACGGTTGGAATATTTGGAAGAGGTAAGCGGAAATGGAGGATTCCTTCATTCCTTCCTTACCAAATTGCAGAAAGGATTATTTTACGAAAGCAAAACTTTAAATCTCGGTAATAGAAGACGAGATGCTATTCAAAAGACCTACATTGATATTATAAAAATATTATTGGAGCAAGAGGGGGATTTTATGAATATGGAAAGCCAATTTTTTATTGCTTCTGATTACTGTAAAGGTCTTTTATGGCAAGAATTGATGGATTTACGAACTTTGATAAAGAAAAACATGCGCCAATATCCCAAAGCCGTTCGAATGGGCCATTGGGCCAAATGTCTTCATACACTCAATAGGATCTTGTAATTTTAATTTAAAACCTAATTAGCGAGATTTGTCAAATTCAATGCAGTTGATTTGAATTAGCGAAGAAAGGTGCCTTTGTTAGGGGCACCTTTCTATTACAGTAAGCAAATGCTTATGGTTTACTCAGCGCAGTGCTTGAAAAACTGGGTGAAGAGTACAACTGATGCCCTAAGTAGGTGCATTGGTTATCTCCCCCTTGATAGCAAGCTTCTTCAACCATAATCGGCTGCCAATCTTGATTGAGAGGTTTGTAATAAGCCTCTCTATCAGCCGTAGGAGATGCTTCAGCAAAGGCGAGTCCCATAGCTAATAAAATGGCAAATGCCGGAAGAACGGGTTTTAAAAAACGATTTTTCATGGATTTGTGTATTAAATAATGATGCCTACTCTTGAAGGTTTTCGGCTTCCCCTATTACTACGTAGTACGATAATTGTGTCTATTTTTATTCAAAACCTTCAGGAGGTAAAGGCCAAGGATTAACTGAAGTATGAAACCCATATTCATTAAGAGGTGCCCATTCCAACTCAAAGATGAGATGATACCCCCACAAGAACATGGGATGGAATTACTAAATTCTAAAACATAAAGGATGTAAACCGTATATAAAGAGAGCAATACCAAGCTAGAATAGATAGCTAAATACGTAGTTGCTCTAAACAGCCATAAACAGGCTATGGTTAATTCAATCGCTGGAATTGTAATGGAGATGAAGTGATTATAGGGAGCGAGTAGGGGAAATCGCACCAATTGAGCTTCAAATTCCATTAGATAAATAAATTTACTGACCGCCGTATAGGTGAAAAGAAAAATAAAGAAGGCTCTTGTTAGTAAGAGAACTTTTCGGGAAATTTGTTTAGTGCCCATATCTTTTGGATTGATATGGTGAATTTCGGAAGCCTGATTTACTTGAAAAGGATATTTATGTAGCCCTGAGGGATTATGTAGCTTCCTCCCTTTTCATTTTTGCCCGGTAATAGCGGGGGGAATCCCCATACCTTTCCTTAAATGCCCAAGAGAAATGTGGGAAACTTTTGAAGCCTACCATTTTACCGATAGTTTTGAACGGTAACTGAGTATATTGCACCATGGTCTTTGCTTTGCGAAGACGCTCCCTTACCAAAAATTTGTGCACTGTAGTGCCATATAGTTCCTTAAAACCATATTTTAACTTGAATTCATTGGTCCCTAATTGATGAGCCAAATCCTTCAAATGGGGAGGGTCCATTTCAAGGTTATTAAGAATCATATCCTTTCCTTGTCTAATTTTTCTAATATCATCATAACTCAACCGAACCTTTGACTTTTTAGGTTCTTTCATGCTCCCTTTCGATGGGAGTTGGTAGTCTTTTTTATCCAAACCAGTATTTTTTCCCATTGTAGTTTGAATGACGTTAACTAGGACGCTCAAATCCCCCGAATCGGGATTTACAAATGAAGTTACGTAACATCGATTTGGAATGGTGAGGTTCTCATGGGTGATAAATCTAAGTTCCATAATCGTATCATAGACCTTGCGTTTACAAAAGGTTTTCCATTTGTTCTTCCAAATATCTTTGGATTTATCGCAAAGAAGATCTTCAAATGGTTTCTGTACCATGGTATTGCATAACCTTGATAGCACACTGCAAGCCTTTTGATTAACCATCTGTATTCTTCCGGATTGATCCAGCAAAAAGCTCATCTGAATTAGATGGGTGGTTGTATTTTGATTATTTACAAAACCTTGATGATAAAAGGATTCCTGTATTTCTTCTGCAAGCATATTTAGAACAATGGACAAGGCTTCCACATTGTCATTTGCGCTAGAAGTTCTCACTCTATAAAAGAAATTTCCGCTGGCCATTTCCATAAGCATATGCTGAATTTCCTGTAATCTTTTATCCGATCTATATGGTGACATTTTTTTTAGTTTAAAGACATTTTCGTAATCTATCTAAATAATAAACAATCCCAGTAACACTAGGAAGCTAAGAAATCGCTGTAGAAATCCAATGGCTTTTTCCTTTTGATAAAAAGATGCGGTCGGAATAGAAGAATGGTTGGTGCGAATGTAAAATTGAATCATGGCGTCCGTTACTGGGGAATCAATCATAAATGCCAATGCCTTCACCAAGGTTGAACCTTCCAAGGCAAGATAATCTCGAGCCGGCTTATCTATTTTTCTCAGCTGTCGAATATCGCATAAAATGGGATAGGATTGTTCCTCTTGAAAGGCAATCCTGTCCTTTACGATTTGAACTGCAGCTGTTCGGTTAATAGCTATACCGGGCTTATAGGCAATATGGACTATATTTTTCTCGATACTATAAACAGCATATTCATTTTCAAAAAAAATTCGCATCATGGTTAGAAAACTGGTAATCAAAGTTGAAATTACAAAAATATGATGATTGAAAATTTTGATTAGACCTTTAAGGCCCTACATATAAGGGAAATTTATACGTAAGAAGGATTAAAACATACGTTAAAAGGATTAATATATCTGTGGTATCTAATTATTCCTACGATTCAAAGTACATTTTATGATAAATCATATCATATCATGGCAAAAATCAGACACAATAACTTTTTAGACACCGTACACGAGCTGATGACGAACGCTTCTCGAGAAGGGGTATTGCATCTATACGCTGAAGGCGAACATTTAACCGGAAGACATATCTCAGTAGAGGGAAAATCGCTCTTGCATTTCGGAACGACCGGATATCTTGGATTAGAACAAGACCAGCGATTGAAGTCTGCGGCTATGTCAGCCATTGAGAATTATGGCACCCAATTCCCCTTATCCAAATCCTACATTTCCCATCCATTATATGAACAGTTGGAATTCCATTTGAATCAAATGTATGGATATCCCATAGTGGTAACTAAAAATAGCACTTTGGGACATCTTGGGGTCATTCCGAGTATTGTCGGTACGAACGATGCGATCATTTTAGATCATCAGGTTCACTGGAGCGTTCAGTCCGCATGCCGACTTCTGAAGTCACAAGGGGTCGCTTTGGATATGATTAGGCATAATCATTTACAAATGTTGGAAGACCGAATCAAGTTTCATTCAAAAAGGAGAAAAATTTGGTATATGGCCGATGGCATTTATTCAATGTTTGGGGATTACGCCCCAGTAATTCAATTAATGGAATTGACAAAAAAATATCCCCAATTGCATTTGTATTTTGATGATGTACATGGGATGAGTTGGATTGGAAAAAACGGAACAGGATACGTTTTAGATCAGTTAAAGGAATTGTCCGATCAACTTTTGGTATTTGGTACATTGAGCAAAACCTTTGGAGCAAGTGGAGCGGTACTCATATGTCCAAACGAGACTCTACATCAAAAAGTTAAGACTTTTGGTGGGCCCCTAACCTTTTCGGCTCAGTTGGAACCATCAGCTGTGGGGGCGGCCATTGCTTCGGCCAAGATTCATCTTTCAAAGGAAATATATCAATTGCAGGCGGAATTATGGACTCGTATTCAGTATTTTAATGATCTATTGAAGTTAAGGGAAGTGGTGGTTATTGACGACAATAACTCTCCCGTTTTCTATGTGGGCACGGGTACGCCTGAAACGGGATATAAATTGGTTCGACGTTTAATGGACGACGGTTTTTATACGAACTTGGGAATGTTTCCAGCCGTTCCCGTTAAAAATACAGGTATCCGTATTACTATATCTCGACATAACCAGCTCGATGATATCAAAGCCTTGGCCGAAGCTTTAGAGCATCATTATCCGAAGGCTTTGCAAGAAACGGTCACATCCACCGATAGAATTAAAAGAGCCTTTGGAATCCATTCCTCATCGAATCCAAGCTTTAAAAATGACAGCAAATTACTTGTAAAGGTGTACCAAACTATTGAGAAGGTTGATAAAGAATTATGGGATTCCAATTTGGGTAGGAACGGTTTGTTTAATTGGGATGGGCTGTTATGGCTTGAGAAAAACTTTAAGAATAACTCGGCGATAGAAAACAATTGGCAGTTTCAATATATCATCATTCAGGATTCCGAGGGTATTCCTGTTCTTCTAACCTTTATGACTATTTCTTTATGGAAGGATGATATGCTTTCACCAGAAAATGTGTCCCAGGAATTGGAGGCAAAAAGAAAAGGAAATCCATATTACATGACATCAAAAGTGCTTTCAATGGGATCCTTATTTACAGAGGGAAAGCATATTTTTTTAAATGAAAAGCATCCGCTATATAAAAAGGCCTTGCACTTATTTATTTTAGCTATAGAAAAAATGGAAGGTGATACAGGGGCCCAAATGGTGGTTTTTCGTGATTTTGGCAAAGAAAATCGCCTTCAGAGCTTCCTTTTTAACCAAGGGTATATGAAGATAAGAATGCCAGATACCTGTTCGCTGCCATTACCGTTAGGAATTACCGCAGAAAGTCATATTGCTCAACTCTCGCCCAGAAACAGAAGGCATTTTCGAAAAGAGATTTTACCCTATGAGGCGGAATTCCAAATTGAAATTTTACAGAACGTCAACTCGGCGGAGCGGGAACATTTGTATAAGCTCTATCTCAATGTTCAAAAAAATAATTTAGGTTTAAATACTTTTCCATTGCCCATAAGTATGTTGGCCCAAATGGCTTCCAACCCTAATTGGGAATTCATAATACTACGATTGAAAAGCGAATCAGGAATGCCCTTAATTGGCGTGATGTTCTGTTATATCAACACATTAGGTAAATATATTCCTGCCTTTGTTGGAATGGATTATCGCTACAATTCCAGTTATCACCTTTACCGTCAACTACTCTATCAGGCTATCAAACGAGCTATCGCTTTGGACTTGCATAAGATTGATTTTGGTATGACAGCGTCCTTTGAAAAAAGAAAACTGGGCGCACACATTCATGAAGCCTATGCATTTTTACAGACTCGTGATAATTATAAGTTGGAATTTTTAGGTCTTATGGAAGGACAAAATAAAAGTTGATGGATGAAATACCTAAAGTTGCTATCGGTCTTTGAGTCGCATTTGGACGCCTTGGAAGGAGGGAAGGGAGATGTTCTTTTCAAGGCCGAAAAAGGCATTGTATTGGTAGAGAAAAGCATTCGGCAACTTCAAAAAGAAATAACTGGCAAACCTTTTGCCACCCCTGAGGATGAGATCTATTTCTTTAAGCATATCAAACCTCAAATCTTTAGTAAGCTAATTTATTATGTGAAGTTATTTAATATAGAAAGCAAGAGACCTCGGGGTAATGACGCAGCGCAAATCAAATACCTTCAAAATCAAATTGATAAACTTCAAGCATTTTTCAATGATAACTTAGAATTTTATAATTATTACCGACGGGGTGCCATGTCATTGGACGAACAGTATTTTATAAGGGGAAACCGCGATCTAAGACTACCTCTGGAATCATTTCATTTTTTAATTGATGATCAATTTTCTACGTGCCATGACGGTACTGTTTCCACCATAATGGCATACGATATGCTCATTGTATACCTTAAAAAGGAGATTGATGATTTAAATATTAACCTTGAAACTCAAAAATCCATTGCAATGGAAAAACCATCAAAATTATTCTGGACTGGAAGTAAAACAGATCTTATAGAACTTATATACGCCCTTCATGCCAGTCAATCGATTAATGGTGGTACCGTAGACATAAAGGAAATGGCTTCTCATTTTGAACATTTTTATAATATCGACCTTGGCAACTATTACCACACCTTTATTGAAATTCGATCACGAAAAACCACTAGAACACGGTTTTTAGAGAAATTGATCGATGCTCTTCAACATCGTATGGATTCCTTGGATGAATGAATGAATCGCTACCCCAAGTTGGGTGCCAACTTGGGCTTTTGACAAATTCCAATCATAAATGACTAAAGTTTCTTTTCAGAGGGTGTCATAGTATAAATCGTGTCCTGAATAAGGGCATTTGAGCGATTAGCAGTGAAACAATAATCTTCCCCAAGGTGGGACATATCTTGGGAAAGATTATTAAAATCCTTTTACATCTTTACCAAACGAAAGTCAAATCTCAAAAGAGACCATGGCAGAATTGAATTTTGCCTTTGGTCTCTTTATTAAAATCAAATGTTATGGGAGAAAGAATTGTTACTACTGATGATCTGTATGAATTTAAAATGAACCTCTTGGAAGAAATTAAACAATTGTTTCAAAATCAGGGTAAAATGGAAAAAAAATGGATCCGGTCGAACGAGGTACGGCAATTATTGGGTATATCCCCAGGGACCTTGCAGAACTTACGTATTAACGGCACTTTACCTTATACTAAAATTGGAGGGGTACTCTATTATGAATATCATGAAATAATGCAAGTATTAGAACGAAACAAAATTCACAACCATATCTAAATTATTTTGGGGGAAATTAATTACATCACCCATCTGAATGCGGTATTTGAGCATTTTTCAAAAGATAAGAGGTTGAATGCGACTCATATCAGCCTGTATGTTGCGTTATTTCAGCTTTGGAACCATAATTTTTTTAAACAGGAATTTTACATCAATCGTGAAGAAGTTATGGCTATTTCCAAAATCGGTTCCAAATCCACCTATCATCGTTGTATTAAAGAGCTTAATTATTGGAAGTATTTAAATTATTACCCATCGCACAATCCATTTAAAGGCAGTCGCATTATGATGTTCGAATTTGGTACAAGTACTGAACAAGCTGTGGACCAAAACGGTACCAAAAATGGGACAAGTACTGGACAAGTAGTGGTACCTATAATAAAACAAATACAAACTATAGAAACTAATAAAAACAAGGTCCAAAAAAAGAATTTAAGGAATTCAGAATCGGTCGAAAATAAAAACTACGGCAAGAACTATCCCAGTGTTCCCTATAGAGACCACTTGAAAATTTCTGATGAAAAAAATTATGATGAGCCTTTATGAATTTTAAGGCGCCACATATCATTACAGAAGGTGTTAAACAATACCAATTGGGGGTTCTTAAAGGCAAAGAAATTAGATATGATTTTGAAAAAATCTTGGTTTACCTCAATGCTAAAGGGCAATTGATGTTCGGTAAAGATTTTAAAATTTACAAAGAAGACCGGGATATACTTTACAAATTATGTCTCTATTTTATCCAAGATAAAGAACGTTGTCATCAGTTGGATATTGATATCAGGAAAGGAATACTACTATCTGGACCTGTTGGATGCGGTAAAACCAGCCTGATGAAATTGTTGAAGCATATTGTTCCACATCAGCGGTCGTATGCGGTCATCCCTAGCCGAAATATTGTTTTTGCCTTCAACCATCTAGGTTATAAAATCATCGGGGATTACGGAGACCAAAGACTCTATTGTTTTGATGATTTAGGAATTGAGCCCCTGGGAGTGCATTTTGGGCAGCAATGTAATGTGTTAGGGGAAATTTTGCTTTCACGCCACGAGCTCTTTGTCAATAAAAACTACAAAACACACGCTACTACCAACTTAAACGCAAAAGAGCTGGAAGAACGTTATGGCAGCCGCGTGCGGTCTCGAATGCGTGAACTCTTTAACTTAGTAGCCTTTAACAAAAAGACTTCTGATAAGAGAAAATAAGTCAAATGCTAATGCGATTGATTGAAACCTATAGAATTATAACTTTTCTGCAGTAGGGCCGGCATGATTTACTTTTAGAATTCTCACAATTGATATTCCCTACAAAAGGTGCTATACACACTGCGACATTTGTATAATACACTGCTTTGCCATTTAATATTTGGATCGTACGAGCTTTCCAATTTAAATAGCAACACAGTGATGTTAAAACCCGGTCAATTAGGATAATTTCCCTAAAACCTTCCCAGGTGTAAATTTCAAATCACCACTTATCAACATGCATGGCTGATTTATCATTTTATTTAAGGTCATTTAACTACTTTTTTTAAGAATTATTACTTTAAAAAATTTTATTCACAAATAACTGATAATCAATATTTTAATACTTTAATTTGATAATTTTAGCGTGTCAATAATTCTTAATCTTTTAAGTATTTTGGATATGAAAAAATTGCATTTTTCCGTATTGCTATCATTATTAATTTCTCATGCTCTTTTGGCACAGATTGGAGGTATCGAGGATTCGGTAAACGAAATATCAGATACCATTCGAACTATTTTTCCCATCATCTTGGGAGTCATATTTCTAGTTGGTTTTTTATTCAATGCCGGACATTTTTTTGGAGAGAACGCTGATCTCAAAAAGGGTATCACCCGTGTACTAATTTTTGTACTGATTGCTGGGGCTGTAGTAGGTATTTTCACGTATCTCATCGGTATAGTCGTATAACATGAAGAAGTTTGAGATATATAGAAACATCCGTAAAAGTGCGCTCATATTCGGATTACCGATTTCCTCTTTTGCTCTAATGATGATTTCGGTAATAGGGTCCCTCCTGGCCATCATATTTTCGTTTGGTTTCATTATTATCCTATCCTTGGTTTTTTGGAACATTCTGTTCTATGCGATTCTAATCTATTTAGTAAGTCGACCGAATCTGACGCTGCAACACGAACCATTTCCTCCATCTATCAGTAATAAAAAAATAGGTCTTAGTAGCTATGAAGAAAATTAACCTCCAATCTTCTCACCCCATATTGGATATCCAGGACCACATGGTTTTTGCTAGTAATGGCAATGTATTACTATGTTATGAAGCCCAATTACCAGAGGTGTATTCCCTATCGGAATCTGACTTTGATGAACTGCACAGTACTTGGTTTCAAGCATTGAAAACTCTACCCCCAGGAACCGTAGTGCATAAACAAGATATTTATCAAAATCTGGGTTATGAGGGTTCCAATCTTCCCAATAAGTCCTTTTTGGAGAAGGCAACAAGGAATTATTTTAGAGGGCGTAGGTATTTAGCGCATAGAAGTTACCTCTACTTTTTATTGCCATTGGACAAGACCCTTAAGGCATCAAAATATGTGAATCCTTTCAAAAAATCAGAAAAAGGGTTGCACAGAAAAATGGACCTCCAAGTAGCTGAATTTGTAACTGCAGTGAATGATGTTATCTCCTTTATTAACAATAGTCGAAAGCTACTATTGAAACCTATGAGTATGTCCCAATTTATGGGAATGACTAATGACTATTTCAATGGTTTTAATCATGATTTAGATACCGATATAGTTTTGGGTAAGAAAAGCATTGAAATAGGAGAGCATTACTTCGATATGATGGTTATCAACAATGAGGGTTGTTTTGGGGGACCTGTTCAGAGTTCGAAAACAAACGAAAAATTCACCTCCGACGAATTTACTTTCCACCAAGGTTTTATCGATGGCTTGGGATTAGACATTAAAGAAAACCATATGGTTAACCAGGTCCTATACCTGGATGACAAACAAAAATGGCGTAAACTTTTGGAGAAGAAAATAGAAGAATTAACCAAAAGCTCCAATTTTGGAACTCAAAATAAAGTGGTCCTTAAGAAAGTTCAACGCATCATGGACCGTATCAATGAAGATGACACCTCGCGAATAATCAGGGGACATCTGAACATCATCTTCTGGCATGCCGAGTCCGAAGAACTTAAACGAATTGCTTCTAATATTAAGGCAGAGTTGAAAGAGTTAGACATCGTTCCTTATTATCCGAAGGGGGAGCACCGCAAGCACTACTTTCTTAATTCGTATCCCTGCCACGCCTCTAATTTTTCGAATGAGGACCTCTATGTCACCGATCTAAAACATGCACTTTGTCTATTTATCAACCATACCAATTATCTATCCGATCCACAGGGAATCATTTTCAATGAGCGGCAGTATAATGTACCCGTATTAAAGGATGTTTGGGATGAAAATAAGGTTCGAATTAAGGCACGGAACTTTGCCATTTTTGCCCCGACTGGGGAAGGAAAGTCGTTTTTGGCAAACAATATACTCAGGCAGTACTTTGAGCAAAACGTTCGACTGGTTATTATCGATTTGGGAGGTTCCTATACTAAATTCGCTAAACTTTATCCCGAACAGCACATTATTCTTCGGTATGAACAGGGTAAAAATTTAGGAATTAATCCATTTTACATCTCCGGTCAGGCAGACCTTACCCCAGAACGGTTGGAAGACCTGTCAGTGTTTATAATGGAACTATTGGCGCAAAATACGGTTTCAAAAGCACAAGAGGTAGCCATGAAGAAAGTCTTGCTCTTCTATTATGAAAATGTACTTACTGGGCACTCTCTGGCTTCTTTATATCAATTTGTTGATGAACGAAAAACAACACTTCTTGATTTATTAGGGATAAAAGAAATGCATTTTAGCGTTTATGATTTTTTACACATCCTATCGGAATATGTTAATGGGGGCATCTATAGTTACTTGTTTCATATAGAACAAGATCAGACCTATAAAATTGAGGACAAACGGCTTATCATTTTTGAGTTGGATGAAGTAAAGGATAATAAGGAAATATTGTCCGTAATGCTGAAGCTCATCAAATCTGCCATCCAACGCACCATTTGGAGGAATAGGTCGGAACGAGGTATTATTTTGTTTGATGAATTTGCCAAACAACTCAAGTTGGGAAACGTTTTGGAAAGCGTTGAATTTTACTATCAAGCCATCCGTAAACAAAATGGTGCTATTGGTATCATATTACAATCCATCAATCAATTACCTGTTAATTCTACGTCTGCAAGTATTCTTGAAAATACTCAAGTAATCTATAGCCTTCGAAATGAAAAGGGTTACGATGAATTGAAAAATAGGCTTCATCTCTCCAACCATGATTTGAATCAATTGAAATCCATTCGGAACCATTTGACAGGGGAACGAAAGTATACCGAGATATTTATCAAAATAGGTAAACAGAGCAATATCTATCGTTTGGAAGTACCGCCCGAAGTATATGCTGCTTATTTAACCGATGGAAAGGAAAGTGAGGCCATTATGAAACTCTATCAAAAATCCAATAGTATGGAATCAGCAATACGAGAGTTTATTGACATTCAACATAGATCCTATGAAAACGATTAAAAAAAAACAAATAAAAAGGCCATTGGTCATCCTGTCTTTAATACTTGTGACCATGCTAAATTCAGAAAAGGCACGGAGTCAAGGCATGCCGGTTTACGATAATACCAACTTTATCAGTTTGGTAAAGCAATTAGTTGAATCTGGCAAACAAACTTCCAATTTGATGAAAACGGTTAGTTTCCTAAAACAGCAAAAAGAAAATTTAGAAAAAGTTAATGATGTCATCAAACAATTGAATGCAGTAAAAGAACTATACAATAATAACCAACGCCTTTACGAACTGGTTCAAAAGGATTTACGTGAAATTTTAAATTCCCCTTATATCAAAGCCAATGAGGTAGAAAGGGTGACCAAATCCTTTAATGACATTATTGATAATTCGGTAGCCTCATTGGAATATATTGATCAAATTCTATCCAGTGATAACCTGAAAATGTCCGATGGAGAACGAACAGCTATTTTAAAGAAAAAAGAGTTGGAATCCAAAGAAATGGTGATAGAGATAGAGGCCAAAACGCAAAGATATAGGGATATCATATCCTTCCGTAGAATGCAGGATATAATTAACAATCGCCTAGCACATTATTAAAAGAGGGTAGGGATGGGATTGGAATATGTCGATACGGTTTTCCAAACGATTAAGAATAGTGACTTTGCCCAATATACCATGACAGGAATGAAGGCCCTGGCCATTCTATTCTTTTTGGTAAATATTATCAAAAAATATAATGAGGGGATGGTTTCTGTTGAAGGTCAAACGTGGGGTCTAACACCTCAGGAACTTTTAAAGAATTTTGTGGTAGTGATCTTAGTCCTATTCTCCTCCCAAGTTTTAGAAACTTTTGACGGTATTCTAGTGGCAATAGAAGGCCAATATAGGAATACGGCCCCTGCGCTTCTTCCTTTACAGTTACAAGAGGTAGACCTGGAACAGGAAGTAGGCGCGTTGGAGGCCGCCAAAAAAGCGATGGCCATTCTATATGAAGCCTTGGTCACTCCCTTGTATGGTTTGAAAATGTTAGCTTTCATAGGGGGAGTCATTTTATGGCTATTGGATCTTTTTATCTACCCCATTTTTCTTGCAGAGCGATTTTTCCTTTTAGGTATTCTACAGGCATTTTTCCCCTTGGTCATCAGCATGGCTGTTTTTGAGAAGTTTCGGAATATGGCCTACCATTTTTTTAAAC
Organism: Cytophaga sp. FL35; assembly: GCF_014349235.1. GTDB lineage: Bacteria > Bacteroidota > Bacteroidia > Flavobacteriales > Flavobacteriaceae > Euzebyella. The sequence continues at coordinate 3,978 of NZ_JACSOH010000032.1, read as the reverse complement.
TGTATGCCGGAGTCTACATGTTAGTCCCAGCCTTCTTTTTGGTCAACGTATTTATCAACCATTTATATAATGAGATGACTCAACATTTTTGGAATCGTCTTTTTGGGACAGATTGGGGAAGTGCATTTTTTGCGCCCTTGATAGATGTGGCAACCATAGGTTTTATAGTGTTGATAAAATTCAAGCTCTACCGCAAAGCAATTTCTTTTACCCTTAAACTATTCTCGGCATAATATGAAGACACCTTTTAGGAACATTTATAATATTCTCAAGCTGAATCGATTCATTGTTCTGTCTTGCGTGATAGGAGCGTCCTCGACCTGCATCTTTTCCATTTTAATGGTCCTGAAGTTACATAAGGAGACTGTGGACAGGGCTTTTGTAGTGAATACGGAGGGGAATGTTATTCCCTTGAAAATGGTTTCTCAAAAAGAGAATTTGGAGGTGGAGGCACTGGCACATTTACAGTTGTTCCATAATTATTTCTACGGTCTGGACGCTTCTAATTACCAACAAAAACTGGAAAAGGCACTATGGTTAGGGAATAGTTCGGTAGATGAGCTATACCGTCAAAAAAAGGCGGAAGGATTCTATAATCGATTGTTACAATATTCCTTAGTTCAAAAAACGAGTCGAATAGAATCTCAAATTGATTTGAAGGAGGAACCTTATTCCTTTAGGACCCGAATAGTATTGGAAATAAATCGAGGTAAGGTTACAGATGCCTATGAATTGATTACCTCAGGTAAGCTGATACATGTAGATAGAAACTTTCCCAACAATACCCATGGGTTGTTAATCACCGAGTTTTTTGAGAAATCCCTGAGGAAACTAGAAAAAAATTACACTGAAGAACTTAATTCTAGGTAGTCATGAAAACTAAAAAGATAAGGTTATGATGAGATTGGACAAGAAACGAGTGGTCTTCTACTTAGGATTAGCAACAGTGTTGTTGTTCATAGGGGGGTATTATTATAGCAACGTTAAGAATGAAGGTAAAGAGATGAGCAATTCAACTGAAGTTTTGACTCCTAAATTAGTCGATGAACAGAAACAATATGAATCTAAATTAGAAGCTATTGAGGAATTAAAAGAACCTCGCATAAAAAATGTTCCTTCATTATATCCGGAACATATGGTAGATGAAAAGGGCTACATCAATCCAGACTACATACAATACGAGAAGCATCGCCTTATAGATAGTATTTATAACCAAAGCCTATTCCAAAGTGAAAGAAAAATAGCAACGGATACCAATTCCAGTATTTTGTTGAGAAAGAAAAACGATACTATGATTCAAAATACACCATCTAACAATAATTCGAAAGATATTAATGTAGCGGGTCAAGAATTGGGTCTAGAACATCAACTGTTTTTCTCCTCTAATCCCAGGATCCTTGTTGAGAAGGGATTATCAAACGACACTGAAAAAATTATAGTTCGAGTAGACGGTAACCAAAAAATTCGAAAAAACTATCGTCTGAAAATGCGCTTGGTCAAAGATGCAATTATTGACGGCGAAATCGTAGAGAAAAATACACCCATTTATGGTTTCATAAGTTTTAAGCCTAATAGAGTCATAGTTGATATAAATAAGATTAATCATCGCTCCGTCGAATTAAAGGCCTATGACTTTCAGGATGGAAGTGAGGGAATTTATGTTGAAAATCAAATAAAGGAGGAGGTTACCAATGAGATTATAGGTGATATGGTTGATGATTTTAATATTGCTGGTGTCCCGCCAGTTAACAGTTTGAAGAAAGTATTTCAACGAAACCATCGGGCTATTAAAGTACTTGTCCTAGATAACTATCAATTTTTATTGGGTCCTTCTCGATAATGACTAAAATCATTCTATGAAAAATTATATTTTATTGTCAATGGTCTTTTTTTGGATAAGTAAGGGGTTTGCCCAAAAAGAACTAGATACACTTTACGCCAATGAGAACCAAATACTTACGCTCTTTTTTCCAAGTCCAATCCGTCAGGCTATTACTGGCCATTCTCGCTTTATCTTCACCTATAATCGTGAAAGAGAACAATATTTTGGTACACTCCAATCATTTCCGGGCCCCCTGAGTAATTTATTGGTGGTCACAAAAGATGGTAGTGTGTATTCCTATTACTTAAAGTACTCTAAAGAATTAACTTTGTTGAATTACTTTTTTACAGAGAATGAAAGAATTGGGCATGAGGAAGGAATTTCCCCATTAATTAAAAATGGAGACGTAAACGACAAAGGACCTTTAGATGCTACTTACTATGGTCGCGCATCAGAATATTTATTGAGTTTGGCCCAACAATCAATAGCTATTAACCGAATGAATGGAATTAAGTTACAGTTGGAGAAAATTGTCTACAATGGACCAGACGTTTATCTCGTTTGTGAGTTCTCAAATAATTCCAATATACCTTTTGAAATTAACGATATTAGGGTATCGATTATAAATGGTAATAAAAAGAAAAGCGCTTCTTTTCAAAAATTAACGAAAGAGATACAATATAGCCACAAGCTTCCGCGCGTATTATTTTCAGGGCAAGCCAGTAGATTTGTTTTGGTATTGAATAAGTTTGTTCCCAATTCAAATGAGAAAATTTCTATTGCCATTAGGGAAGAGAAAGGTAACCGAAAGATAGATTTACTTTATTCCAATTAGGAAATGGTAGCCATTAGCCAAGTGTTTTTTGAACTCGGTAGCACACCTCTACATCCACCAATAATGATTGTAATGAATATGATTACATTGCAAACTCCATTTAATCATTTCCAATAGAATTCCATTGGACATAGAAAAACCCCAGAATTTATGGGGTTGTTCTCGCACCATTTGTCCTTCGTAATGATAACTTTGTTTGAACAACTTTTTAATAAAGCCTTTTCAATACTTAGAAAAAGAATAAGTAAAATCTCTAATTTTCAGGTTTTTAACCATAAATTAGTAGATTATGAAAAATTTAATTTTTACAATTTTTTTGATGATTCTTTTTTCTTCATGTACAGCAGATAGTATTGAAGAAGGAGTCATAGATGATCAGAAAAATCCAAGTTATCAAATTGAAAGCGTTGATCTTTCCAAAGGAAAGAAACGACCCGGGGATAATTAGAATTTCATACTTAGTTAGTTATATATTAGTTGCCTTGTCCGGATTAGTGCTCTATTTGGACAAGGTTTTTTTACATTTTGATATTCAGTTTGGAATGTTACAGAAATTTGAAGCCATAGGGATGGATTTCTCTTTTTATATCTGGTTGATATCTCAAACTATTTCTCCTTTATTGCTACTGACAGCATTGGCCATTCGTTGGTTCAATATCATTCTAATCATTCCATTTTACTGCTACTTTTTACAACTATATTTTGTTTTTAAAGATCATAGGATTGTAGATGATAATTATTTGGAGTGGTATGCTATAGGAAGTTCATTGTTGTCCCTCTTGGTTATCTGGTACTTCCGAAAATTATTGATGATTCGGTTTCAACGCGATATGAAAATAGCCAAGAGTAAAATAAAGTCCTATGGGCAAAAATATTATCATAAATAATTGATTATAAGGCAAATTTTATGTTTTATCTATCTCTATTTTTAGTTTGGAATCACACCCCAAAAGCAATGTCGTGGTAAAGGCTCCTTAAAGTACAGGATTATAAAACATAGTTTGGCGATATTGCAATAGTTTATTATGCGAGACCACAGGTTGTTTACTAATCTATACTTATAAGGTGATGAGGGACAATTATCTAAATGGAAAAAAGATTTTTTTATCAGGAAATTTTGACCCTTGGACGAAAGAAGAATTAAAGGTACGCGGTGCCATTCTCCAAAATCAAATAAATATCAATTTGGATATACTTTTTATCGGAAGTGATTATGAGAAAGGAGATGTTGAATTAGCAAAACAGATGGATGTTATGATCATCAATTCGGATATTTTACTACAACATCTATCTAGTTGAATTAAGTTTAATCTCTTGATAT
>NZ_JACSOH010000031.1 GCF_014349235.1 Cytophaga sp. FL35 | reverse complement strand
TTATTGTAATATCAGAACAATATACACCTTTTAAATACAATCTAAAGTTTTAAAGAAAAGGAGTTAGAAAAGCTTGTAAAAAGTAGTTGATGCAGGATAAAAGAGAGTCTGGAAGAAAAAGTCTTTTTTACTGAAAAATCCAAAAAACGATAGGTAAGAACAAAGAAAAGCCCGGGCTACCAAACCCAGGCTTTACATCAAAATCAAAAAACCAACCTAAACACATAAACTAATTCAAAGAATTAAATCTTTTTCATAGCAATTTATATCTATAACACCCCCCTCATGAAATACCCTACCTAAAAAGGAACTTTTTTCTAATTTTATCTAAAAACTTATGGTCATGACACAACATTTTTGGTCTGAGCTGACAGAAGAGCTCAATAAAAGCGTAACAGAAAAAGAACACCCCTATAGGTTTGTCACATTAGGCACTGTGGGGAATGAACGACTGGCCAGACTGCGAACCGTTGTTTTAAGGCATGTTAACGAGAATCTCAACCTTATTTTTTATACGGACAAGCGCTCAAAAAAAGTGCTTCATATTAAAGAAAACAACCGGGTTAGCATGTTATTTTACCATCCGGAACTTTTACTGCAGCTAAAAGTTGAGGGCCTAGCATATATTTTAAAGGATGAAGATGCCAAAGACAGGTATTGGAGTAACATACATGAGAACAGTAAAAAAGATTATACTAGCCACAAGGCACCTGGCAGCGAAATAAGCAACCCAGATCATGTAGAATACCTAACCAATGACCATTACTTCTGCGCCATTGAAGTGGAACCATTTAAAATTGAGTACCTAAAACTAAAAAGACCCAACCACATTAGGGTCAGGTTTTCTAAAGAAAATAGTGATTGGAACGGAGAATTTTTGGTGCCCTAAAACTTTAAAATTGAGAATTTTAAGTCCAACGGTTTAAAGGCTTTCAATAACATAGGAATAAGGTCCTCGCCAAGTTCCAAATAAAGTTCAGAGAAATTTAGAGTGCGCTCCTGTAAAGAACCATTGGGAAAAAGTTCATTTTGAATTTCACTCATTCTACTTACCTGATCCTTTAGTTTTCGCTTCTGCGCCTTTAACAATCTTTTTTCTAAGTTATCCAATCCCTTTTTTTGTTTTACCTCTTGGGCCTTAACGGCACCCAGAAACGACTTATCCGTCTGCTCCGCCAATTCGTATAAACCTTGGAATTGCTCTTCTAGCAGTTTTTTTTGAGGAGAAAAATCGATATCAATATTGGATATCTCCCTTATTTTTTTGTTGATAAAACTACTACGTTTCAAAAATAAATCGGCCACCTTGAGATTCATCTTCTGCAATTTTTCACTTTGTTTCTGGGTGATGACCAATGCAGAATTCCGAAGTAACAAAATGGGAAACGGCACTTGCATACCATCAAACATGGACCTTAACTGTAACCAATACGCAATTTCTCCTCCTCCACCTACATAACATAGGTTGGGCAAAATAATTTCTTGATACAAGGGCCTAGCAATCACATTTGGAGAAAAACGTTCCGGGTGTGCCACCATTTCCTTCCTTAGCTCTTCCTCAGTAAACTTAAGATCCGTATCCAACACATGGAAAACTCCATCTTGTTGTACCAAGCGCGCCCTTATATCATTCTTTAAATAGAAGTAATTGATTTCCCTTGGGTTGACCTGTATACCGTAATTGGAACCTAATTGCTGAATTTGGGTAATGGTATTAGAAACCTCTTCATGACCTAACCCCTCAAAAATATCTTTTTGGGCATATGGAACAAGTTGGGATTTAAGATTCACATCATCCCCGTCCACAATTACCAAACCATATTCCCCAAACAGTTCATTAGCCAAATATCTGGTAGCCTTGGCAAGATTGCTATGTTCTAAATAAGCTTTTTTAAATAAGTCCTTTAAAGTTTGGGCGTCCTTGCTGTTACCCAGTTGATCGGATAAAGTTTCAAAAACATCTTCAAGTCCTGTACTATCAAATGGACCTACAGCCCCAGTTCTTCCATCACCCGGATTCCATTGAATCTTCTTTCCCTTAAAATTAAAGTAGTTAATTTCTTCAAAATCATGATCCTCCGTAGCCATCCAATAAATAGGGACATAATTATATTTTGGATAAGCCTTTTTCAGTTCCAAGGTCAGATTTACGGTAGACGCAATTTTATATAAGAAGTAAAGAGGCCCCGTAAAAAGGTTCAATTGATGACCTGTAACCACTGTGAAAGTTATGGGCTCCTTTAATTTTTTAAGGTGGGTCTGTGTGGCTTCACTTAGTTGAAACCCCTCATATTGCTTTTGTAATGAGGAATAAAGGATTTCGCGATTCTTTTCAGGAAAACTCTCCGCCTTTTCCTTTATCTGAGCTTCAAAATTGGCCAAATTGGGATACCGATTGTAAAATGGTTTAACCTCTTCTTTTTGAGCTACATAATCACAAATAAAATCCGAAAAGTATCCGGTTTGATCAAAAGGTAAACAATCAATATCCATAGGGGTGTAAATATAAAACAGTTCAACATTAGGTCCTCCTAAAAAATCGTTAATACGTTTATCCAAAATATGAACCTGTGATGGACCATGAAGGCCTACTTCTTATAATAATCACTAGATTTGAGTTGCTTACAAATTCTTTTAAAAGATAAAGTCTTTAAAAGGATGCTAACTATAAAAAATGCGATTTAAATTACCTTTCCTACTCATATTGGCGCTTTTAGTAGGTGCCATAACCTATGCTCAAAATTTTAAAAGCCCTGCAGAATTTCTGGGTTATGAAATAGGTGAAAAGTTTACCCGCCACCACAGAGTGATGGACTATTTTGGACATTTGGGCGAAACTAATCCTGATCGGATTCAATTAAAGGAATACGGTACCACTTATGAAGATAGGCCTCTAATGCTTGCCTTTATCTCCTCTGCGGAAAATATGGCCAATCTGGAGGAAATACGCCAAGCGCACATTGCTAATACCAATGGACAGGGCAATCCCGAAATAGCCATTGTTTGGATGAGCTACAATGTACACGGCAATGAAAGTGTTAGCACAGAAGCTTCGATGCAGACTGTTTATGAATTGCTGACTACGAAAAAGGAATATCTGGAGAATACCGTGGTTATTGTTGACCCCTGTGTAAATCCTGATGGTCGGGAACGTTACGTAAACTGGTACGGTCAATACAAAAACAGTGCGCATGAAGTAGACCCTAATAGCAAGGAACATCATGAACCTTGGTTAAACGGTAGGGCAAATCATTATATGTTCGACCTTAATAGGGATTGGGCTTGGCTTACCCAAAAAGAGAGCCAGCAACGCATTAAAGTTTATAATAAATGGTTGCCCCACGTACATGTGGATTTTCACGAGCAACAAGTAGACAGCCCCTATTACTTTGCTCCTGCGGCAGAACCATTTCATGAGGTAATCACCAATTTTCAGAGGGAATTTCAGGTAACCGTAGGTAAGAACCATGCCAAATATTTTGATGCCAATGGTTGGTTTTACTTTACCAAGGAGGTTTTTGACCTTCTTTATCCCAGCTATGGAGATACCTACCCAACCTATAATGGTAGTATTGGCATGACCTATGAGCAAGGCGGAAGTGGGCGCGCCGGGTTAGGTATTGTTACTTCCCTGGGAGATACCCTTACCTTGAAAGATCGTATTGAGCACCATAGAACAACAGGCCATTCCACATTGGAAATTGCTTCCAAACATGCAAAAAAACTAAATGAGGAATTCAAGAAATTTCATCAAACCAAGGATTATAAATATAAAAGCTATGTTCTTAACGGAAAAAAGGACAAGTTAAAAGCTTTAACGGACCTATTGGACCAACATGAGATTACCTACGGAAAAGCCAATTCTGGTTCAATTAGGGGGTTTCATTACTCCACCGGGAAAACAGGCACCCTTAGAGCCACTGAAAAGTCGATTGTTGTTCCTGTGGACCAAAAGAAAGGCACTTTGGTCAAGGTTTTGTTCGAACCCAAAGCCAAATTGACGGATAGCCTCACTTATGATATTACCGCCTGGTCCTTACCTTACGCATACGGACTAGAAGCCGTAGCTACGGAAAACAGTATAAAGTACGAGGCTAGTGCTGATGGTAAAAACGTCAATAATAACCCCAACCTAACGGATGCATACGCTTACATAGCCCATTGGAACAGTTTTAGCGATGCCCGGTTCCTCGCCCACCTATTAAAGAATAAAATCAAAGTAAGGTTTGCCATGAAGCCTTTTACGCTGGACGGCCAGAAGTATAATAGAGGTTCATTGATTATCACAAAGTCTGATAATCAAAATAACAAATCATTTTTGACAACACTGTCCACCGCGGCCAAAGCATACGATAAACAGATTACCCCCACGAATACCGGATTTGTAGAAGCCGGGAAAGATTTTGGTTCTTATTATGTGCAGATGGTTCCTAATTCAAAGATTGCCGTTTTAACCGGAAATCCCACCTCAACCTTGAGATTCGGTGAAGTATGGCACTTTTTTGAACAACAATTGGAGTATCCCGTTACCGTTTTGGACGAAAGTTATTTTGACCATGTAGCGCTAAACGAATATGATATTCTCGTTTTACCTGACGGTGATGGGTATGGAAATTTTCTAACAGATTCCATTTCTGAAAAAATAACGGAGTGGATTTCCAACGGCGGAAAGCTAATTGCTATGGGTGGAGCGCTAAAGTCCTTTGCAAAAAATAAATCCTTTCCCTTAAAAGCAAAGGAAAATGTGAAAGACAGTACTCAAATAGCTCCTAATTTTGATTATTCCCAAAGGGAACAAATAAAAACGGAAATCACCGGAGCTATATTTAAAACACATGTGGATACCACCCACCCCTTGGCGTATGGTTATGATGAAGTTTACTTCTCCATGAAACTTGGCAGTGATTCCTATGACTATTTAGAGAAAGGAACCGTAGTATATCTTGATGAAAATAATGTAGAACCCGTTTCCGGATTTGCCGGTAGTGAAGCAAAAAAGAAAATTGGAAACTCCATGACTTTTGGTTCAATTAACCACGGAAAAGGGCAAGTTGTTTTCATGGTGGACAATCCTTTGTTCAGAGGTTTTTGGGAAAGTGGCAAATTATTTTTTGCAAACGCCCTCTTTATGATCAATTAGCATATTTAATCAACTTTGTGGTAACATTATGTCTTTGCAAACGACTTGTAGGCAAACAACATCGGAATGAAGGCACTTTGTTATTCCAAATATGGACGGCCCAGGGACATTTTTACCATTAAGGATGTCCCAATACCCAAAATTGAATCCAACGAAATTCTGGTACAGGTTAAAGCAACTACCGTAAACCGTACCGATGAAGGCCTCGTAACCGCTCGCTATTATGTTAGCCGATTCTTTACAGGTTTGGCACAACCAAAAAAACAATCACCAGGAACCGACTTTTCGGGGGTGATTATTGAAATAGGCCAAAATGTAAAACAATTTAAAGTTGGGGACAGGGTCTTTGGTTTTGACGATGAAATTCTGAGCTCTCATTCCCATTTCATGACTATAGAGGAGAATGACTCTTTATTACATATGCCCAGTGATCTGGATTTTGTAACAGCCGCAGCTTGTTGCGAAGGAGCACACTATGCCCTAAACTGCATTAATAAACTACAGTTAAAAGAAGGTCAAAAAGTTATGGTTAATGGTGGAACCGGAGCTATTGGAAGTGCCGCCATTCAAATATTAAAAAGTAGGGGACTTAACATTGTGGCGACCGCTGCGACTGAACATTTACAGCTTGTAAAAAATTTAGGAGCAGATACAGTGATAGACTATACCCGAGAAGACTTCACACGATATCCCGGCACTTTTGACTTGGTGCTTGATGCGGTAGGTAAGAGTAGTTTTAGAAAGTGTAAAAAACTATTGGCTCCCAAAGGAGTGTACATTTCTACAGAGTTGGGAAAAAGAGGTGCCAATATTTTTTGGGCGCTTATTACGCCGCTCTTTAGAAGAAAAAGAGTAATTTTTCCTATTCCATCGAATATTAAAGATAGCCTAAATACAATGAAGGTTTTAATTGAAAACGGGCAATTCCATCCTTTAATTGACAAAATCTATCCTTTTGAAAAAATTGTTGATGCTTACGAATATGTTAGCTCAGGTCAAAAGGTAGGTAATGTAGTTATTCAAATGGAACACTGATTTATTTCAAATCCAATTTTAGAATAAAATCATCGGCAGTCATAAATAGACTTTTATCATTGGCACCAAAAGCACAATTAGCCGTTTTCTCTCCTGTATAGATTCTTGCAACCGGTTTTTTACTATTAAAGACCCAAACCCCACCCGGGCCTGTTGCAAATAAAAACCCTTTGGCGTGCATTTTCATACCATCCGGGAGCCCTTGTTGTCCTTCCTTATTAACCAAAGAAGTTACGCTATGGAATATTCTTTTATTCTCCACCTGACCTACGTCCATTATATCATATTCATACCAAACGGCATGTTCCGGGTTTGATACCGCAACATACAATTTATCCCCATCAGTTGAAAGGGCCACGCCATTAGGCCGGGTTAATTTATCCACAAGGACCAATTCTCCCGTAGCTTTTAAACAAAAAAGTCCTTGAAAGTCCAGTTCTTTGTTTGGGTCATCCATTTTTTGGGGCAAGCCATAAGGAGGGTCGGTAAAATAAAGATTTCCGTTTTTATCGAATACCCCATCATTGGGGCTGTTGAACCGCTTTCCATTATAGGAATTTGCCATTACCTCGTATTCAGCTTTTGGCATTTTTAAATCCGATTTCATTTTGGCTACTTGACGTTCCCCATGCTGCATTAAAACCAGTTCGCCTTGCGGACTAAGCAACAATCCATTGGAACCCGGTTCATCACCATATTCGGAGGCCCCTAAATATCCGGATGGTTTCAAATAGGTATCTAACTTACCGTCTTCCAGTAATTTAAACACTGTATTATTTGGAATATCCGAAAAAAGTAAGGCTTTTTCATCCTCCAAATACAAGGGTCCTTCGGTCCATTTAAAACCTTTGGCCATTACCCTAATCTTAGCCGTAGTATCAATTACCTCCAAAGCGGAGTTATCCAAAATTTCAATCCAGGTACCTTTTTTCACCTCTTGGCAATACAATCCGGTTTGTACCATGAGACTAATAGCCAACATGCCGATAATTCCTTTCATTTTATTCAAGTTTTATTTCGCTCAAACAATTAAAAACCTACACCATCACTTTTGAGATAAGATATATAAGTGTGATGGCAGTAGTACCTAATACAAGTGTCCCCAAGGTTTGCACTTGATTTCCCTGTTTCACGTCCATACCGGTCAATTGCGTCAACACCCAAAAGAAACTGTCATTAGCATGGGAGACCACGGTAGACCCTGCACCAATGGCAAGAACAGTCATGGTTCTCATAAATGTTTCTTCCAATCCCAAAGCGGGCAACATAGGGGCAACAATAGATGCCGTAGTAATCAAGGCCACTGTGGAGGAACCTTGGGTTGTTTTTAGACAGGCCGCCAATAAAAATGGAAAAAAGAGACCAATGGACATACCCGAGAAATTTTCTGTAATTACATCTGCAATACCAGAATTTTGCAACATGGAACCGAAAATTCCTCCCGCCCCGGTAATTAAAATAATGGGAGCTGCAATTCGCACAGAATCGCCCAACCAACCGGTAGCGGAATATACTTTTTCATCCAACTTTTTCGGTAACAGCAACGCAAGTGCAACCCCAATTAACAATGCAATGACCGGACTTCCCAAGAAGGCAATGACCGGGTAGATAGCCAAATCCGTTAGTGCCAATTCCGGATAATCAAAAATGGATTTCAGCACAATCAACACAATTGGGACCACAATACATAGAAGGGATAGCCTCAATTTTGGTTGATGTAGCGCATCTTTTGAGGTTGCCATAACAATGGGCACCTGCACCTTGGCGGCAATCTTGATGGCAAAAAAGTAGCAAGAAACCAAGGAAAGTGAGCTTATGATAAGCCCCCAAAGAATAACACTACCCAAATCTGCATTTAATATACCTGCAGCGGCAATGGGACCAGGCGTTGGTGGTACCATTACATGGGTAGCGGTCAAACCCAAAGCCATGGCAGCAGTTGTACCGGCAAAGGATACTTTGGCCTTATCGGACAGTGCTTTGTTCAATGAGTTCATAATGATGAAGGCACTATCGGCAAAAACCGGAATAGATAACAAGTATCCGGTAAGCATCATTGCCAAATGAATGGATTTTTCGCCTATTAGCTTAATCATTCTACTGGCAATTACCATGGCACCACCTGATTTTTCCAAAATGGTACCAATCGCCACCCCAAAGAAAATAATCAAACCAATTTTACCCATGATACTACCAAAACCATCGTTAACCGATGAAATTATACGATCAATGTCCATCCCCGTTATAAAACCATAAACTATAGCCGCAAGCAGTAACACAAAAAAGGGATGAATTTTCCATTTGACAATCCCTACCACAATAAAGGTCAAGGCCAAAAGAAGTGCAATTACATAAATCATAAAACTGGAATCTTATTATTTTCTCTTATCGAGTATTGTTATCGGTATGTGATAGAACTACCATTCCGCAAAGCTTCCATCTGGGTTTCGCCAAATAGGATTGTTCCAATCGTGTCCTATATTTTGGCCTTCCCGAAGCTTTTCCTCATTCATTTGAATCCCCAAACCAGGCCCCTTTAGCAAATCAATATAGCCATCAGCTATATCAAATACTTCTGGATTCCCCATATAATCCAATAAATCAAAACCTTGATTGTAATGAATGCCCAAACTACTTTCTTGAATGAATGCGTTGATAGAAGTAAAATCTATATGTAAGCAAGAAGCTAGGGCAATTGGCCCTAAAGGGCAATGCGGAGCCAATGCCACGTCATAGGCTTCTGCCATGGACGCAATTCTTCTCACCTCGCTAATTCCACCGGCGTGACTTAAATCTGGTTGAATTATGTCTACAGTTCCCCTGTGAAGCAGTTCTTTAAAATCCCATCTGGAAAACATACGTTCCCCAGTAGCGATCGGAATGGAGGTAAAGGAATAAATATGGTCCAACGCCTCATTGTTTCCACTTAAAACGGGTTCCTCAATAAACATGGGATTATACGGAAGTAACTCATCAATCAAACGCTTGACCATACCTTTATGAATTCTCCCATGAAAATCAAGACCTATATCCAATTGATTACCAAACTCTTCCCTTAGAAGTTTTATATTTTGGGCTACGGTTTTTACTTTTTCAATAGAATCAATCCACGCAAAGGCTCCTGTGGCATTCATCTTAACTGCCTTAAATCCTTGCTGTACTTTCTCCCTAGCTTGCTCAAGCACCACTTCAGGATGGTCACCGCCGATCCAACAGTACATTTTCATTTTTTTCCGTACGGCACCTCCCAAAAGTTCGTAAACAGGAGCATTCAAGTATTTTCCTTTAATATCCCACAAGGCTTGATCAATTCCTGAAAGAGCACTCATTAAGATAGGACCGCCCCTATAGAATCCACCAGCATAGAGGGTCTGCCATATATCCTCTATATCGTTTGCGGACCGTCCAATAATAAATTTTGAGAGTTCGTGGACGCAGGCCTCCACGGTTGCTGCCTTACCTTCAACTACAGGCTCGCCCCAGCCTATAAGTCCGCTTTTTGTAGTAATTTTTAGAAAAAGCCATCTTGGGGGAACTTTAAAAAGTTCCACTTTTTCAATCAGAAGGTCATTCATTATAGTTAGGTAGTTTCAAATATGTCAATTTTAATTATTGACAAAAATTTAGTTGATTTCCCTAAAGTAATGAAAAAACTAAAGTCTAGAAATGCAAAACCCCTAAAACAATTGGAAGTATAAAATAAATAGTTGAACTAACTAAACGGGCTCTCCATACAAATCAAAATCTGCCGCATCAAATATTTTGATTTCGGCAAACTCTCCTTGTTTTAAATAGTGCTGTGTAGCATCGATTAGCACTTCATTATCAACGTCTGGAGAATCAAACTCCGTTCGCCCCACAAAATAGTTGCCTTCTTTCCTATCAATCATACATTTGAAAGTACGGCCAATTTTTTCTTGGTTAAGTTCCCATGAAATCTGGGACTGAAGCTCCATGATTTCATTGGCTCGTTCTTGCTTAACATCCTCTGACACATCATCTACCAACGAAAAGGCATGCGTATTTTCTTCATGACTATAGGTAAAACAACCCAATCTTTCAAAGCGCATTTGCTTTACCCATTCCTTTAATATCTGAAAATCTTCTTCTGTTTCACCAGGATAACCTACTATTAAGGTAGTTCTAATGGTCATTCCGGGAACAGCTTGCCTAAAGTCTTGTAACAGCTTGGTAGTCTTGGCTTGAGTAGTACCTCTACGCATACTTTTAAGGATGGAATCCGATATATGCTGAAGCGGTATATCAAGGTAGTTACAGATTTTTGGCTCCCTTTTCATTACCTCCAGTACATCCATGGGAAAGCCGGTAGGAAAAGCATAGTGCAAACGAATCCATTCAATACCCTCCACCTTGACCAAATTTTCCAAAAGTTCGGCCAAGTTCCGTTTTTTATATAGATCTAAACCATAATAGGTAAGGTCCTGAGCAATTAAAATAAGTTCTTGCACACCCTTGGAAGCTAATTTTTCAGCCTCCGTAACCAAATCTTCTATAGGTGTACTCTTATGTTTGCCGCGCATTAACGGAATAGCACAAAAAGAGCAAGGTCTATCACAACCTTCCGCAATTTTAAGGTACGCATAGTTTTTAGGAGTAGTGGTCAACCGCTCCCCAATAAGTTCATGTTTATAATCCGCACCTAGCGCTTTCAAAAGATTAGGTAGTTCGCTTGTACCGAAGTATTGGTCCACATTGGGAATTTCTTTCTGAAGGTCCGGTTTGTAACGCTCGCTCAAGCACCCTGTTACAAAAACCTTATCTACTTGCCCAGCTTCCTTTTTCTGAACATACTCCAATATGGTGTTAACGCTTTCTTCTTTTGCATTGGCAATAAACCCACAGGTATTTATGACCACAACATTACCATCTTCTTCATGAACCACCTCCTTTTGATTTGCCCGAAGCTGCCCCATGAGTACTTCTGAGTCATAGAGATTTTTGGAGCAACCCAAGGTTACTACGTTGATTCTGTTTTTCTTAAGAGTCTTTGTGCGCATTGAATTTTATTGGGATGCAAAAATACAACTTGAACTCTGTTTGGGGATATAATTAAGACGATTTCTTACTTTTTTACGTTTTGTTCCTAGATAGAAAACAATACTTATGAAATTTCGATATTGGACTTTTATATTATGTTCAGCCCTATGGACCAGTTCCTGTTCCACTGATAAAGATGGAATGGAGACCGAACAACAAATAATAACTGCTGAAGATGGGGATAACAGCACAGGCAACGAAGACGTAGACCCGATGGACGAATCCCTTTATTTTCCTCCTGTAGCTTCCGATGAATGGGAACAATATACTTTGAACGAACTTAACTGGAACCCAACTGAGGCCGATAATTTATCAGAATACCTACAAGAAAAGGGTACCGATGCCTTTTTGGTGTTAAAGAACGGAAGACTCGTCATTGAATGGTATTATGGTGATTTCACACAAGAATCCAAACACACGTGGAACTCCGCCGGTAAAACACTTACCGCTTTAATGGTAGGCATTGCACAAGAAGAAAACAAATTATCAATTGAGGATCCCGTAACCTTACATTTAAACCCAGGGTGGACCAGCATGGAAGTGGAAAAAGAAAGTGCCATTACCGTTAGAAATCAGTTAACCATGACCACGGGTTTGGACTATACGCAAGATATTTTCTGCTATGACCCAGAGTGTTTAAATTTTCTGAACGACCCCAATGATTTTTGGTACTATCACAATGCCCCTTACACCTTGCTTGATCAAGTGATCAGTAATGCTACCGGCACCGACTTTAAAGAATATTATAAAACAAAAATTGGTGACGCAATAGGAATGGAAGGAAATTGGGTAAAGGTGGGCTATAACAATCTCTTTTTTAGCAACGCACGTAGCATGGGCAGATTTGGCCTGCTAATTTTAAATAAGGGAGATTGGAACGATATATCCGTTCTTTCCAACAAAGACTATTTTGATTCAATGACCAATAGCTCCCAAGAATTGAATCCTAGTTATGGTTACTTATGGTGGCTGAACGGAAAAGAATCTTTTAGGGCACCAGGTTCAGAAGATTTATTTGAAGGGTCACTAATTCCTTCTGCTCCCTTAGACCTCATTGCCGGACTTGGAGCAAATGACCAAAAACTATATGTTATACCCAGTGAAAATTTAGTAGTTGTACGCTTAGGTGGAGATGCCAGTGAGAACAACCTTGGTCCTTCAAGTTTTGATGAAGGAATTTGGACGCGATTAAATGCAGTGATGAACCCCTAAATACTATCCGAAGAAAGAATCTACAAATTCGTATTTATTAAAAACCTGAAGGTCTTCTATTCCTTCACCTACGCCAATATATTTTACAGGTATCTTAAATTGGTCACTAATCCCAATGACCACTCCACCTTTGGCTGTGCCGTCCAATTTGGTAACGGCCAAGGAGGTAACCTCGGTTGCTTTGGTAAATTGTTTGGCCTGTTCAAAAGCATTTTGACCCGTTGAACCGTCCAAGACCAATAATACATCATGCGGTGTATCTTCCACAACTTTTTGCATTACCCTTTTCACTTTGGTAAGCTCGTTCATTAAATTCACCTTATTATGCAACCTACCAGCGGTATCAATAATGACCACATCGGCATCTTGCTTAACAGCAGAGCTCAAAGTGTCAAAAGCAACGGAAGCTGGATCACTTCCCATTTTTTGTTTGATTATAGGTACCTCTACCCTATCTGCCCAAACCTGTAATTGGTCAATAGCCGCAGCTCTAAAGGTATCTGCCGCCCCCAATACTACTTTTAATCCTTTTTGTTTGTATTGATGTGCCAATTTTCCAATGGTGGTAGTCTTACCTACTCCATTTACCCCCACAACCATTATCACATAAGGCTTTTTGTTCTGTGGTACGGTAAACTCCGTTTCCTCGCCAGAATGGGTTTCAGAAAGAAGGCCTGCAATTTCTTGTCTTAAAATGGTATTAAGCTCCTCCGTCCCCATATATTTATCCTTGGCAACCCGGGCTTCAATTCTATCAATAATTTTTAGAGTCGTATTTACACCCACATCCGAGGTTACCAATACCTCTTCCAGATTGTCCAAAACGTCATCATCTACCTTGGATTTTCCGGCAACGGCCTTACTTAACTTCGAAAAAAAAGAAGTTTTGGATTTTTCCAACCCTTTGTCCAACGTCTCTTTTTTCTTAGAAGAGAAGATATTTTTAAATAAACTCATGATACACTAATTGGTGGCTGTAAATATAAGAAAGTCAGCGCCAAGTTCATAAAGGGAAAAAGTGCATAATTTTTAATCGCAATTCAAAAAAAAAGCCCCTTTCTTTCGAAAGAGGCCTCAAATATTTTTTAAAGCGATTATTTTTTCGACAACCACTCATTAACAAGTTCAGGAGCCATAACAGACTCTACGAATGTGTAAGCACCACTTTTTGGAGACTTAACCATTTTAATGGCCTTTGTCAATCTTTTTGAACTTGTCTGTAAACTTGCTACCGTCTTCTTTGCCATGGCTATTATTTTTTTATTCTACTTTTTGGTAGAAACTATCTTACTTAATTTCTTTATGAACCGTCATTCTTTTAAGAATGGGGTTGAATTTTTTAATCTCCATTCTTTCTGGAGTATTCTTCTTGTTTTTGGTAGTAATGTACCTTGAAGTACCTGGCTTACCAGATTCCTTGTGCTCAGTACACTCTAAAATAACCTGAATTCTATTACCTTTTTTTGCCATCGTAATCTAGCTTATTTTATAAGTCCTTGTGCCTTAGCCTCCTTCAAAACGGCAGAAACACCTCTTTTGTTGATAATCTTCAACGCTTTGGCAGATACCTTCAAAGTTACCCAACGGTCTTCTTCCGGAATATAAAAACGTTTCTTAGAAAGATTAACGTTAAACCTTCTTTTGGTCTTATTGATGGAAAAAGAAACATTGTTTCCAGACATCGCCCTCTTACCCGTAATTTCACAAACTTTTGACATTGCGCTGATTTTTCTTTAAACAGGCTGCAAATTTATATCATTTTTACGGGACAGACAAAAGAAAATTCTAGATTTTTAAAATTTCTTTTTGCAACAGCTCCAGCGCCTTGTGCACGGTCTTTTGGACTATTCTTTCCCTATGGTTTCCCATGTTGAATTTCTCCACAATAATTTCGGTAGGAGTAGCAACAGCTATAAAAACCGTACCAATTTCAGCATCTGAATCTCCCTTTGAAGGTCCTGCATTGCCTGTTGTGGCAATCGCAAAATGGGATTGCATTATATGCTTCACACTTTCGGCCATTTGAACGGCCACCTCAGCACTTACCACGGAATGTTCGTTGATGGCATCTCTTTGAACTTTTAAAACATCAATTTTAACCTCCGTAGCATAGCTTACCACCGTTCCCTTATAATAGGCAGATGCTCCCGGAAGGGACGTTATTTGCTCCGCTATTTTTCCTCCCGTACAACTCTCCGCGGTGGCCAAAGTCATTTTTTTACTCGTAAGCAACTTGGCAATAACTTCCTCTAGGGTCTCTTCATCGTCTACACCATATAAAATATCCTTTACAAGATCATGCAGTGACCCTACTTCCTTTTCCATCGCCTTATGCAACTTCTCACCATCCGTACCTTTTGCGGAAAGACGTAGTCTAACCTTTCCGAGACTTGGTAAATATGCTAATTTAATAAAGGGTGGCAGGTTGTCCTCAAAATCCTCCAACCTAGCGGCAATGGAACTTTCTCCCATGCCATAGGTTACCAAAGTTCTATGAACGATATAAGGTCTTTTAAACTCTGCTACAACCTTTGGAAGTACCTTTTCGGTTATGAGGTGTTTCATTTCAAAAGGAACACCCGGAAGGGAGACAAAAACTACTCCGTCCTGCTGCATCCACATGCCAGGGGCGGTACCATACCTATTTTGCAGTACTTGGGCCTTGGAAGGAACCAAAGCCTGTTGCCTGTTTATATCGGATATGGGCGTATTACTTATATGCTTTTTGAACAGCATTTCAACATTTTCCAGAACCTCATCATTCTGCACCAAGGTATCATCAAAAAACTCGCAAAACGTACGTTTGGTAATATCGTCCTTGGTAGGCCCCAAACCGCCTGTAACAATAACAAGCTGAACGCGCGATTTAGCATCTGCAAATGCTTGCAGAATATGCTCCCTTTCATCTTGTACCGATGTAATCTGATAGACGGAAACCCCTATCTTATTAAGTTCTTTTGAAATAAATGCCGAATTGGTATCAACAATTTGACCTATAAGAATCTCATCCCCAATTGTGATGATTTCCGCTAGCAGTGAATCCATTTAATAACTATTTGGGAAATTTAGAACTATAAATCGAAGTCTTTCTTTAGTTCTGCTACTACTTGGTGAATGTCTTTTTTTAGCATTGGAAACAAGGAACGTATTTCTTCCATACTAGCCTTGTCCTTACCCATGGTTTCCAATTGCAAGGCTGTTGCCCTGGTCTGTTCCATACCCAAGAGATCAACGTTAGGCTTGATTTTATGGGACAGCTTATAGACCCTTTCATGATTATGTTGCTCCAAGGCAGATTCAAGTTCCTCCAAATCATGAGGCACTTCTTCCAAAAAAACAGAGATAACGGAGTTGATAAAAGCCTCATCCCCTTCTGCCATCTCATTGATCTTATCTAGATTGTAAATCATTATTTTACGTTTATTTGAAAGAGTTCCTGCCCTTCCAACCTACCCGAAAGATAGTCATTTGCTTCAATTCTTCCAACACCTGCCGGGGTTCCAGTGAATATTATATCACCCTTTTTGAGCATAAAAAACTTTGAAACATAGGCAACCAATTCATCTATCTTCCATAGCATGAGCTTAGTATTGCCCTTTTGCACCTCCTTTTCATTTTTAAAAAGTGAAAAATTGAGGTCGTTCAAATTTTTAAAATCCGATTTTGGCAACCATCTACCCACTACGGCAGACCCATCAAAACCCTTGGCCTTTTCCCAAGGCAGACCCTTTTCCTTTAATTTTTGCTGAAGATCCCTTGCTGTAAAATCTATTCCTAGTCCAATTTCATCATAATATTTGTATGCAAACTTTTCTTCTATATGTTTGCCTACCTTTTTGATTTTCACCAACACTTCTACTTCATAATGAATATTATCGGAGAATTCAGGTATGTAAAAATCCTGTTCATTAGGTAGAATGGCAGAATCTGGCTTAATAAATACCACCGGTTCATCTGGACGCTCATTGTTTAGCTCCTCTATGTGCTCCGTATAATTTCTACCAATACAAATGAGTTTCATGAACTAGACTAATTTATTGTTTAATTGACTGAGCTTGATTTGTGTAAGCACTTTTTTGGTGTATAGCGGAAAATCTGCATTTAGAATCCAACCAAAATAGCCAGGTTCCTTCTCCAACACATCCAATACCTTTTTCCCCTTATGCTTACCAAAAGCGAAGGTTTCGTTACCTTCCTTATCAAATCCTAAAAAACCGGCAAAATCAGCAAATTGCCTATGGGTAGAAAAATCCGCCAATTTTTTTACATTGTTCTCTAACTCTGGATATTTATCCAACTGCGCCAATAATACCTCATAAGTTGCCAAGGTATCTGCCTCCGCACTATGTGCATCGGTCAATTCTTTGTCGCAATAAAATTTATAGGCCGCTCCCAAGGTTCTTTTTTCCATCTTGTGGAAGATAGTCTGCACATCTATGGAAACCATTTTTTTCATATCAAAATCAACATCGGCACGTAACATTTCTTCGGCCAGTAATGGAATATCAAACCTATCTGAATTAAAACCGCCCAAATCGCAATCCTTGATCATGGCAAAAATCTCCTTAGACAATTCCTTAAAGGTCGGCTCATTGGCAACTTTTTCATTGGATATACCATGGATGGCCACAACTTCTGCCGGAATTTCCACCTCCGGATTTACCAACCACGTCTTACTCTCCTTATTTCCATTCGGATATACTTTTAGGATGGAAATTTCTACAATGCGGTCTTTTGCCACATTGGTTCCCGTTGTCTCCAAATCAAAAAAACAAATAGGTCTCGTTAAGTTTAGGCTCATAACAGTTACAATTTGTTGCAAAGATAGGTTTTAACAACAACCACCGAAACGAAACTCAGCATAATCGACCAAGCAACAATTTACAATCTGGTATTGATGATGTTATTGAAAGCCGAGCCAAACGTATAACTTAATCCTACACTGAACCCTAATTGATATGCAGTTGCTATTTGCTTTTGTTGAAGCAGAACATCTTCGATGGAAGCATCTCCGGATGGCAAATTAATTTGATCCCTAATTATTTCGTATCTACTGGCAAAACGTACGGCCAACCCTTTTAAAAGCCGAACATTTAGGTTACTGTTAAATTGCAGCCTATTCTTTTCAAAATCATTCAAGAAAGATGAACCTACAATTCTTGCGTAAATATTGCCCCATTGCTGTCTATATCTAACTTGCAGGTCCAGTCTATGGTTAAATACACCCTCTTCCAGTTTATTGAAAATAGTTGTTTCAATATAGTCGTTATGAAAATATCCAATTTTGTAGGCGAAGACAATTTCCCTTCTTAGCACCTCACTATAGGGATAAATATTGTATTCTATAGCGGGCTGAAAATAATATCTAAAGTCTAGATTGGTAAAAGTGTCATGCCTTAGACCAGAAAAAATACCCGAAGACCAATGATCACTGATACTACGCACAATACTGCCATCTGCATAATACTGAAACCGCTCACTTGTATAAATTTCCCCATCCGTTTCATATTCACTATCGGCTTTAAATAGCCCTAAATCGGTACGAATTCTCCAATTTTCCGTAACATGGTCACTTTCAAACCCTAAACGATATTTAAAATCTTTTCTACTGGTTTCCTTGCCTAAGTCCGCAGATCCAAAAACCTCAAAAATCCAATTGTTCCAAGGGTCCCTAAAATCGATTTCCTGTACCTCTGCAAACCCGCTCTGATCAACGGTATAGGTAATATCCTCTGCTAACCCCGATTCCAATACATACTTTAACAATCCGGATTGCACTTTTTTAAGAAGGCCTTTTCGCACCTCATCCGAAGTCATATTGGCAGTAGTGTCATAAGAGAGCTTATCCGAAATATTTTGGTAATCCCCGCTACCCGTAAATTCCAGGTCATAGGTACGCCCTCCACTACCGTTGGCAATATCAAAAATAAACAAGGTAATATTGGCTTGGGCTTGATCGCGAACGTGGCCCACATATTTTATTTCCTGCCTGAGGTAATTCTTGTCGCAATTACAATTTATGAAGAGGCGCATGGGCGCCTTTTTCAATTCATCTTCTTGTGCTGTGGCAGAAAATTGGACTACCAAAAGAATACAAAACGTTAGGTAGCCAAGGATGCCCTTGATAATAAAAATTGGATTTTCTGGCATTTTTTTGGTCGGTATGGACCAAAGTTAATGGCTGACGAAGAAAATTTTTGTTAGAAAATTGTTAATCGGAAATATCCAAAAAAAAACAGCTTTTTGCCTACAATATGACAGACAAAAAGCTGATAATCAAAATCAAATTGTGAAATTCTTTTTTTAACCAGTTTTTTCAGACATCCCTTTCAGTATCCCATCCTTCCAGATAGTCTGCCACCGCCTTTACGAACATACTACCCAAGGCTCCGTTCACCACACGATGGTCGTAACTATGCGATAAATACATCTTGCTTCGGATACCTATAAAATCACCTTCCTCCGTCTCTATTACAGAAGGCATTTTTCTAATAGCTCCCAATGCAAGTATACCTACTTGAGGCTGATTGATAATGGGAGTTCCAAAAACACTGCCAAAAGTACCTACATTGGTAACCGTATAAGTACCGTCTTTTACTTCGTCTGGCTTTAATTTATTCTCCCTTGCCCTATTTGCCAAATCATTCACCACTTTGGCCATCCCAACCATATTAAGTTGGTCTGCATTTTTAATTACAGGAACGATTAAATTACCATCTGGCAAGGCTGCTGCCATACCCAAGTTAATATTTTTCTTCTTTATTACCGTATCCCCATCTACGGAGATATTCATCATGGGATATTTTTTCAAAGCCTTCGCTACAGCCTCCATAAAAATAGGCGTAAAGGTTAGTTTCTCCCCTTCCCTTTTCTCAAATTCATTCTTTACTTTATTGCGCCAATTGACCACATTGGTCACATCTACTTCAATAAAGCTTTGGACATGGGCAGAGGTACTCACACTATCTACCATATGCTTGGCAATAAGCTTGCCCATGCGAGACATTTGAATAACCTCGCCATTTATATCTGCAGTAGTTTTTTCCGTTGATGTTGATTCGGAAACAGAGTTTTGCTTTACCGGTGTCGCAGTGGACTCTGGAGCCTTTATTTCTTCAACTGGTTTTACTGGTGGAGCTGGTTGGTTATGGCCATTTTCAACATAGGCCAATATGTCGTTTTTGGTGACACGACCTTCCTTTCCGGTTCCGGAAATAGTATCCAATTGTGCTAAGGAAATACCTTCTTGACGGGCTATGTTCTTAACCAAAGGGGAGTAAAAACGCTCTGAGCTTGTAGTATCCAAACGCTTGGAAACCGGTTCTGAGACCGTTTTTTTGGCAACTTCTACCCTTTCGGCCACAGCAGCTACAGTTTCTGGCTCCGGGTTAGAGCTCTCTTGTTGCGCTTCTAAAGTTTCAGAGGTGGCCGCTATATTTTGGGAATCAGTTTCGATAATGGCGACAGTTTGCCCTACCTTGATGACATCATCCACCTCAAACAATTTTTCAACCAAGACCCCTTCCACTTCACTAGGCACCTCAGAATCAACCTTATCCGTAGCAATTTCAAAAATTGGCTCATCCAACTCAATAGTTTCCCCAATTTCCTTTAGCCATGTGGTCAATGTTGCCTCTGCAACACTTTCACCCATCCTCGGCAATTTCAATTCAAACTTTGACATATTCCCAAATAAATCTTAGAAATTCTATATTTCAGTACAAAAATACCAAAAAATACTCCTGTTGATCAAAAAGACTGTATCTAGTTGGCCTTAAGTGAGTTTACAAACGGTATTCTATTAACTATACTTCTACCCAACGTTACCTCATCTGCATATTCCAGTTCATCGCCCACAGAAATACCTCTTGCAATAGTAGATGTATTTACGTCCAAGCCCTCCAATTGTTTATAGATATAAAAATTGGTAGTGTCTCCCTCCATGGTCGAACTCAAGGCGAAAATAAGCTCCTTTATTTCTCCTTTTTTAACCTTATCCACTAATGGAGCAATGGTCAAATCTTGCGGCCCCACACCTTCCATTGGTGAAATTTTACCACCCAAAACGTGATACAACCCCTTGTACTGGCTAGTATTTTCAATAGCCATTACATCTCTAATATCCTCCACTACACAGACCAAACTTCTATCCCTTCTAGGACTGGCGCAAATTTCGCAAACCTCCACATCGGAAATATTGTGGCAATTGGTACAAAACTTAATATCATTTCTTAAATGCTCCAATGCCAGGGTCAACTTTTGCGTCTGCTCGGCTGGCCTTTTTAAAAGATGTAATACCAACCTAAGTGCCGTTCTTTTACCGATACCGGGCAACTGAGACATTTCATAAACGGCGTTTTCAAGTAGTTTTGACGAAAATTCCATGTAGCTAATTTACCCAACAAAATTACAATTTTATATAGGTAAATGATAGCTGACATCATTTGACTTGAATGAGTTCAACTTTTCGTAATTTGGCCCAAATTTATTTTCATGACCGCCATCCACATTCTCATACTAATTGGAATCTATTTTCTAATGCTTTTGGCCATTTCCTATTTTACAGGTAAAAATGATTCCAATAATGATTTTTTTAAGGCGGGAAAATCGTCTCCTTGGTATTTAGTAGCCTTTGGTATGGTGGGAGCATCGCTATCCGGAGTAACTTTTATATCCGTACCTGGCTGGGTAGAGAGCTCACAGTTTAGCTACATGCAGGTAGTCATGGGTTATTTGGCAGGCTATTTAGTTATCGCTTATGTTCTTCTTCCTATTTATTACAATCTAAATGTCACTTCTATTTATGAATATCTAGAAAAACGTTTTGGAAAGGTCAGCTATAAGGTTGGTGCGGTTTCTTTCTTTATTTCCAGGGTTTTAGGAGCTTCATTCCGGTTGTTTTTAGTGGCCATTGTTTTACAACAATTTGTGTTTGATGATCTAGGGGTTAGATTTGAGGTAACCGTTGTTCTCTCAATTCTCTTGATTTGGATATACACTTTTAAAGGCGGAATCAAGACCATTGTCTGGACAGATACCTTGCAGACCACTTTTATGATATTAAGCGTTTTGTTGTCCATATATTTTATCAATGACAAGTTGGATTGGAGTATTTCGGAATTTCTGGTTTCTGAAGAACTCAAGGAGTATAACAAAATGGTTTTTGTTGACGATTTTTTTGGAAAAAACCACTTCATAAAATCGTTTTTAGGGGGTATGTTCATCACTATTTGCATGACAGGTCTGGACCAAGATATGATGCAAAAAAACCTTACTTGTCGCTCCCTAAAGGATGCCCAAAAAAATATGGTTTCCTTGAGCGTGGTGTTGGTAGTTGTGAATTTCGTATTCTTGCTTTTGGGAGCACTGCTGTTCATTTATGCCGATAGGTTTGATATTGCAACTCCTTTAATGAACGGGCAAGCCAAATCTGATCTACTATTTCCCGAAATTGCCCTTAAAAGCGACTTGGGCATTGTGGTAGCCGTCACCTTTATGTTAGGTTTAATTGCCGCAGCCTATAGTAGCGCAGATAGCGCCTTGACTTCTTTAACAACCTCTTTTTGTGTGGATTTTCTGGGAATTGAAAAACGTCCTGAAAACCAGCAGAAAAAGATTAGAAAAACTACGCATGTAGGTATGAGTCTACTTTTAGTGGTAGTGGTCATAATTTTCAAGCATGTTTTGGACACCAATGTAATTGATGGCCTATTACAGGTAGCCACCTTTACATACGGACCTTTGTTAGGCCTTTTTACCTTTGGGATTCTAACAAAATATCAATTAAAGGATAAATATGTATGGATAGTTGCCATAGTAGTGGTAGTTCTAATTTATCTCATTTCCAAACTGCCCGCGGAAGCATTGGGCGGTTACCAAATTGGTTATGAGCTTTTACCCATAAACGGACTACTTACGTTCTTAGGCTTATGGCTGATTAAAGACAAAAAAGGCATTTCATCGGACGTAACATTATAAATGTATTTTTTACAAATGTTAAACTTTGATGCGAAAAATCCCACTTGTTTTTCCTTCAAAATCCATTGTTCAATATTGACCGGTTGCGAGTAAAACCAATGTGCAGGCAACCTCTACCTCAATGCCTTTTTCCTGTAAAATAGGATAAAAATCGGGATTTTCCGTACCGGGATTAAAAATGACCCTATGTGGATTTAGTTGTAGGATTTTGTCGATATATTCAGGCTGACGCTTTGCACCAATGTATAAAGTATTGGTGTGAATGTTTTGAAATTCCTTAAAATTGGTCTTTATTTGTATATGTCTGATATCCCCCTCTTTTAAACCAAATGCTACAGTATCAATGTTATGGTCAAGTAGGCGATTAACCGCAAGGTTACTATAACGATTTTGTTTGAGCGAGGCTCCAAGAACTAGTGTTTTTTTCATGATGGGAGCAGAATGTTAAATTAATACAAAAGCTGTAACGTTTGTAAATCCAAACCGTCTATTCTCAACGTTCAGCATTTTAACTTTATAAAAAGAAAGGTCATTGACAAAGCTATAATTTATAGTTAATGGTTAGTGTTTAGTATAGTGGAGTCAATGATAGAAACCCCGATGGAAACATCGGGGTTTTGTTTTTAGGCAACCAAGTAATCTACCATTTTATAATGGCGCTTCCCCAAGTAAAGCCACTACCAAAAGCGGCCAACACCACTACATCTCCTTCCTTTACTTTCCCTTGTTCCCAAGCCTCAGTTAGCGCTATGGGAATGGAAGCTGCTGTAGTGTTACCATATTTCATAATATTATTGAAGACATTGTCATCTGCCAGACCAAATTTATTCTGAATGAACTGAGATATCCTAAGATTGGCCTGATGTGGCACCAACAAATCAATATCCGTTGGTTTAAGATTGTTTTTGGCCAACCCCTCCATGATTACCTCACTAAACCGTACCACGGCATTTTTAAATACAAACTGACCGTTCATGTATGGGTAGTAAGACTCATCTTCAGGGTCATTTTCTTCAATAATATCCGTAACCCACCTTTTTCCCATCCCCGGGGCAATTAAAGACAGTTCTTCCGCGTGTTGCCCCTCAGAATGTAAATGGGTAGACAAAATTCCTTTTGAGGTATCTTCCTCTCTACTCAATATGGCCGCTCCGGCACCATCTCCAAATATAACGGAGACCGCCCTGCCCCTAGTGGTCATATCCAACCCTCTAGAATGAAGCTCAGAACCAATTACCAGAATGTTTTTGTACATTCCGCTCTTTATATATTGGTCTGCAACAGAAATGGCGTAAATAAAACCGGAACATTGGTTTCTTACATCCAAGGCGCCAACTGTTTTTATTCCTAAATCTCTTTGCACCAAAACACCGGGACCGGGAAAATAATAATCCGGACTTAGTGTAGCAAAAACGATAAAGTCTATATCATCCTTGTCCAAACCTGCTCTTTCAATAGCGATTTTAGCAGCTTTGACACCCATGCTGGTAGTGGTATCCTGTTCATGGGCCACATGCCTCCTTTCCTTTATGCCCGTACGCTCTTGAATCCACGCATCATTGGTATCCATCACCTTGGACAAATCATCGTTGGTTACTACATTATCAGGTACGTAGTATCCAAGGCCCGTAATTTTTGAATTGTACATAGTATAAGTTTCTGTTGAAATTATAAAAGGATACATCTAATTGTATATTGCTCAATGAGATTTCCTTTCAAACAAAAATAAGAGGTTATTTAGGAATAACTGCCCTTGCTACCTAACAAGATAGTGAATTTGAGATTGGGTATATTCTAATATGTGGTCTTTTTTTAGACTATATCATAAATTAAAAACGTGCCTCCATTTGGAGACACGTTTCCAAACAACCTAACCAATAAATAATCAGCATGTGGTAATAGACTATCCTTTTTCATAGCAAATTTCCCTTTACCACATATCAAATATACAATTTGTTTAATTAATATCTAAATAAGTTAAACAAAAAATATTGTTAAAAAACCTGCCACTTATATTATTGATTAAATGTCAGTTTGTCACTTTTATAGGAATGGTATTTTTTTTGAACCCGGGAGACAAGAAAAGTTTATTCCCATTATTGGGAAACCTATTTAAAAACAAGTTCAAAAAAATATAATTATGGCAACAGGTAAAATCAATGTCTCGGTAGACAACATTTTTCCATTGATCAAAAAGTTTTTATACAGTGATCATGAAATTTTTCTAAGGGAGCTAATTTCAAACGCAACGGATGCTACCTTGAAATTGAAACATTTAACCTCTATAGGCGAGGCTAAAGTAGAATATGGTCAACCCATTATTGAAGTTAAGGTAGATAAAGAAGGAAAGAAAATCCACATTATCGACCAAGGAATAGGTATGACCAAAGAGGAAGTGGAGAAGTACATTAATGAGGTTGCTTTTTCCGGTGCCGAAGAATTTTTGAACAAGTACGAGGATGGGGCCAAAGATGCAGGTATTATAGGTCACTTTGGTCTTGGTTTTTATTCTGCTTTTATGGTGGCCCACAAAGTTGAAATTCTGACCAAAAGCTTCAAGGAAGGAACCGAAGCCGTTCATTGGTCTTGTGATGGCTCTCCTGAATTTAATCTAGAAACGGCAGAAAAGGAGGAGCGCGGTACGGAGATTATTCTTCACGTAGCGGACGATTCCACCGAGTTTTTAGAGGACAATAAAATAAGTGAACTTTTACGTAAGTACAACAAGTTCATGCCCATTCCCATAAAGTTTGGTACCAAAACGGAAACGTTACCGAAGCCTGAAGATGCCAAGGAAGAGGATCCGGCTCCTACCAAGGAAGTAGACAATATTATCAATAATCCCAATCCAGCTTGGACCAAGCAACCTACAGATTTAGAGGATGAGGATTATAAGGAATTTTACAGGGAATTATACCCAATGCAGTTTGAGGAGCCACTATTCAACATACATTTGAATGTAGACTACCCCTTTAATCTCACCGGTATCCTTTATTTTCCAAAGCTTACCAATGACCTAAATATCCAAAAGGATAAAATTCAGTTGTACCAGAACCAAGTATTTGTTACGGACAATGTAGAAGGTATTGTACCAGAGTTCTTGACCATGTTACGTGGGGTCATAGATTCTCCGGATATCCCGCTTAACGTATCGCGTTCCTATCTCCAAGCAGATGGTGCCGTTAAAAAGATTTCTTCTTACATCACCAGAAAGGTAGCCGATAAATTAAATAGCCTCTTTAAGAACAATCGTGAGGATTTTGAACAAAAATGGAACGATATAAAAATCGTTATCGAATACGGAATGCTTTCCGAAGAAAAATTCTTTGACAAGGCAGATAAGTTTGCGCTCTACCCAACCGTAGATGGTAAATTTTACACCTTTGAAGAGTTACAGGAAAAAATTAAGGGCAACCAAACGGACAAGGATGACAAGACCGTTATTCTCTATGCTTCCGATAAACAGGCACAGCACAGTTATATTGAATCTGCTAAGGCTAAAGGATATGAGGTTCTATTATTGGATTCCCCCATCATCAGCCATTTAATGCAGAAGTTGGAAACTAGCAAGGAGAATATATCTTTCGCCAGGGTTGATGCCGATCATATTGATAATCTTATCAAAAAAGAGGATACCCAGATTTCCAAATTATCCGACGAGGAAAAAGAAACCCTTAAGACCAATTTGGAAGAGGTTATAGATGATAAAAGCTACACCATACAACTAGAAGCTATGGATAGTAGTGCATCACCTTTTATTATCACGGAGCCAGAGTTTATGCGAAGAATGAAAGAAATGCAGCAAACCGGTGGTGGCGGAATGTTCGGGATGGGCAATATGCCAGATATGTACAACATTATCGTAAATACCAATCATGAATTGGTAGGTGAAATCTTAAGTACAAAGACCTCTAAAAAGCGAGAACGACTGATCAATCAGTCCATTGATTTGGCTAAACTTTCAAAAGGTTTGCTTAAAGGTGAGGAACTTACCAATTTTATTAAAAGAAGTTACGAGATGGTGAAATAGTTTCATCTTCTTTTAAAACTAAAAAGCTCCAGTTTTCACTGGAGCTTTTTGTTTATTAATTTTCTAAAGGCGTTTTACCAATAAATAGGCCCCGTACCCAAATACTTGTCTGCAATAGGCTTGTAATAATCTATGACATCATCCAAATCATAAATTCTTTGAGATTTGGTATATAGGTCATACTTGTTAAAATCCTTTATTATCTGAAGGTATTCCTCATCTTTCTTGTTAAGAAGTTCCTTATAACTACCTCCCGTATGCCAAGGGTAGAAAGAATGGTAACGAATCATTACCATGGCTTCAGCCGGTAGTTTATTGTCCTTATGGTTAGCTAAAACTCGATATAGGTACTCATCATGTCCCCAGGCTAGATTGAGGTTATCCAAACCACACCCTTCTTCATAAATTCCGGTGGTGGTATTGTATTCCGGATTGTCCATATCTGGGTTCAACTTATTGAATTCCGGATACACACAAGTGTCCGGTAATTTACAACCAACTACGAAAACATCTCCTACAGTTCCCCATTGCTCGTCTTGACTTGTACCGTCCTCATCACTTCCCCACATGAACATAACCTTACCCAAATCGTGGATAAGTCCCGTCAATTGCATCCAATCAGGTCTGTTGTCTTCCCTAATGGCTTCCGCACTCTGTATTAAATGCTGAACATTTGGCAAATCCAAATCGGGATCACTAACATCAATTAGCTTATTTAAGTGTGCCATAGCCTCAAAAAGAGGCATAGGCTTATCAAAAGTGAGGTATTTTTTGTGCATTCTTTGAACGTAATCCACTGTTTGCTTGGATCGCATTTTACGATAATGTTCCTTAACAGCGGCCTTTACATCCACGGCCTCGTAATTTCTAAACGTTTTTTCCATTTGAGTAGTTGTTAGTCTATAAAGAGTTTAGTTTATCCGATATAAGTGTTTTTAAGACACATTTCCAAGTACAATGTACAAAATTATTGCGCAAAGTACGAGTATGGCGCTAAAGTGTTTGGCATACTTCCATGGTTTCAAATCCAATACCCCGGCATCTTTCATTACAAAACGCTCCTCTTTTTTCATTAAGGCAGATGCAATGTGCATCACTAAAATATTAAGTACAAATTCTATCGCCCAAATATGTATAAAATGTAATTGAACTTGAATGATATAGTCCATCAACACATAAAAAACCAATCCAAAGAGCAGGCCAATCTTGGCTCCTCCTGCAGAAACCCTTGGAAAAAGGAATCCGGCCAAAATAACACTGGCTATAGGAATAAAGAAGATACCATTCAATTGTTGCAATAATTGATAAAGTCCTTCAGGGGCATTTGCCACAAAAGGCGCAATGCCAATGGCAAAAACTGCCAACAAGGCGGAAGTCCACTTACCAATGGCAACCAGTCTTTTATCACTGGTATTTTTATTGATATATCGTTTGTAAATACCCAGACTAAATAGGGTGGCCGCACTATTAAGAGCACTATTAAAAGTACTTAAAATAGCTCCCATCATTACGGCCACAAAAAAACCAGTAAGCCAGAGCGGCAATACCTTTTTTACCAACAATGGATAAACACTATCTGGATTATCATACAAACTTTCCCCAAAATAATAATAACCAATTAGGCCGGGAAGAACCACCACCAAGGGTACCAATATCTTCAGTAGTCCGGTGAACAGTAAGCCTTTTTGTGCTTCTTTTAAGTTTACAGCCCCCAAAACTCTCTGAATAATGGACTGGTGCATACACCAAAAATAAACTTGGTTGAGCATAAAGCCCGTAAACAAAACCTCAAAAGGTAAAATAGCGGTACGCGCTCCTTCCCCTACACCTGGTTCATCGCTTACCACATTGAACTTTTCCGGTGCATTGTTAAATACCGCTCCAAAACCTTCAAAAAGGTTTCCTTCCCCGATACTTAAAAGTGCCAAGATAGGAACCAATAGCCCCGCTACCAATAGTCCAAAACCATTAATGGTATCTGTGTAGGCAACCATTTTGAGGCCCCCAAAAATGGCATAAATAGCACCAATGGTACCTACAATAAGGATAGTTATCCAGATACCTTGCTGCTGACTTACGTTTAGCAAATCTGATATTTCAAAAATAGCTTCTATGTTCAATGCCCCAGTATAAAGTACAATGGGCAGTAGCGTTGCTACAAAGGAAAAAATGAGCAGAGCGGCAATTAAGGTTCGGGTCAAGCCATCAAATCTATTTTCCAAGAATTGAGGAATGGTAGTCAAGCCCATTTTCAAATAGCGTGGGGCAAAATACAACGCTGCAATTACCAAGGCTACCGCCGATGTTACTTCCCAAGCAATAATGATGGCACCATTTCTATAGGCCGATCCATTGAGCCCCACTAAATGCTCCGTAGAAATATTGGTAAGTAACAGGGAACCCGCTATAACAATTCCCGTAAGGGAACGTCCTCCCAAAAAATAACCATCTTGGGTATCAAGTTTATCTTTTCTCAGCTGCCAAGTTGCGTAAAACGCAACAAATCCGGTAAATAATAAAAAGGTTAGTAAGGCCATGGCGATAAATGTAGATATTTTTTTCAAACCGTAATATCCTTTTCTACATGAGAGAAAAACAACGGAAACCATGAATTAAAAGACACGACCCCACATCTTACTGACAATTAATCAGTTATAAGAACAGGTGAGAAAAGTAAATTTTACAACATTAAGAACTATAAATGTGAAGGGATGATCATTGTAAATGGAAAGCCTCTAATATTTTATTGTCCCGATGCCGCAGCTTGTGTATTTTTGAATATGAAAATTATTTCCACCAACCTTGGTAACCCGGTAACTATTACTTGGAACGGTAAAGAAGAACAGACAGGTATATACAAATATCCTGTCGAACATGCATTGGAGCTAAATAAAACCATTATTAAGGACGACACGATTATTGATAAAGTTCATCATGGAGGCATCAATAAAGCTTGTTATATCTTCTCATCAAATCATTATCCCTATTGGAAGGAACAGTACCCAGATTTGGATTGGGACTGGGGAATGTTCGGAGAAAACCTGACGGTGGAGGGTTTGGACGAGACCGAAATTAGGGTGGGTAATATTTACAAGTTGGGAACTTCTTTGGTGCAGGTGACTCAACCTCGGGAACCATGTTATAAACTGGGGGTACGCTTCCAAAATCAATCCATTCTTAAAAAATTTATTGATTATGGACTCCCAGGGACTTATCTTAAAGTTCTAGAAGAAGGCTTAGTAACAAAGGGAGATACCATGAAATTGGTAGAAGAATCCAAAAATGAGCTTACCGTTAGCCAATTCTACCAACTTTTATACTCAAGAAATAAACCTAAGGAATTATTACATCTTTTCATGACCAATTCTGCGGTTCCTGAATACAAAAAGGAGAAATTCAAGAAATTTTTATAATTTCAACTAAGCCCATTTATTAAGAAGAGATATTACTTTGGGTTCAAACACTATAAAATATGTACCTAGACGGTCCATGGCATTTGTACCTGATGGCAACGTTGTATATCGTTGCCGGAATTCTACATTTTTTAAAACCTAAAATGTACAAAAGAATCATTCCCTCCTATTTACCGGGACATGGTTTCATTGTTGTAATAAGCGGTATTGCAGAAATTCTGTTTGGTTTGGCCGTTTTTTACCCCCCAACAAGGAATGCTGCCCTATATGGCATTATCATAATGCTCACATTTTTTCTTCCTGTTCATTTTTACATGCTCAACAATACAAAAGCAGGAATGGGACTGCCTAAATGGGCGCTTTTTGCTAGAGTTCCTTTACAGTTTGTTTTAATGTTCTGGTCGTTTTGGTATCTAAACATCACTTAAAACATGATAATTAAAAAACCCTGCCGGATATCCGACAGGGCCTTTAACTCAACTCAACTTAAACTACTATTTTTAACTACTTATTTGATATTGATCGTTTCGTAGTATGATTTCTTTCCGTCAGTTACAACTACGGTATAAACGTCTTTGTAAGCTGTTTTGAAGTTGAACACTTTCTCAACTACCATACTGTCTTTCCACTCTTGGGAGAAAACCAAACGGTTGCTACTATCGAAAACATCAACGTTAACATCGTTTTTGTCAAGGTTCAAGTGATTAAAATAAACCACTCCGTCCTTTAGCCTATAAACCGGCTTTGTTTCTTCTTTTTTATCTGTGATAGCTACGTTACTACCATCAACGGTAATGGTGTAAACTGTAGTTCTTAAACTATCATCGGTAGTAAAGTAATACTGACCATCTTTCAAGTTTTTCAAGTCGAATTTTTTAGCGTACGACTTTTGATCTACGGTTTCAAAGTAGATAACGTTACTATCTGTATCTAGAAGTTTAATCGTAGTCTTGCTGGTTTCAGAATCCAATTCAAAAACTACGCTTTTTGCATTTTCATTAGTGATTAGGCTTAATTTCCCTTCGATGGCCGAAGCTGTCATTGTTCCGAACATAAGGGCGATCATTGCTACTGTTCTTGTTACTTTTTTCATGACATTTTGTTTTAAAGCCTGTCTTACAACAGGTTCGGTTAATAATCTAGTACAAACTTACTACGGAATACCACCTCACACTACTACTCATTTTTCCAATTTATGTGCTATATTAACATGGGTAGGGTACCTTTTATCGATAAAAGATAATTTTGAACATTTTTTGGTTAATTTTGCAAAGAATTGCGTTTTTATACTGTACTAATTTTGCACTATGGAAAGAAAGTTCCCCATTACCCAAAAACCTGCTTTTGAAGCTATAGAACCGAGTTTTGGTCACTCATATACCTATCAAAAGTTTGATGCTACCAAAAACAACAAACAGAGTGTGTGGCATTATCATCCAGAAATTGAACTGGTTCACGTTAACGGTGGATCCGGAAAAAGACAAATAGGTAGCCATGTTTCTTACTATTCCAATGGAGACCTTATATTAATAGGTAGCAATTTACCCCATTGTGGTTTTACGGATAAACTAACTGGCAACGAAAGTGAGACGGTCATACAAATGAAACAGGACTTCTTAGGAAATGATTTCTTTAACATTCCGGAAATGAAGAATATTCAAAATCTGTTTGAAATTGCCAAAGGTGGTATTGCCTTCTCTGGAAAGACCAAAAGGAAGCTAGGTGAAAAACTGTTGATTTTGGAATATCAAACAGATTTCCAACGGTTGCTGTCAATTCTGAATATCCTGAATGAACTGGCCATTTCAAAGAATTTTAAAATTTTGAATGCCGAAGGCTTCTCAATGGAAACCGAGGTTAAGGATAACGACCGTATTAATATCGTCTTCAACCATGTGAAGGCTAATTTTAAGGAAGAAATTACGCTTGATGAAATTGCCAATATGGTGAGTATGACCGTTCCTTCTTTTTGTAGGTACTTTAAAAAGATTACCAATAAGACGTTTGTTCAGTTTGTCAATGAATACCGTCTAGTGCATGCTTCCAAATTATTGGCAGAGCAGCCTATGAGTATTACAGAAGTTTGTATGGAGAGTGGTTTCAACAACTTCTCGCACTTTAACAAACAGTTTAAGGCCTTTACAGGTCAAAATCCGTCTGAATACAGGAACGAGCTTAAAAATGTCTTGCAGTAAATGCATAGATTGTTCCCCTCACAACCAGATTTACAGCTTTGTGAAAGCACCATGAGCTATTACCCACGTTTTTTGGGTAAGGGAGAGGCGGATACACTTTTCCATGTATTACGTAAAAATGTACCTTGGCAACAGGATTCTATTAAAATTTTTGGACGGGATTATTTACAACCCAGGTTAACCGCACTTTATGCCAACAATGAAAAGCCGTATAGCTATTCTAACATAACAATGCATCCCAAGAAATTTATACCGGAGCTACTAGAACTGAAACATCGTATTGAACAAAAATGTAAAACGGAGTTCACAACCTGTTTACTTAATTTATACAGAAATGGAAAGGATAGCAATGGCTGGCATGCAGATAATGAAAAAGAATTGGGCAAAGAACCAATAATTGCATCAGTTTCTTTAGGAGCGGAACGGTTCTTTCATTTAAAGCACCGAAAAATAAAAAATGAACGACACAAATTATTACTGGAGCACGGTAGCCTATTGGTGATGAGCGGACAGACCCAACATAAATGGTTACATCAAGTTCCCAAGACATCTAGGGAAATAGGGGAACGGATTAATTTGACCTTCCGATATATCCAATAAAAAAAATCGACCGCCTAATAACAAGTGGTCGATTTTTTATAGTGCCCATATCTTTACGAAAGTTGAGTACTGCCTTTAGCTACTGGGCAGGCAACTAATGTCCTCATAGCCAACTTTCAACATTAATATAACTTCAATTTTTGTTCCAAAGTATCTCTAATCGATATGATTATAGCTTTTTTAGATGATTTGTTGTGAAAGCCATATTTTTAGATGTAAGAATTTTCTTTAAACCTGAAAATTACATTCTTATCCAAAAATATCGTTTAAAACTTTGGCCAAGCGAATGCCTCCTTTTTGTAATTGAACTTCCACCGTAGACCACCAATCATAACTGTATCTATAGTAGAGTTTCTCTCCTACTTCCACGGAGTTATATACCTCATTGGCCAAATCTTGGGTCTCATCCACCCAAGTGAACAAATCCCCTTCTTGGAGAGACAATACTTCTTTTTTATTCAACTTTGGAAGTGAAGATGCCAGCTCGGTATAACTCATTTGATAATCATCGATCATATGACTGTCCCAAACACGGTGCAGATTGGTTCCTTCACCAAACCATTGCAACTGTATGTCGTTGCCACCCTTATCCTCTGCCCTACCCACATGCAGGGGTTGATGCATATCTCCCATTAGATGTACCAACATTTTAAGGTAGAATTGTTTATCCTGTAAAGTGCTTTCCTCATCTTTCAAAATGGCAATGCACTTTTGAATGCCCATGACCACATCTCCATACGGGTTTGGTTCCACATCTTTATATCTCTTATTTTCCGGCATATTCACATAATGCCACGGTCCAAATTTTCGGTAAGCGGTATCGGATTTAATTTCATCCGCAAAATTGGCAACCGTTGCCAAGCTTCGTCCGTCCAAAAGTGTTTTAATTGCCTTTTTGGCTTTTCTGCTCAGGTGCTCTTGTGCAATTTTGCCCACCGCTCGGTGACCGGTTTTGGACCAATCCCCATCCGAAGCCATTAAAAAACTCGTACTAAATAATACAACGATCAATAAGATTCTCATAACTGCTTAAAATATGCCCCAAAAGTAGCGGATGAGATTAAATCTATTGTTAAGAAACACCTGCAATTCACGATTTAAATTGATATTGCAGCCCAAAATTGAAAAACATTGGTTCTAAAAACAATAAAAAACAAGTTTCTACGGTACGGTATATTTGCAATTATAGGCTTGATATTGCTATTTCTCCTATTTATTTTAAGTATCAAATGGGGTGCTTGGGGTAAACTTCCCACGAAAGAAGACTTGTCCGATTTTCAATACCAGCGGGCATCCGAAGTCTATTCTGCCGATAGCGTTCTCATAGGTAAGTACTATCTCTATGACAGGCAACCCATCGCCTTTAAAGATATTCCAAAAAAAGTACTAGAGGCCTTAGTAGCCATTGAGGACGAACGTTTTTACGAACACGAAGGTATTGACTACCCAAGTTTGGGACGTGTAGCCCTAAAAACCATATTAATGCAAGACCAGTCCGCTGGTGGTGGTAGTACGCTCACCCAGCAACTGGCAAAAAATCTATATCCCAGACGAGACCGTACCAAAGCCAATATTGTGGTGAATAAAATCAAGGAAATGATGATTGCCACTCGTCTGGAAGACATTTTTAACAAAGAGGAAATACTCACCCATTATCTAAATACAGTTTCCTTTGGGGATAATACTTTTGGAATAGAAAGTGCTTCGCTTAAATTTTTTAACAAGAGAACCCAAGACCTGAAACTAGAAGAGGCCGCAGTATTGGTCGGTATGCTGAAAGCTACCTATGGTTACAACCCCAGGGTCTTTCCGGAAAGAAGCTTGCAACGAAGAAATTTGGTATTGGCCTCCATGGCCAATAATGATTTTATTTCAGAGGCCGAAAAAGACAGTTTGATCAAAACTCCCCTCTTTCTTAATTACCGCCAATACGATAATAACGAAGGTATTGCACCCTATTTCAGGGAGGAGGTACGAAAGAAAATGCTCAAGTGGACACAAGAGCAGCAAGAAGAGGGAAATGAGTACAATATTTATACCTCTGGACTTAAAATATATACCACGCTCGACTACAATATGCAATTTTGGGCAGAAGCGGCCATGCGCGAGCACATGCAATCGCTACAAGCTAGTTTTGAAAAAAGTTACGGAAACAACGCGCCATGGATAAAAAATAAATCGCTTATCAATAAATGGATCAAGCAGTCTCCGCTATACAGAAAAATGAAAGCCGCTGGATTGGAGGAAAAACAAATCATGGATTCCCTTCAACAGAAAAAGAAGATGGTCTTGGTAGATTGGGAAGGAGAAAAAAACGTGGAGGCAAGTTCGATAGACAGCTTGCAACATTACATGAAGTTTTTAAATACCGGCTCCCTATCCATTGACCCTCATGATGGAGCAGTCAAAACATGGATTGGTGGCGTTGATTTTGAACACTTTAAATTTGACCATGTTGCACAGAGCAAAAGACAAGTTGGTTCTACCTTTAAACCCTTTGTCTATACTGCTGCCCTTGAGGTGGGCATAGAGCCCTGTACCTATTTTTCTGCGGAAGAGGTGGAATATGAAAATCTTAAAGGATGGTCACCCAGCAACTCTGGTGACAAGGACGAAGCCTATCTCAACTATTCCATGGAAGAAGCATTGAGCAACTCTGTCAATACGGTAGCCGTAAAGGTTTTGGAAAAAACAGGTATTGAAAATGTTATTACCATGGCCAAAAACATGGGCATTTTCAGTGAGCTGCCAAAGCAACCTTCTTTGGCTCTGGGTACCGGCGAAATCTATCTAAACGAATTGGCAGGCGCTTATGCCAGTTATGTGAATAAAGGCCGCGCTATACTACCCTATTTTATTAGGACGATTGCTGACCAAAAAGATTCCGTACTGGTTGAATTTGAACCTAAACGGGCTGTAGAACCCGCTTTTTCCGAACAAACAAGACAGGTAATGGTAGAGATGATGAAATCGACTATTGACAAAGGTACGGCATCCCGTTTACGAACAACCTATAAATTGACTAACGCCATTGCAGGTAAAACAGGTACCACACAAAATAATAAAGATGCCTGGTTTGTAGCCCTTACCCCCAATTTGGTACACGTAACCTGGGTAGGGTTGGACAACCATGAAATAGGCTTCAGAAGCACTAGTTTAGGGCAGGGAGCCAATGCGGCTTTGCCCATTTTTGCCAAATTGATGCAAGAAATGAACCAACACCCCAGTTACAACGAAATTACCAAGGCGCAATTTCCTTCAACCGATCCAAGGGTTTTAAGTATGCTGGATTGTGAACCTGTTAAACGAGATGGATTTTTTAAACGGTTATTTAAAAATCCTGATAAGAAAAAGAAGAAAAAGTTCAGAAATTAAAAAACGTGACCCGCTTTGTAAGAGGGCTAGGCTATGGCCGCCTCAATTCGTAGCTTTGCAGCCAAATAAATTCAGTGCTGTTTTGACCTATAAAATTCTTTGTTCCGATTTGGATGGAACCCTTCTATCCACCAAAAGTGATGTATCCCAAGCAACTATATCCGAAATAAATAAAATTAAATCCGCAGTCAGGACAATATTGGTATCTGCTCGTATGCCTAGAGGAATGCGCTACCTACAAAGAAGATTGGGTATTGAAGAACAACCTATTATCTGCTACAACGGTGCACTTATTCTTGATGGGGATGAAATTATTACTTCCACCGAAATAGCCATTGACCACGTTAAGGAAATATTTGCCATGGCTACCGTGAGACAAATAAAATTAGGACTGTATCATAATGATGAGTGGTATGTAGAAGAAAATACGGAACGGGTTCGCAAAGAAATAAGATATACGCAAGCAACACCTGCTTTTAGAGATACCGAAGAATCTATTCTCGATTGGTCCAACAGAGGTTTGGGAGCACATAAAATCATGCTGATGGGAACCAAGGATACTTCGGATGCCATTTATCCTGAACTGGAAGAACGTTTTTCCAATGACCTCAACTTATATCGTTCCAACGATACGCTTATAGAAATTGCGCCTAAATCGGTTTCCAAACTTACCGCTATCCAAAAACTGCTTAAAGAAAACGAAACCATGGAAGATGTAATTTCCTTTGGGGATAATTACAATGATGTGGAAATGATACAACATTCCGGTTGCGGGGTAGCCGTTGGCAATGCAAGGGATGAAGTTAAAGCCGTAGCCAACTTTGTTACCTTGCCCAATACGGAAGATGGCGTAGCAGTGTTTTTAAAGGAGCATCCCCTCTTATAATTAAGTATATTTGGGCAAAAGCAATTTTATGACGGAACCTCTCATTACGGATGACACGGTAGTTTTTGGCTTGCTCTCCCTTTGTTTGGGCTTTATATTTTACACCTCTTCCATCACTGCCGGTTTTTGGAAGAAATTTTATTCTGTGGTTCCCGCAGTATTAATGTGCTATTTGTTGCCGGCCATTTTAGCCAGTTCCGGACTCATATCGGATGAGACTTCCAATCTATATTTTGTGGCAAGTAGGTACTTACTGCCTGCGGCCTTAGTGCTTATGACGTTGAGTATTGACCTCAAGGCCATCAGTAATTTAGGTTCCAAAGCATTAATTATGTTCCTAACGGGCAGTGCCGGAATCATCATCGGAGGTCCAATTGCCATTCTCATCGTCAGCATTTTTTCACCCGAAACTGTTGGAGGTAACGATTTTGATGCCGTCTGGCGTGGACTATCCACTATTGCAGGTAGCTGGATCGGGGGTGGTGCCAATCAAGCGGCCATGCTCGAAATCTTTAGGTACAATCCTGAAAAGTATGGTGGAATGGTACTCGTAGATATTGTAGTGGCCAATGTGTGGATGGCCGTTATTCTTCTAGGGGTTGGCAGAACCAAACAAATTGATAAATGGTTAAAGGCCGATACTAGTGCCATTGAAACTCTTAAGGTAAAAGTAACTGCCTTTGCTGAAAAAATTACACGAGTGCCTACTTTAAAAGACTATATGATGATGCTCTTCTTTGCTTTTACCGCTACGGGTATCGCTCATTTTTTTGGGAATCATATCAGTACTTTTTTAACGAACGGATTTGATAGTGTTAGCGACAAAAAAAGCTTTCTATCCTTCTTGGGCTCCAGTTTTTTCTGGATGGTAGTAATCGCCACTACTTGCGGAATAGCCCTTTCCTTTACAAAGGCTAAAAATTATGAAGGCGCCGGGGCGAGTAAAATTGGCGGGGTCTTTATCTACATTTTGGTGGCGACCATAGGCATGAAAATGGATTTGGGCAAAGTTTTGGAAAATCCAGGGCTTATAGCCATTGGTTTTATTTGGATTTCCATTCATGCAGGGCTACTTATTTTGGTGGCTAAACTCATAAAAGCACCTTATTTCTTCTTGGCCGTAGGTAGCCAGGCCAATGTGGGGGGTGCAGCATCCGCACCTGTTGTTGCCGCTGAATTTCATCCATCATTAACCTCTGTTGGGGTACTTTTGGCCGTATTTGGCTATGTAGTAGGTACCGGTGGGGCTCTGTTATGCGCTTACCTAATGGAAGTTGCATCTACGATGTAAACTTCTGTTTTTATACAAGCTGTCAAAATCATTTTTTTTTGGATATTTGCGCCGATAAAAATTACTCATGAAGAAAATATCTTTTTTAGTTTTTGCGAGCCTGCTTATTATTTCCTGTTCAGGAAATGGTTCAAAAGATACCATGATCGTTAACGGTAATGTAAAAGGTTTAAAGAAAGGCACCCTCTATTTGCAATATCTTATAGATACCACCTTGACCACAGTAGATTCCTTGGAAATTGCCGGTGATGGCGCCTTTCAATTAGAAACTGAGCTTGAAAGTCCAGAAGTTTTCTACTTATATTTAAAAAAGGATGATGCCAATGATATTAATGACAGGATTACTTTTTTTGGCGAGCCTGGGACCATAACCATCAACACTTCGTGGAATACTTTTGACATGAGTCCTGAAATTTCCGGTTCGGAAACTCAAAAAAAATTGGAAGAATACCAAAAAACCATGTCCAGGTTCAATATGCGAAATCTGGAAATTTTGCGCGAAGCATCCAATACAGAGAAACCCTTAGACTCCCTTCAATTGGACTCCTTACAACTTTTAAGTAATAAAAATTTAAAACGCGGTTATGCATATGCGCTCAACTTTGCACTTAACCATAGAGATTCCTACATAGCGCCTTATATAGCCCTTAATGAAGTATCAGATGCCAATGTAATTTATTTGGATTCTATATATAAGGTACTAAGTCCGGAGGTTGCAGAATCCAAATACGGGAAAAAGCTAAAAGAGCATATAGAAAAAGTAAAGCAATAAAAAAACCGGCTTTTAGCCGGTTTTTTATTTAATATTCTAAACGTTCTATGAACCTAATTGATTCACCTTTTCTACCAATCCGGTAGCTTTGGTTTCCAGTTCGGCCCTAACATTTTTTAGGTGTTTTTGCCTATTTTCTACGGTTCTATCATTTACTTTTGCAATAAGCTCATCAAAAGTTGAGATGGTTTCATCTATAATTCCTTCACCTTCCTTTGAAACCACATTGTTCTTAGAATCATCTACGATGTAAACAGCTTCAATGATATCGCCCAAAACGTTATTGATGTCTTTCTTTAAGTTTTTTACACTTGCCATAATAGGTATATTTTTGGCAAAAATAGGCTATTTACCCAGAACTTGTATCTAAAAAAAGTAGTTACTAAATAGTGACCTCCAATAATTTGGCCCCCTTGGTTTTTATGTGAATGCTTTGGGAAGCCGCAGAAACCAAAATAGTTTCGCCCTTTTGTATATCTGCCGAGCCATTTTCATCGGCAATGGTAGCAGCACCTCCTACACACATATAGATTGTAAAAGAATCTCTAGAGCCCACATCTTGGCGTAAATCTTTGTCCAAATCCAAATAGTTAGTAGTGAAATACGGGCAGTCTACCATATCGTTCACCGTATTTTTGGCATTGGGATAATTGACCTTAAAATCGTCCTTTTTGGTATAATCAATGGCATCAAGAGCCATTTCAGTATGCAATTCTCTTAAGTTTCCATTTTTATCCCGGCGATTGAAATCAAAAACTCGATAGGTAATATCGGATGTTTGTTGAATTTCTGCCAATAAAACACCCGCTCCTATGGCATGTATTTTTCCTGTGTTTATAAAAAAAGTATCGCCTTCTGTTACCTTCTCATAATTCAATAATTCTAATAAGGTATCATTTTCGAGGCTTTTGGCGTATTCATCTTTGGTCACATCTTTATTGAAACCCACAATCAACTCCGCATCATCATCGGCATCCATCACATACCACATTTCCGTTTTCCCAAAGGAATCATGACGCTCTTTGGCCAATTCATCATTAGGATGCAATTGAATGGAAAGGTCTTTTTTGGCGTCTATAAACTTTATGAGAATGGGAAAATCAGTTCCAAAACGCTCATAAACACTTTTGCCAAGGAGATTTTCAGGTTGTTCGTTAATAAGTTCTTGCAGTGAAGTTCCTGCCAATTTTCCATTAGCAATGACAGAGACATCTCCCTTTACAGTGGAAAGTTCCCAACTCTCGCCAGTAATATCAGATTCAATCGGTTTTCCTAAAACATCTTTTAATTTGGTTCCTCCCCAAAGTCTTTCCTTTAATATGGGCTGAAATTTAAATGGGTATAGACTCATTGCTGCGATTTTTTTAATGCGTTTATTGCTTCTGTGATGTGTTTTTCAGCATTCAAAAGATTATTGAATACCATTATAATTTTACCATTTCTGTCAATGACATAGGTTTCCCTACCCGGCAAAATTAACATA
Source organism: Cytophaga sp. FL35 (assembly GCF_014349235.1). Classification (GTDB taxonomy): domain Bacteria; phylum Bacteroidota; class Bacteroidia; order Flavobacteriales; family Flavobacteriaceae; genus Euzebyella. The sequence continues at coordinate 9,536 of NZ_JACSOH010000031.1, read as the reverse complement.
CTTTTTCCTACTTTAAACGCTTTTCGTACTTCATTATTACTATCGGACAAAAGTATAAAGGGAAGTTGGTGTTTTTGGGCAAATTTTGAGTGACTTTTTACCGTGTCCCCACTAATACCGATAACTTCGGCGCCTAAATCCTTGAAGTCCTCATAGCTATCTCGAAAAGAACAGGCTTCTTTGGTACACCCAGGTGTGTCGTCTTTTGGGTAAAAATAGATGACTATAGGCTTTCTACCCAATAAATCAGAACTGGAGAACGGCTTTCCATGTTGGTCTTTGAGGGTAAACTCTGGAACGGTATCGCCTACTTTTAATCCCATACTATCCGGAAAAGGTTACAAAATTGCGGGGCGTTTCATAGAGCACCACCTCAAGTTCGTGCTCTTTATTTATGTGAGGCCTTAATTTTTGCCAAATAACTACCGAAATATTCTCTGCGGTCGGATTTAAATCTTTGAACTCCGGTACCTCAACATTTAAATTCTTGTGATCAAAGGCATCCTCGATTTCAGCTTTAATCAAATCTTTTAAATCCTTCATATCGATAACGAAACCGGTAACTGGGTCAATTTCACCCGTGACGCTCACCACCAACTCATAATTGTGGCCGTGAAAATTAGGATTGTTGCATTTGCCAAAAACCGCATCATTCTTGGTCATGTCCCAATCTTTTCTATACAGCCTATGCGCTGCATTAAAATGGGCCTTTCTGCTTACCTTAACCTTCATCTTGGGTATTATTTAAGGTAATATGACTATAAAATTTCTCAAAAATGATTTTGAACCATTCTGTGTATTGGTCGGGATTTGCCTCAATATCTTTTTTGACATCCGAAGGTTTCATCCATTTCCAGGCCGCAACCTCATCTGGGTTAATTTCCGGATTGCCTTCAAATTCGCCGATCATGACATGGTCAAATTCGTGTTCCGTAAGTCCATTATCAAAAGCAGCCTTATAGGTAAACGAGAACAACTCCTTTAGGTCCGTTTTAAAACCCATTTCTTCCTGTAGTCTCCTTTTTCCCGCCTCAATATTGGATTCCCCCACTCTTTGGTGGCTGCAACAGGTGTTGGTCCATAATAGAGGGGAGTGGTACTTATGCGCTGCTCTTTGCTGTAACATGGTTTCCCCTTTTTGGTTCATTACGAATACCGAGAACGCCCGATGCAATAACGCTTTTTCATGGGCCTCCATTTTCCCCATGGTGCCAATAGGTTCATCGTTTGGGTCTACTAGAATTACTTGTTCTTCTTTCAAATGCAATTTATTTGTTGGGATAGGCTCAAGGCCTACCTCACAAAAATAACATCTTTACGACCATATTAGAAAATGAGCGATATAAATAATAGTTAATGCGTCAATCTTAATTGAGATACAAATATCCACGAAGGTGCATCGTCTCACCGTTCATTTCCTCGTACTTTAGAATGTAAAAATAGGTACCTGAGGACATTCTCTCTATAGCGCCATCGTTCAGCTGGTCTAAAGACTGCCCCGTAAAGTTATTGCCGTTCGAATCATAACCATCGGTTTCATACATTAGAATACCCCAACGGTTATAGATTTCAAGGTGATTGACCGGACGCGACTCCAAACCGGTAATGGTCAAATAATCATGAACGTTATCGCCATTGGGGGTTACCACATTATAAACGATTACCGGAGTATAAGGAGCCTCTAAATAATTGGGAATTCCATTATTGTTTTCATCATCGTTGGCATAGTTACCATCATTGTTACTATCTTCATCTATGGTCATAATTCCGTCACCATCATCATCAATATCCCTATAATCAGATTCAAAGTCATTATCGGTATCAGGAAGGTCATTAACGGGATCGTCAATTTCATCGTTGATATCGTCATCAATAGCTTCTTCGCCTTCAAAACCATCGTCTAAACCATCGTTATCTTTATCAGAACCAATGAAAATAACATCGGGTACACCGTCCTGGTCGTGGTCATGGGCTTCCGTAGCATCAAGAATGTTGTCATTGTCACTATCCGTATCTAAGTAATCGGGTAAATCTTCTCCATCGGTATTTACAGGAATCAAGCCCTCGTTGCCATCCTGCTCGTAAGCATCATCCAGACCATTGTTGTTTTCATCAAGATTGCTTGGCGGAATATATCCGGAGGTGGTTTGTGCCTCCACATTATCGGGAATACCATCGTTGTCACTATCAATATCCAAATAATCAGGAAACTCGTCATTGTCTGAATTGGTTGGATTGGTAGACGGGTCATTATCGCCATCGGTATTCAAATCTTCAAAAGCATCGGTAATACCATCGCCATCACTATCAAGAATCAAGTTATTCACCGACAATAGTGCCGGAATGGTTGCTGCGAAAGGATTGCAGAGATTCTGAGTGCTGGTGGCCGTCAGTCGGTACAGCCCCGTAAGGGATGGGTTCACACCCGTAACCGTCAACTCTTGAGACTGAGCTCCCGAATAGTTCTCATTATCAGAGAGGTTACCCCAAGTGTCGCCATTATCACGGCTATTTTGCCATCTATACGAAAGATCCGGACCGCTAATACCTGCAGCAAAAACGACAGTTTCTCCTGAAACGGCTTGAACGTTATCTGGAGAGATATTCACGGTCATGTGAGCACTTGCTTGGGTTACCTCGGTAGTGGTGCCATAATATCCTCCTTGCCCGGTAATCTGACCGTAGGCATCTACGTTAACGGGAGAAGTTCCTAAAATAAAATCCCCGTCATCATCTGTGTGACCCGCTTCGGTCGTGTCTGCACAGGTATCGTTATCACTGTCCAAATCTTGATGATCAGGATTTATATCACCATCGGTATCCTGTTCCTGGCAGGAAGAAATCCTCACCGTAAAATCGTCAAAAACGGAATAAGCCACATTACCATCATTTTGCTGATTATAAGTATAAACACGAATGGTATAAGTCGTATTCTCTTCTAGATTAAAATGGGAACCTACTGGCATGAGGTCAAAAAATTCAGAAACTCCATTAGTGGGATAGTGCACCCTGATATCGGAGTACAGTAATACGGAGGAAGCAAAATTATCGTTTGAAATGGCGATGGCCGCATCATAGCTATTGCCTACCGTGGTACCGTTGGAATTACGGAACCAGTTAACACCCATGCGTTCAATTAATGGATTTATTAAGCCGGAAGCAGTAGTAAACGATACTTCTATATATTCTGCTTGAACCAGCGCTTCTTGATAGGTGTCGGCCTCTATTTGGGAAATCTGTAATTCAGAACCCGGTGAAGCTGCAGTAATACCTGCTCCGGTAACAATAGTTCCGGTGTTGGCCAAAAACCAATTATTAAAGGCGGGGTTTTGTTCAAAATCTACTTCTCGTGTACCTACAGGACTATTGAATCCCCAAGCAAAATAATCATCGTCTATACAATCTTGCGCTTCATTACCATCTAAAATACCATCATTATCATCATCAACATCGGTTCTGTTGTCAATTCCATCACTGTCGGTGTCATAATCAACGGTAATGTACACCGAAGCTTCATCCGTATTTCCACCAGCATCGGTAATTTCGTATGTAAAAATATCCGTTCCCGAAAAATCAATTGAGGGAGTATAAGTAAAGTAATCATCGTAGGAATCTGCCGTTCCGTTGTCCATTAGGATTACGGAACCGTTTGTTGGCTGACTAAAATTGGTAACAGCACCATTTAATAGGGGACCCGCACTACCAAAATTATCGTTGGAAAGAATTTCTATTGGATTATCAGCTGAGTTAACGCCTACATTGGCGCTATCAAAAATAGCTTCCAATTTAATAACTATTATTGCCGTGCCCGTATCACATACGCCAGTATTGGGTGCAGGAAGACAAACCTGATATTCAAATGTATCATTTCCTGTAAATCCGGGATTAGGAATATAGTTGAAGCTTCCATCTGGGTTAAAAACCAGTATGCCGTTAGTAGGGTTGCTCAATAAAGTATACGTACTGCCAGCAGGTACTAAATCATTTTCGGCGATATTACCATTACCTTCCCTATCCAATTTTATACGAAGACTATCATCCTCAGCATACGTCTGCATTAGAAAGAATTTGCCATCACCGTGGTCATTGGTAGCGCCCATGTAGCGAATAGAGGTAATTATGGAACCTACGGGTGCCAATTCTGAAAGCTCATAAAGGGCAATCCCTATCACCTGCCCATTTTCATTATTCCTTCCACTGCTCCAATAATCGCTATTTGCGGTGGGGGCCGCCTGAGGCCCAACTCCGGTTAAGTTTCCCTGATTACGAACAAAGGTGCTACCCAGCATCTGCTCAGGGCCTCCCCCTACAGGAATACCATAGAGTTCAATATACATACAATTGTTTCCGCCACGTTCGGTCACTGCTATGACCCCATCGGGATTGGAAGGAATGCCAGGGTTATAAGAAATGGTCTGAATTTGAGCATCGGTCGTACTTAGGGCCGAATAGTTCCCACAAAAATTACGTCCGTTTTGATTGCTCTGAAAGTAATGGTTGAGATTTAATGATTGATAGGCGTTCAATGCCTCGGCACCCCAATTAGCCGCATCGCTACCGGTAACAATTCTTATACCGTTGTTCCAGATATTATTTTCTCCATTACCACCAGGCCCCAAACGAGTCATTTCATAATTGCTAGGTACCACAAACGTAGTATAATCAACCCCATTTATAGTGATGGATTGTAAGTTGGCGGGGTCTGAAAGTATGCTCTGATTATTAGCCCAATTAAAAGTAACTCCCGTTCGAATAGATGTTGCTTGACCCCAAGTCAAGGAGATTGAGAATACTAAGAGTATTGTAGGTATACATACTCTAAATAGAGTTACAGGGGGAAAAAATTTTACCATAGGCTAAGTAGTAACATTTGACATGAGGTAGACTTGGGACCTACAACAAACAAAATTATAGCTCAGCAAAACAGATTGACAATTTACACGTCCTAAGGCACTTTTTCCCGTTTGAAAACCCTTTTTCGAGCAGATTGTTCAAAACCAAAGAAATCCTAAAATGAACAATAGACAGTACTGATCGATAAACGGCACCAATCAAAAATAAAAAAGTTGCTATCCTGGGATAACAACTTAGTTCATTAATTGAAATATGAAATTAGGTGTTTAAAAGAATCTAGGCGACTTTAAATTACCTTGGGTACTAATGAAATCGTAACGTAAAATAACCTCAAAAGAACCATCATTGTACAGCGCATTACCTAACTCCGTAATTTCTCGGTCATAGGCCATACCAATTAAAAACTTGTTGGAAACATTGAATCCTACCAAACCACTGAATGCGGCATCCCACCTGTATGCGGCACCTAAAATAAATTTCTCGTTGAGCATGAAATTGGCAGATAAATCAACTTGTAAAGGCGCACCTTTAACCGCTTTAGTCAATATGGAAGGTTTAAACTTTAGATTATCATTTAAATCCCAAACATATCCGGTTATGAGATAAAAGTTCATTTGTTCCTTTGCGGTGGAAGGAGTTGGTCCTTCCTTGAAGTGTTTAGTTTCTAAAATTCTAGGAACGGATATTCCAGCGTAAAACCTTTGCGTATGATAATATACCCCTGCACCCACATTGGGAGAAAACTGATTGTCTACATCGCTTTGCAAATCATTATCCGGAGCTATCTGGTTTAATTCTGAATATCTAATATCCAATAAATGAGCGGAGCCTTTTAACCCAAAACTTAATCTACCTTCATTGGAGGTGTATACCGTATAGGAAAAATCAACATCAAAATAAGTTTCCGATGTAGGCCCTATTTGATCGTTAACAATGGACAATCCAAGTCCCACCCCTCTATAACCAATAGGTGAGTGTATATTAAAGGTCTGTGTTTTAGGCGCTCCATCTAACCCTATCCATTGTGACCTATGCAATAAGGCTGCACTAACATGTCCTCTAGAACCTGCATAACCGGGATTAACACTCATGGTATTGTACATATACTGAGTATACTGTGCATCTTGTTGGGCATTAATTTTATTACAAGTAATAAAACCACCGAAGATCAATAGTAGCAATATTCTTGTGACTTGTAATTTAAGATTTGGGGTAATCATTTGCACTATCTATTTAGGTATATGTATCCGTTCAAATTTTTGGTCTCTCCGTTATCTATTTTGTATTCAAGGATATAGAAATAAGTTCCTACAGGAAGTTTTCTATCCACATCTACGGTAACCCTTCCTTCCGATGTTCCATCAAAAGTATTTCCTTGGGTATTGTAAGCCTGGGTACTATAGACCAATACGCCCCAACGATTGTAAATTCTCAAAGAATTATCCGGGAAATTTTCCAAACCATGTATGGTGAGTACATCATGAACTCCATCGCCGTTTGGCGTAATCACATTGAATACCTCTATTTGTTCTTCATCTGCATTTGGCTCGAGGTATTCTGGAATACCATCATTATCGCTATCGTCATTGGAATAGTCTCCATCGATGTTTACATCTTCATTTTTACTCTCAATTCCGTCATTGTCGTCATCAATATCCCTATAATTACTTTCCCCATCTCCATCAGTATTTGGAAGGTCATTATATGGGTCGTTAATTTCGTCGTTCACGTCTAGATCAATGGCAGTTTCTCCTTCATAACCATCGTCCAGACCATCATTATCCTTATCCGATCCAATTAAACTTACCTCTGGTATACCATCTTGATCGTGGTCATGTGCTTCAATTCTATCAGGTATATTATCATTATCACTATCCTCATCCACATAATCAGGTAGCCCATCACCATCAGTATCTTCTGGTATCAGACCTAATTGACCTCCGGTCTCATATGCATCGTCCAAACCGTTTCTATTGGCATCTGTCAAACTAGGAGCTATATATCCTACTGTGGATTGAGCTTCCACGTTATCTGGAATTCCATCATTATCACTATCAATATCCAAATAATCCGGAATTCCATCTCCATCCGTGTCCGTAGGGTTGGTTGACGGATCATTGTCCGCATCCAGGTTCAAATCCTCAAAGGAATCAAGAATACCGTCATTATCTGCGTCTAAATCTTCTGCGTCCGTTACCACTAGCGAAATAGATGCCGAACTACAATTTCCAATAGCATCACACAAGGTGTAGATAAAGGATTCCGTACCAATAAATCCATCATTAGGAATAAAGGTTACAACATCATCTGACGGAGTATTTGGTGTTCCTCCATCATTAATAGATAATGTTCCATTGATTGGATTTTCTACCGATAAAGTTCCAGTGGCAGGTACATCATTATCATTATCCATAATATGTATTTCTACTGGTGTTCCTTCGGTTGTGGCCACGGCATCATCGATAGCGTCCACAATAGGGTTCACATTCACCGTCACTGAAGCTGTACTACAATCGCCAAAGGTGTTGCAAACACTATAATTGAAAGTATCCGGACCATTATAATCTGGATTTGGAACATAGGTCACAATATCATCTGTAGGGTCATTAGGCGTACCATTGTTATCGATGGTGACCTGACCATTATTTGGATTCCTAGAAATAGTTAGTAATCCAGAATCCGGTAAATCGGAGTCATTGGCATAGATATCGACAATTGTGGAGGTGTCTTCATCCAATGACACCAAATCATCTACCAAAATGGCCGATTCATCAATACATACCACCGTAAAATTAGGAAGGCTCTTGCTGTTTCCGGCCTTTAGAATCGTGGCGGTATACTTTTGAACGGTCTGCGTGGCTATTACTGTTGGTTGCATTTGGTCTCCAGACACCGCCGGACTCCAGGTGAGCGTCGCACCTGGGGGCAAAGGGTTTCTAGAAATATCTAATGTAACCTCGTTATAAGGTGAATTACAATTGGTAACTATAAAATATCCCGTAGCATTATGTCCGCATGCCGTACCATCATAAGTAGCGAAATACACCCCTCTTTCGGTTACTTCATAAAAGGAATCAGTACCTAGGACCGTACTTGTATCTGATGCTTCGTACCAACGATAGTTATTTTCATCGCCCCCATTGGGCGCCTGAAGTAAAAACTGAGCATTTGAAGCGGCAATTCCTAATATTGTAAGGACAATACCAAGTACAATGGCCTTATATGTAGCGACGGTTTTCAATTTTATTCTATCGGATTATATTTATTTAACCATAAACACTACGTTGATCAGGGAATTGTAATCTGCCGGTTGCCCTATAATTGTATAGGTCAAAACACCATTGGCATCAATTGACATTGTTCCCGTATTAAAAACAGTAGGGTCAGCATACGTAACATAGTAATATAATTCTGTGGCTCCATAGGTAGGCAACGCAGCTGGAGCTCCTGCACTGGAAACGGTAGGTGTACCATATTGAGCCGTATATTGTGCATATAGATCAATAGTAAACGTTCCGTTAATGGAAGCATCAACTGCTATGGATGGAGGGTAAAAAATTCGTGCTGCCTTAGAGGTTATTGGGGCTATTGCTTCAATAACTTCTTGTACATTGGTTTCATTTGTTGGTGAAGCCTCCCCAGCCTCATCTACATCAATTGGAGTTCTTAAAGGCACCTCATCATCGTATTGGTCGTCAGAACCAAGGCTAGAGAGTGGAACGTCCAAGTTGCCTCCACCATCGGTCAAACGCAGGTTTCCGCCAACCACTCCAAAGCTGTTGTTGTATTCGTTACCTACCACAGAATCTGCGTCATTTACATTAATTGTTATACTGTTTCCTCCGGATATCGAAATATCTCCAGGACTGTTATCCGTTGAAAGAGTTTGATCATCGGTCGCTGGGTCACCTGCAGGGCCTTGGGGACCTTGCGGACCTGTTGCACCATCTGCTCCGTCCGCTCCTGCCGGACCTTGGGGGCCTTGTGGACCTGTTGCGCCATCAGCGCCGTCTGCTCCGTCTGCTCCTGCCGGGCCTTGGGGGCCTGCGGGACCCTGTGGACCTACCGCACCGTCTGCTCCATCTGCACCTGCTGGACCTTGAGGACCTGCGGGACCTTGTGGGCCTGTTGCACCGTCAGCGCCATCTGCTCCGTCAGCACCTGCCGGGCCTTGGGGACCTTGTGGACCTGTTGCACCGTCTGCTCCGTCTGCTCCTGCCGGGCCTTGGGGACCTTGTGGACCTGTTGCTCCGTCTGCACCTGCCGGACCTTGGGGACCTTGTGGGCCTGTTGCTCCGTCTGCTCCGTCTGCACCTGCCGGACCTTGGGGTCCTGCGGGACCCTGGGGGCCTACCGCACCGTCAGCGCCGTCCGCTCCTGCCGGGCCTTGGGGACCTTGTGGGCCTGTTGCTCCGTCTGCTCCTGCCGGACCTTGGGGACCTTGTGGGCCTGTTGCACCGTCAGCGCCATCTGCTCCTGCCGGACCTTGGGGTCCTGCGGGACCCTGGGGGCCTGTTGCACCATCCGCTCCGTCTGCTCCTGCTGGGCCTTGGGGACCTTGTGGACCTGTTGCACCATCAGCGCCGTCTGCTCCTGCCGGACCTTGAGGTCCTGCGGGACCCTGGGGGCCAACCGCACCGTCAGCGCCGTCCGCTCCTGCCGGGCCTTGGGGTCCTTGTGGA
>NZ_JACSOH010000030.1 GCF_014349235.1 Cytophaga sp. FL35 | reverse complement strand
AGTTAAAATCTATATTTTTTGATTATTTAAGCTATTTCTTATAAAAATTTATTTTATTTTAGATTAATGTAAGAATAATACTATAAAAAAATCCTACCCTATGAATCCCCTAATACTATTAATCGATGATGATCTCGTATCACAGTTTGATATGAGAATCAAACTGCAGCGTCACGGGCAACCGTGCGAAATATTGTCCTACGATTGTCCTATTGAAGCGTTAAGCTGGTTTGAAGATTGGAAGTCTTCTAACGGGGCTCTTCAATTACCGGATATTTTATTATTGGATTGGCAAATGCCAAAAATGGATGGTTTTGAATTTTTAAGTGAAGCTCTGGACAGAGGAATTCCTCTTAAAGATATGGATATTTATATGGCCTCATCCTATAGCAATTGCCTTGAAAGGGCTGAAGAAGAAGTCAAGTCGGTTGTAAAAAGGCGATTTATTAAGCCTTTGAGCAGAGCAAACGTGGATATAATTTTTACCAATCAGGCTTTAAAAGAAAAAGTATAGAAAGAAAACTACACTCACTAATTTTCTTATTTAATCAATTTACTGGGGGGATAGCCAAATTGTTTTTTAAAACATCGACTAAAATATAGGGGGTCGTTAAAACCAATAAGGGTAGTTACTTCCGAAACATTGTATTTTTTGGTTTTTAACAATGCAGCGGACTTCTTCAAGCGCACCGTTCTAATAAATTCTTTTGGTGCCAGATCTGTAAGCTCCTTTATTTTTTGGTATAATTTTGAAGAACTCATCCCCAATTCTTGACATAAGAAACTGGTGGACAAATCCGCATTATCCAAATTTTTATCGATTAACTCTGTAATTCTACGCATTAAATTTTCATCAACCGGAGAATGGGTCAAAAGACTCACCTCACTTTCTGTTTCTTCGGCAAACTTTGCTTTAAGGTCCAATCGTGATTTAATGATATTTTCTATCATCATTTTCAATAAGGAAGGGTCAAAAGGTTTTACCAAATAGCCATCTGCGCCGGTACCATAGCCTTTTTTCTTGTCCTTATTGTCACTTAATGCTGTCAACAATACTACTGGAATATGGCTTATGAACTGATCGTTCTTAAGGGTTTCACAAAACTCAAATCCATCCATTACGGGCATCATCACATCAGATACGCAAACAATGGGTTTTATCTGTCTACACAGCTTGAGACCTTCTTCACCGTTTTCGGCTTCATACACTTTGTAAAATCCAGACAGGTAGTCTACCAAGTACTTTCGTAGCTCAAGGTTATCATCAATTACCAATACTTTTTGTTTTAGATCGGTATTCTGTATGGTTTTTCTGGGAATTTCATTTGTTTGGGGATAATCGACCACTTCATTGGGAACCCTAATTTGAAATATCTCTTCTGGATGATAAAAATTTTTCTGAATAGGTATTTCCACCGTAAATACGCTCCCCTTTTTGGGTGTGCTCTTGACCGTTATTGTACCTTTATGCAAACTTATCAGGGATTTAACCAAAGATAGACCTATACCGGAACCTGTATTATTTTGCTTGTTGGGCGAATCTTGATAAAACCTATGAAAAATTTTTTCCTGACTTTTGACCGGTATCCCTATTCCATCATCACTCACTTCTGCGGTAAGCAACCCCGTTTCCTGATTATATCTTAAATAAAGGTCTACATTACCAAAATCCGGAGTAAATTTAAATGCATTGGATAATAGGTTGTAGAGAATCTTATCATATTTGTCCGTATCTATATATCCAAGAATGTTCTCGTTCTCTGAAATAAACTGAAAGGTGATGTTCTTATTATTGGCCAACTCTTTGTAAGAATCAAAAATATTCTTGGAGTACGCCAAAATATCCGTTTGGGTTGTTTTTAACTTTAACTCACCACTTTGTGCCTTTCTAAAATCCAGAACTTGGTTGACCAAGGAAAACAATCTATTCGTGTTTTGGTGAATAAGTTTGTACCTGCTTTTTTGATAATCCGTGATCAACCCATTATTCTCTTCCATTAACTGTTTAATAGGACCTAAAATTAAGGTTAGAGGCGTTCTCAGTTCATGCGAGATGTTGGTAAAAAACCTAAGTTTTTCATTATTTAGTTTTATGTCATGTTCCCTGTTTACTTTTTCTGCCATAAGCTCTCTGCGCAACTTCATTCTTTTGTCAAGCTCAAGCCTAATGAGATAAAAGGATAGCCCAAGGATTACAAAGAACAAAACAAAAGCTTGCCATGTAAGCCAGAAAGGTTTCAGGATTTTAATATCATATTCCACAGTGTCGCTCCAGGGGCCATCCCCATTTCTAGACCTTAATTTAAATGTATAATCCGTGGGATATAAATTGGTATACTGTACGTTTCTTGTATAGCCATCTGTAGTAATCCACTCTTTATCAAAACCCTCTAATTGATATTGAAACTTATTTAGTTTCTCGTTTGCGAAGGACGGAATGGCGAACTGTAATGAGAAGTTTCTGTTGGCGTATGAAAGTTCTACTTCTTTGTTAAAATTGATATCCTCTTTTAGAGGAACTTGTCCGTTGATTTTCACTCCCGGTAGAACTTCCCTATTGGCAATCCTAAACTCAGAAATGACCGGTATAGCTTTTTCTTTATGGGCCTCAAGCTTATCTGTTTCAAAGTGGATGACCCCATTTTTTGCGGCCAGAAAAATTTCAGTTCCATTAGGGGAATAAAAACCCCTGGAACTAAAAACATCTAGCCTGTTACCACTATTCACATGGTACGTGTTCAAACTTCCGGAAGTACTGTTCAATTTGGCCACACTGTTATTGTTCAAGTTCAACCAGAGATTTCCAGAAGCATCAAATAACAAATCCGTCACCCATTTGCCAACGAGCTCTTCTGGCTCCTTCACAACTTCAAACAGGCCCCTATCCGCATTTAGCCTGCTTAGTCCATATCTGGAAGCTGCCCAAACAGTGCCTTGGTTATCTAAAACAATATCACTTACATCTTTGGCATCGGCATTATGGAATATTCCCTCCCTATTTATAACATAAAGTTTGTAGCGAAGCTCTTTGGTATTCAACTGTACAGCTCCGTCTTCCGTGGCCAACCAAACAATATCCCCTTCTCCTTTACAAATGGCATTGATTTCAAAACCATCTAACAATTTACCCTTAGCTACAACTTGATTTTTTGCTTTGGTGTCCCAATAAACAACACCTTCCCCAAAAGATCCCAAAAGTATAGTCTGTTCGTCAATTGTAGCTATGGCTATTACCGGTGCATTATGGAAGCCGGTATCAAAAATGGTAGAGCTGTTAGCTTCATGATCGTATACTAGAAGTCTACCGTCCCATAATCCACAATAAAAAAGCTTATGGTCATAGGTATAAATGGAAGCTATGTCTGCCTGATTGTTAAAAAGAGGTCTGTACCCGGATTCGTCTGTGATAAATAGGCCATTATGTCTAGTGGCAATTAAAATTTCACCATCATAAGTTTTGGCAAAACCTCTGATTCTTGGGGCCTTATTTCCTATAAATTTGGAAATATCCTTATCCAAACTGAACTGGTTTTCAAATGAGTCAAATTTATCGAGCCCATCTTCCGTACCGATCCATAATACACCGGAAGCATCAAAAAACAAGGAAGAAACCAAATTATCCGTCAAAGAAGCGTCATCAGAAAGAACGGATTGAAACAGTTGAAAATTACCTTTGGCAATATCCTCCAATTGATCACAGACCAAAAGACCTCCTAAAGTGCCCACCCAATATTTATTGTCCGGCGCTTTAGCGACCGAAAGGAAGTAGGGTCCTAAATTATTTCTAAGTTCATTATCAGTAATAAAGAGATTGACAAAAGAGTTGGAGTCGCGGTCAAATTTATACAGCCCTTCACGCGTACCAACGAACATATCCTTTTTGGCATCTTCATAAATAAAATTGACATAAGGATTTTTCTGATTTGAGTTGGGAATGGGCAATTCGAACTTTGTAATCTGAACAATGGTACCTTTAGAATTCAACTGTACTTTAGCAACCCCACCGGTCTCAAAACTACCGATCCAAATATTACCTTCACTGTCTTCAAAAATGTCCTTTATATACTCAAAGCCTTGTATTTCAATACGCTCAAAGGAATCGGTATCCACATTTAATATGGAAAGTCCTTGAGTTCTTGTTCCTACCCAAACTCTTTCCCATTTATCGATCAAAACCGAACGGATTTCCCTTTCAGGTAAGGCAGTATTTTTTTGGGAATCTGGCAAATACGTACGAAAAGTATGGGTATCTGTTTCCAGTAAAGTAAGTCCGCCACGTGTACCGATCCAAAGGTGATTGGATTTTGCATTGAACTCCAGCGCGGTGATGTCATCATTTAGAATAGAAGGCGAGTCCTTATCTGAACTTACGTACGACTTAAACTGATAACCATCAAAACGATTGAGTCCCGCAAAGGTGCCAAACCATAAGAAGCCATTTTCATCTTGAACAATGTGTCTAATGGAATTATGGGAAAGTCCATTGTTGTCATTGTAATGGGTAAACTTTATGTCTTGGGCTACCACAGGGCCCCATACACAAAAGAATACCAAAAGAGCGTAGAAAATTCTCATTACAAAAACAACGTTTATTCTACATCCAAATCTTTTCTCAGGATGAATATAAAGGGCTAAGTTACCACTTCTTCAACCATTTTTGGGCATCATCATCCAATTGCCACTGCTCTGTATCCTTCAATACAATTTCTTCTTTATCGGTATTAGGAAGCTGAATGGAGGACATATTCAAATTATGAACATCATCAAAAACAAATGCCGGTCTATATTCCATTTCTTTTAAGCCAAACTTAATATTGGACATCTTAACGTTCTTGGCGTGCCTAACATACAAACCGTACGCCGGTAATTCACCGAACATGGAAAACTCCGGATACCCTTTTCTTTCTTCAGGAACCCTGTCCAAATCGCTTAAAGGAATGTATGCCATACTCCTACTAGAACGACCGGGATATATAATCTCTATATTCTCCAAGGTTATACTTTCAATTTGATGGCCTTCTATTCCCACAATGGAAGAAGGGAAAGGGTTATGAAAGAAATTCACTTCGGGTCCCCTTAAATCATAATCGATATCTGGCCTACCAAAAGGAACTTCTACTTTCATATTGGTAATGGAGATATTTCTTACTACTCCCGGCTTTTCGCCTGCTCTATGTCCCAATCTCACAAAAATGGCGTTTCCGGTATTTTCTGCCACTATGTTGTTCACTTTGATATTTTCAATAAGGGCCCCGTCTACTGATTCTATGGCAATGGCAGAACGAAACGTATCGAATACTTTAATGTTCTCTATAGTCACATTTTTAAATCCGCCAAAGGAAGCCGAACCAAATTTTATGGCACTAGCGCTGGACCGTATGGTACAATTGGCTATATAGATACTATCATTGCTATATCCCGGATAATAGGATTTTAAGCAGATGCCGTCATCAGCAGAATTAACATCACAGTTAGTGATTCGCACGTTTTTACTATCCGTAATATCCATTCCGTCATTGTTCCAATAAGACCGGTTGGTAACGGTGAGATTATCTATAATCAAATTAGTGCACAGCTCAAAAGATAGTCCCCAACAAGCGGCTTCCCCTACTTTTAAGTCCGTTATTTCAATATTTTCACATTGTGAAAACCTAAACAATTTAGGTCTCATGGTCTCATTGGGCCTATTTCGCTTAGTGTTGTAATTAGGGTCTATGGCAACTCCGGCATGGTGTAGACTGTCAATATGTAAAGCCAGTGGTAGCCCCTGCCCATCAATACGCCCCTTACCACTAAGTTTGATGTTTATAGCCTTATGAGCCAAAATCAAAGCCATTTGGGAATTATCGTCCTTTTTGGGGCTTTCGGGTCTTCCTGGAAATTCCATTTTTTGGTAGTCCCCAGGATCGGTACTTCCTAACAATTGGGCATTCTCTTCAAAATAAAGATGAACATTGCTTTTTAATTGAATGCTTCCCGACAGATAATTTCCGGAAGGAAATACAACCTTTCCTCCCTTTTTTCGCTTATGTGCGGCGTCGATCGCTTTTTGGATGGCTATTGTATTAAGGGTCATACCATCTGGCACCGCTCCAAAATCCGTTACCAGAAACTCCTTCACCTTCCCCTTATCCAATTCCGGCAAAGGTTGTGTCATAGCAATCAATAAAGCGACCACCGGTAAAAAAAACCAGATTTTAGTTTTCATATTATTTGGTTTTTGACTCCGATTTCATATTCATAATCAAAGTACCCCCATTGGTAATATCCTCGTGTTTGATGGTAAAATCAGCTAAGCTGGTTCCGTTGAAAACGGGAGTATCCGAATACACGTTTGTTCCACTATTGTTGGAAGCATCAATTACAAAGGTTCCCCCTTTATAATAGTCTGGATGCAACTTAATGGTCACCTTATTGAAAATAGGACTGCCTATTTGATATTCAGGGTTTTCCTCTGTGCCCCCGTTCATCTGAAACAGGCCAATTTTGTAAAGCACGTTTAAACTCCCCATGAGACCTTGATCCTCATCGCCATTGTAACCGGTATCCGGTGCCAAACCACTAAACGCTTTTTCCACCACTTTTCGCGTCCAGTATTGGGTTAGGTCTGGCCGGCCCAACTTATTGAATACGAAAGGCGTTTGTATGGAAGGTTGATTTCCCAAATTGATGGGGATTCTTCTGTATTCCGGATGCAATTCACTTTCGTGCGAACTACCGGAGGTAAAGTTTAGTTCTTCTGCTTTTGTGAACTGTTCCTGCAATTTTTCAATTGCTTTTTCCTTTCCACCCATTAAGTTGGCCAAGCCATCCAAATCATGGGGCACAAACCATGTTGCCTGTGCGGCATTGCTTTCTACAAAACCGTTTTCATAAGCATAGGGGTCAAAATCTGCTTTCCATTCCCCCTTTTCATTTCTGGGGCCCATCCAACCTTCTTCTACATTAAAGACATTTTGATAGTTTTTGGACCGGTTCATAAAAACCTCCACCTCTGAAGCCTTTCCTAATTTCTTCGCTAATTGGGCCAAAGTGTAATCTTGATAGGCATATTCCAATGTTTGACCAGAGCCGTCTAAATGTATACCGAACTTGCCCTCGGGCAGGGGATTGGGAACATAGCCCTTTTCCAAGTAATGACTGAGCCCGCCGCCAATTTCCGTTTCATGCTCATAACCGGCCCTACCCATGATACCGCCTTTTTCGTGGTTCTTTTTAAGGGCGGAAAAAGCTTCTTGCAAATCTCCTTTATAGATATTTTTTTGAATGGCGGTTACTACAAATGGCGTACTGGAAGCGCCGGTCATCACATAGGTGTAGTTGCCACCGGACGGTCCTCTAGGTACCAAGCCACCATCCCTATAATATTGCATTAAGGAATTGGTAAATTCATCCATTATCTCAGGATAGGCCAATCCCCATAAGGTATTGATGGTCCACTGAGCCCCCCAAAAACTATCTGAGTTATAGTGGTTAAATTGAGGTTCTTCTTTTTCATTTAACGGAAGCTGACCAATTCTAAAATTCTCTCCCGTATTGTCCGGATAGGCCCCATTTACATCACTGATTGTTCTTCTTCCTTGTAAAGCGTGCCACAAATCGGTATAAAATCTTCGCTGCTCTTGGTCAGACCCCCCTTCTACTTGAATTCTTGACAGCATCTTGTTCCACTCCTCTTTGGATTCTTTCACAACCTGTTCAAAATCCCAATGTGGAACTTCTTTTTCCAAGTTTAGGGCTGCATTTTCTTTGGACGTATAGGAAATACCCACCTTCATTAAAACAGCATCTTCCGTTTTGTTTAAATGCACTACAGCATTTTGGGTAATTTCATCATGTTCAATGGAAGCAATTGCCGTATTTAAAAGTACTTTAAAGTACATTTTTAAAGGCTTGGGTCTTCTAAAAGTAGGTTCCATGACCAGACTACCGGAGAGTGCCATATTACCGTCCATTTCCAGGACTCCTTCGGAATTATCACAGGGTCCCAATGGGGTATGAAGGTTAAATAGAATGGCTCTTTTTTCTCCATCCTCCGCTCTAAAGTTGTATTTATGAAAACCAACCCTTTTAGTACTAGTGAGCTCTACTTCAATATTATTTCTATCAAGTTTTAAATAATGATGCCCGGGAGTTACTTTTTCAGATTCATGGCTAAATTTTGAATAGAAATCCGTAAATGGATTTATAGAATCCCTATTGACTACGGGCATCACGGAGAGGCCGCTCATTTGCCAAGCATGTACGTGGCTAAACCCTTTTATAGAGTCAACTTTGTAGCGATAACCACTTCCCCATGCGCCATCAATCTCCGTATCCGGGCTAAGGTTGACCATCCCAAAAGGTCTACTGGCAGAACTGAAGAAAAACCATCTGGAGTTCTCCGTATCCAACCAAGGATATACCTTATCCACATAGTTAATTTCCAATGGTTTTTTTACCTCCACTTTCTTCTCACAAGAGACAAACAGTAAAAGGCTAAGGGTAGAAACAAAAAATAATAACTCTTTGATGCGAAGCATTTTTAGATAGTTAAGAAGGAAGGTAAAGTGAGTATAATAGTGGTCAATATATAGAAAATACCCATAAATTTTAAAAATTTATTGAAGCTTAGCAGGTCAACCCATAACAGTAAATGTAAGTTGGGCGGGCCTAAGCCCGCCCTACCAAACAATCAGCTGTTAACTCAACTAAACTTAACAGAAGCAAAAATTTTACTTGTAATTAGGGTTTTGCGTTATGCTACCACCGGTATTGTCTATTTCTGCCTGAGGAATAGGCCTCAGCAAGTGATATTCCTGTAATGCATTGTTCAAGGCAACATGCGGGTTGTGCTCCCTTACACGCTCCAACAACTTACCTGTTCTTTTAAGGTCTGCCCAACGATTGACCTCACCTATGAGCTCTCTTGCCCTTTCATCCAAGATAAAGTCGATATCCACATCACCGGCAGTCACCTCTTCTGTAATTCCGGCTCTGCTTCTCAATGAGTTCAGCAAGGTCGCCGCTTGACCTGCATTTCCTAATTCAAGGTAGGCTTCAGCTGCAATCAAGTAGGCTTCTCCTCCTCGCATCATAACCATATCTCTTTCTCCTTGAGAAGATTGATCTGGCTGCGTAAAAGGTACCCCGGGATCTTCAAACTTAGTAAAGATGGGAAAATGTACAGGAGTAGTACCATTATTGGTGAAATATGTTCCGGGGTTAATAACTGCATAGGGCACGGCATCTATTTCCTCTTGTGTCCAAGTTTCTTTTGGAAGCAATATTGCCAATTCTCCTGCAGCAACCGTAACGGTAGAACCGTTTACCTCAGCTTCATAGTCCTCATGCGCATAAATCTCACGGGTAAAAGTAGCTTCGGCCCTTTGGTCCTCATCAGAAAATAAACCGTAAAAGAAAGGTGTTGGCATATTTCTTAGTCCCTGAACGGTCCTGATCAACCCGGGATAATCATAAAAACGGAACTGGTACATCATGTGTCTGGAGTTACCCCAACCACGACTTACCGAGTTTCCTCCAAATAAATAGGAGAAAACAACTTCCTGATTTCTTTGGTTACCTATAGCTACCAAATCTGCAAACGAACCTTCCAATGGATGGTTTGTCATTACCGTTTCGGCAAGACCGATTGCCTCAGTAAAATCAGCATCGGAACCAAATGATTTATACCCTCTAGTCAATAATACTTTGGATAAAAGATGTCTTACCGCATCTTTTGAAACCCTACCATAATCAGCTGGATTTTCATCAACACCAGCCAATGACGTTTGTAAATCAGTAATTATCTGTGCGTACACTTCTTCCTCGCTTGCCCGGCTATAATCCGTATCCGAAGTAGTAACCTGGTTCAACACCAATGGCACCCCCCCGTAATTGACCACTAATTTAAAATAGGACCATGCCCTAAAAAATTTTGCTTCAGCAACTCCTTTGGCCAATTCGGCCGCCGATAAATCTGGAATTGCAACTTCACCGTTCTCCAAATCTGCCACAACATTGGCAGCGGAGATTACTTTATATTGATTGGTCCAGAAAACTCCAACAGCCCAATTCAAGGAGTTAAAGTTCACGTAGTCATTCACATCACTAGTACCGTTTATGGCGGTAGCCCTTGTAACGATATCCGTTCCCAAATCCTCTAAAGCATAGTAAAGGTCAGAGGTATAATAGGTGCTGGTTTCCCTTGCCCGCTCGTATACGGAAGCTACCAATTGATTAAAAATCTGTGGGTCTGATTCTACGGTTTCTATACTTAAAGAGGAATTATTTTCTTCCTCTAAATAGGTGTCGCAACTGGCTCCTAAAACTCCGGCCAATAACAAACCACCAATTATTTTGCGATTAATATATTTCATTGAAATCTTTTTAATGTGTTAGTAACTGATTAGAAGCTTAGGTTAAGACCGGCCATAAAAGTTCTGGACATGTATGCGGCTCCCCACTGATTTCTTCCTGCATTTTCAGGATCCCAACCATCGTAATCTGTAAAAATGAACGGATTTTGAACGGTAGTATATAACCTTAGGTTACTTACGTTAAGTTTCTCCAATATGTTATTACCTAAGGAATATCCTAAAGTGATAAACCCAACCTTGGCGTAGGATACATCCTTGTAATGCGCTACATGCCCGTAAGGACCAGGATTACCTGGTTGATACCATGAATTGATCGGATTATCCGGTGTCCAATAATTCACATCATAACCATTAAATGTCCTCTGTGGTTGGTCTTGCCATCCCCAAGAGTAGTTACTATGGAAATTACTTCTGTAGGTATTTCCTTGGCTAAAGTTGATCAAGAAAGAGAAATCAAAGTTTTTATAATCCATATTACTGGTAATACCACCAGTCCATTTAGGAGCAACTTGACCAATTACCTTTCTGTCCTCATCCGGAGTAATTTGTCCATCACCGTTCACATCGGTAACTTTTACCTGGCCTGGACGTTGTCCAAAAGTGGCTGCTTCCGCTGCTTCGTCAATTTGCCATATACCGGCATATTCGTAATCATACACAGAACCAACTGGCTCTCCTACTCTATGGATTAGGTTGGTGCCCCCAACATTGAATACTATTTCATCATTCTGATATAGTTTTTCCAAGGTATTTTTATTGGATGCAAAATTGAAGTTGGTAGACCAACGGAAATCCTCTGTATCCACATTTACCGTATTCAACATTACCTCAATCCCCTTGTTACTGGATTCTCCTACATTATTGAACGTACCTGAAAATCCGGTTACTGTTGGTAATGGAGTAAAGAAAATGATATCATTGTTCTGTCTTTCATATACATCTACAGAACCGTTGATCTTGTTATTAAAGAAACCAAAATCTACCCCCACGTTAATTTCCGTAGTAGTTTCCCAAGTAAGATCCTCATTTGCCAAATCCGTAATATAGGAAGTAGCCACGGAAGCATCCCCAATGTTGGTGGCACTCGCCGCCAATAAAGACTGTGATTTAAGTGGCGCTAATCCACCGCCTTGACCGTTATTACCAGTTTGCCCGTAGCTCAATCTTAGTTTGGCATTGGAGACCGCACCAAGATTTTTCATAAAGTTTTCATCTATGATTTTCCAGGCAAAGGCAGCCGATGGAAAAAATGCCCATTTATTTTTTTCCGAAAGTATGGAAGCTCCATCATATCTACCTGTAACAGTGAACAGGTATTTATCGGCCAGGGTATAATTTAATCTACCAGTATAAGACTCCAAGGTCATCTTACTAAAATCACTGGAAACATCCCTGATATCCAAACCTGCTCCTATATTGTAGAAACTATACTCATCTGTGGTAAAGTTCCTTACTTGGTTATAATACCCTTCAGACCTTTCCAAAAACCTTGAAACAACCCCGGTAAAATTAACGGCATGGATACCCTTGCTAAAGTTGTAGTTAAGAATATTATCCCAAGCATATGAAAAGTAGTTACCGTGATTTACCTGAGCCCTTCTATTGGATTCATTGGCACTAACACTTTTAGAATATAGCCCGCGGTATTCGCCGTACCTGTTATACTTAATATTTGGCGAAAACTTGGTGGTAAAGGTTAGACCGTCAAGAGGTTTGAACCTTACGGCAAAATCAGCAATGTATTGAAGAAACTTATCTTCCCGTGTAATATTATCCGCTTCAAACAATGGATTGGTTATCTGTGTTTCTTTGGATGTTGGGAAAAAACGTAAGGTCCCATCCTCATTGTACGGCCTACCAATGGGCTTTAACCTGTACGCACTCCTGAAACCCTCAAAACTACCTCCATTTTGAATGGCCGTTGTAATGTAATTGCTAAAGGAAACGTTTACCCAGTCTGCCAAATCACTGCTTAGGCTGGCCCTCACATTATATCTAGTAAAATCTTCACCGTCCGCAGTACCTTCATCCTTGGTATACGCCAAACCTGCCGAGTATCTAGTGGTTTCAGTACCTCCACTTAAACCAATAGTGTGGTTTACTTGAAGTCCGTTTTTTAACATAAGGTCTATCCAATCCGTGTCAACGCCATCTGCCACATTTTGTAATTCCTCAGCATCCAAAAATTCACTTAATTGAACATCACTGGAACGGTAGGTCAAATCGCCTTCAGGCTGGGAAAACTCATTTCCAACAACGGCTTCTTTCACCATTTGCAAATACCCTTCCGTATTAAAAACTTTGGGCAAGTGGTAAGCTTGTTTAAAGCCCGTGTAGTTGCTATAGTCTACCTTTAATTTTCCGCTCTTACCTCTCTTTGTTTCAATAAGAACCACCCCGTTACTACCTCTAGAACCGTAAATAGCTGTAGCGGAAGCATCTTTAAGAATGTCCATTCGGCTAATATCCGCCGGGTTAAGAAAGGAAATATCATCAACAAAGATTCCATCAACAATAAATAAAGGGTTTTGACCAGGATTAAAACCATTACTGTCATTTTGGTTTATGGTACTGGCCCCTCTAATACGGATGTTAAATCCTCCACTCCCTGGCTTATTATCTCCACGCTGAATAACCACACCGGCAGATTGCCCCTGTAAGGCAGATACCGCATCTACCTTGTTGGCCTGTTCAATCTGTTTGGCACTAACGGTGGCAACAGAACCGGTTAAATCACTCTTTTTAACGGTACCGTAACCAATGACCACCACTTCATCCAATTTAGCGGCATCTTCTTCCAATACCACATCAATGGTCTGCTGACCATTATAACTTACTTCGGCATTCTTAAAACCAAGATAAGAGAAGACCAATACGTCTCCATTTTCGACACTAATTTCATAATTGCCATCAAAGTCTGTGGCCGTACCCTTAGAAGTACCCTTAATCATAATGTTCACCCCGGGAATGGGCATGTTGGTATTGTCATTGACAACACCTGTCACTTGTTCTTGTGCGAGAAGCGTTGTGCCCGTACACATACAAATGACCAACAAAAGTTGTTTTAGTCTAATCATAGTAGTTTGTTAAGTAGTTTACTGCACTAAACTATCGCAGACCCTTCAAGAGCATATGGACAAAACAACAAGAAATATGGATTTATATAGGTACCAACTAACCAAAACCCACTTAAAAAACTAATATTCAATTAGTTAAACAGAATTTTAAATTTTAAGTTTTTTTTATGTTTTTAATGTTTTGAAACCAATCCCCATTGAATTCAAACTTAAAATGTTAAGGTTTTTGATGCATTCGCATTAAAAGGAAATGGTTTTAAAGCACCCCATAGAGATGCCAGACCCTAATTTTGTATTTAAAATTTTCAGTTGATTTGTTAGAAAGAATATTTGGGCAGGATATGATAAGTCAAAATAAAAAATTGGTGTACTTGGTAGATGATGACCATGAGGATCAAGAAATCTTTTGCGATGCTTTGGAAATGGTAGATTCTGAAGTTGAGTTAAAAATGTTCGATAATGGGGTTGACCTTATGGCCGATTTACATTCTGAAAGTAAACTTCCAGACCTAATTTTTTTGGACCTTTTTATGCCAATGATGAACGGTGAGGAGTGTTTACAGGATATTAGGGACAATGAACGTTTTGACGAAGTTCCGGTCATAATTTATTCTACCGTTCTGGACATGACCAAAATTGAGGATCTGTTTGCCATGGGTGCCAATCGCTATTTGCACAAACCTTCCAATTTTCACAATTTAATTTCTGCATTGGAGCGAACGCTTAATTCCGTAAAAAGAAACAAACTAGGTGGTACTGCCATCATTAATGTTGTTTGATAATGTAAATTTACTTTTTGGGAATATTACTATAATCCTGAGCAAAAAGTAAAAGACCAAAATAAACAGCATGCACCAACTGCGCCCCTACTGCACCCCAATTTTCTATAGAGCAGCTTCCCAAAATTAACAAGGACATCACCATAAGACCTGCCACAAGTGCGTACTTCACTTGAATGGATAGCAACATAAGTAACCCAATGCCAAATTCTACGATGGGCAAGGCATAACTGAAAGGTATTATTAAGAAGGTAGGAATTGCAGATTCCGTCATAGTTTCCACCATCCACGTACTAAAACCGTCAAGTTTTGGCAGTCGTACTGCGCCATGACCGAACATGCTTACCGCCAGCGGTAACCTTAGTAGATAAAACAGGGTAGTTTTCTTCATTGTTCAATTTTAAAAGTTAAAGGGCAACATTTTAATTATGTTGCCCTCATTCTTTTACGCTTGTTTACCTATAATATCCGGCCATTCATTTGGAAGTTCTCCGCTAAAGCCCATTTTAGGAAGTTGACTAATGGTATGTAAGTCTTCCCCGGTAAGTTCAAAGTTGTAAATATCAATATTCTCCAAAACCCTTTCCTTGGTAGTTGACTTGGGGATGGGCACCGCACCATGCTGCACAATCCACTGTAAGGTAATTTGTGCTACGGTCTTGTTGTATTTTTTGGCTATTTCCTTCATTATACCGTTTTTAAAGACGGCACCTTTCGCAAAGGGCGACCAAGCTTCTACCCTAACATCACGTTCTTTACAGTAGGCAAATACCCCCGGTTGCCAATATCCCGGATGAAATTCTATTTGGTTGACCGCAGGCTTTATTCTTGCCGTTTGTAATAATGGTTCCAAATGCTCCGGCCAAAAATTACTCAACCCCAACGATTTAATTTTTCCTTCCATCTGTAAATCTTCCATGGCTCTCCAGGTCTCCGAGTTGATTTTCTGCCAATCAGCTCCAAAGTTCTTCTCGTTTGCCGGCCAGTGAATAAGATAGAGGTCAATATAATCTAACTGGAGCCTTTCCAAAGATTCAAAGAACGCCTTTTTAGTTTCGTCATACCCCAAGCGATCTCTCCAAACCTTTGTGGTTACCATAATTTCTTCTCGAGGTATTCCACTTTGAATTATTCCTTTCCCCACCGCCTCTTCATTTTCATACCTAGCGGCCGTATCCAATAGTCTGTATCCGTTTTGTAACGCAAATTTAACGCTCTCAATTCCTTCTTCCTCTGTGGCTTGGTACGTTCCAAAGCCCATGTAGGGAATGGTCTTGCCATCATTTAAGGTATAAGATTCTATTTTGTGGTCCTTTGTAATGTCCATAAATGTAATTTGAAATTAAAACTGCTAGAAAATAGGAATTAAAGATCGCAACCCTTATTGCAAACAACATGAATTTTTGTTCGTTTAAACCTACCTAAAATCAAGGTATTCTTGCTTGAACCATATTGAATAATGCTCTCCTAAATTAATTAGGAATCCATTTGGAAAGGATGGTGAACATTTCATCTTTTGAAATAGGTTTCGCCACATAGTCAACAAATCCTTTTTCCAGACAATTCTCACGATCACTGGTCATGGCATTGGCGGTTTGGGCGATAATCCGTGCCTCCGGATTGATTTTCAGGATGGCGTCTGCCGCTTCATAACCATCCATTACCGGCATACGTATATCCATTAATACCAATGAAAGGTCCGATTCATTTTTGAACAACTCCACGGCTTCCTTACCATCCATGGCCCAAGAAATTTTCATTTTTAAAGGTTCAAATAATTTTTTGAGGTAATGTTTATTGGTAGGGTTGTCCTCGGCGATTAAAACATGTTTGTTTTCAAATTTAGAGGTATCAACGGTTGTCTTCCCATTCTGCTCTTTTTGTTCTGAATGATATGCTTTATAAGGAATATCAAAGGTAAATGTAGTACCTACCCCTTTTTTGGAAGCTACTTTTATAGAACCTCCTAAGAGACTTAATACCCCTTTGGAGATGGCGAGACCTAGACCGGTACCATCGTATTGTTTTTTGTCTTTGTGCTCTACCCTTTGAAAGCGGTCAAATACTATTTCCAAATCCTTTTTGGAAATACCTATGCCCGTATCGGTCACCTCAAAAATTACCCTACCATCTTCAATTGTAAATCCAAACCTAATGCTTCCCTTTACCGTAAACTTAAGGGCATTGCCTACTAAGTTGATCAATACCTGCCTTAACCTAGAGGAATCTGTTTCTATAATATGTTCACCATCTTCAGGAACATAACATTCAATTGAGATTTTATCTTTTCTACGTTGCTTACGTATAGCTTCAAAAGTTTTTTGAACCTCATTAGTAAGCTCGTTTAGATTACAGGCTCCAAACTGCAAATCCAGTTCCCCTGCCTCAATCTTGGAAAGGTCCAAAATATCATTTACAAGATCAAGTAATTGTTTACTGCATTTTTCGATAATACCCACATATTCTTCCCTTGTGTTTTTATCCAACCCATCTTCCTTAAGAAACTCTGCAAAGCCCACCAATCCGTTCAATGGCGTGCGTATCTCATGGCTCATATTCGCCAAAAACTGATTCTTATAGATATTGGCAGAATGAGCTTTGTTTAAAGCTAGTTGTAATTCACGCTCTATTTTTTTCTTTTCGGTAATATCTATAAATACCCCTATAAAACTTATGACATTGCCTTCATCATCATACTCAAAAGGAGAATCTACAGAATAACACCAAACCCAATGACCGTCTTTATGCCTAAATCTATACTCTATTTTACAGTGCTCATTTCCATTAAACAATTCTTGCATATGTGCGGAGATAGCATCCCTATCCTCCTCATGAAAAAGTTCCATAAACTCTGACTGCTCCATTGAATTAATTTCATCCATGGAATAGCCCAAAATGGTCCCATATTGTTCGTTTACATAGTCGTTGGTGCCGCTGATAAAATTGTAGATATAAATTCCTGAAGGAGATAATTCCGTAATTTTATTAGAAAACTCCTTTTCGTGCAGCATTCTTTCATAAAGGTCTTTTCGCTCGGTAATATCTTGAGCAATCCCGCGTAGATGGGTAATTTCCCCCATCTCGTCGTAATAGGCATTGCCAGAAGCAAAAATCCATCCAAGGGAACCATCTCTTTTAAGCATTCTTAACTCCAAAGCATAAGGAGTACCGTCATGGGCCGTTTTTTCCACGGCTTTACTAAGTTCTTCCCAAGATTCCTTGGTAAAAAGTTTCATGTGCTCTGTGTAGGGCGGCGGGGGTAAATGAGGATCAAAACCGTACATTCTATAGAGTTCTTCTGTCCAGAACACTTTATTGGTTTTCACGTCTAAACGCCAACTACCCATTCTAGCTACTTCTTGGGCTTTGGCCAATTCTTCGGATTTTAATTGTAAGGCCAGTTCATTTTCCTTAAGATCACTGATACTAACAAAAGTAACTACCACCCCCTCAATTCTCTTTTCTGATGTTACAAAAGGGGCTATCTTATTTAGATACCAGTTTTTCTTCCTATCGCAGATTTCTTTCTCAAAAGTCTGTAACTCCTCCAATGCCATTTGACAGTCTTCCAAGAATATATCTCTTGTTGCATCATCAAATTCAGAAGCAAAACTTTCAATGGAGCGGCCTAAATCTCTTTCCTCCAAATTGAAAATACGCTTTACGGCCGGGGTAAACTTTCTAATATTCAGGTTTATATCAAGGAACAGCGTACCAATATCAGTACTGTTCAATAAATTCACCATATCATTATGAAGATCCTCAAGCTCCTTATTTTTCTCCTGAAACTCCGTATTTACGGTGTATAATTCTTCATTAACGGACTGTAATTCTTCATTGGAACTTTGTAATTCTTCATTGGAGGACATCAACTCTTCATTAGAACTCTGTAATTCTTCATTACTGGTTTCCAATTCTTCAATTACGTTTTGTAGCTCACCCTTTTTCTCCATGAGCTCATGTTCCAAATCTGCTATTCGCTCCTTGGAAAAATTGGAAACATCATCGCTCGAAAGATAAATTTCCTCTGCAGGCCTCTCTTTAACACTCTCCCCAAATTGTATTAAAAAAATGTTTTGATCCTTCTGCAAACTATCTACCTGTTCAAAATATAGATCCGTGGTAAGGTCTACTTCTGTTGTTTTTACCACCAGATTTTTAATGGTGATAGGCCCATTGGACTTCATGGTACGCCTTACTCCATTTCGTATTACCGTAGATAACTCCTGCGGTACAAGACTCATTAGATTATTGGAGAACATTCCATCAGTTTGCCTAAACCATCTTTTAAATTCACCTTGAATAAATTGTACATTGAAATCCTCATCTACAAAAACAGTAACCGGGGCATATTTTTTGCTCAGATATTTATAGTAAAAAAGCTCATTATTGGAAGTAAGTTCTTTCTCCCTTGGCTGCTGGTTTTCCGTACCTAGATAATCCATTCTACGTGTCCTCACATCGTTATCATAAATAGACCTTCTGTTAAAAAGCTTCTTTTCCTTTTTCACTACTTGAAAGATTCTATGTTTGGCATCCAAAGGTCTAAAAGCACTATTCATTCTTCCTAGAGACTCACTACTTCCCAAGAATAGGAAAGCATCTTTATTGAGGGCAAATTGAAAATTGGACAGAATGTTTTGCTGTGTTGCTCCTGTTAGATAGATGAGTAGGTTTCTACAAGTTATTAAATCTACTTGTATGAATGGGGGATCATTGGTAACATCGTGATAGGAAAAAACTACTTTTTCCCTAATACGTTTAATAATTTGTATCCTATTGCCTGTCTTTAGGAAATATTGGTCCAAATAAGACTTATCAATTTCCTCAGCATCGTTTCCATTATAGATACCGGCACTTGCCTGCCTTAGGGCATTTTTATCAATATCAGTTGCAAAAATTTTGAAATCAATATCCAATCCATTGATATGAATATAGTCATCAAACAACATGGCTATACTATACACCTCTTTGCCATTGGAGCAGCCGGCCACCCAAATCCTAATCCCTTCAAACTTGTCCTTTTCTTGGCAAATCCTTGGAATAACACTTTCCTTTAAAATCTGAAAAGCTTCTTGATCTCTAAAAAAATTTGTGACCCCTATTAAAAATTCTTGTTTAATGATTTCCAACTCCTCCTCTTTTTTCTTTAGATACGCCAAATAATCTTCTAAAGAATTGATGTTGTGAAGGCTTAAACGTTTGGCCAATCTTCTTAGTAAAGTATTTGGCTTATACTTTTTAAAGTTGATTCCCGTCTTTTTCTGAATTTCGAACAAGATGGCCTGATAGCTCTTTTCGTCGTAAGCTTCTTCCTCCCCGTCTACCTCCAAAACAATTTCATGGTTAACAAAATTGAAAACTTTGTCCGCTATATTTCCAGAAGACAATACATAATCCACTAAATTGGTAGAAATGGCAGACTTGGGCATGCCATCAAATTGAGCAGATTCCGGCTCCTGCACAAAGATGGTACCCCCGCCCTCCTTAATATCGCGCAAACCTCTGGATCCATCCGATCCGGTACCGGACAAAATGACCCCAATGGATTTATCTTGGTATTCTTGCCCCAACATTTTAAACAGAATATCTATAGGTAGGTTCAAATGTTCCTTTGGTGCTTTTTTGAGTAACACAAATTTGCCATCCTTTACTCCCAAGTTTTTGTTACGCTTATTTAGGTAAATGCAATTAGGTCTTATGACCTGGTCTTGATCGGCCGTAAAAATTTCCATCTCTGTATGGGAGGATAAAAGTTCTGGCATTAAACTTTTAAAATCCGGGGAAAGGTGTTGCACTACAATAAAGGCTATGCCGGAATCACTGGGCATGTTATCGAAAAAACTTCGAACTGCTTTTAGCCCTCCAGCGGATGCGCCAATTCCTACCACATAAAAGTCCTGAGGTTGTTCTTTACTCATATTCAGTTTGGTTTTGCAAGATTGACTCTCGAATAATCCATGTCAACTGTAAAACACTTGAACATAACTATTCCTCTGAAAAGGCAATACATCAAGAAAATAACCCCTACGCAAATCAACCCATGTAAGTAACGTATTCCTATTCTTAACAGGTATGCAACGTAAGTATGTTAAAATTACAGATTTTTTGAGTGATTGAGCACACCTTGTACCCAATTAATTCTATAAGTTTAAGAAGATTTAACTTACAATTGAATTTAAACCGGTTGCGCAGCCGTAATATCTACCATTACCTTGAGCTTACTCTTTCCACTCCCAAAAACAACTCCCTTTAAAGGAGGAACATCGTAATAGTCCCTTCCCCAGCCTACAACAATATGCTGGTTCATGGGTATCATATTGTTGGTAGGGTCAAAATCTACCCATCCAAAACCAGGAATGAATATGGAGAACCAAGCATGGGACGCATCTGCTCCCACTAATTTTTCTTGGCCTTCTGGCGGAATGGTCTCTATATAGCCGCTCACGTACCTTGCGGGCAACCCCATAGAACGAATACAGGAGATGGCAATTTGCGCAAAGTCTTGGCAAACCCCTTTTTTCTCCCTCATCACCTCCTCTACCGGAGTTGAAATACTTGTAAAGCCAGAAACGAAATCAAAGTCTGTATAAATACGCTGCATGAGTTCATATGCCGAATCAAAAACCGAGCGGTTGGGTAGAAAAGAAACTTTGGCATATTCCCTGATTTGCGCATTGGCCCGCCTTATAAATATAGAATCCAAGATGTATTGCTTGGCGTCCAAAAGTTCTGGTGTGGTGGCTCCCTTTAATGCAAAGATTGCTTGCGAGTTTGTAACTCCCCTGCAACTATTGCTATTCATATTTTCTTTGAATGGTGTGAAGTCCCTTTCTATTTTACTCTTGGTAGTTACTTTTAGTTCCTTATGTTCTGTTTGGATGGAAAATCTAGTGATAAAATTTCCAAAGAAATCCCTCCTTTCAGAAATTTCCGAAGGAAGGGGACTGATGTCTATGTTAAAATCCAATAATTTCTGCCCTTGGGAATCACGCGGTCTAAGGGTGGCAATGTTATGACAATAGCTAACCGGTGCATTGTACTTGTAGGCGGTTGTATGGATTACATTAAAGACCATATTAAAAAGGAAAAGATTGAACTACCAACTGGTTTTGCTTATCTGTATGGTTAAAATAGGTACTGGTTAGTGATTGACTGGTTTGATACAATAAAGTGGAAAGTTCCTCAAATAAAGTATCAAGGTCCTTTCGCACTATATCTTTATCAGAATTGGTTTTGATCAATTCTGATGACGACGCCAAACGAAGCTTGGAAAATCCTTCTAAAATGTACTTCTGATAATTAGCCAAGTTATTGTCCTGTCTTGAATGCGGCAATCGTACAATATCCTTTTGAATTCTGTTAAGCATAAAGGTTAAGGACCTAGGATATTCCAAATCCAAAATCACCAAATCCAATACATGCTCCAACTTAATATAAGAACGGTAACTATAGCGATAAATATTAAGACTTTCATGACTGGTTAGCAGATATTCAAGTAATTCATATTCTACCTGCTCATCATATGCGATGGTCAACAGAGACCTACATTTGGTAATAGTAAGAATACTTTGCTCCAACTGCAGCCCTATAAAATAAAGAAGCAGACCTTGCTGCACCAATATGCTCTCTTCAATAAGCCCCATAAAAGCTATCAATCGGGTAATCAACTGATTGAGCACTTTTAAAATCCTGTTGATGGAACGGTCCTCACTTTTTTCAAAAGTCTTCCATATGTTCTGAATATTCTCAAAAACCCGCCACATATCCGTAGACCAAAGATTTCTAATGGAATAGTAAGAATTACTGAACATCCCCAGGGTATGCGCCAAACTACCAGGTCTATTTCTATCTAACAGAACGGAAAGCATTTCTTGCATGGGATGTTCCATGGCTTTAGCTTCTTTACCCTTTTCACCCACAAAACCGGGATAGGTGCCCGTTAAATTGGTAACCGCCCGGAACAAAACCTCCAATTTTTCCGTTTTTGGTTTCTCGTCATTGTCCTGTAGTAAGGCCATTTGCCTAAATACCATTCTTAAAAAGCGGGCGTTCAC
Organism: Cytophaga sp. FL35; assembly: GCF_014349235.1. GTDB lineage: Bacteria > Bacteroidota > Bacteroidia > Flavobacteriales > Flavobacteriaceae > Euzebyella. Next base: position 29,239 of record NZ_JACSOH010000030.1, on the reverse strand, counting down.
CAAGGTTCTTCCCACATATCTACCTGCCCAGAACAAATTTTCCGCTGTAAGGCTAGGTAGGTCATTAAGGCCTGAAATTGCAATAGAACTTCTAGTTTGCCAGTGTTTTACCTCCTCTAAAGATGCATTTTCCTGAATTACCCAGAAATCCTTGCTGGTTCCCCCTCTTTGATTGGAAACCCTAATGGTTTCACTGCTAGGCGCTACCCTAACGAGTCCACCGGGCATTACATGATATGCCTCCTTACTGGCAATACAAAAAGAACGGCTTACCAAGTGCCTTGGCTCCACCGTATTGCCCGACAGATTGGGCGCCGTAGAGAAATTGATTTTTTCCTGTGCAACATACCTATAGGGTGTCCGCCTAATTTCAAGTTTTAACTTTTCCAATTCCACGGCACTTAGGAACTCTGCAAAATGGATACTTTCCCTATTGGTTCGGTCTATTCGTTTGATGACCAATTGCGATAAGTTTTCAAGAACATAGTTCATTTCTTTCTCCTGCCCGCACCACCAAGAGGCAATTTGCGGCAACATCAGATCCTCGTTCAAGAAATATTTACTTATGGAGGGCATAAAAGGAATTAAACCTGGATTTTCCATTACGGCACTTCCAACAGGATTCACAATGGCCACATTTTGCCTTCTAACAACATCTAAAAGTCCGGCCACTCCTAAATGGGAATCTTCCCTTAACTCCAAAGGGTCTGCAAAAACATCATCTACCCTACGCCAAACAACATCTACCCGTTTTAAACCTTGTAAGGATTTCATCCAAAGAAAACCATCTCGAACTACCAAATCATTGCCCTGTACCAACGGGTAGCCTAAAAAGGAAGATAGGTAAGCATGCTCAAAATACGTTTCATTATGAGAACCAGGGGTTAATATGACTATGTACGGATTTTCCTTTTTTACAGGTGATGCATCCATCAGCATTTGATGTAGTTCAAAGAAAAAACCGGACAAACGCTTAACGTTCATTTGGCTGTAAATCTCCGGTAAAATTCTACTAGTGGTAGAACGATTTTCCAAGGCATACCCCATTCCGGAAGGAGCCTCCGTCCTGTCGTTTACCACCCAAAGACGTCCGTCACTGCCACGGGCCAAATCCGCTGCGTAAATGGATAGAAACTTTTGGTTGGGATAGGTGATACCATCACATTGGCGTAAAAACCCCCTATGTCCATAGATGACCTCACTAGGAATAATACCTTCTTTGATCAATTTTCTTTCGCCATATACATCTTTCAGGACCAAATCCAAAAGGCGACTTCGTTGCATAATACCCGCCTCAACCTTTTTCCATTCCTGTTCCTCCACCAAATGCGGAAAAACATTCAAATTCCAAGGACGGTGCATCCCTTTAGGGTCATTATAGACGTTGTAAGTAACCCCATTCTCTCCCAAGAGCCAATCAATATCTTTTTGGCGGGCCATGAGCCCCTCGGGTCCAAATTTTTCAAACTCTTTGAGAAGTTGGTTCCAATAGGGTTTTATTCGCTGTTGAGCCGTAAACAGCTCATCATTCTTGTGTTGGGTATGATAGGTATTGATCCAATTGGTAGTGGTTAGCGGCATCTTCAATTACTTTTTACGTAAATCCAAAACATGAGGGTATTCCGGGTTCACGGGTACTTCTTTGAAAACAAATGTACTGGAAGCATTTTTAGGCTCCACCAATCTACCCACAAAATTTGTATTTGTTTTGGGTTGCGCAGGTAAAACCTCATCTTGTGTATGGCCCATTTCCCAAAAACGATTGATTCTTCGTGATTCCGCCTCCAAACTGTTCACGGGATAGGTTTCATAAGAGCGCCCTCCGGGATGTGATACAAAATAGGTACAACCCCCTATTGATTTCTTGTTCCACATATCAACCACATCAAAAACCAAAGGGGTGTCCACTCCAATAGTGGGATGCAGTGCAGACCATGGCTGCCACGCTTTGTACCGTACGCCCGCCACATACTCCCCTTTGGTTCCCGTGGGACTCAAATCAATTTTAACACCATTGCAGGTGATGCTGTACCGCTCTTCCGTAAAATTTTTCACCTTTATCTGTACTCGTTCCAAGCTGGAATCTACATATCTAGAAGTACCCCTTCCGGACATTTCTTCGCCTAAAACGTTCCATGGCTCAATGGCCATTCTTAGTTCCAACTGTATGGAATTGATTTCCACCATCCCATATAACGGAAACCGGAACTCGAAAAAGGGATCGAACCAATCCAATTGAAAAGGGTAACCGGCATCGTTTAATTGCGAGACCACATCGGCAATATCCTCTTTAACGTAATGCTCCAATAAAAACTTGTCATGTAGTTCAGTTCCCCAACGTACCAAATCATGCTTGTAGGGCTTTTTCCAAAACCAGGAAACCAAGGTTCGTACCAGTAACATTTGCATAAGGCTCATTTGGGAATGTGGCGGCATATCAAAAGCCCTAAGCTCCAAAATTCCCAAGCGGCCAGAGGAGCTATCCGGAGAGTATAGTTTATCGATACAAAATTCTGCCCGGTGCGTATTACCCGTGATATCGGTCAATAAATGTCTAAACAGCCTATCTGTTAGCCAAAAAGGTACTTCCCCTTCTTCAGGTATCTGTGCAAAGGCTATTTCAAGTTCATATAAATTTTCCAAGCGACCCTCATCCACCCTGGGTGCCTGACTGGTAGGACCAATAAAAGCCCCGGAAAACAGATAGGAAAGCCCAGGATGATGCTGCCAAAAAGTTAATAAGCTACGTAACAACTGAGGTTTACGTAATAACGGACTATCGGCCGGGGTTATACCGCCCAAGGTAACGTGGTTTCCGCCACCGGTGCCGGTATGCTTCCCGTCCAACATAAATTTCTCCGTCCCCAGTCGGGATTTTTTCGCCTCTTCATATAACGTTAACGTATTTTTGGTAAGCTCCTCCCAATTTTTTGCGGGGTGTACATTAACCTCGATTACACCAGGATCTGGGGTAATCTTTAAAACCTCCAATCTATTGTCCCTAGGGGGTTCGTAACCTTCTAGAATTACCGGGATTTGCAACTCTAAAGCAGTGGACTCAATTGAAGCTATCAAATCCAAAAAGTCCTCTGCTGAATTCAAAGGAGGTAAAAAGAGGTATAATTTATTTTCTCTAACCTCTGCGCACAAAGCAGTACGTACATAGGGCTGATTTTTTAGGTGGCCCACTTTACCATTTTGCAATCGTTTTTGCAATTCTTCCCCATAAGCCGGAAGTTCTTCCTTTGGTTCAAAAAGTTCGGGTTCAGCTGTAGGTTCGGAGGGTATTTTTGGGTTTTTAGGCAGCGACTCTAGCGGTAACCGTAATCCTATAGGCGAATTGCCCGGTGCCAAAACCAGGTTACCACCTCTAAATTCCCAAGGGTTGGTAATCCATCTACCTCCGGATTTTGATAAGGGCATTACGTGCCCAACCACTTCTCCAGTGCCCTGCTCCAGTACCTCGCTCAATTTTTTTCGCAAAGCGGAATCCCTTTGGTCGTATATTTTTCCGTCCACATCCACCGGTAATTTTCGCTCTTCCCACAAAAAGTAAAAGGCATCTTCGTAGGCAGGCATCACAGTATCCGAAGGACACAAAAGTTTATCCGATAGTTTTTTTAAGAAAGTAGATGTACTATCCTTAGGAAGCTCATATACCTTGGAAAATGAAGCCAGCCATTCAGGATTTTTCCAGATGGCTTCCCCATCTTTTCGCCAATGAATCCCTATGAGCCAACGCGGCAAGGCTTCACCCGGATACCATTTTCCTTGAGCATGGTGAAGCATTCCACCTTTTCCAAAAGCTTCCAATAACCTGCCGGAAAGATGAGAGGCCAATTCCCTTTTATGGGGCCCATCCGCCGTGGTATTCCACTCTTCGGCCTCCATATCATCAACCGATACAAATGTAGGCTCCCCGCCCATAGTAAGCCTTACATCGTTTTTTTGTAACTCCTCCTCTACCTTGAAACCCAAATTGTAAATGGCATTCCATTGTTCTTCCGTGTAAGGCCTAGTCACTCGAGGAGATTCAAAAATGCGGGTGACCTTGTTTTCGAATTCAAATTGAGTTTCACATGGATCCGTTAAACCGTATACCGGTGCTGCACTTTCATAAGACGGGGTACATGCCAAAGGAATATGGCCCTCTCCCGCTAAAAGTCCTGAGGTAGCGTCCAACCCTATCCACCCGGCACCTGGCAAATATACTTCTGCCCAAGCGTGAAGGTCCGTAAAGTCTTCTTCTGGTCCTGAAGGGCCGTCCAATGATTTTTCATCGGCCTTTAATTGAACCAAATAACCGGATACAAAACGCGCGGCCAATCCTAAATGTCTAAGTGTTTGTACCAACAACCAGGCAAAATCCCTGCAAGAACCCAACTTTCTTTCCAAAGTCTGTTCACAGGTTTGTACACCGGGTTCTAATCGTACCGTATAATTTAAATACTCATACAATTTTTGATTGAGCCCGGTAAGGAAATCAATAGTGCGTTTTTTACTTAGGTCTAATTGTGATATCCATTCGGTAAGCAACGGACCATCCTCCATAATTTCCAGATAGGGCCGCAGTTCTTTTTTTAGAGCTTCGGAATACGTAAAAGGATAATCCTCAACGGCTTCTTCCACAAAAAAATCGAAAGGATTGATGGTTTTCATATCTGCAATGATTTCCACATCAATGGAAAGTTCATTCGTCTTTTCCGGAAATACCAATCTGGCCAAATAATTACCAAAAGGATCCTGTTGCCAATTAAAAAAATGGTTCTCAGGTTTAATTTTAATGGAATAAGCTTCAATGGGAGTCCTACTATGTGGAGCAGGCCTTAGCCTAAATATGTGAGGGGAGAGATGAACCTTGCGGTCATATTTATAAACAGTCTTGTGCTTAATCGCTACTTTTAATGCCATATAAAAAGCTGGTTTTCAATGTATGTAAGTTAAGCGATAAAAAGAGGAATCCCTATCGATATCAACAGATAAATTAAAACTTTAGCTTCTATAGAATAATGCCAGCCCTATTTTACAATAATGACAAATTAGGGTTCCATAAACTGATAAAACCTGAGGTTTTAATTGTTTTTAGGTAATGAAAATTCTCCAATTTAGCGCAACCCTCCTACAATCTCACATCTATTCTTAAAAATGGTCAATTATGCGATTCTATACAGCACTATTTGTGTTACTTTATTTAAATTCCTGTACAAACGAAAATTTAAATACCCTTGAATCTGATTTTATAGAAACACTACCACAAGAATGGGAATTAAGCAGTATGACCTTGGGCATGCAACCAGGAAACGTATCTGGAGAAGACCTCCCATATCAAGAAACACTGGTTTTAAAAGAAAACAATAGTTTTCTAAAGACAAGGTTAACCTCAGATAAAACGATTACGGGAGAGGGAACCTTTAGCATTAAGGAAGATACCCCTGGTACAATTTTAGTTTTGGAATATGATTCTGAAACCGATTTAATAGAAAGTTGTACTGGGGAAAAGCTTATAGAAAAATTTTTGGTAAAGGATAGTAATTTATTGACGGGAGGCTCTGCTGCCTGTGATGGGCCTGGTCTTTTATATAAAAGAAAATATTGAAATTTAGAGTGTGCACGACCTCTAAAAAACAAGACTAAACCAATTTGATTACATTCCCATACTGCACCCTAGCAATCTTCAAGTAAGGCAATCGATACTATTTATTGAATAAGGTACCTAAACTTTTCATAGTAAGGTTCTTCCGGTTTTTCCTTTGGAATCTATGATTTAAAGAATTCATTCGTCGACATTTATCTTTCGCTCATCTAAAGTTATTAGCTAGTTGGATGATATACCTCAGGTTGCAAGTAATAAAAATCTAATTTTCTCCCTTAAACCTACTTATTATGAAACTGATAACGAGAAATTCAGTGCTTTTACTGTGGAATGCCCTATTGATTGCCATGACCTCATGTGAAAAGGATTCACTTACAGAAGAAACTTCTATAAACGAAAAATTAGAACCTGTAGAAACCACATTTTCCAACGAAATAAAATCTAACAGTGCCTATTACCAACTACCCCCATTAGAGGGAAATTTCTCGAAAAAAGAGTTACAGAAAATTGTTGACGAAGAGCTTTCCAATTTTAAAAAAGGTACTATTTCTGATAAAAACCCGCCACCAATGTGGGTTGGAAAGAATAATAGCAAAAAAGTGTATGTACATTATATGCCATGGTTCCAATCCATATCCTATGATGGTTACTGGGGTCAACACTGGACCATGGCCAATAAAAACCCAAACGTTACCGATGAAGACGGCAGAAGAAATATTGCAAGTCATTATTATCCATTAGTGGGTCCTTATTCCTCAAGGGACCCCTACTTACAGGAATATCACTTTTTATTAATGAAACTTGCAGGAATTGATGGGGTTATATTTGATTGGTATGGGAGTAGAAATGAAAATGACTATGGGCTTATTAGGGAAGCTACCGAGACCTTTATGGAAGAACTGAATGATATAGACCTTGATTTTGCCATTATGTATGAAGACCGAGTAGCTGACAATTCTTTTCAAAATCTCTCTAAAGGAGAAGTTGAATTGTTGCAAGACGATATGAACTTATTGAACGAATCCTACTTTGTAAAGGACAACTACATTAGGGTTCAAGATAAACCAGCATTTTTTGTTTTTGGTCCAAATTATCTTACGGAAGAGTCCACTTGGAGTACAGCTTTGGAGAATTTAAGCTTAAAGAGTAACATATCATTTTTAAGTTTATGGGGATCAACGGAAAGACTACCAAACGTTATAGATGGTGAATTTATTTGGATAAGCCCAGGTTACATGGATGATATGGAGGGTTATTACAACTACGGCCCAAATTTAAAATATACTGTAGGTTCTGCTTATCCTGGCTATGACAATTTTTATACCGAAGGTGGCTGGAATTGGGGGTCTGATTATTTTACCATTGCCCCGTCAATAGAAACGTTTCGGGAAACACTCTTTCTTAATCATCACGAAGACTCGGAATTTGTCCAATTAATTACATGGAATGATTTTGGCGAAGGCACTATGATCGAGCCCACCTTGGAATTTGGATTTGATTATCTAATTGAGATTCAGGATTACACAAAAGTGCATTCCAATCTAAAAGATTTGGAACTAGCTACCCACCTTTACTTGGCAAGACAAAAGTTTAAGGATAATCCAGAAGTAATGTCCCTTTTAGATCAATCATATAAATATTTTAAAAAGCTAAATGTAAGCAGGGTCAAAGGGATTTTGATAGCAATTGATAAACTCTATTAAGACTGAACAAAAAAGCTCCAGCAAATAATTGCTGGAGCTTTAACATTTAAAGTGTGGTAATCAAAAAGAGTTGATTACTGTTATTCCACTGCTTTTGTATTGATTCATTTGGGGAAGCAATTCTATAGATTCCTCCAAAGAAATGGAACGGTCCAGTAACTTTTGTGGTGCCAAAGTACCTACGCGTATCATTTCAAGTATTTCAGCGTATTTGTAAGCCTGCATTCCATGGCTACCTAAAACTTCCAATTCATTCGCTATAATTTTATCCATGGGAACTTGAGGGTGCTTGTGGTCACCGGCCATTAAACCTACTTGAACGTGTTTTCCCCTTTTTCGCAAATTGGAAATGGAATTAAAACAGGTAATTTGACTTCCTAAGGCATCCAATGAAACGTGTGCTCCACCTTTGGTCAATTCCTTTACCTCGCCCACTACGTCAGCGGATGTTTTACCATTAACCGTTGCAACCGCCCCTAAATCCTTGGCGAGCTGTAATGTTTTATCATTGATATCAACGGCTATAACCTGAGCTCCCATAGCGGAAGCAATCATAATGGCGGACAATCCTACCCCTCCACATCCATGAACAGCCACAAACTCACCTCCTTTAATATTACCTTGTTCTACAACGGCCCTAAAGGAAGTTATAAACCTACACCCTAAAATACAGGCGGTCTCATTGCTTATTTCCTGTGGAAGTTTTACCAAGTTAATATCGGCAAAATTTAGCTGCATATACTGTGCAAAAGAACCCCAATGGGTAAAACCAGGTTGCGATTGATTATCACAAACTTGATGATTTCCTGAATGGCATTCATAACACTTTCCACAACCGCCAACGAAAGGTACGGTTACCCTGTCACCAACTTTAAAATTACGAACATCCTTACCAACGGCAACAATTTCTCCTGCCAGTTCATGACCCGGCACATGAGGCAATATAATATCCTCATCGTGTCCTTGCCAAGCATGCCAATCACTCAAACACATACCCGTAGCTTTAATCTCTAAAACTACCCCATGATTCTCCGGTGTTGGAGATGGTACATCCTTAATAACTATTTCTCCTTTGAACTCCTCAAAAACTGCTGCTCTCATTTACAGACATTTTCTAGTTAAAACTATTATAATTTGAGGTGAAGGTATTTAAAGAACCTTAGAGCAAAAAAAGTTCGTTGTTAAGTTTTGTTAAATGCCCTTATTCGCCATAAGATATGCCTTCATCGAAATTAAAAAGGGCATATCCCTCCCCTTCCATGTACCCTGGCAAATCTGATTTTTGGTCTATGGCAGCTTGGTCGTTAACGGGTGTTGAAAAAGGCATCTTACCTGTTGGATTAAATTTACCTTCCACCACAGCTAAAATGGCTTCTGGAGTTGTGCCAAAAGTGGCAAGTACACTGGTAACATTACCGCTCTCACCATCTGAATAAATTTCATCAATAGCCCAAGGGTTGGTGAAATTTATCGCCAATACAGTTGGCTTTTTAGCAATCAATGAATTTACATACTTGGTATCTATACCATTATTGGAAAGGTTTACATGTAACGGACTACCATCTGATTGAAATAGGGATTTACCCTTTGGCACCAACCATAACAAAACTAAATCTGCCTCTTCCGGAGTATCTACAAACTGTAGGTTACCTGTATAGTTCTCAGGTTTAAAGACATTTGAACTGTCTTCACCTCTCTTGGGAAGGTACGTTTCAAAATATATCTTTGTTTTTTCCTTCAGGGGAAGGGCATTGCTAGATTCCGTATCATTTCTGAGTAGCACAATGGATTTTTTCATTGCCAGATCCGCCTTCTCCTTAAAGTTTGAATTCCCTACTATTTCCTTGGCTTTATTTAAATCGACATATGGGTTTTCAAAAAGTCCCAAATTAAACTTTTCCTCTAATAAGAGTTGCACGGAAGCATCTACATAATCTGATAGTTCAGGATATTTTTTCAACGTTTCTATTAATTTAGTGGGGTCTGCCGTACCGGAAAAAAGATTGACCCCTGCTTCCAAAGCCATTTTATACCGCTCAATAAAATCGAGCTCCTCTACTCCCCAAGGCATCATATCTATTGGACCTGTATCTGAGTTTATAATTCCCTTATAACCTAATTCTCCTCTCAAAACACCTTGCAACACTTCCTTATTAAAAGCATAGCCCACTTCTGGATAGGGCGTATGAACAGGATAGGAATAATAAGGCATGATAGATGAAGAACCGGCTTCTATGGCAGCCTTAAAGGGAATTAAATTATTTTTAAACATATCTGATTCAAAAACTTCCCTCTTGCCCCAATCAAAATGCGGGTCCTGACCACCTTCTGTAGCCCCCCCGCCTGGAAAGTGTTTGGTTGTCAAAGCTACCGATGTATTGGATAAACTATCACCCTGAAAGCCCAAAATAACTTCCTTCATCATCTTTGAGGCCAACTGGGCATCCTCACCAAAAGTTCCTTCCACCCTTTGCCATCTCGGATCCGTGGCCAAATCTGCCATATACATATATCCTTTTCTAAGTCCTACAGACCGCCATTCCTCACCGGACATTTCGGCAAATTCCCTGGTAAGGTCAAAATCCCTCATGGCCGCCAGACCAAGCTCGCCGGGCCATTGCGTAAAAGGTGTCTTGCCTACCGTTAGACCTATAGAGGCATCTATAGCAATATGATTTCTAGGGTTAGAGGTGATAATACCCGGTATACCGTGTCCGTTGGATTCGCATAGTTCCTGAAGATTGTTCGTATAATTTACCAAAATATCAACCGTTGGATTCGCTCTTAGGATAAAGTGTCTTTTATGAAACTGGGTGACATCCTTCGTAGTTCCAGCAGCAGTCATGGTAGGATAAGCTAAAGGCTTTTTGGTGAATATATTGGTCTCATTAATCTGATCTACCTCATTAAATCCGCTCGTGATTGGTTTGTCGTTTTGGGGTCTACTAAAGGACCAATCATTTTCCAATCGTGTAGTACTGATCAACATAAATCCCGCTTTTTCCTCAAGACTCATTCTTTTAAGCAAATCTGTACTTCGTGCTTTTGAGGATAATCTCCAATCCTCGTATGGATTCAACTGACCGTCTTTATTAAGGTCTTTAAAACCAAAGCCTTCAACCTTTAGAATTTTGGCCGATCGGTAACCCAATATGGGCTGTTTGGTTTGGTTGCCCAAATCTTTCTTATTATCGGTTTTACACGCTCCAATAGAAAGGATAAGGACTCCCGAAAGAATACTCATTTTTGAGTTAAAATATTTCATAAATTAAAGTTTAAAGTCTATTAAATTAACAATAATCATTTAAATAATTTTGCAATATTTCAATTTTACTGTTACCATAATACATTTCTCGTAATTTCATTTTGCATGGATTATTTTATAGAAACCTGATCAATGTCATAAACCATTGTAAGCGGTGCCCATATCTTTGCTACTAGGGAAAGTCTTGACAACAAATCACCTATGCTGTAACCTTGTTTTTAACCTGAATGACTTAAGAAAAAAACAAATTAGGTCTGCCACTAAACTCAAATGCCAACCAATGAAGCATAGCATTATATACCTAAACCCTAAATTGATGAACATTAAGAAACTTTTCTTCTTTTGTCTTACTTTACTGGCAGCTTGTTCCAATACCAGTTTGGTGGAAAACTATAAAAACCCGGATATTGTTCTTTTTGATGCCTATAAAGTGCTTATTGTTGGAATGGCCCAAAACGAGGAAGCCCGGATAAATTTTGAAAGCCGACTTAAAAATGAGTTCGACAAGCGCGGAGTTGAGGCCATGCGAAGTATCGATGTTTTTGACCTCAACTTTACTGATTCCAAAAGAAGTGAGGAGGAACTGGATAATTTTGAACAAAGTTTGTTGGACAAAGGATTTGACGCCATTCTGTTCACCAAAATCACCGGGGCAACAGACCGTACCAGTTTTCGTGAAAGTGTAGCCTCTTGGAGCTCATACGGCGGTGGATTTCCAAATGATTATCATGACAATCAATCCATCTACTACGATGCCGGTTACTATGACCCGTTTACGATTTACCATGCCCAAACCTCGCTTTATTGCATCTGCGAAGGCAAGGAGCGCTCCTTAATTTGGCGTGGGGCCATAGATATCAGTGACCCCAAGAATATTGAAAAAACCACGGATCGGTATGTAGACCTCGTTGTTTTGGCTATGGAAAAGCAAGATTTGATTTTTAGGGAGTAACTAATTCTGGGTAGCTTGCTAGTTATTTCTTTTCAATTCATTCGCCCTCATGGGCATGGAATCTATAAGCTGAAAAAGCTGTTCTTTAGATAACAATGAAGATTGACGAAGTTTTACCCCTCCGTCCAAGCCAATTAGGATAACTTCAAAATTCTTTGAAGCTTCTAAAATTTCATCTTTAAACTTTGAGGTAATTTTTCCTGAGGTATTAGCAAATTGCCCGGTATAGTCCTTTAACCAAAAGTCATTGCCCACAATCCTATAAAGCGCTATTTTCCTTTCTTTAAGACCTGCTTCGGAAGTTTCAAACTCTTTCAATTGTTGTTTAAATTGCTCACTTTTCCCATCTTCGGATTTAATAATCAAAACTCTATTTTTCCATTGATGGAAATCTAAATCTTGAGCATGAAGCGAAGCCATAATAATCATATTAAATAGGAACAGTATAGGAATAAAAATGGATTGGGAATAAGTACTCACCTTGAAAATTTTACCTTAAAAGTAAAGACAACACACTATTTAAGATAACTCAATCAATTCATTTTTAGACCAATACGATAAAAAACTCGCTAAATCCACTTTAAATGCTGTTTAAATTTAAAACTAATGAAATAGTTCTTTGAATAAAAAGCTCAGTAAAAGGTAGTATGCAATTAAATTAGCAACAATTTTTGACCAATAAAAAAAATGTAAAACCCCAGGTAATATTGGGTGTGCCTTCAAGTCTTTATTTGGTTTTCGCTTCTTATTATTGATCATGTTCTCATAATATCTGTAAAAAATCAACCAAATTAATCCTCCACACAAATATTGAAAAAGATCTAAGCTTAAAGATATTACAAGCCAAATTAGAGGAGAAATTAATTCTTTTGGAATTACAAAACCGGACTCAGATGTCGTTTTAAAAATCCAAATTATGGCTACACCTGCAAAAGCTAAATTTCGGTTTAACTCGCTAGTCTTACCAGTATAATATAAGTAGTCATCTTTGTAATCATCAATCGTTTTTTTATTTACTTCTTGGACCGCCATCTCCCGTACCTTTTTTTATTAATTTAATACTTGGCTTAAATTTGACTATCTTTTTCTGACCAATCTTAATTTTTTCACCAGTGCTAGGATTTCTTCCAATCCTCGCTTCTCTCTTTGTAACTGACCAAGAGCCAAAACCAGTGAGTGATACGCGGTTACCTTTACTTAAGGACTCCTCTATATTCCCTAAAAATGATTCTAATGCCATTTTCGCTTCCTCCTTGGTAATATTTGCGTCCGCCGCCATTTCAGCAATAAGCTCTGCTTTTGTCATTAATAAAGTTTTAATATTTTAGACTACAATAGGGGAAGTTCTGAAAATTACTAAAACATGGCCAAATCAGTATTCTGTTCGGTCATTTTTTTCGGCCCAACTTTGAAAAACGGGCAGTGCTTCCTTTCTAAGCAATTGTACAAACGTCATCTGGCGGTCATCCATATCCTTTTCCAATTCGTCATAGATAAAACGGTCATCAAAATCAATGGCCTTGGCATCTTCCTTGGTACACGCAAAATAAACGGCCTTTGGCCTGGCCCAATAAATGGCCCCTAAACACATGGGGCATGGCTCACAGGAGGTGTATAGTATACAGTCCGTTAGCTGAAAAGAGCCTAACTTTTCACAAGCCTCTCTAATTACCACCACTTCTGCATGTGCTGTTGGGTCATTGGTAGAGGTAACCTTATTATGGCCTTCGGCAACAATCTCTCCGTCTTTGACCACTACTGCACCAAAGGGACCTCCCGCATTGGAATTCATACCCTTAGCCGCCATTTCAATGGCCCTTTTCATAAAAAACGCATGTGAATCGCTCATAAAATCAGTTGTTTTTTCGCTATTTTTAATCAAAGATAGAACTTGCCTTTCACATACTACATTTATCAATACAATAACAAATTTCTCTCCTCTATAAAGCAACCAATTAACATAAATGCATCTTTTTACAAAAAGCTATGATCAAATACCTCCTCTTCATTCCCTTATTGTTTTTATCCTTTTGTGAGTCGGACGAAGTAGACTGCGCTGCCACCATCTGCGAAGGTCGTATTTCAGAACTCCTATTTCAGCTTAGAGACAGCACTACAAAAGAAAATTTACTTACCAACGAGAGTTTGACCTTGGAAGATATCACCTTAAAGGGAAGTACCTCGGCCCAGCTTTCCATCGAAAATATATTGGAAACGGACATGCTCATATTAAGGGATAGTAATTGGAATGAAGATACGTTTTCTTACCAACTCATCATTAAAGATTCCATAACATACAATTTGGACCTAGAATTAAAGCGTACACCTAACAGTGGATGCTGTGGAGGTATTTTAAGGACAGATTCTTTTAAGATAAATGACGAAACAAAAGAAATACAAGAAATCTATAACGGTAGTATACTTTTAGTACCATAGACCGCTATTAAAGCCTTCTAAACCGGCCTCCCCGAGATGGTTTTGCACCTCCAAACTGGTCAAATTTATAGGTAAAACTTCCCATAAAATAGCGTTTCAACACCGTACCCTGAAAATCTTGGATAAAGTCTTCACCCGTTGTTCTTCTGGTGTTGATATTTTGGTCCAAAAGGTCGTAAGCCAACACCTTGACAGTTCCTTTCTTATTAAGAATTTCAAGGCCTAAGCTCATGTTCCAAAAAACTGCATCCTTTTTAAAACCGGGTCCTACATTTCCGTTGTATGTATAGCGAATATCATTACCAAAAATTACATTTTTTGGCCAATAGGTAGTTAATCTCAGACTGGCATTCTGGGAAGTGAAATTAATATCCTCTACACTCTCCAAATTGTACCGGGTGTTATTAAAAGATATACCGTAGCCGGGCTCAATTTCCAAAAGCTCCTTGTAATTATAAGTGATGGAAAGGTTGGGAGAAACATCCATACTTTTGGCCTCCAATCTCACCCCATTGGTAAAACTCACCTGTTTGCCAAAGCTCATACCCGGTCTTACATTGAATTTAGCTGTAAAAACACTGTCTTTTTTAATCTGTTTGGAGTATCCGAACCCTGCCCATCCATTGTAATTTCCATCAATATTGGTGAAACGGGTTGTCCTAAGAAAATTTTCATCTGTTGTGGAAATGGCCGAAACCCTGTCTTTTTGAAAGTTCATATTGAAATAGGCATACAAACCGGTACGATCTTTCCAATTGAAATCATTGTAATTAAAGTTCACATTATGGTTGACCTCCGGAGAAAGCTCTGGATTACCGATAACCACATTAAGTGGATTACTGACATTGGGAACCGGCTGTAACTGATTTACAGACGGCAAATTTAAATTAGATCGATACCTTGCAAAAAATCGCTTATTTCTACCCAAAGAGTAGCGCATTCTAGCATTGAAAAGCAGATTTTTATAAGATTTGGAGAAATTGGAATTTTGTAGAAAATCTTGGTTACTCAAATCCGTTAGCTTATACTCGGCTCCTATCCTAAAATTGAGTTTCTCCCCGTTTCGTCGAATACCGATTGCCGGAGTTTGCTGAATATTCTTAAAATTGAAATTAGAACTCAGCTCTTCGTTGAACAGCAGATAATCTCCTTGTTGCTCATCAAAATCATTAATTTGCTTGCTATTTTCACGGTCATCGTGGCTGTAGGTATATTCCAGATCCAAAAAGAATTTTTCGGTAATCGGATGGCGGTACTCTGCCTGTACTTCATAGCTGTTACGTTTATTGCTTACCTCGGTAAGTTGGTTAAGCTCTTGCGTTTCGGCATTTTCCCCATATACTTCCCTAAGTGATGCCAAGTTGGAAACATCTCTATTCTCATTATTGTTGTTGGAAAACCGAATACTTACAAACCTACCGACGGTATCCAACTTTTTAATAATCTCGAGTCTATTGGAAAAATTTCTCTGAAAACCATCACTAACGGTGGTTCTATTGTTTTCATTGATCAGGTTTCCAGATGCATCCGTTGTTACCGAAGTATTGAAGTTATAACTGTCCGTTCTATTGACACTCATAGAGGGTTCAAGGGAAATACGAAGGGTTTCATCAATATCAAATTCCAAATTGGCCGCACCTCTATTGGAATTGGTAGTGCCCAAGAAATTACTCTCACTATCTGAAAAGAAGCGGCCGTTGGGCAAAATATTTTCCCTGTTTGTCTTTTGGTCGTTAAAAGAATCGCTGTAGCCAAAAAAGTAATTTCCATCTACTTCATATGTACCTTTTTTGGCATTGGCATAGCTCCCTCCAATATTGGAGGATGTGGTAATTCCGTTTCCAAAATTATTGATGAGCCCAGATTCGCGAGCGCCGTCATAACCGCCTCGTGTATTGCCAACCATATCATAAATTTCATCAAAAGAAAAGCCGGAGTTATTGATGTTGTTGCTACTGGCAATAAAACTCATTCGCTCCGTATCATTGAAATAGTTGAGCAATCCGTTAAGTTGGTAGCGCTCATCGGTTCCGTAACCAGCTGCCGCCCTCCCAAGTATTCCTTTATTCTTATCCTTTTTAATGGTCAAGTTGATGGTCTTGCTTTCACCATCCCCATCTTCCCCGGTAAACTCCTGAGTTTTGGTCTTGGAATCCGTAATCTGGATTTTGTCTATTACTTCCTTGGGAAGACTTTTGGTTGCTACCTTGGGGTCATTACTAAAAAACACCTGACCGTTAACCAACACCTTGTTTACCTCTTTCCCGTTGACGGTAATCTTTCCGTCACTATCTACATCTACCCCCGGAAGCTTTTTTAAGACATCCTCTACATTGGCATCAGGTCTGGTTTTGAATGAATCTGCATTGAACTCAAGGGTGTCCTTTTTCACTTGAATGGGCACACGTTCGCCAACCACGTTTACCCCTTCCAATTCCTGCGCTTGAGGTTCCATTTGAATTGTTCCCAAATTGGTAGAAGGTTTTACCTCCAAATTCATGGTTAAGGGTTTGTAGCCATTATAAGAGACAAAAAGGTTGAGTCTTTTTAAAGAAGTACGCTCTTCCAGTTCAAAATACCCGTTCTCATCAGAAATTGTATAAGCCACTAAAACGCTGTCCTTTGGAGACTCCGCATAAATGGTGGTTGCTTCCAAAGGATTTTGGGTACTCGCATCTTTGACCGAACCGGTAATCTTAAATTCTTGTGCCGTTAAATAGGGGGATAAAAAAATGCACAGAACAAAAGCGAAAAAGGCTTTGTTCATGGGTATATCTGTTTAGTGGTTTTAGTTGTAATTGGTATAGACCAAAAATAGAAATCCATTAACAGTATGTGGCGCACTTAACAAAAGTTTGTGTTTTTTCACAAAATGTTTGAAAAGCTTAAAAGTGCCGAACCTATTTTTTCCTCATGAAAACCGTGACGGGAACGCCAGTGAAATCAAAATGCTCGCGCAACTTATTTTCTAAGAAACGCTTGTACGGATCCCTGACATACTGCGGTAAATTACAGAAAAAGGCAAACTGCGGATAAGGAGTGGGCAATTGGGTAATAAACTTGATTTTCACGTATTTATCCTTGTATGCAGGAGGTGGTGTTTTCTCAATGATGGGAAGCATTACATCATTTATCCGCCTTGTCTTAATTTTTTTGGAACGGTTTTTATAAACCTCCACCGCTATTTCAATGGCCTTATAAATTCGTTGTTTGGTCAGGGCCGAAATAAAGATAATAGGTACATCTACAAACGGCTCAATGGCTTTTTTAATCTGCTTGGTATACTGCTTAATGGTATTGGTCTCTTTATCCTCTACCAAATCCCATTTGTTCACTAAAATTACAACGCCTTTGTTATTACGCTGGGCAAGCCAAAAAATATTCTCTACCTGGCCGTCAAAACCACGGGTGGCATCAAATAGCAAAATACATACGTCACTGTGCTCTATGGCTCTAACGGAGCGCATAACCGAATAGAATTCAAGGTCTTCCTTAACCTTTCTTTTTCTACGAATACCGGCGGTATCCACTAAATTAAATTCAAAACCGAATCGGTTGTACTTGGTATCTATACTATCCCTCGTTGTACCGGCAATATCCGTCACAATGTAACGGTCTTCACCGATCAAGGCGTTGATAAAAGAGGATTTACCCGCATTTGGCCTTCCTACCACAGCAAAACGTGGCAATTCACTTTCTTCATTCACTTTCTCCGGAAGCACTTCCACTAAGGCATCCAGAAGGTCCCCGGTTCCACTACCATTTATACTGGAAAGCGTGTAAAACTCCCCTAGACCAAGAGCATAGAACTCCACGGCATCTTCTTCTCTCATGGCATTATCAACTTTGTTGATTGCCAAGAATACCGGTTTGTCCACTCTACGGAGCAACTTTGCTACATCCTCGTCCATTCCTGTAACCCCGGTTTCCACATCCACCATAAAAATAATGGCGTCCGCTTCATCAATGGCCAACTCTACCTGCTTATCGATTTCCTTTTCAAATACGTCATCGCTACCCACTACGTAACCTCCAGTATCAATTAAGGAAAACTCTTTTCCGTTCCAATCACTTTTTCCGTAGTGCCTATCTCGGGTAACGCCACTAACGGCATCAACAATGGCCTCCCTCCGCTGTATCAAACGGTTAAAAAAGGTGGACTTTCCCACATTAGGCCTTCCCACAATAGCAACGATAGCACTCATACCTGCAATAATTTTGCGACAAAAGTACTACTAATATTTTAACGAATTATGTATCTTCTTCTTTCTTAAAAGTCCCTGACCATGAAAGCCTTGCCCAATGACATTGTTTTAAGACCGAGATTTCAATTGGAACTGGCGCAAACGAAGGAAACACTGCTATCCGCCTTTGAAAAATCCGAAGAAAAACCGTTTATAATTAGAAGGTTGGACGACCATGTTTTTATCAAATTCAATTCAGAGCGTGTTCATTTTTGGTCCCCTCAATTACATCTGGAAATAAATGTATACAAAGACGACCAAAGTAAACTTTACGGTCTTTTTGGCCCCAATCCTACCTTATGGACATTCTTTATGTTCCTGCATTTTGGGATTGCTACTGTTTTTATCATATTAGGCATTTGGGCGTATTCCAGTGCCATATTAAATCGTCCGTATGCTCTCCAACTCAGCTTAATGGCACTTATGGTTATCATTTGGTTGGCACTTTATGTTTTTGGGCGGGTTGGAAAACACAAAGGGAAACCACAGATGCACGAGCTATACTCCTATATGCAAAGAATATTGGAAAGCTCTAACAAAATACCATAAAAACCCTTACCAGAATGGATAAGGGTTTGTCCCAAAAAAAGTGTACTAAAAATTTACTATTTGATTTCGTAGATAGAAACGGTGTTGCTTACTTCGTTAGTAACAATCAACAAGTCTTCCTTTGTAGGACTATCTTTTGCGGGCACTACCAATAGACCTTCAGGAGCCACATCCTGCGCATCGAATATCCAATTGACAAACTCAGGTGCATACGGATTGGAAATGTCGTACACCATCACGCCACCTGTACGTTCCAGCCCAACGAACAACAATGTTGAACTACCTACTTTTAGGGTAGTCACCGCTTCCGGCTCAGCTCCTTTGTCGTCGCTGCGACCGTCGGCTTCGCCCTCATCGGCATTGAAATACGAAGGATTCAATTCAAAAGTTTTCCTTCCTAGGTCGTCTCCACTATCATATACCTGTGTTCCGTAAGTATCCCATATCGTGAAAGAACGCGTACCGTAGGAATAAATCTTATCAAAATCTCCATCACCATCAATATCGCCGTTGGCTGTAGTGGTTTTTAACCTTCCTAAATTCTCATCCATTTGAAGTTCCTCGGCATTGGGGAATACGGTGGCATCCAATTCTAAATCTTTTACCCTTTCTTCCTCAGAATAGCCATCATAATCCCTGGCATCACCTTCATTAGCGGTAATCAAGTATTCGCCTCCTTTCACCTTTGCAAACGCAATGGCATCGGGCATATAGAAACCGTATACCGGCCAATTCTGGAAGTTACCCACCATATCATCTTCATTGCTGGCATCCAAACTATTCATAGGCAAGGAATGATCTTTTGTTCCCAACCCGTATATATTAGTAATGCTCATGGACTTTAAATCGACCACCGCAATACCGTTGTTCTCTTGTAAGGTTACGTAGGCATAACGGCTATCATCAGAAATAGCGACGTATTCCGGTTCCACATCTTGGGCAAAGCTCGCACCCGGCCCAAAAACCCTAAAATCATTACCTATACCTTCTTGGCTGAAATTAGCAAAGTAAAGAGTAGCTACTTCGCTCTTATTTAAATCGATAACGGAAATCGATCCTTCGGGATCCACCGTATAGTCATCATTAGGCTCCCCTTCGTTTGCCGCAACGATATAATTTCCGTTCGGTGAGAAGGCAACCATATCAGGCAGTGCACCTGCAGTATATGTTTCTACCATCTGAAGGGTTTCGGTGTCATAGGTTACGATGGTTCCATTTGCCTGCTTGTTGGCATCTTCGACCGCTACGGCCAATAGGCCTTTATGAACGGCCACGCTGTTTGGAGTACCATTCAAAGGTATACCTGAAAGTTTTACGGACATGCCCGGATTTGAAATATCCCAAACCGAAACCTCATCATCATTGGGATTTACGATAAAAAGTTTGTTCGTTTTGGCATCAAAGGCACTGATTTCGGCAAAGCCTTCATCACCTTCACCATTACTAAAAGTTCCTATTTTCTCAAAGGTAAGTGCGGCTACGTCCTTGTCATTATCCTGACCAGGCATGCCAATGTAATCTTTAATGCAAGAAGAAAGTGCAGCTCCTGCAACCAGGGCTGCTAATAGTGATTTTTTCATAGTACGGTATAGTTATTTATCTAAAAACGAATATGATCAAATACCGTAACCAAAAAGTAAGCTCAATAATAAGCTAATGTTATGATTTAGTTTTGGTTGTACCCAAAACGCTTGAGTTGACGCACATCACTACGCCAATTTTTGTTGACCTTTACATAGAGTTCTATGTGTACCTGCTTACCAAAAAATTGCTCCAGATCCTTACGGGCTTCCATACCCACCTTTTTTAAAGCGCTGCCTTTATGGCCTATTATTATTCCTTTTTGGGAATCTCTTTCCACCATGATCACCGCCCGCATGCGAATGATATCTTCGTCCTCTATGAATTCTTCTGTTTCAATTTCTACCGAATATGGAATCTCCTTTTTATAATTCAAAAGAATTTTCTCGCGGATGGTCTCATTGACAAAAAATCGCTCCGGTTTGTCCGTCAATTGGTCTTTGGGATAATAGGCCGGCCCTTCGGGAAGTAATTCGATGATGCGTTCAAATACATTTTTGATATTGAAATTGCTCAAGGCCGAAATAGGGTGCAACTCTACTGTAGGCAAAAGGTTTTGCCAGTATTGCACTTGTTCTTCCAACAATTCTTGAGTGGCCGTATCCACTTTGTTCAAAAGCAACAGTACGGGAATTTTGCTATTCTTTATTTTTTCAAAAAAAGCCTCGTCCTTTAAAGCTTTCTCCCCTATTTCTACCATGTAAATAAGAACATCGGCATCTTCAAATGCCGTTTTGACGAAATTCATCATACTGGATTGAAGCTCATAGGCCGGTTTGATTATTCCCGGGGTATCGGACAAAATCACCTGAAAATCTTCTCCATTGACAATACCTAGAATTCGGTGTCTGGTGGTCTGTGCTTTGGAAGTAATAATGGATAATTTTTCGCCCACAAAGGCATTCATCAAAGTAGATTTACCTACATTGGGGTTTCCAATAATATTTACAAATCCTGATTTATGCTTTTCCATACCTTATCTTTTGTTAAACCTGGGTTTTGGTAAATTTCTATCGTACATCACGATACTTCCGGCCACGGCGACATTCAAACTTTTTACCGACTGGAAACGTACCAAATGATGCGATTTTTTACAGGCCTGAGCGGTGAGCCCATGGTCTTCGGCCCCTAATAAATAAACACACCTTCTGGGATGGTGAAAGGTCTCCAGATCCACGGCGTTCTCTGTCATTTCTACCCCTACCAACATGGCCCCTTTAGGTAAATTTCCATAAAAATCATCAAAAGTATCGTAGTGGAAATAGGGCATGGCCTTTACTGCTTGGTGGGTATCGCTCGATTGTTTCGCATACCTGTTTCCAATGGTAAAAATAAAACTGGCACCCAAATTTTGAGCGGTGCGCCAAAGCACCCCTAAATTTTCCGGTGTCTTTCCGTTCTGGATGCCAATTCCAAAAAATTCATGTTCAAAATTATCCCTGCTCACCTTTTAACCTCTGAAAATACTTTTTAGCCTCCTTATTTACTTTAGGAGCCAACAAAAGTACGGCAATCATATTGGGTATTACCATTAATGCATAGGAAAGATCAATGAGGTTCTTTACCAATTCCAAAGAAGCCACCGCTGCAAAAACAATCATGATGACAAAATACCAGTTGTAATACTTGCCTATTTTTGGGTTCGTCAGAAAAGACAAACACTTCACCCCGTAATAGGAATAGGTAAACAAGGTGGACAAGGCAAACGCGGTAACGATGAGCATTAAAAGGTCATCGCCATAACCAAAAAGGGTCTTTTCAAAAGCGGAAAGGGTCATAACAATACCGCTACCGTCCTCTAAATAAGCGCCACTTAAAATGATTACGACTGCGGTGAAAGTACATACCAAAATCGTATCAATAAATGGACCTAACATGGCCACAAGCCCTTCTTTTATAGGACTATCGGTTTTTGACTGCCCATGGTACATAGGGGCACTACCCAAACCGGCCTCGTTGGAAAACATGGCCCTACGGATACCGATAATTACTAGCCCCCAAAAGCCTCCAGTCACCACCGTTTTGAAGTTCCAGGCTTCGGTAACGATCATTTTTAAAGAAGGAATGATTTGGGAAGCATTTAAAACCATCACCACCACTACGGCCAATAAATAGACCAAAACCATAAAGGGAACTATGGCCGAAGCCACTTTTGCAATTTTTGTCAGTCCCCCGAAAATAACAAAAGAAGTTACAATGGCCAGTACAAAACCAATACCCAACTGCCAATTAAAGGTTCCAAAATTGGCAATGGTCTCATTAGGCTCTACAACGGTCATAAAAGTGTCCGTGAACTGGTTTGCCGTAAAAACACCTAAAAAGCCAAAAAGTCCGCACACCGCAAAAAACAGGGCCAGAGGCCGTGCCTTCTCCCCTAGGCCTTTAGTAATATAATACATGGGGCCGCCTTGCAATTTACCATCGGCATCCGTAGTTCGGTACATCACAGCCAAGCTACAGGAATAGAATTTGATACACATACCAATGAGGGCCGTGACCCAGATCCAAAACACCACCCCCGGACCGCCATCATGAATGGCAATGGCCACCCCGGAGATATTTCCCAATCCCACAGTGGCAGCAACTGCAGCCGATAACGCTTGAAACGAACTCACATCACCCTGTGCTGTTTTGTCATCATATTTACCTGCCGTTATAGCGATGGCATGACCAAAAAAGCGATAGGGTAAAAACTTGGAATAGAAGACTAAGAATAGTCCCCCACCGATTAAAAGAATAAACATGGGCCACTCCGTAAAAGGTAGCGCTCCCGAGATTAGGTCGTTAATTAGTTCCATAGGCAATGTAGCAAGTCTCGAAGGTATACATTTTAGGGGTTTTATGGGCGGATAAAAAAAGATTCTCGAATATGTTTTGATAATACAATAAAACGGTTGTATATTTGCTGCCCGTTACGAACAAAGTAGCGGTCTTCTTGGCAGAGTAATGAACTGCAGCAATGATGCAAGTGAGAAGAAACCCATATCGCGGGGTAGAGCAGTAGGTAGCTCGTCGGGCTCATAACCCGAAGGTCGCTGGTTCGAGTCCAGTCCCCGCTACTAGATTAACCCATTGACTGACAGTGTTTTGAAACTGTTGCCAATGGGTTCTTTTTTTGATATATTGCAAAGCGCATACGCTACCGCATACAAACACGGTTTGAAGAAGAGATACACGGAACCGAAGATCTATCATGGCGGGGATGATTTCGACCTCTCCAAAAGGTGGTATGTCTACTACTCCTTCGCCAAACCCGACCATTTCGACAAACTCGGAAATCCCGTGTTGGTTCGCCAGACACCAGTTACGATGAGTGTCAACAAGAATTTTAAGACCAAAGCGGAAAGGTTATTACACTTAGGGATCATCAAGGAGGTTTTGCTGGAAATGTTGAAAGAAGGATATTCTCCTTACAAGGACAAGCTTAAGCTAAATTCAAAATCCTTGGAATATACGGCTGAAGAGGCACTGGATTATGCGTACGGCATAAAGCTCAGTGAACTTTCGGAAACTTCCGTCAAAGATTACAAAAGCCGATATGGCAGGTTTAAAACTTATTTGGATAAAAAGAATCTACTTGACAAAAGTATTCTCAGCGTTACCAAACAAACCGTAAACGATTATCTCCAGAGTATCGTCAAAGCTTCAAGCGCAAGAAACCGGAACAACACCCGTATCGTACTAAGTTCGTTATTCGGCGAACTAGAAGATAACGATATCATCCCAAGAAATTTTATCGAAAATATCAAGGTACTCAACACGAAATCGGTAAGTCATAAGACCTATTCGTTGAAAGTTCTGGAAGGTTTGTTCGCTTTTATGAAGGAAAACGACCCACTTCTATTGCTCTTCGTAAAATTTGTTTCCTATAATTTTTTACGACCAATTGAAGTATGTAGACTTAGGTTAAAGGATATTTTTCTTTCTCAAAAACTATTGCGCGTTCAGGCAAAGAATAAGCCCGAGAAGACTAAAATCATACCTGATATCGTTCTTCGCGAAATTCAGGATTTAGACTTCTCTGTACAAAATCACTTTTTGTTTACGCCTACCGGCATTGGTGAATGGGAAGCCATAGAATCAAGTAGAAGGGATTACTTTACAAAACGGTTTTGGAAGCTTAAAAAGAAATATAACGAATATCTAATTGCAACCGGGGAAACTCTACAGTTGGGAAGTGAATATACCATCTACTCCTTTAGGCATACGTTTATAACGCTACTTTTTAGGAAGCTCAGAAAAGACTTTACGTATACCGAAACTTGTGATAAGTTAATGCTAATTACAGGCCATTCCACTCTAGATGCGCTTAAGGCCTATTTGAAGGATATTGATGCAGAGCTTCCGGAAGACTATAGTGGTTTGTTCTCTTTAATTTGAGGCAAAATATTGGAGAACAAGGTGGTTTTCCAATCAGTATATGCTTCTTGACCTGTCCAAAGTTTTTCATTGTTGTTATCATGAAAAACTTTTTTGCTTAGAACTGGTCCACGGAGATGTTTTATTCAGTTCTCACTGCAATACTAAAGGAGAATTAGGATACCCGGAGTATACATAAGTTGAAAAAATTCTTATATCCCATTACCGTAGAAGTGAATTAAACTCTTTACAAAAAGCGGATTTTGTAAAGAGTTATGTTTTTTTGATTATAGTCTAGGGAGTTTAAGCCTAATCCTAGTACTATGACCAAAAGGCATAATGTAAAGAGTTCTCAAAAGAAAGAGGCTATTTATAGAAAGGGTTACTGAAACATCCTGACATGGCAGTATGACAAAACCCTTAGTTGTCAAATTTCAAACTCCTCTTGAAGCGGAACAAAACTCTAAATGTTAATTTAGTTCAAGCGAACTTGACGCCGAAGTTTTTATTGGGAATGGAGCGTCTCCCATATTTCAATGGAGTAACGAAATGGAAATCCAAACTTTGGGATTGGGTTCAAGATAATATGTAGAGAGGCTCTTTACCAGGAATGTAATTTAGAGACAATGTCCTTAGCGCCATTGTGCACGAAAGGTAAGTGAAAACTTTAGTTTAAGGTGCTGGAGAAACCTCTTAAACGAATAAGACCATTGTATATGCTCCATTGAAAAATAGCCTATCATTTTTTTCTAGCTAGAATGTCTTTTTCAAGGAATTGCCTGAATACCTACTATCTTTATAGTAGGCTATCACAAAAAAAATATACTAGTAAATACTATAAACAGCAGAGGTTAAATGAATCAACAGGAAAAAGGTTTTATCAACAGATTGATTACTAAGGTCTTTGAGACCAAAAAAACTCAATTTAAAAAGGCCGAATTGGAAGGAGTGGATATCCTAGTTAAGCTCAAAATATTAAAGCACTTACAAGAAGTACCGGATTTACTAGAACTGGAAACAAATTCTTTCTTATTTAATCAATCCCTTTATGATTTGGCGGAGGGCAGAATTGGCAAAAAATTCCCAAATGATATTTCGCGTTCGTTTGCCATGGTGGACGGACTTGAGGAAATATTAAAAAAAGAGAATGATATTAAACCAAATGTAATTGGCTCCTATAGTGCTATCCTTAAAGGACTAAAGGGCTATATCTTATTCCAGTTGGAAAAGAACGGTGTAGATATTGCTGATTTTTACAAGCGGATTATTGGTCCTTCTCAAAAACATGAAAATCATCTTTTTTTATTTGATGATTGTTTTTTCAGGTTCTTACCTCATTCGGGATATGATGCT
This sequence comes from Cytophaga sp. FL35, assembly GCF_014349235.1. Taxonomy (GTDB): domain Bacteria; phylum Bacteroidota; class Bacteroidia; order Flavobacteriales; family Flavobacteriaceae; genus Euzebyella. The sequence continues at coordinate 3,204 of NZ_JACSOH010000030.1, read as the reverse complement.
GAAAAAATATTGGGGATATGTGATGAAGTTTTGGACAAAGGTGATTCACATTACGTCCTTTCATTTGCTAGGGAATTATGTGCGAATAATTTGCACCTAGCGAAAAATCTATATTTTGTCAGTTCCAAAATGAAGTCACTTCGACATCCTGTGTTTCTGACAAATTTGGCCGTAGGTCTCTTTAACAACGGACATACAGGAATATTCTCGGAGTTTGAGAAAATAGTGGAAACGAATCCCGAAGAAGGCTATCGTTTTTTTAGTGCCATTGAAATTAACACTAAAAAAGTACTTTATAAGGTTTATCGGTTAGTCGAAAAAGAAAGTGCCGAAGCGGCGTATCAACGCCGAACAAATATTCTTGGCAATATCATTGAGAGCCCATTAACATCTAAAACGATGCGGGCGAAATGTTTCAAGAAGATCAATAGCTTCTTCGCATGCAAAAGCGACGATGTTGCCCATGCAGTAATATGGAGCGTAGAATTCATAAAAGGTTACGAAGAAAATAAGTATAAGTTGCTCATCTCTTACCTTAACCGAACTTCAAATTTTAAGATTCTTGACAATTTCTTTTTTAGGTTTCAAAACCCAAGTTACCTATTCCGCTTAATAAAATCCTGTTATTATACTAAATGGGGTAGAAATTCAATTAAATTTTTTGAGAATGCAATTTTGCATTTTTGGTCACAGAATCTGAAGGAGACCCAAAATGAAATTCTCGCTATGTTCGATCCAAGATTCAGATTAGGGCTTCTGCCTGTGGAAATTATCATGTGCGGCCATGGTCATCCATTACCCATCGATTTACAATTATTAGATTCGAAAAATAAACAGCTAAAGGCTGTCGAATGTTTTTGTTTATATCCTCATTCGATCAATGAGTTGATACCAATATTGATAAAACTGCGAGAATCGCCATTTCCAGAGGTCGTTACTTATTTAAAAGATGAACTTGCACAGTTGGTCTTTGATTCATACAATACCATGCTTTATAAATCTATAACAGATTTGTTAAGTACATCGAAAGAAGACAAACAGTTTCTTGCTCCGATCAAGAAAGCGTTGGATGTATACAATGAAGTGAAAAAGATGAAATCCGCTGTGCACGATGTTAACCCTCATGAAAATGAAAAGGAGCTTATGAATCTATACTATAGTCTCGAACATGAACAAAGGGCAAAAATGATGGATAGCATAGGAAAGGGGGAGGGGTCTTTTTTTGGATTTGCAAAGAATACCGTAATCGTGAGAGGCAACAGTTGGAAAATACAGGGGCGTGAGGAAGTAATGCCTTTGGGAACGGTAAAATCGGAACATTGGTTAGACGCTAGGGCATATCGTAACCCCGATTTATTTGAAATGAATTTGAAGAAATTTGATAGTTAATGGATATCAAACCAATTATTGTTCAGAAATATTTAGAATCCTTAAAGGAAGACAAAGAGTTGGATGCTATTTTTCCCATGCTTCTCCAATCCATGGGGTTTGAAGTGTTGTCAACTCCAAAGGAGTACAAAGGCTTTTCCCAGTATGGAAAGGATTTAGTTGCGGTTAAGGATGACGATGATGGCACTAAAAAACGCTTTTATTTTGAACTTAAAGCGGGAAATATAGATGGTAGAAATTGGAATAACGGGCCAAATGGTGTAAGAGAAACGCTCACAATGACTATTGACCATGATTTTGAGACTACTTACCCCAAGTTCAAAGATTTGCCGATCAAGGTCGTTTTGGTATTTAATGGTATGGTGTCCGGAAAAACGAGGGAGCAGTTAAACGGTTTCGTAAAAAAGGAATTTCATGATAAGGGTACTGAATTCGTAGAATGGAACATCTACAAGCTGACCGAATTGTTTGCTGACAAACTCTTTGGAGAGTATCTGTTGACTGATATTAAGACCACAAAACTGTTTAACCGTATTCTTGTCAACCTGAATACATCGGATGGGGTATCCGACGATTTTGTGGAGTTGATAGATGTAATATTGACCAGAAAAACTTTTAAGGGTTCCAAGAAAAAACTTCCTCGAAAGTGGATTTTATTGTTTGAATCACTGCGTTTAATTTCCTTAATAATATATACGGAATCCAAAGAATACAACAATCTTGACATTGCCAAGCGTTACCTTACCCACCTACTACTGAGATTTTGGTACTGGATTTTAAAAAATAAGCTTGAATCAAATCAAGTGGTCATGGGGTATTTCCAGCAAATCCTCATTTTCTACTACACTCTTTTATGTGAATATCTCAAAAGGACGATGCCGTTTGCCCGGTTAAAGGATGGACTGGCAAGTAATGAATCCGGTCGATATGAAGAAATAGGATACACATATAGAACGATTCAATACTTACAAACACTATGTTTTACACTTAATTTTGAAAGAACTTTTAATCCTAAATTCGATTTTAAAAACGCGAACAAGGCTTTGGTAGAAGTAATTAATCAAAATTCGGTTTCTGCCCGAGTTCTTTTAGACATTGATTCAATAGTAATATTGGACATTATTAACCTTCTATTAAATTTAGGCGATGTTCAAAGTGCCAAAAATTACCTTAAACAAGTTCTGGGATACATACGTCATGCAAAAAGTACATACGGAAGATTACCAGATGCCAATAATAATATAAGAAGTGTCATCGAGCTGACTATAAAGGGAGAGAAACCTATTTATTACATCGATTCAACCTCTCCTCTAATTGCTACCTTATTGGAATACTTGGCCCTATTTGATATGGAAGATGAATTCTATTTGTTAAAGGAGTTTGTCAAGGAGCACGATATAGACCTTGGGATTTTCGTTCCACATCATAGCTTGAATTCTTCCTCCAAAGAATTAATCGAGGATACCGAGAACGACCTTGAAGAGCAGCTGTTTTCCAAATCGGTTCGCGATGGTTATCAAGCCGAAATCAGTTTCAGAAAAGAAAACACATTGGAGGCCACCATAACTTTTGAAGAATTTCAAGAGCTGCTCTTTAAGAGAAAAGATGAGTTTACTTATGAATATAGAACTGATAAAGCAGGTTATCCTTTCTTAAGAGATTTGGCACATCATTATTTTCACACGCCCTATTTTCCCGATACTTGGAGAAATATAAGTTTAAACTCCAAAATTTCTACCTGATTAATGCAAGAACTTAGGAGATTATTTTTGAAAGTTAGTGAGAATCAGGCGGCTCAGGATCTTAAATTCATAC
>NZ_JACSOH010000029.1 GCF_014349235.1 Cytophaga sp. FL35 | reverse complement strand
GGCACATTATAGGCTAGATTATTACCTTTCAATATATGTATCATAGTGCTATAATAAGCGTCTCAAGGATCATTGAGACGATTTATTTGTGTGCCAGTTCTCCTTTTTTTTGCTTTTAGGTCGATAATTTAAAAGACTTGTTTTAAAATCGTACAATATTTTAATTTCTTCAAAAAAACTATGATTTACAACTTAATCCCAAAACTAGTTCAAGTAACATTGCTAGTATGTTCTTGCAATTATATTATGGGACAAAATATAGCTCAGCTAGAAGAATTGGAAATTTTTAAAGGAGAGCAGACATACAGTGCTCCCGCAATGAATGAATCTATTACGGGACAACCTTTGTCCGTTGGGGGCGTAAGATTTCAAAAGGGAATAGGGGTTCATTCAACTTCAAGAATCAAATTTAAAATCAACGACGGAAAGAGATTTACGGCTCAAATAGGAATCAATGATGGTGAAACTGACTTAAATACTCAGGATATAACGTCTATTCCATTAACGGATGGTAAACGCCTTTTTTATAAGGTAACCAAAAGCAGTAAACAATTTGTTGGGGTAGAAGGCAAAGATGGAAAAATCAATAGGGGGACCGCTATTTTTTCCATATTGAATAATGGAGAAGAAATTTACAATAGCGGTCTCGTGAGGTCCGGTGAGCGGACAAAACTGGTAGATGTTCCTTTAAAGAGAGGTATATTGGAACTACTAGTAAGTGATGCAGGCGATGGTGAAAGCGGAGACCAAGCCGTTTGGTTAAATCCTGAAATAGACTACTTCGAAATCCCGCCTATGGCTGTGGCATATGATTATGCGGGCCCGGCAATACAACAAGATGAAAAAGTAAGTAAGCATTTAAGGGACTTAATAACAAAACTGCCCACCATTGCAACACCATTAAAAAAACCAGAGTTCGATTGGCTGATTGATGATTCAAAAGCTAAGGCCCAAGTTTATAAAACTTCAGACGGTAAGGACATTGTTCTTTCCAACGGCTTGATTGCAAGGCGTTTTAGGATGTTCCCTAACTTGGCAACAGTTGATTACTTTAACCAAATGACTGGCGAGAGTATTTTAAGAAGTGTTTCTAACGAAGGCGTTCTAACCATAGATGGTAAGGAGTATCCAATAGGAGGTTTGAAAGGGCAACCAGAATTTGCCTATACGTTAATGGATTGGGTAGATGACCTCTCCGTTGACCCCAATGCTTTTTTGGTAACGGATTTTGAAGTGAAGGAGCTTAAGGACCGCTTAAAATGGAAGCAGGTTAGGTGGGCTTCCAACACGCAAATGCCCAAAGGAAAAGAACTGGTGTTTACCTTAAGAAAGGAACAGCTGTTTGTAAAAGTTCACTACGTACTGTATGATGGTATACCAACCCTTAGCAAATGGCTAGAGGTAATCAATAAAGGGGATTTAATGGTGCAGTTAAACCGTTTCAAATTGGAGCAATTGGCTATGGTAGAGGGCGAAAGCTTGGTGGATATTCCTAGTTATTTTGAAAAACCCAATATTCATATAGAGTCCGATTATGCTTTTGGGGCCATGCAGCAAAAGACTTCCGATAAAACCACGTATTGGGAGCCAGATCCAAGGTACACCTCGCAGACCAATTATCCGTTACAATTACCGGCCATACTGGAAGTACGGTCGCCCTTAGGTCCCGATCAGGGTATTGCGCCCCAAGAGACGTTTACAACCTTTAGGGTTTGGGAAACCCCTTTTGATTCTTTTGATAAGGAAAGAAAAGGCCTGTTCATGAGAAAGATGTACAGGAGCATCTCTCCATGGACTACTGAGAACCCCATATTCTTACACCTTACCTCTACAGACCCTGAAGTGATAAAGACAGCTGTGGACCAATGTGCGGAGGTAGGTTACGAAATGATTATTTTAAGTTTTGGAAGTGGCCTTAATATGGAGGACGAATCACCTCAGAATTATGAAAAATTCAAAAAAATAGTGGATTATGCAAATTCCAAGGGAATTGAATTAGGGGGTTATTCTCTTTTGTCTAGCAGATGGATTAGTGAAGATGTAGACGTAATTAACCCCAAGACAGGAAAACGGGGGGGGATGATATTTGGGTCATCTCCCTGTTTGAGCTCCAATTGGGGCTATGAGTATTTCAGAAAAGTAAAAAAATTCTTTGAACAAACTGGTATGATGGTCTTTGAAAACGATGGATCTTACCCTGGTAATGTTTGTGCTTCTACAACGCATGCGCATCACAACGGCTTAGAAGATTCTCAGTGGAACCAATACCAACAAATCCAGGGGCTTTATCAATGGATGAGGGCTAAAGGCATCTATATGAACGTGCCGGATTTTTACATTAATTCTGGAACCAATAAAACGGGAATAGGGTATAGGGAGGTGAATTGGTCCTTACCTAGGGCCAGGCAGTTGATTTTAGGTAGGCAGAATATTTATGATGGACTTTGGAAAACCATTCCCAGTATGTCTTGGACCTTTGTACCCTTGACCGAATACCATGGTGGAGGTGCAGAAGCGACATTGGAGCCATTGAACGAGCACTTGGTGGACTATAAAAGTCATATGATACAGAATTATGGGGCAGGCGTTCAAGCCTGTTACAGAGGTCCCAGATTATATGATACGGAAGAGACCAAGACAGTAGTAATCGAAGTAATCGACTGGTACAAAAAATATCGGGATATTCTAAACAGTGACATCATACATTTAAGAAGACCATCCGGCAAGGATTGGGACGGTTTTATACACGTGAACTCAAAACTAAAGGAAAAAGGCTTGGCCTTGTTCTTTAATCCGTTGAACACCAAAATTGAACGGGAAATAGAGTTACCGCTTTATTATACCGGATTAAATCAAACGGCCAAAATCCGTATAGGAGATGGAAAGCCAAGCGAATATAAAATTAACAGGGATTACACTGTAAAAATAAGCTTGGAGATACCTGCTAATTCATATACTTGGTTGGTTGTGGAATAGGTTTGTTTTAATAGGATCGGGTTATTGGTGAAATACATACTAAGGGTTTTGAATGTTACATCCTAAATGGTTCTTTAGGAAAGTGTAAATTGCCTCAAATTGTTTTTTTGCATGCGGAGGTATAGTACACTTGTTCTTCTTTTTTCATTGACAACGTTATTTAAGGTGTTTGGGCAAGAATACCCATTTAAACACCTGACCACCGTAGATGGGCTTTCCCATAATGAGGTTAGAAAAATAGTGAAGGACAGTCGTGGTTTTTTATGGTTTGGCACCCAAAATGGCCTCAACCGCTTTGATGGTTATCGTTTTAAACAATTTAAGCATATACCAAATGACAGTACAACGATTGTCGATAACCGGATTTTTTCCATGGCAGCCACCAAAGGAAAACTTTGGGTGGGCACCGTAAGCGGTCTCTCTGTTCTGGATGTACAAAGTTTAGCTGTTGTGCAAACTGATCGGTTAGCAAAAGAACTGGAGGGAAAGAATATTCTACAATTATTTTCGGATGGTGAAAAGACCGTCTGGGCATCTACGGAAACACATAACTACATCATAGATACCAAAAGTCTAACGCTACAAGAAATACTTCCCGGGTATCGGGTGGTGTCCTTGGCCTTAGGTCTAAATAAACAATTATGGATAGCAACGGATAAGGGTATATTAAAATTTGATTCTTCCACACAAAAAGTAATTAGTAATTACGGTTTACCTGATTTTAATGCTTATGCTTTGGATGAACTTTATACCAATGAATATGGTGAAGTCTGGGTTACAAAAGGAAGTAAGATTTATAGGTACCAATCTGAACGCGAACGTTTTTTGGAAGTGTTTGAAGGGAAACCTATGAATGCCATTGCAGAAAATGGATCAGGTGAACTTTTTTTTGGCAGTTACAGCGGTGGATTGGTCAACTATTCACGAAAGACAGGCGTTTTGACAACGTTTGTTGCTGATCCATATAAAAACACTTCTATTAGCAGCAATGATGTTTATGATGTGTTCATAGACGAGGAAGATGTAATTTGGGTTGGCACCCAAGAAGGTCTCGATTATTTTGATCCTAGTAGGAATAGGTTTCAACGGATTGTTCAAGACCCCAACAATGAGCAAAGTCTAGGCAGTAATTTTATTCAGGCAATATATCAAGATGAAAAGGGTGTTTTTTGGTTGGGAACTAGAGATGATGGAATAAATACCATGCGCTTGGATAACGCCAATGAAACCCCAAAGATAAATCGTTTAAAGTTTACCGATTCCGTTTTTAAACCCTTAAACAATGCTTACATTACCTTTATACATAAAGACAGAAAGGGGAGGGTTTGGATTGGCACCATGGCGCAGGGAACGTTTTTATGGAATACCAAGACCGGTCAAAAATATCGTTTTACGCCTAAAATTAAGGATAGTACCAGTATAGCTTCCGCCTCCGTTAGAACGGTATTGGAAGATTCTAAAGGACAAATTTGGCTGGGAACGGCAAAAGGTATATCACGCTTTGTGGAGAAAGATTCCATCACTCCCAGTTTCGAGAACTTTGGGGAGAATACTACTGCTAATGGATGGGATGTGTATACACTATTGGAAGATGAGCAACATAGAATATGGATTGGAAGCAATCGCGGTGGTCTTGGCTTGCTTTCCCAAGAGAATGGAAAAGTAGCAATTGAAAGATTTGTTCATGACCCCTCTAACCCAAATTCTTTGAGTAATGATGAGGTATTTGTCCTCTTTCAGGATGCACGGGGTCATCTATGGGTGGGTACCTCTGGTGGTGGGTTGAACTTGGTGGTGGAGCATGCTGAAAATAGAATTTCCTTTAAGCATTTTACGGATAAAAACGCGCTCTTGGACAATGAGGTCAATGCAATTTTGGAAGATGATTACGGTAAGTTATGGGTGGCTACAAATACCGGTTTTTCAGTTATCGATTCACTGATGCAAAGAAGTAGTAACTATACTACCTATGATGGTGTACTAAAAGGGAAATTTCGGAAAAACGCCCAATGGAAAACCAAAGATGGTCGATTGTTCTTTGGTGGTACCGCGGGAATCAATCATTTTGACCCTAAAGATTTTATATTGGACACTACTGTAGTTACACCACTTATTTCTGAATTATGGATCGATGGTAAAGAGGTACGCATTGGTGGGCAAACAGATAACGATTTGGTGCTGTCCGAACCACTGGATTTTGGTACTACTGTAGAATTACCTAACGGTAAGAATCGATTTGAATTAAAATTAGCAACTACTTCATATACCTCGCCTAATAGAAATTTGTTTCGTTACAGATTAGAGGGCGTGGATACGGATTGGAAATATACTTCAGGAGAGCAGCCAGAAGCGCGGTATGCCGATTTAGAGGTTGGTAGTTATCATTTTAAGCTAGAAGTAGGGAATTCTCCCGGAAAATGGCACAAAAATTCCGTACCCTTTATCATTAATGTTCAGAAAGGGAACGGAAACTCCATCACATCGCTCTGGTATCTATTTGCTGGACTGAGCTTATTATTGGTGACATGTGTAATTTATTTTATTAGACCATTTAAATCAAAGAAAGTGGAACTAGTTGAGAAACCGGTTTTGCCAACCACTATAGTTACCCTGAGTAATGAGGAAAATGAGAAAATACAAGAATTAAAGGATTTAATGGATAAAAATAAATTGTATTTAAGTCACGACCTTAGTCTAGGTAATTTATCAGAACATCTGCAAATTTCTGCTAATCAGTTATCCTATTTGTTAAATGAACATATTGGTAAAAACTTTTATGATTTTATCAACCATTACCGAGTGGAGGAGGTAAAGCAAAGACTTAGAGATTCAAGTTATAAAGGTCAAACCTTATCTTCTATTGGACTGGATTGTGGATTTAATAGTAAATCTACTTTCAATAGGATATTTAAAAACGCCACAGGTTTAACACCAAGTGAATATCAAAAGGAAAATACAGTTCAATGCTAGAATAGGATAGATTGCAATAAAAAACCCAAGAATACATCTTGGGTTTTTTGTAGCGAGAGAGGGACTTGAACCCTCGGCCTCCGGGTTATGAATTCTGGGTCATTTGTATCGATATGGTCTTATATGGCTTGATAATAAGTTGTTTATGAATAAATTACGAACAAAGGTGTGTTCGTAAAAACCGTAAAAATCCATGAAAAAACACTAAATGTTGTACCTATGTTGTACCTAAATTTCATATCTTTATCAAGTAAAGAGTAGGGGCTATGGCAACAATACGGGCAGTTTTAAGAAAGAAGGCGAACACGTCAGGGTTATATCCCCTAGCAATTCGTGTAACTAAAGATAGAAAATCCACTTTTCTGTATACCGGTCAATACATCGATGAAAAGTTTTGGGACGCAAAATACAGTAGGATTAAGAAATCTCACCCAAATTCAAATCGATTGAACAATCTACTGACAAAAAAATTGTCGGAGGCTAATGATAAGCTGGTAGCAAGTGAAAACGAAAATGGTGATGATTCAGTCAAAAAGATAAAGAAAAAAATTATTGGAAAGTCCAAAATGGATTTTTTTCAAGCTAGCGAGCTTTTTCTATCCAATCTCTTAAAAAGAAAAAAATTCAATCAAAAGTACAATCAGGAAAAGAGGTTGGATATTTTTAAATCATTTTTGGGACGAAAGGAACTTTCTTTTTCCGATTTGGATTTCACTTTGTTAAAGCGGTTCGAAACTTACTTGTTATATGAAAGGAAAGTTGCACCAAGAACCGCAATAAACTATCTAATGCTTGTTCGTACCATTTATAATTTAGCGAGAAAAGAATATCATGTTGATGATAGCAATTATCCATTTGGCAAAGGTAAAATTCAAATAAAATTCCCGGAATCTGAAAAAATAGGGTTGAACAAGGCGGAGGTACAGCTATTGGAAACAGTATCCGGCATTACCCCAGCACAGCAACATGCTGTTAATACATGGCTTATAAGTTTTTATTTCGCAGGCGTACGTGTCGCAGATGTTATCAAGTTGAAATGGCGCGATTTTAAAAATGGTCGTCTTTATTATAGAATGGGCAAGAATCAAAAATTGCAATCGCTTGTTATTCCAGATAAAGCAAAAAAGATTCTAGATGAGTATGCTGCCTCTAGGAAAAACAATGATGATTTTATTTTTCCATATCTTGATGAGAGTGACTTCAAAAATGAAAAGAAGCTCGCCATTCGGATCAAAACAATTACTCGCAATCTCAATCGACGTTTAGAACTTGTTGCTGAAAAACTGGGAATTGATAAGAAATTGTCCATGCATATTGCACGCCATAGCTTTGGAAATATTTCTGGTGATAAGATTCCGCTTCATATGCTTCAAAAGTTGTATCGACATTCATCCATTACCACTACGGTGAATTACCAGTCGAATTTTATGCATAAAGAAACTGACGATGCATTGGAAAAAGTCGTTAACTTTTAAAAACATCCATTATTCTTACATTTTGTCGAAAGGTTTCAATATAATCCAAATATTCAGATACCTTATACCCTTAATAATTGTATTTTATGCAAGTTGTCTGCCTACAAGAAGAAGCCTTTTATGCTCTATTTGAAAAAGTAGTTGAGCATTTGGAGCAAAAAAGAAAAGACAAGCCAGAAAAATGGATTGACGGCGAAGAGGCAATGTTCCATCTTAAAATAAAGTCAACCACAACTTTGCAAAAACTTAGGGATGAAGGAAAAATTAGATTCTCTCAACCCCAAAGGAAAATCATATTATATGATCGAGACTCTATCAATGAATACATTGAAGAAAACGTACGCGAAACTTTTTAAACATGGGAGAAAATTTAAAAGTAGATAGGGATTATTTAGAGTCATTCAACCTCGGCTATGAATTGGCTAAGGAACTGAAAATCACCCAGCCCATGTTCAAAAGTGCTAATCAAAAAAAAATTGGAAAAGATGCAATGTTAGCAGGTATGCTCCAATATTTTGATGAAGCTAAAGCCAAAAAAAAGAGTCTTGATGAAGCCAAGAGGTATCCCAATAATATCAATAAATCTGATTCTAGTAACAAGTACACAGGTAAGAATTCTGATTTGAAACTTTAGAGAGTTTTTGGCTTTGCTGGATCTAGGTCACAGGTCTAGTTAAAGGTCGATTTAGCTTCCGGTTACTTATGACTTTACTCTCCTTCCATTTCCTACTTTCCTCCGGTTTTTGGAGCGTTAGCAAATGCACTTAACAAAGCGACTTGACGTAGATTTACCAAATAACCATTTATTTTGGATAAACCGCCATTGGTGGGATAAATGAAATAAATTATTAATTAATGATTGGCCAAGAGCTTACCAATGTACATTATTTATAGATTACCAAGCCCCTGCGGAAGTTGAAAAGCCGTTACCTACAAGACTTCCCGCGCGGGCACGCAAAGCTGGTCCGCATCCGGTCGTCTCTACCGCTACAGCTTTTCAACATCCTCAAAACCGCACATAAAAGCAAGTCGGGCAAAATGGCCCTCCTTGCATTTATCTTGCCAACGGACAATTATTGAATCAATTTTTTGTTTTTAGAATAGAGGTTGATAACTTTAATCCTTTTAGAGATTGCTAAACATGACAAAATCGTATCTATTCATATTTTATCTCTCCTTTGCGATTTTGCTTTCCTGCAATAAGGATGACGATTCGGTTTCAATTTCGGATAGGGGAAAGGCCTTGTTAGGACAATGGGAATATACAGCTATAATGACCGATAGGGCAGTGGATTTCAATGGCGACAACACCTCCAATATTGATTTGTTCAATACCCAGGAGTTGCCCCAATGTGCTAAAGACAATATTACGACTTTCACGGAGGATGGTCCATCTGGTAAACCTGAATTTAACGTTACCGAAAATAATTTGGCCTGCGATGATAATAGTCCATTTTCAATTGTTGAAGAGGATTTTTGGACACTTACAGAAAACAATTCCACAATCAATTTCGAAAATAGGGGTCTTTTCAGAATAATCGAATTGACCAAAAATAGGTTAAAGGTAGAATCCGACGACAGTTTCGATGGTCAGGAGTATATAATGACTATTACATATTCAAAAAAATAACTCTCTATTTTTTAGGTGCTGTTATACTCTTTGAACAGTACTCTTTTCAACATCGCTCCATTCCCCATTGCTATCTTGAACCCGCACTTCATATCTTTGATCGAGATACCTTAGCTTACCTTCACTTGGCTCTTCTTCCAATAAAAATATGCGATCGACCCCTGTGCCCTGTGCATCGTTATAGTTGAAAAGTTTGGTATCCCATCGTCTGTCAAACCGGTTGTAAATTCGTATTTCAACCTGCTGCAACGTGGCACCGTTGTATGCTTCGCTGCAGTTTGTGTCAAAACAGGTAAATATCCTTACTTGATAATCGCAACCGTTCAGACCACCACAACTTATATTTCTTTTTTCGCCTTTCGCAGCAACTTTCGGTAGTTTGAACATGGTAATCGATTCGCTAGCTGTTTGAGAAATGCCCGTTGAATTTTCTACCCTAAAATCAATGGTAAAGTTTTCATCTGTCTCTGGATAGAACTGCATAGGAGTAGAACCGTAATCAAGAGGAATGTTTTCCCCTTCGCGATATGTTCTGCCTTTATAAATGATATAACCGGCACTTGCACCCGTGAACGTAAAGGTCATTTCATAAGTTGTATCGGTATCATGGCCAGATGTTGCATTGGTAACCACAGTCATTGAAAAGGGCTGGTCTTCATATTTATCCTCCGAGGATTGGCTTACATTGAAGTCGAAGAATTCTTCGTATTTATCGTACTGAATGTTGACATCCGCGGTTTTTTCCACATCCGAAGCGGAACGGACGGTAAATTCAATATTGTGGTTTGATTCTGAAATACCGGTATACTTTCCTTGAAAAGAACCAATCGGGACAGAAAAACTTTCCCCAGCGGCATAATCGGTACCCAGATATTCGAATCTCCCGTTACTGTTTCCCGATGAGAAATACATGACATAAGTGTCCCCGCCGATACTCAACTCCGAAATGTTAAAGTTGATATCAACAGCTTCGTTCGTAAATGCCTCTGATTGCGTTGCGTTGGCAGTAAAGTTGTAGTTTTTTGGAGATACGGCAATGGATATACTCGCTGTCTTTTCAAGCCCTGTATTGTTTTGGACATAAAAAGTCAAGCGAATGTTACTTTCATCAGTACCCTTCAAACTCCAATTGAAATTTCCTTTAGGAACATCATAAATATTACCGGCGCTTACTTCAACGCCATTTTCATTCTTGATAAAGGCATTTCCGCTTAGACTAAATCGCATCGTATAATCAGAAGAACCTACACTTTCTGAAATATTGAAGTTCAAGGAGGAAGTCTCACCGACCGAGATATCGGACTTTTGGGTGCCGCCCGTAAATAGGAAATCAATCTGGTTATAAGTAATAGCGGTGTTGGCCGTATGGGTGACATTGGCCCCTGACTCCACGCTCAATACAATATCATGCTGTCCTGCTTCGCTACCTGTATAGACCACATTGTTATTGTTGGGGGTCAGAAAAAATTTTTCCCCTGGACCATATTCGGTTCCGTTAATCCTCAGCGAGCTGTTTTTACCCGATGAATAAAACGCCTCATAAGTATCATTGGTACCTTCCGGTATCTCGTCAATATCGATGATTACATTTACGGGAATATTTGCGAATTCCGATGTCTTCGAAGGGGTTATGCTGACCGTAAAATCATTCTGTTTCGTCTCCAGATCGATGATTACAGGCCCAACCTCTTGTCCATAATTATCAGTTGCAATGAATGAAACCTGATGTGAGCCTAAACTTTCAGGAAAATAGAACAACGAGAAGTTGCCCAATTCTACCGGATATTCCGTTGTGTTTTGAAGATTGTTTCCATTGATGCCTGTCAACCTCCCGTTACCCTCTAAAATTTCATAGGAAATGTTATAATCGATGTTTTCCGTATTCCCGTGGGATTTGATGTTGAAGTTGAACTGGGTTCGCTCATTGATAAATTCCGAGTTACTTTCGGAGTTACCTGAAAACGTGAAGGGTATGTTCGCTACTTCGATTTCAACACTGTCCCTCTTCGTCTGTCCATTGGAATCACGGATATCGAAATAAATTTTGCGATTGCCGAGTTCTGTACTGGTAAAGGTGTAGTTATAGGAGCTGGGAACGATTTTTCTGTACTGACCCGCTTCCATGACCCCGCCATTATGGTCCCTGACCGTTCCGCCACCTTCGCTGGCGGGAGAAAAAGAATGCGTGATTTCGTATTCCACATCGGATTCTTCATCCTGGGTAGTGAGGTCTACCGCAATTGCCAAGTTGGTATCGAGTTCCACTTGAGTCGATGCGGCGGTAGTGTTGATCGTAAAGCCAAGATTCAAAACAACAAGGAGCAATTCTTCGGTCAAGGTTGCACCATCGGGAGCTGTGGCCGATACTATAAGTTTGTGCCCACCCAACGTTTCGGGCAGATATTCCATTTCGGAAATTCCTTTTGACAAACGGAAAGGCTTACCGGCATCGAAAACTTGTTCTCCCAAATACAGTTTACCGCTTCCGTTTTCGATTTGATAGGTGATTTCAAAATCTTTTTTACCATTGGGGTCTTCCGTATCCTTGTCCCGGAGCAAAGTAACATTTACGGGATTTTTGGAGTTGACGATAAATTCGTTGAACCCTTTGTTCAGCAAAAAACTAAAGCTGGCGTACTTGGCATCGTAAAGCAACTCAAGCTCCTTTTTTCTGGAATTCGAATCCCACGCCGTGAACCTGACCTTTTGGGAACCGGTATCGACGGCCACATAATTATACGCCCAGTTTCGGTCGGTTATCTTTAACGTATCCCGTTCGTTCAATGTATCGCCTTCCATGGAAAGGAAGTAACCTTTCCCATTTTCAAAAGTGAAATTCATAAAATAATCAACCGTCGTAATTTCCTTTTCCGGTATAAGGGAGAAGTTGGTTCGCACTTTTTCAAATAGGAAACTCTCTTCGGGATGCTCTTCCGAGAAACTGAAATCGAAATCGTCCATAATGACTTCCTCAAAATCCTTACTACAGGCTAGGATTATTACCGAAAAAAGGGAGAGAATACCTAGTATCTTCTTAGTGGATGAGTGTGATTTTTTCATTTTCGGTTGGTTTAAAAAAGAAAATAGCGTAGCCCTATCCCAGCATAGGGATAAAAGTTCCCTACATCACTATTGGCATGATAATACTCGTTGGCCTTAACCAAAAGGGAAAAATCGTTGCTAAGGGTCAGTTCCCCTTCAAGACCTACATATACACCGTAGATGAACTTGCTATTCGCGTCAATAATAGCACCGGTTTCCAAAAGACTGTTGCCATTGTTGATGACTTCGTATCCTATTATGGCTCCGCCACCAAGGTTCAAAGCATAGCTTTTATAGGTTCTTTGTTCCAGTACTTTGAAAAAATAGCCGGGCTGTACGGTGAATATGTTATAGGGTATGGTAAACGAACCTTTATCTTCGGCCACTGCCGCAAAAACACTGAGCTGGGCATAGCGACTGCGGTTCAAGTGGTAATTATAGGTGGCCATAATGCCAAAACCATCCTCGGCATAGCCACTACTGATTCCAATGGATGAGGCATAATTGCCTTCCTGTCCGTAAATAATTGGACTGACCATTAAAAGTAGTATGGGAATTAGCTTTTTCATTTTCAAAAGTGTATAGGATTGTTGATGATTTCATGCCCGACTTTTAGGGAAAGATTTCTGTTTCCTGATTCCTCGTCCAGTTCTACGACAACCTCTTTCTTCTCATCTAAGGCAAATTTTTTAAAGACAATCACGAAGTGATTTTCGCTCTTTCCTGCCACCGTTTTGGGCTGTTTATAAGTAAAAACAGGGATAAGCTCCATTCGCTGGTTGCTGCTACTATTCCTATAACTCGTGGCTATGTGGTGCTTAATGAAGTTAATATCCAAATCCAGACCTTCCTTATTCTCGATACGAAATTGAAAATAGAGTTCATCTTCATTAAAATAGACCCCTTTAAGCCAAAGGAATACATTGTCCAATCTTGCAAAATAGCGACTGATCTTGGCCTTATCGAACTGCATGTAATAGCATCGAAGCCGGTAATATTCCATCGGATCTTTTTCATAAAGTTCCTTGGTCGCCCTATCAATAGAATTGTTCGTAGGTTCCTTAGATGTTGTAGTCAATGGTTCGGGCACTACTTCTTTAGGCTTATTTTGAGTTACACTGACCTCGGAAGAGCTATCCATAGATTGTGCACTTCTTTTTACCCCGTCAATGTTGGTAATGGCCATTTCGGGCTTGATGTACCAAGTGAATTGTTTTGGCCGTGTGGTCAGTTTCAAAATGAAATCATAGACCAGTCCCGATTCCGTTATTACGGTATGGTTCGTAAAGTTTTTTTCTTCGGGGGCCAGCTCATCGTAGTATAGTTTTAAAATTCTTCCATGGAATTTGCTCCCTTCGGCCTTGGGCAAATCAGCTATGAATCCGAAGTCGTTTCCGATAATGCTTTCTGAAATGTTTTCAGGAAATATTAAAATGGTCTTGTAATTTCTGGCAACCTCCAGAGTATCGCTACATTTCTGTGCAACACATGCGGAAACGAAAAAAAATGTGGATATGAAAAGAAGTTTTCTTGCCATTCGTTCAGGTTTTGGGTACCAAATAAACACGGTCGCCGTTGACTAGTAGAATCTTGTCTTGTTGCCTGTATTTTTTCTTCTGGAAAAAATTGCCGAAAGAGCGTATAAGATTTCTGGCCATAGGAGTTTCCGAGAGTTCACCGACGGTTTCCGATAATTCATTGATGCCCTGGCCTTGAACATCGGCAGTAAACTCACTGATGAGTTCGCCTGCGCGTTCGTTGTGTAATCCTATCATGCCATCCTCTTGGTCAACGGCCGTTAATGGTATTTTTATATTATCAATGTTGGTTACTTCCAACAACACCCGTGCGCCCTGTAGGTTGGATTTTGCATATACGAAGGTATTCTTGGGCAATAATTTGCCGTTGTAGTCTACATCTTCCCTCAAGATGAGCGTGACCCGATTGCCGGGCAGGATAAATTGGTCACGATAGATAGCCGCGTCAATGGAAATTGAACTAACAATAGGTTTGTTTGAGGATTCCACATAGGGTGCGGAATAATCTTGACTTCTTGAAAGCCTTTCATCACGGGCTTCCAATATCATCTTTCGATATTCCAGTTTTTCTAGAAGTTCAGTTTTTGAGGTAATCGATTCTTTTTCCGACGGAGGTATAATTTCAGTCGAACTTGTCGATGAACTATCATCGAACGAAAATGCGTTCAACTCTTCCAGAACCAGTTCCAAAGAATCATTCTTTCGTCTGGCATCAACAATATTTTCTAAGGTTCCAGTAGAACGAGACCGCTCCAAGGAATCCTGCTTTGACTTTTTGTAAAGCTCATTGGGATCCTGTACTTCAAGTTCGTTTTCCTGTCCGGGTAGGTGGCTATTGTAACCATCATCCTTGGCTAATGGCTTGGTTTCCTGTCCGAACGAACCCAGACTGTTAACCAAGAAATATATCGTCAGGAGAACTACGACGGGAGCCGATAGCGCAAATAATTTGTGCTGTCTAATCCATGTATTAAAAGTTTCGCGGTCAAGTTTCATTGCAAATCATTGTTTTCCAAAACGTGGAATCGAATAATCTTTAGCCCGTTCAGGTTATTCGGTGTCGATTTGGTCTCCAAAAGAAAACCACTGGTCACTAGATTTCGATATTCCGTCCTTTCATTCTTGCGTATTTTTTGTTTTCCCATAAACCGAAAGGCAAATGGATAAGCGGAGTAATCAATCCATACCGAATCTTGCTCCACTTCAATGGAGTAGTCGCTCTTTGCGACATCCTCATAATAATTTTGGTCCAGCAGGCGATTGTAAAGCCGCTTGCCGGAATGGTCTACCATATAGAGTGCCTTGCCCTCTATGTTCCGTTTTATAAATCGTAGATCGGGTTCTAACGAAAAGAACAGTTCGTGGAAATTTTTTATATGCCCTTCGCACAAAATATCGAGCGCTCGTTGGGGATTGTCGATGCGCACGGCGGCTAATTTCTGTCCGTTATCAAGCAAATAAAAACGGTTTTTTGCACTTTCGTTCGTCTTATACCCAAAGTAAATATTGAACAAAGTGCAACCCAGCGTAAGAGCTAAAGATAAATAAAGTACCTTGTTGCTATTGGTACGGACCTTGTTTAAATCGTTGAAAATGTGATAAGTATCGTTCATCTGTTTTTGTGCCATCGTTTAAAATCCATATTCATCGGTAAGGCGTTCACTGTATCAATGTTCTTACTCCCTTTGTAGCCCCTCCCGTCTTCACATCGACCGCAGTTTGGGCCGCCTTTTTGGTATAGTGTTTTGTCTGATCCTTTAAATGCCCCGCACTTACGTTCATGCCCTGAACAATGAAATTGGACAATACTGGTGCCTTGAGGTACATAAAAACGTTCATGAAAATCAAAAGTCCGCTTGTGAGAACCAGCCCTAAATCGGCTTGTTCCCCCTGAAGTATCGAGCTAATGAGTTTGTCCAAAATGTTCAACATGAAATTGTCAATGAGGTAGAGCATAGGAATCCAGAGGCAAACGCTCATAAACTTTTGTAGCCATGCCTTCCACATACCACCGAATATGGGAATGAATGAAAGTCCAATGTTCAATGGGCCGAAAATGATAAGAACGAACAGATAGATGACCGACATAGCCTTAATACCTATGAATACCACAGCTGATATGACCGATGCAATCATAACCACCACGGAGGTAATAGAACTTAGAACGAACGCCTGAAAAGCTTCGGGGTCGGCACTCAGTAATACCCACGACCACGCATAGTCGGAAGAGGATTTGACTTGGGTCACCAAGACCTTCATTTGCAACACGTCCCAAGAGACATCATTGGCTTTGAACGAGTTGCCGATTCCTTGATAGAATTCAAGGATGGTCATTGTGACTACCTTGTAATTGAGCAATAAAGCGGCCAAGGGAACCCATTTTAGGTATTCCAAAAAAACCGCCCTTGTTCGGGAGTTTACGAAAACCTTTAACGCAAGCAGGGCGATACCGATATAGGCGAACTGCTGGCCGATATCAACAATCGCATCGGTCGCCTCGAACGCATCGGCGATGTACTGGTCGAACATTTCATTGACCGTTTCGCGTATTCCCTTTTCCGTGATCTGCATTTTACTTTTCTTATTCTTTGTTCATGTTTATCAAGGATAACTTGGCCTCCCGAAAAGCATTGATCTGTGAGAGTTTGTTATTGTAGGCAATCAAACCGTCTAGAAGCTGTTCAAGTTTTGAGTTGATGCCGCTAACTTTCTTAAGACGTTCTTCAGGAAGGATGATGGATTTGGTTTTGATAATCCCATTGCATTGTTTGAACAGGTTTTTGGCCTCCACAATCGCATTGGCTGTGTAACCCGCAAACTCCTGAATTTCGTCTTGCTCTAGATGTTTCCATTTTTGAATGCTATTTTTAGAGCTTCTATAAGCTTCAAGGATTTTTTCCTTTAAATCTATTGTCATGTTTACATCCGTCGATTTCATAACATAATCGGGCGAGGTCTTTTTGGCATCGAGTTCTTCCTTTAAGATTTTTCTCGATTTGGAGGTCTCGTTGTTGTTCTTTTCCATCAGATTGATCAGCCGTGCCAAATTCTTGTTCACGGCTTTTAACTGTATGTTGATGTTCATCAGTTGGCTATTCACCATACCAACGCTGGCATTGGTGGCGGCATCGGTTACCGGAATCTGGCCCATCATTGCCATCGGCAATAGTACAGATAGGTGCAATAGTGCTCTTTTCATGTTTTCAAGTTTTTAAGGGAAACTTCAAAGGCGTATGCCTTTGCGGTCAGCTCCCAATTTTTACGGTTCTTTTTGTGCAAATCGATGATTTTCGCACTTTCGGAAGGATTGGTTTCGTAGATACATTTCTCTTCCAGCGAAGTTTCCACTCCGTACACCTTTACCTTGTCCATCCAACAAAAGGCGACCTCCCTTAGTTTTTTGTCTTTTGGTAGGTCTTTGTTGATGGATAGGATGAGTTGTTTCTGTTTTTCGCCCAACCCCATGATGGCCTGAATGTTATCGAAGGATTGCGCAAAATCCCTCATGTCCAAAAACACTTTAATGTGCGAATTGACTACGATTGCATTTTTGATAATTTCCGAGGAAATGAAATCGCTTACTTTTTGGGATATAAAAATGGGTTGACCGCCAAATTTTCTTGCCATTCTGGATTGACCATTGAAATACGGTTCCAGTTCTGGGGTAATCAAAGCTTTCCAAGCCTCATCGACCGCTATGATTTTGTTGATGGATAGCTTTGATGGGTCGTGCATCTTCTTATTGAAGATGTCCATAATCATCAAAGCAGTTATCGGAAAAAGTAGGTCGTTATCAATCAGTTTTCCCAATTTGAAGTATACCACCTTTTCTTCGCTAAGCCCTGTAATCCTATCGTCCTTTTTGTTCAGCAAATCCCCCCTTGGACCACAGGAACGGTATTTTTCCAGTAGGAAGAGAAAAACATGGGGGTCGAACTTTTCCTTTGGGATTTTCTTGGCCTTTGTCAAAGCCACGACTTGCTGCTTGCAGTATCCAAAAAAGGTATCAAACTTAAAGTCTTGGTCGTCGTTTTCCCACATGGTTTCATAGTAGCGTGAAACCAAAAGTTCGAGAACGGAATTTGTGACCTCTAGACCATTGCCCTTGTTTTTATTCCCTGTAATAAGTTTTAATAGAGATACTAGATGTAACAGCTTACCTTCAGTCAAAGCCTTTTCTTTGCCGGAAGATTCAATGAAATCGTACTTGTCCAATAAGAAAGGATTGAAGGTAAAGGGCTTTATATCATCGTGCTGCAAAATGACCCCGCCGAATGCCTCGGTCAGTTTATCGTAGGAGTTCCCGTCCTCCATGATGACTGCATCACCACCCTGCCGTAGCTCGGAGGCGATGTAGTGGTTTACATAGTAAGACTTGCCACCACCCGAACCGGAGGCGACCAGCATACCACGGTTGAAAATCCAATCTTTTTCTTCGGGTTCTCGATAAATGCTTACGGATAGTGGCTGTCCTGAAATGCGGTCTACCAACCGCAATCCATCGGGCGATTTCACGGAATCTTTATAACTGCCCTCAAAGTAGAGTAGGGCGGAGGCCATATCGCTGGGCACGGGCAAATACATATCGGATGAAATGCCAATGCCGTTTCCAGGCACCCCCGCAAAAAACAAGTTCTTCCGGTCTATAGTATTTTGTTTCGCATTTATTTTCAATTTCTTGAAAGCCGATGCAATGGTGTTTTCCATTTGTCTTTGACGGTCTTTCCCTTCTTCAAATCCGAAAACGTTCAGATGATAAAAGACTGTTTCCCTGTGGCTTTCAAGAACGTCTTTGGTGTATTCATAAATTTGATTGGCATAAATGGTATTACTATCATCTTTCTTGCCCGAGCTGAAACGCTGAAAGCTTTTAGCCTTTTTTCGGAGGCTGGTAAGAACCTTTTCTTGGTTTGGTATATAGATGTATTGGTTTATGATATGTTCATGGGACACTTTAAAACCCAACGAGAAGAGGTTGCCAATGGGGAAGCGATTGTGCCGGGTGGTGAACTTACCGTATAGTTCGTAGGTGCCGATATGGTCTTTGGTAAACTGATCCAAATTTTCAAGCGTGAAAAATTGACCCTGTTTGTTTCCGATGTTGATGGAGTTTCCATCAAAACTAACATCCCTCAAATTTGAATTTTTTTCGGAAAGCCCGAAATATTTGGCATAGAGCCCGTTTACGGAAAACAGCTCTTCGTAACCTAAGATTCTGGATTTAACAAGTCCGGTCGCATTGATCAAGTTGTTGACGTTCGCAACCTGATTCTCGAAATCGGCCAACACGTCTGTATCGATAAATTCGTTGGGAACGGTTTGGTTTAGGTAGAAATCCCTGTTCTTTCCTAAGAAACTATTCGCCCGTTTGGAGCTGTACTTGATATAGTTTTTGGGTACGATACTTATATATAAGTAGTGGCTTCCAATCAGATAAGGGCGGCCTTCAAAATGATGTTCATTGGCCCGTTCCAAAAAATCTCCATGCAGACGCTCCCTGATGGGGCGATAATTTTCCTGAAGGAAAAAATCCTGTCTATGAACCAATCGGTCAGGTCCCAAGACTGCAATAATGTTGAAAAACAGTTCCTGAAGGATTCCGTATTCCGAGGCATCCAAAGTGAATACTTCGGGAAGCTCCAATTGTAGGGGAATCGTAACGCATCCCTTTTCCTTGGCAATCAGGGATTGCCTTTCATACCCGTATATGGGGAAAGCATCCCAAAGTGCTAATTGTTTTTCCATAGCAACAGGCTTTTGAAGGGATTGGAAACTTTGATGGCATTGGGCCGTTGGGAATCCGCCAGTTTTTTGACAAAACCATTGGCCCCATAGGTACGGGAATAGAACAGCAGGACAAGGAAGACGACTGCGATATCGATGGCCATCAAGAGCAAGGCATAGACCATCGGAATGAAAGTGGAAAGTACCAGCCCTAATAGTATGGCCGTTAGTGCCAAATACAGACAATATATGATGTACTTTGCCTTCAGCCCTTTATATAGGACATCTTTTTGCAGTCCCTTTTTGATAGGGATATAATGATTCTCCATACGACGGGAAATTTAGATGTTGGCAATTTCCTCGCCGATGGCGATCAGGGCAAAAAAGATGGCGATACCAATGACGGCCTTTCCCAACTTATTGGCAAGGTCAGTCTGCTGATCGCGTATGTACAGATAGGCAAGCCCTGTTATCGCAATGGCGACACCGGCGATAATCTTGATAATGTCAACGATCTCCCGGGAAAGGGTCTTGGAGTCGTTCTTGAAATCCTGTGCTTCCTGTAAGAGTTGTTCAAATTGCCCATGGGAGCAAAGTGGAATGCAAATCAGGATTAAAATGAGAAGAAAGGGTTCATTTTTCGGAATCCGGCGGGTCTTTTTCCGCCATATCCTTGTTGCGGATAATTTTGAGCTTTTCATGCTTTTTGCGAGTTAAGGAATTTGAATCATCATCCAATGAACCCTCTTTAAAGGCTTCCAGAAGTTTTGAAGTGTCTTCCACCTCGTCTATCTGGTCGAGTACAGCCCCTAAATCGGTCTGTTCATTATTTGATTTATCTACAAATTTATTATTAATATGCAAATAAGCAAGTTTTTCTGAATCTTTTTTCTTTGAAGTTCTTTTTTTGTTGAGCAATACCCGGGCAACATATCCGTAATAGATAAAGGCCAAACCAATCAATATGTACCAATAATTACTCATTCTTGTTTTCTATTCCTGTTCGATAAGGTTCAGTAACTTCCTGAACTTTTGATGTATAAAATCTTCCAAGACCTTTCGCATCAGGTCATTTCGGTGTGTCTTAATATCCAATTTGTAGGATGCGCCGCGCGCCAATTTCTCATATTTGGCCATGCAATCCCTGCTAAGGGAGAGTACGAACGATTCCTTTTTGTCCCTATAGTTTTCGGCTTTTAGGAACTGTTCGAACTTTTGGACCGCGTATCCATTCCCTTGCGGTGCGTTTTCAAACTTTTTTGACTTGAAATCACTACTGGTCGCCTTTTCGTCCTTTTTGCTAACGCATTTTGGCTTAAAATGTTGTTTGTCTTCATGGGCGGCTTTGCCCGAAGAGCGTTCATTTTTCAATCCTTCCAGAACATCAACAGTTGCCTTGTTTTTCTCGGTCATCTTTTGGATAAGGCCAAGCGTGTCAATTTTTTTCTGTCTCTTCATGGTAGTGGCGATTATTGCGTTAATTGTGTAATTTCTTGAAAGAAATGTTTGATGTCCTTCTCACCCATTTCCTTATTGTCTGGAATGGGGTAGAGGGTGTTTCGGTAGCGTTCCTTGTAAATGGTCTTGTCCTTGACCACACTGTCCATCATTGGAATATTCGCTTCTAGAAATTGTTGGCGTAGCATGGCAAACTTGTTCTTTTTGACCAACTTGTATTTATTGAAAAATAAATGGATGCTTTTCAGTACCCGCTCCTCTTTATCCAAAAAGTTGTTTTTTAAGGTAAAATAGAAGTGGGAAGTGCTATCGATTTCCAGTTCATCATGGTCGAAGGGTATGAAGACATGCTCCACATATAAAAGACCTTTGACCATTTCGACGTTCAAGCTACCGGGAAGATCAAGAATGATGTAGTCCACAATGCCATAGTGCTTCATTATGGCATCTTGTAGGTTAGTAACGGTTACCGGTTCTATGGGATAAAGTTCCATGGACTGCCTTTCTTCTTCGTCCAGCGATTCCAATTCCCGCTGTCTTTTGTTGTAAATGGAGTATTGGGGATTGTCGGCATCCAGCAATACCACATTCTTGTTCTTGCCATAAAAAAGGTTGGAGGCAAGGATAATGTTCAGGGTCGTCTTTCCGATACCCCCTTTTTCGCCGACTACACTAATGATTTTTGTTTCCATAATTCGTTAATTGTTTCGTTCATTGCTTAAATAAATAATGCATTGATGAAGGCCGTAATCAATGAATTACATACCTAAATAAGTATATAATTAATGATGAATATAGAAATATAAAATACTAATATGCAAGTATTTAGAAATTATTTTTCGGTATAAAACCATATAAAACCACATGGAATCAAATCGGTACAGGAACCAAATTGATATGGTTTAATGAAAGTTATTTTTTCTCAGGATCGAATAAGATGACTAACCAAATCTCAATTACCGAAACCCATTTTAATGAGCCGATTTCGGATTATTAAGATGGGGAGTTTTTCCTATTCGATACAACATGAATTGTTCTTCTGATAAGGAAGTTGCGAAATTGTGGTTTTTATGTAATTCCAAGGTTCCTGTGGAAGCCAAGGAAGCCTATCGGCCCCTTGACCCCCTCGGAACCACGCAAAAGCCCATGGAACAAAAAGGTTCCATACCCTTTTTCGGCCCGCACACGATTATTTGTATCCCATGTTAGAAATATGCGGTTTTGGGATTGCAGAATGTTGAAACAGCCAAAATTTTATCCAGCAGATTTATAAAACTTCGCTCCTGAATAAAATTCAGAATGTGTTTTCATCTTTAAACAATGCAACATCAATGTATCTTATCCAATAATCATTACGCTTATCGATTTACCGCTAAACTACCGGAAATAATAGCTTATATTAAAATTCGAAGAATTTTGCAAGTTATGCTTTAAGTAACTTAAAACTACTACTTCTTGCGAAGTGAAAATGTTTGAAAAGCTATAAAAGCGTTACCGAATGGAACGAAAAACCGGTAGAAAACCTTTGGGCAAGAACAAGAGGAAGCATGATATCATGTTGCGCTTCAATGATAAGGAACTGGGTATGGTCAAGAAGATATTGGCCTCCTATGACCTGGATTTTGGAAAACGTGGTGTTACGGGACCGTTTTTGAGAAGACTAATCCTAAACAAAGAGGTGGCCGACGAAAGAAAACTACCCGATCTATCTGCCAACCTGGTCTATCAGATTAACAAGATAGGCGTTAATATCAACCAATTGACCACGGTGGCACGCTCCAAAAATTTAAGGACTCCATCTGCCAAATTGGAAGCCGAAATCAAGAAAGCGAACAATCTGTTGATGCAGATTATGGAACTATTGAACGAAAAGCTCGAAAAATGATCACCAAGATATTGTTTCGGGAAACGGTGCATGGGGTATTGAACTATGTTTTCGACAAAGAAGGGAGCGTCATTTTGGGCTATCCCAATACCTGTTCCGAATTCAATTTATCGCCAAAATTTTTTACGAACCTTTTGCATTTTCAAGGACAGCGACATGCTACCGAGAACAGGTATGTACATATAACCATCAACTTGCCCCATGGGGAGCATTTAAACGATTCAACTTTTTACGAACTGGGCAAGGACTATATGGAGCAAATGGGTTTTGGAAACCAACCCTACTGTATCGTTCGCCATGACGATACCAAACACGAACACATTCATATCGTTTCGACTCTGGTCACCGAATCCGCATCCCTTATCAGTATGTACAATAGCTACCGAAGGACCATGGCCACGCAGACCTATCTTGAAAAACTTTATGGCCTATCCCCGTCACCGCCGTCACGACGAAAACAGCACCGGGACCTTCCAGTATATCGATTTCCGGAATTGCAGTTCAGGCCCGATGATGCCCATGGAACGAAATTCTATATGCAGGATGTACTGAACGGACTGCTCCAAAAACACAAGGTGCGCAGTTTCGCCGAGATAAAGCGTTTGGCAAATCCCTACCATATTGTAGTAAATACGATGGTACATGAAAGCGGAAGGGTGGGGGTGGCCTATGGAATCGACAACCAAAAAAAATACAAGACCCAATTCATTAACGGTTCAACCGTGCATCCAAAATTGAGCGGACCTAAGCTAGCGGAGATTTTCGAAAAGAATTCGAAAACGAAGTTATTGACGATGCACCGAAAACGGTTGGAAAAGCAGTTGAGTATCACGTTTAAACTGTTCAAGACCATACGGCAGGAAGACCTACCGGATGTCCTGAAATCATATCAAAACATTGATTGCGAGCTGTTGCATGATAAGAACAGGTCAGTAAAGGAATTGGTCATTTATGACAAATCAGGTTATGTCTTTACCTGCTTCGAAGTCAGTTCCAAAATGGACTTTATCCATCATCCCAGATTGCAGAGCTCTATGGCGGGCACTACTTCTTTGGACCAAAACGGAAAGCAATTTTTGCTCGAAATCCGAAAATTGATAAAAAATGCTTTTTATGAATCCTATTTGAATTCGAATAAAAGCAAAAGGCTTTTATCGGAATTTGTGATGACAAAAAACCTGAAAGACTTGCTTTCCTATATCGCAAGCTCCGAGCGCTATTCTTTCCTCAACCATTATATAGGAAAGGATGGCGACAAAAATCTATTGAACGTACTAAAAATCGAATTTCAGGACACACGAAGGGAACTTCACGGAATCGAATCAAGGAAAGAGGCCAAGACCTTGGAAGACAGGGTCTTTTTATTCAAAAAAGTGTTGGAGACGGATGTATTCAACGCCCCCGAAAATAAAAGTCTCCAATTTTATCTGTTACAGGGTCTAGGGCTCAAATATGCTGATGGTAAAGTTTCTTTTGGCAATTCCAATGTCGGGTCACTTCCTTTTGCAATAGGGGATTACCATATTCCAAAGGAGAGCAAAACCTATATATCCACCGGCAGTATCAATCAGAACGTAAAAGTACTCGATATGCTTACGGGAGCTGAAAAAGGTAGGGGAACGGATTTAAGCGCGACTTCGTTCTTTCTTCCCTTAATGCTACCCGAACTTTTTGGTTCTATGAACCCCGGATTCCAAAAACAGTTCGAAACCCATAGTTTAAAGGCATATCTCAAAATGGCCGAACAGTTCAACTTACCTCTCGAAAAATCGCCCATCGACTACATAAGGCTGTTTAATGCCAGAGGATTTTATTTTGAGAAAAAAGAGGGGAAAGTTTACCTACACTCATGCTATTCAAAAAGTGAAACCAGTATTCCGCTTTCTGCCAAAACGCAGGCATATCTAAAATCCAGCACGAATCTGGACGCTATACTGGCCGCGCAAATGGAATCCATTATCAAAATAAGCGAAAACGGTCAAGTGGATCTGAAAAATTTATGGGTTTCCTATCTCATCGAAAGGGGTATCTACGACAGGGCGGCTTACGTTATGGTTCATGAGGGTGTTCGACCTAATTTACATCAGAATACGTTAGAATATCACATGGAGAAAGGATTACGGAATAGCATACGGGAGGTGTCAAATAAGAAAATCAATTTGCAACAAGCCGCTATTTTACGCAAAAGTGTTTATGCCTTTAGTTCGCTATTGGGAGGAAAATATAGGGACGAAGAGGTGTTCAATGGGTTTAAGGACGAGCTTACGGATTATTCCATGCGAAGGAGTGTTTTTATCTAGGTTGGTATAGGATTCTTAAAATATTCCCTTCAACAATGAAACGATATCGTTCTTTACCGTTTCGTATTCGACGACATTTTTTTCGGGTAGTTGATGCCCTAGGCTATTTGACCAAGCAGCTTTAAGGGCTTTTTCACTATCATCACTGACCATTTGGTCGATTCCCGTAAAAGCAAGGCCCTTAAAGGCCATTTTTTCGTGAAAGGCTTTTGTTGCCGCTGTCCAATCGATATTGGGCACATTCTTAGATAGATACCAAATATCATAAAAGTCTCTTGGGGCAGTGTAAGACCTTTGTATTAACGCCCGTAGTTTTTCTGCTAAAACCTCATTCAGCGAATAGCAAGGGACGGATAGGGGTTCCGACGATAACGCATCCGAATAGGGGTGGTGTACCTTCCTCAATTCGACGGGAAACACCATTCTTTCAAACAGGATGATCTCGATTTTAATGCTGGTCGTCCACCGATTCGGTATCGGTGGTGCCTGATTTGTGAATGGTCGGCGCCCCAAAATTTGATGGTTGCCTTATAGCCGGTCAACTTTTCATTGAATCGCAAAGGGGAAATTTCTTGGATATGAAGCGGGATTTCTGAACACTTCGTAATCAATCTCGCGATCTCTTTAAGCGTTTTTTTATCCAATGCGAATTCGGGATTGGTGGAAGTAAAATCCAAATCTTCCGAGAATCTGTAATCCGGAAAGTAGCATTTTCGAAGACAAGTACCGCCTTTAAATATGAGGGATTCCCTGCATAGGGGAATGGAAAAAATGGCATCGATAAAATGGCCAAGGACCCAATCCTTGTCTATGGTCGATTTTAGGACACCATTCGCTTCGGCTTTAATTTCAATTTCCCTTGTGAGCAGTATCAGTAGATTTTATTGGCTATGCCGATTAGTTCTTCCCTACTGATGTTCACGCGCAACCGCCAGTCACGTGCATACTCCCCCGAATCCGGTCCTTTGGGATCAAAAGGATTATAGGCCTCTTTGACTTGCTGAAGGGCATAGCCAACAAATGTTTTCATTCCCGGTTTATCGAAAAGCTGGGCCAAGAATCCCATTCTTTTAATGGCCGCAATATTATTGATGGCTCCGCAGTAACGGATCATCTTCTTGGAAGACAACTTTGCCTCTGAAAATGCCCGGATCAATTCCGCATATCCACCGGAGTATTTGGGGAGATCGAAACAATCGACTAAGGTTTTCTCCACGTCCGTAATGGCGTACCTATGGTTGCCATAACCTTCTTTTTTGACACCATCCCTTTTCCGCTCTGCTATGGTCACGAACTTATAAGCTACACCGAAGATTTTTTTATCCTTTTTTATTTTTGTGGTCTTGACGAAAACGGTGTTGGGGAACTGTTCGGTAAGCCCATGCAGGTTTAAGGCCGACCAATAGGCAATCGCACCATCGGGCACCAAGAAAGAACCGATTACTTTTTCGTCCCTAAAATTGGCACGGCAATATTTGCCCCTTTCGATGCGGGAGAACACTTTTTTATGGACGAGGTTCTCAATGATTTCGTTGATATCTTCCTTTTGGTCCGGAACAAGCCCTTTCACATCTTCCAAGGAGAAAATGTCCATTTCGTATTCATCCAATAAGAGCATAAGATCCAATTGCGATTGGGTTAGATTCTCGGATATGTAACTTCCTCTTGCCATTATATTTTGTTAAACGATAAACCCTAAAAAATGGGGTTTATCTATAAATGAAATATCAACCAATATATAAAGTTTCCGCCAACATGAGCCACTTTATAAAATAATTTACTCTTATTCACTAAATGTGTCCAAGTTTGATATTGGCTTGGTATATAACGTATATTCGGAGTTTGAATTGACTTACAGGGCTTGGACTATTGCCCAACCTTAAGGAAGTAAAAAGCAAGATTAATTTTTAAAAATTAAAAAGTAATGGCCGCAATCTGCTATTGCTGAATTTTGCATCGGCTAAATCTTCTTCTTGAACTTCATCAATGCCTCAACAATATCCGACTCCAATTCGCGATACTCTTCTTGTACATCGGTCTGATAAACCACATTCTCCCCTATATTGTGCTTAGGAATAAATTCATTGTCAGGAGTTAAAATCCATGCCATATTGTAGCCTAGCATATAATAATACAGTACCAATTTAATCGAGGTATAGGAAAACGTACCTCGCTCTACATTCGTAAGGGTATAATAATCGATGCCAAAGCGTTCGGCCATATTTTTTCGGGAAAATTCGCTGTCCCGTTTGTTGCCGGAACTTTTTTCGATAAGTTCATCGCGTATCTGTCGCAGACGTTCCCCGATGTAGCTGAATTCTTCCGATGAGGCCTGCATTATTTTATCGATATCTTTCATAATAGGTTTTTCATTGTGTTTGTTCATCCACCATTTCTACGGGATAACTCGAATATAAGTTTTCCAAATCCCCAATATCTGAATCATCAAGCACTTCCGTTCGATGGGTTTTTGAAACTCTCTCAAATGTAGGGATTTCGTGGGCCTTTCTGAAGGCATCCGCCAATTCCCTACTGGCCCGTTTGTTGTACTGCTTCATAAAGTGTTGGGCAATATCCTCTTCTTTTTCCAGGGATTGGCCGATTTGGTCACCTGTCTTTGTTTTGTCGAAAACGGCCAATTCCGGTTTCTTCCCAGTAAAACTTTCATACTCTGCGGTCACGAGGTCATCCACATCCTGAATGACCTTTAGGAAATTGGCATCGAGAATCTGTTCGATTTCCTTGTTGACAAGCATCCGATCCACCAATTTTACGAGGAATGGATTCAGTTCGTCCTCAGTATCCTTTTTGGCGATAAAACCCTCTAGCTTTTGTAAATGGTCGTACATTCGAAGTTCGCGTACCAGTTTGATGAACTGCATCCGTTTGATGGTGTTGGGATAGTGACTTTCGGCGAACCCGCTAATATAGTCATTGTAAAAGCCCAGATAGTCCAATTGGTGGCAATCAATTTTCTGGACGATTTCAAAAAAGCCAAGAGCCTTCATCAGTTTCAATCGCTTGTTGACCAATTCGTCATGGTTTTTGCTCCTAAAATCGGTATGGCTCGGAATTTCGTGTTTCCCTTGTATTTTCTTCGACTCCATGTTGGGTCTCAGCAGTCCGAAGCACAGTTTTTGCTCGATGGGATGTTCAAAGGTATCCGCCACGATGCCCCCGAAATGCCCGGTGGACATACTTGTGATTTTGCTTTTGGGCAACAGTTCGGAGAGTATCGTACTGAAATTGACCGTTGTATCGTTGTTGGAAACGGCCTTGCTCTTTTTTTCCTGATGGATGCGCCCGAAAATATCGCTGATGCGACGTGCCGTCTCTCCTTTGGCCGCACCGCTGAACACATTGGAGCAGTTGTCGAAAATGACTTCGGCCAGTTCCCTGCCATAATCGGCGATCAATTGAGTGATGCTCTGAATGCCTAAAATGGTGGCCACATAGTGCGATCTGCCCGTATCGATGATTTTCCGCAATCCCATAATGAAAACGGTGGGGAGTTCATCCAAAATTAAGCCCAACGGTCTTCCGCCTGGTTTGTTGACCACTTGTAATATCTTGTTTATATAAAGTCCTATCGGGGCCGCATAGACCTCCGAACGATCGGGATTGTTCTGTATGCAAACGATTTTTGGCTTTTTGGGGTTGTTGAGGTCCAACCGGAAATCGTTGCCCGTCATGATGTAGTAGATCTCCTTGTTGGCCAGCATCGAAAGCGAGATTTGGGCACTGGCAGTCTGCCCCGCCAATTGTTGGCCCGCTTGTCGTTCCATAGCATCCTTGAAGGGAATCATCAGGCTACGGACCTCCACTTCGCGCATCATGATGGTTAATAGATATTCGATATTGACCGTGGAAAGGGTAATCACATGGGGCAGGGTACATATGTTCTTGCCTGTTTCCTCAGATTTTTTCTTGAGGTACCAAATTAGCCCCGACACAAAGCTGATGGCACTCTTGGAAAAGAAATCGCCGCGCTTGATCCAGTCCTTGTTAAGATTTTTCATAATGATGGTGGCCGCATCGGCGGCATCGGTCTGGTTGCGCATCAAATAGGGATCGATGGAATTGCAGCGATGTGATTTTTCGATGTTGTCAAAACTCAGCATATAGAATTCGGGCATTTCTACAAGTTCATCAGACTTTACTGCTATTAGTCTTTCCTTTTTTCGCATCCAATAGTTAAAGGCAATCTTGCTTAGGGTATCGAACTTAAAATCATAGATAAGCAGGGTAAATCCCTTTTCAATAAATTGCTCAATGATTTCTTCGATGAGGGCAAAGGACTTTCCGCTTCCGGGCGTCCCGATAATCAATAGTGCCCGAAAAAGGTTTACGAAATTGATCCAACCCTTGCGCAATTTTCCCTTGTAGCGGTATTCGTAGGGAATGTTGACCGAGTATGGTGTGTCTATTCGCTTTTCGGTCTGCCTAAAGGTTTCGTTCTTCTCATTGAACGGATCATCCTCGGCCTCGTTGCCGTAGTCCATAACCTGAAAAAGATGCACCGCACCCGAGACCGAGAATAAAAAACCGAGTATATAAAGTGCCAAAGAACACGATAGCAGTCCTGGCCGGGCCGGAACCAAATAGCCCGTTATCAAAAGCAATACCAGGCCTATACCAAAATAGAGAGCCCCTGCGGTAAATGACTTGCCTTCCTTTTTTCTGGGATTATAGAGCATGACCGAGCCCAAGATGCACATTAATAGCAGACCTCGACTGGCGAGTGGTCTTTGCAACGCCTCAAAACGCAATAAAAAATTATAACCTATATCGAACAGTTTGGAATCCCATTGTCCGTTTTGTAGAATGGGATAGTAGGTCATAAAGCCAATAATGGCAAAGACCGTTACCGAAAGCAACATGGCGGAGAATGCGAGATTCTTGTCGTTCATGACTTGTCCTTGGAAGTTGGAAAATTTGCTCCGTAGTTATTGGAACATCCGTTCCTTCCATTGTTCGACAACTGCTGATGAGGCAACGGGAAAGGAGACCTCGTGTTTGCCGATATATTCAATGGTCTCGTCCATTAAAAGGCCAGCCTGCTCATTGATGAACCTAGCGTAGGTATCCGCTTTTAGCAGCCTGTGTTTCAGATCCAAATCGTTTTCCTCTATGAGTGTGTCCAGCAGCGAAACGTAGTATTGATTGTCCCTTAGTTCTTCGGATAGTGGTTCCATGGTCTTCATGACAGAATGTTTTGTAAGTTATTGTTTTTTGAATTTATCTTGGATTTTTGGTCGCTCTTTTCGTAAACCTGCGCGGTTCTTCTCCTTAAGTGCACTTTTACCGCCGAGTAGGGAATGGCATAGGTGTACCTCAATCCAAAATCACACTCTAACCCATTTTCCTTGATGGATTTTACGATTCCTTGGTTGGTGCCGTCCTCTGGTCCATTAGCCGTATATAATTCGATTTTATCATCAACAGCGATCTTTTGCCTTTGTACGGTTTCCATTCTTACATATTTCTCTTTTTTGGTAGCCTTCAGGTCGTCGTTCCAATCTTTGCTCTGTGATTTATGAAGGTCGGCCCCGAACGGAAGGTAGAGGGCATTGATGGTGTCCAGTATGGTTTTGAACGCGTTTTGCTTGCTACGGGTTACATTGGCCATTTCGTGTAACGAGAATTCCAAAAGGATTTTATCGGAGAACCCGACGCAGCGGACGGGACCGAAAACCAAACCGTGCTTCGAGATATCGGAGGTCAATTTCTCATTCAGAATTTCGGTATGAAGGGGGAGTCGGCCCCTTGTCTTTTCCGTATAGTGGATGCGTAGGCATGCATTTTCGGAGCGAAATGCGGTCTCGATATTGACATTCGGATTGTACTCGTTAATCAGGGCCGCAAAGACTTTAAGATCGAACTCACGGCCCTTGAGGTCATTGTCCAAAATGGATATGAGTCTTGTACTTTCGTTTGTCAACATGGGTCGAACCAGTTGCAGAAAATGTTGCAGCTTTTCCCGGTACACATTTCCCTCAAAGGACACATAAAAATTGTGGGGTTTACCGTGAAGTTCGTGATAGGAGAGCAGGTCGATACCGCTTTCCCCAAAGATGATTTTTTTCGGATTTTCAATGGGTTTGGAATGAAACAACAGATGGTCTTTTTGGTTCAGTACCAAGCGAAACTTTTTGGTCTCATTGTCCTTTTTACTACGATAAGGCTTATTGTAAAGGATGTAATTTTTTGCATTACCGTCCGAATCGTATTTCGGAAAAGCAATGTTGGCAATCCTGCCACCATTGTCACGAATGTGATAGGCGTTATAGATTCGGCCTTGAAATGGTGGGCTGTTCAGGGTTTTGCGTGAGATGCCCCTTTGCACCATTAGATATTGAGAGTTCAGCAAGGGCTTTATATTATAATTTTCTTCCAAGGACTTTGCTCGGACATTCGATTTTTTGGGTTTCAGAATATCATTTTCTATGGTATTGGATTGATTCGCGATTTCCAGGCCCGCCTGTACGGCCTTATAAAAATTAGGGCTGCGTTGCATCAGGTATTTGAAGAACAATCCTTTATCAAGGGAATCGTTTCGATTAAAATAGGTAACGGGATTCCTTTTCGTTTGAAGGACGATTCGGTCTTCGTCATTTTGAAATTCCATGGAACCTGAGCTTTTGTTGATGAGTTTATATCCGTTCCGTTGTAAGTACATAGCGAAGTCGACCTCTTCGTTGATCTTGGCAATCAATCGTTTATAATGTTCGGGGTTATCTCCATAGTTCGGGCTTTTCATGAAAAGGGTTTAGAATGGCCGACATAGTTGATATGTCGGCCATTATGTTGAGTTAGTAAAAGAGAGGATTACAGGCTCATGGCCGCGTTAGGCTGTTTCTTTTTTTTTAAGTCGCCAACCGTCATTTGCTCCTTTTTGCCGACCTTCTCGGTCTTGGCCTTTTCTAATGAGCGGTACCTAAAGGTCTCCGTTTTCGGGTTCCAACTAACCAAATAGGTCGATGGCCCGTTTTTGGTTTTTCGGATCGTGATTTTGGTCTCTATGCCTTTGTTAATGGAATCCGCCTGTTCTTGCGTTAGTTGCTGGCCCAATATCCATGAATTGCTTGACGGTACCGATTTGGTTCGGATATCGTTCAAACGTGGCTCGTAGTATGCCATTTTCTCGAACTTTTCCCCATTCAGGGAAGTGCCGGTAAAAACTACGTTCTTGCCCTCCTTTACCATGGTGTTGTATTCCTCATTCGTAAATTGGTGTTGGTAGGCCTTGGCATCTTCCAGTTTTACAGGTTGCTTGCGTTTGATCTGTACATCAAGCCTCGAACCGGAAACAGGGCTATAAAGAAGTTGTACCATTCTTACGTTTTCCTGAATGACCCCATCTTTGGGTTGCGCCGTGCTGATCAGATATTCCTGGCCTTTGATGATCCTATCCTGCACATTGGGTTGCAGTTTGTCAAAGCTGATGTAGGCACCTTCAAGTCGCTCTTTGGCCTCGCCCACCGCAAATTTTTGGTCCGGGAACTTTTGAATTTCCAGATACTTGCTGTCCTTCTCAATCTCGAAGGGTAGGTTATCGGCCGTCTTGACCTTGAACGTGTTTTCGTCTACGGATACCGCCTCGCCCCTTTGCCATACCTGATTGAGCTTTATAAAAACTTTCTCGATTTGTTTTTCTGCTTGTTTTTCCATTTTTGAGTGATTTTTGATTGTTAAGGAATTTGAATTTTTTTAATTTTGAATTTAACAAGCAGTTCAGGAGTGATTTGCTTGTTAAGGAATTTGAAGGAAAGAGGGCGGGAGCGCCCTTTTTCCATTTTACATTGCGATTCTATAGTCTTTCCATTGCCCCTCCTTTCCTTTTTGTTGCTGACCTTCGGTCGATTCCCATTCCGAATACCAATTGTGGGATGTCGGTTTAAGGATTTCGATGGCCTTGTCCAAATAATTCTTATAGTACGACCAGACTAACAATCTGATGGCATTGGCTTCCAACGGTAAGCGAACTTTGATCTGTTCCCCGTCCTTGGATACCATGATGCTATATCGGTTCAAACGGCTCTGGTCGATAATCTTATTGTATTTCATAAAACTTTGGGCCAATTCGGCATTGAACTGTCGGGTGTGGTTGTAAAATTTGGAAAAGGACTTTTCGTTGCCCATCGGAAAATGGAGTGCCATAT
Organism: Cytophaga sp. FL35; assembly: GCF_014349235.1. Classification (GTDB taxonomy): domain Bacteria; phylum Bacteroidota; class Bacteroidia; order Flavobacteriales; family Flavobacteriaceae; genus Euzebyella. The sequence goes on along the minus strand of NZ_JACSOH010000029.1, from coordinate 21,354 downwards.
CCCTGTCGGTCAAGCTCAGTTTGAAATCAGAATCTTCCACGTAGGATATGAAATGGAGATCGCGCAGATACCCTTCCAGTTTTTTGTTGCCGGTAAAACTCAAAAAGAGCTTATCGACCTTGGTAAGTCGTTGAATCTGGAACAGTATTCGGGTCGTTTGGGTATTGATGGCACCCAGTGCGAGGTACACCACATTGTTCAAACTGAACTTTCTATGAAATGCCAACGCTTCTTTAGGATCTTTGAACAGGAACAGCCCATCGATTTTTTTGGGGATGTTGGAATACCACAATGAATGTGTGATGGCCGATTCCCTAAAAGGCAGTACTCCTTTATCGGTATCAGCAAAATAACCACAGACCTCGTTTTGGATGTTGAACAGCGGAAATAGGACTTTGCCCTCTTTGTCTTGAACAATACGTCCCTCAAAAGGGCCCAAGTCTTCCGAACTGGCATAAGGCCAATCCGCGTTTTGATTCAGGGGAAGGCCGTAATCGATAAAATGGTTAAAGTCTTTCCCAACCGTTTCCATGGTGTTTTTTGTAGTGTCCGAAATCAATAAATCTTCTGTGCGTATCACCTCGTTATAAAAAGCGTCCACTTTGTCCCATAGCATTTCCTTGTTCTCCCCTTCGGTCTTCGATACATAGGCGGTAATCAGGTCCGAAGCCGATAGCTTTTCCTCTGGCCGTTCTATGGTATAGTACAGATATGCTTTATCGGAATAGAGGACCACGTAGTACGAACCTCCACCCTTGAAGATATAATGGGTCGCTTCCTTCTGGAATAGTTTAAAACCCAAATGCGTGAACAGTTTTGGGAGGTCGATGCGATGGTCTTCGGTAAGCCACTTTTCAATCATTCTTTGTTTATTTGTAAATAAATTATAAATTTGTATATAAAGCAAATATATGAATTTTTTTGATTCTGCAAATTTATGGGGTAAAAAATTAAGGCTTGTCGGGCATAGTTATGTAGGGGGATTGGGTCGGAAGGAACTGGCACATCTTCTATTACTGATACTTCTTGGCCTTTTCTATGTTGTTGGAAACAGTTTCGGTTTTTCGGAAAGAAAACTTGAAGAAACAACCGTTATCATGGAAAGCTATGCCGAACGTCTCCAAACCAATTTGGAAATGAACCTTTCCGACAGTACAATTGTGTATAAGGAACGAGAACAGTTATTAAAGGCCATCGAGGAACGGATTGCCAAGTACCTATATCAAATTCCCGATTATTCCTATATAACGGCTTTGCAAACATACTTAAAGTCCCGACCGGAACTGTTACACCAGCTTCCTTCATGTGTTCCCTTGGAGAAAGGCGATTATTCGTTGTCGAGCGGTTTTGGCCTTCGTGTCCATCCCATTTCAAAAAAACCTACTGCCCATTTTGGAATCGATCTGGCCGCTCCATCGGGCAAGCCCGTGTATGCCTCAGCTGCGGGAACCGTGGCGGACGTCATCCGTTCGGAAAATGGTTACGGTACCCATATCATCATTAGGCACCGGTTCGGATTCAAGACCCTCTATGGGCATTTGGACAAAGTGTTGGTTGTCAAAGGACAGACCATTGAGCAACATGAATCCATTGCCACGGTAGGCAGTTCAGGAAGTTCGACAGGGTATCATCTGCACTACGAAATCTGGAAGAACGAGAAGAAAATAAACCCAAGACCTTCCTTCAACTTAAAGAAAACCATTTATGCCGAGGTCATGAATACAAAGCCAAGCAATCATGGAAAAGAAGAACAAGGAAAATGAAAGTCACGTTTTTGAAATAGCCATGGTAACCCAATCCTTCGTTTACTATATTGATAGCAGTGAATGTGATGACAATGGTAGCGTGAAAATGTACGAAAAGGAATCGGGCCGGTTGGTATCTGACAACTATATGGCCAATAGGGACATGCACGAGAACCTGTTGTATTTCAATTACGAGTAGATCAGTGAAAGGCTCCAATATTCAAGAAAATGTATGGTGTAAGAATGCAAAATCATTCTTGCCACAGCATATTATCAAGAAAATGAAACCGAACATAGGGGAATTCTCGGTTGGTCGGAGGTTGCCAAACTAAAATTTAACAATGCCCTATTGGAGAACTTAGGATTTACACTCTCAAAACATGACTTCCAAGAAGTTCTAAAAGGTATCAATCCCAATAAAAATAAAGGTCTGACTATGTAGCATACGTATCTCATCAAATTCCTTAACTCACTCACTCATGAAATACTCAAAGAAAAGGTATCTCGACCATTTGGTCAGGACCCTAGACGCACTCCATGCCCCAGAAACCGACCAGCACCTGTTTATAAACAACCTCGGTTTCGGCAATATCTACGATATACTAAAAAAAGAAGAATATCGAATCGTTTTTATGGAACGGTTGGAACGTTATTTCGGTTCGGAATATGCACCGACAGTTTTGGAAAGCTTGGAGAAAAGCTCCCTTAACTCCTATTTTACACCTGTTCCCATCGTACAATCCGTTGTTTCATTTTTAGATGGATTGGAAGGCTTTCACCCCAAGACTGTCTTAGAGCCGAGTGCGGGGAACGGGCTTATCATAAGGGAATTGTTGAAGCAGTTTTCTTCGGCACGGTACACCGCCTTTGAGAAAGAAATATTGACCACCCGTATTTTGGAACATAATTTCAAGCCGAATGCCAATGTCAGGATTTTTGGTGTCCCTTTTGAATATTTGTCCCAGACCGATGCGGACAAATCCTATGATTTGGTAATCAGCAACATCCCCTTTGGGGCGAACAAGGTTTTTGATACCGCATTATGTGGTCATCCCTTGCAAAGCCAAATTTCAAAGAACGTCCATTCCTATTTTGTCTACAAAAGTTTGTCGTGCTTGAAGCCGGCGGGGGTTTCTGTTTTGATATGTACCAAGAACTTTATGGACAAGATGCAATATGCTCCCATCCGGAAACACTTGATGGAAACCAACAATTTTTTGGGCGGCGTTCGCCTGCCCGATTCGGCCTTCGCCCAGGAAAATACGGCCGTGGTAACCGATATTTTGATTTTTCAGAATAATCAAGAAATCGCCACAACGACCGAACAGCAAAAGACAAATGCGCTGTTTTCCGATACCGTTGAAATCGATGTAGGCGAAAACAGCGTTCAGTTCAGTTCCTACTTCTCAGTCTACGGGGAAAAAGTTTTAGGCGACATTGAGGAAGGGGGCCTTTACGACCGAACCGATTACACCGTAAAGAACGCATTCGGTTTGGAAGGTCTGCAAGAAGCCATAACCCAAAGATTGAACGGCATTCATTTGGCGGAAAAAAATGAAATGATAAAGAAAAAACCCATTGAATTTACGCCAAAAGAATCCGCCGTGCCTATCTCTGAGTTGCAGTACAATGGCGTCCTAAAGACCGGTAATCTGGTCATCAGGGAACAGAAGGTGGCCAAAATCCTTGAGAACGGGGCATTGGAAATCTTGACCATCAAGCCCAAGGAATTTGACAAACTTTCGAAAATTCTGGCCTTGCGCGATACCTACCTCGAACTATTGGATACCGACCGCAGCAAGGGACAGGAAAACTTGGACAGTCTTAATTACCAATATGACCTGTTCGACTTTCAGTATGGAAAACTGCACGATAAGGCCAACTATACCTTCGTGACATTGGACATTCAGGGGCCGATGCTCCTGGCCTTGGAAAGACCTGAAAACGGCACTTTCGTTAAGGCCGATGTTTTAATCAATCCTTGGAGTGGTCAGGCAGAAACACCCGAAAAACTATCGTTGGAGGATGCCATCTATTTTTCGTTGAACAAATACAATTGCATCGATACGGACATTTTGGCTAAGATGACCGGAGAGCCCAAGGAATCGGTCATCAAGGATGCCTTGGAACGGCAATTGTTGTTCCTGAATCCGGAAGGGAACGAAGTAGTGCTGGCTCCCAAATTCCTTTTTTTATCCGGAACCATCTACGAAAAAATCAATTTTTATCGCAAGAACGATTTTGGACCCTATCAATCCTACGTCGATAAAAATTACATTGATAAATCCATTTTGGCCTTGGAAGGGGTAAAACCGCCCATTACACCCTTTGAGAATCTTGACATCAAATTGCATGAACCTTGGTTTCCGTTGGAGATTACGCAGGCTTTTCTATACGATACCTATCAAACGTTGGTGCATATCGCCTATAACGAAAGCACATCGAAGTATATGGCTAAAATCGAAACCTATGAATTTCAGGAGGTTCGAAAGTTCTATGTACGGAGCGAAAACCGCAGCTATTATTTTACGGACATCCTGGAAGGTGCGCTCAACTCGACCATCCCCTATATTTCGAAAGGGCCGAAAGGAAACAAAAAGACCGATAAGGCGAAAATGCAGGAAATCCGTATCAAGTTTGAACTGCTCTACAAGGATTTCCATAACTATATCTTGGGAAAATCCGAACTCAAACGTCGACTGGAATTTATCTTCTATAAAATGTATGATGCCAAAGTACACCCCAAGTATGATGGCAGCTACCTGAAATTTGAAGGGCTGCAACAGTTTACCCCGTACCAAAGCCAAAAGGACACCGCGGCAGGCATCATTATCAACCAAGGATTGCTCGTCAACAAGGAAGTGGGTTTTGGTAAGACCCTGGATATGGCCTTGGCATCTTTCAAACTGAAGGAACTTCATTTGTCCAATAAGACCTTGATCATCGGACTGCGATCCACCGTAGTGCAATTGGAAAGGGAACTGCTCAACGCCTTTCCGAACATGAAATTGTTGGTCGCCCATGACAAGGTGGTCAGCGGCCTTGCCAACCGGAACGCTTTTTTTGCCAAAATTGCCGTTACCGATTGCGACGTGGTACTGATGAGCCACGACACCTTTAAGTTCATTCCACAATCCCCGAAGGTCATCCACAAAATCATCAGCGAGGAACTGGCCAACCTTGAACGCGACCTGAGCGTCATCCATGAGGACAAATATTCCATCAGCAAACGGGTGCTCAAAGGCCTGCAACAATGACGGCAGAACCTGAAGGCCACTTTGGACGAAGTGTATTTTCAGATGCAACAAAAACAGAACGAGGTCATCAATTTTGATCAAATGGGATTTGGGCACATCATGATCGACGAATCGCATAAGTTCAAGAACCTGATGTACACCACACGGCATAACCGGGTCGCGGGACTGAATACTAACAAAGGCTCGCAGCGCAGTAAAAACCTTTTGGTGGCCATCCGAAATCTACAAATGGCAAAAGAAAGGGATTTTCAGGCCACTTTTCTGTCGGGTACTCCCATATCCAATTCCATTACCGAGGTCTATGTGCTGTTCAAATACTTGATTCCGAACCGAATGCGGGAAATGAACATTACCTCCTTTGACCAATGGGCACAGGTGTTCGCCAATAAATCCTATGAGTTCGAGCCAACGGTTTCCGGCGATTACAAGGTGCGCGAGCGTTTCCGCTCCTTTAAGAAAATGAAACTCTTGTCCTCGCTCTACAACGAGATTTCGATCATCGTCAACGGCACAACGCACCAAATTGACAGGCCCAAAATGCAGCTCGATGTCCATACCCTAAAGCCCACCCCCGCCCAATTGGCCTATTTTGAACGGATAAAGGAATTTCTACAGAGTGGAGACAGCAACCTATTATATGGCGGAAAGGAATATACCGAGGAACAGAAAAGTGCCTTGTCGTTGATAGCACTCCATCACATGAGGAACGCCTCCATTGACCCCAGGTTATTGAATCAGGAACTGGATGACCCCGGGCAGGCCAAGTTGCGCATTATAGCTTCCGAAATCCATAAAACCTATACCGAAACAAATGCTTTTAAGGGAACACAGGCGGTCTTTTCGGATTTGGGCGTACCCAAGGAGCATTTCAATATTTATGATGAGCTCAAGCGAATTCTTGTGGAAGAATATGCTATTCCCAAAGAGGAGGTCGTGTTCATCCATGATTTCAAGACCGACAGAAAACGGCTGGAATGCTTTAAAAAAGTCAACGACGGCTCCTACAGGGTAATTATAGGCTCCACCGAAAAATTGGGGACGGGCACCAACATCCAGCAACGTTTGGTGCGGATACATCATGTGGATATTCCTTATCGGCCAACGGACATCGACCAGCGCAACGGTAGGGGAATCCGTAAGGGCAACCTTGGTGCCAAGCAACATTTTGGGAACAAAGTAATCGTATCTTTCTACATTGTCGAGAACTGTACCGATGCCCTGATGCTCAACAACGTCAACATCAAAAAGAATTTCATCGAACAATTGACCAATGGTACGATACTATTCAACAAACTGGATATGGGGCCGGTCAACGACGAGGGTTCCATCGACTACAAGACCCTCTTGGCCGTAGCCAAGAACGACCCGCTGTATCTGGAAAAGGAAGAATTGGGCAAGCAGCTGGAAGAGCTCAAACTCGAACGTTCCATTTTTAAGAAGAACCGCTTGGAGGCCGAGAACAATATCAATTTCTATGAAAACGAATTGCTGAAAACGGGTAAAAATATTGACAATCTTCAAAGGGATATTCCCTTGTGGGAATCCGTTTCCGATAAGAAAGTGTATTTTTCAATGGTATCCGGGGCATTGAAATTGGACAACAGGTCAGAAACACTTATCATTGGAAAGGCGCTCCAACACCTTCTGGAATCCAAGAGAAAAAAGGTAGGCGAGCATACCATGGTCTCCCTCCTGGATGCCGAATTGCGGCTCAGGGTCCTCGATGCCGAGGAACATCGTTTGTTTGTGAAGACCCCGAACGCCAGCTACAGTTATGGTTCGCAGAAAATCGTGGCCAATCCCCTTAGCATTGGGGAGTATATGCACAATGCCTTGGCCAAGATACCCAAGACCCTCAGAACACAGACCGAATTGAAAGATGATTATTCCAAGGCAATACGGGCCAATAAAAAAGTATTGGAACTGGAATTCGACAAATTGGAGCAGTTGGAACAAATGGAACGACGGTTGGAAGAGATCAATACTTCCCTAGAAGACAAATACGATGTGGAACCGGAAGAAAAAGAAAAAGAATCCAACGCGAAGGCATCCGCCCAAGAAGCATCCCGTCCCCAAAACATTTCTTTATGAGTTTCTGGGCGTTGGCCGGGCTATCCGATATATCGCCCTTGCAAACCTCAAGGTTTCGTAAGCCCAAAAAGAGCTCCGTTGTCGCCTTTTTGGTCAACGAAACCTAACGGCCCGCTGCGCTGGATGCCGCTGCTATCCCTAATGCTAGCGCCCGATAGGGCGCTGTTTATGGAAAGGGAGAAAAAAAGAAAAGGGTGAGTTTATCAAACATTCTAAGATTCCTTTTGAAGTAAACGATATTAGAGGTTCTGTATTAAACGGTCATAAAAAGAGAAGAGCTTCTTTTCAAAGTTTGACTAAAGAATTGCTATATACACATAAGATGCCACACGTATAGCTCTGAAGACTGTCCTGTAGATTTGTTTTGGTATAAAGCAAATTTATGTCGGGGGATAAATGACTAAGTATCCATTGGTATATGGGAAGAGAATAGAAAAAAAAAAAGAGTTGCTTTTTAAAATTTAGCGAATTAATTATCATATATCTATTGGATAACATTTCAAAGGGTATAGGTTATGTCCATCAAGGCAGCTTTTAACCACCGTTTTATTGAACTTTTGAAGATAAGCGAAAACGTTATTATCATAAAGTTTAAAGTTCCGTATAAATAAAATAGTTTAATTATTTACCTTTAAATAAACTTTAAAGATGGTTTTTGGATACGCAAGGGTAAGTACCGCAGAACAGAATCTTAATCTTCAGATTGATGCTCTGCTTAAAGAAGGGATTAAGGAAAAGAACATTTTTACCGATAAGGTTTCCAGTTCAAGGGAAGAACGCAAAAGTTTGTCAAGGTTATTAAACTTTGTTAGGGAGGGTGATACAATAGTTGTTTGGAAACTCGACAGACTGGCCAGAAGTTTGATCCACTTTACGAAACTGATGAACGAGCTCGATCAAAAGGGGGTGAAGTTCAAGAGTATTACCGAACCGTTTATAGATACGACCGAAAGGTCTTCCCATTCGGAGTTCATCATCAACCTTTTTGCATCCCTTGCACAACTTGAGAGGGATATCATCATCGAACGGACCAAAGCAGGTTTGCAGTCCGCAAGGAGAAGGGGAAAGGTTTTAGGAGCGCCTAAGGGAATCAGTGAAAAGAATAAGCAAAAGGCTGTTCTTTGTGAGGAATATTTTAAAGAAGGAAGATTGACTGTTACGGAAATATGCGAGCGGTTAAAAATTTCTAGGGCGACCTACTATAAATATTTAAGGCATCGGGGGCTTGATGCTCAATTAAGGCCTTATAATAACAAATGATATTAAGTTTTATTTATTTATTTTAGGCCGCAATAATTAGTACGGTTCATCCGCTAGACTAAAAATGCCTCCCCCATTTATTTTTAGCCCATCAGAGATTAAGGCTAAATTTTCAATAAAATTATTTTCCAAATGAGTTTTGAACAGACTTTTAAAAACATAGATGACCTGCTCTACAAAGATTCAGGAGCGGACAGCGAATTAGATTACATAGGACAAACCTCTTGGGTGATGTTCTTACGCTACTTGGACGAATTAGAACAAGACAAAGCAGACGAAGCAGAACTACGTGGAGAAGATTACAACTTCATTTTAGATGAAGAATACCGTTGGCCAAATTGGGCAATGCCTAAAGGTGCAGACGGAAAACTTGACCACCACAAAGCGATGACAGGACCAGATTTGGTTCAGTTTGTGGACTACAAGTTGTTTCCATATTTGGCTGATTTCAAACAAAATGCGGACAATCCAAAAACCATTGAATACAAGATTGGAGAAATCTTCTCTGAACTGAAAAACAAAATCCAAAGTGGGTACAACCTACGTGAGATTTTAGAATATGCAGACGAATTGCCTTTTCGTGCTTCAACTGACAAACACGAACTGAGTCATTTGTACGAAAGCAAGATTAAAAACATGGGGAATGCAGGTCGTAATGGTGGACAATACTACACACCACGACCGCTTATTCGTGCCATGATTAATGTCATTGATCCACAAATTGGAGAAAAAATCTATGATGGTGCCGCAGGTTCTTGTGGTTTCTTGTGCGAAGCCTACGACTATTTGTACGAGCGTATGGAGAAAACCACAGATAATCTTAAAACGCTACAAGAAGAAACACTCTTTGGAAAAGAGAAAAAGAACTTGGCCTATGTGATTGGCATTATGAACATGATTCTGCACGGCATTGAAGCACCTAACCTCATTCACATTAATACATTGGGTGAGAACATACGAGACATTCAAGAGAAAAACCGTTACCATGTTATACTTGCCAATCCACCATTTGGCGGAAAAGAACGCAAAGAAGTACAACAAAACTTTGACATTAAAACAGGAGAAACCGCCTCCCTCTTTCTACAGCACTTTATCAAAAGTTTAAAGACAGGTGGACGAGCCGCCATTGTTATTAAAAACACCTTTTTGAGCAATGCCGATAATGCTTCTGTGTCTTTGCGTAAGCACTTGTTAGAAAGTTGTAACCTGCATACCATTCTCGATATGCCAGCAGGCACATTTACAGGTGCAGGGGTTAAAACAGTAGTCTTGTTTTTCCAAAAAGGCGAACCCACCAAAAATATATGGTACTACCAATTGGATGCCGGCAGAAGTTTAGGAAAAACCAATCCTTTAAACGATGCCGATATGGAAGAGTTTATCGCTTTCGCGAAAACCAAACAGGAATCAGAGAAGAGTTGGAATGTATCTGTGTCTGAGGTTCTCGAAGACACCTTAGATTTATCACCCAAAAATCCCAATACACCCGCAGAAGCACCGTTGCGAAGCCCAGAAGAAATTTTGGAGGAAATGCAAAGTTTGGATGAGGAGACAAGTTCTATTTTAAACCAAATTAAAGAGTTGATATGAGCAATTTAATTTTGATAGAAAATAGAATCTTTACATTTCGGGATGAACCTGTAATGATAGACCGAGATTTGGCAGAAATGTACCAAGTAGAAACCAAAGTACTCAATCAGGCTGTTAAGCGAAATTTAGAACGGTTTCCACAAGCCTTTAGATTTCAACTAAGCGATAATGAAAAAAATGAACTGGTCACAAATTGTGACCGGTTTGAAAAACTGAAACATTCATCTAATAATCCTTACGCCTTTACCGAGCAAGGTGTTGCTATGCTTTCTGCCGTATTGCGTAGCCAAGTAGCCATACAAGTAAGCATACAGATAATGAATGCTTTTGTGCAAATGCGTAAGACAATTGGCAATAACCTTACACTTTTGCAATTATCTCAAGATTTCAAGCAACATAAACTAGAAACGGATAGCAAATTTGAGCAAGTGTTTCAAGCCCTGGAAGCACCCGAAATAGAACACCACCAAGGCGTTTTTTTTGACGGGCAAACCTATGATGCTTATGATTTTGTAAGCCGATTGATTAAAAATGCCAAACAGCAAATCATAGTAATAGACAACTACCTAGACGATAGCGTGATTACCCAATTAACCAAAAAGAAAAAAGACGTAGACGTTCTGTTATTGAGTAAAACCATTAGCAAAAAGATGCAACTAGACATAGCAAAAGCCAGTAGCCAATACCCCACATTTAAGGCAGTACCTTTTACAAAAGCCCACGACCGCTTTTTAATACTTGACCAAAAAGAAGTGTACCATATAGGAGCCAGCCTTAAAGATTTGGGCAAAAAATGGTTTGCTTTTTCTAAGTTAGAAACGGCTTCTGTTACTATTCTGAACCAAATTAAAGAGTTGATATGAGCGAAGGTTGGGCAATGAAACAATGGTCTGAAGTATTGGAAATTCGAAGTGGTCGTAACCAAAAAGAAGTTTTAAATCCAAATGGTAAATATCCTATTCTTGGAAGTGCAGGGAAAGTTATGGGATATGCTGATGATTATATTTGTGAAGAAGGGACAACAATTATTGGGAGAAAAGGAACAATCAACTCACCTCTTTTTATAACTAAAAAATTTTGGAACGTTGATACCGCATTTGGTCTTCATGCAAAAGAAGGTTTAGACAAAAACTATCTTCACTACTTCTGTCTGTCTTTTGATTTTACTGAAATGGATAGAGGTTCAGGAAGACCAAGTTTAGTTAAGTCAGATTTATTGAAAATCCCAATCCCAATCCCACCACTTCCCGAACAAAAACAAATCGTAGCGATACTCGATAAAGCCTTTGCAGCCATAGACCAAGCCCGAGCCAATATTGAGAAAAATATAGAAAATGCGAAAGAGTTGTTTCAATCTAAGCTCAATGAAATTTTTAGCCAACTTGCCCTGAGCGGAGTCGAAGGGAAAGGTGATGGTTGGGAGGAGAAAACTTTAGGTGAGGTTTGCGAGATTATAATGGGGCAAAGCCCTAAAGGAACTTCTTATAATTCAGAGGGCATTGGAACACCACTTATAAATGGTCCTGTTGAATTTGGCGCTGAACCTTTCTCAAAAACGGTTATGAGCAAATGGACAACTCAACCTACAAAACTTTGTGAAGAAGGTGATTTAATCCTATGTGTAAGAGGTTCTACAACCGGCAGAATAAATATTGCAGGATTTCAAGCATGTATTGGCCGAGGAGTTGCAGCAATCAGAAATGTGAAAAGCCAAAAATGGATTAATTTTTTCATAAGATGTAATCAACAAACTATATATGATTTGGGTACAGGCTCAACATTTCCGAATGTTTCAAGTAAAATATTGGCTAACCTTAAAATCATTCAACCTAAATCCATAACTACCCAGAATGAATTTGTTGACTTAATGGAAGAATTAGATGCAAATCAAAGTAAAATGAAATCCCACTACCAACAAAAACTCACCAACTTAGAAGACCTTAAAAAATCCATATTACAAAAAGCCTTTTCGGGTGCGTTGACAAAAGAAGCAACTGTCTCAAAATATGCGACAGTTCAATAAGTGAAAATATGGGCGAAGTAGTTATATACAAATCCGACAACAATCAAATTGAAGTTTCGGTTCAGCTAGACAAAGAAACCGTATGGCTCAATCAAGAACAACTTACCCAACTTTTTAATAGAGATAGAACGGTTATTGGTAGGCATATTCGCAATATTTTTAAGGAAGGAGAATTAGTGGAAGATTTGGTTAGTGCAAATTTTGCACATACCACTCAACACGGGGCCATAGAAGGAAAAACCCAAACAAAAAGCACAAAATATTACAATCTAGATGTCATAATATCCGTTGGCTATCGGGTAAAATCCCATCAAGGCACACAGTTTCGTATTTGGGCAAACCGTGTTCTAAAAGAGTTTTTGGTTAAAGGTTACGCAATTAATGAAAAAAGACTACAACAAAAAGAGCAAGAAGTAAAATTGCTAAAAGATGGCATTCATATATTAACAAGAGCGGCTACGCTAGCTATTGAAGAAAAAGCTTCTGAAAATGCCATCTTAGAAATCTTTGCCAAAGGTTTGAGCCTTTTGGATGATTATGACCATGAGCAATTAGATATTAGAGGATCAACAAAACGAGATGCCAATTACCCTAGTTTAAAAGACTACCAGACTATTATTAAAGCAATGCTAACGGAATTTAGTAGTGGTGTATTTGGTAAAGAAAAAGACAACAGTTTTGAAAGTGCTGTTAAGCAAATAGAAAAAGGATTTGGTAATCAAGACTTTTATCCAACGCTAGAAGAAAAGGCAGCGACCCTGTTATATTTGATCGTAAAAAATCACGCTTTTGTAGATGGCAACAAGCGTATAGCGGCAGCTTGCTTTTTAAAGTTTTTGGAGCAAAACAATATGCTCTATACTACAGCAGAACGCCTTATCATAAATAACGATACCCTGGCTAGTTTAACCCTTTTTATAGCTTCTAGTAAACCAGAAGAAATGGAAACGGTAAAGAGATTGGTCATAAGTGTTTTAAACCGTAATAGATGAATGAGGAACAGACCAAATATGACTTAATAGAACCAGCACTTAGGGATGCAGGGTGGGGCACGGTCGGAGACAGCAGGATATTTAAAGAATTCCCGATTACAAAGGGACGCTTAATTGGCCAAAATAGGAGAGCGAAGCCTTTAAAAGCTGATTATGTGTTACACTATAAGAATAGGCGTATAGGTATTATAGAAGCCAAGAAAAGAGATGAGTATTATACCCAAGGGTTGGGGCAAGCAAAGGATTATGCAGAGCGTTTAAACATTAGGTTTACTTATTGTACAAATGGCTTGCAAACCTATGGAGTTGATATGCAAGAAGGTACAGAAGGAGATGTTGCCAAATATCCCACGCCAGATGAACTTTGGGAAATGACCTATCCAAAACCCAAAGAAGATTACAAAATTGAAATTGCCAATTGGAAAGAACGTTTGTTCGCTATCCCATTTGAAGATAGAGGTGGCACTTGGCAACCTAGGTATTATCAGCAAAATGCGATTGCTAAAGTATTGGAAGCGATTGCATCTAAGAAGAACAGAATTTTACTCACGTTGGCTACGGGAACCGGGAAGACAGCTATAGCCTTCCAAATAACTTGGAAGTTATTTCATGCCAAATGGAATCTGAGGCGAGATGGTTCTAGAAGCCCAAGAATATTGTTTTTGGCAGACCGTAATATTTTAGCAGACCAAGCTTTTAATTCGTTCAATGCGTTTGATGAAGATGCATTGGTACGCATACGACCTTCGGAAATTAAAAAGAAAGGTCGCATTCCTAAAAACGGAAGTATCTTTTTTACCATTTTCCAAACCTTTATGAGCGGTCCAAATGACTCGCCATACTTTGGAGAATATCCAGCAGATTTTTTTGATTTCATAGTCATTGACGAGTGCCACAGAGGCGGGGCATCTGACGAAAGTTCTTGGCGAGCCATAATGGACTACTTCTCACCTGCTGTTCAACTCGGTTTGACGGCAACACCAAAACGGGATGTAAACGGAGATACTTACGACTATTTTGGCGACCCAGTTTACAGCTACAAATTAAAAGACGGTATCAATGATGGTTTCTTAACGCCATTTAAAGTCAAAGAAATTGACACCACTATTGATGATTACACTTACACTTCGGATGATGAAGTGGAAGGCGAAATTGAAGAAGGACGAGAATATACAGAAGCCGATTTCAATAGAATTATTGAAATTAAAGCGAGAGAAGAATATCGAGTAAAACTCTTTATGGATTTGATAAATCAAAATCAAAAAACCTTGGTTTTCTGTTCTACCCAAATTCATGCAGCAGCTGTTAGGGATTTAATCAATCAGTATGCTACAAGCAGGAATTCAAACTACTGCCACAGAGTTACCGCCGATGATGGAAAAGTTGGAGAGCAACATTTACGAGACTTTCAAGACAATGAGAAGAGTATTCCAACCATTCTAACGACTTCTCAAAAATTGAGTACGGGCGTAGATGCACCTGAAATCAGAAACATTGTTTTAATGCGCCCTGTAAACTCAATGGTGGAGTTCAAACAAATAGTTGGTAGAGGAACTCGCCTTTTTGATGGAAAAGACTATTTCACAATTTTTGATTTTGTAGATGCGCACAATCATTTCCAAGACCCTGAATGGGATGGTGAACCATTAGAGCCTGAACCACCAACAAGTGGAGGAACACCGAGACCCTGTAACATTTGCGGAGAAAGACCATGTAATTGTGAAAGACCTGAACCTGAACCTTGTCCTGAATGCGGCAACATTCCTTGTGTTTGTGTAACACCACCTAGGCAAATGATTAAGGTTAAATTGTCGGACAAAAAAGTACTTGAAATTGATTCCATGATTAAAACGTCTTTTTGGAACCCGTCAGGTAAACCAATTTCGTCAGCAGAATTTATCGAACAACTATTTGGTGATTTACCAGAATTATTTAGGGACGAAAGTCAGTTAATAAATCTATGGAGTTTGCCAAGCACAAGAAAAAAACTACTGACAGAACTAAGTGACAAAGGATACACCAATACACAACTGGAAGATTTAAGGCGAATTGTTCATGGAGAAGACAGTGATTTATTCGATGTTTTAAATTATGTAGCTTATCATAAAGACCTTGTTCCTAGATTGGAACGTGCAACAAGAGCAAAAGTACAGTTGAACGATTATCATGAGAAACAACAAGAGTTCTTAAATTTTGTGTTGGAGCAGTATGTTAAAGAAGGAGTAAATGAGCTGGATATAGACAAACTATCACCCTTGCTTTTACTTAAATACAATGCTATTGCCGATGCTAAAAGAGAATTAGGAGATATAAAGTCAATAAGAGAAACCTTTATAAGGTTTCAAAGATTATTATACACGGATAGAGTAGGTTAACGCAAGATTTAACATTAATAAACTCATTAGAAAATTTATAAATAAAGGAAATAAAACTAGTTAAAATTAATATGGGATTTTCAACTAATAAATCTCGTCTTCGCAGTTGTATTATTAAATTCTATGGTTTTACTAAATGTGTTCTTTTGAATAGATTATTAAAAGGAAAAATGGTAAAAAGTGACATTCTGTCAAATTAATGGGGTTTCCTACAAATCGCGTGAGATTAATAAATGTTGGCCTTGTTTTTGTGTTAATTTTTTTAAAATTTATATATGGCTTTCAACAAAACAGATTACTTAAACGATGTGTTGGAAACGCACAGAATGTCCAAAATCGAGGATTTGGTAGGCAAATTCAAAGTAAAAAGGGATAATGTAAAATCTGCATTATCCGAACATTATGGCGATAAAATTTACTACCCCTTTGATTCAGGTTCCTTTAAAAAACATACTGCCATCAACATTAAGTTTGATTTAGATGTAGTAGCCCCATTTAAAAGGAATTCTTTTGAAACTCTTGAAGTAATGTTCGATGATTTATTTGATTTCCTATCAGACAAATATAATGATGAAGCCTATGTGAGAAAGCAAAAAGTTTCAATAGGAATTGAATTTAGTGAAGATGAGGATGGAGATGTGATAAGTCTCGATATAGTTCCCGGGAGGGAATTAAATCAAGACCAATATGTTGACGACAAAAATCTTAACTTATATGTGTATTCAAAGTACGGCCTATTTGACAAAAGCACCTATATACAAACCAACATACATTCTCAATTAGAGCATATTAGAGCGAAAAAAGAAGAGCGGAAAATAATTAGGTTGTTAAAAATTTGGAAAAACAGAAATCACGAAAGCTACAAATCGTTTTTGCTTGAATTATTCACTATTAAGGCCTTTGCGAAAGAGAAAATCACCGGTAATCTTTGGGAAAAGCTTAAAACGGTAATGGTATACATTCAGGATAACGTTGAAGATAAGGGTTTCAAGCTTTTTGATCCAGGCAATTCAAATAACGACGTATTGGATACTTTAGAGAGATGGGAAAGGAGTAACCTCGCAAGTAGAATGGGAATAATAGTTGAGAGGGTTGATGAAAATGCGGAGAATTTAAAAAACTATTTCCCAATAAATGAAAAATTTGAGGATAATGATTCAGCCGGCTCTAGCTACGGAATCAAAGGTTCTTCTGTTGCAGCCTCAATACCGCCAACCAATCAGCGTTTTGGTTAAATGTCGTTGGATATAAAAGAAATTCGAAAATTTATTGACAAAATATCCTTTGTCAAAAATATCTATTGCCTCAGTAAGAATGATATTTCGGTTAGTGGTAAATTTCAAATTGATTTTGATAGTTTGCCGGCACCTCTTGACTTTGAGATTTCTATTGCCAATCATTACCCGTTAAGGAGTTACGATGCCGAGTCTATCAAATTTGTAAATAAGCAATTAAGACATTATAGACATGTGATGGGTGATGGCACAGTTTGCATCCATACCACACACAATCGCAACCTGGAGCAGAAATTGCTCATCGATTTTACTTCTTTAAAAAAGTGGATTGAAAAATACTATATAAACAATGATCAGGATGAACACTATGAGCATATAATTGTACCGGAGAATACTATAGACAATGTTTACTATTCATTTAGTTTCACTGAGGTCGACAACGTTTTTATTGCCGGAGATTTCGGTAGTGTAGAAATATCAATACTAAGTGATGGCGTCTACAAGGAAAAGATTGTCCATAATTATTTTGTTCAGCATTTTATGCCACAAGGTGGCGGCAAGTGTAGTTGTAAATGGAGCAATCAATATTTAGGTTCTCCAAAAGTAAACACAGGTCTATACTATTTTATTGAAAAACCACCGGCAGAATTAGAGAGATTTATTTTCCAAGATTGGGACAGTTTTTATGATATTTTCACAGATGATTTCTTAGTTTTTCTTCACCAATTTGAAAAAAACAACCTTAAAGAGTTTAGAAACCGTAAAACCCCATTATTTCTCGGATATAAGACTATACAAAGCGAAATTCACTGGCAGGTAGCCCTTATCGAAATCGGTAAATTTCCAATTCACGGCGTACCTATAAAAATCCAAGGTAGAAAAACTGGAAAATGGAAAAGTGAACTTACAAGCGGAAGTATTAAATGGGCTATTTCAAGAAATGCTTCTTACAAATATTTTTTTGGTAGAGGCTCCTTGACCAAGAAGATTACTGAGAAGAAAATTCTGATAGTAGGCATAGGTGCCATTGGAAGCATGGTCGCGACAACATTGGTAAGAGGTGGGTGCAAAAACTTAGATTTTGCTGATTTCGATGTTAAAGAATATGAAAATGTCTGTCGTTCAGAATATTTTTTCAATTTAGGCATGAATGATAAAGTTGACGAGCTCAAGAGAATTGTTACTGCGATTTCCCCATTTGTTGAAATTGCTACAATTAATAAAGATTACTTCCAAAACATCATCAAATCATTTTACGATGATAAAGAATACAAAAATATTTTTGTTACTCAGCTAGACAAGTATGATATAATATTTGATTGCACGACTGACGATGACTTGATGTATATTCTAGACAATTTAAGTCTAGAAAGTACCTTAATCAATTTATCGACAACAAACAAAGGGAAAGAGCTTGTATGCGGCATTTATCCAAACATATATCGTTTTGTAAAAACTCAGTATAATGATATTTTAGAAAATGGTTTTGATGATCTCTATAACCCTACCGGTTGTTGGAGCCCAACTTTTAAAGCCTCTTATTTGGATATAAACTTTATGGCACAATATGCTATAAAACACATCAATCGAGTATTGGGTGAAGAGAAAAAATTGAATAATTTCATTATAAAATCAGGAGCTACAGATTCATTCGGGCCAAGTTTAATTGAGTTTTGAAAATAATAAAATCACATAATGACCTAAAACTGATATTTGATGAAAATCTCTTAGCTGAAATTGGCCGTATTGGGATTGAACATTATCCAAATGAGTTCGGTGGTTTTCTTATCGGCAATTACTCTCAGGACTTCAAAACTTTGTATTTAAACCATATTATTCTACCGAAAAAATTTGTAGGATATCCCTACAAATTTGACCGGAGTATAGACGGGTTAGAAAATGTGTTTGAAAGGCTATTTAATAAAAAAGGACTATACTATATTGGCGAATGGCATACTCATCCAAACGGGTCAACAAAGTATAGTCAGACTGATTATAATGCAATGGTAGCTATTGCCGAACATAAGACCGTCAGTATAACTAACCCTATCCTTTTAATCTTAAGTGTAACTGCTAATAAACTTAAAGGATATACATTTTATGTTTATGACAATAAAAAACTTCTAACCTATGAATAAAATAGACCTTAAATACTTGTTTGAGGGTTTGCAAAATCAGATGATTTCACAACTTAGCACCAATAGGAAATTTATAACTCATGCTGGTTCTAAGGGTGATTCATTAGAAAACGCATGGATTGAGTGGCTTAGAAAATACCTTCCCAACCGATATAGTGTAGACAAAGCTATCGTAATTGATTTTAAAGGAAATACCAGTCAGCAAATAGATATTGTCATTTATGATAATTGGTTTACTCCCTTCATTTTTTCTCAAAATGGTTTTCATTATATCCCGGCTGAAGGGGTCTATGCTGTTTTCGAAGTTAAACCAGATATTTCTGGTCGTTCTGAAGGTATAACCAATGTCCAATACGCCGCGGAGAAAATAGAAAGTGTCCGGAAACTTAAAAGAACTACCACTAGTATAATAAGTGTCGGACAAAAACAAAAACCAAGGGGCTTGACAAAAATAGTAGGGGGAATATTGACTTCAACAAAATCTGGATCAAGGAATAACAATGAGACTTTAAAAAAACATTTAACAGGTCAAAAAGGCTTGAAAGGCATTGATTTTGGATGTGTAGCTGACTACGGTAGTTTTTTTGTCGATTATGTTGGAGGGGAAAATCAAGATATAACAGATATTGAAAAACGATATAAAGATTATTACTTAAAGAGAAAAGTCAAGAATATTAATTTCAGTAAAGTTGAAAATTCTTTGGTGTCCTTCTTTCTTCAATTGACAAGATACTTGCAACAATCCATAGGCACAGTAGCTGCTATTGACTTGCAAGCATACTCGAACTCCATAAATGAAGAAATTGATAAGGAGCTTTAATTTTGAATAACTATGTTGAACATCCTTCTAATTCTGAGTAACAAAAGTCTATTTTAAAAGGTCAAAAAAGAATCATGCATCTATATAATAGCCAAGGAGATGAAATCGCTTATCAGGTTAATGATAGGCTTTACAATTTAAATGGAGACAACATCGGATTCTTTTTGGAAAACATGAATTTCTTCATAGGCCTTAATGGTTTTTATTTAGGCGAAATTGTTATAAACAATAGACTAATGTTCAGAAGTGATAATCCTTATTTAGAAATTGACTATGGGGATAGAGGAGAAACCGGAAATATTGGTGATTTAGGAAAAATAGGTAATATTGGAGGAATTGGACCGGTTCCAGGTTTTAGAGATATTCGCTAAAGTTCAAAAAAAGGATGGGTGATTGCTTCCCTATTTGCTCTAAAGCAACCTTACAGTAGAGTTGAAATTGACAATCATAATTAGTTCCGTAAAACCTCAATTAACGATACTACTAAAAAGAACGGGAAATGGAACTGGTGATAAATTTTTGAGACACTATCCCAATAAGTGTGTAATTTAAAAATAACGGGGGTTTGACTTTATTATAGTCTGACCCTTTTTTCATAGATCGTTAGGAACTGGTTTAAAATGATGCCCCAGTTCCTAATGGGCATGGACCACTTTTTGGTGGCCTCCCTTGTGGCCAAATATACGGATTTCATCACCGCATCGTCAGTTGGGAAGGAGAGTTTGTTCTTGGTGTACTTACGTATCTTCCCGTTCAGGTTCTCGATAAGGTTGGTGGTATAGATGATCTTTCGTATCTCCACTGGGAACTCGTAGAACACGGTAAGGTCCTCCCAGTTGTCCCTCCAGCTCCTTATCGCATAGGAATACTTGCCCTCCCATTTTTTGGCGAAGTCCTCCAGGGCGGCCTTTGCGGCCTTCTCGTTGGGTGCATTGTAGATGCCCTTCATGTCCGCGGTGAAGGCCTTCTTGTCCTTCCATACCACGTAGCGGCAGGCATTGCGTATCTGGTGCACCACGCATATCTGGGTCCTGGACTCGGGGAAGACGTTTTTGATGGTGTCCGTGAACCCGTTCAGGTTGTCGGTGGCGGTGATCAGGATGTCCTGGGTGCCGCGGGCCTTCATGTCGGTGAGCACCGACATCCAGAAGGCCGCCGACTCGTTCTTGCCCAGCCATAGGCCCAGCACTTCCTTCTTTCCGTCCCTGCGCAGGCCCACGGCCACGTACACGGTCTTGTTGATCACCTTGGAGGATTCCCTGACCTTGAAGACGATGCCGTCCATCCATACGATCAGATAGACCGGTTCCAGAGGGCGGTTCTGCCATGCAACAATGTCGTCCGCCACTTTTTCGGTGATCCTTGATATGGTCGAAGTTGATACCTCAAAGCCGTAGGCCTCCCGTATCTGCTCCTCTATGTCACTGACCGACATGCCCTTGGCGTACAGGGATACGATGATGTTCTCGATACCGTCCACCATGTTGCCCCGTTTGGGGACGACCATGGGGTTGAAACTGGCATCCCTGTCCCTGGGGACGGATATCTCGGACTCCCCGAAGGAGGTCCTCACTTTCTTTTTGGAGTGTCCGTTGCGATTATTGGCATTGGACGAGCGCTGGTGCCTCTCGTAATCCAGATGGCCGTCCAGTTCCCCTTCCAGCATCTTCTCGATGCCGCGTTTCTGGAGCTCCTTCAAAAAACCGTTGAGCTCGTCTCCCGATTTGAACTGCTTCAGGAAATCGTCGTTGAACAATTCTTCTTTCTTCATAATGTGCAAATATTTAAAATTAGACAAAAAATTAGCGGGGGCATGCCCCCGCTAATT
>NZ_JACSOH010000028.1 GCF_014349235.1 Cytophaga sp. FL35 | reverse complement strand
AATTAATGCTGAAAAAATTTCATTTTATAATTGATAAATAGATAAATCCGACCAACATATTTTTTTTATCTAATCCCGTTAACGCACACGGAACTTTGTCAACTCAATTTATAACTGATTAAACTCAAAACTAAATGGTATGAATCAATTATTCTTTTCATTCATTATTTGCATGTTCATTAGCTCTCAAATAATACATTCACAAACTACAACAGTGAAAGGAGAGGTCACTTCAAACAATGGAGAACCGTTGCCCGGTGTTAACGTTGTTGAAAAAGGAACTTCCAATGGCACAGTCACCGATTTTGATGGATTATATTCGATAAAAGTAACCACGGAAACCCCCATTTTGGTATTCAGTTCAATTGGCTTTGGTACTCAAGAAATTTCAGCAGTCAATATTTCTGATTTGAATGTTACTCTTGAAGAAGATGCTCAGGCCCTTGATGAAGTTGTTTTGGTAGGCTATGGTACTCAGAAAAAGCAAGATTTGACGGGTGCAATAGTATCCGCAGACCTTGAACAGTTTCAAGAATCCCCAAATACAAGTGTTTTACAGTCATTACAAGGCTCTCTTCCAGGTATTACGGTGGGGCAAACCTCTACTACCGGTGCAGAACCTGACATTCAAATTAGGGGAAGGTCTACTTTAAATGGTAGTCAAGACCCTTTAATTGTAGTTGATGGTGTCATCTATAGAGGTCGACTTAATGACCTAAATCCAAAGGATATTAAATCAGTAGATGTATTAAAGGATCCTAGCAGCAAAGCAATCTACGGCGCACAGGCAGCAAATGGCATTGTCATTGTTAGTACAAAGAGTGGTAAATCAACCCAGAGGCCAACAATAAATTACTCAACTTTCTATGCAGTTCAAACCCCGACGAATACTAGAAGGACCAACAATAGGGATGAATTTCTTAGGTCAGCTCGAGATGTTGACTGGGAAAATGGATACTTAGCACCTGATTACACTCAGGATAATCCTGCTTGGTCACCAGGGGTTGATCCGGTTTTTAATCCTACCTCTTTTGAAGGTGTTGGCAATGGAACTGATTTCGACTGGTTCGGTACTGCCACAAATCCTGGATATACACAAGACCACCAATTGAGTATAAGAGGCAGTTCGGATAAAACCTCCTATTTTATTTCAGCAGGTTTGACAAATCAGGTAGGTTGGATTACCAACGATAATTACGACAGGCAAACAGTTCGAGTCAATATTGATACCAAAATCACTGATTGGCTAACCATTGGCGCAAATACCTTTGGAACCTTCTCCGATTTTTCTGGTGTGAATCCTGGATTAAATGCCTTGGCTAGAATGAATCCGCTAGTAACCCCCCGTGATGAAGAAGGAGAGTATATTATCAATCCTTTAGGAAACAATATAGTCAATCCCTTTTTGGCGAGTTCGGCAGATGACAGAGATAATTTAAATAATATTTCGGCCATATTTTACGCCTCTATTGATATACCTCAAGTTGATGGCCTAAATTTCAGAGTTAACTATAGTAATAACTATCGGTGGTCATTACGTGGTAATTCCAATATCTATGGTGCGGGATTAACCGGTAGTGCATTCAAAGAAACCTCCTCTACCCACGATGTATTAGTTGATAATATTTTAACTTTTGACAAACGTTATGGCCAAGATGAAAACCATGGTTTTAAGGCGACCTTGGTCGTAGGTTTAAATACTATAGATTATGAGCAGACAATGGCGGAGGGCTCAGGATTTGGGAATCTGGCGCTATCCTACAATAGTTTGGAGCAGGCCGTTATACAAAGAATATCTTCCGATGCTTCTAAGGAAAGCTATACCGCGCAGACTGGACGAATCAACTATGATTTTAAAAGAAAGTATTTGTTAAGCGCTAGTTTGCGCAGAGACGGATTTAGTGGTTTCTCCGAAAATAACAAAACTGCACTATTTCCATCGATTGGATTGGGCTGGGTTATCTCAAATGAAGAATTTCTTGCCAATTCAGAAGCCGTTACCAATCTAAAGCTAAGAGGTAGTTACGGTAGCAATGGAAATCTTACATCACAATATAGCTCACTATCGCGATTAGAAACTCCTCCAGAATCACGCTACCTTTTTGGAGATGGAGGCACAACAGTAAATGGACAAACAGTTATTTCTTTGGCCAATCCTGATTTGAGATGGGAGCGTACCGATGGTATTAATATAGGTGCTGATTTTGGTTTTTTTCAAAACAGGGCTTCTGGTTCAATTGATTATTACAATTCGAGAACGAAGGACCTCTTGTGGGATTTTATTCTTCCTGAACTAAGCGGTTTCAGTTCTATTCGGTCTAATGTGGGGGAAATAAAAAATACGGGGTTGGAATTTACCTTAAGCTTTTCTCCAGTCCGTTCCGAACAGTTCAATTGGGATTTTGGCGTCAATTTCGCATCTAATCGAAATGAAATTGTTGAACTCTTAGGTATTGACGCTGATAGCGATGGCCGGGAAGATGACCTTATTGCCAACGGTTTGTTCATTGGGGAATCTATAGGTACCATTTATGATTATGAAGTAGACGGATTTTATCAGGTAGACGATGATAACATTCCCGATGGTTGGAGCCCAGGGTTACAACGATTGGTAGATTTAGACAATAGTGGTGATATTACTCCGGACGCGGACAGAAGAATTCTCGGGAGAGAAGAGCCTGCTTATCAGTTTGGTATAAGTAACTCACTAAGCTATAAAAACTTTGCTTTCAAATTCTTTATTAATTCAATTCAGGGAGGTAGTGACGGATATTTGGGAAGAAACAATCCTGATTTGCAAGACTCTTTTGGAAATGCACAAAACAACAACCGATTTTCAGATATAGACTATTGGTCACCTCTTAATCCAAATTCTACCTATAGGCGTCTAGGAGTTAATGCACCTGTCACTGCTCAAAGATTTTTTGACAGAAGTTTTGTCCGTTTGCAAGATGTTTCCTTATCGTACCGCCTCCCGCAGGATGTTTTAGATAATATCGGAATCCAAAATTTAAAACTTTTTTTGAGTGGAAAGAATTTAGTCACGTGGACAGATTGGGAAGGTTGGGACCCCGAAACGGGACAAGGACTTGACAGTTCAAATAGTGGCCTACCCGTTATGAAAAGTGTAACCTTCGGATTGGATATCTCCTTTTAACAATAAAATAGCTAAGATGAAAACATATATCAAAAGAACACTGATACTTTCTATTTCGATATTCATTGCAGTTTCCTGTAGTGAGGATGAATTTTTGAAAGAGGAACCGTTGGATTTCTTTGATCCGGCCAATTCCTTCGTGACTTTGGAAAACTTTGAAAGTTCCTTGGCAGACTTATATGCCAAGTACCGTTATATTTTCTATACTGGGGATAGTGGTGGTTTTTTTTCCTTCTCCTACCAATGGGGTACAGATATATTAAAAAATGCTCGTGATACGGAAGAAGCGAGGCGTTTTGGAAATTATGTTTCTACATTGGACCCTACTGGTAGCGTACCCGAATGGCATTGGGATAGATGGTATAAAATAATAGCCAACGCGAACACCATAATTGCGAAGTTGGACAATTCGGAACTGACTGACAAAGAAAAGATCAGGGTTGAAGGGGAGGCCAGACTGTTCAGGGCTTTGTCTTACCGTCATTTGGTATATCTGTATGGCGGTGTGCCCTTAGTACTCGAAGAACTTTCAGAGCCCAAGACCGATTTTACAAGGGCCTCGAAAGATGATGTTTTGAACCAGATTATAATTGATGCCACTTTTGCCGCAACCAATCTACCTGATATTGCGGAAGTGGACGATGGTAAACTGTGCAACTTGGTGGCCCAACACCTGTTAGCCGAGACTTACATTTCTCTGGACAATTTTGACGAAGCCATAGCAGCGGCATCGGTAGTTATAGAAAATCCCTCCACAGCTTTGATGACCGATAGGTTTGGATCGCGAGCAGGGGAAATGCCAGGTGACGTTTATTGGGACTTGTTCCGAAGAGGCAATCAAAACCGTTCAAGCGGAAATTTAGAATCTCTTTGGGTCGCCCAAATTGAACATGATATTCCGGGCGGATTGCTGACCACCGATGAAAATTCAGGTAATTTATATGAAAGATACCATTCTCCTGTGACCTGGACCTTGAACGACCCTGATGGCAACCCCGGTATGTTGGGCCCCAGATCCGACTTGAATGTTGCAGGTAGGGGTGTTTCCTTCTTAAGGCCAACCGCCTTTTTTGAAGATGACCTTTGGTTAGATAATTTTGATAACGACATTCGTAACGCACCACACAATTACGTCCGAGATGTTATATATGATAATCCGGAATCTGCTTGGTTTGGAAAAAGTGCGAAGGATAATCCAGGTCCAACTTTACTAAATCAAGATTGGCGATGGTATCCTCATTTGAGTAAGGTCACAACACCTGGTAATCATCCGGCCAACGTTATAGCGGACCCAACATTGAACATATTGAAAAATAGTGCGGGACCTACATTTTCGGATGCATATTATCTTAGATTGGCAGAGACTTATTTATTACGCGCTGAAGCCTATCTAGGCAAAGGTGAAATGGGTAACGCTGCTGCCGATATAAATCGCATACGCGAACGGTCAAATGCTTTACCTGTAACTCCTGGTGAAGTGGACCTCGACTTTATTCTGGATGAACGAGCACGGGAACTTGCTATGGAAGAACAGCGCAGGATTACCTTACAAAGAGTAGATAAATTAGTCGAAAGGGTAAGACTATATAATGATTTGAACACAGATGATATTCTTGATCACCACAATATCTGGCCTATTCCAGCTAAAGAAATTGAGGCCAATATAAATGGAAAACTTGAACAAAATCCGGGTTATTAAAAATATGTTGTTTAGTTAGTTTATTACATCCCGGGAAAAATTTTTCCGGGGTGTTTTATAAACTTAATGCGCGTAACAACTTTTAACTACATTTCTATTTTGAGCAAACTTGCTACGTTAGATTATATTTCCATTGGAATTTACTTACTACTAATGGCCGGTGTTGGGCTATTTTTCGGATGGTTCGTAAAAGACATAAAGGGATACTTCAAGGGAGGCAATACCATTCCATGGGGGATTTCTGGTATCAGTAATTTTATGGGATCACTCAGCACCTTTGTTTTTATTGCTTACGCAGGTATTGCTTATAAGGATGGGCTTATTGGGGTGACTGTATTATGGAGTGCAGTTATACCCTTTGTGTTTGCTGCGTTGATTATAGGGAAACTTTGGGTTCGGTCTCGAATCATCACTCCGGTTGAATATCTCGAAACACGATTTAATGCTAATATTCGTCAATTATTTGGATGGACAGGATTGGGCATGCGATTTCTAGATAACATGGTACGGCAGTATGCTATGGGTATTTTTTTAGTTACCGCCACGGATTTGACGTTTGTGCAGGCCATCATTTTTTCCGGAGCCATAACTACACTTTTTACCATAGTGGGTGGGGTATGGGCCGTAGTGGTTATGGACACCTTGCAATTTGTTATCTTAATTTTTGTTTCCGTATTGTTAGTACCTCTATCCCTGGAGGCTACCGGAGGGCTAGCCATTTTGATGGATAAGCTCCCCAGTCATTTTGAGTTCTTTTCTGGTCCTAAAGGCCAACCGTTATGGCTAATGGTTTATTTTGTAATGATTCTTTTTAAGTACAATGGAAATTGGGTCTTTATTCAGCGATTCTACAGTGTAAAAGATGAAAATGCTACCAGAAAATTAGGTTTTTTTTCGGCAGCGTTATTGTTGATATTTCCCATAATATTCTTACTTCCAGCAATTGCGGCAGCCGATATTTTGCCTGGGCTTGAGGACCCGGAGCAAGCTTATGTAGCCGTGGCAGTACATTTGCTCCCTGCAGGTTTGTTAGGCTTAATGATTGCCGCCATGTTCTCGGCCACAATGTCTTCTTTAAACTCAGAATTCAACGTCATGTCCGCGGTATTGACCAATGACATTTATAAACGCCTGATCAACCCTGGTGCCACAGAAAAACAATTAATTTTTGCGGCTCGCTTAAATATATTATTAGTTGGTGCCATTGTCGTTGCCGGGTCCTTATTTGTTGGAAAACTCGGAGGGGCTTTTGAGGCTAATAAAATCTTGACAGGACTTTTTGCGATACCTTTAGCCATTCCACTTGTATTGGGACTATTGTTCAAGAAAACAAATTCTGTCGGCGCCTTTTTTACTGTTTTGGCAGGTATTTTTTCAGGATTGATTTTGACGTCGTCAAGCGATTTCTCTTGGGAATTGGCGACATTAATACAAATTGTAAGTTGTATTACCATATTCTTCCTTTCAGGATTTCTGCTAAGTTCCAAAGAAAATTATAAAAAAAGGGTCAATAATTTTTTTGAGAAAATACAGACTCCCTTGAGTCCTAATGAAATTGACGAACCAGATTCTAAATTTCGTTGGGCATTAGCCAATCTTTTTTCAATTGCCATTGGAGCATCTGGACTATTATTTTGTGCGGTAAGTATACCTTCCTTCGGAATGGAAAGTGGAAAAATTGCTTTGGCTATTGGTGGAGGCTGCATCCTACTGGCCATAATCTTAAAGTGGCTAACAACTGGAAGCCATAAATTTTCATATAAATCAAAAAAATGAAAGAGATGACCCCATATATTCACAAGGATTTTTTATTGTCCGATGACCTGTCAAGGTCATTATATTTTGATTTTGCCCAGCAATTACCAATTATTGATTTTCATAATCATCTAGACCCATCGATGATAGCCAACGACACTCATCCGGAAAATTTATCCAAAATGTGGGTGGTGTCTGATCCATATAAGCATCGCGCTATGCGAATTAACGGTATTCCCGAAGATGGAATTACAGGAATTGCTACTGATTATGACAAATATTTGAATTGGGTTAAAACTCTTCCACGAACATTAGGAAATCCACTTTATCAATGGAGTTATCTCGAACTAAAAAGGGCTTTTAATATTGATTCACCACTTAATGAAAGTTCGGCTGCTGAAATTTGGAATAAATGCCAAAAGCAGATTGATTCTGGAAAGCTCTCTACTATTTCATTACTCAAAAAATTTAATGTGGAAGCACTTTGCACCTCAGATGATCTACTTGACGACGTGTCTATACATAAAAAGGCCTCCGAAAAAGGAGTTGCCGTTCTACCTTCGTTACGTACTGATAGTATAGTGAATAAACCTGAGGAGTTTCAGAAGTGGCATAAAGTATTGGAAAATCTTTCTCAAATTAAAATTAAAGATTTGGATAGTTACGAAGCCGCAATACTAAAAAGATTTGAACTCTTTTCAGAAGCCGGCTGCAAGCTTGCCGATCAGGCTTTGGATTCAGGTTTCGAGTTCCATTACGTAGATAAATCAAAGGTTGATTCAATTTTCAAGCGATTTTTATCAGAGGAACAACTAAGTGACGTAGATATTATTTCTTTACAATCCTATCTATTAGTTATGGTTGGAAGAGCCTGCGCTAAACAGAATTGGATTTTGCAGTTACATATCGGAGCTCAACGAAAGACCAGCTCACAATTAAAGAAATTGGTCGGCGGAGCAGGTGGTTACGCTTCAATTGGGAGCCCAACGAATATTTCGACACTCGTTCAAGCACTAGATGTAATGGATAAAAACGGCGATTTGCCAAAAATTATACTTTACAATCTGAACCCAGTCGATAATGCTGCTTTTGCTTCAATAATGGGATCTTTTTCAGAAGATGGTATAACGGGAAAAATTCAATTTGGGCCAGCTTGGTGGTATAATGACCACTATGAAGGCATCATAAATCAGTTAAAGGCCTTAGCCAGTCACGGGCTTTTACACAATTCAATTGGCATGACTACGGATTCACGCAGTTTTCTGTCGATGTCTCGACACGAATACTTTAGAAGGGTTTTCTGTGGTTTTATGTCAACCTGGGTAAAGCAAGGGCTACTTCCAAATGATCTGTTCATCTTAAAAGAATTGATAGAGGATGTTTGTTTTAGGAATGCAAAAAAATGGATACTAAATATTAACTAATTATATATGGAAAATAAGGTTGCAGTAGTAACTGGAGCGGGCGGAACTCTTTGTTCGGCGATGGCAATAGATTTGGCCAAACAAGGGTATAAGGTGGCGCTTTTAGGTAGAACCGAGGAGAAATTAAAACTTGTGGAGCACGAAATTAAAATCAAAGGAGGCATTGCCATTTCTGTATGCGGAGATGTAGCGAATGAGGAAGCTATGAAGGCCGCAAAAGATACTGTTGAAAATGAATTAGGTATTTGTACACTGCTTATTAACGGTGCAGGAGGCAATCAAAATGATGCACTTCCCAATATAACAGAATTTGATGAACGTGAATTAGAACATGATACTGAGATAAAAGGTTTTTTTAATCTAAACATGACGGTTTTTCAAAACGTTGTAGAAATCAACACGATGGGAACTGTTATACCTTGTTTTGTGTTTGGAAAGAGTATGGCGAAACATAAGCAGGGCAACATCATCAATTTTGCTTCGATGACCAGCTACAGGCCCATTACAAGGGTAGCAGCGTATGCAATGGCTAAAACTGGAATCGAAAGTTTTACACAATGGTTGGCGGCCTATTTGGCACCTGCAAATATTCGTGTAAATGCCATTGCCCCAGGCTTCTTTTTGAATGATCGTAGCCGAAAGATAATGTTTAACTCAGATGGCTCCCAAACGGAACGTGCGCAAAACATATTAAGGCAAACACCAATGAAACGTTTTGGCGAAGCCTCCGAACTCATAGGTTGTATGAATTGGTTGATTGATGAAAAAAATGCCGGATTCGTAACAGGTATAACTATACCTGTAGACGGGGGTTTTTTGTCCAGCCCAGGAGTTTAATATTTCAAAAATATTTATTATGAAAACATATTTTAGGATTAGTCATCTATTTGTCGCCCTAATAGGGTTGCTTTCTTATGCTCAAAACAAACAAGCTATAACCTATAATTCGATTGGACTGTTACAACCTCGTAGCTCAAACGAAATAACTGCTTCTAATTGGTCTATAGGAGGTGAAACAATGGATCGTGATTTTACAGATTTTGACCAATGGAAGCAATATTTAGGAGCAACGGGAGCCAAAAAAATTAGACTGCAAGCAGGATGGGCTAAATGTGAGCGCAAAAAGGGTGAATATAACTTTGAATGGCTTGACAAAATTATTGATGAAGTAATTGCACAAGGCGTGGAACCCTGGTTGCAAACATCTTATGGAAATCCTATTTACGAAGGAGGCGGAATGCCCAATCTTTCTGGAGGCTTTCCGGTATCAGAGGAAGCTTTGACAGCTTGGGACCAGTGGGTTATGGCACTGGTAAATCGATATAAGGGTAGGGTTAAAATTTGGGAAATTTGGAACGAGAGTGATCTTAATTCGGAAAATACGCCAGAGGCGTACTCTAAACTTTTCGTACGTACTGCAGAAATTATAAAATCGAAAATTCCTGAAGCAAAAATATATGCGCTTTCATTGGCTCACATTAAAATAGAATATGTAGCTCCATTCCTAAATTATCTCAAGAAAGCTAACAAGCTACATTTGGTTGATGTAATCACACTTCATGGTTATACTTACCGACCGGAAGAGATATATCCTAGATATGAGAAGATTCAACACCTGATTCAAACTTACTCAGACCATATTATTATAGGACAGGGCGAATTAGGTTGTCCTTCAGAAAACCAAAGCTATTACGCACTAAAAAATTATCCATGGACAGAAACCTCTCAATCAAAATGGTTATTAAGAAAACTACTGGGAGATCTTGGTAGAGATATCCCTTCCTTGTACTTTACAATAATTGATATGAATTATGTTCGCGTCTTAGGTAAAGAAAATGGAAAAGTGGTTAAATTGAAAAATCCAATATATACGGTAAATACCAAGGGACTTATTAAAGCTAAAAAGGATAATACAGTAGATTACTTAAAACCGTCCTATTTTGCTTATCAAAATTTAACGTCCATTTTCGACCACTCTCTAAAGCGAATTCCCAATTATCCATATGTAACTGATACCTCAGGTTCTCTTTCCGTTTACGGATACCGAGCTGACAGTTCCGATTATCAGGTTGTGACTATTTGGGAAAATGGTGACACACCAAACGACTCAACAAAAAAGACCACTATTGATTTTGAATTTTCGAACGGGAATTTTGACGAGCCCGTCTATGTTGATATGCGTACCGGTGAGGTGTATGAAATTCCTAAAAGAGATTGGACCAAAAAAGGAACGTATTACAAGTTTAGCAACATTCCAATTTATGATTCCCCAATTTTAATTGCAGAAAAGAGCCTGATTAAATTAAAATCTGATAAAAATAAACCTGAGTAAGATGAGTGTAGAAGATTATAAGAAAGAAGTCGGAATGATGAACCTCGAAAAGTTGATTGAAGTTAGAGAGGGAGTATCAATGAAAAAGTTTCCTATAGCTGACAAGGAGCTTTTAAGCCGTTATGAAAAAATATATACTGGAGCTATAAGTGATGTGCTTAGAGAGTTTACTTTATTGAATCAAGCCCTACCCATCCGAATACAGGCTCTAAAAAATTATCAAACTGTAGCGGGGTTTGCTTTCACCGTTAAAAGTTCATCTAGCACAAGGGTAAGCGGAGAAATGGAATTCCGTACTAAAATGCTTGATGAGATGCATGAAAATGCCTTCGTTATTTACGACACTAGCGGAGATGAAGAATCTACTTCATGGGGTGGGGTAATGACCGCAACAGCTAAAGAAAAAGGAGTAAAAGCAGCTTGCGTAGATGGTGGTATTAGAGATACCCATCAAATTTTAGAGGCGGATTTTCCGGTTTTTTACAAATATCGTTCTTCAAATGGTAGTTTGGGCCGATGTCTTATTACGGATTACCAAGTACCCATTCAGATAGATAAATGTTTTATTAAGCCGGGCGATATCATTTTAGGCGATGTAGATGGCGTACTTGCTGTTCCAAGAGATATTGCTTACGAAGTATTAATACGGGCGGAAGAAATACGCGAGAACGAAAAGAAAATTTTTGGTTGGGTAAAGGAAGGCCAATCAGCAAAGGAAATCTCAGATAAAGGGGGATACTTTTAAATTATTCGACGCTTGTTATGAAACTCTCTTTTTTATTTTTTGGAAATAGTCCTGATGAAAAATGGCAGCTCTGTCGCCAAATGGGTATTGACTATGCCATTGCCAAGTTGGCCCCTGAACTTACTGGAAACCCTTCGATTGACGATTACGATTCCTTTGCCCGTTCAAAGGAAATATTTGAGGAAAACGGATTCCAGCTCTATGGACTGGAGGGAGACCAGTTTGACATGCACCGTATCAAGTTGGGTTTAGATGGAAAGGAAAAAGACATCGAGAGGTATCAAAGGATGCTTGAAAACATGGGTCGTCTTGGTGTTCCCTTGCTGTGTTACAATTTTATGGCCACTGGCTGGTACCGAACCCATCACGCCATTCCTGAAAGAGGTGGCGCGATTGTCAGCGGATTTAACTATGAAGTGGCCAAAAAAGAACCTATTTCCGAATGGGGCACTTTTTCAGAAGAGCAAATTTGGGAAAATTACCAGTGGTTCATCGAACAGGTAATGCCTGTAGCAGAGGCTAATAATGTTAAAATGGCGTTGCACCCTGATGATCCACCAATAAGTCCGGTACACGGAATTGCCCGTATATTAACTTCGGCCCAAGCTATGGACAGGGCCCTATCACTTTCTAGAAGCCCCTCCCATGGATTGACCTTCTGTCAAGGTACTTTTACCACAATGGACGAGGATGTGGCGTCAATGATCGAGAAACACGGTGCCAACGAAAAGATATTCTTTGTTCATATCAGAGATGTGCAGGGAACTCCAAAAGATTTTAGGGAAACCTTTCATGATAATGGACCTACCGACATGTTTAAGATGATGAAAGCTTATACAGAAGTTGGTTTTGAGGGTCCGATACGATCAGACCATGTACCTACCATGGCCGGAGAGGACAATAAAAATGTTGGCTATGAAATGAAAGGCAATCTTTTTGGTATAGGTTACATAAAGGGGTTGATTCATGCCTCTGAAGCCTCGACTAATTTATCAGTATTCAAATAAAAGGTCTATGTTAAGAATGTATCTTTTCTGCGTTTTTGTGTCATTAACTTTAGTTGGGACGGCCCAGACATCAATTTCCCCAAGGGTTCGAGAGATTGTTAATCCCGTAAATGAGTCAAAAGAAGTACATCTGTATCTTTTAGCGGGTCAATCCAATATGGCTGGTAGTTCTCCTATAGAGCCATCCGACACTATTCCCCACAATAGAATTCTTCGATTTAATCAGGATTATCAATGGGAAATTGCGAAGGAACCCTTGAGAGTAGACAAGAGCATTGTTGGTATGGGACCAGGATTATCTTTCGCTAGGGAATTAGTAAAAAGGGATACTACTATTATTGTAGGGCTAATCCCTGCAGCGGTGGGGGGTACAAGTATAAGTCTCTGGGAGCCGGGTGCTTTTGATACAAAGACCAAATTGTACCCCTATGATCAGGCAATTGATCGTGCCCTATCTGCAATGAGGTCCGGAGAATTGAAAGGGATAATTTGGAATCAAGGTGAAAGTGATAGTAATAAAGAAGGGGCTAATAACTATCAACAAAAATTAAATGTGCTTATAGAAAGATTTAGGAAGGATTTGGGTATAGACAATCTTCCTTTTGTTGCAGGCTTATTGTCAAAATTTAAAGTTGTAAAAAAAGTACAGGGTAGGCGGCAAGTGAACAGATATGCACAAGCAGTTAATAGTGCTATACTAGACTTAAAAGATATAGTTAAAAATTACGAGGTGGTCAAATTAAAAAATGCGAAGGATAAAGGGGATGGAACCCATTTGGATTCAAAGTCTGCCCGAGCTTTGGGAAAGGAGTATGCTCAAGCAGTACTAAATCTAGGCAAGAATTAAACAGTAATTAAACTTTTAGATTCTTTTATGAAAAGCATACTGAAGCCTTTATTATTAATTAGCGTTATATTATCATCCATTCAGTGTAAAACAAAGACTCTTCCATTTACTTTTTCTAAGGATACGAACATCACAATCTTTTTAAATCAAAACGAGCCCGAATACGTTAGACTTGCCGTTAAAGACTTAATTGAAGATGTTGAGCAGATTATAGGATTGAATATAAAAATAGCAACTTCCATAGAAAACTGTATCGGTAACTGTATAGTAATAGGAACAGCAAGTGATACGGTAATACGGAATATTTTGAATACGGATAAACTCTCTGTCATAGAAGGTTCATGGGAGAGGTATCTGATATATACTTCACAAGACGGTATACGATCAAGATTAAATATAATTGGTAGTAATCCTCGTGGTACTATGTTCGGGATATATTACTTTTTGGAGAAGAAACTAGGCGTTGATCCTTTAAGGTTTTGGACTGGTTACGAACCACAAAAAAGAAATAAAATAGAATTAGAAAACATCGATTACGTAAGTGGGGAACCCGACTTTAAGTTTCGTGGTTGGTTTATTAACGATGAGGATTTACTGAGCGAATTTAAGGAAAGTGGTGGGGCACGGAATATTGATTATCCTTATTATGGACAGGTGGTAAATACCTCCCTAATCAAAGAAGTTGCCGAGGCAGCTGTTCGCTTACGCTATAATTTGATAATCCCAGCCAGCTTTATAGATATTAGAAATCCGGAGGAGGAACGGTTAGTTGCAGAGGTGTCAAAACGAGGTTTATATATTTCTATGCATCACATCGAACCTTTGGGGGTAAGTGCTTTTGGGTATCAGAACTATTGGAAAGAAAAAGGCGAGAAACCCTTGTTCAGTTTTTATAGTGAAAAGGAAAAACTAATGGAAACTTGGAGGGAATACGCTAAAAGGTGGGCGAAATACCCTGATGTCATTTGGCAAATTGGGTTAAGGGGTATTGCGGACAGACCTATGTGGCTTGCCGATCCTGGGGTTCCTCAATCTAATGAGGTAAGGGCCCAAATCATTTCCGATGCCATGCATGTGCAGAAGGAAATCATCCAGGATATCACAGGTGATGATAATCCTTTGTTGTCCACGACACTCTGGGCTGAGGGATCTTATTTTTATCAAAAGGGAATTTTAGACATTCCCAATGACGCGATGATTATATTTTCAGATAACAGCGCAGGTTGGGTTTGGCAAAAGGATTTTTACGAGACCAAAAGACTTCCCAGTTCTTTGTACGGGGTGTATTACCATCATCAACTTTGGAGTTCAGGTCCTCACTTGACACAGGCGGTACCTCCATCAAAAACTTACGCTCAATTCAAGGAGGCTATGGAATACAATTCTAATACCTATGCCATCATGAACGTTTCTAACATAAGAGAGTTTACTTTGGCACTTCAAGCCTCTTCAGAAATGTTATGGCAGATGGACAGTTTTGATTCTGCCAATTATATTATGAATTGGTGCGTCGAGCGTTTTCCAGATGCTCCAGAAGGAACCTATATGGCTTATAAAAAGCTCTTTGATTCTTATACTCTTACAAATGACACACAATACCCACTATTTCTTGACGGTCTTCAGAAATTAATGGGGTTTCGAATTTTGAACGAAATAGAAAAAATCTTGGATGGAATAAAAGTTAATGAAAAGAAAAATTCGAAAAAAGTTGATCCTTTTTCTGCCAGCCTAACCAATGCATATCCAAGAGCCAAAGGAGACTTACATAATCAATTGTTTCAGTTGACCCAACAAGTAGATTCTTTGTCCTACACTTTAGTAATTGCTAAAGAGCAACAAGAAAAATTAAGCGGAGATTCTCTTTCGTTTTTCGAGTCCAATATGGTTGGACAGACCAAAATTTTATTTGGCCTGGGAAAATGGCTACAAGGTTGTATTAAAGCGCAAATAGCCTTGGGTAACAACCAAAATTGGGAGCAGGTATCCAGCGAATTAAAAGAATCCATAAAGGCTTTTGAACTCATAGACGAAGGTAAAAAACTGGGCTCACAAGGGAATTGGGAAAACTGGTATAGAGGTGATAAAAAGATGAATACCGATGGGATGAAAGCACGTACATATGAGGTTTTGGAGAAGGTATGTGAGAAAATTTAGTATATAAACGATTTTAAAAAGCAGAAGATAAAGTATGACAAAACACAATTTTCTTGAAGTGAATTATAGAAAAGCTATAAAACATACTCTTTCTGTTTTTGGAATTCTTTGTATAAATATTGCCTTTACGCAACTTTCACCCGAAAGTGTGATAGTGCCAAATTTTTCGGAGGAATATCCCCGTGCTCAAGATTTTTACGTTACAGCAGGAGGGAAAGAACTACCTGTTTTGGAGGGCACCATTGCGGCAATGTCGTATGCCATTGTTAACGGTAAATGCACAGTTACTGTAGTTAGCAAAAAACCTTTTAAAGATGTTGTTGTTCGTCCGTTAAATGCCAGAATCAAACCGAAGATTGAGGGAAACAAGGTCATTTTCTCAATTCCCACGGCAATGAATCTGAGTATTGAATTTGACAATGATATAAAAAGACCACTTTTTTTATTTACCAGTCCAGAACGTGATAATGTCCCTAGCAAAGAAGACCCCAATGTTCGTTATTACGAAGCAGGTAAGATTTACGATGCTCGAGAAATTAGGTTGTATGATAACGAGACATTGTATTTAGAACCTGGTGCTATTGTGCAAGGCTATGTGACGGCCGACAATGTAAATAATATTAAAATATTAGGAAGCGGTATCTTAGATCAATCAACGAGAAAAACTCTAAAAGTCAATTCCATTCTTCTAACTGAGTGTGAGGATGTATTAATTCAAGATGTTCAAATTCATGATGCTTGGGGATGGACATTGCACCCACGGGGCTGTGACAACGTAGTAATAGATAATCATAAACAGACTGGGTGGCGTGCGAATTGTGACGGAATCGATATAGAGGCCAGTCATAACGTTGAAGTTAAAAATTGCTTTATTCGTAGTTCAGATGACTGTATAGCTGTAAAAAGCAAACAACCCGATATTGTCCGTCGGCGGGGTAGTCCGAAAGTCGATAATATTCTAATTGAGAAAACCGTTTTGTGGAACGCTAGAGGTGGCAACGCCCTAGAAGTTGGATTCGAACTAAAGGGTGATTTCGTCCAAAATATAACTTTTCGAGATTGCGATATTATCCGAGTTGAGCGGGGGGCAGCATTAAGCATTCACAATGCTGAAAATACCACAGTTAAAAATGTAACTTTCGAAAATGTACGTGTGGAGGATGCACGTGATGAACTAATTGATCTTTATATCGGACTATCGATTTATAGTATTGACATTCCTGCTAAATATTCTAGACGTTTTGGGTTTAATATTCCTGATTCTCTTAGAGATCCCGACGCAAACGATAATAGAGGTCAATGGCTTTATTTGCCACAAAATGAGAGGTCTTCTTACTCTAAAAACCGAGGGCATATTGAAAATGTAATTTTTAAGGACATTCAAGTAGTTTCAGAAAAGGTTATACCTTCTTTGATAAAAGGTTGGGATCATAAAAATAGTATCAAGGGGGTCGCTATTGAAAATTTGACTTTTGGGGGCAAGAGAATGAAAAGTCTTGAAGAGGCCCGGATTTCTGTTGAAAACACAACAAATATAACTATAAGATAATTATTTGGGATTCTAGAATTAACTCACCCTAGATTTTAGCAAGACAAGGCCTTGTCTGTGTAGTTTTTTGAAAATCGCTTAATTCTTTTAGTGATATATTGGTTTAAAGAATTAATATGTGAAAAGAATAATTAACCTATGAGTTTAAAGTCGTTCTGTAACCCACATAGCCTTCCCCATTTTCGACAATTGATAATTCAGAAATCGTAACTTAGAGGAAAGTTCAAAAAAAGGATTCAATTTTCTATCCATATTAAGAATAAATACAATTTTATATATCATTAGGTGACTTTTTGGAAATTTTTGTTTCTATAAAACAGAATCAGTTTCTTGAATAGAATATTATTACATAATCAAGGAGCTACAATAATACCCTGTCATGTATAATGAAAAAAAAATAATTTTTGTTCTGACTATTTCTTTTCTCCTGTTTTCCTGTAAAACTTCAACCTTAATGCCGGTTTCGCAACTGACCCCAGCAGCCGATATCAGGATAAAGCAGAAGAGTGAGGATAATGGGAATGTTGAAATTTTTCTAACCGCAAAACATTTGGCAGAACCAAGTCGCCTGTCAACGGATTCAGAGATTTATGTTGTCTGGATACAGACCGAAGATGGTATAACCAAAAATCTGGGGATGCTTGATGTAGACGGCAGGGGCGAAGCCAATTTAAGGGCGGTCACACCATATAAGCCCGCAAAGTTATTTATTACCTCTGAAAAAAATGGAGAAGAACTACATCCCAGGGGTAAGGTCGTTACCAGTTCCGAACTTTGATGAAAGGTTATTATGAAAATCGAATCGCCCGAACCGTAAAGTTTCTATTTTGAGGTTATATGGTCCGAACCCGCAAGGTGTTCCGATTATTCTGGTTTCCAAATTCTATGGAACCTTTATCAATAGCCTCAAAATAGTTAAGTGTGGCCTTTTCCAAAATAATGTGTCTTATTGAAAGGAAAATCCCCATTACCCAAAAATTAGTCAAATAGTGGAAAATTCATCAAGGTGTTGACCCATGAATGGACCTTCAGAAAACAAAATAGGGAAAAATGTAAAGTCGACCGTTCCGATTCTTTGGCCGATAATGAAAAATGGAGATACTAAATATGTTAATAAAAAGGATTAACTATCCTACTAACTAATGACTATTATTAAATATAGCTAATGATGGATGTATTTTTGGTAGACGATAACATTGTTTCTCTTTTTGCTTCGAGATATTGTTTGCAAAGAGAGAAAATCGTCAATAAAGTAACCGTTTGTCAGGGTGTTACCGATGCCTTGGAACATGCAGCTGCAAATTCCGATTCTGTCAGGACCACCTCGGTAATATTCCTAAATATCGACATGGGGGAGTTCCTAAGGGAACGTTCAAAGATTGCTGTATTTGCTAAAAAAAGGTTAAAAGGGCAAGTCAAAATATTTGTAATTGCTGATCGTAATACGCTTAAAATAATTGAAAATAAAAATTCTGTGGTGGACGGTCTGTTTCCTAGACCGATGATGGGCGATACAATTCAAAAAGCATTGGAATCGATCAAGGAGCAGTAAAGCAATCAAATGGAATGTACAGGTGAGCAAAACTGCAAGAGGGGACCGCGGCGCAAAAAGTACTTTATTCTCCCTGCATGCTGTTGGTATTCTAAATTATAAAGCAATTTTAATCCAAGGCTTATTGAATTCAATTTTCCATTTACCTATCAAGAATAATAATTGAGTAATGTGATAAAATTTTTTTCAGTTGGCCATACAAATCTTTGTATCGGTAAGAAAACATATATGATAGACTTATTAGTATTTCTTTTTCCTTGCTCATGAAATTCATATTGCCAAGTTAACGATAGTTAAATAAGACGGGACAACTAACAAGTCCCGCCTTATGGTAAGCGACAATAATCAACTAACAAATCGCTTTTTTACAATTATTCTTTTTTCCGTAACTTCTTTTATGGGAAAAATTATCCTTTCATTTTTAATAGCTAGCGTTACCCCCATATTATCCAATGATTCTATCTTTCCTTCCAACCCATCGATTTCAATGATATCACCGACACGATATTTTTTTCTGGCGTAGAAGGTCAACAATAGGGAGGCGATTACCTCCTTGGAACCGAATCCGAAACCGATGGCCAATGCAAGCAGAAATGCCCCTAAGATCATGGTAATGTTATTGGTGATTATAGTCGTATCTACACCGGCCTGATTGAGTGCGGAGATGGTAAAGAAAATGGCAATTAGATAAAAAATGGCCATTCCGATCAATCTAGATCCGTTCAGGTTAAGTGTACTG
The DNA here is from genome assembly GCF_014349235.1 of Cytophaga sp. FL35. Lineage (GTDB taxonomy): Bacteria > Bacteroidota > Bacteroidia > Flavobacteriales > Flavobacteriaceae > Euzebyella. Next base: position 38,561 of record NZ_JACSOH010000028.1, on the reverse strand, counting down.
AACAGGGTACTTATGGCACGTCTTACAATATTTGCAATGTACATACCGACAATAAAAAGGATGATACCACTGAATAATTTGGGCAGGTACCTTAAAAGGTTCCCGATCTCATTGGAAATTATTTTCCATTCCATAATGTCCGAGGCCACGATGAACAGCATCAGGTAAATGCTCCATTTGGCAAATCCGAGTAAGACTTGCGAAAATTTGATAGGTAATTTCCTTCCCCCCATCATCTCCAAGTTGTTGACCTTTTCGCCGAAACGGTCTACCTTCAGGATGATCAATAATTTCTTTAAAACTATAAGCACGAGCTTGGTCAGCAACCAACCCAATAGGAGTACTAATACCACCCCGGTTATTTTAGGTAGGGTACTTCCTATTTTCTCCCCGATAGTCTTTATTGACTCCAATGTGAGGTCTTTCCATTCGTCTATAGTAGCCATGTTCTCAAGGAAGTTAGTTGAACTCATTGCTATCGATCGTTTTAAAAAGACCTTTCAGGGCCGAAGGATAACTGTCGGTCACCAAAAATGTAAGGTCCATGAACAAACTGGCAATGGCCACATCATCCATAACTTTTTTTCTTATTTCCACGGGCAATTGTTTTGGTTTTGTGTTTAAATTTTTAAAAGGGTTACTGTTCTTTTGCATTATTTTAAATTATGATAAGCGTTGACTACTTTGTTTTTGGCTCTTTTCAGCCTCATTTTTACTGCACTTTCACCAATTTGCAACAAGGCCATCAAATCTTTGATGGTAGCATCATCTTGGTATTTTAGGAGAAGGATGGATTTGTCCTCGGGTTCGATCTGATCGAGGGCCTTTTTCAGTTTTTGTGATTTTAATTCGAAAAGCGAGCTATCAGGTATTTCCTGCAATGGGTTCCCGTCACCTTCTTCAAAATTTCGGGAACTATCCTTCATTTTTCTGTACTTGTTTCTATTCACATGGTTGACACAAAAATTATAAACGAACGAATAAAGCCATGTACTGAATTTAGACCTTCCTTGAAAGCTTCCAATTTTTATGTAGAGCAACAAAAATATATCCTGTGTCAAATCTTCGGCCTCTTGCAGGTCAATAGCAAAACCACAGCATTTATTGAATACTTTATCGGCATACCTATCGTATAGTTCTCCAAATAATTCAGGCTCTCTTGAAGAAATCAGTTTTTTGACCAATTTTTCATCGGTAATTCTTTTATGTAGTAAGGGCAAGCTCAATTGGTTCTAAAGCAAACATTAATGGTTATCTCTTTAGGACACCTCTTTTTGGATTAGGTCACTTCTTCGGAAAAAAATGGAGAAATAAAATATACAGTGCTGTTTTGTAGGTGTTTAGGTTTTTAAAAAAGATCGGCAAAAGTATGGATTAGTTTCAATCCTCGCAAGTACATGGGATCCAATAGTTTGCCCTTGATTTTTACTATTTATCCAAAAAAAGGACGTATCCGATGTGACTTAGTAAATCTAGAGTGTGTCTAAATGAGCTAAAGTGCTTAAGTAAGCACTTAACACGTCAAAGGTAGCTAGCATTTTTTCTCACGGACTACCTCGGTAAGCGTCCGATATTTTATGAATTGCCTGATACATCCAAATGGAAAATAAGTAATGAATACCATATTTTAATAAATGAAAAATGAATGGAAGGGCATGCTTGATCATTTGCCCGATGCTATTATCATAACGGATAAATTAGGAGCTGTTAGGGCCTTTAACAATAACACATTACAATTGCTAGGTTATGAAGCGGAGAGACTGATCGACCGTTCACTATGTCAATTTTTGAACAAAGTATCGGCAACTGAAATCATGAATAGATTGTTAAATACTCTTGAAGGTGTATCTCAAATACCTGTGGAACACCATGAACTTGAAATTATCCGTAAGGACGGCAAAATTGTTCCGGTTCAGACCGGCATTGTTCCCTTTATCTCCCAGGGGATTCCCTATGTTTGTTTTGCCCTTCGTGATATATCGGTATTTAGGGAACAAATTTTGAGATTGAAGGATGAAAACCTCCAACTTAAAAATACCTTGTCGCGGTCAAAGGAGAACAACGAGCGATTAACAGATTTTAATGAGATAATATCACATAATTTAAGAGGACCGGTAACTAATCTCCAGCTCCTATTAAATCTATATAATTATGAGAGTGAACCGAACAAAAAAGAGTTTCTGATGGAGAAATTCGACAAGGTGGTCTCAGGCTTGAACCATACGTTGGATGTTTTGGTAGAGTCCGTACAGTTTAAAAGATCACCGGAAAAGAATAAATCCCTTGATTTAAAGGAAATATTGGAAAGGACACAGAACCTGCTGATTGCACAGATCGATAGTTCTGACTGTATAATCGAATCGGATTTTTCTAAGGTTCGATGGGTTGCTTATAACCAAATATACATGGAGAGTATTTTTCTTAATTTGATTGGCAACGCGATTAAGTACAGGTCCGAAAATAGACGCTTATTAATTGAAATAAAATCGTGGAAAGATAAGGAACATCTGATGTTAAGCTTTAAGGATAACGGCTTGGGAATTGATCTGGATAAGCACCAAAAAGATATTTTTGGCTTTAAAAAAGTCTTCCATAATCATCCAGACGCCAAAGGAATTGGCCTATTTATGACCAAAACGCAAATTGAGTCCCAGGGAGGCTCGATAAAGGTTAAAAGCGAACCTGGTCAAGGCTGTTGTTTTATAATCTCGCTTAATTAAGTTCTGGTGAAAATGGTAATGTAGATTTATCCTTCACCTTTTTATATAAATGAGAATTCAGAAATCGTAAATTAGAGAAAAGTTCAAATAAAGGATGAGTAGCATTAATATACCCAATAACTATCCAGAAGGATGTTCTGATGATACAATCAAAGAGGTAGTTGCAAAATGTCAAAATAAAATCAACAAGTATGATTATGCTTTGAATGTTATTTAAGGAACTTCTTATTATGCAGCGGTAGCAGAACAAGGAAATACTGAGCTGGACCATAGACTTACTGAAAAACTAATCATAAACCTTGAACAGTCCTCTAAAAGACAAAGAGAATTGACCTGGGCTATTATAACAATTGGTGGACTGTATCTAATTGCTGCATTTTTAAAATTAATTGATATTGTTTAATTAAATTTCAAAAAAAGGATTGGTTTATCTCGCTGCAGCACCATGTTGTCCGTAAAGATATTCGAAACGTTTAATTGGGCAACTTTCGAAGGAATACCTAGAAAGAAAAAAAGCACATTCAAAAAAAACGGCAAAGGCTACCTTTTATCCTTAAAAATCAAGCTGAATATGTATCCGAAAATGAAGCATGAGGCTACCCCGAAGAACGCATACATCAAAAAGTTGATTTCTGAAAAAACGCCGATGTACCATATCAAAAATGCACTGAGCACCAAACCCAACAAAGTCCCTATTGAATTAGCCTTTTTTGTCAGCATTCCTAAGAGAAACATCCCTCCCAATCCACCGGTAAACAATCCGAGAAATTTATAGAATTCATCCCAAAGGGATTTAATATTAGAATTCGCCATCCATAAGGCCAGCAGAACACCTGCAATACCAGTCAATACAGTGGCAATTCTTGCTATTCTCAGCAGTTTAGTGTCCGTCGTTTCAGGTCTGAAGTGTTGATGAAAATCGTTGCAATAGGCAGTGGACACAGAATTCAGACTACTACTGATGCTCGACATAGCCGCCGAGAAAATTCCGGCCACCAATAAACCAGAGACCCCAACAGGCAATTCCCTAACGATATACCAAGGAAAAATGGAATCATTATTTGAAATCGCCGGAGATAATGCCTCGGGTATTTCCGAATAGAAAATAAACAATAGGGTTCCTAAACCAAAAAATATGATTGTTGCCGGAAGGGTCAGCACCGCATTGGTATAAAGGGTTTTTTGTGAATTCTTTATGTTCGAACTGGTCAAAAAGCGTTGAACAATGGTTTGATCAGTACCTTGAGTAACCATGGCCGAAGCCAGCCCGCCGATAAAGACTACCCAAAATGTAGATTTCGTAAAATCAAAATCCATATTCATTATATTGAACTTATCCCTATCCCAGGCATAGGTAATCATATCACCGAACGAAGTTTCTGTATGTAACATGATCCAAACCACTGCTAAAATACTACCTCCCAAGAGCACGAGCACCTGCATGACATCCGTCCAAATGACTGCTTCTATACCTCCAAAGGTGGTATAGAGAATACATAGTACGCCCATAATCAGAATACTGGTTTCGACTGGAATTCCCGTAACTATAGAGATGGCCAAAGAAGGCAAAAGCAACACAATACCTATTCGGCCGAGCTGGAATAAAATAAATGAGAGGCTACCAAAGGCCCGTGCCAGATAATTGAAACGATCCTCCAGGTATTCATAAGCGGTGCGAATCTTGAGTTTATTGAAAAAAGGAATAAAGATAAAGGCGATTAAAGGTGTTATCAGAATGGCCGTTATGTTCAAAAAGAAAAATGACCAATCCGTTATAAAGGCTTTGGCAGGAATCGCCATGAATGTTATGGCGCTCAATAAGGTGCCAAATACGCTAAGCCCAGAAGCCCACCAAGGAATACGGCCACCACCAACAAAATAATCTTCAGTAGATTTTTGTTTGCGCATATAATAAATCCCGATACAAAGGGAAATCAAGAGGTAGAGTGCCAAAACCGTATAGTTGATAGCGCCAAACGGTTCAACGGCCTCCGCGATTTTAAATTTCCGAACTTTTGGTGTTCGAATTCCAGGAGAAACTTCTCCGGAGATGATCATAAAATCTTTATCCTTTTTAAAGGATAGTGCTGTTACCGGAATTTTATTGACCAAAGTCTCATAAACAAACCACTGTTTTGTAATGGAGTTGTACGCCAAAATTTCTTTCGAAAAACCGGGATGGGTGTTTAGAATTTGATCCCTTTTTTCAATGAGCTTTGCTACAATGGAATCATTCTGTTCCCTTACAATTTGAAAGGCAATGTCTTCGAGGGTGTCAAAAAGTACTTCATCCGATCCCCCATATACCATCAAGTGCATTGAACCCATGGTTTCTGCCGAAGCTCCCATCAAGACTCTCGGCTGACCATTGATCAATAGCACTCCTTCGTTTTTCCAAATACCTTCTCTTAGATCATAGGAAAGGTAGTCGGTCAAAGGCTTTGACTTATTTCCAGCCATTTGATTACGCCCGCCAATGACGAAAAGTTTTCTTGAATCTTTGGTTTCCTGAATCGCTGTGGTATGTAACGCTCGCGCAGCACCGGGAAAGTCTTCCAATTTTTCCCATTTCAATGGCTGTGATAGGGACAGCCTGTAAAATGAATTAACGCTTTTTTCCGAACTCTTCCCACCTACAACATAGGCGAAGTCTTTTTCGATGACTGCTGCGGAATACGCCAAAGGTTCGGGTAGGGGAGGATATTCCTTAATCTCAATAGTATTGGTTGAGACATTGTAACGCAATAAGTACACTTTGTCGGAGGTCGACGTTTCGTTTTCCCCACCCATGATCAAAACGCCCTCGGGAAGGGTCAAGGAAGCGCCATATGCCAATGGTGTCGACAATTTCTGGTCCGACAATTGCCATTGGCCTTCTTTCAGAATGTAAATATCATCACTATAGACCTTGTTACCCCCCTGCCATGGCAGGCCATCCGGAAAATTAGCTCCCCCCGCTGCTATAATAACATTACCATGTGCCCCCCCCATCATGCCAGCGAAGCCTAATGATGGGCTACCTGTTTTTTTAGAAGGAAGGTCGGGCAGTTCGATAATGCCCAGTTTGGGTATTTCTTGTCCGATACCGGCCGAAACGAACAAAAAAAGTGCAGCTAGTATTGCTAAAATCCTCGTGCTATCCATGTATGTTGATATTCCGCTTTGTTTGAATATAAATATCCCTGTAGGTTCTTCATGTCATGATCTAAAATAGTTTCAATAGTTACTATTTCTTTTTCTTAGGTCCTTTATACCTGTCTTTTTTATCCGTTAACCATTTTAGGGAAAACTGTGCGTACACATTTTTGGTGTACTCATCTTTTTCAAAAAATACGCCTATATCCCCATTCTTCAAGACGGTTAGCGATGAATAGGCCGAGGGTCCTTCATAAATTGTTTTGCCGTCCGTCCAAGTTTCTCCCTCATCATAGCTTACGCGAACTGTCAAATTGGTCCGTCCTTTTTTGCTTTTGGCATTGGAAAATAATATTCGGTTTTTCTCGAAGCCATCTTCTATAGCGGTATAACGCACAATACTTGCATTACATCCCGGGTCTATCAATTCAGGTACCGGCTTGGTTTGCCATGTCTTTCCATCATCTTTTGAAGTATGCACATAACGCATTCCTTTTTTATTGACACGGGCATTTATCATCAAGCTGCCATCTGTAAGTTCAATGACCTTTGATTCATCAGCTGGTTGAATGGGTGTATCTATAAAATACCAAGTTTTGCCATGATTGTCACTCCCGAACAAGTGTAGCCCACTGTTTAGGTTGACCATTGTGTGCAAAAGTTTACCGGACCTAGTTTGAATTCCCCGACCAGATGTTATAAATTTAAAATCTTTATGCCATTCCGGTTTGGCAATTTGCGAAGTGATATCTTCCGGTTCGTTCCATGTTTTTCCATTATCGGAACTTTTTGTGACATGTAAATAATAGATGTCTTTTTCGGTATCTAAGTTCATGAAATTGTAGAACAAGAAAATCTCTTTGGTCATTTCATCAACGATCATAGAAGGATCCGAAGCTGACTTACCCAATGGAAAATCTATTACCGTCTCAATCGGTCCCCAAGTCTTACCGTTATTGCTGCTTCGACGAATAACGATGTTGATGTCGTCACTGCCCCTAAGGTCGTTACATGAGGGTATCCTTTCATCAATAGCGGCAATAAGGTCTCCGTTGGGGGCCGTAATGAGCGCGGGTATACGATAGCAAGAAACCGAATCGTTCATAGTGGTATTAAATAGGTCCTGATATGTTTTTAATCCTTCGGCCATTGCAGGTGTTTTGTCTTGGGCCTTCAAGGAAAAGGCGGCAAGAACCAATAGGATGTATAGCGCTGTTTTTTTCATTTTTTTTGGATTTTATTGTTCAGTTTCGATTTTTTCAAAGGATCTATAGCATTGATACATCGCTCTTGGAACATGGAAACAGCCTTTCCATCTCCCGCCCTTTAAGGTCAATAAAGGTTGCCCTTGTCGGTTAAGATACCCAAACCATTCCCCATTTTCAGGGTCAGGAAAACGAGTCCAGGTATAGTCGTGTACTCTTTGGTACCATTCCCATATTTTTGAGTTTTTGGTATGTTCGTAGGCCTTGGCCAAAGCTACAAGGGTTTCCAAATGCACCCACCATAATTTTTGGTCCCATTCCAGTTGCTGCGTTGGATGGCCCTTTGCATCCATAAAATAGAAAATACCGCCAAACTCGTTGTCCCAGCTATGTTCCAGAATGTTGACTATGGTATCCGTAGCCTTTTGGATCAGAGCAAGATCATTCCTGCTCACTCCGATATCGATCATGAACCACATGGCTTCAATTCCGTGACCGGGATTGAGAAGCCTCCCTTCAAAACTATCATGCAGTGAACCATTCAACTGCACATTTTCATAGATGAGTCCGGAATCTTTTTGTAGGAAGATTTCCATAACCTCGTGCACACTTGTATCGATTGTTTTTTTGACTTCTTCGGTCTTCAGAACATGCTCTAGCTCCAATACCAAATTGGAGAGGATCATGGGCAATGCAAAACTTTTAAGTTTTCTTATTCCGGTACTTTTTTCGTAATTTCCTTTAGGTATGTCCTTCCTTTTTAAAATATTATAGTAGGTGTTTTTAGCCAACAACTTGAACTCCTCATCGTTGGAAGCCTTGCCGTATTCACTAAAGGCCATAGCAGCAAAACAATCGGAGAAAATATTATAGGGCTGTACCAAAGGTTTACCTTCTCTGGTCAGGGAAAAATAGAAGCTCCCATTAGCGTCCATTCCGTTCTTCTTAAGAAAATCCGCCCCTAATCCGGCGATTTGTAACCATGAAGGCCGCTGCTCGACCTGATTGTACAATTTGGAGAACATCCAAACTTGCCTGGCTTGAAGCCAGACGAACTTGTCGGTATCGTAAACCTTTCCATGTTGGTCTAAACAAGTATAATATCCTCCATATTGTGTATCCAAGGAACATCTCTCCCAAAAAGGGAGTATATCATTCAACAATGTTTCTTGGTATAATTGACTAAATTTCATTTTATATGTATAACATAATACAAAACTAGATAAATTTTCCTAAATTTCGTAATGTTTAAAGGGAATAATGTACAAATGGCAATAAGCCTAGATAAAAGAAAATAACAATCCCTATTTTTACCGAATTATCAACTTAATTTTTGAATCTGCACTAGCAATAATGGCTGGCATAATCCATTACACCAATGACGAAGCAATTAAAGAATATAAAGCCCGTTGATACCGGATCTCTTGTAGATAAGGTGGAGGTACGTTTATTGGCCTTTTTTAAGGAAAATAATTTAAAACCTGGTGATGCCATTCCCAAGGAGTTGGACTTTGCCGAATCGTTAGGAGTCAGTAGAACGGTGGTTCGTGAAGCATTACTTCGCCTAAGGACCCTGGGATTAGTGGAATCGAAGAAACACCGGGGGATGATATTAAAGCAGCCGGATATCATTAATAATTTCGAACGGATAATGGATCCTACGTTGTTGGGCGAAGACACGTTGAAGCAGCTGTTCGAATTTCGGCTGATACTTGAAATGGGCATGGCCGATTTTCTTTTCGAAAACAGAACACAAAAAAATATGGAGGAGCTAGAGGAAATCGTAGTAACCGAGGAGGCAACAGATACCGGTAAAATACGTTTTACCTTGGACAGGGAAGTTGCCTTCCACGGCAAACTATACCAAATATCCAAGAATGAGACATTACAAAGATTTCAAGGTCTGCTTTTGCCTGTCTTTGAATATGTATATTTGAAGGAAACTAAAAACACGAACTTGGACGAATACCATTATACCAAGGGTACGTTTGTAACGCATAGAATGCTGTTAGACAATTTAAAAGTAGGTACTCCGGAAACCTTTAGAAATGCCATGCGCAGGCATCTCGAGCCTCATTTTGACCATATATTAAAAAAAGGATAACCTTAAATAATCCTATAGATTCCTATCCCAAGCGATATAAAATCCCCTTGAAGGTTAAACTTTGTTCATCTTTTACATTCTATTAAAAATAAAAAGGGATTTGATATATCAAATCCCTTTTCTCCATTAACTAACTCAGCTATCTAAAACTAACAAAAACAATTTATAATTATACTATTGCCATCCAGGCGTTTGATCAAGCAAGGGGTTTCTACCAATCATGTCATCGGTTATCGGCAATAATAATTTATACTCCTCCCCAGATTTTAAAAATGTTACATTATCCAAAACAAAGCTATCACCGGCTCTCCTGAGATCCCACCACCTTTTTCCCTCACCTATAAATTCTTTATAGCGTTCGGTAAGGATTGCATTTGTATTTTCCATCTGTGATCCGCTCACATAACCATGTAAGGTTGTTGAATAATTATCACCATAGGCCCTTTGCCTAATCTGGTTTATTTCACCTGATGGATCTTCGCCCAACAAATTCTTTACTTCTGCTAATAGTAGGAGTACATCCGCATATCTGTATAAGGGAACATTATTCTCAAAAATACGTTCCGACCCATCGACCTGACCCAAAAACTTTTTGAATATAGACCCAAAATAGGTGGGCTCACTGTACAAGGGATATCCAGAACCACCATTGTCGTCAGTATAGAGCCTAATGAAAGTCGCATCTTTACGGGCATCATCATTGTCATCCAATAAATTTATGGTCTTTTCAGATTGCCCGTATCTATTTGCTCCGGCAATTATGAAGTCTATCATCGATTCGCCGTCAGCGTTGAACTGTGGGTTAATCTCCGTGCTTCTACCTGTAAAGCTATTGTATATATTGGAGGCCTCGTCACGTTGGTATTGTAGGGCAAAAATAAACTCGTTGTTCCCTTCATTTGACACTCCCCAAAGGCTTTCTATATCCGGTACCAAACTAACTCCTAACCCCTCGATTTGTTCTAAAGCCGATTTAGCCTCGTTAAGATCAGCAGCTCCGCCATCCAATAAATTTCCTGACCAAATATAGACATCACCTTTAAGTGCCAAAGTTGCCGCCTTGCTCCAAAAATTTCTATTTTCTTGCCAAAAGCTGTTATCCGATCCAAATGCTGATAAGGAAGCCTCTATATCTGACTTAATGAGTTCCATAACCTCACTTTGGGATGACCTTTCTTTACTTAAACCTTCGGGATCAACTGTGGACAAAGGCTCTAAAATAATTGGTACGTCACCCCAAGTTTTTAATAGTGTATAATAATAAAAGGCTCTTAAGCCGTATGCTTGGCCAATCAAATGACTTTTATCCGATTCATTAACGAATTCAACTCCGGGAGCATTTAATAAAAAGTCATTCACTCTGTGAATATTGGTATAAATACCAGCCCATCCACCAAAAGGTGCGGTTGATACCGTAAAACTTGATTCTATAAGATCTATATTGGATGGCGTTTCATAAGTTCGACCACCCCATACGTCACTTCTAATTTCGCCAAGAAGCCATAAATCTGCAGCTTCTCCACGCAAATTGGCAAACAAACCCGTGTGCGCCGTTCTAACCCCTTCTTCGGATTCCCAAAATCCGGCGGATGTCAATTCACTAGGTGCGTCAAGCTCCAATTCCTTTTCACAAGCAATGAAACTTACTGCTATTATTATTAAACAAATATACTTTTTCATCGTAGTTTTTTTAAAATGTTACGTTAAGTCCTATAGTTAAGGTTTTAGGTACCGGAAATTCGCCATACTGTACCCCACCTACTTCTGGGGTATCTCCACTCATGCTTTTAAAATAATGAAGATTGCTTCCAGTAACATTGAAACTTAATCTTTTAATAATATCATTGAAGTATTCAGAAGGAATATTATAAGTTAAGGTTACTTCTCTCAAAGCCAAATAGTCCCCTTTTTCCCAAAACTTATTATTTGCTTCTGTCTGTAAACTTTCAATGCCCTCACTTCCTCTCCAAACATTCCTTGTACCGTTTACAAAAACAAACCTTGGCCAATCGGCATCTGTGTTATCCGGGGTCCATGAATCTAGAACCTCTATGGGCTGTGCCAAGTTTCCTTGTGTTTGTGCATAACCCTTGTTCCTGATATGATTCCATACCAAATGTCCCGTAGCAAAATCCGTTTGAACGAAAAGACTAAAGTTTTTATAGGTTAAGCTCGTATTGAAACCACCCACAAAATCCGGCGTTGTTCTGCCAATTACCTTTCGGTCCAAACTATTGATTATACCATCACCGTTTTGATCTACCCATTTTACATCACCCGCCCATCTTTGGTTACGACTGGCACCAGGCACATATTCATCGGTGATAGCATTGTCGGCATCTGCTTCTGCTTGGTTGGCATAAATGGATTCCTGTTCAAAGGCAACTACCAAGTCACCACCATATCGCTGGCCTTCCTGCAATCCCCCTACCCATTCTTCCTGTCCAGTGCTAGGGTTCCATATTAAACTACCTCCCTGTCTGTTAAGATCATTATCATTTTCCGGTAGATTGACAACATAGTTCCGGTTGGTGGTCATGGTTGCTCCAAGGTTCCAGGTGAAATCATCTTTTCTTATGATATCCCCATTAACTTGAAGCTCGAAACCTTTATTTCTGTAAGTTCCATTATTTGTAAGAATCCCGCTGAACCCTGTATAATAAGGAAGGGTTAAACTTGCCAGTTTATCCTTTATATCCCTTGTGTAAAGGTCAGCAATAAAGGACAATCTATTGTCAAACAAGGATAAATCCAAACCTATATTAAATGTTGTTGCCTTTTCCCATTTTAAGTCAAGTGTTGCCAAACTCGAATTAGCATAACCTGTTTGCCCATTATAAATTCCTTGGGAACCATAAGAACCATACACGCCATAATTGCTCAATACATCCTGATTTCCGTTAACACCATAGCTCAACCTTGGCTTTAGAGTGGTTATCGCTTTTCCCAATCCCGATTCTTGGAAGAAATTCTCATTGTGTGCGTTCCAACCCAGTGACACACCTGGAAAAAATCCAAACTTGTTATTTCCTAGTCTGGAAGAACCATCGTTCCTAAATGTGAAACCTACCAAATATTTGTTATCATAGTCATATAACAATCTACCAAAAGTAGAAGTTATTACATATTCTGTTTCAAAGCTATAGGGTATGCCATTAGCTTCAGCTCCAGCATTAAGCGTTTCTATCAAATCTGTTGGCGAGTTCCTAGTACCTGCTGAAGTTTGGAAGAAATTATCCTTAAAATATTCTACTCCCACCAACGCGTTAACATTATGCCTGCCAAAACTTTTGATATAGTTCAAGGTTCCCGTTAGCTGATTTCTTAAGGTTCTATTTAAACTCACACTCGCCTCCCTACCTGTACGAAGTGGACCTGTAGTGCTACCTACCCTGTAGGCTCTATTGAAATTTTCGTAGTGATCATTGATAGCGAAGTGACTTCCTTGTAAAGAAAAAATTAAATTATCAACAACCGTCCAATCTAGCCCTGCAGTGGCCGTTAAACGTTGCTCAAGATTCTTTCGCACGAACTTATCTTGGTAATATAACGGATTCCCGAAACTTTGGTTCTGACCAACGGCATATTGATCCGACCATGCTCCGTCAGGATTACTGTCATAGGTTCTAGAAGTGGCCGCCTGCCCTTGAAATCTTCGGAACACTGTATCTTCACTTCCTAAGCCACCAGTGCTTAAATTCGAGTGCGAATAAAGTATATTGGAATTGACCTTTACATTATCATTGATTTTATAGGAGCCACTAAATTTTCCTGAATATCTTTCAAATCCAGACCCTAAAATGAGACCTTCATTATCCAACATACCTAATCCTAAATAATAAGTACCTCTGTCATTACCACCATCAAAAGAAATATAATGGTCTTTGGATTCACTATCCTGGTAAATTCTATCTCCTACACCCTTGTTGTCAAAGAAAATAATTTGTTGATTTGGGTTTAATATATCTGGAATGGATTGCCAACCAGGTTGGTTTAACAAGTACCGGTTTTCTGATGTCAGCAATTGCGTAGTGAAAGGGTCGTTAGTACTGTTGTTCCCGGTTCCCGCACCTTGGTTGCCATCAAGAAATGCACTAAATGCACCTGGATCTCCGGCAGCCTCACGGTACCAAGCTATAGATTGCCTATTATAATTGATGTGATTGGCCGCACCTAAATATTGTTGGTCATTTCGTTCATTATTTAGGCTATATCTATATTTATAATTTATAGAAGACCTACCTGATTTACCCGTTTTGGTAGTTATCAATATAACACCATTGGCCGATCTCGCACCATATATGGCCGTGGCCGCGGCATCCTTTAAAACCTCAATAGACTCGATGTCGTCTGAATTAAGAGCATAAAAAGAGCTGGGCACTCCGTCAACAAGAATCAAAGGCGAGTCATTCCCACTGAAATTTGTTCCTCCACGTAAAACAATTTCTGGCGTTGAACCGGGTTGACCTGTGGTATTGGTTACTCGTAAACCAGCAATAGTTCCTTGTAATGCCGAGGCAGGATTGGAACGTGTTGCATTTTCCAAAACCTTTGTATCCAACTTAGAAACAGAAGAAGTCAATGTAGCTCTAGATTGACTACCGTATCCCGTCACCACCACTTCATCCAATACTGCCATGTTTTCATCCAGAACAACATCAATAGTGGTCTGATTAGAAACAGGAACCTCCTTGGTAGAGAACCCTAGATAACTAAAAACCAAAACATCATTGGGACCGGCTTCAATAGAATAGTTGCCATCAAAATCGGTCTGAGTGCCATTGGTTGTGTTTTTTACCACCACAGAGGCCCCTGGTAGGGGAACTCCATCAGAACCTATCACATTACCAGTGATTTGGCTCGTTTGGCCATATGAAGTTAGAGAAAACAAAACCATTAATGCAAAAAGGGGAAAATGGACTAAAGCGCCCTTTCCCCGCAACACACCGCGTATAAATGTCGTTGTGCTTTTTCTTACGTAATTGGAGAATTCCATAAAATTTAGAGTTTGATTGTTAGAGTATTGATCTCAAATATACAAATAATGTATTATGTATAACATAATACATTAAAAAATTTTAATTTCGAGGTATTTTACTAAGCTGTAAAGGCTTCGACAGATAATCCAAGAGAGATTCTTTTTTCATTAAATCCATAGCTTGATTTAGCTGCTCATCGCTAAACGTCCGATGTGGAAAACGACTAGGTCCCATTTCCAATCCAAAGAACTTCATAAATCCCTTGCTCCCACCATGGAAGCCACCTATTTCTTCAAGAGTATTCACGAAGTATACGGCCAGTTTTTGCATTTCTTCAGCATTTTCAAATGAACCCTTTTCATGTTCGGCCAAAATATCATAGTATAAGGGAGCCAAATGATTATAGGTACTACCTACCCAGCCCTTAGCACCAACCTTGATACTGGATGCAAACTTTTCGTCTACTCCAAAAAAGATGTCTACTTTATCATTGGAGCAATCCAAACTACTTGCGAAACCTGTTAAATTATCTTCCGTAAATTTTATCCCTCTAAAATTTGAAATTGCTGATACCGCCTTCTTCTGAAAAGTCACTATATCAAAATTAACTCCAGTCAAAACAGGTATATGATAGTAATAAAATGGTAAGTCCGGCGCAGCTGATGCTACCTCCATACAATATTCAAGTAGGCTTTCTAAAGATTTGGGTTTGAAATAGTAAGGGGCCAATGCCGCTATCGCATTCGCCCGACCCACAGAATGCGCGGCAAGATTTTTTGCCTCGCGAATATTAGTGTGCCCAACATGATTTATGACATAGATGTCATCCTCTTTTGCATCGGACCATGCCTCGGTCAAATCCATTCTCTCCGATGTGCTCAGGGATACAAAATCACCGGTAGAACCATTTACAAAGGCACCAGTCACTTTATTCGATATTAAAAATTCCCCATATGCTTTTATCATACCCAGATTAAGTGTTCCATTAGGATGCATAGGAGCATAAGTTGCAGCTATTAAATTTTTCATATTTGTATTATGTTATACATATGGCTAATGTATCAATTTATTTTGATTTTTTAAAATCTTAAATGAGAAATTAATTAATGTGTCCCTAAATGAACCTCTTTCGGCACTGTTTGATTATTGCTTATCTTGATGCCTTTTATTGAAAGTTCAAAAAAGGATGTTTGAACAAATATTTAGTTTAATCCTAGAGATTTTAAAAGAACAGGAAAAGCTGATGATAGTCATTTCAATTTTGATCGTCGTCTTTTTAATTGGTTTTGCTATCTATTCTAAAAATCAATAGCACGATTATCTACAACCAATCAATTAGGCTTATAGTGGAAGTATAATCAATGATGGTTTACATTTATTGGCCATTTTATTAGAATGAAATCAGATAACATTATATCGCCGGAGCTTCAAAAAACATTAGCTAAATTATCTGACGTTTTAAAAAGATTTAAGAGGGAATACCCAGATGAAATGGACATGATATTTAAAGATCATGACCAGCTTTTTGCGGAATATGGCTGGTACATTTATAATGGATGTACCGTTGAACAGGTTTTGATCATTTTAAAGCTCTTCAATCAAAGTGAAAGTGAATTGGCACAGGAAACGATTAAAGAAATATTTCATGAAAATCTTGATGAAATAGAAAGTGATCTCACAAGAATTATTTCAGAATCGAGCCACATTATTAAAGAGGCATTCATCTGCCACAACAGACAATTGTATTATGCCTCTACAATATTATTTCTATCACTCGCTGATGGCTTGGCAAATGGAAAGTTGTTTACAAAATCTTATTTTGATAAGATTAAAAAGAAGAACAATACACATTTTCTTTTAGATATTTTTACCGACAAGAATCCCGTCAATCAAAAATTCAATCCCAAGAGTTCGCCAAAGTCAGAATTGATGCGCCATGGAATCATGCATGGTATTTCCAATCAATATGGGAATGAAACTAATAGTCTTAAAGCATTAAGTCTGCTTCATTATATATCTATAAGAAGATACAAATTATTAAAATAACCATGGCAACGAAATGTATGCCCCATGCCTGCTGTAACCTTCCCTAAAAATGTAGCCTTCCCTGTTTTCAACAATTGATTATTCATAAATCGTAACTTAGAGTAAAGTTCAAAAAAAGGATGAGATTGGGTACGAGGGCGAAAATGGGGGAAATAAAAAAGAAGAGTCTGACGACAATCAATTTAAAAAAGAATGGGCATATTAGATGAAAAATATCCGGTTAGAGCAATAGTTGCAGCAGTTATCTTATTTATAGGGTACAATACACTAAAAAATTATTATTATTTAAATGACAGTATTTTAACAATTGGAGTCATCTATGATGAGTATGGGGCCAATGGTATACCCTACATTAAATTTAAATATAAAGTGACGGACAAATGGTATTATAAAGAAGCAGGTTCTAAGGATAGAAAATCAAAAGATATCTATTACTATGTTAAATATTCTAAAGAAAAGCCAGAGATAAGTCAAATCCTTTTGGACGAACCTGTAAGAGATTCCATTAAAATTAAAGCATCCGACTTTGAGTCGCAGTAACTCCATCTTCCATTGCAAATGTAGCCTTCCCCGTTTTCTGCAAAAGATAATTTAAATGGAAGATAAAAACACAGTCTCGCTGTTCTCTTGAAATTTTAGGCAAAAGGGTAAGTATCTGTAGCCTTTTGCCCCTAAATGACTAAATTGATAACTTATAATTCCTTTTTGGTTAACTAAAATATGGGAAGAAAAGTATTTACATCAATTTTAACAATTATGTCGATTTGCTCTTATGCTCAAAAGAACAATCTGACATCAGAAGTAGTTGACCTTACATATAGGCTTGAGACCTCTTTGCATAATAATAAAAAACTATCTCAAGACCCTAATTTAAACCGCTATATTTATTCGGATACTACATATACTTCTTTTACGGGAAACGGAATTACTATACAGAACAGCTTTCCCAAGGGAGGAATGATAGAACCGGAGGGGAAACAATATTTTGATGCGTCAGGAATGAGATATGGGTTTGCCTCGTTTTGGACCCGGATAATTAATAATACTAATCTTCCTTTAGAATTAAACATCAAAATTCCGGCTAGCTCATTTGCGATTTTTACGCATCCGGAGGCATTTTTAAGATTGTTTTTGCCACCACAAAAGGTCGAATTGAATAAACTTTCAGAAATAAATTACGGACTAACCAATATGAAGTCTTATTTGGATGCAAACTTCTATAAAGCCAGTGAGTTGCAAAAAACCATCAATCCCAATGAAGAGCATATATTCTTCCTAGCAACACTTTCCTACGGGGCAGTGGGAACTCCAAGGGCAGCCATGACCTTAAAAGAACAAAATCTATTTTACAGCATGAGCCTAGCACCCGATGGTTCTGGAACCATCCCCATTGGAAAAATAACTTTCAAAAAATAAAAAGCCAGTAAACAGGGAAGAACCGGGTTCAACTAGAGCTTTAACAAAATGCTCCATAACTTTAGTATTTACAATTTCATTTAGTTGGTAAATTGCCCACAACGCATTTATCTGTTTTTAAGAAACCACAGCAAACACTTCCCTAGTATTTCCAGTTGCTTTCCTGCGGCGTGTTCCCTCACATAAAGATATTACCACAGAAACCAAGTTGAAAAAAGATATTTTCTATCTATCTAACAATCAGCATAATAATGTGATTCTATATGCTTTGTAACAAGTTAAGTTCAATATTTAAATGCAACTGCGTTGCATTTAAATATTCTTTGTTTATTTTTACCGCCCAATAAATAATCTAAAAATACCAATGAAAAAAATTAGCTTTTTACCTATGGCAATTGCCTTTTTGTTAATGGGGGCATGTTCCAATGATGATAATGGCATTGAAAATGACCCTGATGCGGACCATGACCTTGATCATGAGGAGTTTGAGAACGTTTCCTTATTGATTTCCGATGTTAACTCAACTACCTTGAACTTTATTAATCCGTTTAGTGAAGAGGTTAAAACCTTTGAGGCATCGCATGCCAAAGGAAGTGTATATGCCACCGAATCCGGAAGATATGGGGTCATTACACATAGAGACCACAATTTTACGGAGACGTTTAATCTAGGGGGCGAAATCGATCATGGTGACCACAGTCATGATTTGGGTGAAACAGGCTTGGCTGCGGTGAGTTTTGAAAGTCAAAAACCTACCCATTTTAAGTCGGAGCAAGGTCTGGTCGCGGTTTACAATGACGGCGATGCCACTCTTAGTCTGTTCAACGAAAACACTATTGATAGCTCCACAGCCGTTGAAACGATTGCAACAGGAACTACAGCACATCATGGCGCCATGGTAATTTTTGAAAATGGTACTATTGCCGTCACCAATCTAGGAGCAGGAGCCGGATTGCCAGAAAAAGTTCATATCATCAATCAACAAGGGGAGGTAATTTCCGAAGAAGGGCAAAGTTTAAGCACCTCAGGTATTCATGGAAGTGCCGGTAACGATGATACCGCTATTTTTGGTTCCAATACAGGTATCTTGGTGGTGAAGGACGATGGCGAACAGAAGCTTATTGATTATCCTACCGATTTTGAGGATGACGTGTGGTTCGGAAGTTTGTTAGCTACGGATGAATCAGACATTTTTGTGGGGTATACGGGAAGTAAGGGAGCCTATTTTGTAGATATCGATAGTGAGGAAATTACTCCCATATTTGAAACTTCCGAATTGTTTAAATGTATGGTATCCAAAGATGGGGAGGAAGTGGTTGTTGTGGCCAAAACGGGTGAATTTGTAATAATTAATGTAGATACAAAGGAAACAGTGTACAGCGGAACCTTAAGTGTGGCAATGGATACCGAATCTTCAGGTCATGGTTCGGTAACAAGCACTATCGATTATTTTGAAGGGTTTTTATATATTTCAATCCCCTCTTCAAATCAAATAGTTCAGTATCATTTAGATGACATGGAAGTGGAACATGAGTTTGAGCTATCCATCACTCCTTATCAATTTAAGGTCTTGGCCTATGATTTGGAGCATTAAGGACTAAAATCCTTAACATCATAAACCGGGCTATGCCCGGTTTTTTATGGAATTACTACAATACAGCGGATATGAACAAGGCGCATGAAGACGACTATAATATTAATATTGCTCCAAATGTTGCCTCATTAACAAGTTCTTGACGTACTAAAAACCTCTAATTACAATTTCTATTGACTCCAAATTTTCTTCTTTCAGATTAATGCATCCATCTTGATACCTGTAGTATTGCAGTAAAAGTATTTATGAATGTTCTTCTCTACATCCTATTTGGATTTTTGATAGCAGCTTGCGGAAGTATTGTCCCCAGCTTCCTAAATATGACGGTAGTGAAATTCAGTTTGAGAAGCGGAAGTAAATCGGCCTTGTTTTTGATTGCGGGATTTGCTACGGTTCTATTTTTCCAAGCGAATATTGGTGCCTATCTATCAAACGTTTTAATGCAGAATTCCGAACATATTACCCTTATCCAAAAGATTGGAACAGGAATTCTATTGGTTTTATCCTTTAACTTTTTTCGCTTGCATTTTGGAACCAAAAAGGAACCGGGAAGGGAGGAGATTGACAAGTCAAAAGCTTATTTGCACGGCATAGGAATGTCTTTGCTCAACACCTTTGCCATACCCTATTACTTTACTACAATTTCCATATTGATAGGGATGGAACTCTTTACGTACTCAGTTCTCAATGCTATTATTTTCTCCATTGGTTCCACCTTAGGTTCCTTTACCTTATATGCTGGATATGCTTTTTTGGCGGGTAGGCTAGAAAAGAAAATAAGTTCTCTTGCAGGTAATATGAATTTGGTTTTGGGATGCTTAACCGGAGTTGTAGGTATTGGCAATTTTATATATTTAATTTAAGTGTTCATCCCAACAAAAAAAGCCCCTTTCCATAAAAAGGGGCTCCCACGTGTTAGTCATTGTTAGTTGCTAGTTTACGTGTTGTTTTGTCCTTATATCATTTTGATTTTTCTTCTTTGGGTTTTTGTATAAAATTGACATTTCCGGTATCACCATTAAAGGTACTTGGGCTTCAAAAGTTTTCTTGTTTACCATAGGTTCTTGGGTAATGCTGTCCACATAACTATTTCTGTAATTGAGCATTGCCAATAAATGAATATCCAACTCTTTATTAAAGGCCATTAGAGTGTTGGAAAAGGATTTCACCTCGGAAACCGTATGAACATAGTGTTTAATTTCATTCAGGTATTTTCGTAACATACCTAAATTAAAGCGCTGAATTTCTGTCAGCGGTTTTATACGATCTTGAATATGAACAATTCTTATTGTGGCGTTAAAGGTTTGCGCCATTTCAATAAGTGGTTCCAATTCAGAATGGGTGTAGAACATATTGAAATCCGTACTAAAAGAGATTTCATCTGGTTGAAAAAAATCGATATCCCGCGGAACAGCTATAATGGGACAATTTTTTATGGTTTTGATGAGTCTCACCGTATTTTTTCCCATATAAATATGGTTTCCGTCCGTCATTCCCTTAATGCCCATAATGATGAGGTCTATGTTTTCATGCTCCACAAAATTATTTACCTCATCGGTTAAAAGGCTAAAAGAAGAATAGGTTTCAAAATAGTGTTTGGGGTTGGGCCCGTTTCTTTGTATACGTTCAACTAACTCCTTGAGTCCTGCTTCGGAATAGTTGCCAGAGCCTTGTTGATGTAGTTTTTCTTCTCTGTGTTGGGCCATAAACCTACTACTTACTATGGCAGGAGTGTAGGTGTTGAGCAAATGAAAAACACATTCTTGGTCCTTAAAAAGTTCTTGGGCATAGCAAATGGCTTGCCATGCATTAAGTGAAAAATCCGTAGGTATTAAAATTTGCTTCATAAATTCACTTGCTAGTTTCAGGTGGTAAAGTTAGGGGCATTAAAATCCTGAAACTATGACATATATCAGGTTTTGATATTTTGTTTGGTACGTCCTTTGTTGGAGGTTTAAACGGTTGATTTAAATGGTTTAATAAATTAAAAATGTTAGATTATGAAGAATAGACCTGTCAAAGTTTCATTGATCGGAAAAGAAAATGACAATGTTTATCAAATTAAGTTCCCAAAGCTGAATATACCGGTAAACGTAAATGAGGAGCTCTACAGAAAAATGCTTCGTAGTCCTCAATACCAATTTGATAATTTAAGGAAAGACAAGCGAGAAAAGCATTTCGCTTGATAGGTAAAAAGGACCCAAGCGGGAATTTTTTCCTGCTTGGGTTTCTGTTTTCTTTGGTTTTGAGTGTTTTTAAAACCCCTGTGCGAGGTCTTTTAGTCCGCGCTCATCGGCTATTTTAATTTTCTTTCCTGAAGTATCTATAAATCCTTTTTTCTTAAATTCGGAAATGATCCGAATGCAACTTTCGGTAGCAGTACCCACCACATTGGCAATATCTTCTCGGGAAAGGGTAAGTCTCAAGAAACCATTTTTATCCTCTCCAAAATTTTGTTTTAAATAAAGAAAGGCTTCCGCCACTCTTTGTTTTACAGTTTTTTGGCTCATGTTTACAATAACATCATCGGCTTCTTTTAAATCATGGGCCATATGACGAAGAACTTCAACGGCAAAATCAGGATTACGTTGAAGGGTACTGAGAATATTTTCCTTGGGAACAAAGCATACTTCCATGTCATTTACGGCAACGGCACTGAGATTGGTATGTTCTTCCGCTATGACCGAACGCTGGCCGATAACCGATCCTTTGGTTGCCAACTTTACCACTTGGTCCTTGCCATTGGTACTCAATTTTGAAAGTTTGGACACACCGTCCCTTACACAGAAAACGCCATCCAGTTTTTGCCCTTCTTCAAATAAGGGGTCTCCTTTTTTAATTTTCTTGTAGACCTTGGCATCCGAGACCTTTTTAAGCTCGTCTTTGGTCATTGCACGGAGGGAGTTAAACTGCCTAACAATGCAATTTTCACATCTGCTTTCCATAAGTTGATTGTTATACCTGACAAAACAAAAGTAGCTCTACTAAAGTACGCAAAACATGACAATTATCATATTCTTTTAAGGTCTTAGATAGGAATTTTGTGGCGTATAAGCAAAGTCAATGGAAAATACGAATTGTTACCACTGTGGCACCGATTGTGGTAAAAGCTCCGTCGAGTATGACGAAAAAACCTTTTGTTGCAACGGCTGTAAAATGGTCTATGAAATTTTTTCGGAAAATGACCTTAGCTATTATTATGAACTACAGTCCGCCGCCGGGGCTACTCCCCAAGAACAGGAAGGCAAATATGATTCTTTAGATGCTCCCGCCATTATTGAAAAACTATTGGAATTCAATGATGGCAATATGCAGGTAGTAAACTTGTATATACCCCATATTCACTGTAGTTCGTGTATTTGGATTTTAGAAAATCTGAACAGACTAAATACTGGAATCAAGGGCTCTCAGGTAGATTTTCCAAAAAAAACAGTTCGTATTACCTTCAATTCGGAGGTTATTAGCCTGAAGCAATTGGCCATTATGATGAACCGTATTGGTTATGAGCCCCAAATTACTTTGGCCGATTTTGATGAAAAGCCTACCAACGTAGACCGCAGTTTAATTTACAAACTGGGTATTGCGGGCTTTGCTTTTGGAAATGTGATGTTCTTGAGCTTTCCGGAGTATTTTGATTTGAATACCAATCAAGAAACAGGAGGGGAGTATTGGCTAAATGAATACCAAGACCTTTTTAGGTGGATTATGTTTTTCTTCTCGCTTCCTGTAGTGCTGTACTCAGGAAGGGATTATTTTATTTCGGCCTTTAAAGGTATTCGCTCCAGAATGTTGAATATAGATGTGCCCATCGCATTAGGAATTTTGGTGCTCTTTTTGCGAAGTACGGTAGATATCATTTTCAACTGGGGACCTGGGTTTTTTGATTCCCTTACAGGCCTTGTTTTCTTTTTATTGCTCGGGAAGTTCTTTCAGCAAAAAACCTATTCCTTTCTCTCCTTTGAAAGGGATTATAAATCTTATTTCCCAATTGCCGTGACGCGTTTTACGGAAGAAGGGAAGGAAGAAATAGCCCAGATTTACGAAATTAAAAAAGGCGATAGACTACTCATAAGAAATGAAGAATTAATACCTGCGGATGGTGTACTCATGAAGGGTGATGGGCATATCGACTATAGTTTCGTAACGGGGGAAGCAGAACCGGTACGTAAAAAGTCCGGTGAAAAGGTTTTTGCGGGTGGAAAGCAACTTCATGGGGCCATAGAGATGGAAATTGTAAAGCCGGTTTCACAAAGCTACCTAACCCAATTGTGGGGCAATGCGGTTTTTAACGATGAAAAATCCCGAAGGTTCCAAACCTTGACCGATAGTATTGGTAGAAGGTTTACCATAGCCGTCTTGAGTATTGCCACGATATCAACTTCTATATGGTTGCTGATAGACCCTTCCTTGGCATTGAACGTGTTTACGGCCGTGTTGATTATTGCATGCCCTTGTGCCATTGCCTTGGCGGCACCGTTCACCTTAGGAAATATGCTGCGCATTTTCGGAAAGAAGAAATTCTACCTAAAAAATACTCAGGCCATTGAGCAATTGGCGCAAATTGATACCGCTATTTTTGATAAGACCGGAACCATTACCACCTCCGCCAAAAGTGTTGCCAATTATGAGGGGCTTCCCTTAACGGAGGAAGAAGAATCCCTTCTAAAAAATACTTTACGTTCCAGTAATCATCCTCTAAGTAGAAGCTTGTATGATTTGCTGGCGGAGCATGATATTGAAGTTTTAGAGGATTATGAAGAACTTACCGGAAAGGGAATTCAGGCTTCCGGAAGTAAAGGGAACATTAAAATAGGCTCGGCCGATTTTGTGGGCAGTCCTTCCGCCCAAAATATAGAAAATACATCCGTACACATAAGAGCCAACGATGCCTACAAGGGCTGTTTTGTGTTTAGAAACACCTATAGGAAAGGAGTTGCCCATCTTTTTGAAGAAATGGGGAAAGAATTGCAATTGGCCCTTCTTTCGGGAGATAATGCAGGCGAGAAAAAGCGGCTCCAGGCATTGTTGCCTGCTACCACACCTTTTTATTTCAACCAGAAACCGGAAGACAAGCTCCATTTTATTAAAAAAATTCAAGAAAAAGGAAAAAAGGTGCTTATGGTGGGAGATGGGCTCAATGATGCGGGTGCCTTAGCACAGGCAAATATAGGAATCGCCATTTCGGAAAACATCAATGTGTTTTCACCTGCTTGCGATGCCATATTGGATGCGACCAAGTTCAATGAGCTGTATTCCTATATACAAGCTTCAAAAAAAGCGATGCGCATCATAAAAATGAGTTTTGTACTGTCGCTAATGTACAATATGGTAGGGCTCTATTTTGCTGTGAGCGGACAGTTAGAACCAGTTATAGCAGCCATTCTCATGCCTTTAAGCTCTATTAGTATTGTAGCCTTTACGACGGTTGCCACCAATATTTTAGGAAAAAAACTGAAATAATTTCAAAACCTGATGAATGTCATATTTAATCCTTTTTACCAACTGTAGTTTTACACCAAATTAGAAAAATGAGTGTCATTTATATTTTACTCGCTATAAGTATTGTGGTTGCCTTGGTCTTTTTTGCCGCTTTTATCTTTTCGGTAAAAAGGGGGCAGTATGACGATTCGTATACGCCATCGGTACGAATGCTTTTTGAAGACGAGCTCGTAAAAAAAGCCACAGAAAAACAAAACGACCTTAAACAAAATAAACCTATCGAACTAAATAATTGATTATGGAGGTACAGCAATTTTATTATGATAACAAGATTGTAAAGAAATTTCTTTATGCCACTATGGTATGGGGCATTGTGGGTATGTCCGTTGGGCTCTTGTTGGCCTTTATGTTCATGTTTCCCAATTTAACCGATGGTATTTCTTGGTTGAGCTTTGGTCGTTTGCGACCCTTGCACACCAATGCCGTCATTTTTGCCTTTGTGGGGAACGCTATTTTTGCTGGGGTCTATTACTCCATGCAAAGGCTTCTCAAGACCAGAATGTTCAGCGATGCCCTGAGCAACATTAATTTTTGGGGTTGGCAGTTAATCATTTTAGCGGCTGCTATAACCCTTCCGTTAGGTTTTACAACTTCTAAGGAATATGCAGAGCTTGAATGGCCCATAGATATTGCCATCGCTGCTATTTGGGTAGTTTTTGGTTGGAATATGATCGGTACCATTCTCAAAAGAAGGCAACGTCATCTTTATGTGGCCATCTGGTTTTATTTGGCAACTTTCGTTACCGTAGCCGTATTACATATTTTCAATAGTTTGGAGCTTCCCGTTAGCGGATTAAAAAGTTATTCGGTATATGCCGGTGTACAAGATGCATTGGTGCAGTGGTGGTACGGGCACAATGCGGTGGCTTTCTTTTTGACTACACCTTTCTTGGGGCTTATGTACTATTTTGTACCTAAAGCTGCCAATAGACCTATCTATTCCTATCGTTTATCGATTGTACACTTTTGGTCATTAATATTTATCTATATCTGGGCCGGACCTCACCACTTGTTGTATTCTTCATTACCCGATTGGGCACAAAATCTGGGGGTTGCCTTTTCTGTAATGTTGATTGCTCCTTCGTGGGGAGGGATGATTAACGGACTTTTGACCTTGCGTGGGGCGTGGGATAAAGTCCGTACCGACCCTGTTTTAAAATTTATGGTAGTAGCCATTACCGGTTATGGTATGGCCACTTTTGAAGGACCCATGCTGTCTTTGAAAAATGTAAATGCCATAGCCCACTTTAGTGATTGGATCATTGCCCACGTTCACGTAGGGGCCTTGGCCTGGAACGGTTTCTTGACCTTTGGTATGATTTATTGGTTGGTGCCTAAAATGACCAAAACAAAATTACACTCCTTAAGTCTGGCAAATTTCCACTTTTGGATCGGTACTTTGGGTATTGTGCTGTATGCGCTGCCTATGTATGTAGCTGGTTTCACCCAAGCCCTTATGTGGAAGGATTTTAATCCTGACGGAACCTTGGTCTATGGTAACTTTTTAGAGACCGTAAACGAGATAATGCCCATGTACTGGATGCGCGCCATTGGGGGCAGCATGTATATTATCGGTGCTTGTGTGATGATTTACAATGTAGTACTAACTATTAAAGCCGGTTCTGTAATTGAAGATGAGTTGGCAGAGGCTCCTGCCTTGACCAAAGTTTCTAAAAGAAGAACGGCCGGTGAAACTTTTCACACTTGGTTGGAACGCAAGCCCATTCAATTGACCATTTTGGCGACCATCGCCATTTTAATAGGAGGGATTATACAAATTGTTCCCACCATTTTGGTAAAATCGAATATACCTACCATCACCAGCGTGAAGCCTTATACTCCTCTGGAATTGGAAGGGCGAGACCTTTATATCAGGGAAGGATGTGTGGGTTGTCACTCACAGATGGTAAGGCCCTTCCGTAGTGAAGTAGAGCGATATGGTGAGTATGCGAAAGCGGGCGAGTTCGTATATGACCATCCCTTCCTTTGGGGTAGTAAACGTACAGGACCTGATTTGTTAAGGGTAGGGGGCAAGTATTCAGACAATTGGCACCTTAACCACATGTACGATCCGCAAAGTACTTCTTCCGGTTCCATTATGCCAGCTTATCAATGGCTGGTGCGCAATGAGCATGATAGAAGTGGCATTAAGGCCAAGATGGAAGCCATGGTTTCCTTGGGCGTTCCGTATACGGATGAAGATATTGCTAATGCAGAGCAGTCTATGGCCCAACAAGCGGAGCAAATAGAAAAGAATCTGTATACCGATCCAGATTTTGCCGCAACCTACGAGGCGGATAAAAAATATGCACAAGAAAACGGTGAGGATTTTGTTGAAATGAGAGACCGTGAAATCGTGGCCCTCATCGCTTATCTGCAGCGTTTGGGTACGGATATTAAGATTAAAGAAACTGATGAATTACTATCAAATAACTAAGAGGTCATGTTGAAATTCGTAAAAGGTCATATGGAAACGATAGAGGGCATTGCCACCTATCCAATGATA
The DNA here is from genome assembly GCF_014349235.1 of Cytophaga sp. FL35. Taxonomy (GTDB): domain Bacteria; phylum Bacteroidota; class Bacteroidia; order Flavobacteriales; family Flavobacteriaceae; genus Euzebyella. Next base: position 11,357 of record NZ_JACSOH010000028.1, on the reverse strand, counting down.
TCATTACTCATATTCTTCGTCTTTTTTGCATTGCTTTTTTGGTGGGTTTTTACCGCATCAAAGCCATATGTAAAAGAAATGAGCGAATTACCCTTAGATGAAAACAACCAATAAAAAATAGAATTATGAAAAACAATTGGTGGATAAAAATTCCCGTAGCCTTCTTCCTCGTCCTGGGACTAACGGAATATATGGTGGATTCCGGTGAAATGCCGGCATTCATAGAGAATAGGATGGTACAGGCTTTTTTAGTGTTCGTTTTAGTATTGTTAATTGCCATAGCATTGATCATCAATGCTATTGAGAATGTAATGTTCCAGACCTTGTCCGAAGAAGGAAAAAAGCGGTATTTGGACTCCAAGAGTAAAGGTTGGGAATGGAGCTGGGGTAAAAAGACCTATAAAAAATTATTAGGTTCCAAACCTGTGGAGGAAGAAGGTGAAATTATCCTAGACCATAATTATGATGGCATTCAAGAATTGGATAACAATTTACCACCATGGTGGGTATATATGTTTTACGCTACCATAATTTTTGGTGCTATTTATTTGGTGCGCTTCCACATTTTCAATGACTATGATCAAGAACAGGAATTTAAGACCGAAATGGCCATTGCAGCTCAAGAAATTGAGGAATATAAGAAGACGGCAAAAGATTTGGTCGATGCAAGCACGGTTGAAACGCTTACCGATGCCGCTGATTTAAGTGCAGGTAAGGCCATTTTTGAATCCAATTGCGTTGCTTGCCATATGGCCGATGGTGGAGGGGGTATTGGTCCTAATCTAACCGATGAGCATTGGATTTTAGGTGGAGGCATCAAAAATGTTTTCAACACTGTTTCCGAAGGCGGTAGGGATGGAAAAGGTATGATTGCCTGGAAACAAACCTTAAAGCCTGCCGAAATTGCTCAAGTAGCTAGTTATGTATTGACATTTCAGGGTACCACTCCTGCCAATCCTAAGGATGCCGAAGGTGATATTTGGGTAGATACGGAAAGCGCTGAATAATCAATTACAACCTCGGTAGACCTAGAAATAGAAGAAAGCTTAAAATCCAATTAACAATATCTTATAGATGTCACAAGACGGCGAAAATTTTAGGGATAGTATTGGTACCATCAATGATGAGGGTAAGCGGGCTTGGGTATTTCCCAAGAAGCCCAGCGGCAACTTTTATCAATACAGAAAGTATGTTAGTTACTTTCTGTTGGCTATTCTATTCGCGAGTCCGTTTATCAAAATAAACGGAAACCAATTTCTTATGTTCAATGTACTGGAGCGTAGGTTCAATATTTTTGGTTTCCCGTTTTGGCCACAAGATTTTCACTTGGTGGTGGTTTCTATGATTATTGGTGTGATTTTCATTGCCTTGTTTACGGTAGCCTGGGGTCGTATTTTTTGTGGTTGGATGTGCCCTCAGACCATTTTTATGGAAATGGTTTTTAGACGCATCGAGTATTGGATAGATGGGGACCGAGGAGCTCAAATGAAACTGGATCGCCAGCCTTGGAACGCGGAAAAAATAAGAAAGCGTGTCACCAAATGGATTATCTTTTTTTTGATATCCTTTTTAATTGCCAATGTGTTCTTGGCCTATCTCATTGGTAGCGATCGCTTGTTGGCGTATATCGCAGATGGCCCTTTGGTACACGTAAGTACCATGGTTTCCTTATTGATTTTTACCGCTGTTTTCTACTTTGTTTTTGCCTGGTTCAGGGAGCAGGTATGCATAATTGCGTGCCCTTATGGTAGAATGCAAGGGGTGTTGTTAGATGATAAGTCCGTTGTGGTAGCCTACGACCACAAGCGTGGGGAAGCGGAAAACGGAAGAAAGAAATTCAGGAAAAATGAGGATAGGGATGCGCTAGGTTTTGGAGATTGTATCGATTGTTTTCAGTGTGTGAACGTTTGCCCCACAGGAATAGATATCAGAAACGGAACCCAATTGGAATGTGTCAATTGTACCGCATGTATAGATGAGTGCGATACCATTATGGAAAAAATTGACAAGCCCAAGGGTTTGATTCGCTATGCCAGTGAAGCGAATATTGAAAAAAAGGAGAAGTTTAAGTTTACCCCAAGATTAAAGGGCTACACCGCTGTACTCACCGTTTTAGTTGGAATCTTAGTAGGAATGCTCTTTCTAAGAAATGATGTGGAGGCCAATATACTAAGATTGCCCGGGCAGTTGTATGAGCATAAAGAGGGTAATATAATCAGTAATGTGTATACCTATAAATTGGTGAACAAAACGGTGGAAGATGTAGATAACGTCAGTTTCAAACTGCTTTCGCATAAAGGAACGGTAAAATTGGTGAGTGGGGACTCTTTTGTGGTTCCGGCGCAAGACCTGGCAGAAGGGACACTGTTTATAGAAATCAACCAAGCAGCGATTAAAAGTGATAAAGAAAAAATAAAAGTAGGTGTGTACAGTGGTGGTGAACTGATAGAAACCACTAAAACCGCCTTCTTGGGTCCAAGGAGTTATAATTAGATGTGTTATGAAAATTAATTGGGGAACAGGAATCGTATTGGCGTTTGTGGCTTTTATCTCCTTCATTCTGTTTTTTGTAGTGAGAATGAGTATGGACAATAGGGCCGACCATGATTTGGTCACCGAAGAATATTACAAACATGAATTGGCTTATCAAGATGAAATCGATGCCCAGAACAATGCCAAGAAATTAGAGAAAATTCAATTGAAGAGAACGGAAGAAGGCTTGCTAGTGGTCTTTCCGGAAACGATAGATTATAAAAAAATAAAAGGAAAAGTGTCCCTTTATAGGCCATCCAATAAACATTTGGACTTTGACCTCGATTTGCGTCTGTCCAACACATCTTTGCTTATACCTGACACTCGTTTGTTGGGTGGCCGTTGGGACCTTAAAATAATGTGGGAATACCAGGGAGTGGAATTCCTTCAAAAAGAAAGCTTTAATTATTAAGTAATGTTGTTGTCCGCCCTCATACTAGGTCTGATGGGAAGCTTGCACTGCATAGGCATGTGCGGCCCCATTGCCTTTATGCTGCCGGTAGACAGAAACAACAATTTAAAGAAATTTGCTCAAATTTTTCTGTATCATTTGGGGAGGCTGTTTGCGTATGGAATTCTGGGGCTGCTGTTCGGTTTTTTGGGTAAAGGTCTGTACGTTTTTGGCATGCAACAGAATCTATCGATTGCTATTGGGGTACTCATGATTATATTGGTGCTTATCCCTGCTAAACTCCTAAACAAATACAGTATTTCCAAGCCAATTTACCGCCTGATTTCCAAGGTTAAATCCCGTTTGGGAAAAGAGTTTAAAAAGAAAAGCGCAGATACTTTTTTGACCATAGGTTTTCTCAATGGCCTATTGCCTTGCGGACTGGTCTATATGGCGCTGTTTGCTTCCATAGCGATGGCAGGGCCTGGCGAGGGTGCTTTATATATGGTGCTTTTTGGTTTGGGAACAGTGCCGTTAATGACCGGAGTGGTGTATTTTAGTGGATTGCTGAAAGGAGAACAACGTTTGAAAGTACAAAAATTGATTCCTGTTTTTGTGGTGGTCGTAGCTTGTCTCTTTATTCTTCGCGGTCTCGGTTTGGGCATTCCTTACGTTTCTCCTGCTCCAGTACATCATATGGCAGCTACTGCTACCATGGAATGCCACAATTGATTGCTGCTATTTTAAGTTGTTATCTACTACCTTCCTGGGGGTCAAATGCCTCCATTTCATTTATCTTTGCATTTTTTCAATCAATCCCTAGATTTACCTATTGATGATTACACTAGAGGAACAACTTAAAAATCCTGTTTGGCATTCCTTGAACGAAACCCATAAAAAGTTTGCGATTGAAATAAACGGAGTGCGTTTTTACAATCCTGAGGTTTGCCCTTTTGGTTCGTTTGAAGACGAGCGTAAGACAAAAGTTGCCTCCAATGAATATGTACAAAACATTCAAGAGTTTTTCTATGTATCCGAAAACCAAACTCCAGAAATTGACGAGGAAAAAATTGAACTTTTAAAAAAGATTGATGGTTGCCAGATGGTTTTAAATCAGCTGACGAATGTTGAAATTACGGAGAAAATAGTTCCCCTGTCCAAAGAAATGATGGATGAGATCTATGATCTAGTTTGGTTGGTCATGCCGGGGTACTATAGAAAAAGAACCTATGAAATGGGTAATTACTTTGGTATTTTCAAAGATGGGAAATTGGTATCGGTTACCGGGCAGCGAATGCAGACCGATCAATTTATTGAGGTAAGCGCAGTAGTCACCCACCCAGATTATACAAGACAGGGCTTGGCCAAGCAATTAATAGCACATACCACAAAAGAGATTTTGCAAGAAGGAAAGAAACCTATCTTACATACAAATAAGGGAAATTTGGCCATTTCCCTATATGAAAAATTAGGTTTTGAACTGACCAGGGATATGAACTGGTGGCTCTATAGAAAATTATGAGTTTGTTTTGTCTGTTAACTCTTCGAAGTTCGATCTTTAACATAGAATGAAGCCCAAGGGCGCATCTATTTTGATTCCCTATACTTTCCGCTAATATTATTTATACGAATAAGATAAGCTACAGGGGCTTCCTTTCCGGTGATGTTCGCCGAAAAATCACTTATGGATTTAGGGTTGCCATCTTGGCGGTCTTCAATAATTTTCTGAACTCCTTGGGCGAATTTATGGAGGTACTTTTTAGCCGTACTACCTTTAAGTTCTTCAAATCGCCCTTGTATTAATACCGATTGCCAATGGTGTACATCTGCTATGTTATCTACTTGAAGGGAAACAGCGGGAAAGCGTCTCATGGACTCCAATTTGTGACCTATAAAGGAATAACTGATAATGCACTTTTCTTCAGCATCATGAAAATAGGTAATGGGAATAACGCATGGACTTTGGCCAGAGACAAACCCTAATCTTCCAATATAGTTTTCTCCCAGCAATTTCAAACAACCGTCTGTATTTAAATTTTTAATCATTTTTTCTTTTAAGTTAAGTAATTTTTTGGTCGCTGGACAGTATGCTCCAATTTTCATATTGATTTTGCCCTACTAGATAGTCATCGAAAACAATCTTGTTTCAGGAGCTTTCCTTTGCAAGTGAAGGTCAAAAGCCATACAAACATTGCGTACAAAGGGTCTTCCTTTCTCGGTAATGCGTATTCTTGCACCTGAAACTTCAATTAAGCCATCGGTTTTCATTTCATCCAATTTTGCCAATGCTACGTTGAACAAATCTTCTTCCTGTTCGTGCCAGCTTGTTTCTAGGCGGCACATTAAATTGAGAATATGCTTTCGTATGTTCTGGTCTTCTTCAGAAAGTATGTGGCCCCTAAAAATTGGTATGACATCATTCGCTACCAAATGTTGATACTCCTCAATGCCTTTTACATTTTGTGCAAAACCATACCAACTATCACTTATGCTAGAGGCACCTAAGCCGATCATCAATTGTGTATGGGCATCGGTATATCCCATAAAATTTCTATGTAGGTTACCTTCTAGCACGGCTTGGTAAAGATTATCCGCTGGTAAGGCAAAATGGTCCATCCCAATTTCATAATAACCGTTTTCCAATAAAAGTGCCTTGCCAATTTCATATTGTTTACGTTTCTCATCGGCAGAAGGTAAATCACTATCCTTATAACCGCGCTGTCCATTTCCTTTTAACCAAGGGGTGTGGGCGTAACTATAAAAAGCCAACCGGTCTGGGCGTAATTCGTTGGTTTTTAAGATGGTTTCCTTTACATGATTTTGCGTTTGATGGGGCAGACCGAATATGATATCGTGACCGACCGAGGTATAGCCTATTTCACGGGCCCATTCGGTCACCTTTTGTACATTGGTGAAAGGCTGCACCCTTCTAATGGCCATTTGTACCGTTAGATTATAATCCTGTACGCCAAAACTCACCCTTTTAAAGCCCAAATTATAAAGCCCTTGCAGGTGTGCTTTAGTTGTATTGTTCGGGTGGCCCTCAAAACTGAATTCATAGCTTTCGGCACGGTCGGCTTTTCTAAAAATACCGTTGATCAGCAATTCAAGGTTTTCAACGGAAAAGAACGTGGGCGTACCTCCTCCTAAGTGAAGCTGTTTGATTTTGGGTCTTTTACCCAATAGGTCAACATATAATTTCCATTCTTTTAGTACCGATTGTATATAAGGTACTTCCACTTCATGCCTTTTGGTTATCCTTTTATGGCATCCGCAGAACGTACAGAGACTTTCACAAAAAGGGAGATGAATGTAAAGGCTAATTCCTTCCGATTTACTTTCTTCAAAGCTTTTAAGTACCGAAGCTTCCCATTTTTTTCCAGAAAAATCATGGATGTTCCAATAGGGTACCGTAGGATAGCTTGTATACCTGGGTCCCGCAACATTATATTTTTGAATTAATTGGCACATAGATAGAATTTTAAAGCAAACTTAGGATTTAGCGCTACCTTATAATATGACATTTGTCAGGTATGGATACCCTTTCATGAACCACAGGCTAAAAAACCACCAGTTATAGATAAGAAATTGGCAGAATCCTTGCGAAGTTGTTTTGTATATTTCCAAATCAAAACTTTATTCATTGTAGAACATTAGTATTTGCTCCTATGACGTATTTAAAATATACCTTTTTACTCTTTGCTATTACCTTGGGATTATCGGCACAAAAACAACAGAAACCCAATGATGTTACCGGTAAATTCTTTATTCCCCCTATGGAGAAAGTTGGGGAGGGAGCCCTATTAAAAAGAGATTTTATCTATGAATTGGACAACAGGCCAGAGGCCAGTGCCCATGCTTCTACCATAGTGGAAACGCCGTCTGGCCTAGTTGCAGCCTTTTTTGCAGGGCCCCATGAAAACCATCCAGATGTGGGGATTAGGGTGACACACCTAAAAAATAATAAGTGGACTTACCCCGTGGAAGTGGCCAACGGATTTCATAACGATACGTTGAGGTATGCCACTTGGAACCCCGTTTTGTTACAGCCCAAAAACGGACCTCTTTATCTTTTTTATAAAGAAGGACCCAATCCACGCGATTGGTGGGGAATGATGAAAACTTCTGATGATAATGGGTCTACGTGGACTTCAGGGGTAAAAATAGGAAGGGATGAAAAAGTGGGGCACCTGCTTGGACCAGTAAAGAATAAATCATTTCAGTTGGAAGACGGAAGCATCTTACACCCTAGCAGCAGTGAGCGAATAGAAGGTGATGAGACCTACTGGAAAATCCATTTTGAAAAATCGGATGCTGAAATGAAAAATTGGGAAGTGATAGGCCCCATTCATGACGGAATTACTTTTGATGCCATACAGCCCAGTATCATGCGAACGAAGGACGGTAAGTTGATGATTTTGGCCCGCACCCGACAAGGTGTTCTCGCACAATCCTGGTCAAGCGATAATGGAATAACGTGGAGCGAGGTAGAGGGAATTGATTTGCCCAACCCCAATTCCGGAACGGATGTCGTGAGCTTAAAAGACGGTAGACAATTGTTAATTTATAACCATAAGGTAAGAACCAAGGAGAATAGGGGTAGGGACCTGTTAAATCTAGCTATTTCCGAAGATGGGAAAAATTGGAAACCGGTCATGACCCTTGAAAATGTGGAATCTGAACATGGGTATGCCTATCCGGCTATTATACAGACCCAAGACGGTCTGGTACATGCTACGTACACCTATAATCGGGAATCCGTAAAACATGTGGTTATAGACCCCTCAAAACTTTGAACCCTTTTTGTTTACAGCTTATGTAGGGATGAAACTCGTTTTTTTGTGTAATACTTTTTGGCTACACTATAAAACAAAAGGTAAACTGTGGCCGAAGCAAAAGAAAGTAGGGTGCCCCAGTAAATTCCAAAAGTAGGATAAACCATAGATACGGTTAACGAATAAATGATGAGGGAAAACATACCTATTGGAACATTTTTAATAATTGTATGTACATGTTCCTTGGAATAGCTATAATGTATAATTACTATCAATGGAAATAGGGTAGTGGGGAATGCGGAAAATAAACCTGACCATTCCGGACCAAAAAAATTCGGCGCCATGGTTATGCTCAAAATAATCAGGGCCGCAAAAAATGCCCTAATTATCAAAGTGTCCAACCCCAATTTTACCTTTTTTTTGATTTTCAAGTTCTCTATATTTTTTAGGAAATAAATACAAAAAAATGAGAAGGTTACCGGAAGTATTATAGTCCAATAAGTTATTTCCTGTAAGTGGTGCAAAATCCATACTATTAGAAGATATGTGACAATGGCACATATGGAAGAAAAGAAAATAGGATATTTTTTAATATGTCTTGAAGCCATGTAATAGGCTAATACAAAGCTCAGAGCGCCAGTTAAGCCCACCATATTATAAAGAGCACTTTTTGCGGCGAATTCGGGGTTAACTTCCAATCCGAAAAAAAATAGCGTAATTGCGGAGCCAGTTGGATATCCGGAAAGGATTCCTGCAATTTTGGGACTAACATTTTCTGCAATTAACGAGAGGCCAACTACAAATACGATGGCAATCAATAGTTTTAAGAAAAATAATAGGTCCATATCGCATTCATCTTTAAAAAAGAAAAACTTCTAATTAGCCAGTTAGCGCATAGAAGTTTCACAAGGTTTATAAAAAAAAAGGCGACAAAGATACTGGATTGAATATCCTAAGGATCAAATTTTATGTTATTATTTAAAGAATTTTTATCTAATTAACCTTATTCCGTGGCTTACCATAAAGAAAGGCTTTCAAATTAGAAACAGCGGTATCCATCAAACGTTTTCTAGCAGCTTGTGAGGCCCATGCAATATGGGGAGTAATGATACAATTTTCTACTCCCAACAAAGGGTTCGTTTTTTCCATGGGCTCCTTTGAGATGACATCTACCGCCGCAAAACTAATTTTGCCCTTTAAGAGAGCCTCTCGAACATCTTGCTCAATTAATAATGGGCCGCGGGAGGTATTGATGAGCATGACCCCGTCCTTCATTTTTTCAATGGAGTGTTTATTGATCATACCTTCAGTTTCCTCCGTTAAGGGACAGTGTAGACTTATAATATCCGATGTTTTTAAAAGTTCATCCAAGCTAACATAGGTACAGTCTTGGGGTTCCTTTAATCTACTGCTGCCGGTGGTAATAACCTCCATTCCAAAAGCATTGGCAAGTTTGGCGGTTGCCTGCCCAATTTCTCCAAACCCTATAAGGCCCATGGTTTTACCTGTCAGTTCTACCAGGGGGTAGTTCCAGTAGCAAAAATCGGCACTTTGTACCCAGTCCCCATTATGTACCGATCGGTTGTGCTCCCCCACATGATGGCACATTTCTAGGAGCAGGGCCATGGTCATTTGTGCAACTCCTTGTGTACCATAAGTAGGAACATTGGTGACCAAAATACCTAGCTCTGTGGCCGTTTGTATGTCCACTACATTATATCCTGTGGCCAACACCCCAATGTATTTTAATTGGGGTGCTTTTTTTAATACGTCTGCGGTTAGGGGCGTTTTGTTAGTGAAAATAATCTCGGAATTTCCTATAGCTTGTAAAATAGATGGGGAATCGTGCGGAGTTCTATCATAAATCACAACGTTTCCTAGCTCTTTTAGACCGTCCCAAGATAAATCTCCGGGGTTAAGGGTATAGCCGTCCAGTACGGTAATGTTCATGGTAGGATTTTTTAAAGTTTAAATTCTGTAATGTTTTCTCCGGTATCAAAAATATGGGGATAGTGCTCTTTAATATTGGCTTTCATGAAATCTACGGGTACGTCATCAAAATAACCATAATCATCCGTATACTCCATAAATTGGGTACCGTCATTGTTATAGGCTTGTAGGTAGGAATCATTTTCTCCATCAAACTCCAAAGGGTCTACGTTCATTCGTTCACAAAGTGAACTATTGAAAGCGGGAGACATTTTAAGCCATTTATTGTTTAAACGAACGTTAACCATTCCATGAGGAGTAAGCTCATTGCTCCCGAATTTTTCTGTGAGTCGCTCCACGGCAATGTGGTTCTTTACTTTTCCTAGATGTAGGCGTGAGGGTATACCAAGGCCACGTAAACAAGCAATTAGTAAGATGGACTTTTCAACACAATTACCGGAATTTTTTTTGGCGATGACACTTGCCTTGTAATTGTCATTTGTAAGGCTAATGCTATAAGGGTCATACCTCCAATCATCCCTTATTTTTGTGTACAGTACAACGGTTTTTTCTTTATTATATAACTCTTTGTTTTGAAGTGATCTGATCAGCTCTTGAATTTCAGTGCTTTCAAAGTCGAAATAATAGGTAGGTTGTAGGTAGTTCATCTAGTAAGTATTTTCAATGGAAAAGAAATATACTTATGTACCGAAATATATCCAAAAACTATTACTGATAATTCTACGGCAGTTAAAAATTAAAGTTAGAAAATCTGAATTTTAAACTGTCCTATTTTTTGAGAAGGCTACAAACAAGCTTTTGGCGTAGTAAAAAACGGACTTCCCTATGATGAAAACTTTATGTCAACATTGAGCTAAAAAAGCTTGTTTTTCATCTCAGTTCTTTGTTAGGCATAGTTTTTATTTTATAAATCCCTCTGTTTGTAATTCTATTCCAGTGTTGATGAGAATCAATTTTATAATACATTTTTGTCTTGTTTTATCAAGATTAAAAATGCTTTTATCTATAGTTTTAAATAATAAAATTTGATACTCATTTCCTTCGATTTCAATTTTTTCGGAAAGTTCGGCTTTTAAAAATCCATTTTCAGTATCGATTATTTTGGCGGTTAAAGGAGCGAATTTAGTTATCGGAGATTGTTCGCTTACAGGAATAATTGTCACGCTACTAGAAATCAGTGAATTTGCCACCAATAATTTATACAATGCGTAATATGCAAAAGGAATAAAGTTTATGCCGATATAAAAAGTTTTTGGTAAATAAGTCAGTCCAAATCCGATTTTAATTCTGAAAGCTTGTGATAAATCAAATATGGGGTTTACGTATTTAATTCCATTCTTGATTTCGTGTACTTCAATTATTGGAAACTGTGCTAATATCCAAATTAAGAATAGTGTTTTGTATAAGTTGTTTTTTAAAATAAAAGAAATAAATCCTATTATACCAAGGACGGATATTCCAACTGAAAGTGAAATCAATTGGTTTTGATGAAAAAAAATATTGATTAAGGAAAGGAGTAGTATTACAAGGCTTATTAGAAAGTCTTTTTTCAATCTTGGTTGATTTTAAATTATGCCTAACGCAGGGCTATGTGTAGTCGTGCGATTGGATTTTTGTTTGTCGTACCGAAAGGTACGTAAAAAAGAAAAATACAAGGGAGCACACCAGATTGCATATAGCGGTTGATATGCACAGTTTTCCTCGATGGC
>NZ_JACSOH010000027.1 GCF_014349235.1 Cytophaga sp. FL35 | reverse complement strand
ATATTAATGTAGAGTAAATGAAATGGATTGATAAAATAAAAAATGTTTCTTCTGTTAAAGGAAATGAGAATGGATTGTATTATTGTTCTGCAAATAAGCTCCTTAATGAAAATAAGGATGTTATAATTGATGATTTAGAGTGTCATTCATTTTGGTTTGATAAGAATTATATATTCTATCATGATAATGATGGGAATTTTCGATTATACAAAATTGAAAATAAATCAAATAAAATTGTTGATTTTACACCTACTTTAAATAACTCTAATCAAGTATTTGCTAGTTATAATCATACATTTTGCACAGACACCTTTAAATCATCTTATAAAAATGCATTATATAATTTAAACTCAAATGAATTTATTTTAGAACTTAAAAACATTGATAATGAAAGAATAATATTCAACATTGAAAAGATAATCATAAGTTTCACATTTGATTTTAAATTTCGCGCCTACACCCTCCCCGAAGCCACTCCTAAATGGCAATTCAATATAGAAACATTAGGCACGTGGCTAAACGATAAAAAAGAAGAAAAACCTTATACCGTAGATAAATTTATAGGTGTATGGCAAAACCAATTATTGGCATCTTGTTTTTCTGGGCTTATTATTTCTATTGATGTTAACAATGGTAAGTTGTTACACCAATGGTCGGCATACCCAAGTAGTTTCACCATGAGCGGTTATACCGTATCTAAAATAAACCCTTCTTGTTGTAGTATGTTAGATGAACAAGAGAATAAATTAATAGGGTTTAATCACTTTACCTTGTGGAAAATTGATTTACAAACTGCAAAACTATCAGCCTTTGATTTACAAGAACAATTTAAAGTCCAAGATTTATATTCAATTCATCATATAAAAGGGTTTGTGGTTAATACAACACATTATATAATTTCGGCCAAAACCAGTTTTAAAGAACAGCTAAACCGTAGGTTAGATTGTTTAATTGCAATAAATAAAGAAACTCTAGCAATAGACTGGAAACAACAATTTAAAGACAATGAAGCGTTAAAAACGGATATCCCACAGTATGCCAACGATAAATTATATCATTTAGATTGGAATAACACCTTACACATTTTTGAAAAGGAGAATATTGACAATACCATAAGTTAATACCCCCGCTAGCACGATCGTCACGCTCGTGCCAACAGTAGAAAAAAGTAAAGGCAAGGATTTATAATAAGCTAAAACAATTACAGAACACCCCTAAAGTCCCCTCAAGGGGACAATAATTCCCCCTTTGAAGGGGGGGCGAAGGGCGGGGGATGTATTCTTTCAATATTGAATCTTGAATTACGTTGAATAAAAAAAGCCGTTCCAAAAATTTTGGAACGGCTTTTTGTTTTTTTGGATGATGGAATTACATCATTCCTGGCATTCCACCACCACCGTGAGGCATTCCTCCTCCGGCAGGAGCTTCTTCCTTAATATCTGTCAAGGCACACTCGGTAGTTAAGATCATTCCTGAAACAGATGCAGCATTTTCAAGGGCTACACGAGTCACTTTCTTAGGATCGATAATACCGGCCTTTAACATCTCAACATATTTCTCAGACTTGGCATCGTAACCGTAGTCCGCTTTTCCGTCAAGAATTTTAGCTACTACTACAGAGCCTTCACCACCAGCATTCTCTACAATGGTACGCAACGGAGCCTCGATAGCTCTTGCAACGATTTGTAGACCAGTCTCTTCATCAGAGTTCTCAACAGTTACTTTGCTCAGTACGGTTTTGGCACGTACCAAGGCAACACCACCACCGGCAACAATACCTTCTTCAACGGCAGCTCTCGTTGCGTGAAGGGCATCGTCTACACGGTCTTTCTTCTCTTTCATTTCAACTTCAGAAGCGGCACCTACGTAAAGTACGGCAACACCACCGGCCAATTTGGCCAAACGCTCTTGAAGTTTCTCTCTGTCATAGTCAGAAGTAGTAGTCTCAATCTGAGATTTTATCTGGTTTACACGGCTCTTGATATCCTTTTGTACACCACCACCGTTTACAACTGTAGTGTTATCCTTATCGATGGTTACTTTTTCGCAAGTACCCAACATATCAATAGTTGCATTATCCAAAGAGAAACCTCTTTCTTCAGAGATAACAGTACCACCGGTCAAGATGGCGATATCCTCTAACATGGCCTTTCTTCTGTCACCAAAACCAGGAGCTTTTACAGCCGCGATTTTCAATGAACCTCTTAATTTGTTAACTACCAAAGTGGCAAGGGCTTCCCCGTCTACATCCTCGGCAATGATCAATAAAGGCTTACCAGATTGGGCTACAGGCTCCAATACAGGTAGCAAGTCCTTCATGGCAGAAATTTTCTTGTCGAACAAAAGAATATAAGGATTCTCTAAATCGGCAGTCATTTTCTCTGAATCGGTTACGAAGTAAGGAGAAAGGTATCCCCTGTCAAACTGCATACCTTCAACAACGTCTACATATGTATCCGTTCCTTTAGCTTCTTCAACAGTAATTACACCTTCTTTTCCTACTTTACTAAAGGCCTCAGCAATCAACTCACCAATAGTTTCGTCATTGTTAGCGGAGATGGAAGCTACCTGCTTGATCTTCTCGGAAGAATCTCCTACTTTTTTAGACTGCTTGGCCAAGTTCTCAACAATAGCCTCAACAGCTTTGTCAATACCTCTTTTCAAATCCATAGGATTGGCACCTGCAGCAACGTTCTTAAGACCTTCTTTTACGATGGCCTGGGCAAGTACTGTAGCGGTAGTAGTACCATCACCGGCAAGATCATTGGTTTTAGAAGCAACCTCTTTTACCATTTGCGCACCCATATTTTCAAGGGCATCTGCCAATTCAATCTCTTTTGCAACGGTAACACCATCTTTAGTTACTTGAGGGGCACCAAAAGACTTGCTGATGATTACGTTTCTACCTTTTGGTCCTAAAGTTACCTTTACTGCATTTGCCAATGCATCAACGCCTCTGCGGAGGCCGTCACGTGCATCGATATCAAATTTTATATCTTTTGCCATAATTATTTATCGTTTTTTAAAATTTAAAGTCCAATAATCCTACACCACGAGTTCTAGGATAATTCTTGGAATTTATTTGTATTTAAGTGTTGTTGATTTTTTAGCTTAGACAATTGCCAAAACGTCGCTTTCGCGCATCATAAGGTAGTCTGCACCTTCCAATTTTAGCTCAGTACCGGCATATTTTCCGTAAAGAACGGTGTCACCTACTTTTAGGGTCACTTTTTCGTCCTTAGTACCAGGACCCACGGCAACAACCTTACCTTGTTGCGGCTTTTCTTTTGCTGTGTCTGGAATGTAAATGCCGGACGCTGTTTTTGTCTCAGCAGCCATAGGCTCGATAAGTACTCTATCTGCCAATGGTTTAATGTTGACTTTTGCCATATTTTTAGTTTTTAGTTTGAAACATTATTAAACTCGTATCCTGTTTGGCAGAAATTATGCCATGCACTAAAAACTGACACATTGTTAAACAAAAATGCCAGCTTGTCATTCAAGCTGGCATTTTATACAATATTATCTCTTGTTAAAGGCTGTCAGACGGCGTAGTTGCCGGTGCAGGAACTTCTTCGGGAAGTGATTCCGGTACGGTTTCGGGAACCGTTGTCTCTATGTCATCCCCATTTAATAACTTGGAATCGTTGGTGCCAAAGTTACCTTTAAGCGCAATGTTGGAAGCTAAGATGAGAACTACCAACAAAATGGCCAAGGTCCATGTACTTTTATCCAGAAAATCCCCTGTCTTTTTTACACCTCCAACAACTTGGCTTCCGCCACCTCCAAAAGAAGAAGATAATCCTCCGCCTTTAGGGTTCTGTACCATAATGACCAGAACCAACAAAAAGCAAACGATGATGATAAGGATTAAAAAAATGGTAAACGTGCTCATAACTTCCTTACTTGTTATCTAATTGAATTCTTTCCACCGCTTTAATTCGGTCTGCAAAGAAACCACTTTTTTCCGGATATTTCAAACTTAAAATTTTATAGGCTTGAATGGCTTTTTTATACTTCTTTTGCTCGAGGTACACCTTTGCCAAAGTCTCCGTCATTAGCTCTTTTTTGTCGATTTTTATCGAATCTGAAATAACTACTTTTGGTACGTTTTCTTTGGGTTTAATTTTGGGGTTTTCCGCTATGAACTTATCAATTAGGTCAAATTTCTTCTTTTTGAGTACCTCTTCTTCCAAAGAACTATCTTCTTTGTTTGATTCTTTCTTTGGTTTGTTTTTAGAAGTCTCTTTCGGGGTATCTTCTCGCTTAACGGATTTAAATGCAGTAAGCTGAAGCCACTCTCCAAAACTGTATTTTTCCCGTTTTGTGAAAGGTAGGGGTTCGCCAATTTCCAAGTCTTTCTCCGCCTTTTGCTTGGACCTGGCAATTTCAGCATCAATACTGGGGTCTTTGGAAGAAAAAAGTTGCGGGTCAAGAATACTATCCGCCTCCTGTTTGGAAATGGGTATAGGTTCTTTGGTGTCCTCTTCTGCTTTATCGATTAAAATTTCCTCGGAGATAATTTCTGTATCTTCCAAGGAAGTGGACTTTCCGGATATGGTATCTGCAATGGCATTTTGTAAAAAATCTTGGGAAGTTATAAAATCGAAAAGTACATCACGATCCGTGGTGTAAGCCGCGGTCAATTTAAGGGCGTTGTTGTACTTAAAACTGTTGAGGTTTTTTAGGCCCTTTAAATGCAATGCCCGTGACGCCTGAAAATAGGGGTACTCCTCCAGAACCTCTTCCAGCTGATTGGTCTGAACAGGGTTTACCACCTTTTCCGGGTTTTGTAATAAGTATGTAAAATCCTTTACATTCATAGAGCTTTGCTAGTAGGCTTAGACTACCAATCTGCCAAAGAGGCATTAAAAATATCTTGGGTAATTCGTTCAAAAATTAC
Organism: Cytophaga sp. FL35; assembly: GCF_014349235.1. GTDB lineage: Bacteria > Bacteroidota > Bacteroidia > Flavobacteriales > Flavobacteriaceae > Euzebyella. Next base: position 53,382 of record NZ_JACSOH010000027.1, on the reverse strand, counting down.
TTCTAAGGCTTCGTCCTTAACGGCAGATAGCTGCAGATTATCGGCATAATCATAAAAGAAAGAAAATCGTTGGTCAAAATCTGCATCTTCTTTGGTTTTATTATAAAATCTCACCTTCACTGCCATGGAAAGTCTATTTTGTGCAGCCGTTTGCTGTGCCGTTGCACTCATGGGTGAAATTCTAAATTCTACTATTTCACCTTCATAGAGCAAATCCCCTCCGGAAGATACCAAGTTTAGACTGGTCTGGTTTTGAATACGGTCTTGCAAGGCCAGGGTGAAATCACGGTCAAGGCCCGGTTCAAAGGTGGAACCCGGACTTTGCGTGGCATAATTTTGAAATCTGGGTACACTAAAGGTGGTTGCTGTACCTACATTACCCCCCGTAAAATTATATACGCCACAACCACTTAAACTAAGGGTGAGTGCCATGCAACCAAGATAATATAAAATGCTTTTCAAGATTCTAGTTCTTAAGATATGAATGAATTTACAGATCGTACTGCTTTATTTTTCTATACAGGGTACGTTCAGAAATGCCCAGCTCCGCAGCAGCAGCCTTTCTTTTTCCACGGTTACGCTCCAAGGATTTTTTAATGAGTTCTACTTCCTTTTCCTGTAAAGATAGGGTTTCTTCTTCCTCTATTTCCTCGGCAAAGTGGTACTTGTCCTCTACTGGAGGTCTGCTCACCGGTGCTTCTACTTTGGGTTCAGGTAAATGCAGTACCTCTAGTGAAGAGCGGTCCATGTCTTCTACATCTTCGCCGTTTTCTCCGTAGATTTTTCTAATTAAACCTTCATTTTCTTCCTGTACCTTTTCGCCATTGTCATTCTTCATGAGCTCTAAGGTTAATTTTTTAAGGTCGTTGAGGTCGCTTTTCATATCAAAAAGAACCTTGTACAGAATTTCGCGCTCGTTGCTAAAATCGCTTTCCGCTTTCTTCTGGTTCACCACAGCCGGCAAATTGGTGCTTCCGGAATTTGGTAAATAACTATTTAAGGTAGACCAAGAAACCTGCCTGCTTTCCTCAAGAACCGAAATTTGTTCGGCGATGTTTCTGAGCTGCCTAATATTACCCGGCCAGCGATATTTGAGCAACAGTTGTACGGCATCATCATCCAAACGGATGGTGGGCATTTTGTATTTCTGACCAAAATCTGAGGCGAACTTTCTAAAAAGAAGGTGAATGTCTTCCTGTCTTTCCCGTAACGGCGGAATGTTTATTTCTACCGTACTTAATCTGTAATAAAGGTCTTCGCGAAACTTTTCCTTTTTTATGGCCTCGTACATATGTACGTTGGTTGCGGCCACAATACGTACATTGGTCTTTTGCACTTGGGAAGAACCTACTTTTAGAAATTCACCATTTTCCAAAACCCTTAAAAGCCTTACTTGTGTGGTCAGGGGCAATTCCCCAACCTCGTCCAAAAAGATGGTACCGCCATCCGCCACTTCAAAATAACCGCTGCGGGTTTGGGTAGCTCCTGTAAAAGCGCCTTTTTCGTGACCAAAAAGCTCACTGTCTATGGTTCCTTCTGGAATAGCACCGCAGTTAACGGCAATATATTTAGCATGTTTTCTATGGCTTAGGGAGTGAATAATCTTTGGAATGGACTCCTTACCAACCCCACTTTCTCCTGTAACCAATACGGAAATATCCGTTGGTGCTACCTGAACCGCTTTTTCTATGGCCCTATTAAGTTTGGGGTCATTGCCAATAAGTTCAAAACGTTGCTTTATAGCCTGTACACTTTCCATAATATGCCTAACCGTTAAAAAACGGTACTGTTATTAATATATGAATTGGGGTTAACCCTGATTTTTTGAATAGCCAACGGCCTTGCCCAAAAGCGTGGCAGAAGTACAATCCTCCATTTCGACCATGACAAAATCACCCACTTGGTAATGTTCCTTTGGAAAAACGGCAACCGTATTTTGCGAGGTTCGCCCCATCCAATGGTCGTCTGATCGCTTAGAACTTCCCTCAATTAGAACTTCTTGAACTTTTCCCAAGTTGGCTTGAATGCGTTCAAAGGAGTGTTGTCTTTGTAGGTCAATAATTTCTGTAAGCCTTCTTTTTTTAATATCGTCGGGCACATCATCCTCCAATTTTCTCTCAGCAAGTGTACCTGGCCTTTCGGAATAGGCGAACATAAAACCATATTCGTATTTTACATATTCCATTAAGGACAAAGTATCTTGGTGGTCTTCTTCCGTTTCCGTTGGGAAACCTGCGATCATATCCTGTGATATGGCACAATCCGGTATAATCCTTTTAATGTTGTCTATCAGTTCAAAATATTCTGCACGTGTATGTAGGCGGTTCATGGCCTTCAAAATACGGTCACTACCACTTTGAACGGGAAGGTGGATGTAATTACAGATATTTTCATATTTGGCCATGGTGTGAATAACATCCAAGGTCATGTCCTGTGGATTGGAGGTTGAAAACCTAATACGCATTTTAGGCTGTGCCAAGGCCACTTTTTCCAATAATTTTGAAAAGTTAACGGCCGTGGCGCGTTCCATTTCCGAAGCTTTGTCAAAGTCTTTTTTAAGCCCTCCACCATACCATAGATAGCTGTCCACATTCTGGCCCAATAGGGTAATTTCCTTGAAGCCTTTGTCCCATAGATCGTTCACTTCTTGGATAATGGACTGGGGGTCTCTGCTGCGTTCCCTTCCTCTAGTAAAGGGTACCACGCAAAAGGTACACATATTGTCACAACCGCGGGTAATGGAAACAAAGGCCGTGATTCCGTTTGTATTAAGTCTTACCGGTGCAACGTCTCCATAGGTTTCTTCCTTGGATAGAATGACGTTCACTGCATTGCGACCTTCATCTATTTCTTGAATTAAATTGGGCAGGTCTTTATAAGCGTCCGGCCCAACAACCATATCCACAATTTTTTCCTCTTCCAGAAATTTATGCTTGAGTCGTTCCGCCATACAGCCAAGAACGCCCACTTTTAAATGAGGCCTTTCTTTTTTTATCGCATTGAATTTCTCTAATCGCTTTCTAACGGTAAGCTCTGCTTTTTCTCGAATGGAGCAGGTGTTTACCAATACCAGGTCTGCCTCATTAAGCTGTTGTGTGGTATCAAAGCCTTCTTTTGAAAGAATGGAGGCCACTATCTCACTATCCGAAAAATTCATTTGGCAACCGTAACTTTCAATATAAAGCTTTCTTGCATTGCCATTTTTGCCGTCTAGGGAAAGTGCAGAACCTTGTATAGATTCGTCAATTGTTTTTTCCATGTATTTTTCCATCATAAATGCGGGCTGCAAATATAGGGCTTTATCCATCAGTGTGACAAATTGACAGTGAATTTTAATGGTATTTTAAACAAAGGTCAGTTCCTTATATTTGTTTCAAAACAATCAACCAACCACCACATTAATTATGGATTTTAACGAAGTTACCTCCCGAATTTCAAAAAGCAATAAATTGGAATTCGGAACTATTTTGACCAAGACTTTTGAATTGTATAAAAAAGTATGGCTTCAAGGTTTTATTACCCTATTATTTGGACTTGTATTGATTGCGCCATTTTACATACTGCTATATATGCCCATGATTGCGGCCGGAGTAACTGAGCCTGAAATGTTGAAATCCGAAGAAATGAGTCCGGTTTTGGGGTTAATGATGATGGGGTTAATGCCAATTTTAGTGGTTGCTGCCATGACCACGGCCATCGCCTTAAATGCTGCTTTTCTAAGAATTTGCCATCATAAGTACCACAATCTGGATGTGCCGGATGATTATTTTTATTTTTTTAAAAATGGCAGGTGGAAGAAGAGTTTGCTTCTTGGGCTAATTATGCTAGTTATGGCAATTGTGGGAGCAATGATGTGTGGGGTAGGTATTATTTATTTTATAGTGCCCATTTCTTTGTTGCCCGCATTTTTTGCTTTTACCGAAGGTCTTTCACCTGTTGAAATTACAAAAGCCAGTTTGCAATTGGCCAATAAGAATTGGTTGGTCATTTTTGGATTGATACTGCTAACGGGAATCATTGCGGAGCTAGGCATTATTCTTTGTTTTGTTGGGATTTTGTTCACCGCTATGCTATCTAAAATACCCATGTATTTTATTTACATGGATGCTGTGGAACGTAATTCTGAAACAGAAACTATTTAGTTAAATAATAGTTATGTTACGCAACTAAATGATGAATTTTTCATCTTTTGGGAAACAAACCACTTGCTATTATGAAAAAGACTTTTCTAGTATTGTTCGTAGCCTTCTCGGCACTATTTACCTCTTGCTCAGATGATGATAACGCTGAAAAAAAGGAATATCTCGTAGCGGTACCCCTTACTTCGGATTTAAGGGTTTTTAAAGAAGAGGCCGTTGATGTTATGGAACCAGAACCCATACAGCAATTCGGCAAGATTTATGCATACCAAGACTATGTGTTCGTTAATGACCTTTACAGAGGTATCCATGTTATTGATAATAGTAATCCGTCCAGTCCGCAAAATATAGCTTTCATTAAGTTGGAGGGTAACAATGACATCTCTATTAAAAACGATAGATTGTATGCGGATAGTTATGGTGATTTGGTAATTTTTGATATCTCGGACATCAATGATATACCTGCGGCGAAAAGAATTGAAAATGCTATTTACCAAGAATTTTGGTGTACGGTAGGTTTCGATGTGGATTGGCCTGAGGCCGATTATTTTGATTATAGCGAGTTTGATGCCGGAAATGAAGCTATAGTTGGTTGGGAAGTGAAAAGAGAACGCCTGAGCCAAGCAGAGTTTGAAAGTAGGTTTGGTTATAATGATTTGGCATTGCAAGATGGTATTGCTTTCAGTGAGTCTGCAAGAGGTGAAAGTACTGCTTCCGATAACAGTACCGGACAGAGTGGCTCCTTGGCCAGGTTCAAGATTGTGGGAAACTATTTATATGCAGTTGAATGGTCCAGTATCAGTATTTTTGATATTACGGATTTGGATAACCCCGTTACCTTAGAAGATGTGTATACCAACGGTGCCATCGAGACTATTTATAATCAGGGTGAAATTCTGTTCTTAGGAGGACCACAGGGAATGTACATCTACGATATTAGTAATCCTGAAAAACCGGTTTATGTATCGGACTTTCAACACGGCACAGCGTGTGACCCCGTAGTGGTCGATGGTGATTGGGCTTTTGTTACACTCAGGGGAGATACTTTTTGTGGCAATACAGAGAGTGGTCTTTATATAGTAGATGTGTCCAATTTGGCAAATCCATCCTTGTTTAGATTTTATCCGTTATCCGGACCTTTTGGTTTGGGCTTTAAAGAGGATTTATTGTTTGTTTGCGATGGGGCGGATGGTCTAAAGGTCTTTGATAAGAGCGATGTGGGCAACATTCAACTAATAAATCATTTTAAAGATATAGTTACTTATGATGTTATACCGCTATCACAGAGTTTGTTGATGATTGGGGATGGGGTACTCTATCAATATGCCTATTCTGAAGGGAATATTGAACTCTTAAGTGAATATAGTCTTAACTAATTTTACATAATAAAGCTTTTAACGCCCCGTTTTATCGGGGCGTTTTTATTTTGCTAGCATAGCTATTGTAAGGCAAATTAAAAATTTCAATTACTTTTGTTGCATCAAAAAACCATTAATGGCCAAGAATTTAGTAATAGTAGAGTCGCCCGCAAAGGCAAAGACCATAGAAAAGTTTTTAGGAAAGGATTTTAAAGTTGAGTCCAGTTTTGGGCATATTGCAGATTTACCTTCCAAAGAACTTGGCGTGGATGTAGACAATGATTTTGAACCCAAGTATATTGTTGATTCTGACAAGAAATCCTTAGTTAAGAAATTACGGGATTTGGCCAACAAGGCAGACACTATATGGTTGGCAAGTGATGAGGACCGGGAGGGAGAGGCTATTTCATGGCATTTGGCAGAAACGCTAAAACTGGATAGGGACAAGACCAAAAGAATTGTTTTCAATTCTATTACTAAAAGTGCCATTCAAAAAGCAATAGAGAACCCGCGTACCATTAATTATAATTTGGTAAATGCCCAACAGGCAAGGAGGGTGTTGGATCGTTTGGTAGGTTATGAACTTTCACCAGTGCTTTGGAAAAAGATAAAACCGGGCCTTTCCGCAGGTAGGGTACAATCAGTTGCCGTGCGTTTGATCGTTGAAAGGGAAAGGGATATAGAAGCTTTTACCCCGGAGGCGTCTTTTCGTATATCGGCAGAATTTAAAACAAAAGAAGGCAGTACGTTTACTGCAAAGTTGAATAAGACTTTTGCATCAAAACAGGAAGCTCAAAACTTTTTGGAGCAGAATATAGGTGCTGATTTTTCCGTTGGAAGCCTGGATAAAAAACCGGCAAAAAAGTCGCCATCCGCACCTTTTACAACATCAACTCTGCAACAGGAAGCCTCCAGGAAATTGTATTTCTCGGTGTCCAGGACCATGCAAGTTGCCCAACGTTTATATGAGGCCGGTCTTATAACCTACATGAGAACGGATAGTGTTAATCTATCCGGCGAGGCCATAAATGCAGCAAAGGATGCAATAATTAAAAATTACGGGGAGAACTATAGCACTGTTCGTAATTTTAAGGGCAAAAGCAAAGGTGCCCAAGAAGCACACGAAGCCATACGCCCTACAGATATCACCAATCAGTCACCTTCTTTGGAACGAGATCAGATGAAGCTTTATGAGCTTATCTGGAAAAGGACCATTGCATCGCAAATGAGTGATGCCCAATTAGAAAGGACCAATGTGAAAGTGGTGGCCAATACCCATCAAGAGCAGTTTAGTGCCAACGGGGAGGTTATCAAGTTTGATGGTTTCCTTAAAGTGTATATGGAAGGGGTAGATGAGGAGGACCTCGTCGAGGAACAAGAAGGAATGCTTCCTGCCATGGTAGAAGGGGAGGCTGTTTCCAATAACTATATCACCGCTACCGAAAGATTCTCGAGAGCCCCGTATCGTTTTACGGAAGCTTCTTTGGTGAAAAAGTTGGAGGAGTTGGGTATCGGGAGACCTTCTACGTATGCTCCAACCATTTCAACCATTCAGAATAGGGGATATGTAGAAAAAGGTACGATAGAAGGAACAGAACGCGCTTATGTGCAGTTATTGCTTGAAGCAAATTCCGTTCAGGAAAAGAAATTATCGGAGATGGTCGGTTCCGATAAGGGCAAATTGGTACCTACGGATATAGGAATGATCGTAAACGACTTTTTGGTAAGTCACTTTGCCAACATTTTAGATTACAATTTTACGGCCAAGGTAGAAGAGGATTTTGATGAAATCGCGGAAGGAGTAGAAGATTGGCAAAAGGTAATGAAGGAATTCTATAAGGATTTTCACCCTACCGTGCTGGATGTGGAGGAAAACGCCGATCGAGCCAGTGGAGAACGTATATTGGGAGAAGATCCAAAATCGGGTCGTCAGGTCTCGGTTAGATTAGGTCGTTTTGGGCCCATGGTACAGATAGGTACAGTAGAAGATGAGGAAAAGCCACAATTTGCAAGCCTTTTGCCAGATCAATCCCTAAATACCATCACCTATGATGAGGCAATGGAACTCTTTAAGCTGCCTAGAAAGTTAGGGGTTTATGAAGGAGAGGAGGTAGAGGCCAATGTAGGTAGGTTTGGGCCTTATGTGCGTTTTGGTAAAAAGTTCGTATCCTTGGAGAAAGGGGAAAGTGCTTTTGATGTGGATTTTGAGAGGGCCGTAGAGCTAATTAAGGAAAAGCAAAAGGCAGATGCCCCAATTTATAAATACGAGGATAAGGATGTAACCAAGGGTGTTGGTCGTTTTGGGCCTTTTATCAAATGGGACGGAATGTTCATAAATGTGAACAAGAAGTATGATTTTGATAACCTTTCTGAAGCCGACCTAATTGAACTCATTGAACAAAAGAAGCAAAAAGAGATTGAAAAGGTTGTCCAAAATTGGGAAGAAGAAGGGATTAGGATAGAAAAGGCCCGTTGGGGAAGACATAATATTATAAAAGGTAGGGTCAAAGTAGAATTGGCCAAAACCGTGGATGCCGCAAAAATGTCATTGGAAGAGGCCAAATCTTTAATTGAGGCCAAAACTCCAAAAAAGAAAACGCGAGCAAAGAAGAAGAAATAGAAGTTTTTTCTCAAAAGGAATAAAAAGCAGGCCTCAGATTCAAGGGAGCCTGCTTTTTTTCTTTTAAAGCCCCTTTTCAGTCGTAAACTTTCAAAGTGATAGTTATCTTTGAATTTATTGAACGTAACCTAGACTACTCGCAAACTTTTTAAGTAATGGAACTAGATTTTTTAGTGCCGGTGGATGATAGGGTTTTGGCCCATTGCGAACTTCTTCCCCAACAAGCTATTGGTAAACATGTAAAAATACATTCAAGACAGGAAGGCATGCCCCAGATGCATGGGGTTGCTCTGGCTATTTTGGGTGTGAAAGAATCCAGGAACGCTTTTGAAAAAAAGCCGGAAAAACTAGACGTATCCGCTATTAGAATTCAATTGTACAAACTGTTGTTGGGCAATTGGAATACCAGCTTGGCAGATATTGGGGACATTGAGGAAGGGGCAACCGTAGAGGATACATATTTTGTGGTGAAAAGCACCGTTGCGGCCCTGCTAAAGGAAGATATTGTACCCATCATTTTAGGTGCCACCCAAGATATTACCTATCCCGCCTACAGGGCTTTTGATGATTTAAAAAGTTTGGTCAACCTTGTTTCCATAGATAGCAGGTTCGATTTTGGAATGGACGATGAGCTCATTTCTTCCCATTCCTATATGAGCAAAATCATAACGGACAAGCCTAACAATCTATATAACTTTTCCAATATTGGGTATCAGAGCTATTTCAATGCCCAAGAAGAAATGGATTTAATGGAAAGGTTATTCTTTGATGCCTACCGCTTAGGGGAATTGGGTAACGATATAACATTGGCAGAACCGGTGTTGAGAAACGCTCATATGGTAAGTTTGGATGCCCGGGCGGTTAGAGCCAGTGAAATGGGCTACTCAGATAGTTTTTCACCTAATGGCTTTACGGGTCGCGAAATTTGTGCCATTGCCAGATACGCCGGTTTTGGGGATAAAGTAAGTGTTTTTGGTATTTATGAGATGGAGAACGCCAACCAATCCAGTCAATTGATAGCTCAGATTATATGGTACTTTATAGAAGGTTTTAATTTTAGGATAACAGAAAGCCCACTTGAGGAACTGGATAATTTTACCAAGTACAATGTGCCCTGCGATACGGAGCAGCTAACCTTTCATAAAAGTAGTCTTACCAATAGGTGGTGGGTAGAAGTTCCTTCGATCTTGACACCACACACTAAAACCAATTCAGTAGCGTTATTACCTTGCACAAAAACTGACTATTTACAGGCTTGTGACCAAATAATACCAGAAAGATGGTTAAAAGCCTATAAAAAAGGGTTCAATTAATTAAGGTTTGTTTCAAAAGGCTGTTGTACAAGGGTTTTGGAAAGAATCAAATCAAAAAGTAGAGAAGCCGAAAAAAAATTAAGTATATATCCTGTTGATACAATATTTTAAATAAATCACAGTTTTAGAGTGTAGAATTAAAGCATAGTATTTGCAGTTAATAACCAAGAATCGAAATTTAACCTAAAGTATGAAAAAGCTATTGTTATCATCTATAGCGTTTGTCTTTTTGCTGAGCAGTTGCGGCTCAAGAACAAAAGGAGAGCTAGTAGGGGCCCAAGGTAATAAGTGGTACCCGGAAAAGCCTTATGGTATGGAGCTCATTCCAAGAGGTTCCTTTATTATGGGTAAAACCGAGGAGGACCAGGCCAAGCTCTTGAACGCGCCAACAAAGACCGTAACGGTTCGATCGTTCTATATGGATGATACCGAAATTACGAATAGTGAATATCGTCAGTTTGTAGAATGGGTAAAGGACTCCATTACCAGAACAAGATTGGCGATTCTTGCAGATGAATTGGGCTTGGGCCCAGAGGATGGAGGTATTGGGGACTATGCATTTAAGGATGCGGATACTACTAAACTTTCTGCATACGATAAATACATGTTGGATAACTATGCCGGAATGGGAGAAACCGGTTTTGAAGGAAGAAGCTTGAATAAGGACGAAAATCTTATTTGGGATATTTCCGATTATCCAGATGAGTACTATACTGAGGTAATGGACTCATTGTACATTCCTGAAGAGGAATCGTATAACGGTCAGCGTACAGTAGACGTTACTAAATTGAAGTATAAGTACAGTTGGATGGATATTGAGGCCGCTGCTCGCTCTAGAAAAGGAAGTAGAAAGGACTTCATCCGTCAGGAAGAATTGGAAATCTACCCAGATACTACCGTTTGGATCAGAGATTTTGAATACTCTTACAATGAGCCAATGCACAATGATTATTTTTGGCACGATGCCTATAGTGACTATCCTGTAGTGGGAGTGTCCTGGGATCAGGCAAGAGCTTTTTGTAACTGGAGAACCAAATTCAAGAATGACGACCAAAAAAGCAGAGGCAAGCAATTTGTGAACCAATTTAGGTTGCCTACCGAAGCAGAATGGGAATATGCCGCAAGAGGTGGTATTGAAGGTGGAACTTATCCTTGGGGTGGTCCTTACGTAATTAGTGATACGGGTTGTTTTATGGCCAACTTTAAACCTCAGAGAGGAGATTACGCTGCTGATGCAGCTTTGTATACAGTGGAAGCTAAGTCTTATGAGCCTAACGACTTTAACCTTTACAATATGGCGGGTAATGTTTCTGAGTGGACCAACTCCAGCTATGATCCCAACTCTTATGAATTTGTGTCTACTATGAACCCTAACGGTGGTGATGGCGCCAACGAAAGAAAAGTGATCCGTGGAGGTTCTTGGAAGGATGTTGCTTACTTCCTACAGGTAAGTACAAGGGATTATGAGTATGCAGATTCTGCTAGAAGTTATATTGGCTTTAGAACCGTACAGGATTACATGGGTGAAGAAGATTCAACACAATAAAAAATATTTCCCATGCTTAACGGCTAAAATTGCCCTTGGGAAAGGCACATAATAATTTTTTCAAATACACCGTTCTGAATTATAGTGTTTTATCTTAGTCCAGAACAAAAATACAAACGTAAAACCAAATCTTTATTTTTAACATTAAATTTCAAATTAAATCTTAAATTATGGCACAGTCAAAATCAACAAAGAAACTGTTTAACATGGCCTACGGCCTTGGAGCATCGGTAGTAATTATTGGTGCGTTATTTAAAATCCTACACTGGGAACTTGGACCTCTTAACGGTGGAGTTCTATTAGCTATTGGTCTTATTACTGAAGCACTTATTTTCGCTATTAGTGCCTTTGAACCAGTTGATGACGAGTACGATTGGTCTTTGGTATATCCAGAATTGGCCGGTGGCGAATCTCAAGGTAAAAAGAGCAACCAAGCTGCTGAAATCAAAGAAGCTGAAGCTTCCTTATCAGCTAAATTGGATAACTTATTGAAAGAAGCTGGTGTAGATGCCAACTTAATGGAAAGCTTAGGTTCTAGCATCCGTAATTTTGAAGGTGCTGCTAAAGGAATCGCTCCTACGGTTGATGCAATGGAATCTACAAGAAAGTACTCTGAAGAAATGGTACAAGCTGCCGCTCAAATGGAGTCTTTGAACAGTCTTTATAAAGTACAGTTGGAGAGTGCTAGCAAGCAAGCTTCCGTAAACGAGGAAGTAGTTCAAAATGCTGCTGCCCTTAAAGACCAAATGGAGTCTTTGGCTACCAACCTTTCTAGCTTGAACGGTGTTTACGGTGGTATGTTGACTGCAATGAACAGAAACTAATTAGATATTAGTAGTTACCCCAAATCATTTATTTAATCAAAATCTAATTAGAAAACATGGCAGGAGGAAAACAATCACCACGTCAGAAGATGATTAACCTAATGTACCTGGTTTTCATCGCAATGTTGGCGTTGAACATGAGTAAGGAAGTACTTTCGGCTTTCGGTATTATGAACGAAAAGCTTGAGGCTTCCAACGCCAAAACTATAGAGAGTAACGAAGCCTACTTGGCGAACTTAGGAGTAAAAGCGGAAGAAAATGCAGCTAAGTACAAAGATTTGTACGCTAAAGCTCAGCAGATAAAAACCATGTCCAAAGAGTATTATGACTATTTGGAAGGTTTGAAAACTGAGATGATGGCAGAAGTTGAAGATCCAAAAGACTACATGGTAATGGATAAGTCAGATTATTTGGATCAGAAATTCTTCCAAGGAGATGGCCTTTCAGAAGGTGGACAAGAATTCATGAAGAGAATTCAGGATTACCGTACACAAGTAGCGGCTATTGTTCCTGATGGTATTAAATCATCTGTTGAAGCAAGGTTTGAGACTAACGAGGTTACCACTCGTGACGGTTCTAAGCAAGATTGGATCAATTATCACTACGAAGGCTTCCCTCAAGTGGCTTCTTTGGCCAAATTGACTGCGCTACAAGCCGATATTAAGGCTACCGAAGAGTCTGCTTTAAAGGCGATGCTGGAAGGTGAGTTGAGCGATCAAGTATCCTTGAAGAATTTTCAAACTTCTTTGTTCGGTAGTAAGTCTGCTTACTACAGTGGAGAGAAATACGATGGTAAGATCATCATTAGCAAAACTGATAACAGTTCTAAGCCTGTAAGAGCAGAGTTGACTTTGGATGGTCGTAAGCTTTCAGAAGGTTCAGACTACCAATTGGAAGAAGGTGGTGTTAAAATGTTGATCAGTGCCGGTTCTCCTGGTGACCACGAAGTGAAAGGAAAGCTTTTCTTTTCTCAAGATGGTGAGGAAATCGAAGTACCTGTAAACAACACTTTTGCAACTATCAGTAAGCCAAATGCTGCTTTAATAGCCGCCGATAAAATGAACGTAGTTTATAGAGGTGTTGCTAACCCAATGTCTATCTCTATTCCTGGTATTCCTAATAACAAGGTTACTGCATCTGCTCCTGGTCTTAAATCAGCTGGAGGTAGTAAATACGTTATGAACCCAAGTACGGGTAGAACTGTAACTATCACCGCTAGCGGTAAGTTACCGGATGGTCAAACGGTTTCTTCTAAGTCTGAATTCAGAATTAAGGATATTCCAAGACCTGCAGGTACTGTAAGTAAGCAAGATGGTACGGTTAAAATGCCAAGAAACAACATGGAAATCGCTACTATCGGTGCAATGTTGGAAGACTTTGACTTTGATTTGAACTTGGCTGTTAGTGGTTTTAAATTCAAAGTTCCTGGTCAACCTACTGTAAGCGTCAACGGTAACAAATTGAACGGTATGGCCAAAACTGCTCTTAAGAGAGCTAAGAGAGGTGATGTAGTTCAGATTTTTGATATCCAAGCTTATATTACCAATAACAAAAGCTACAAGCTTAAAAAAGTATCTCCTGTAGTTGTGGAGATTACAAACTAATAAATATGTTGAAAACCGGGTGGTCCCAGGACCACCCGGTAATTTTAAAAATTGAAAAACATGAATTGGAAGAATGTTTTACTAATAGGAGCAGTAACCTTGTTGCCTGTTTCCCTTATGGCCCAGGCGAACATATTGAACGCCAAGAAGCCTGAGGATATTGGTGTAAAGACAGAGGCACAAAAAGCCTTGGACAATGACGCTCCATTGGAATATGGTTACGTAGATGATCGCGATATCTTATGGTCCAAGACCGTTTGGGAAGTGGTTGATCTAGATGAAAGGGTGAATTTTCCATTATATTATCCAACCGATACCATTGATATAGGTAATGACCGTAGGTCCCTTTACGATGTGTTATTAAAAAGTATTAAAAATGGTGAATTAGAAGATGTATATGCTGATTCTTACTTTACCGACAAACGAAAATTCAGTGACCTTTCCGCTACTTTGCAAAAGGTAGATACTACGGATTACGGCTATGAGCAATTAAATGCCGGGGAACAAGTTTCTCCTGAGTTTATCATGAAAAGAGATATCACAGCTGCCGATATTGAAGAATATCGCATCAAGGGTATGTGGTATTTTGACAAACGCCAAGGGGAATTAAAATACCGCCTTTTAGGTATAGCCCCAGTAGCACCGGATGTCAACTTTATAGATGATGATTCTATGGATCCTGCTGATGCCAAGGTTGAGTTGTTCTGGGTATGGTATCCAGATGCAAGAAAAATTCTTCATGAGGCCAAGGTCTTCAACCAAAGAAACTCTGCGCAACCCATATCATTTGATATGTTGTTGAACGCACGTAGGTTCAATGGTGTAATCTATAGGGAAGATAATGTTCATGGAGATCGAAAAGTGAACGATTATATACCGGATAATGCATTGTTTCAATTGCTAGAAGCCAATAGAATTCAAGAAGTCATTAGAGACCGCGAACAAGACATGTGGGCCTACTAAGCCTTAAAAAATATTCCAATTCAATAGTAAAATCCCCGAAAGCTACAACTTTCGGGGATTTTATCTTTTTAGGGTTTTCTACGAATATAATTCAGTGCACAGGGCTGATTGGTTACCTTTGTGCAGATGGTAGATTATTTAATCGTTGGCTTGGGTTTGGCCGGGGTTTCGTTCTGTGAGAAACTATCGGAAAATGGAAAATCCTTTAAGGTAATTAGTGATTCATCCCAAAACTCTTCCCTTGTGGCTGGAGGTTTGTACAATCCGGTAATTTTAAAGCGATTTACGTTAGCTTGGAAGGCGGACGAGCAATTGCAATTGGCCAAACCTTTTTATGGTTCCCTGGAACGAAAACTAGGGGTGCAATTGGATTATCCCCTTAGAATTTTTAGAAGATTCAATTCCATAGAAGAACAAAACCAATGGTTTGAGGCAGCCGATAAAAAGTCGCTTAGCCCATTTCTTTCCACAACACTCCATAGCAACAAAAATGAAAGTATAGATGCGCCATTGGGTTATGGTGAGGTTTTGAATGCCGGTAGGATAGATACCCGTTTGCTAATTCAGGCCTATAATAGTGAGTTGTTAAAAAAGCAGCTGTTGATTCAAGAAACATTTCAGTATCAAAATCTTCTTGTTGAAGCTTCTCAAGTGGTATATAAGGATATTACTGCTAAAAGAATTGTTTTTGCAGAGGGTTACGGGCTTAAGGCTAATCCCTATTTCAATTATTTGCCTGTAAACGGTAGTAAGGGCGAGTATGTAATTATTAAGTCCGAGAAATTAAATGAGGAGAAGGCCATCAAATCCTCGTTGTTCGTAATCCCATTAGGTGATGATCTATATCAGGTTGGAGCTAATTATGAATGGAAGGATAAAACCAACTCCCCTACACCAAAAGGCAGGGATTGGGTATTGGAACGACTTGATAAATTAATTAGGTGCGATTATGAAGTTGTAGGCCAAATGGCGGGAGTAAGACCCACGGTTAGTGATCGAAGACCTTTGATAGGAGCTCATCCAGAGAAAGAGAACTTGTTTTTACTCAATGGTTTTGGATCAAGAGGTGTGCTTATAGCTCCGTTTGCTACAGCTCAACTGTATAATTTCATAGAGAATGGAGGGGCTTTGGAACCAGAAATGGACGTAAATCGTTTCTCTAAAAAGTGGGTTAGCCGTTGACCTCCCGTTTTTTCGAGTCAAATTTTACAAATAGATTGATCCAGATATTTCTGGAGAGTCTAATAATTATTGGCAGAAAGACAACTAAGGTACCTACAATTGCAAAAAAGGAGTTGATAAGTGAAGCACCTACCATTAAATAGCTAATTACAAAGGCTGCGACTGCAAATGCAACCCCAACGGCATAACTTACATACATGGCCCCATAAAAAAAAGACGGTTCCATTTTATATTTAAGACCGCAATGTGAACAACGTTCGTGCATTTTAAAAAGATTTCCAAAACTATAAGGATTCTTAGTGGTATACATGCTCTCCTCATTACATCTAGGGCAACTTCCTGTTAAAATGCTGTATAGTTTGTTTCCTTTTTTTAACATTTGCAAAACTTTATGCAAAGATAAGTATAACCCTAAATTTACAGGTTGCTTTTCTTGGTTTCCCTGGTGTTTTGTAAGGGTGCAAATAGTGATAATAGGCCTTGGCCAAATAAAATAATGCTTGCCAAATGTTGAATATTCATAATCTTTCCGTCTCTTTTGGGGGAGAATATCTTTTTGAGGAAATATCTTTTAGGTTAAACGGAGGTGACCGTGTTGGGTTAATTGGTAAAAATGGTGCGGGAAAGTCAACTTTATTGAAACTCTTGGCAAAGGATTTTGCTCCGGACACAGGTACCATTGCGACGGAGAAAAATATTAGAATCGGTTTTCTTAGACAGGATATCGATTTTGAACTGGGTAGAACCGTTCTGGAAGAGGCATATCAAGCTTTTGAAGAGATAAAAGAGTTGGAACTCCAATTGGATAATGTAAATGAACAATTGGCAGAACGAACTGATTATGAAAGCGAAGGATATAATCAGCTCATTATAGATTTAAGCGACCTCACACATCGGTACGAAATTCTTGGGGGATATAATTACCAGGGGGATACAGAAAAGATTCTCCTTGGTTTAGGTTTTAAGCGAGCGGATTTTGATAGACAAACCGAAACATTTTCGGGAGGATGGAGAATGCGAATAGAACTCGCAAAGCTTTTGCTACAAAGTAATGATGTGTTACTTCTGGATGAGCCTACCAACCATTTGGATATTGAATCCATAATTTGGTTGGAGCAGTTTTTGAATAATTATTCCGGGGCCGTAGTCATTGTTTCGCACGATAAAATGTTCTTGGATAATGTTACCAACCGTACCATTGAAATATCCTTGGGGCGTATTTATGATTATAACAAGCCTTATTCCAAATTTTTGGAACTGCGCTCAGAGATCAAGGAGCAGCAGATGAATGCCTTAAAGAACCAAGAAAGGGAGATTCAACAGGCAGAAAGGTTGATTGAAAAGTTTAGGGCCAAGAGTAGTAAGGCTTCTATGGCGCAATCCCTTATCAAAAAACTTGATAAGATGGAGCGGATAGAAGTTGATCAAGATGATAATGCCGTAATGAACCTGCGTTTTCCTGTTTCTATTACACCGGGTAAAGTGGTAGCGGAGATTGAAAGCTTGTCAAAAAATTATGGTGAGAAAGAAGTCTTGAAAAATATCAATTTGCTTATTGAGCGCGATAGCAAGACAGCCTTTGTAGGACAAAATGGTCAAGGGAAATCCACATTGGCCAAGATTATGGTAGGCGAAATTGAACATCAGGGCAAAATGAAGCTGGGCCATAATGTGCAAATTGGATATTTTGCTCAAAATCAAGCGGAGTATCTAGACGGTAATAAGACCATTTTAGATACCATGATAGATGCGGCCAATGAAAAGAATAGAAGTACGGTCAGGGATGTTTTAGGTTCTTTTTTATTTCAGGGGGATGATGTTGAAAAGTACGTAAAGGTTTTATCCGGTGGGGAGCGTAATAGATTGGCATTGGCCAAAATGTTATTGCAACCATTTAACGTACTCGTAATGGATGAGCCTACCAACCATTTGGATATTAAGTCTAAAAATGTGCTTAAGCAAGCTCTAAAGAATTTTGGGGGAACATTGGTGGTCGTTTCCCATGATAGGGATTTTCTACAGGGACTTACCAACAAAGTATACGAATTCAAGGATAAAAAAATCAAAGAATACCTAGGGGACATTGACTTTTATCTGGAACAAAGAAAGGCCGAAGATTTTAGGAAAATTGAACAAAAATCTGAATCGGATAAGAAGGGGAAAGAAAAAACCAAGGGTGGCAACGAATTTAAGGATCAGAAAAAAATGAAATCCTTAAAAAACAAGTTAAGTTCCGTTGAGAGCAAAATTGCCACATTGGAAAAGGAAATAGCAGAAATAGACCATGAGTTGTTAATGGATTACGATGCTACCATCGCGAAACCTAATTTCTTTGACGGCTACCAACGAAAGAAAAGGGATTTGGAAGGCTTAATGGAAAAATGGGAATTGATCACCTTGGAATTGGAAGAAATAGGAGCCCATTAAATGAAGTAGAAAGACCTAATTTTCCTTCACCACAAAATAACTAGGTTTCACAACATTATAGGGTAGTTGACCGATATTTTTTGGTTTTTGTCTACTTATGAACGTAGTTTGTAGGGTGTTTCTTTAAAAACCCAATTTTACTTACATAAGTGATTATCCAATTATGAAAAACCTACTTTTACTTTTTATAGTTTTATTCTCCTCTTCTCAAGTCCTAAAGGCTGAGGTGCCAGAATCAGAAAAACAAGCCCTAATTGATTTATTCAATTCTACAAATGGATCGGATTGGACCAATAAATGGAATTTAGATACAGATGTTTCCAAATGGTACGGAGTAACGGTTGTTAATGATCACGTTACAGAGATCAATTTGTTCAGGAACAACCTTAGTGGAGTTATTTCATCCAAAATAGGAGAATTGAAAAACCTTCGCTCCCTTAATCTTGCTTTTAATTCTTTGACCGGAGAATTACCATTGGAATTGGTGAACCTTTCCAAATTGAGAATATTAAAGCTGGAAATGAACAGAATTAAAGGGGAGTTGCCAGAATCTATCGGAAAACTTAAAAGCCTTGAGGAGTTCACGGCATTCAATAATTTTTTAACGGGCACTATCCCAAGTAGTATCGGAAATATCAAAAATTTAAAAGTTTTGAACCTTTCCAGCAATAGTTTAAATGGAAGTATTCCAAAGTCCATGGGAAGTCTTTCTTCATTGGAAAGCCTAGGACTATTTGAAAATACTTTGGAGGGTCAAATTCCGTCAGAAATGGGTAGGCTTAGTAAATTGAAAGAATTGGTTTTGGCCAATAATAGCCTTGGAGGGGAAGTGCCGGCAGAATTTGGTCAATTAGCAAGTTTGGAAGTATTTCAAATCCAGAACAACAAATTTAAATCTGTAAAGAATTTGGAGTATATGAAATCTGCCAATGATTACCTGGTCTTTGATTATGATAAAGAGGAGTTGAATATTGACTTTAAAGACCCGAATTTTAGCGAAACTAGAATGGCGGATACTAAATTTGAAGATGAAGGTATAGATGAATAGATTACCATAATTTATTAGTTAGTTTGGTTAAAAGGGACGCAATTATGCGTCCTTTTTTTTTACGAAAAATTAAAAAGACCTACATTTAAGATACATTTAACTTATCTCGCTTAAACTATTGGATAGATTTGTGGTCTAACCACCAGCTAACTTGAACTTATGGATACGCGTAAAATTACCCTTTCGGTAATTGGGGTGTTATTGATTATTGCTTCTGTCTTCGCGGCAAAGGCAATCATAGACAGCAAAACTACTCCTAAACCTAGGCCCCAGAAAATTGTGAAAACTGTGTTTGTGGATACAGTTATAAATGGGCAAGTTCTTATTAAAGTTCCAACCAATGGTAATCTTATTGCCAAGCAACGTGTGGAATTATACTCTGAGGTACAAGGTGTATTTAGAAAAGGCGCTCATTTGTTTAAGCCCGGCCAAAGATATAGAGCTGGGCAAACCATCATAAGAATAGATGCTGCGGAGTATTCAGCAAGTGTTCAATCTGCCAAAAGCAATCTTTACAATCTTATAACTTCCATAATGCCGGATTTAAGGTTGGATTATCCGGAAATCTATCCTAAATGGCAGGAGTATCTGTTAAGTTTTGATGTAAATAAAACAACTCCGGCCTTACCGGAAATGACCACCGAAAAGGAGAAATTCTTTATATCCGGAAGAGGAATTCTAACGGATTATTACAATATTAAAAATCTTGAGCAGCGTTTGGCTAAGTATACCATTTCAGCTCCTTTTAATGGTGTGCTTACAGAAGCTTTGGTAACCGAAGGCACCTTGATCAGGTCCGGTCAAAAATTAGGTGAGTTCATAGATACGGGAATATACGAGTTGGAAGTTTCCGTGAGTAAAACCTACAGCGATCTTTTAAAAGTAGGGGAAACGGTTGAACTCGTAAATCTGGATAGAACAAAAACGTATGAGGGTAAAGTGGCAAGAATCAATGGAAGTGTAGACCAAGCTTCACAAACCATAAAGGCCTATATAGATGTTAAAGATAGCAATTTAAGGGAAGGTATGTATTTGGAGGCCAATCTCAATGCAAAATCTGAAGAAGATGCCATAGAAGTAGATAGAAACTTGCTTCTAGAGAATGATAAAATATTTGTGGTTCGTGATTCCATTCTAGATCAAATAGATGTTAAACCTGTTTATTTTTCAGAAAAAAAGGTAGTGTTAAAGGAAGTGCCAGATGGCACAACCATTGTTTCCAAGCCTGTGGTTGGTGCCTATGTAGGCATGCTGGTTAAGGTGTTTGAAGAAAAAAGCAACCCCTAACATTTAAGGAATGAGGAGTATAATTTCCTATTTTATAAAGTACCATGTAGCGGTAGATGTTTTCATAATTGCGTTCTTCATCTTTGGGGTGTTTGGAATGCTAAGCCTTAACTCTTCCTACTTCCCGCTTTCGGATTCAAAAAATATTACTATCAATATTACCTATCCTGGAGCATCCCCTCAAGAGGTGGAAGAGGGTATTGTTCTAAAGATCGAGGATAACCTTAAAGGTTTAGAGGGTATAGATAGGGTCACTTCCACTTCCCGAGAGAATAGCGGTATTATTAATGTGGAAATTGAAAAGGGCCGCAATATAGACTTCATGCTTTTGGAAGTGAAGAATGCGGTAGACCGTGTGCCTTCTTTCCCAACAGGTATGGAGCCCCTAGTGGTTTCGAAGTTGGAGGCAATTAGGCAGACCATTAGCTTTGCTTTGAGCGGGGAGAACGTTCCGTTGGCTACACTTAAGCAAATAGGTAGACAGGTAGAAAATGAACTTAGGGCTATAGATGGAATAAGTCAGATAGAAATGACCGGTTTTCCAGATGAAGAAATCGAAATAGCCTTAAACGAAAATAGCCTCTTGGCATATGACCTCAGCTTTAGTGATGTAGCCCAAGCTGTTTCAAGGGCCAATATTCTGGTAACTGGCGGAAATATCAAGACTGATGCCGAAGAGTATTTGATCAGGGCCAATAACCGTTCCTATTACGGCAAGGAGTTGTCCAACTTGATAATTAAGGCAGATGCGTCTGGCCAAACGGTACGATTAAAGGATGTTGCCATTGTGCGCGACCGCTTTGCAGAATCTCCCAATGCCTCTTATTTCAATGGTGAACTTTCCGTAAATACCGAAATTACAAGTACCAATACAGAAGACCTTATTTCTTCGGCAGATCATGTGAAGGAATACATTGAAGATTTTAACCATAAATACAATAACGTTCAATTGCATGTGGTAAGCGATCAATCAAAGACGCTTAATCAACGTACCGAACTGCTAACGGAGAACGCTATTGTAGGGATGATTCTGGTACTTATTTTCCTCTCCTTGTTCCTAAATACAAGGTTGGCCTTTTGGGTGGCCTTTGGTCTACCGGTTTCCTTCTTGGGAATGTTCATGCTTGCGGGAAATTTTGATGTTACCATTAACGTGCTGTCCTTGTTCGGAATGATAATTGTCATTGGTATTTTGGTGGATGATGGAATTGTTATTGCCGAAAATATATACCAGCATTACGAGAAGGGAAAATCGCCCATACAGGCGGCTATCGATGGTACAATGGAGGTAATACCTCCCATTGTTTCGGCAATTATCACCACTATATTGGCTTTTTCCATCTTTCTTTTTCTTGATGGTAGAATTGGGGAGTTTTTCAGTGAAGTATCGGTCATTGTAATTCTAACGTTGGTTGTTTCTCTAGTAGAGGCACTCATCATTCTTCCGGCACATTTGGCCCACTCCAAGGCTCTTGCCCCGATGCCCAAGAAGCCAAAAACAAAAATAGGGATGGCATTTGCCAAGCTTCGAAATATCAATGAAATGGGAGACCGTCTAATGCTATGGATGCGAGATAAAATGTATAGCCCGGCGCTTCGATTTGGACTAAAGAATAAAATTTTGACGTTCTCTTTCTTCGCCATGGCCCTTATTTTAACCATAGGTTCTATGGGGGGTGGTATAGTCCGGACCTCTTTTTTCCCAAGAGTAGCGAGTGATAGGGTTTCAGTAGAGCTTTCCATGCCCAATGGTACCCACGAAGATGTGACTGATTCCATCATTTCTTTAATAGAGGAAAAGTCAATAATTGTAAATCAAGAATTATCTGAAAAGTACTTGAAGGGTACGGGTAAGGAATTATTTGAAAATACCATTCGTAGATTAGGCCCCGGTTCTTCAACCGCCACTTTGACCATCAATTTATTACCTGGTGAGGAAAGACCGGATGAAATTAGGTCGGACATGGTAACCAATAGGCTTCAAGAATTGGTAGGGCCTGTAGTAGGAGTAGAAAGCCTTATTTATGGCAGTGGTGGCAATTTTGGAGGTAATCCGGTTTCCGTAAGTCTATTAGGTAACAACATTGAGGAATTAAAGGCGGCCAAAGCAGAATTAAAAGCAGAGCTGCTGAACAATTCCCTATTAAAGGATGTGGCGGACAATGACCCGGCCGGAATCAAGGAAATAAGGCTGGAGTTAAAAGAAAATGCGTATTTATTGGGGTTGGACCTTCAAACAGTTATGAATCAGGTGAGAGCCGGTTTTTTTGGTGCTCAGGCACAGCGCTTTCAGAGAGGTCAGGATGAAATTCGGGTCTGGGTAAGGTATGATAGAACCAATAGGTCTTCTATTACGGATTTGGATGAAATGCGGATTACCACCCCAAGTGGAAGCAAAGTTCCTTTAAATGAAATTGCCAACTATACCATTGAACGGGGTGATGTGGCCATTAACCATTTGGAAGGCCAACGGGAAATACAGGTTTCTGCAGATTTAAAGGACGAAAAAACAACCACGGCGGCTGATATAATGAGTGACATAAAGGAAAATGTCATGCCGGAAATACAGTCTAAATACCCAACGGTTACCGCTTCTTATGAGGGGCAGAATAGGGAGGCCAATAAAATGACGAGCTCTTTAAGGGTGGTAGGGTTATCTGTACTGCTACTTATTTATATAACTATTGCCTTCACCTTTAGAAGCTTTAGTCAGCCATTACTTTTGCTTTTAATGGTTCCGTTTAGTCTTACTGCTGTTGGATGGGGCCATTATATTCATGGCTTCCCTGTGAATATGCTATCTCTTTTGGGAATTATTGCACTTATTGGAATTATGGTAAATGACGGCTTGGTCCTCATTAGTAAATTCAATGGTAATCTTAGGGATGGTATGAAGTTCGATGATGCTATTTATGATGCCGGGCGTTCCCGTTTTCGTGCCATATTCTTGACCTCTGTAACGACCATTGCGGGTTTAGCACCTTTGTTATTGGAGAAGAGTAGGCAGGCACAGTTTTTAAAACCTATGGCTATTTCAATTTCCTACGGAATTGGGTTTGCAACTATTCTAACATTGTTGTTATTGCCCCTTTTTCTTTCCTTTAGCAACAGGATCAAGGTAGGTAAAAAATGGTTGATTAAAGGAGGGGATGTTACCAAAGAAGAAGTTGAAAGGGCAATTAAGGAACAAAAGGAGGAAGAAGAAATGAATAAAGTGGCCAGACCATCCTTAAATGGAACTTCTAGCCATGAAGAGCCCGTAGTAATTGAATTACAGGGTAAAGAATAACAGCTAATGAGTTTACTAAAAAAGTGTTTTTTCTTAGGGGCAATCTTAATATCGGTTGCTACAACTGCCCAAGAACAAGAACTTCTTTCCAAGGACGACGCCATAAAATTGGCGCTGCTCAATAATTTTGATATTAAGATAGCCCGTAATCAAGTAGATGTGGCAAAGAATAATAAGAGCGTTCTTAATTCCGGTTATTTACCAACGGTTACAGCAACTTCTGGTGCAAATTATTCCAGGGATGACTCCACAATTGAATTCCCGGGTCAAACTTTGGACGATGGAAGTCCCAGGCCAGATTTAAGCCTGTACAAGGCAGAAGCACAACGATACAATTCGGCCGTCAACGTCAACTATACTCTTTTTGATGGTTTAGGAAGGTTGTATACCTACAAACAGTTGAAGGAGCAATACCAGCTAAGTGAACTTCAGGCCAGGGAAACTATAGAGAATACCCTACTTCAATTATTTAGCGTGTACTTTGAAGTGGCTCGCCTAACAGAAAATAAAAATGTATTACAGCAGGCTTTGGAAATTAGTACACAGCGAATTACAAGGGCCGAGTATTCTTTTGAGTACGGCCAGAATACCAAATTGGATATCTTAAATGCCCAGGTAGATGTTACTAACGACAGCATCAACCTTTTGAATACCCTACAGCAATTGGAAAATACCAAAAGAGATTTAAATGTGGTACTTAACAGGGATTTAAATGCCGGATTTGAAGTAGACACGCTTATTTCTTTTATACCAAAATTACAATTGGAAGAATTGGTTTCCCAAGCGCAGATGAACAACGTTGCCATTTTGCAATCGCAAAAAAATCTAACCATTAATGAGTATGATATAAAAGTAAGTAGATCAGGATATCTACCCACTGTGGGGCTTAATGGGACCTATGGTTGGAATTTGAACCAAAGCGCTCCCTCTGCATTTTTTCCCGGTACTAACAATGAAACTTGGAATTTTGGTCTAGGTGCTAGTCTAACCTGGAATCTGTTTGATGGAGGTGGAACTACGGTCCGAATGAAAAATGCTAAAATAGCTTACGATACCCAAGAATTAGTACTGGAGCAGATTGAACTTCAAGTAGAAAGGGATATCCAAAATGCCTTGGCCATTTATGAAAACAGGTTGAATATCTTTCAGATTCAGGAACAGAATGTACTTACCAACCAAAACAACTTTGATCGTTCCAAAGAACAGTTTCAGCTGGGCCGTATTACATCCATAGAATTTAGGCAGGCGCAAATCAATCTTTTAAATGCCCAAACCAATAAGAACTTGGCCAAGTATGACGCTAAGCTTGCAGAGCTTCAATTACTTCAGCTAACCGGTCAACTGCTAAATATTCAGATTTAAATCAAAGACCTATTCCTAAATGGACATGGACTCTAGGTTGCAGATAAACTAAATTCTTTGTAACATAGTCGTAACTTAATTTAACTGCACATGTCATCCATAGGAATAGGAATTGTAGGTACAGGGTCGATCGTTAATAATTACATCAAATGCATTTCTGAGTTGGAAAATGCCCATTTGGTGGCTCTTTTCACCAAATCATCCGATAGGGTAGAGGCGGTAAAAAAGCAATTTGGGGTCGCGGCCTTTAGTAATATGGATGAATTTCTCTCCCAAGATATACAGTTAGTGTGTATTTGTAATGAAAGTGGTAGACATGGTGAAGCCATTGAAGCTGCAGCCTTAGCGGGAAAACATGTGCTAAGTGAAAAGCCATTGGAAGTTACGACCCAAAAAATTGATCAAGCTATAGAGATTTGTAAAAAGCAGGGAGTGCAACTTGGTTGTGTGCTGCAAAACAGATGCAGTGCAGATTATCGTTTGTTAGAGAAGGCAGTAAATGAGGGGAGACTAGGAAAAATCTTAATGGGCAATGCCCATATTAACTGGTACCGTTCGCATGAATATTACGCGGGTAGCGATTGGAGAGGAACTCTTGAATATGATGGAGGTGCAGCTTTTATGAATCAGGGAATTCATACCATAGATCTGTTAACAAATCTATTGGGAGATGCCAAATCTGTGTATGGTAAAGTAAAAACAAGTGTTCATCCCATAGAAGGAGAAGATGTAGGTAGTGCTATTGTTGAATTTGAAAACGGGGCTATCGGCAATATAACAGCAGGAACCGCTTTGGTCCCTGGTTATCCGGAAAGACTTGAAATCTATGGGGAAAAAGGTAGTGTGCTCATGGAGGCCGGTAAAATTGTACAATGGAATGTTCCTGGTACAGATTCCCCAACAATAGTCCAAAGCGGAGATGCTTCAGGTGCCGCAGACCCTACCGCCATAGGTCATCAAAACCATAAGGAAGTCTTGGCAAATATGCTTCAAGTGATTTTGGCAGGAGGAGAGCCCATGGTAAATGGAACAGAAGCCCGTAAAGCGGTCGCAGTGATCAATGCCATATATGATTCTTCGAGGAAAGGTGAATTAGTGCATCTCTAAAATCTATAGAATGTACGAGCATTTTTTTCAATGCCCCTACTGCTGGGAAGATATTTCAATGCTGGTAGACCCTTCAATAACCAGACAGGTATATGTGGAAGATTGTGAGGTTTGTTGCAATCCAATAGAAGTGGAGCCAATTTTTGAAAACTCTGAACTGATCGCTTTTGAAGCCCGAAGCATAGAGCAATAGGATTAGTCCACTTCTTCTATTTTACCTCCAAAAACTTTATCCTTTTGTATTTCTCTTGGGGTACCATAGATATAAATGGAACCTCCCGCTCTTACTTTTGCTTCTACTTTGTCCGATGCTTTAATGTCTGCACGGCCACCCGCATTCACCACCACTACGGTCTCTTTGGTATCCAGTTGTTTGTTGTAAATTTTTCCACCGGTATTGACCATTACCTCTTGGGTGTTTGCAGAACCGTTTAAGGTGATCTCTCCACCGGAAATAGACTTGGTATATAAATCATTCAATGCAACCTTCAGGTCAATTTTGCCTCCCTCTTGGGTTTTAATTTCTATGCGTCCGTTTTGTTTTAAGACCTCGTCAGAATTGATTTTTGCATTTTCATTGGCGTCAATAAGTGCCAAATCTTCCGTGTAATATAGTGTTGCTTTTGCTTCGTCCCCGTCCATGAAATTGTCAAATTCCATTTTTATTTTGAGGAGTCCGTTTTTATTGGAAATATTGACTTCATCCTTATCGTCTCCGGTAATCACGAGTTTGTTCTCCGAACTCTTGACCAAGGTAACCACTATTCTGTCATAGGCTTTTAACTCGGTGAATTTTTCAAGGGTTTTGGTATTGGCTTTTTGTGACAAAAGTGGTGTAGTGGCCAAGAAGGTACAAATGATAAGTACTGATTTTTTCATTTCTTTGGTTTGATGTGTGCTGCTTCAAAGATAATTCATTTAGGTATATGGTATTCTTGTTATAAAAATCAGTGTGTCATAGCGATAAGTTATAAGCCGAACAAGTATGGCACTTCTGTATCGATTAAGAGTTTATTTTGCTTTTTTGATCGGAAAAAACCTTTAATTTTAGCGAAATCCAAACAATTTAAACTATCTAAATGAAGAAAATTATTTACTGCCTGGCCATCGTCGGAACCCTTACCTATTCATGTACGGCCAAAAAGGTGGCAGTTGAAAAAACCCCTGAAACCGTTAGTGAAACGCAGGAAGCCCCAAAATTACTTTCGCCTGCCCAAAGTTCTAATGCCAATGGCTATACCGAAACAGTACCGGCTACCGAAGTAAGTTTTGATATGGTGGCCATACCTGCCGGAAGTTTCATGATGGGTAGTCCTGAATCCGAAGCAAATAGAAAAGCAGA
This sequence comes from Cytophaga sp. FL35, assembly GCF_014349235.1. Lineage (GTDB taxonomy): Bacteria > Bacteroidota > Bacteroidia > Flavobacteriales > Flavobacteriaceae > Euzebyella. The sequence goes on along the minus strand of NZ_JACSOH010000027.1, from coordinate 25,971 downwards.
TGAAGGCCCTCAGAAGAATGTGGAGCTAGATGCTTTCTATATGGGGAAGTATGAGGTTACCTGGGACCTTTTTGAGCTGTTTTTCAAACAGAATAAAGAAATGTTCGTAAAGCTGGAAAATGATAGGGTCATGAAGGTTGATGCCATTACCAGACCAAGCCCGCCTTACGAGGATCCTTCCTATGGAATGGGGAAAGATGGCTTTCCCGCGGTAAGTATGTCTGCTTATTCGGCATTGGTTTTTTGTAAATGGTTAAGTACCATCACGGGCAAGTTTTATCGGTTGCCCACGGAAGCGGAATGGGAATATGCGGCAAGAGCAGGTACTACCACCGCTTATAGCTTTGGCGATGATTTGAGCCAAATGGATGAATATGCGGTTTATTATAAGAACAGTGAAAGCAAATATGCCAAGGCAGGAAGTAAAAAACCAAACCCATGGGGGCTGCACGACATGCATGGCAATGTCGCCGAATGGACGTTGGACGAGTACAAGGAAGATGCTTATGCCAAGACAGACCCTAAAAATCCTTGGGTGACACCTACGGTAATTCACCCTCGTTCGTATAGAGGCGGGTCATGGGATGATGATGCCGATAAATTGCGGTCTGCCGCAAGAACCGCCTCTAGCTTAAAGCAGCAAAAAAGAGACCCTCAAATTCCAAAAAGTTTCTGGTGGTTTACAGATTCCAATTATGTTGGTATGCGATTGGTAAGTCCAAAAGAACAGCCTTCCGCTGACGATCAGAAGAAATTTTGGCAAACTGTTCTAGATGAGTAGGTCGTTTCTTCTTAGTATTCTGATAAACAATAATCCGGAGAATATCCATTAAAAAATATACAAATGAAATTTTTGATGACCCTTGTTTTGGTTGTTTCCTCATTTTGTCTTCAGGCACAAGAAACGTACAGCCTACAAGATGATAGTACCTTGAAAATAAATGGCACCTCTACCATACACGATTGGACGGTGGCAGCTGAGCAGCTCAATGGAAAATTGACGGCAGATAGCAATGCTCCAAAGTCAATTGATTTTGATGTAGTTGTTGAGGGAATTAAAAGTGAGAGGGGGCCTACAATGGACAATAAAATGTACGATGCCCTTAAGAAAGATGAACATCCTAAAATTAACTTTACGCTCAAAGAGGTGAAAAAATCATCGGTTTTAGTGGGTGCACTTAGCATTGCAGGGCAAAGTAAAAATGTGGAAATCCCTGTAACGTTAGATCATAAGGGAGATAACATCAAACTCGCTGGAAAATACGGAATAGCATTGGCTGATTTTGGTATCGAACCTCCAACTGCCATGTTCGGACAGATAGTAGTTGGTGAAAAAGTGGAGGTGGAATTCGATTTGTATTTTTCAAAGTGATAAAGCGCTAAGCTTCTATGCAAAATGCCCATCTAATTGAAGAATTAAAGAATCTATCAAAGTCCTTCTTGCCAGAATTTATTTCGGTGAGAAGGCATCTTCATTCCCATCCAGAGCTGTCTTTTCAAGAGTTTGAAACATCTACATACCTTCGAAATTATTTGAATTCTATAGGTGTAGATGCAATAAAATCAGTGGCAAATACCGGATTACTGGCTACCATACAAGGGAAATCCAAAGGACCTTCCGTTTTATTGCGTTCGGATATGGACGCCCTGCCCATCACCGAAGAAAATACCTTTGAGTTTGCATCACAAAATTTGGGAGTTATGCATGCTTGCGGACATGACGCGCATATGGCTTCGCTTCTCATGTGCGCCAAAATACTGATACAGCTAAAAAACGAGTTTGTGGGCGAGGTGCAATTGTTGTTTCAGCCAGCGGAAGAGTTATGGCCGGGGGGAGCAACTAAGGTGCTAGAAGAAAAGGCCTATAAGGATTTGGGTGCAATACCGCATGTTGGGCAACATGTGAGACCAGATTTGCCCATAGGTAAGGTGGGTTTCCGTTCTGGTAAGTTTATGGCAAGTATGGATGAAATTTTCCTTACCGTGAAAGGAAAAGGAGGTCACGCGGCCATGCCAGAAATGGCTGTAGACCCCGTTTTGATCAGTTCGCATATTATAGTGGCCGCTCAACAGCTGGTAAGTAGAATGGCATCGCCTAAAACACCTTCTGTGCTTTCATTTGGTAAAGTGATTGCCGATGGAGCCATTAATGTGCTTCCTAATGAAGTTTATATTGAAGGTACTTTTAGAACTATGGATGAGGCCTGGAGGTCAGAAGCCCTAAAAAAACTGGAAAAGTTGATAGAGGGCATTGCAGAGTCTATGGGAGGCACCGCTGAACTGACTTTTAAAAATGGCTATCCTCATTTGATAAATAATGCCCATCTAACCCCCTTACTTCAACAAAAAGCTATGGAATATTTGGGTCCCGAAAATGTGGTTGAAATGGATCAATGGATGGCGGCTGAAGATTTTGCCTACTATACCCAAAAGGGCCCCTCTTGTTTTTATATGTTGGGTGTTGGCAATATTGAAAAGGGCATTGTTTCTGGCTTGCACACTCCCACTTTTAATATAGACGAAAGTGCCATGGAAATAGGCGGCGGGTTAATGGCTTTTTTGGCTTTGTCCCAATTGTAAATTTTATACCTTCTATAGTAATTTTCTTTCTTTTTCTTCCTGAACTCCCCCTAATTTTGAGTTTGTGGTATAAATTGGGCCATTCATTGCATAAATAGCATTGGACAAGAGTGTTTAAAATCACTACATTTAAATGCCAATTTACCTCACCAATTACTAACTATGAAACTCAAATTTACATTACCTCTCATTTTCTTATTGTTGATAGTTGTACTATACGGCTATGTGGATGGGTGGTTTTCTCCCAAGCCAAAAGAATATGCTTCCTTAAAAATTCCCGAGGTTGTGGATTACAACTTTCATATCAAACCTATTCTTTCCGATAATTGCTATACCTGTCACGGTCCGGATGCGAATAAAAGAAAAGCTGGATTGCGTTTGGATATAGAAGAGACCGCTTTCGAGGAGCTTTCCGAAAGTTCCGGTTATGCCTTGGTGAAAGGAAAACCTCATAAAAGTAAGGTCTATGAGGTAATTATTAGCGATGACCCCAAAATTATAATGCCACCCACTGATTCAAAACTATCATTAAGTACGTACGAAAAAGATTTAATTAAGAAGTGGATTGAGCAAGGAGCCGAATTTGAAAAACATTGGGCCTATATCGTTCCCAAAAAAGAAGAGCTTCCCCAAAGTGAAATATCGGATTGGGGAAATAATGAAATCGATGCCTTTGTACTTGAAAAATTAGAGGAAAAAGAACTTCAGCCTTCGGAAAAAGCTTCGGACGAAATTCTAATCAGGCGAATTAGTCTAGATGTCACAGGTTTGCCGCCTTCTCCGGAAATGGTAGAAAAGCTAATGAAAGATACTTCCGAAGAAAGAATTGAAAAGGTCATTGATGCATTTTTGGCCTCACCCGCATATGGCGAACGTATGACACAATCTTGGTTGGATGTTGCCAGGTATGCAGATTCCCACGGATATCAAGATGATAGTTACCGCACCATGTGGCCTTGGAGGGATTGGGTCATCCATGCTTTTAACAGCAACCTTCCTTACGACGATTTTTTAACATGGCAAATAGCAGGAGATTTACTCCCCAATGCCACTAAAGAGCAAGTATTGGCAACCGCCTTCAATAGAAATCATCCCATTACCCAAGAGGGTGGGGTTATTCAAGAAGAATACCGCGTAAACTATGTCTTGGACCGTACCAATACATTGGGTAAGGGCATTATGGGACTTACCTTGGAATGTGCCCGTTGTCATGACCATAAGTATGATGCAATTTCGCAAAAGGACTATTTTCAGTTTTATGCTTTTTTCAATCAGGTAGACGAAAAAGGCCTGCAAATGGATGCCGTACAGGCTAAAAACCAAAAGTTTTTTGCCGATCCTCCATTTATTGAAGTAAGTGCCAAGGACACGTTGGATGTTCTGTCATTTATAAATATGCACAAGACCGAAAAATTGAACGTGATGGTGATGAACGATTCCGCCCCTAAAACTACTTATGTCTTAAATAGGGGAGAATATGATCAACCTACGGATTCTGTTTATCCCGGTACGCCATCTAATATTTTTCCTTTTTCGGAAGATTTACCGAAAAACCGCTTAGGATTGGCCCAGTGGTTAACCGATAGCAAGAATCCGTTAACGGCAAGGGTTTTTGTTAACCGAATTTGGGGAATGCTTTTCGGAAAAGGTCTCGTGGAAACAGCAGAGGATTTTGGGGTGCAAGGGAGCTTGCCTACGCATCCGGAATTGCTGGATTGGTTGGCGGTTGACTTTATGGAAAATGGTTGGGACGTTAAATATTTGCTTAAGAAAATAATGCTTTCCGCTACTTATCAGCAGAAATCCGAGCTAACCCCCGAATTGAAAAAAGCCGACCCCGAGAATATTTGGTTGGCCAGGGCGGAGCGGTTTCGTATGAGCGGTGAGATGATCAGGGATTACGTTTTGGCCACAAGTGGCCTCCTTAACAAGGAAATAGGTGGACCTAGCGTACGTCCCTATCAACCTGAAGGGTTGTGGGAGGAAACCAACGCCGGTGGAAACAGAGGGGTTTTGACCAAATACATACCTGATGAAGGCGATGATTTGTATAGGCGCTCATTGTACACTTTTTGGAAACGAACTTTACCTCCGCCTTCCATGACCATTTTTGATGCACCCAACCGTGATTTTTCCGAGGTAAGGAGACAAAAGACAAATACGCCCTTGCAGGCGCTGGTCCTACAAAATGACGTTCAGATTTTAGAGGCGGCCCGTGTCATGGCAGAGAAAATGGTTCATGAGAATCCAGAGGATAAGGATTACGTATCCAAGGTATTTAAAAGAATATTGGTTCGTAGTCCTAAAAAAGAAGAGTTGCTCACTTTGACAGCCTACTACCATGATGCCCTAAAAACCTATACTGAGAATTTGGTGGAAGCTGAAAAATTGGTGGCTGTAGGCAATTACGAAAAATTGAAGGTAGACCCATCTAAAACGGCTGCCCTCATGTTAACGGCCCAAGTTATTTACAATTTAGACGAAACCATTACCAAAGAATAAGCTATGAAAGAGAAGAACGAACAGAAAGAAAATCCTTTAAAGGTCAATAGGAGACATTTTTTCTCACAATTGAGTGTAGGTATTGGATCGTTGGCACTAGGTTCTTTATTGATACCCGATTTATTTAAAAACGAAGGAAAAATAAGTGCAGATATGCCTTTGGGCATCCCGCATTTTGCACCTAAGGCCAAGCGCGTCATTTACCTTTTTCAGGCAGGTGCTCCTTCGCAATTGGAAACTTTTGATTATAAACCTACCCTGCGCAAACGCATGGGAGAGGATTTGCCGGAGTCCATTAGAAACGGGCAGCGGTTAACGGGGATGACCGCTAATCAGGCAAAATTTCCATTAATGCCTCCCGCTGTCAATTTTAAACAGTACGGACAAAGCGGAACATGGATCAGTGATTTTTTTCCTCACATTGCTAAAATTGCCGATGAGATTACGGTAGTCAGAAGTATGCATACGGAAGCCATTAACCACGATCCCGCCATTACCTTTTTTCAAACGGGGAGTCAGATTTCCGGACGTCCTAGTATGGGGTCTTGGCTCAGTTACGGTTTGGGTAGTGAAAATAAAAACTTACCCTCTTTTGTGGTGTTGACCTCTAGAGGAAAAGGCAATAGCCAAGGTTTGTATTCCAAGTTATGGTCCAGTGGCTTTTTAGATTCTAAGCACCAAGGGGTTTTGTTGCGCTCAGGTAAAGATCCGGTTTTGTATTTAAATGATCCTGACGGAATTTCCCGAAGCGAAAAGCGCGATTTTCTAAACGAGGTTTCAGAACTCAACAAACTCCACCATGTGGAAACGGGAGATGATGAGATAGAATCTAGAATTGCACAATATGAAATGGCCTATCGCATGCAAATGTCCGTTCCTGACGTGATGGATATTTCAAAAGAACCGGAGTCCATTGTAAAATTGTACGGTGAAGATTGTCAAGTGCCCGGCACCTACGCGGCAAACGCTTTACAGGCAAGAAGGTTGGCAGAAAACGGGGTGCGATTTATACAATTGTACCATCAAGGTTGGGACCAACACGGCAATCTGCCCAATGAAATGGCCGGCCAGGCAAAAGATGTAGATCAAGCTTCGGCAGCTTTGGTTATGGATTTAAAACAACGGGGTATGTTAGAGGACACTTTAGTTATCTGGGGTGGCGAATTTGGCCGTGGCAATTACTGCCAAGGTAAATTTGATCCTGCCAATTATGGTAGGGACCATCACCCAAGGGCTTTCAGTATTTGGATGGCTGGAGGCGGTATTAAACCGGGTCTTAACTATGGACAGACGGATGAGTTTGGTTATAATGTAGTAGAAAATCCGGTTCATATCAATGATTTTCATGCCACCCTTATGCATGCCCTTGGTTTGGATCATGAACAACTTACCTATAAATATCAGGGCAGAAGGTTTAGGTTGACCGATGTTGCTGGAAATGTAGTTAAAGACCTTTTATCGTAATGACAGACTCAAATTCTAAAAGTTCATGGGTGGATTATGTCATTTTGGGTCTATCCATTTTTCTGGTTTTTTGCCTCATTTTTGAATCCCGTATAGAACTTCCAAGCCTGGTAGGTTGGTTGGGCCGTTGGCATCCATTGATACTGCACTTTCCCATAGTTTTGATTATCATTACCGTTTTCCTTGGTTTTACGAAAATGACTTTTCCGAAACTCCTGCTGGAAATCATGGTGATTTCTGTTTTGGTTACTGCCATTTCGGGTTTCTTTCTTGGGAAGGAAGCCGGTGAAAAGGGCGATTTACTTTTTTGGCATCAATGGCTAGGTGCAGGATTAGCTTTTCTGTTGGTAATTTTTTATCAGGTAGAAAGGAGGTTGTTGGGTAAGGCGATTGTAAAAAAAACGCTCTTGGTGTTCATGCTGGTGTTGGTAAGTTTAACGGGCCACTACGGCGGTATGGTGACACACGGCGAAGATTATTTAGCGCTTCCTACAGGTAAGAAATCAAAGGAATTACCAGAAAACCCTTTGATATACGCGCATGTGGTGGCTCCTATTTTAGAAGATAAATGTGTTTCCTGCCATAATCCTAACAAGCAAAAAGGAGCATTGTTAATGCATAACCTTGAAGGTTTATTTAAAGGAGGGGAGCATGGTAATACGCTTGTCATTGGAAATCCAGAAGAAAGTGAGTTAATAAAACGGTTGCACCTCCCGCTTGAAGAAGAGGAGCACATGCCGCCGGAGGGGAAGACCCAATTGGATTCTGATGAGATTGCCATTTTGGAAAGTTGGATTGCTTTGGGTGCTTCCGATACCTTGAAATATGCTTCACTTCCACCGACGGAACCTTTACAGGCCTTGGTAAAAAAATTAATGGAGCCAAGTGCCGAAGATAGATGGAAAGAATTGCCTATAGTTGCGGATAGTACGCTGCAAAACTTGGCCAGTGATTATTTGACAATTACGCGAATGGCAGGTAATTCCAATGCTTTGAGTATTGATGTCTATTTACCGCCTGAATATGACTCCAAACCCATACGTAACTTGGAAAGAATTGCCGGAAATATTGTGGAATTTGATTTGAGTGGTATTCCTATTGGAGCTGAAGAGGTAAATCTATTAGCAAAATGCCAAAATTTAGAATGGCTTGAATTGGATAAGACCCCAATCACAGACCAAGATTTAGGTCAATTGAAATCACTAAACAACCTGAGTCTCTTAAAATTATACGAGACGTCCGTAACTGATAAAAGCATTTCTACTTTACTCGCCTTTCAAAATCTAAAAAGGCTTTACATTTGGGGAACCAAAATTTCAAGCAAAGGCTTGGAAGAATTGACAAACCAAAAACCAAGTGTAAAAATTGACAATGGTATGGATAATGAGATAAAAGACTTTTTTGTTTCAAAAGATACCTTGTCTTCCAAAGAAAAGTAAAATGAAGTTTGATTTATCGGGAAAAAAAGCCATTGTCACAGGTGGTGGTAGTGGAATAGGAAGAGCCATTTCGGCAAACTTGGCCCTTCAGGGCGCTGAGGTGCATATTTTGGAACTAAAGGCAACCAACGCTAAGGAAGTATTGGGCGAAATTGAGGGAAAAGGAGGAAAAGGCTTTGTGCATGAATGTAATGTTTCAGTCCAAAAAGAAGTAAAACAAGCGGTAGAAAAGGTGGCCTCCGGTCATGGGATTGATATTTTAGTGAACAACGCCGGTATTGCCCATATTGGCAATGTTGAGCTCACAAAGGAAGAAGATTTTGATAGAATTTATCAGGTAAACGTCAAAGGGGTTTACAATTGTATTCATTCCGTTATTCCTTTTATGAAAGAAAAGGGAGGTTCCATCATCAATATGGCTTCCATTGCCGCTACCGTGGGTATAAAAGATAGGTTTGCCTATTCCATGTCAAAAGGAGCGGCCTTGACCATGATGTATTCGGTAGCAAAGGACTATTTGGAATATAACATCCGTTGTAATAGCATATCTCCAGCTAGGGTACATACTCCTTTTGTGGATGGTTATTTAAAAAACAATTTTCCGGATGCCATTGAGGAAAAGTTTCAACAACTTTCCAGGACACAGCCAATAGGTAGAATGGGTAAACCTCAAGAAATAGCCGATCTGGCCCTTTATTTGTGTTCAGATGAAGCGTCTTTTGTTACGGGAACCGATTTTCCCATAGATGGCGGTTTTATTCGTTTAAACGGGGATTAGTTCCTTACCGTAAACTCTTTTTTATTAAATATAAAGAAAAAGACAGTCTCGTATTGGTCACCAAGGCTATCTCGAAGTCTGTTATAGGCCTTTCTCATTTGAACTTCAACCGTTCTAATGGATATGGATAGGTGTTCTGAGATTTCCTTATTGGTAAGTCCCTCCTGTTTGCTTAGTGTAAATATTTCTCTGCACTTGGGGGGGAGTTTTTCTATTTCTTTGGAAAGAAGCCCCAGAAAACGTTCTAATTTGTATTCATTGGTTTCCTCAAGAACCTCGAACATGTGCTTGTAATATTTATCCTCAAGAGGAAGTAGTTTTTTACCCTGCCTGTATTCATCAACAAATTCATGATAGGCCATTTTATATAAAAAACTCTGGATGGAATGTTCGGGTTTTAGTTTTTTTCTAAAACGCCAAGTTTTAATGAAAGTGTTCTGGACAATATCCTGGGCTAGGCTGCGATCATGGATTAAAGTGAGGGTATAGCTGAAGAGTTTTTTATGATATTTTTCCAGTAAAAATATATATGCATCTTCCTTTCCTTTGCTTAATCCATTGATTAAAACCTCATTGTTATCGTATTTCTGCATATTGATGATATACTAAATATTGAACTAAAAATTGGTTGAATATAAAAAATTATCAAGAAAAAGTAAGTGTATTGTAAATTTTGAACGTAATAATTAAAAGAGCAATTAAAAACTTGTATGAATTTAAGTTCCCTCGAAAGGCTTCTTATTAAATTTTTGGGTAATTCTGCCAATGGTGAGGATTTAGATGAGCTGGATACATATTTTGGCAAGGAAGAATACAAGGCCTTCATCAAGAACTATTTAAAAACGCACTTTGTTGCTTTATATAAAATGAACCAACCAAATCTGGAGGAAACAAAAAAAGAGCTCCTAAAGGAAATCAGGAAAGACAAAAGACTCACTCTACGCAGAAATGTATATACTGGGCTTCAATATGCGGCTATTTTGCTTTGCTTTTTAGCAGTGGGACTGTATTTGTACAATGGTAGTGACCAAGTTGAGGAGACAAACATTTTACCTAAAGAAAATACCATCACCTTGGAGCACTCCAATGGTATGGTAGAAGAAATATCAGAATTAGGTTCTGTATCCATTAAGGACAAGGATGGGAGTGTTATTGCCAATCAAACTGGTAATAGAATCAGTTTTCAATCTAACAAGCCCGCTAAAGAAATTGTTTACAATACCATTACGGTACCCTACGGTAAAAATATAACCGTGGCCCTTTCGGACAGTACGGAGGTTACCATGAACGCCGGTAGCCGTATGACCTTTCCTTCCCAGTTTAAAAAAGGATTAAAAAGAAAGGTGAAATTATCCGGTGAAGCTTTTTTTAAGGTAAGCCATGATAAAACACATCCTTTTGTGGTGGCTTTAGATAGCTTGGATGTTCAAGTGTTGGGTACCACTTTTAATGTGGCCAACTACAATGAGGATGCCACTACGGAAGTGGTTCTTGTTTCCGGTTCGGTTCAGTTGGTACCCAATAAATCGAAAGAAGAAAAACCCGTGCTTTTAAAACCGGGTTTCAAGGGGACTTTTTATAAGAACTCGTCCAAAATTGAAACGGTAGAAGTACCTACTGATTTGTACACCTCTTGGGTAAATGGGTATGTAGTGTTCAGGAATGCGCCTTTCAACAATATTTTAAGAAAATTGGAAAGACATTACAATGTGGTTATTTCCAACCCCCAAAACCATTTGGAAGGGGAGCGGTTCAATGCTACCATAGATGTGCAGAATGAATCCATTGGGCAGGTTTTGGAATACTTCAGTAAAATCCACAATGTTCAATTCCAAATATCGGAAGATAAAATAACCATCATTAAAAAATAGGGCTTATGAAATGACTTAGTTAAAGCCAGCGCAACCCGGCAAAAAGGGTTCAATGATCGAAAAAAGAAAAATCGGAGAATGTTCGCACCATCCTCCGATTGTAAGCGATTATCAATAATAACCACTCTAGATATTCAAAATTATGAAAAAACGGTTGAATTCCGCAGGAAGAACGTCCTGTCTATTCAAATTACAGATGAAATTATCGCTATTACTCCTTACGGTGACCATTGCGATGCAAGCCAACTCAACTTATTCCCAGAAAAAGATAACCCTTGATTTGGAGAACGTCACTCTCTCAAGGGTCATAGATGAAATTGAAGCGAATACAGACTTTAAATTCATCTTTAACTCAGAAACTGTCAATACCAATAGGGTATTAAGCTTGCGCATTCGCAACGGAGAAATCAATAGGGTCTTGAATATGGTTTTTAAGCAAAGCCTTATTGATTATGAAATTTACAGAGACAAAATCTTGTTGTTGCCAAAAAAGGCCGGTGAAAGGGCTGCTATGGAAACCAAGGTTGCACCTCCGCAACAATTGGAGGTTTCCGGAACTGTGACAGATGAAGCAGGTACGCCGTTGGCCGGTGTAAACATTGTAGAAAAGGGAACCGGAAACGGACAGATTTCCGATTTTGATGGAAATTATTCTATTTCGGTTGCCGGAAGGGAAACGGTACTCGTGTTCAGTTACCTAGGTTTTGAAACCAAAGAGGTATTGGTAGGCGATAGCACTGAACTAAATGTAACTTTAAAAGAAAGTGCCCAAGGTTTGGAAGAAGTGGTAGTTGTAGGTTATGGTTCCGTTAATAGGAGCGATCTTACCGGCTCTGTTTCCACGGTTGACGCCGAGGAAATTACAGCCTTGCCTACCACAGATGTGCAACAGGCCTTAAAAGGTAGGTCTGCCGGTGTTAGGGTTACCCAGAATTCGGGTCAACCTGGTTCTTCGGTTCAAATTCAGATACGTGGTGGAAATTCTTATTTAGGTGATAACAATCCTCTTTATGTAGTAGATGGTTTTCCTATTACGGGCGGCATTGATTTTTTAAATCCTTCCGATATTGAGTCCATAGATATTCTTAAAGATGCCTCAGCTACTGCCATATATGGTTCTAGGGGCGCCAATGGGGTCGTCATGATTACTACCAAAAAAGGTAAAAAAGGTCAAAGGGGTGTGGTAGATGTACAGAGTTACTATGGTATTCAAAATGTGATGAAAACCTATGACATGCTCAATTCTCGACAGTTTGCGGAATTAGCGAACGTAGCGGCCGTTAATGAGGGAAATACAGAACCTTTTGACTTGAACAATCTTCCCAATGTCTATACAAACTGGCAAGACGAGGCCTTTAGGGCGGCGCCGATCCAAAGCCATACATTGACATTTTCCGGTGGTAGTGAAAGTTCTTCCTATTCCGCTTCTGCCAACTATTTTGAGCAAGAGGGTATTATCTTGAATACGGGACAAAAAAGGGGATCCGTAAGATTGTCCATGGATAATCAAGTAAATGATTGGATCAGATTGAGTGCCAATACGGTATTGACACGTAGCAAGACCAATAGGGCGAATGTAAACAATGGTAATTCCGGAAACAATATTTGGTCGGCTACCTTACAGGCACCACCAACAGTAGCTCCTTTTGATGCCGATGGAAATTATAGCGAGATTGATTTCTATGATTTTAGCCCGGTTTCCATTGATAACCCATTGTTGTATGCCGAAGTTAAGGATGAAGTCTTTACCTCCAAGGTTTTGGGGAATATTGCTGTGGAATTTGAACTGGCAGACCGTTTAAAATTGAAGGTTTTGGGTGGTACGGAACAGGAATTTAGGGAGCGTAATTTTTACTCTCCGTCCATCTTGAAAAAAAGAACGCCTCAAGGATCGGCCACTTTCAATATGTTCAGGGGCATTTCCTATCTAAATGAAAATACCCTTTCCTATGATGCCACTATTGGTGAAGATGATAGGTTGTCTGCTGTGGCAGGTTTTACCGCTCAAACGTTTAGAGGTAAAACTAATGAATCCAGTGCAACAGGCTTTACTACGGATATTCTACAGGATAACGCTTTGGGTACCGCAGAAAGTACCTTGCCAAACTCTAGTGACGTAAGCGATTGGAAACTGTATTCATGGTTAGGGAGGGTCAATTACAGCCTTAATAACAAATATTTGTTTACTGCTAGTGTACGAGCAGATGGTTCCTCTCGATTTGGCGATAACAACAAATGGGGGGTATTCTCCTCAGGGTCTTTCGCATGGAGGTTGAGCAATGAGGAATTCCTTTCAAATTGGGAATCCCTTTCGGATCTAAAACTAAGGGTAGGTTACGGTGAAACCGGTAGTACCGCTATTAATCCTTACCAATCATTGAATACGTTGGGTGAGGCCAGAACTACTTTTGGTAATTCAGATGTAGTAGGTTTTGCCAATGTTTCCGCTCCAAACCCCGATTTAAAATGGGAAACTACCGCACAAATGGGGGCTGGTATTGATGCCTCTTTCTTGGAAGGTAAATACCGTTTCACAATTGATTACTACAAGAAAAACACCAACGATTTATTGGCTATAATTCCGTTGCCAGGTTCAACAGGTTTTACATCTTTGGTAACCAACTTGGGTGAAATTGAGAATACAGGTATGGAATTTAGTGCTGGAGCCACCTTTGGCAAGAGTGATTTTACTTGGGATGTCAATGCACAGTTGTCCTTTAACAAGAATGAGGTGATTACCATTGGAGAGGATATTTTTGGAGGTTCTTTGGATATTCCATTCAACTCTCCGGTGAACATAGCTAGAGAAGGTGAACCGTTGGGTATGTTCTACGGCTTTCAAGAAGATGGATATGATGACCAAGGGGTTATTCAGTACAAGGACTTGAATGGGGATGGTGAGGTAACCAATGAAGATCAGACCATTCTAGGAGGGCCATATCCAGATTTTATTTATGCTTTGAACACAACGCTTAATTACAAGGCGTTGAGTCTAAACCTATTCTTTGAAGGTTCTGAAGGTAATGAACTGTTCTGGGCTACAGGAGGATATATAGCCAACTCTTTCAGTACAGGGGGTAACCAAATTGTAGATGTCTATAATGATTATTGGACACCCCAGAATACGGATGCCGCCTATCCTGCTCCAAGTGAAAATAGGGCACAGTTAAGAGTTTCCGATCGCTTTGTTAAAGACGCCTCTTATTTAAGGTTGAAGAACATTAAACTGGCCTACAACATCCCGGTAAAAAATATTCAACCGGATATTGCAGGGTTGCAAGTGTACCTGAGCGCCCAAAACGTATTTACCGTTACGGATTTTCCAGGTTTGGATCCAGATGTAAATACAAGGGGCGGTGCCGGTGACCTAAGACTGGGTATTGCACAGACCTCTTACCCAAGTTCACGTACCATTACGGTAGGTATGAATCTGAAGCTTTAATTTTTACAAAACAATTTAAAGAGATGAAAAAATATATATACATCATAAGCGGTTTGGTTTTGGGGCTGCTGTTCACTTCGTGTGAAGAGGCCTTGATGGAAGAGCCCGAAAGCCTTTTGGTAAAAGAGAATTTTTACAAGAACGAAACGGATGCCTTTTCGGCCCTGGCAGCAGTTTACGGAACCTTTCGTTCTGGAGGAGACCGTTATTTCCCGGTTACCTATTTTATGGCCACCTTGGAAAATAGAGCGGAATATTCAAACGGACGAGGTAGCCAAGCAGGTTTCAGTAATTACGATGGGCCTCTGGACAATACCAGCCAAGAGCGTGTGTTTGCAGCTTATAATGATATTTACCTTGGTGTAAATAGGGCAAATTCGGTCATATCCAATGTGGCAAAAATTGAGGATATGAAAGAAGACCTTCGAAAGCAATACGTGGCCGAAGCGCGTTTTTTAAGGGCTTTTTTCTATATGAACTTGGTCAAGTATTGGGGCGGTGTTCCTTTAAGAACTGAAGAATTTACCAGTTTGGACCAGATTCCGGCTCCAAGAGCTTCCGTAGACGAGGTTTGGGAATTTATCATCAGTGAGCTAAATGCGGTGATTCCTGATTTGGCCGATAGTTTTTCAGATTCAGATTCCGGTAGGGCTACCTCATGGACGGCCAAGGCTGCCTTGGCAGATGCCTATTTGAATACAGAAAACTGGCAATTGGCTGCGGATACGGCAGATGATATCATTGTAAACGGGCCTTATACCTTAGTGGAGGTGGCTGTAGCCGATGATTTTATGAATATTTATGGTCCTGAAGTGGTTACCCATTCCGAAGATATCTTTTCGGCGCACTATTCGGAGACCAATGGTATGGACGTCCCAAGATTTATTCATAGGGCCAATACGGGCTTCTCTATTGGTGGTTTTCACGCTTGGTTGCCTGTTCAGAATTCTATATTAGGTTCATGGGATACTAATGATTTACGTAGACAATTTAGCCTCTATACGGAATATATAGACGATAACGGGGAGGTACAGCAATTACCCGAGGATTCCCCCTTGTTATTTCATAAATATCGTGATCCGGGAGCGGCTAGTGGGCCACAGAGTAGAAACAATATTCCGTTTTACAGACTCCCCGAAATGTACCTAATCTATGCGGAGGCTACCGCCGAAGCCAGTGGGGCGCCAACTTCTTTGGCAACGGAGAGATTGAATATTGTTCGTAGAAGGGGCTATGGTTTTCCTTTGAATGCTGCTTCTGTGGAGGATTATCCTTCAGGAATGTCCGCTACGGACTTTAAAAATGCCGTACTGGATGAAAGGGTGTATGAAATGAACCTGGAGATGAAACGCTGGAACGATCTTCTTAGAACAGGTAGGGCACAAGAATTTGTAGAGGCCACTGGTAAAACGTGGAGTGATGTATCACTTTTACTGCCCTTGCCAATTGATGAAATAAATAATAATCCGGCCATGGGTCCTGGCGATCAGAACCCAGGGTATTGATCATGATTACTGTTAGTTGATGTTAGTTTCTATAAGCCGGGCCGTAATTAAGGTCGGTCCGGTTTATTTATTGGGGAATTAACTTTTAATTCAATTGCTTGAAAATAAACAATGAAAATCTACCAACTACCAAAAACCAAATTCTTACCATTTGCTTTTTTTGCCATTTTAGCAAGCTTTTCTTGTAAGGAAGCTAAAGAAAAAGCTCCGGCAAAGCCTAATGTTATTTTTATCTTGGCAGACGATTTAGGCTATGGGGATATTGGTGCCTACAATACTAATTCAAAAATACCTACCCCTAATCTTGACCAATTGGCCAAAGAGGGAATGATGCTCACCAATGCATATTGCCCTATTTCTGTTTGTTCACCATCAAGATATGCCTTAATGACGGGTGTTTATCCGTGGAGAAGTTGGAATAAACATGGAGTAATGAGAAACTATGAGCCTTCTATGATGGAGGCCGATATGGTTACTTTAGCAGAAATGTTTCAGCAATCGGGATACCGTACGGGCGGATTTGGAAAATGGCATTTAGGTACCACTTTTCCGACCTTGGATGGGGAAAAACCAATGGGTTACGGGAAATTTTATGCAGCTAATAATGGGGCTAACCTAGATTTTTCCAAGCCTGTTTCCGATGGTCCTACCGATCACGGTTTTGACCAATGGTACGGTTTTAGTTGCGCCAGTGAATGCTGGATTTTTGAAAATGATAAGGTAAAAGCCTATTTGGAGCACGATTATTACACGGTTGAGAAGGCCCCGGGTTCAGACAAATTACAGCCTATTCCCATGGATGGCTTTTTAAATGAAATAACCGATCGTTCCTTGGAATTTATTTCAAAGGAATCTAACAAAAACCAAGAACCATTCTTTTTGTATTACGCGCCCTATGTGCCACATGTTCCATTGGCCGTTAGTGAGCCTTTTTTAGGAACTACGGAAGCCGGTACTTACGGGGATTATGTGAATGAATTGGATTTTAATATTGGTAAATTGCTAAAAGAATTGGAAAACAGAGGCTTAAAAGACAATACTATGGTTCTTTTTGCAAGTGATAATGGTTCCGTTTTTAGGGAAACTTACAAGGGGATGACAGCTTCTGATGATAACAATAGGGTTCCTGGTCATTATAAGGATACTGTTGGCGATAGCTATCCAGATTTGCAAGCTCCTGATTTTAAACATATACCCAACGGTGGACTCCGAGGGTGGAAACGCACCGGATGGGAAGGTGGTGTCCGCACTCCTTTTATTGCCAGATGGCCGGGTCGTTTTCCTGAAGGAGGTAAAAGTGAGGCTATTTTTGCCTTGAACGATGTACTGCCCAGTCTAGCTTCCATGTTGAATTATAATTTTCCCGTGGATATGAAAATGGATGGCGAAAACCATTTTTCTGCTTTGGAAGGTTCAGGTGAGGGAAGGAAATCATTGGTAATCCAATCTGGTAATAACGTCTTTGGTTACAGAAAGGGTAACTGGAAACTAATTGTTTTAAAGGATGGTAATACGGATGGTATAGTTAATTATTTCTATGAGTTGTATAACTTACAGGACGATCCCAGCGAATTGAACAATCTGGCCGAAAAACATCCGAAAAAAGTGGCGGAAATGCACGATGAATTGCAACAATACCTTTAACCGAACCATACCAATAAAAGTAAAAAATGAAAAGTATAAGATATTATAAAAAAATCTCGCGTCTCCTGGCCCTAACGGCTTTAACAGTGCTTTTAGTAGCTTGCAAGGAAGAAAAGACCGTGGTAGAGGAAAATCTATTTACGGCAGATGTCATTGTTTATGGGGGAACTTCGGCAGCGGTAACCACAGCGGTTCAAGCAAAGCAAATGGGCAAATCCGTATTGGTGGTTTCACCGGATAAGCATTTGGGCGGTTTGTCCTCTTCCGGTTTAGGATATACGGATACCGGAAATAAAGAAGTAATCGGAGGTTTGGCACGTGAGTTTTATCAAAAAATATATCAGTATTACCAAAAGGATGAAACTTGGCAGTGGCAAAAAAAGGAAGAATACGGAAATGTTGGTCAAGGCACGCCGGCCATTGATGGTACCAATAGAACTATGTGGATTTTTGAACCGCACGTAGCGGAGCAGGTTTTTGAAGATTTTATTACTGAAAACGATATTACCGTTTACCGGGAGGAATTTTTGGACCGGTCCAATGGCGTTACCCTTAACGATGGTAAAATAACACGGATAGAGACCTTATCCGGAAAAAAGTTTGGGGGAAAGGTTTTTATCGATGCCACGTATGAGGGAGATTTAATGGCGGCCGCAGGGGTTACCTACACCGTGGGCAGAGAGGCCAGAGAAACCTATAACGAGGAGTGGAACGGTGTGCAAGTAGGTATTTTACATCATCAGCATCATTTTGGCGATATGAATATCAGTCCATATAAAATTCCCGGCGATAGTAGCAGTGGGATAGTTAATGGAGTATCTACTGAAGACCCAGGAAAACGTTGGGAGGCAGACAAAAGGGTACAGGCCTATAATTTTAGGATGTGCTTGACCAAGGTGGAAGAAAATAGGGTGCCCTTTGAAAAACCGGACGGGTACAATCCTGAGAATTATGAATTGTTGGCAAGGGTATATGAAGCCGGTTGGGACCAGACCTTTAAAAAATTCGATCCCATTCCCAATCTGAAAACGGATACCAACAACCATGGACCATTCAGTACGGATTTTATAGGTATGAACTATGATTATCCGGAGGCGAGTTATGAAAGGCGTGCCGAGATTATCAAGGAGCACGAGAATTATCAAAAAGGCCTTTTGTATTTTGTGGCTACTGATGAAAGAATTCCTGAAGAGGTACAAAATGAATTTAAACAATGGGGCTTGGCCAAAGATGAATTTGAGGACAATGGTCATTGGCCGCACCAAATTTATGTACGGGAAGCACGCAGAATGATCGGGGATTATGTAATGACGGAGAACGATATTTTAGGAAAACGTGAAGTTCCCAATTCCATAGGAATGGGGTCTTATACCATGGATTCTCATAATACGCAGCGATACATTACTCCGGAAGGTTTTGTGCAAAATGAAGGGGATATAGGAGTACATGCCAAGGAGCCGTATAAAATTGCCCTGGGCACTATTCTTCCTAAAAAAGAGGAAGTAAGTAACTTGATAGTACCCGTGGCGGTTTCCAGTTCCCATATTGCATTTGGATCTATTCGTATGGAGCCGGTATTTATGATTTTAGGTCAAAGTGCGGCGGCCTTGGCCGGATTGTCCATTGATCAAGGTAAAGCTGTTCAGGAGGTGGCCTATGCAGATTTGCAAAAGGAGTTGTTGCAAAAAGAGCAACGGTTAGAAGCCCCGAAAAAAGATAAATAAAAAGTTAGATGGTCTCATTCTTACTTTCCATAGTTGTACTGATCATAGGATACTTGGTGTATGGGGTATTCTTGGAGAAAGTCTTGGGTATTGATAAAAACAAGAAAACACCGGCCTATGAACTTAGGGATGATGTAGACTATACCCCTTTACCCACCTGGAAGGTATTTATGATCCAATTTTTGAATATTGCCGGGCTGGGTCCCATTTTTGGTGCCATTGCAGGCGCTATGTTCGGGCCGTCCGCATTTTTATGGATCGTGCTCGGTAGTATTTTCGCAGGGGCCACGCACGATTATTTTTCGGGGATGTTGTCCGTAAGGCATAAGGGTTTAAGCATTAGTGAAGTCGTGGGAATCTATTTAGGACCCAAGGTAAAACACCTCATGCGCGCTTTTACCATCATCCTGCTCATTTTTGTGGGGACGGTTTTCCTGGTAGGACCGGCAAAAATTATAGATGGTTTGACCAGTGAGAGCATGGGAGTGCCTTTTTGGGTGCTACTAATATTGGTCTATTACTTTTTGTCTACGTTGCTGCCCATAGATAAACTGATAGGCAAATTGTACCCGGTTTTCGGTTTGGCCATGCTGATTATGGCTTTGGGATTGTTCGTTGTTCTAATGACCGGCGATTTTACCATACCAGAAGTCACTTGGGGAAATCTAAGGAACATGACCTCCAATCCCACGGAAACACCCATTTTTCCAGTGCTTTTCGTGACCATTGCCTGTGGGGCCATTTCAGGTTTTCATGCCACACAATCGCCTCTAATGGCCCGTTGTATGAGAAATGAAAGCAACGGGAGGATCATTTTTTCGGGTACTATGATTACGGAAGGTATTGTAGCCCTCATTTGGGCGGCTGCCGCTATGGTCTGTTTTGGGGATGTGGGCGCCCTCAATTCCACCATGGCTGCCAATAACAATAATGCCGCTTGGGCCGCAAACGAAATTACCTTATCCATGCTGGGGCAAGTAGGTGGGATTTTGGCCGTTTTAGGAATTATAGCAGCTCCCATAACCTCGGGGGACACGGCTTTTAGGTCGTGCAGGCTAATTTTGGCCGATGTCTTTCAACTCGACCAAAAAAAGTATATCAAAAGGTTTTACATAAGCTTGCCATTGTTCGTCATCGCTTTTGCCCTTACGCAGGTGGATTTTGGAATTATCTGGCGGTATTTTGCATGGAGCAACCAAACCCTGGCCACCGTAGTACTCTGGACCATTACAGCCTATCTCATTTTTGAGAAGAAAAATTATGTGGTGTCCTTGGTGCCGGCCATTTTTATGACCATGGTTTGCAGTACCTATATTTTGATTGCCCCCGAAGGTTTTTCTATTGAAAATACCTATGCCTATTGGGGTGGGGCCGTTATAACTATATTGGTAATTGGGCTTTTTGGATGGTACGTTACCAAGGGAAGATTGCAAATGGCTTAATCCTTAATCGATGTGGAAATTGCTTTTAGGGCTATTTGCCCCACTTATTTTATGCTTTCAAATAAACGCGCAACAAATGGAAATATTAAATGCCGGAATTTCCGGAAACAATACTAGGGATTTATTGGTTCGCCTTCCCCAAGTACTGGAGGAAAAGCCAGATTGGGTGTTATTGATGGTGGGTACCAATGATATGCTCAATTCCAACAAATTTGTCTCTTACGAAGCGTATCGACAAAACCTGAATTCGTTGATTCAAAAAGTAAGGATAAATGGAGCTTCGGTAGTTTTGGTTACCCCGCCTACGGTGGATTCTATATACCTTTTTGAGCGCCATAATTCCAAAAACTTTCAACAGGCACCGAGGGAAAAACTGGAGTTCGTTAGGACTTGTATGCAAAAATCGAGCAAACAGGAAGGCGTTTACTTGGTAGATGTTTTTCAAGCATTTCTAAATGCGAATATCCCGGACCATAATGAGGATGGATTGATCATGAACGAAAAAAATTCCAATAAACGGGATGGGGTGCATCCCACACCGGAGGGGTACAAGTTCATCGCCAAAATTATTGCTAAATCTTTGGATGACCAGCAATTGCAACTGAACGGAAAGGTGGTCTGTTTTGGTGATTCCATCACTTTTGGATTGGACGTTAAAGGAGAAGGCACAGTAGAGGGCGAAACCTATCCGGCCTACTTAAGACAAATTTTATCAGAAAAAGAATAAGCAATTGATGAGGAGGAAAGAAAGTGTTTTGAAAATTCTTGTGGTTGGAATGGGTGTATGCCTTTTGGGAACATCGGCCTGTAAAGAAAATAATACAAAAAAGGAGATAGGTCATTCGAAAGAAATAAGTGCTGTTAAAAGTCCCAAATTGATTGTTTTGGCCGGCCAAAGCAATATGGTTGGGGGTGGTAATAGAACGAATACCGATTTGCCGGAATCCTATCCGAATATCACTTACGTAAATCAAGGTTTTAGCTCAGGGTTGAAAAGACCTGGGTCACATTCTTTTGGTCCTGAACAGGGCATCATGCTTCAACTTGAAAAAAAGTTCCCCAATCAGGAATTTGTGGTCTATAAATATGCTGTAGGAGGTTCTTCCCTTTACGATTGGTTACCGGAACAAGATTCGGCTAAGGTTGCGGAAATGGGACATCCAAAATTTGGAAGTCTCTATGATAGCCTGTTAAAATACTTACCTAAGGAGTTGGATGGACGAAAATTACAACCGGACGCCTTTTTGTGGATTCAAGGGGAGACCGATGCGCGTTTTCCGCAAGCGGGAGCGGAATATTTTGAAGGGTTTAAAAATTTGCTGCATCGCTTCCGTAAAGACGGGGGAAATCCTGAAGTTCCTGTCATCATTGGACAAGTAAACCCACCAGCGGAAAGATATCCTGCAGCTCTAGCGGTGATGGAGGCACAATCAAAAATGACATCGGCCTTGCCAAACGTAAACATAGTGAGTCTGGAGGGTATTAGCAAACGGGAAGACAATTTACATTACAATACACCAGGCCAGATTGAAGTGGGCAAGCGATTAGGAAAAATGTTGAATTCCATTTTGGAGTAAATCAAAAGCATATGAATATTAACGGAGCGGATAAAAAAGCCAATACCTATGACGCCATTGTTATTGGCTCTGGAATTAGCGGAGGATGGGCGGCCAAGGAACTTTGCGAAAAAGGGCTCAAGACCTTGGTACTAGAGCGAGGGAGGAACCTAGAGCACGTAATTGATTATAAAACGGCCAATACGCCTATCTGGGACTTTCCTCATAGGAACAAAATTCCGCTTGAGATGCGAAAGGAGAATCCTATTATCAGTAGATGTTACGCTTTTAGGGAGGCTACCGAAGATTTGTTCGTAAAAGATGCGGTCCATCCCTATGTTCAGGAGAAACCTTTTGATTGGATCAAGGGCTATCAGGTAGGCGGAAAATCGCTTATGTGGGCGCGCCATACCCAGCGATGGAGTGATCTGGATTTTGAGGCCAATGCCAAGGAAGGCATAGCGGTGGATTGGCCCATTCGCTATAAAGATTTGGAACCATGGTACAGTTATGTGGAGAAGTTTGCGGGGATAAGTGGTAACCGAGACGGTTTGGAGCAAATACCCGATGGGGAATTCCTGCCCCCCATGGATATGAACTGCTTGGAGACCCATTTTAAAGGGGAATTGAAAAAGAAATTTCCTGATCGTGACCTGGTCATTTCCCGCACCGCCAACCTTACCGAAGGTAAAAAGGGTAGGGGCCCTTGCCAACATCGTAATCTGTGTAAACGCGGTTGTCCGCTAGGAGGTTATTTTAGTTCCAATTCGGCAACTTTGCCTGCAGCGAGGGAAACCGGAAATTTAGAGCTGAAAACCCATGCCGTTGTACATTCCATTCTCATAGACCCGGTAACCAGCAAAGCCACTGGGGTTCGGGTAGTGGATGCCATTACGAAGGAAATTAGGGAGTACTACGCCAAAATCGTTTTCCTGAACGCAGCCACCCTTAACTCCACTTTGGTCTTGATGAACTCCATTTCAGAAAGATATCCAGAAGGTCTGGGCAACGACAGCGGTGTATTGGGCGAAAATTTGATGGACCACAATTATAATGCTCGAGTTCAAGGCGATTGGGTAGGTTTTGAGGACAAGTACTACGAAGGCAAGAGGCCTACCAGTACTTATTTGCCACGCTTCCGAAATTATAAGGGAGACAAGCAAAAAGATTATTTGAGGGGATTCGCCTATTCCTGTGGCGGTTTTAGAACTGCCGGTACGCCGGAGCAACGCTTTTTAATGGGCGATGCCCTTATGGACAACCTGTTGCAGGTAGGTCCTTGGAAATGGAACATGTTGGGAATGGGGGAGTGCTTGCCCTACAAAGAGAACAAAGTGACCTTGAGCAAGGATCAAAAAGATGCCTGGGGCATGCCGTTATTACAAATCGATGCCCAGTACCGGGAAAACGAGCTTAACATGCAAAAGGACATGGTGAACGCCGCCATGGAAATGTTGGATACGCTCGGGTTCAAGAATGTTAGGGATATGGGTGAGAGACGTAATTTTGGGCTCAACATTCATGAAATGGGAACTGCTCGTATGGGCCGGGACCCAAAGACCTCGGTCCTTAATGGTAACAACCAGGTGTGGGGCACGCCCAACCTCTTTGTAACGGACGGTGCCTGTATGACTTCCAGTGCCTGCCAAAACCCTTCCCTGACCTATATGGCCTTGACTGCAAGGGCCGTCGATTTTGCGGTAAAAGAGTTGAACAAACAAAACCTGTAAGTGATGAAAAGAAAGGATTTTTTAAGATTGTCAGGTTCCTTGGCCGTGGGTACGGTCACCACTGCCCCCGCCTTTTTGGTCAGCGGATGTGAACCCGTACCGCCAGTACCAAGGGAAACAGTGACCGAAAAGGATGTTCCCCTTCTAAATGACATTGCCGATGCCATTTTACCAGGAAAAGACGAGGTGCCGGGAGCCAAGGCGGCAAAGACTGGGGAATACATGTTCATGATGTATTCCGATATGCTAAAGGAAGACGACAAAGAATTGATGCTCAACGGACTCAACCGCATAGATGCGGATGCCTTTGAACTATTTAAGTCGGATTTTGGATCTCTTGAAAAAGAAAAAAAGGAATTTCTGCTCAAAAACTATCACAATGAAGCTTTTGCTTATGGGCAACAAAAGGCGGCAGGATTGCCCACCGATGACCATTTTTATAGCCTTTACAGAAGTTTGACGTTGTCTGGGTATTTCAGTTCGGAAATAGGTTCCACCAAGGCCAGGATCTATAATCCCGTTCCGGGAGGATTTACGGGCTGTATTCCCTTAAAACCGGGGCAGAAGCCGCTAGGGTAATGGTCAAGAACGACCCTTGGCCACTTAATATAATATTATACAACCCTTTTTTATACTAACCTATGAAGAACGCGACCAACCTCTTTTTTATTATGGTAATTTGTTTGATCAGTTTTACGACGCAGGGACAAAAAAGCCACCCAGACCCTGTTCAGGATATTGAGCGGGTATTGCGGAACGTTGCTGGGAACATTGTTCAGAACACCAGCTTTACAATCGTTGACAAGGAAACGGGCAAAACTTTCAAAGACTCAAAAAAACTGCCTCTAAAAGCGGGTTACGTGGTAGAAAGCCCCTATAATGAATGGAAGTACTGGAATGGGGTATTGAATATAGGTTTTATGGCTATGGGTGAGGAGCTAAAGGATGATCAATATATAGATTACGCTAAACAAAATGTGAATTTTGTCTTTGACCATGACACATTCTTTCAAAAACTGTACGGTTCCCAAAACCAAAAAACCGGGATGGAACAAAAATTCCGAATGTCATTGCTAGATGATGTGGGCGCTATGGCCGCATCCGTATTGGCGGTTCATGAAATAGCGCCCCAAGAGCGTTATCGTAAATATTTGGACAGTGCGGCTACCTACATTTTGACCAAGGAAAAGCGGTTGGATGATGGGACTTATGCACGCACGTTTCCGTCCGATATGACGGTTTGGGGAGACGACCTCTATATGAGTGTTCCTTTTCTGGCGCGAATGGGAGCACTTACAGGAGAGCAAAAGTATTTTGATGAAGCAGCCGAGCAGGTAGTCTTGTTCAACAAGCATCTCTGGAATCCTAAAACAAACCTTTTTTATCATGCCTGGTATGATGATATTAAGCAAAATGGTGTAGCTCATTGGGGCCGTTGTAACGGTTGGATTATTATGGCACAGATTGAATTGCTGGACCAACTACCGGCCAACTATCCGCGCCGCCAAGAATTAATAGAGCTTTTAATCCGGCAAATTGTGGGTCTTAGTCGCTATCAGGATGGTTCGGGACTGTGGCATCAATTACTTGATCGGGAGAACAGTTATCTGGAAACTTCGGCAACGGCTATTTTCACGTACGCTGTTGCAAAAGCCATTAATGAAGGATGGTTGGACTCCCGATACGCCTATATAGCGGCACAGGGATGGGAGGGAGTATCCTCTAAAATTTTGGCCGATGGGCAGGTGGAAGGAATTTGTATGGGTACCGGTATTAGCACGGCTACTTTTTATTATGCTAATAGGCCTACACCTTTGAATGATATCCACGGGTTGGGAGCAACCTTATTGGCCGGTTGCGAGGTAATCAAATTATACCGAAGTGGTATTGAGTTTAACTGGTAGAAAATTTGAGCATTGCTGTAATGATAAGAATATTTGCAGCTAATCATACTTTAGCGGTACCTATTAAACCCTTCCGTACAATTCTTTAATATTTCTCCATCTTCCTCCATTTTGGATAGGCCGGGATATTTATTTATGTTCTGGGAGAATTCATGGGCTGTATTCGCTTAAAATCGGTGGTAGAAGCCTTTGGGGTTGCCAAAAAATTATAAATCAATAAAAAACCCTCAAAATCGAAGGATTAAGAGGGTTTTTCTGTACTCGAGATGGGACTTGAAACTTTAGATTTTTGATATTTTACAACATGCCTGAAATCTTATGTGAACTATATATTTTAAAGGGTTTTTGGTAATTCCGTTTTTATCAGATAGTCTAATTTAATTATTTGAA
>NZ_JACSOH010000026.1 GCF_014349235.1 Cytophaga sp. FL35 | reverse complement strand
CGGATGAGCATTTGACAATAGGATTTTATCATAAAAGTAAAACCCTAGACGTACATCTTAAAAATCATAAAACAGGAGAATACTCGTCACATAGGAATGGAATAATAGATGAGAAATTTTTACAGTATTATAGTGCCTTTAGTTTAAATGAAGAACATCAAATGACCATTGAAGAGGTCTTTAATCATCTTTCCCTTTTATTGGATTCTATAAATAGAATCGACAAGACGGCAATTGATAAATATAATCTAGCTACTATCGACTAAAAAGTGTTGTATCAATTACCTTAACCCTTTGGTTAATTCTTCATAGTATCTATCCATGAGTCTGCTGTTGAGGGTTAGGACTTTTAATTTTTCGACAAAAAAATCTTGGTCATCGGTAACCATTGTTATGCCCTGATTTTTACATATTTGATAGTAACAGTAGTCGTTAAAGTCAAGGCTTGGATAATTTACTGCATTAACTAAATCGGTTTGTTCCAAAGTATGGTCCACATAAATAAGTGAATCACTTCGGGCATCTATTTCATCACAGATTATTTGATATTGGTCTTTAAAATGTGCTGTAGTCCGATATTTCGTTTTAAATTCATTATGGTGCACTGTAGTATTATTTTCTTTCTCGTACATGCGTACAGCAACCACTCTAAAATAAGTATTTGTCAATTCGGAAATGGAAAGAGAGCTTACCGCAATTTTCGAGTGGGGATCATTGTATACTTTATCAAAGAAACCAATGTATTTGTTCATCCTACTATTATCCTCAGAAAATTCGGGAGCTAGAATAGAAAGCCAAATCATTGTATCAAAAAAAAATACTCCTTTAATTGGAGTATTCTTTTCAATTCTTTTGATATCAAAATCCATTATTTACTAACAAAATTGTTGAGCATCGTTAACCGCTTGGTTATAAATATCAGGATTTTTAGCGTTAGAAATTACGCTTTCAATTTTTTTCAATATGATTTCCTTAGTACTCGTTTTATCAATAAAACTCTCACTAAAGTATCCGTCAACAAAAAGTTTGCCTATACTAGCATTCAAAAATGCAGTAGAAACTCTGTTGATACCTCCAAAAGAGAGGATAAAATCCTTTCCTTTTAGATTAGTAATAACATAATCATACAACCTTAACCCATCTGAATGGCTTATAGCATTTGACTGATTAATTACGGTGGAAATATTTAGTATCATAGTACCATTATTAGTCGTTTGTTAGCTGTTTTTACTTTCAACGGTTGCAAATAAAGGTAACAAATATTTTAAACTTTAATTGCTCTAAACGGACTTTAACAACGATAAAACGGGTGCAAAAGTATTCTATACATCATTAAATACCAAATTAATCGTTGTCCCGACATGAAAAGAGTTCAACATTCTACATGTCTCAAATCTTGTGCCACTCTTTATCCCGCAAGCTTTATATGCGTTACCTGATACTATTTCCAAAAATCCGTTGTTATCCTCCATACTTTCACGCAATTCCCAAAGACCAAGGCCACCAGGAGCATCAGTTTTGGTAGTATTTCCTTGAACCATTGCCCAATTTATTGCTTTTTCAAAGGTATCGATTTGTGGGACTTTCCTTTTTATCGGTTCAAGGAACCCTATTCCGAGGTCCACAATGGTAAATTTCAGGCTTTTCTTTATCGGGTAGTATTGGCCGCATAAAAAAATCGGATAATCAGCTTTTGAGTGTATTTCATAGTTTGTGAAAATTTCAATCAATGATTGCACGATTACGTCTTTGGAGTTATCCGCTAATACCAATCTAGGAAAATCAATGAAATCAGATTCTATATATTCGACAAACTCATCTTCGTGGTTCGGAAAAAATTCTTTTAGACGAATAGTTGTACCAGTATCTCTTCCTTGGAATTCATTAGATTCGAACAAGCCGTTTCTAAAAAGTATACCAAAATCAGAAGTGGATGCCGTAAGGTCTGCAAGTAGCTCTAAACTATTTTCCTTTTCTAATTTTCTAACTATGGCTTGAAGCAAAGCTGCCATATTAGCGTCAATCCAATTAAGATCTTTAAAGCAAACTGTAATGGGAGCATTTGAATAATGGCAACATTCCTTATAAAGTGATATCAGTTTCTCATGTCCAAAATGAGTAGTGGAAATGGTTCCTCTAAGTTTAACCGTTTGTATAGTTTCCGCCATAAAGGTCAAACATGAAGTGTAACAATCGCTTTCGTAAAGATTACAAATGTAATATATTTCTAAATTATGGAGTTACCAAGTAGTCAACAATAGTAAAAAGATTGCTCCAGTAATTTTCTATTCATCCAATGAATTCAATATTCTCGGTTATTACTAAGAACTATGTCCAATACAAAATCTTATGAATAGACTTAGTCAAGCCCTCTAAGGTATAAATGAGGTAAACTCTTTACAAATTGCACCTTTTGTAAAGAGTTAATTGTGCAACAGATTTTTAAATTCTTCCTTAAAAGTACAAATAACGACCTCCCTCCTATTTATTTAAGTGTAGCTTACCCATAGAAAGGAATAGGTTTCTATAATGTTTTTTTAGTTTTTCTCTTTCAGTCATGGGTTTTGGTTTATGGTCAGGACATTCCTTAGCTATCTTCTGGGACAGAATAGCTTCCAAATCCTCAACGGACAAGCTATCCACCAGGGCGTTTAACAATTTATCGCTGACTAGACCTCCTTCCATAATGCGCTATAACCTCCTTTTTTTTCTCTTCTTCCTTCGCTTCCAACGGTCGAAATCTTCCAGTTCCATTTTGAACGGAGTGAAAGGTTCGTCATCTAGGCCATCCTTTTGAGTGCCTCCCAAATCGTATTTTGGTTTTTCACCAATTTGGACTGTCCCTCCCTCAGCATCTTTTGCCTTTCCGATAGTGTTCCTTGATGGGCCTGTATCCGGAGCAACAACTCCTTTATTTCCTTGTTCTGGATGATTATTTTCGAGAATAACTCCACCGTCTCTGATTTGTTCATAATCGATCTGTTTTATGATGTTGTTCCATGAATATTTTCGGCCCAAGCTACTCCCCTTATAAATGACCCCTTCGTATTTGAAGGAGATACCGGAAACCCTTCCCGTGTTCTTGCTGATATTGAACTTTGGCCGAATATCCCTTGAACGCAATTGATTGAGAAATTCCTCTGTAGTAGATGAATGTTTTAACGCTTCCCTCAAATGATGTTGAAGTAGGCTTTTAATCGGTGGATTGCCTGTCCGGAGCGATTTTTCTATCTCTTTTTGAGTGAGCGCCGCCTCTCTTTCCAAGCTTGCGTCCGGTAGCTCTGAAAGACCAAATTTCTTTTCCAGCTTGCGTACCAAGCGTTCACTGCGCTCGTAGTCTCTGCTATCGCTGACCAACGCTCCTGATAGTTTTACCCTATTGGCAACGATATGGATGTGTTGGTGGTTTCGGTCATCATGGCGGTACATGATGTATTGGTTGTCATCGAACCCCATTCCCTTTAGATAGTCCGATCCCATCGAAACGAATTCCTTGTCGTTCATTTTTTCACCTGGCGGCAGGTTCAAGGACACATGATAGACCGCTTTGCCAAGTCTCGGGCGTAACTGCCGAATTAAATTGAACTCTTTGGTCATCTCGACTGGGCTTCCCAAATCTATATTCGCATCCAGTACAACGGCCTGGCCCAATTCCACCTTTTTTTGGTTATAGGCCAACAGTCCGTAAAAATCCTTGCCCTTTATCTGTTTTGCTATCATTTGTTGGTGATATTCGACTTTAATTCATGCAAGAGATGCCGTAACTCTCCCAAGTGACGATACAGGTCTTTAGGGGAATGCATACGCAAATGTGAATTTTTGGTCAGTTGGTTGATGTTGTTTCCGATCCGGCTCAACTCGACGAACAATTTTCTATCTTCTGGTGTCACCTTGGTTCTTGGTAACGGTCTGCCCGTTACCTTTTTTCGAATATAATCCGGTATGCCCATGCCCAACGTGGCCGCATTTCCGGAAACGATAAGGTATTCATTGACCGTCATGCGTACATTGACCCGTATCGCTTTCAATGATTCAATATCCTTTTTTGGCCGTGCCATAATCTAGGGTTTAGGGAGGATTCCCCACAAGCCTCGCGAACGAAGTGAGCGGTTTTTGCTTGCAAAAACATGGCTTGCTACGTGACCTCCGATTAACTTAGGCCAAACCTAAAACATATCGCAAGTCAATAAGGGCTTTGCCGTACACGGAGTGTTGTACGGTAAATCGATTCAGCAGAGTTTTACGTCCTCAAAAAGGATTTTAAGCGAAGCCTCCGCTTCAGGAACCTCAAAGTATCTATGGGATTCCAATACGAGATGCTTTAATGCGGATCTATAGCGTGCCTTGCCATGTGCGTTGTCCTCATAAAAAGTACAGGGGTCTTTAGGATGCACCTCCATGGGCGTTGTAAAGGATTTTACGTCTCTGTTCATATATTCGAACCGTTGGGAAGCCCTTCTGTGGATACCTTGAAGGGTAAGATCTTTGGGATATTTAGGGACATTGTAATAAAGTTCTTCCAAGATTACGATAAAGGCCCTCCTGCGGGAAAGTTTCGGTTTCTGCGAAGCGATGCCGATGGCATTTTGTACATCGCGTACCAAACGCTCGGCCAATAGGACCTGTGATCGGGAATATTCCTTGCCGTTGACCTCGGGATGTTCCTCCTTGGCCAATTCCTCCAGATAGCTGAGCAGTTTTTCCGACGGAATCATAATTTAGGGCCGCCCCTGCGTTTGTTTATGTTTGGTGTTCGCTCCATGGCATTTACCAAGGCCTTGGCAAGTTTTTCGGACCGAAGGGAGAGGCCCAGCAGGTGCTGTTGCGTTATAGAACCCGCCAACAAATAATCGGCCATGGTTGACTTCCCAGGCCAAAGCTTTGCCTTTACGACAAGATGTAGCAGTAATTGCTCGTGGGCATCGAGACCATAGCGTGCATTTTCCAGTTCCTTATCAAAATTTTTGAGATAAGCTTCGGGGCGTGGTTTCTTTTCTTTCACGGTTTTCTCCACTTTTTTCCATTGGGCCTGCGTCGAAAAATGCGCTGTTAAATAAGCTACAGAGAATCGGCCATATTCCCATTTCCGGTATGAAGTGGTCTGGTCCAAGAGTTCCATTTCTACAAAATCCACTAGCGGTTCATTGGACAATGGCCGTTTCAGGTCATATTCGACATTCTGGAGTGCTTCCAGCTGTGATTTTTCAGAACTATCCAGATTGTTCATCAGATGTCTTGCAAAAGTTTGGGATAGGTCGAACAGCGGTTGTTTATCTTCCAGAATGGCCTTTAACAGCAGTTCCCTTTGCTCTTTCGGGACTTCATCATAATGAAGTCCATACGTAAAAATGATCGCGACAAGGGTTTTTAGTTGCCCTTCCGAAAGCGTGGACTCTTTGTGGGAAGGGGAAAGACCATCCAGTTCAATGATGACCTCAACGAAAGACTGTCGGTCTATTGGCCGACTGAAATCCAGCACTTTATATAGGGTTTCCGACATGGTATAAATTTAATCAATATAGATTGTTCTCAACTTTTAGGCAAGGGAAATTCCACTCCCATTCTCCAATCCAAAGCAGTCATCTTTTCTAAAAACCCTTGGATTCCTTTGACCAAATCTTCATAGGCTGGGGAATCCCCATAAATCATTTGCTCTTGCATGGTTTTATAATCTGCCTTCCAATCGTCGTCATACTCGGGGGATGGGATGGGCCGTATATCTTGTGGTTGATGCAGATTATAATCGACCCCACCGAGTTTTGTGAATACATATCGATGGTTCACGATGGTTTCGTATAAACCTTTGTCGTGGATGGCATTTGTCGCAAATTCCGTTTTCGATAATTGGAAAATATCATACAAATGTCGGCTTAGCCTATCCACCCTTATTTTTTCCTTGGGACGTTGGAATTCCTCATGCAACAGGAAAAGTTTTTCCAAAAAAGTCCTTTCAGGGGTTACGGAAGGAATCTTCACTGGAGGCTCGACAAATTCGGCATCGGGATATTCTTCGTCAACAAAGGAGTTTATCGGTTTTAATCGAAAAGGTTCCCTTAAGGAGCGACAGCCAATCTCGACCTGTACCCTTGGTTGGATGTATCCGGGGGATTTGGTCAGAAATGGATAATAGATTTCTATGATACGGGGGTCTTGGTCGCTTGATTCGGCCTGAATGATATTGAAACCCACATCCTTAAATCCGCCGTTCTTAAATCGCTGCTGCAACACTGGATAAAATTTCCCTGAAATATAGGAGCTGGTTTCTTTCCTCAGCTTGGTCAGCTGTTTTTTTGATAGCTCCCCTGAATATCCAAAAAATCCGCGGTCAACGGCAAGGTCGATATCTTCACTAAACCGATCTATCAGTTTCCAAGCCTTGCTTAGCGAGGTCCCTCCTTTAAAGACCAAATGTTCCGCTATCTCCATTTCAAAGATTACCTTTAATGCCTGGACGACCCACCAGTCTTTTTCAACCGCAAAATCAGGTATTCCCGTTTTGTTTTCTACATTTTTAAAGATGGCAAGCCGATCTTCTTTAGGTATATCGTAAAATGTCCTTTTATTCATTTTCCAAGCTCTTTTCCATAATTTTACGGATCCATGCCGGAGCCAATGCTATATCGTGAAGCAGGTCTTTTTGGTCTTCTTTTTTCAATAGGGCAATAATCTTTGCTTCTTCCTCGTCCGTTAATTGTTCCTTTCCTATCTCGCGAAGGGCCTGTATGACCAGTCTGCTTATCTCGCCCTTGGCCGATAAATTCTTGGGGGTGGTCTTCTTTAGTTTTATGCTTCGCTTCCCCAATTTTAATTCCCGGGGAGCTCCATCGGTAAGGAAGACAAGTTTCATGGGTACCTGTGTGCTAAGCCCCAACGCACTTAAAGCATATACCCCGGTAGGTACCAACCTGATCTTGTCCCTTTTGGCTATGGCCCTAGCAATCTCCTCTGCCGTTGGCAATACCTCTCCCACATATTTACTTATCTTGGGACGGACATAAATTCCTTGGGCCACTCTTTTTATATACCCTTCTTTTTCAATCCTATGGAGGGCCAACCGTATGGCTTCAGGTGAACCCAATCCCCGAAAATCATCGGGGAACACTAATTCTCCCCGCTCCTTTTTAGAAATGGATTTTTTTATTTTAGACTCAACACTCTGCATAACACATTCATCTTATCTGTAACAAATTTAGTAAATTTTTGTTACAGAATACCTTTGGCTATTAATCTATTCCTACAATAGTTGCCTTCAAATTTGTTTGCGTAAAAAACGGTAAAATATCTTAAATACGGGAACCAACGGTACACACACCGAACAAAGTTCTCGTACACTATGGAACTACAAAACACGTTCCGCAAAGGTATGGGACCCCGATAGGGGCTTCCATACGTTTGCATCCCGTTTCGAGGGGGTTGAAAATCAGTAGCCGGAAAGACGACCGAATGCGAGCCAGCGCAGCGTGCTCGCTCGGTCAGGCTTGAAGGTGGAGGGTTTTCAATTCCCGCAGAAACCATGGGGAGGGAGAGAAAAAGACGAACCAATGAGAACGATTATTCCAATGGTAAGATCAAGAATATGGCCTCGGCCATCTTTTAGCGATATAATATCCCCAGACCGATAGTTCCATTACACCGAAGAGCCAAACCAGATCTTTTATAAATGGAATGCCGACCATGATGAAAAGAAAAAGTAGAAACGGTATTCTCAAAAAACGTTTGAGCCTGAGCATTCCCTGTAAAATAATCCACATAAAAATGATGAATCCCAAAAAGGGAAGCTTTTCGTAAAGAATATCAAGCGACAGCATGCACGTTGGATTTTATGGGGAGCGGATTCGTCCTGCCCGTTTCAAGGTTTACGAATGCCCCGTGATATTTGATTTTTTTGTTCACTAAAAGTTCATAGAGGCAATGGACGGCCATTGATGACAGGGCATCATTGATGAACAGCGATTGTTCCTGCAACTTGTCCGCATAGCTACACCCTTTACCCTGTTCCACCTCATCCTCCATTTTTGATAGGTCGGGGAACAAATCAACGATATGATCTAACTTTTGGTTTTGCACCTCCCCATTCGAAGGCCGATCATTGTGTTGCAGATTTCCGAGGACATACTGACCAAAATATTTCCCGTTGCCCAAATCCAACCAATAATGTTGGTTCTCATAGGGATAGAAACTTGAGTGTGGGTGTTCCAACACCTTTGCCAGTTCCAACCTAAAATCGGCACAGTCCACACAGCTAATGATCAAATTGGCGTGCAATCTTTTATCGTCCGCACCTATCCGTTCGGGAACGGCATCCCATTGCAGTCCGAAGGTATGGTTGACCTTGGTTACGGCACAAATGGCCTTGTTGCCCCCAACGTCCTGTGGGGCGTACAACTGTCGGCCCACGTTCGAAGGCTGTACCATATCCCCGTCGAAAACGGTCACATAGATGCCTGGATGCCCCAACTGCACCAAGGCATGGTCGAGCCTTGCCAAACGTGCCAACACGAGGGAACCATTGCCCCCTGCCCCGACCAACGCAATGGTTATGGGATGGGTGGGAGCGAAAAAATAATTCGGGGCGTAGTGGTAATTAGTTTTCATAGACATGCTGTAAAAGTTGGTGGTTCGGGAGTAAAAGGGCTTCCTCGAAATGCATCGTCTCGTGCATCTGGAGCATCAACTCAGTGTAGTTTCCGTTCAGCAGATGGTCGTGGTTCGTATGGGTAAACACGGACAGGAAAAATTGCTTTTCCACAAAGGCCATGATATCCTCATAAAAGTCCAAATGGCGATTTTGCAATGTCGCATCGCCCATGCACACCTTTCCAGAGGCATATATGTTCATAAAGGGGGCATGGTAGAGTTCAGTACCGTCATGGATGGGCTTTTTTCGAGTTATGGCAAAAACGGAAAGCGATTCCCCCGAAAGGGAAAATACCAATTTGGGTATGGGATATGTTCCCGTAGGTATGTCCAATTGCTCCTTAAAAAGAAGCCTTTCCGTGGGTCGGTCACAAGACCAGACCAACTGCAACGTCCCCTTGTCCCTGAAATAGAGCAACTGTTTGGGCAACCGGCCCTTAAAGGAAAACTCACTTTGGTCCACATCGACCAATTTGAGCATGTCCCTTACCATATCCATGGTAAGCGGGGATCCTGCCCCCAATTTCCCGTTTCGAATAGTATGCCTTGAAAAGTAACATTCGTCCCGTCCGTAATACCCGTTTATGGCCTCATAGCCTATGATGGCCATTTTGGGTACAAAGTGAAATTTCGGGTCTTGTAGGGTGTTTTCTTCCATCAGAGTTCTTTTAAGAGTTCGTTCAAACGATCGATAAAATTGAAAACGGCATTTATCTGCCCTTTCTCCCGCAATACAAAGGCCTTGGTCTCTTTACCAATGGTAAGGGATGTATCGTAGATGGTATGGGAGTATCCATACTGTGCAATCTCGTTTACAAAGTTGATATAGCCGTTTTCCAGTTGGGAATCCTCCCTATCCAAAAAGACGATCAGATCGTCCACCTCCATATCCATATCATCTTCCAAGAAACATAGGTTGGCAAAGGCATTGAAATCAATATTAGGGGCTTCCAACAGCAAATCCCGCATCATTTTGAACAAGGTGTTCTTTGAACGGTAGCCACGCATACAGGCCAGCCAATCGAAATCCTCGTACTCCGCATAATCGGAAGCATGGGCCTCGATAAAGCACAGGACGCATGGCCCCTCGGCACAGCAGTCGGTCTTGGGGTCGGATTCCGCTTCCGAGACCTCGAACGACCATTCGAGCAAGCATTCCAAGAGGTAGCCCATCCGCTTGAATACATTGTCAAAGGGCAATGAATGTACAAAGGACAGCAGGGCAGCGAACAGTTTAGGGCTACGGGAACGCAATGAAAATATGGGTGCCATTGGGATTGCCCAAATATGGTGCGCCTCAAAAACGGGTTTCATGACAAGGATGCCATTATTTCCCTCTTGGGTACATACCTCCTTTACCAGTGCATCGGGAATTTCCATGTGCAATCGTTGCAATTGTCCGAAGAACCGCATTTCAGGGCTATCGTGCATCAATGCGATTTCTTTGCCCGTAAGCGTATCCAATGCATTTTTCGTTAGGGTGCTTAGCGTATCCCATCGATTTCCGTCGGCACAGTCGAATACCTCGAATCGGGGCAAGATGGGGATGGTCAGGTCAGAAAAAAACGATCCCCTTGTTGGATGTGCTTGGGTCTTCTTGTTCCCGATGACGGCCTCTTCCGCGAATCGAGAATGCCGAACAAGGCCTTGTGGAAGTGCGACAGTTCCCCTTTTGATGGTATGTGCTTCTTTTTCATTCATCGCTATCCTTTGGTTCCCGCTATGGTCTTGAACATAATTTCATGCCGACCGTCGACAATGCCGTTGTCCACGATCTTGGCGTTGGTCAATTCGGGATACACCGAGGCATAGTGGTCT
The DNA here is from genome assembly GCF_014349235.1 of Cytophaga sp. FL35. GTDB lineage: Bacteria > Bacteroidota > Bacteroidia > Flavobacteriales > Flavobacteriaceae > Euzebyella. Next base: position 48,806 of record NZ_JACSOH010000026.1, on the reverse strand, counting down.
TTGATTTGGTCAGGTGTCCAATTTGGGTCGATGTCGTACAACAGGGATTCGCCCGAGACGTTCTTTAGCATAAATTTTCGTTCCAATCCTAATACTTCCATAGTGCTTGTGGTTTAAAAAAAGGTGGGTTGTTGATAGGCTTTCATATCCTCGATGGTCTTTTTAGCCAAAGCGTCGTTTTCATCGAGTTCCAGTACCTTCTTGGCCTGATCCACGGCCTTCTCGTGTTCGACCATCGGGTTGAATTTCTTGCCCTTGACCAGTTCCCTTAGGTCGGACAGGGCTTTCTTCTTTTTCTCCTTACGGTCGCTCGCCATTTTGGTCTTTTCCTCGGCCTTTTTCAGGTTGCCGAGATAGCCGTTGGCATTGTCGAACAGTACTTTTGTTTCCTGCATGGGTTTCCCCAACCGTTCCAAAAAGACGGTATCGATTTCCTCGATGCTGCCCTTGAGCGTAAAGGGCCGTATCGCTTTTAGGGCATTGTCGCCCTCCGATGCCTTTGGGAGTAGGGAGACCGCACAGTCCGTACCGTGAAAGGAGACCGATATGGAGAATTGTCCAATGCCCGTCTTGCCCAAAGATTTAAAGAATGTTTCCATAGGTATTGTTTTTAATTGTTGTTACAAGATACCCTCCAGAATCTTTAAATCATTGAAAATTAAGGATTTAAACCACAATCGACTTCTTCTTCCCCTCGCCACAAAATACGCCCCGAAGGGGCGTTGGAACCGGTGTTCGCTTATTGGAGGCGGGCGGGAATCATTGCAAATTTTTGGATGGACTTTAGGTAACCGTAAAAATTTTAGCGGAAGTAGTTTACGGTATCTATGGCAGGCTGTGTTGCATACGAAGTAGGGCTTTCGTTAATTCATGCGCTTTTCGTAGTTGATAACTGAGATGTATAAATCCATAGGAAATTTAAATAGAATCCCATTTGTGACTTAAGACCATTCCTCTTAATCTGTGAAAAACATTTAAAGCAGAAAGGTTGGAGTCTACAACATCCGAAAAATCCCTGTCTTTTCCTCGTATTCCATTGTCATTAAAATATTTGGTCAGTCTATCGGCTCCTTCCAGTCTTAATTTAATGGATTCCTTAGTCTCAATATAAGATTCTTTCACGGTATTTTGGGCTTGCATGCGTAAACATTGTAGATAGTGCCGGAAAGACTCTCGGTCGCCATATTTGACAGTTGTTGGTTGCGCACCAGAAAAGAGAATATCGGCATAACCAGAAAGGTTTTCTGTATCCGTTCTTAAATCACTCAAAATACCCAAACGTCTCGCAATATCTAAAAACGGTATCTGATATTCCGATAGGCTCTGAGGACAATAGTACCATGTTGACCTCCTACTAACAGAATCCTCCGGATTGTTGAACTTATTGGCATTAAAGCTCCTAACATTGAGCCAATTTCCGGATGCTATTGCATCGGTTTTCGTAAGTGCCAAATTGAGCATTTGATGATTGGCGTAGCCAACAACAACCTGTTTACCTTGAAGTTTTAAACCTGCGGTTAAATCCATTAGATTGACAAGCCAATTTGGGTTGTCAACCAAATAGCGATTGTTAGATGGTTCTGGTACCACATAGCAGCCTTGCACATTCCAAGTATCCATATATTCTAAAACATCGTGAATTGCCTCCTCAGAATTCATAGCTTCTTGAGATAAACACAAAGTGAAATAAATGTTTTCATGAACATTTAAATTCTGTGCTTCATTGATAATTAAAGTATGGTAGTTATACCAATTATCATTGATTTCAGAGCTTCTGCTTCCCGGTAGGATGAAAAATGGCGTTTCATAAGGGCTATTATACTCGTCCCTTAATACAGCGAGCATTCTTCTGACGTCGACCGAATTAAAAAGAGCTGTTGAATAATCCGATGGCCAAAACGAATGGGATGTCAATCTTCCATGGTCAGCGTGCGGCACATAAAATTGAGGATCAAAGACAACTTGACCACCTACTTTATGTATGTCCGGAACAAAACCGTTCATTTGATCTATGTCTTGATCTCTTGGACTCAAAATCACAGTGCCTGACTGCCAGTTCTTAATAAGGTGCTTGCAATGCGCCATCATTCCATATCCAAATTGAAGGTATAGTTCCATTTAATTTAAAGTAAGTGTTTCCTTTAAAGTGTCAAAAATAATTTTTGCCTCATTAGCCGTATTCGGCCTTCTATTTCTTCGATGGTCTCCTAAAAGACTAATAAAGGTAGAGAGTTGGAATTGTCCATCGCCTTCTATTCTCAGAGGCGGTAAAGATATATTCTCCAGTTTTCTAAGAACCTTAAAAATATCATTATCGACATCGACCATATAAAAATTTTGCCCCCTTAACAATTCATAACAAACCACCCCTATTGAAAAAAGGTCTGCGCGTATATCAATATCTTTTTTATAGTTTCTAAATTGTTCTGAGGATGCGTAACCCACTGTAAATAGGCCAAAGGGGTCATCAGACTTGGTTATGGATTCTAGATCAAGGTGTCTTGCTATTCCAAAATCAAGAAGCCAAAAGTTGTCATCATCGTCGAGGATAATATTCTCTGGTTTAATATCCCTATGCACCAGTTGTTTGTTTTCGGTATGAACAGCTATTTCGAGCATAGTGTCCAAAAACCGAACAATATCATTTATTAGGAACTTTCTGCCGTCATTTATGGCGTCCCTTAGATTTTGCCCTGAAATGTACTCTTCGACAATCCAAATAAATTCAGGGTCAGCTTCTTCGCAATTATGAGCGATGATTCTAGGTATATTCGGAGATTCGTCTAGTACGGATACCGCTCTTATTTCCCTTTTTGTTCGCTCTAAACTGTCAGAATTTGGAAAAACTTTCTTGAATACGATTTGACCATGTTCATCATGTGTACCTTGGAAAACTTCCTTTTGCCCCCCTTTTTTGATTAGATTTAAATCCTTTAATTCTTCTATCATAAAACTTACAAAGCTGATGCCAATTGACGGCCTATATATTCATTGATAATCCAAGAGAAATAAGACCCAGGTAGTTTGGCTTTTTTTGCCCTTACCTTCAATTTTGCGCCGTCTTCACTTTGAGATAAAATTCCAAGGTTGCCATTGATCGAAGACACTACATTCTCGGTTATGGTTTTATCAGGAAGCAACACATAAGAATGTGAGGAAAAGTTTTCATTTAACTGTGCTTGCTTAAACGCATTCTTCCAATCACTCATTTTAGCTTCGATGGAAATGATTTCACGTACAAAAAAGGAATTTTCAAAATCCTTTATTCTGGCAGTCATTCCGTTAAAGAATATAAGCTCTGCTTGCACCAGCTTTTTAAGGGATTTCTGAGCGGATTTTTCGGAGTACCCAAGTTGTTGAAGTATTCTTTTAAAACGGATACCTCTTTTACCATTTGAAGAAATATGGTGCAGGATTTTAATGTCTGTTTTATCGAGTTTGTTTCGCTTTGGCGACCAATCACTTTTATTAACATCTTCCCATACCACAATCAGAATATCTGGGATTCCTGTCTCAGCATAAACTTCCTTCAATATTTTAAACTTGTAATTTTTCTTCTCAAAGTTGTGAGTGTATTGATTTAGAAAAGTATTGACCAAGTCATTTTCAGGGCCTTCTTTTTCTTTCCTAAAGTTAAATTGCAAGTTATTGAGCATATAAATTTTGTTTTGAACAAAGATAACAACCTAAAGATAATTCCTTTTTTGTATTTGAACAGGATAATAAAAATAAAGAGTTTATCGCTCTTTGTTTTCAAAGAAAGTGCTAATAATAGGTTCTGAAAGGGTTAAATGAAATTTCTCCCTATTATATGCCGGACAAACAACTCCAATTTAATTTGAACTTCACAATCTCAGGAATCTCTGTAAGTTGCTTTTTAAAACAACCGCATAGCTATTGCCTAAGAAATATCCATTTTAAAGGGGCTGACTGTCAACATTCAACTACTTATTTATAAGGTAGTGTGGCTATATCTCACTTTAGGTGTGTTTACATTCTAAATTGGAATTTACGAAATAGTCTTTGCCGCGGTTAGACTTTGACTGCCCTTTTTCGTTTGAGCTCTTTGATATCCTGTCTTAATACCTGCATCTTGGCCGTTTTTTCCCGAGGGAAGCCAATGGCCGTTTTCTTTCTATGGGTCTCCATCGAACGTAGGTTATAGTCCAGATCGAATTTCTTGGAGCTGATTTCCCGTTTTACCTTTTGACATAGCTTGACGAGTTGCAGGGCCACTTTTTCCGGATCGAACCGTTGCTGTTTTCTGCCAGCGATGTGGATATTCCTGAACTCTAGCCGATAGCAATAGAGATAGTTGTGGTTTGAGGGAACATATTCCGCTTGAAAGACCAAATTGGCGTTCAGGGTTTGCAAGCGGGCAACTTGCTTGTGCTTTTGTATGTTCAGGTTCAAATTCGACCGTTCGACCATCGCCAGGCCCAATCCTTTGAAAAATGTTTTGGGTTCCCTTATGTTATGGACACGCGATTCGAGTTCGGAACCCGAAACGAGACCTAGCAAACTTCTTTGCAACTGGCCCATGTCCTCGGGTTCGATTTCATCCATGGGCAGGTTCAGCTGGCTGATCGTATTTTGCGCCCTCTCCAAATCGGCCACTTGGGAAACAATATGTTTGTTTTCCTTTTCGATGCGCTCGATGGCTTTGAAGGAATTGGCCTTGTTGAGCTCGTGCAACCGCTTTTGCGATTGTAGAAACTTTAGGTCATCCGAAAGCTTGACGAGTTGAAACTGGTCCATATCTCCAATCAACGCGGCCTGCATCTGTTCATAGGACAGGCTCTTGTCATCGGGAACGAGGTCGTCATAAATGCGCTTGTTCGGATCGGCCTCCCTGATCTGTTCCCGAAATCTTTCTTTATGGGTATTCAACGAATAGGAAAAGATGTCCGTGGAATCCTTGATGCCGTAAAATCGCTCCACCACCGTATTGCCATAGATTTGGGCCACTTCATTTCCCTTGCGCAGGCCCCGTCCGGCACGTTGGTCGAAGGCATCTGGGGAATAGGGAATGTCCATATGGAAGATGCCTACGACCCGTTTTTGGATATTCGTGCCCGTACCCAATACCTGTGTACTACCGAGTGCCACCCTAATCTCTCCATTTCGTATCTTTTCTTGCATGAAATCCGTTTTGTTCTTCGCCTTTTCCTCTTGGGCCAAGGCAATTTCATGGGCTGGAATGCCATAGTCTTCCCGAAGGATTTCACGGACAGTTTCATACGAGTTATATTGTCCAGGTTTCCAAACGTTCAGGTCGGAGAACACCAAGCACACCCCTTTGTGTTCCGATGTTTTTTTATAAAGCCCGGCGACATCCCGGCACAGACGCTGGAGTTTGAACTGATCGAGTTCCGAAAAATCAATGGCGAGATTGTCCTTTGCCAAAGGGTCGATCAAAAGGGACCGGTTGATATTGAGTGCCGTTATGTGGGCGGACTTCATTTGATCCTCGTTGTAAATGGGAACCTTGAACAGGGCATTTTGGTTCCGATCCTTGGTAAACCTGAGCGAGGCCTGTTTGAGTTCCTCATAGGCTGGTGTCGACTCTAAAATGATAAATTCCCTATCAACCTCAAGGTCATGGGTCCTGAAATGTTTGTCCCTGCAGATATGGGTAAAGGAGTTATACATCTTGCTCAGTTCGGGCAGGTTGGTGTAGTATCGAAATCGAGCGTGCATCCTCGGATCGCCAAAAATATTCGGTTCGATGCTAACGCTCTGCTTCAGGAAAATCGAGGCCCAGGCATCGAAATTGAAGATGTTCTTGCGCTTCAGTGCCGCAGGGGTAAGGTAGCGCTGGTAGGCATACAGTTCGGTGACCGAGTTTTTCAAAGGGGTACCGCTATAAAAAAAGATGTTTTTGTCGGGACCCATCCTATGGTGGATGGATTTTATGCTGATTTCGAGATCTAGGTTCCTTTGACTGTCCGAATGGTTGTTGAGGCCGGAAACGTTCTGGTGTCGGGTCGTGAAACCGATGTTCTTGAAATAATGGGCCTCGTCGATCATCAAGGCCTCGATGCCTAGATCGGTCAGGGTCGTTTCCGTCTCCCCGGACCGTTCCTCCAATTTTTTAAGGGTCGCCTGTAGCTTGTCCTCCAAATGTTCCTTCCTTTTGATCAGGCCCTTAATCAGTTTTTTGGATTCCTTGATATTTCCGTATTCCCTCGCAGTTTGCAGGTCCTGTTCAATCATGTCGATTTTTTCCCCAAGGATATCCATGACGAAATGCCTTGATTTGGGAATCTGTTTTAGATGGCCGTGCTCGGCGATGATAAGGTCGATCGCCCTATGGTTTTTGATCGTTCTCAATGTTTTGGTCCTTTTGTCCTTTGCCATGTTCTTCGAACTTAATCGGAGGATGATCAGTTGGGGGAAATTGGCCCTGATCTCGGCCTCGATCTGGGGGGCCACACTCTTTAAGGTCAATAGCAGGGTTCTCCTGCTCTTCCCGTGCTGTTTCAGCTTATGGGCCAGCATGGCCATGGATAGGGTCTTGCCCTTTCCGACCTGATGATCGTTCAAGGCACTCCCTTTGGTAAGCCCGAAGAGGGTGGAGTCGATCTGATGCTGGTAGGGCGGGTAGACCAAGGTATCGGGAAAGGTGAGCCATCCCTTGGGCACCGTGATATTGACATCGGCCAAAAAGGCCTGGTAATAGTTGTTCTCAATGGTGGCCTTCAACTCTTGCCGCCCTTCGATAAAGGACTTGAAGTGGAGCTGCAGCTCCTCGTAAAGATTTTGGGCCATCAAGGTGGCATCCTTGTCCAATTTCCTAATGGTCTTTCCAGATCGGTCCTTGTAGGAAGTAAAAATGACCGGATACCTATTTTCCGCAAAATGTTGCAATATCCGTTTATAGTTCGCCTTGACCTCATGGCGGAGCACCACACTGAATCGTTCGTGGGCCTCTTGGTTAAAGTCCCTTGGGAACATCAAGGTCAAGGTGGAGTTGAACTGCGCCATATTGATCTGAACCTTCTCGCCTATGAGTTCCTCCAAAAAGGACTCTTTTGCGGAAATAGGAATAAAATGGCTTTCGAAATTGAACTCGATATCGTCCAGGTCCAACTTTGCGGGAAGCAGTTCCGTCAACGCCCGTTCCATTATTTCCGTTTCGATTCCGAATGGCGGAGGATGCTTCCTGACATGTTCGATTTTGTCCTGGATATAGCCACTGGAAAATAAAAAATAAGGGACTAAGGCATAGCCCGCTTCGGATTCCGTATCGGGCTCCAAAAAAAAGGAACGGGTCTCCAACCCGTCAAGCAACAGTTCCTTTTCGGTGGTCTTGAAGGCTCTTGCCATGGCAGCTATATCGATCTGTCCGTTATGGTCAAATTGGTAACGAGCCATTTGTTCGGGATTCTCGAATCGTGGTTCCTTCGAGTTGGATAAATCTGGGCCAGTTTCGGCAGGAACAGTTTCATTGGGTTTTGCCTTAGTATGAGGAGCCTTTAGAAATCGTTCCAAGGTAAACGACGGATTTTTGCCATAACCCTTTCCGTCCTCCTTTTTCTCAAACTGTTGGCGGACCTGCTCGAAATAATGGTCGTCCTTCAGAAATATGAGATGCCCCTTCAGGAATCCCCACTTAAAATGGAAGGTGTCCAATTGGTAGTCCAGGTCCTGGAAGCGTCGGGCAACTTCTTGCTCCGGAAGTTCCCTTTTTTCGATATTGAGGTTGAGCAGTACGAGCTCGTTCCGCATACGGGCATAGTCCGCCACCAATTCCCTGATTTTATGGGGTACCTTTCTTGTGCTCTGTGGGTCGGTGTAAAACAACACTTCGCCCTTCTTGTTAAAATTGTAGGTACCAAAAAACAATCGGGAGTATTGTTTGGCTTCTTTATCGTGCAAGGCAATCGGAGGTAAAACCGTATCGACGATAGGAGGCGTTGGTGGTGCTGTTGTTTGTTCCTCGGCTATGGCCTCCTTTGGCAAGGGTTCCGGTTTTTTCGGTATATCTAAAGGTGCCGGACCGACCTCGAACTTGAAACCATCGGATTGTCCTTCCAGAAAACTGGACAGGAGTATTTCGTTGGGTTCAACGACCATACTTGGCCTGCTGTGGAAAAAGCCGAGCTTGGGCTTACCGTGGACGTTCCCCGGATTGTTCTTGAAAAAAAGATTGGTCAGAAAGGATTGACCTTCCAGTTCAACGGCTTCGGTATCCGCAAAATCCATTTCGTCGGCGGACAGCGTTTTTTTGTTGGAAGTCCTTCGGTAAACCAATAGATCCGATACGACCTTGGTGCCCTCCTTTACGAACAGATCGGTGTTGAAACGGTTGGCCAGGAGTAGGTCGTTCTCCAACAATATAGACTCCCTAAAGTCATTGTAGGCACTTCGCTCGGCAAAGGCCGAAGAGGTAACCAAGGCCGTGATACCGTCATGGCGTACCATCTTCGGCGCATAAAAATTAAAATAATTGCCCACATTCTTGAGCGGACCTTCCGTCAGGTAATCGTGTCGATAGGCCTTGGTGATGGGAATGTCGCCAAAAGGGATATTGGTCATGACCAAATCGAAACGGGTCTTATCCCCTAAATCCAGAAAAAAATCCTCAAAAGTGGTGTTCAGTACGGTTACACGGTCGTTTTTTTGGTTATTGGACTTGAGGATCTCAAAGGATAGGATATCAGGTTCCAAAGCCGTGATTTGGGCTTCGGGGAACGCCTTTTTCAATTCCTGCACATAGGCCCCATTGCCCGCCGAGGGTTCCAGTATGGTCTTGGGTTCAAACCCGTTCTTTTTTAGAAGACCGATTTTATATTCGATAAGGGTCTTGGGCGTATAGTAGCTGGTCAGATGGTACCGCCGCAACGAATCCAGGATTTCCCTGAAGGTCTCCGGAAAAGCCTGTTCAATCGTCCGCAGCAACTGTTTCCCTTGCTCCTCTTTTCCGGAGGGAGGATAGAACAACAGTTCCCCCAACTTGGCAAGTCCGGAATTGTTGATATAATAGTTCTTGGGATTCGATGCCTTTATCAAGGCAACGATCTGGGCCAAATGTTCCTGTTTCATCCCGGACTATTGAAGCGATTTCAGAATCTCCGCCCTTCCCTTTGGGTGTTTTTCGTTCAGGGCCCGATAGATGTCCGACAGGGCTTCATTGGCATGTTCCAGCGCAAGGGGCATGATGTGGCCGTCCTCAAGAAACTGTTCCTGCAATTTGGCGTGCAGGATATGGGCATTGATGGCAAAATCAAAACGGTATTCCGCGGCATCCAAACGGGCGGTAAGGTTCGGATAGGCCTCCAACGCGTAAAAACAAAAATGAAGGTCGGGACCGCATTCCCCGCTGGCAAGCTGGCGCTCCCAGTCCTTGATCGTTTCCGGATGTTCAGTTCGGAACCTTTGGGTTTCCGAGGTAAGCAATAGTTCTTCCTGTGTCATGGATTGTATTTTTTAAGGTTTGTTCGACGGTGTAAAATCAATTGTGTATTCGATGTTTCGCCATGGAGTTTCGTTCAATTCGATAAGGTGTTCGTACAAGGCGTTCTTGAACAGCATCACGCCGTCAAGTGAATCTAAGCGATAGAAAACGTGTCGACCCTTTTCGGAGCGGATGAAAAGCTCATAGGCCTCTTTCTCGGTGCTTTGGCTACATGGTGATAATATATCCGAAGTAAAATCCAACAACGTGGTAATACTGTCCATAAGGAAAGCATCCCGTAGTAGGGGACGGCCGTTTATATCGAAAATCGTTATCTCAAAAAGCATGGTTCAAATGGAAATTTTAATTTGTCTTTTTTTCTTTGTCCCCAATGGTTCCAAGGGATTGGTATGGTTCATATATTCCCTATAGCTATGGTAGTATTCGGGATGTTTGCTTTTTAGATTGGCAATGGGCCTATATTCCTTGAGTTCTGGTTTCTTGCCGTTTTTCGACAATGCAAAGTAGGTTTTACCTGAACCGTAATGCTTTTTTAGCAGTAGGGTATCATTGGTCTGCCGCAAGGGAATCTTGTCCACATCTATGAGAAAGTCTTTCTTCTCGATAAGGTTTTTGACGACCTCGTACTTTAACCGTTTGGGTGCGCTTTTGGATTCCAAAAAATCATCCAGCAATGTCCATTGCTTTAAAGCATCGATACCTCTTATACTGTCCGTAGCCTTTAGGTATAATCTGTTCCCATGAATGCCGAGGGAAACGCCGTATTTGGTCTCGGCCAAAACGGTTATCGATTTTTGTCCGAGCAGGGATCGGAACTCCTTTACCGAGAGGTAGCGTCGATTTTTTTCATTGGCGACTTTTAGATATGGCACCAGTACGACCACGTTTTTTCCTAGGGTTGCGGGAACGAAGAGTCCCTCCAAGCCTTGTTCGATCTGAATAGGCAACGTTTTGGAAAATTTGGGTAGTTTATCGCCAGGCGGCCCTAGAGTTTGGATGCCATTTTGTAGATGCCGATTGTATGAGTAAATATTACTTAAAGTATCGTTGAAAAGGTGGAGCAGCCTGTTTTTGGTCTGCATATCCAAATGGTCGACATCCCTTTGGAAATACCTGTGCTTCATAAACAAATGATCGGATCTGGAAGGATACAGGTGTTGAACTCTTTCCTTTAGTAGCGAAATGGAATAGTTGCGCCAGACCGGACAATTGTTCACATGGGTAAAGGATATATATGTCCTATTCTCTACACTATTATAGCCCAATAGCAGTTTCATCAGCTTATTTTCGTTTTCATGGATGGATATGCGACCTATAGGGGTAATATTCCGGTCTTTTTGGAACAGCCGGTCTTTACTTTTTAAAAGGGCCAACTGCTCTTTCAGTGCCGTATTGATAAAACCCGATTCGGCCAATTTGAGATCACGGACATATTGCAACTTTCTGAGGTCGTTCAATTGATCGGTCGGAACGGCCTTAAATTCAAATTTTTTAAATGCACTGAAGTCGGGGTCCAAAAATCGGGACACAAAATTTTTGATCCTGTGGAAGAGTTTAATGGAATTGCGAATAGTGAGGTACGATTTCATGGCTATCGGTTCAATCGATTTTTAAATTGGAATACGCCTCATATTTTATATTGAATGAAGGTGCGGGATTTATCCTGTTGCCGTCCTTAATGACTTCGTAATGCAGATGGGGGCCAGTGGAAATCCCCGTACTCCCAACGGTTCCGACAAAATCATGGGCATCGAGTGCTTCCCCGAGTTCGACCGCCACGGATTCCATATGCCCGTATAGGGTACTGAAACCATAGGCATGTGAAATGATGACATGCAGGCCATGCCCATTGGGATTGTTTTCGATATGGGCCACCCTTCCGGCAGCGGTACAATAGATCGGGGTATCCTTTTCCGCCGCCAAATCGACCCCAAAATGCTTCCTAGTGACCTGATGGATGGGATGGTGGCGGTTTCCATAGGAACTTGAGAGTACATAGTGCTCCCGGAACAGGGGAACCGTCGAGGGCACACTGTCCAAGATTTCCGGGCGCAAGGGCAAAAACGGTTTTAACCGGTCCATTTGCTCGAAATTTTCCAAGTCGTGCAATAATTCGTTGAGCCGTTGATAGATCAGGTCTTCCCTTGATTCCTCGGTCATGGGTTTGTTTATTTGCCTTGTTAGCTTTCCAAGGTCTTTGGTATTTTGGGGATTATTGTAAAAAAATCGATTGGCGGCGATACAAAGAAAGAACACCCCGACAAAAATCCAGTAACTGCTGTTCTGTGGGGTAAAATGACCGCTATCCGTGGAATTGGTGATGCCGCCCACTTTTTGGGCGTATCCCTTTATCCAACCAATCGAAGATTTTTTAATGTTCTTCCATGTGCTCATAACGAATTTATTGCGAAGAATCTTGACAAAATTTTGATTATTACAAATTTTACTTATATTTGTAGTAATTATTGCAAATATATGTAATTTTTACAAATATGAATAACACATGGCGAAAATTTGATGCAACGCTGGATCTACCGGCCCTAATGGATTATTTTGGGCTTGTGGTGCAACGAAAAACGAGTACCATTATATGCTACCAAATCGGGAAGGAGCAGTATATCGTCATAAGGACCGAGTTCGGATATCGCTATTACAAACCGAGCGGACCCAAGACAAAACTGACCGTTTTTGACTTTATATTGGAACGGCTTTCCCGAACGGATGCAGAGGCGAGAACGGGTCTGTGGACTAAAATCGAGGATTTCTATGTAGAGCTTGAAAAAAAATCGGAATTTTTTCTAAATGACGGCTCCAAAAATTCACTTGAAGTTGTTGACATCGGTTTCAATCATTTTGAAGCACTGACCGAGGAACTTTCCCTAAGGCCGAAAATCCTAGCAGGCGTCGGTTCCGACATTTTCCAAGATTGTATCTACGAAAATCCGGAGGGCCAATTGTATTTCCCCTATCGAAACTTAGCCAACACCCTTACGGGATATGCCATGGACAAGGAAGGGAAGCTTTCCCTGATAGCGGAAAGCGATATTTCCAAATCCGTTTGGTTCAGTAAGGTCCCCGATACCATCAAGCATTTAGTGGTACTGCGCAACCCCATGGAGGCCATGGCCTTTCATCGAAGGTTCCGATTGGAGAATGTGGTCTACCTTACGATATCCAACATCAATTACGAGACCTCGAAACTACTGGTGCAGATCCTGAAGCGTACGAAGCTGAAAAAAATGGTGCTCAGTTTTACCGGATCATCCAAGATCGAAGGCTATATCCACGACCTGATGCTCATTTCCTTTATCAACGACTCGCGTTTTTTGTTCCGGGTGGGCAAGGACCATTTGGCCGTCCGCTTCGATCCCGAAGGGCAGAAACCGTTGGCCAAGCTGCACAATGAGGTACTAAAATACAACGGTAGCTTGGCAAAGGAATATATCAAATACAACAAGGTGCCCGACCAATCCCTTTTGAACAGGAAGAGCATCGTGCTGACCAAGGAAAAGCAGTGGGTATCGTGCCGTATTCCCTTTGAGGTCAACGCACTTCGCTATTTTCTCTGGAGCTATTACCGAAACTATATGGACAAGACCGTTGAGATCGTTAAACCCGTACACGCCAATTGGAGGCTGGAGTTCGAAGCGAACGGGGTCTATGTCGGAACCGAAAAATTAAAGGCCTTTAGGATGGCCGTATAAATAAAGGGGGCGCTCCCGCCCCCTTCAATCCTTAATTCCGGACATGAAAAATGGAAATGTCATATCCAGAATTACAAAGTTAACAATTGTTTATTAATCCTTAATTTAAAACTTGAAAAATGGAAAAACAAGCACAGCAGGTTTTCGTAAAAGTGAACCAACGGTGGCAACGGGCTACCGTAACCGGAGAAAAGGACGGAAAGGTATCCGTCGTGAACAACGAGGGACAATCGTTCAAAGTGCCCAAAAAAAAGAAGTATTATGAACCCATCGAATCCAAGGACCAGAAATTTGCTTATAAAGACCTCGAAGAACAATTGAAGGGCCATTATATCAGCTATAAAAAAATCCTCCCGAACGTACGCACAAATCTGACCGAGGGACAGGAGCATTTCCACGAGTCCACCTATATCTCCGAGGGCGAGCTCAAGGAAAGTGCCAAAATGATACAGATGGTATATGACCGGAACTTGGGTACTAGACTGGACGTCCAGTACCGTAGAAATGAAAAGGTAACTCTGGACGAGGCATGGGCCTATAACCATACTTTCAGCGCCGATGAGTTCGAGCGCATGGTGGACAAAAAGGAGTTCGTGCTGTTCCAGGGAAGCACCAACGACGGCGAAGTGTTCCAAAAATTGGCCTATTACGAGCCAAAGGTACAGGATATCCGTACCAAACCGGCACTTTCCACGAACACCTATTTTTATGGGGTAAAGTTGACGGCGAAACAGGCCGATGCACTCAACAGGGGCCAGGAGCTCGAAATGGTCATCAAGAGCAAAGTCCACGGGAACAAACCGTATTTGGTATCCTGGTCCCCGCGCCGACAGACCTTTATTACCAAAAAAGTCGATTTGGAAAAGGCCAAAAAGCTTGAGGTCAACCCCGGCGAAAAAAAAAAATCGCGCGGCCGAGGCATGAAAGTCTGACCGATTGACCTAACAATGGGCCGTCCGTCACGGACGGCCTTCTTTTCATCCATACTATCTACAAAAGCAAATAACCTCAGGGCAACCCTACGAGGCATTCACAATGAAAAGACTTACAATTATCGAGATAAGTCTTTAGCATTTAAATCTCGATTACTGACTAAAGTTTGGGACATAACCGCATGTAATGCTCCCAAAAAAACCATGCCTATATGAAAAATTATGCCGAAAATCCGGAGCACTACAAACGGTTGATCGCCCAGATCGATCGTGAGGTCGATTTTCCCGGATACCTGATCGCACAGGGCTACCAATTGCTCAAGAAAAGTTCGGGTTCACAGGAATTTGGCAAGGAGGCGGAACGCCTCGTCCTACAGACAAAAAGAAATCCCGTAACCTATTTCAATCGCAACGACTCTTCGGACAAGGGGCGATTTTTCAAATACCTCCACAAACGCTCCGCCAATTTTTACGAAGCCGTAAAACAGGGACTGGGCATCATCCAAAGGGATTATCCCGAACCTTCCCCGGCCAAGGTGCACCAAAAGAACAACAGGCATATCAGCTTGGAAGATCGTTATCATATCGGCCCCTTGACCAGACCGAACTATTTAACGGAAGGTCGCGGACTCTCCATAAACACCCTCCAATCCGAAGCCTTCAAGGGCAGGATCTTCAATGCCTTCCACGTCAGTGATAACAAGGGCCGCATCGCCAATATCGCCCTTCCCAAATATGGGTTGGACGGAAAAATCAAGAACTATACGCTTTATAATAGGCCCTATCGGGACAGAAAGGACGGAAAGGTGAAAAGGTTCCGCTTGTTCCTCAACGAGCGTTATGAATACCTTTTCGTTTCCAATCCAAATATCAACGCAGAAAAAATAGTTTGTGTGGAGAGCGGTTTCGATGCCATGGCCTACCATGAACTGCACGGTTGCCCAAAAACATTCTACATCTCCATGTCGGGCCATATCGACGAGCGGAAACTCGAACAGTTCCTCCAATGGAATCGTACGGTAGATCCATCCCATACGCTCCCTCTTCTTTTGGCCTTTGACCATGATATCGAGGGGATGCGCTACGACCTTATTCTTTTGAGCCATTGGATCAATCGAAAGTCCAACCGGGTATTCATCGAAACGGATTGGAAACGCCCCGTGATGCGTTTGAAACTGAACTATCTCACCAAATCCATTGCTATCATGGAACGGGATACCGATTACATCAATGAACGGATTTCCAGAGGTTCTCACGGAATGCCCGAAGGTCTTCAAAAAGCCGTCTGCTATCGCGACAAGGTGCTTTGGGAACTGGATTTGGAAAGGATAGTCTCCCTCCCCCAACATTCCAGAACCTATTGGCGGCTGGCAGTGGAGGCACTTTCCCAATGCTTCGCACAGGGTATCCTGAAAATGGACAAATGCCCCACCATGAAGGATTGGAACGAGGAACTGATCTCGGTAAAAAAAAAGTCCAGTTGTCGGCTAGTGAATCTACTTTAAAAACTGTCATGGACAGACCGAGGAAAACCCAAAAAAGAAAAGGACATGCAAGATAAGAACAAGGGCTATATGGGCATGTACCTATCCGCTTTCCACTTCGCCATTATCCTATTCCGGGAGCAATATGCCCTGTACTTATTCCATTACGGGCATCAGGGATTCTCGGATAACATCCATTCCTTTCTAGTACGGTCCGGGCTACCGTCCCAAGGCATGGTCGCCCGTCTGCTCTTGCTGGGGCTTCTGATGGGCGGTATTATGATGTACCGTCCGGTCAAAAAAGAGGAAGTCGGTCGCAGAAAAAGTGTTGCGGGCTTTCTCGTGTCCTTGGCCTTGCTGTTCGTTTCTTGGTGGTGCCACGGTGCTTCCGAACTAGGGATGTGGGCCTCCATGATATTTCTTTCATTGGCCTACTTGGGATTGATGACTTTCGGGATGCGATTGTTCCAGTTTTTGGACTTCATGAACTTGGCAAAAAATGACCCCTTTAACGATACGAAGGAAACCTTCGAGCAGACTGGGGAGCGTATAGATACCCCATATTCCGCCAATATCCCATATACCTATTCGCACGATGGGAAACAACGGAAAGGATGGATTAATTTTGTCAATCTTTTCAGGGCGTTGTTGGTCATCGGCACTCCGGGGAGCGGCAAATCCTTTTCCGTTATCGAGGAGATCATGGCCCAGTTCATCGACAAGAAATACGCCATGGTCATCTACGATTTTAAGTTTGATACGCTGACCCGTAAGGCGTACGGTTATCTACAGGAGGCCATAAAAAAGCATGGGAACGATTCCGAAATGCCTTTCCCGAAGCTCTACCGAATCTGTTTTGATGACCTTCGGATGACGCACCGGAACAACCCCATGGATCCCTATGGGCTGGTCAATCAGTCGGATGCCATCGATACGGCCACGACCCTTATGAAAAACCTGAATCCCGAATGGATAAAACGGCAGGACTATTTTTCACGTAGTGCCATCAGTTATACAGGGGGCTGTATCTGGTATCTCAAGAAAAAATCGGAAGAAACGGGCAGGTATCTCTGTACCCCGGGGCATTTGGCCATTCTGACCACCGTAAAGATCGATATATTGATGGAAATCATGACCAAGGACGTAGAGGTACGCCAAATATTGGTTCCTTTTCGGGACGCATTGGAAAAGGAGGCCATGGAACAACTGTCTGGCCAGACCAGTACGGTCCAGATAAGCCTTTCTAGTATTGCGACCAAGGAAATTTTCTATGTGATGTCGGGCAACGACTTCAGTCTTGAGGTGAACGATCCCCGGTATCCCAAAATCGTATCGCTACAGAACAATCCCGAACGGAAGGAAGTCTACTCCGCACCCTTGGGCCTGTACATGAACACCATTCTCAAGCGGGTAAACAAACCTGGCAAGCGGCATATGGCATTGCTTATCGACGAGGTACCCACGTTGTTCATCATGTTGTTGCGGACCATTATCGATACCGGGAGGGAAAACAAGATCGCCACCATTTTGGGGCTTCAGAGCGTCGGACAGCTTATCCTGGATTACGGCCGGGAACTGGCCGATGTCATCTATGATAACTGTGCTAACCTTATCTGTGGTGCGGCCAAAGGCGAGACGGCCAAACGGTTGAGCGAGCTTTTCGGAAAGATCCATCAAGAAAAGGTCTCAAAGAACACGAGCAGTTCAGATGTAAGCACCAATCTGAGCACACAGATGATGGAGCTTTTGCCCAAGAGCAAGATCGCATCCATGTCTACCGGACATTTCGCAGGGTTGGTGGCCGATACTTTCGAGCATCAGATCAAGGAAAAGAAATGTTATGGCCAGTTGCTCCCAGACATCGAAGGCAAGCGAAGGGCCATGAAACACAAGTTGCCCGTTGTCAAGGATTTCAAACCGGAGAATTTCGGTGAACTGTTCCAAGCGCAGATGAAGCTCATAGAGGAACTGGATTTACAGAAGAACGTCTCGGGCTTGTTTACCAAGGAAATCGGGTACATCGAATTTTATGGTACGCGTCTGGAAGAAACGGCCAAAAATGCATTTACCAATGGTACCAAACGCCGAATTTTTAAGGATGTGGTCAAGGAGCTTCGCCTGTTCGATTTCAGGGAGGATATTCTGGAACTACTGAATACTGGTCCAAGGGGTGCCGATTGGCAAAGGTTATTGGCCTATATTGTGGAGGAATTTTTGGTACGTACGGAAATGGACCGTGTGGCCCAGGCCGAATTCGACAAGATCATCGGTGAAGTGGACTGCTTGGTAAAAGAAGAATATAAGGCCGTTACGGGAAAAGAGCTTGAGAGCGCCATATTTGACGAAAAGAAAATAAATGGTGAAATTGCAAAATCAATCGACAACTCCGAGGCGGCCGTAGAAAAATTCATGGACGATTTCGGGAAGGAACTTGATGAGTCCCTGTCCCAAAGTTTGGCAGCTTTGCAGGAAGAGACGGAGTATAATTTTGAAGAGGAATTTTCCTCGTATCCCATAGAAAATTTTGAATAATGGACATTGAATCGATCATCAATCTGGACTCCAAGGATTTGGGGTATATCGGGGAACGCTTAAAGGAAATACGTCTTGAACTGGTGGAATTGGACGATGTCGAAGACAAACGGTTCAGTCAGTTTTCGATGACCAACCTAAGCGATTACCTGAACATGGACCGTACAACTTTGGCCAATGTGGAGCGCGGTTCCTCAATGGTCAATTCCATCAAGATCATCCTCTATTTCTACAGTTTGGGCTATAATCCCATTTGGATTCTGTTACCCGATAACGAGTTCGTGCAAAAACGTAACCTTGGGGAAAATATGGTCTACCAAGAAGGGCTTCGCGAGAAATACCTTGAGCTGGAGGAACGGGTTTCAGAGGCCATGAAAGATTTCAAATCGTCCTTGTAAATTTTGCATTCGAAGTAATTTCTTGCCGTTAAAAAGATTTAGGTTCAATATCCCCATTATTGTCCGCAACAATCTACGTATGCTTTGTTCAATTGCTGTATAGCAATGTCCATAGCATTATACAATCATTGCTATATAGCAACGTATAGTGCAATAGATATTCAATGCTATATATGGATATAGTTTCAAATGTTCATAGTGTCATATGGCCATATGATACTATGGTTTTAAAAAGTATATTTATGGAAACAAAAATAATTTCATGTACGGGGGAAAAGGGCGGTTGTGGCAAGACGACCCTGAATATCATCTTGGCCACCAACCTTTTCCACTTGTACGGGAAGAAAGTGGTATTGATCGACATGGATAATCCCCAGTACTCTGTGTACAAAAAGAGGAACCGAGATCTTGGACAGGTAGGTTCGACCGAAATGCCGATGTTTCCCGTGGAGCGGGCAACGGTCCAGACCTTGGAACCGTTGATCAAAAAATATTATGGTACCGTGGATTTTATCATCGTCGATTTCCCCGGAAACCTTAACGAGGAAATGGTAAGGGGGCTGCTGTATGTCGAACATATCTTCATTCCCTTTTTCCTTGACGAACTGGAAATCGACAGTACGGCGGTGTTCTACAAAACACTGCAACGGAACTATCTATGGAACGAAAATCGGGTACTGCGGTCCATCAACCTGTTCTTCAACCGCTACGAGCTGGTCAAGGTCAATAAGTTCAATGCGGTAAGGAAAACCTTGGCGAAAGCGGGGATGCCCATGATGGAACAGGTCGTCATGGAACGGACCGTGTACAGGGAGCGATACCGGAATACCCTGATTCCTATTCCCCCGACAAAAGAGAACGGGGAACTGGGGCTAAAACGATTTATGGAAGAGGTCATGAGAATTTCAAAAAATTAAAAATGGGCAAAAAAGTAAATGTTAAGGACTTGCTGGAATCGGCCATCCTAGAGAATACGGATACCAAGGAAGAGGTCGAGGGACTTAGGAAACAACGGCACGGCACGGTCGGGAAAGACGAAAGAAACGATGATTACGTTAAAGATGGTAACACGCATAGGGCCACGGGACGTACATTTCCCTTGGCAAAGTTAAGCCGTAGGGAACAAAAGAAGGTAACGGATTTCGAGACGTTGCTGGAGCAAAACAATTATATCGACAAAAAGGAGCAGTTTATCTTTAGGTTGAGCAAGACCTGTTTTGAGGACTATGAGCGACTGGCCAGCGCATGCAGCTACAAGTTGGAAAAAAAGGTCTCGCGCAACGATATCATGCGAAAGGCCTTGGAGATTTACCACCAAGAAAACATTCGGGAACTTCAACGAATTATCGACAAGATTTGAATTGGCAGTGGGAACATATCGTCTATGCCGTCATCGGTATCCTGTGCCTGTTGTGGTACCTATGGGTCTTTGTCATACTTAAAAAATCAAAAAACGAAAAAAATGTTCAGGAAAATGATTCATATATGCAAAAATCACATATATTTGTAAAAAACACATCTTCAAAGGATAAAGATATGGACCAGTTACTCAACCGTGTCGATGAGAATGAAACCAGCTCCGAGCTGTTGGATATTTTCAATGCGTCCGATAAAGATGTTCAGAATGAATCCTTAATTCCAGAACATGAAAAATTCAAGATTATCAAAAATTCCGAGTCCCCTCTGGAACCGGAGGTGGACGACTCCGATTAAAGTCTTCCTGACCCTACTTCTTATTGTTGCTTTCCATTCGGCCGGCTTTGCCCAGATCGATGAACTGGTCGATCAGGTCAACGAGGCGGAACAGGGTACGGCACAGATAGGGAACAGTATTTTCCGCATCATCAAGATTGCCGCAGGTGTACTTCTGGCCATCGCGGCACTGGCCTTTCTCATCATCAGGGAACAGAACCAGGACATGGCCCGTAAAGTGGGCAATGCCATTGTGGGGCTCGTTATTTTCTACGGCCTTATCGAGATCGGGGAAAACTTGGCCAACTGATCATGGAAAACAAGCTGGTCAAAATTCCAAAGGCCCTGCAAAAGGACGTCTCCTTCTTTGGGCTTCGCGCTAAATATGTGGACCAAGCCTTTAGGGGCTCGTTCCTATCCCTGATGGTAGGGCTGTTCCTCAGCACGGTCATCCCGACCTTTCTGAGCCTTTTGCTTTCCTTCTGTACCGCGGCACTTTATATCGTACTCATGCTTTTCTATTCAAAAGCATACGGGGAAAATGGCTTTATCAAGTCCCGAGCGGACAGAAAGGGGCCGGATACCCTTAAAGGCCATGTCAACAAAAAAATGTTGGTACTATGGAAAAAAGATTGAATCTTCTGGATGCCTTTCCCATTTATGGTTATGAGGCACCGATTTTGGTATCCAAGGAGAGAGGTTGCCTGAGCATTCCGCTGCAATTGGAACTTCCCGAAATCTACACTTTGGACAGCAAGGACTATCTGAACCTGAACCGGATAGTCTCGGGTATCATGGAAATCCTGGGCGAGAACTGTCTTTTGCACAAACAGGACCTCTTCTTCGGGGAAACCTATTCCATGGACCGACAACGGTTGGAACGAGATTTTTTCGAGACCGAGGACGAACGCTATTTCAAGGACCGGCCGTTTTTGGAGCACCGGTGCTATCTGGCCATCCATAAAGTGCCCAAAAACTATATCGGCCGAACGCCTATCGGGGCCAATTCCTTCTTAAAAAAGGAGCGACGGTTCTATGGCCAAAGCTATGTTCCCGAAGAATACCTCGATGGGGACACAATGGCGGATTTCGAGGCCAGGGTCGGTGCCGTCAACGACCTTATCAACGATTCGGGCCTGATGAGCTCAAAAATCCTTGATTCCGAGGGACTTTTCGGTCGAGCGGGCTATTACGATAGTTATCTGGAAGCGGGCTACGGGGAAGGTACGGGCAGGGATATCGATTTTTCCGACCACGGGCTGGGGATCGGCGAAAAACAGGGACAATACTTCACTTTGGAAAATCTGGACCAGTTCTCCAAGGAGGATATGGCCTTTCACGAATATTTCGGAAAATACAGTACAGGAGACAACCTCTTCCCCATAGGGAACCTGTTTTCCTTGGGATTCAGGATTCCACAGGAACATATTGTCAACCAATATATCTATATACCCGAAAAGGAGAAGGCCATGGCCAAACTTAGGTCGAAGGCCAAACGTCTGGACAAATATGCCCGCAACCGCAAGGGGGATAAGAACAGCACCTACCGGGACCAAATCTATGAGTTCCAGCAGCATATCCTGAACGAGCATAAGGAACTGGTCTATTATCACTTGAACGTATTGGGCCTTTCTAGCTCCAAGAAGTCCTTTAGGTCGATGTGCAATTCCGTCCGGTCGGCTTTTCGAAAGCTGGGCATTCATGTCAAGGAAAATACCGTGGACCGAAAAAATCTCTTTTTCGGGGGTATCTTGGGCAACGGCATTGGGTTGAGCATGGAACTCTTCAGTCCCTTTTCCTCGGAGATGGCGGCCAGCCTTTGGTATTTTGAAGGGGGATATCGAAACAGGATGCACGGCCCCCACGGACTGCGCATGGTCGATAGGGCCACGGGAAAACCTTTGTTGGTAAGCCTCTACCGCGATCCCGAGGCAAAAGACTGGATCTTTAACCGGGGCATGCTCATCGCCTCCGGATCCGGTGGCGGAAAGACCTTTTTTGCCAATGCCTATTTGTTCTCCGAATATCGAGAGGGAGCGGAAATCCTGATTCTTGAGAACGGGAATTCCTATGACAAGTTGCTGGACCATCTGGATGGGGTCATCATAGAGAACGACGACAAAAATCCCTTTACGTTCAACCCCTTTATGCTGGATTCAGGGGATATGGTAGAAAAAGATGGCCAAGAGATGCTTACCGAGCACAAGCTGACCCAGCTTATCGCATTGGTCTATCTTCTGTTGGGACGAAAGGACAATGCAATGGACGACGGTCATGACAGTGCGGTAATCCAGACCATTATCGAATTGTTGGTACAGGGATATTATCGGGACCAGTTTATCAAGGATAGTCCCGATAACTCCTTCAACACTTTTTATGGGTATTCGGAAAGGCATTTGGAGCGGCTTATGGATTCCAAGGGCATACGAAAGGAAGTCTTCGACCCCAATCTGTTTTTACTGCTCTTGGGCAAATATGCCCACGATGGCCCCAGGGCATACCTGTTGAACAGTAGGGACAAAAGGATAGCCCAATTGGGCCGTGAAAGGTTGGTCTACTTCAAACTCGAAAACCTGATCGAAAACGAACAGCTCTTTCCGATCCTGGCGTTCCTGATGATCGATGTGTTTGACAAAAAACTGAAGGATCCCAGAAAACTTTCCCTAAACAAAATATTGGTCGTTGACGAGGCGTGGAACCTGTTCGACAATCCGATTATGGCCAACTACTTTGACGCCAAGTCCAGAATGGCCCGAAAATATGGAGGCCAGCCCATTTTTATCTCGCAAAAGGTAAGCGATTTTGTCAAATCCAAGTACATCGGCAATACCATCGTGGTGAACAGCCATATCAAGGTGTTGCTGGACCTCGGCGAGTTCGGTAATTCCTTTGGGGAAATCCAACGATTATTGGGCCTGAACGAGAAACAGAAGCAACTGATCCTATCCATCAACAAAGATTTGCCCATGGGCCGAAAGCTACGGGAAATGGCGATTTGTTGGAAGGACCGCGTCAAGGTGTTCGGATTGGAAACCTCGTTGCCGACCAAATGCCTATTCGAGACCAACCCCAACGAAAAAGCGAAGATCAACCGTCTCCACGAAAAACATGGCCGTGATTGGGAAAGAACGACCAACGCCTACAAACAGCTGCAAAACGAACTGGCGGAATCCGGTTCGGGGAATTTGAACGGCATCGATTATAACCCTAAAAATAAAAAACGATGAAGTATTTAAAACCAAAAATTGTATACCTAAAAATTTTGATCGGGCTACTCCCTTACTTTGGGGCCGCCCAGATTCCCGTGACCGATGTGGCGGCAAATGCCCAACTGGTCATCCTCAATCAAAATGTGGCCACGCTGAATTCGCAACTGGTCACCTTGAACTCGACCATGGGCAAGCTTTTGGCACAGATGGAACGGAACGTTACCGCAAATTCCAGTGCCTCCAAAATCCTTAGCCAAGACCTAACCGCAAAAAGGACCCCCGCCAGCTATGTCATGGGAAGTCCAGAAATGAACGAGCTATATGACTTGAAGGACAAGATCGTGGAAGCCTATAAGGGTACTCAGAAAAATCTGCGCTCTTTCGCCAATCTGGAAAAGGTGGAAAAGGAAAGGGCGACCGAAACCTTGGCCGATGCCCTGGTACAGGTTACCTCCTTGGTCTCCCAAGGATCGCATATCGCCTCCACGGGCGAAATCATCGAATCGGCCGACCGGCTTTCGGCACTACGGTCAATCTTGGACAAAATGGACAGCGTGCTGGAAACCATCATAAAGGTCAATACCTCGCTCTTGCAAAAAAACGAACACCGCAAAGCGGTTTATTCCTTGATCAAGACCAATTGATGTACGTTATGCAATCGGATACAGGTTTTAGGGTAACGGTCAACACGATATTCGACCAATATATCGATGATGCCTTTGCCAATTTGGGGCCCACCTTGGGCATTGGTTTTCAAATGGCAAAGATCGGGTTGGGCATTTTCGCCATCATGCATTTTGTGGGCAATGATCGCGCCGATGTGTTCAAGGCCCTAAAGTGGTTTCCCTTGATGTTCATCCTTTTCAACTACTCCGAGTTTGCACACGCCATCTTTGAATTCTACAACAACCTCGGTTCCTCGTTTGTCAGCACCCAAAAGAACTGGGATACCATCGGGCAAAAGGTGGCCCTGGCCCAAATCGATGTGGCAGCCAACAATGTGGTAGAATGGAACATGTTCAGCATGGATATCGATGCGCTACAATCCTTTGCCCTTACGGGTCTGGCAGGTTCCATAACAGCCTTCGCACATATTATCTCTACGCTGATTTTCGTGGGCATCAAGGCATTGGCCACCATTTACCTGTTCATCCTTATCATTTTCGGGCCGATCAATATCGGGCTTTCGTTCATTCCCGCCATTTCGGGCCTTTGGAAAGCCTGGTTGCAAAAGTTCATGAGCCTCTGTCTATGGCTTCCCATGTTATATGTAGTGGATATGTTCATGGTCAACCTTGTCGATGCGCTCGTGGACCATTTGTTGCGTAACAGTGACTACGACCTAGGATTGATCTTGAGTTCCTCCCTCCTGGTCTTGATGACCTCCTTCTTTTACATCAAGGCCCCTACACTGGCCAACTTTGTAGTGCAGGGACTCAATATTTCGGGCGGTGGCATCGTCTCAAAGCCCAAGCATTACGGCAAAAAAGCAATACAAACGGTCATCGATGCCAAGAGCGGCGGGGCCACAAAAGCGGTTAGGACACTAACGCAATAATTAGGATTATGAAAGGAAAATACGAGATATTCAATGATATCGCCCAAAGTAGGAGGCACAATAACCGACTGGTATATAGCTGCTTGATCTTAATGATAGCGGTCTTCGCGATTGCCATCTATTTCGTGGTATCGGCCCATGAGCGTGCCAACAATAACGCCTATGTGCTGCACGGTGGGCAACGCCTCCCTATGGTACCGATAAGGGATGCCAAGGAAAACCTCGAAATTCTTTGCGAAGGTCACGTCCAAAACTTTCATGAACTGTTTTTCTCGTTGGAACCCGATCTGAACCTGATCAAAAGAAACATAGAGGAAAAAGCCTTGTTCATGGTCGATTGGTCAGGCAACCGTTTATATGCCCGTTTGGTCGAAAAAAAATACTTCCATGATGTGGTAATGCGTGACTATCACTACTTTGTGGAACTTGATTCGATCCAGATCGACTATGCAACCTATCCGTTTCCGTTTACTTTTTACGGCAAACAGGCCATAGAAAAAGGCAAATCCACAACGTATAGGAACTTGGTCACTAAGGGGCACCTGAAAAAAGCGGGCATTACCCCAAACAACCTGAACGGCATCAAGATTATCGACTTTGAGGTCGTGGACAATTCCGATCTCGAGCGTAGGTAACATGAAATTCAGTGACAACATACAGAGTTTGAAGCGATGGGTCGTAAGGCACAGAAATTTTGCCATGGCCTTACCTTTTATTCTGGTACTGACCAGTTTTTTCGTCATTGAGAACGTCAAGGATTTTCAAATGGGGTTCGGCGACACTACCGATCCGACGAATGGCTTCAATCCGGAACTTCCCGGCAAGGTTCCGACCTTGGAATCCGAAGCTATCGCCGAGCCTTGGAAATTAAAGGACTCAACAGAAAAGGAAGAGGCAGGGAAATCTTCGTCCTTACCGGACATGACCCAGATGGACGATTCGCAAAACGATTCGCTCCAAAGAATTTTGAAGCGATTGGAAGGGCTATCCTTGGATACTAAAGTCCAGGAAACGGTGGAGGCCGACCCACTGGATAGAAAGAAAACCGTGGAGAGGGAAAAGAAGAACAGGATGACCGCGGAGGAGCAGAAACAAAAATTCGTGGAGAACCGCTTGGCCTACCGTGAAATGCTGCTGGAGGGAAAAAGGAAAATAGTCGGGGAATCCTTGACCGGCAACCGCAATCCACAACAGAAACGGATGCCCGAGAATAAAAAACCGACTTCCTTTAGGGCGACCGTATATGGCGACCAGTTCATCCTGCCCAATGAGAACGTAAGGCTACTGCTCATGGAAGATATGGTCCTTAGTGATAAACGATTTCCCAAAAATACCTTCATCTACGCTATGGCTTCCATAGAGGGAAACAGGGTGTATTTGGATATAGACAATATCGAGCACCATCCGGTCGATATCTCCGTCAGGGACTTCAACGATGGCAGGGAAGGAATCTACAACAAAAGGGCCGGGGAACTCTGGAGGGAGTACAAGGCCGAAATGGGAGGCGATGCACTGCGAGGGGCCACCGACGAAATTACCAGCGGCGCACCGGATGTTTTAAAAGGCATCGCCCAAGGGTTGGGTACTTTCCTTCGAAAAAAAAGGTTACGGGAAAAAGAAAAAATCCTATTGATCGATGATTATGAACTCTTATTGGCAACACAATGAAAATAAAAGCTGTACTTACAATAATTGGGCTATTGGGTTCCCTATCGGTTATGGCGAAAATGGACACCATTCCGGTTTCAAGGAACTATAAGACCATTCTGGTACTGCCCGCCCCTTATGATTTTTCCATCAATGGGAAGGAGCTGAATTTTTTGGAGTCCTTCCCGACGAAAAGTGCTTCCGCAACCTCAGAGCGTATCGTTTTGCTTATCTATAACGATGTGGCACCCGACACCTCCGATTTTACGAACTATACCATTTATACCCGTGACGGTCGTGCCTATGATTTTATCCTGGTACTGGTGGACATCCCCGCCAAGAAGAGATGGACCATAACCACCGACATGGTCGATAACCTCGAAGAGCTATCCCATAAGAAAAGTGTTACCGAATTGGATGAATCCGACTTTGCGTCATCTCCTGATATAAAAGACACCATGGCACCCACCGGAACAGTTGGGGAAAAATTGGAGATTAAGCCCGAAAAGGAAATTGATGGGGAACCCTTGCCGCTTAC
This sequence comes from Cytophaga sp. FL35, assembly GCF_014349235.1. GTDB lineage: Bacteria > Bacteroidota > Bacteroidia > Flavobacteriales > Flavobacteriaceae > Euzebyella. Next base: position 21,691 of record NZ_JACSOH010000026.1, on the reverse strand, counting down.
CCAGGAATTGTATGTCTTGGATAGAATGGAATATATACGGCGGAGATGTTATTACAACCAGTTCAACAAGGGCAAGATTATCCGATATTTTTCAAAATACGATGATATATTTCTCTGGCTGGAGAACGTGTATTATGAGAATAACGAAATATACCTACAGTTTCGCTTGGAGAACAAGGAACATATAGACTATGATGTCAATTTTATAAAGTTCAGCATCGCCACCAACTACAAGAATAGTTCGAGCAATGTCAAGACGGAACACAAACCCTTGTTCAGGTACAAAGTTCCCAAAAAAGTCGAGGGGAATTCCGAGAACTATTTCATGGTGGTCTTCGATAAGTTTACCCTTGACCGGAGAAAGTCCCTCGTAGTGGACCTGGATGAGGAAAAGGGCAATCGAAACCTGTCTTTGGAAATAGACCAACTTGTCATCAATAACCCATCAGGATTTAAATTATGAAAGGCCATAATGCGCATTTATAAGATAATGACCAACTCCAACCAATATAATAAAAAGACTGTCATCACTGGTTGGCTAAATTTTAAATAGATGAGAACAAAGTTATTTTTCATTACGGTGTTGTTTTGTTTTGCGGGTTCAGCCGTTTCAGGCCAAATGCGGGGCAACCTTGCTTCTTCGGTCGGCGTGAGCGGTGGCTATGTCGAGGATGGTTATGGTATTATGGGAACGTTTAATTTTCATCCCAATCGGTTCCAATATTTTCAGATAAGTGTTTTGGCCGCAATTGCCGAGGACAAGGGTGCCCAAAATATTCCCTATAATATTTTCACTATTCAGCCGGGGCTGTACTATCGTGTATTCATGGCGCCTCGAAGAAAAAATTTTAGCCTATTCCTCGGTGGCGGTGGGCTGTTCGGATACGAGGTCATCAACAACGGAAGCAATGAACTGCCCACCGGTGCGCTTATCAATGGCAAAAGCCAATTTATTTACGGCCTTTATCTCGGTGCGGAAATGGAAATAGGCCTGAGCAATGATTTTTCGCTATTGGTCAAGGCCAACGAATACTACCATGTCAATTCGGACGTGGGAAATTTTTATCCGTATGTCGGCGTCGGCCTACGGTATTTTTTGTTTTAAAAAGCGACGTTATGAAATTCAATACCCCGCAACGCATGGTCGCCATAGGTACGCTATGCATGATATTTATTATTGCCTGTAGCAAGGACTTTGAAGGAATAGTCCAAGATTCCTTCGATTTTACCTTTGATGGTAACAACGAGGAAAACGGTTTTGTATTTGAAGCTGCAAGAACGGATTTTAACTTGGAACCTGAGCGGATGGTCTCCACCGTTTCCTATTTCATGAAATATAATATCCTTGACGGAAAAGGCTATTATTTAGGTACGGAAAACGATACCATCCGCGAAAATGACACCATTTTGGTCAAGGACTTTGACCTATCCTACCGGTATATGCCCATCGATACGGGTATGCACAAAGTCAAGGTATTGGCCTGGGATTCAAACCGATTGCAAAAGGAGTTGGAGTTGGCCTACAATGTCAAGTACGCCAGTTTCAGCTTTCTCTTGGGAAAGGGTACCGGGGATTTCATTATCAATAGTCGGAATCCCGTAAATGTAACCTTGCTACGGGACAAGAACACGGTAGCTCCGGATGGGGATTCGACCGAGGAATTTGAGATTACCTACCAACTGGAAGATGGTTCTGGCAAGCTTCATTTGGACGATGTTACCTACGATGCTGGAACCCCCTTCAAGTTGCCCAAGGGCGTTACCGAATTTGGCTACTTACCAGAAACCTTGGGCGAGCACAAATTGACCATGGTTGCCAAGGCTCCCGATGGGGCATCCCTGACGAATGAGCTGCTGCTGACGGTCGGAAATGTCAATTTCACGTTCAGGGCGACCGCGGCATCCTCACAGGTGGAGCTGGACACCAACCTGGCAATCAATATCGATTTGCAGACACAGGACGAGGAAAGCGAAGTTACCTATGATATTAGCCATTCCTTTTCTTCCGATAGCCAAGGCGCAGGAACCGTACGGGACCAGAATGGCGGGGTCATGGACCCCGGGACTTTTCGCAGCATTGACCCCGGCAATTATAATTATACTTTTGAGGACGATGAATTGGGGCAGCGCAAAATCTATTTTGATATACGAGACAGCAATGGCCAGAGGAAAAGGGACAGTGTCGAGATCGAGATTGCCAACATTCCCTTCACGTTTAGCGGAAATTCGGAAAGCAACCAGGTATTCGTAAACCAACGGACACAGCTTAATTTCAATATCAAATCGAACGGCAACACATCCAATATCGATTATTTCCTGACCTATGACTTGGAAGAAGGAAACGGAAGGGTTACTGGGGTCAATGGAAATACGATCCGGAACAATACTGACTATCCGGTCGACTTGGGTAATTTCCCATTGTTCTATACGCCGGAAACCTTGGGCCCGCATCGCATCAATTTTCTCGTTACGGACAATTACGGGCAAGCGGTCGGACCTGTGGAGATCGATCTGGATGCCAATCCCCTTGAACTGGAATTCAATGCCTCGGCCAATAGCAACGAGGTATTGGTAGGCCAGCGTGGTACGATTTCATTGAGCCTTATCGAACAAGGGGATTACGATGGGGTTTCCTATGAACTGAATTACTTTATTTCAGGTGGTGACGCACAATTGTACAATGGAAATTCGCCAATAATCCCTAGCCAATATTTTTCGGTAAGTCCGGGAAGCTTTGCGTATGATTTCGTTGGGGACCAGGCGGGAACCTACGAAATAACCTTTTTGCTTCGTGACAGCAACGGTCAGATTCTTGAAGATAAGGTTACCGTTGTCGTTGGCAACAACGACTTTACGGTCAATATGACCCCGTCCAAGGCTACTGAGTTTTCCAACATTCCGGTGGGTATAATCGTGGATATCGACGAAGTTCCCGACGGAGCGAACGACAGTTACACGGCTTTCTTTTCCTCTAGTCAAAACGGGTCGATGTCCATTAATGGTATAACTTACGGTCCGGGGGAACAATTTCCTTTGGGTGCCGGGGTCAACAATATTTCCTATACCGGATCGGAACCCGGACAGCATAATATCGTTCTCAGTGTCGAATCGGGATCGGACGTTACCCGAACGGCCAACACTACCATCACTTTTGACCAGGTCGATTTTACCTTTACCGGGGGCACCCAAAAATCGGACATAACCGTAGGGGAAACCACTGGCCTCAATTTTAATATTTCGGAAAGTGTCGGGTCTTCGGATTACACGATGCGTTTCAGTATGAACGGCAATGCGCTCATTAGGGACTACAATGGTATAGAGGTAAGCCCCGGGAACAGTTATGATGTTAATACGGGCAACTTTAACTGGACGCTCGAAGGTACCAATGAAAGTACCGTTCGAATGGCTTTCACGGTCCGAAACGATACCGGATTGGAGAAAACCGTGGATATAACGGTAAACGTTGCGGCGAAAGGATTACACCTTTACCGCATCGGGCACATTGCAGCAGGCCTATATCGGGGAACAGGTGGATGTTAACTTCAATATTTCCGAAATCGGAATCGGTGGGGACACCTACGTGATGTATTTTTCGGCAAATGGTAACAATGGTTCTTTTGAATATGCGGGCACAAGCTATTCCGCTGGGGAAAGTTTTGATGTACCCGTGGGGGCATTTTCGGGAAAGTATGTCGGAACGACCGAAGGCAACCATAACATCACTTTTACGGTGCGCTCCTCATCAGATGTGGAGAAAACGGCCGATGTCAATATCAACTATGAAAGGTACGAGGAACCGTTCGAGTTAACCGTTAGTCAGGCTCCCGGAGAACGTTTGGAAGAAGAACCCTTTAACATCACGGTCATTACCAATGCCGTTGGCACCCATGATCCGGCGGTGACCTATCAAATGACATTTTCTTTCAATGGAAACCGTGTCGGTTATTTCTTTTATGGCGGAAATAGATATGATGAGGGGGAAACAATTCCATTGAATTACGGTAGTACCAACCTTACTTTCTATCCAGAGACCCCAAATACGTTTACAATTGATTTTGAGGTGGAGAACTCAACAGGACACTCCAAAAGCGGAAGCACATTTGTTGACACTTTAGGAAGGCCCGTGGCATTGGTCAAAGGGGAAAAGCACAATGTCAGTTGCGGAGGATTGAACGGTTGTGATTATCAAGTCAGGATCTATACCTGTTTTGATATCGGGTGCTCGGAGGCCTATGGCGGTGCTACGCTGGACCAGGTGGAAATTAGGATATTCAACCGGAGTACCAACCGATGGGATACCCGATTGTTCAATTACAACGAAGCCACGGGCAGTGGAGTGGATAGGTATTTCATGTTGGAAGAGGAACCCCGAGAAAGCCGTTTGAAATATCTTGATCAGGACTTTGAGGTCAGGGTCAGGGATACCAATGGCCAATGGAGTGATAAAGTGACGGGGAGAGTGGTCAGAGTTTGAGGCTCAAGAGCACTTTTAATGCAGTAAGCTAAACATAACTAAAACTAGCTTCTCTTGAAAGTATAGGTAATCACTACATCCTGATCATCCAGAAAATCCTCTTGGTCGACTACCAATCGGTTTTGGCTAAACTCTACGATAATCCAATCGTTACGATTATCAAATCGTATAATCCGGTTGTCAATTAGTTCGTAACTATCGTCCTCGACATTTTGAAATGCGGGTACTTCCCCACAGGACAGTCCGTTCTCATTAATAGAAAAAGCACCTCTTTCTTCAGCTCCCCGAGAGCTGAAGAAAGTGAGATTATCCTTTAAGCATTGGCGTATTTCGTTGGTGTTGAACAGGTCTACATTGACCGTACCGTCGCCGTTGATGTCCACGGCCGTATTGGAATCAATCGCCTCATATTCCCATTGACCCAACAAGGCTTGGTCTCTATCCGATTCCACGACACTGTCATCGTCGCTATTGCACGAAAAAAATAGTAGCATCGAGAATACAAGAAAGATGAAAATATTTGGTTTCATTGGAATTGACCTAGGTTTATTACAAATATATCAATAAGGATTACACATTTTAAACAAGAATTTTCAAAATTAATTGTGCGTGGGCAAGATAAATGCATGGAGCGCTTTTTTGCGCCTCCATGCTTTTATGCGCAGTGCCGAAGATGTTGAAAAACCGTAGCCGGAAAGACGACCGAATGCGGGCCAGCACAGCGTGCCCGCTCGGGAGGATTGAAGGCTTAGGATTTGCAACTTCCGCAGGCACAGGGGCAGGCATTCTGAAAATGGCCTGTCACATTAAAAAAAATAATTTTATAGTTATTTAGATGCTTTTTGAGGGATTTACTGTACCGTATCAATCACACTTCCGCAAGTAAGCATTGCATCCCCGTAATAAGGATTTCGTATTTCGGTATCTGCACTTATCCAAAATGCACCCTTGTTATTATTTGCCATTGGGCATTTTTGGATATAGACTTTTGGGTCTATATTATCAATATTCATTACAATGGGAACCATATTCTGATTCAATAACACAAAGTGGCTACGTTGGTTTTCAATGTCATCGTTCTCGGAAATGGCCCCCAACATCTTTTTGATTTTAGCAACGTGCGATTTTTCCATAGTCCCCAATTCCGATTCCCGAATAAGTTGGATTTCTTCCAGTGTTTCTTTTGCGAAAGCGGAAGTGTTTTTTGCGTCGCTGTCAACAAAAGCGTCCTTCATTTTCAAATACGGTTTTAAGCTTTTTTGAAAAATACTTTGAGTGTTTTTGGAAAATTCCATTTTCATATCTGACATAGGTTTCTCGTCATCGGCTGTATCTTGGTTCATCATCGATTTCTTGCCCTGTAACTGTGCGGCAGCATCTACCGTGAACGTGCCATTGGTTACTATTTCGTCACCATCCTGCAATCCGGAAACGACCGTAAATGTCTCGCCGGTTCGATTGCCGAGCGTAACTTCCCTCATTTCAAAAACGGGTTCGCTAGGAATTGTTTTTACGTAAACCAATGAGCGTTCGCCCGTCCACATCACCGCACTTGCCGGAATGCTCAATTGTGATGTTGTTCCGTTGGTCTTAGCTTCAATTTTTCCTGTAACAAACATTCCAGGCTTTAGCAACCCTTCATTGTTTTTTAGGTTTGCACGAACGATAACAGTACGGGTCTGGGTATTTAGAATGGGGTCAATAAACGAAATGGTCGCATCAAATTCCTTATTGGGGTAAGCATTGGTAACGACCTTGATTTTTTGTCCTTTCTTGAATTCGGATATCTGATTTTCATAGGCATCGAATTCGGCCCATACCGAATTTAGATTACTGACTTTTACAATAGGCTGCCCTTGTTTTACATAGTCGCCTTCGGCGGCCATCTTTTCGGAAACCGTACCTGATACCGTCGCATAAATCGGAAAGTTCTCTTTGACCTTGCTGGATTCCTCAATACTATTGATTTGGGCTTCTGAGAGTTTCCAAAGTTTGAGTTTGTTACGAACCGCATTATATAGGGATGGCTGTGATTCTTTAAGCGAAGCTGCAGTAATCAATTCCTGCTGTGCCGCTATCAGATTGGGTGCGTAGATGGTGGCAAGCAATTGTCCTCTTCTGACTTCCTGACCCTCATAATTTACGTTTAACCGTTCGATTCTGCCATCAAAATAACTGGCCTGGACCGCATTTTCTTCCTCGTTCATCTTGATTTTTCCCGAAAGGGAAATCATATTTTCGTCATCTGTGGACTGATTGCCCACGATGGATGTCTGGATGCCCGCCAATGCCATCGCATTTTTGGTCATTTTGATCTCGTTCATTGCCAGGCCATCGGCACTTGATTCCGCTGGAATCAAATCCATTCCGCAAATTGGGCAATCGCCCGGTTCGGGCTGCATAATCTGTGGGTGCATCGAGCATGTCCACATCTGGACTTCCCCATCTGCTGAATGGTCGTGACTGTCGGACATATCGGAAGCATCCTTATTGGATTTTGAATCTTCCGACGACCCGCCGAAAATGAGCCATCCACCGAGCAGACCGACCAGGATTGCAATAGCGATGTAAATGATATTCTTATTCATAACTAATTATTTTTCGTTCTGTAATCGCTCAATCATTTTTTTCATTTCGGTAATTTCCTTACGCTGTGCCTTAATAATTTCTTCTGCCAGTTTTTTAACCTCTGGGTCTTGAATATCGGCGCGTTCACTGGTCAATATAGCGATGGAATGGTGTGGTATCATCGCTTTCATCCATAACACATCACCTACTGTTGATTTTTGGTCGCGTACAAGAAATAATGCCCCCAGAAACAAGACCAAACTACCTAAAAGTATGGCAATATTCTTTTTCCTATCGGTGTACATCTTACGCATAAAGAACCACATTATCACTGCCATTGCAGCAATACCCAGACAGACCATATAGAAGCGTGTTAAGCTGAACCATACGTGGTCCCATTCATAGGTGTTGAGATACATCGTGATATACATAGCCACGAATGAGCAAGCCAGCATAATAAAAAAGGTTCTGTATTTTCCTTTGTTTGAGTGATTTGAATGTTCCATTATTTTTGAATTTTTGGTGTTATTTGTTTCTCTTTTTTATTTTTCTGATTGTGGGTGAACTGATGTACCATAACAAAAATCCGCTCAATACGGTTATCAATCCCAGTATGGAAAAGGCACGTAGTACGATTGTGTTAAAATCATCTCGACCTTCATAATCCATCGTATGGGTCATCCATAGAAAGTCGAACCAACGCCAATCCCGATGACGTAGCGTTTGGAACGCACCATCTTTTTCCGAAACATAGGCCTTTATATTTTCGGGTGTTTCATAACTTATAACATACGCTGGAAGCGGTCTACCGCGATATTCGCTATGGTTATCCACTTGCTCGATGAGCTCGATTCCTTTCACTTCAAGTTCAGGCAACATATTCCGTTCAGCGATTTTAAGCGCTTCGGTTTCTGAAATTGCCTTTTCTTCGGCACCTGTTCGGGCATCAAAAAGTTGTTTACCATTTATCCAGTAGAAAGGTTCACCATCGATTTCCCGAAGTTTTACGGATACAATGGCTTCTTCAAGATTCACCTCGGAAGGACTTATCAAATCCTTAAAGGCGGATGCCACAATCGGGTCCTGTCGAAACTGGTCGCCGTGTATTTCGTCAATATCGGTCCAACTGAAATACATACCGCTTATCGTCCACATCAAAAACTGGATGCCCAAGAAGATGCCCAGATAGCGGTGTGTTTTTCTAATTTTTATCGCTGTTTTTCTTTTTACCATATAATTTAGTCGATGTTTGAACCTTTGAGCCTTAGCGAATTGGCAATGACCGAAACCGAACTGAAACTCATCGCCAAGGCCGCTATCATCGGTGATAGCAAAATCCCGAAGAATGGGTACAGTAACCCCGCAGCAATGGGTATTCCCAAGGTGTTGTAAATCATCGCAAAAAACAGGTTCTGCTTGATGTTTCGCATCACTATATCGCTTAGATTTCTTGCCTTGACGATACCGTGCAGGTCGCCCTTGACCAAGGTTATCGCCGCACTTTCTATGGCCACATCGGTGCCAGTTCCCATAGCGATACCCACATCGCTTTTGGCCAAGGCAGGGGCATCGTTAATTCCATCACCAGCCATTGCGACCACTTTTCCGTTTTTCTGAAGTTTTTCCACTTCTTGCAGTTTATTTTCAGGTAGCATTCCTGCTTGAAAGTCGGCAAGATTGAGTTCGCTCGCCACAGCCTGTGCCGTATCGTGGTTGTCGCCCGTAAGCATTATCACGTTAATTCCCTTTTCCTGTAATTCCTTGATGGCCTTGGCACTGGTTACCTTGATTTTATCGCCAATGACCACATAGCCCACGGTTTTACCGTCTATAGCGAGATAGGAAACCGTTTTTCCCTGTTTTTGATAGGTTTGTGCTTCATTTTCCATCGCATCGGAAAGGTTTGCATTCGCTTGTTCCATCATTTTAGCATTGCCAAGAGCCACATCTTTACCGTTGACCTTCCCATCAACACCTTTTCCGGTAACGGCATTGAACCCTTCAGCTTTTAGGAATTCCGCGTTTTGTTCTTTTCCATATTTTACGGTGGCTTCCGCCAAAGGATGTTCACTTTGACTGTTTAGCGAAACAATATATTGAAGTACTTCGCTTTCGCGAAAGCGTTTATCGTCAAAAGAACCTACTTTCTCGACCGTGGGTTTTCCCTCGGTAATCGTTCCCGTTTTGTCCACGATGAGGGTATCTACCTTATCCATTTTTTCCAAGGCTTCAGCATTTTTAATGAGTACCCCATTTTGAGCACCCTTACCGACACCGACCATCACGGACATTGGCGTTGCCAAGCCTAAAGCGCAGGGACAGGCAATAATCAATACGGCAATGGCATTGACCAGTGCATAGACATAGGAGGGTTGAGGGCCCCATATCGCCCATACCCCAAAAGTTATGACTGCAATGATGACAACTATCGGCACAAAGTAGCCAGAAACCGTATCTGCCAATTTCTGGATAGGGGCGCGACTGCGACTGGCATCGTTGACCATCTGGATAATCTGGGACAGCAAGGTGTCAGAACCAACCTTTTCCGCTTTCATCAGAAAAGACTGATTGCCGTTTATTGTTCCACTGCTTACTTTGTCATCGACGGATTTGTTCACAGGAATAGGTTCGCCCGTTATCATCGATTCATCTATGGATGTTTCGCCCTCGGTGATAACACCGTCAACGGCAATTTTGTCACCCGGTTTGACACGAAGGATATCACCTAATTCGATGTCATCGATAGCAACTTCCTGTTCCTCACCATCCACCAATTTAATTGCCTTGTTGGGTGCCAGTTTCAATAGTTCCTTGACTGCGGAATTGGTCTTACTATGAGCACGAGCTTCCAGCACCTGACCGAGCAAGACCAAGGTCAAAATGACCGTAGCTGCTTCAAAATAAACGTGAACGGTGCCCGCTTCGGTCTTGAACTGGTCCGGAAAAAAGTCTGGTACGAGCATCCCAAATACGCTGAACAACCAAGCTACACCTGCACCTATACCGATAAGCGTGAACATGTTCAAGTTCCATGTTTTGATACTTCGATAGGCACGTTCAAAGAACATCCAAGTGGCATAAAATACTACTGGAATAGAAAGTCCGAACTGAATCCAGTTCCAATACTTCAATTCCAAAAAGTCGTACAATGGATTGTTGCTCAGCATTTCCGACATTGCTATCAGGAAGATTGGCAATGTAAAGACGACAGCTATCCAAAACTTTTTGAGCAGTTTTTTATAGGTCTTTTCCTCAGCAGAAAGGTCGGGTTCCATCGGTACCAAGTCCATTCCACAAATAGGACAGCTTCCCGGTTCGTCCTTTACGATTTCGGGATGCATTGGGCAGGTCCATTTTTCACCGCCGGAACTGGTGGAAAGGCTTTGTTCCTCGACCAAGTCCATCCCGCAAACTGGACAATCGCCCGGCTGGTCGTAGGTTTTATCGCCCTCGCAATGCATTGGGCAGTAAAACGTTCCCGTTCCCTTGCCCTTGGGCTTTTGCTTTTTCGTAGAAGCGGTATCATCTTCGTGATGATGCTCGCCCGGTTTGTGAATACTGTACGAACCATCTTCTTTCAGTGCTTTCTGAAACGTTTCGATGGGAATATGGGATTCCATTTCAATGGTCGCTTCGGCTTTTTCCAAATCGACAGATGCATTAGCCACACCCTTCACTCTGGAAAGGGTGTTCTCGACGTGGGTTCTGCAGCCGTTACAGGTCATTCCGTGTATGTGATAGGTGTGTTTCATTTTAATTGATTAAAAATTTGACTATTAAACCACCAGCAAGCCATACATAGCAAATGAAGGCCGCATATTTCAAAACAGTTTCCAACAAAGGGCTTTTGGGTGCCATTTCACTCATTGAATGTTCTACATCCTTTTTCTTGTAAAAGCCGAGATATATCAAATAAGCCGATATAGCGAGAAATGCGATGTTCAAAAAGAAGGTATAGTCAATCTTAAAGTGTTCCTTGTCCTGAATCTTGACCTGTGATGGGTCGGGCAGCATTCCCAATAAATCGAAACCATAGTGCAGGGCCAATGAAGTGCCAATTAATGCCGTAAACAACAGAAACAGAATGAAAAATGACATCCTCCACCCATAATATTTTGCATTGATACGCAGAACGGGAAAGACCACCAAATCACTAAAGATGAATGCCATAACCCCTGCAAAGCTGACCCCTTTACCAAAAAGCAAGGCAGCCAGAGGGATATTGCCCATAGAGCCGATGAATGTGAGAAAAGCCGCTACGGGACCGACCACGATATGTTCGAGAATTTCGAGAAAGGTGAAATCCGTTTTGCCCTGGCCGCTGTTAATAAAAAGCGTCTGAAAAAAGGAATCGGGTATGAAAGCCGCTACGATTCCAGCGATGGTAAAACCAACGGTGACATCCTTCCAGACCATTTGCCATTCCATCTTATATTTTTTGGCGACCCTGGCCCAGCTGTCCTCGTTTTGAATCTGTTTCTTCCAATCTTTGGAATCATCCATCTCATCATCATCCTGCCCTTCCAGATTCTTTCTCGCTTTTTCAATAAGTTTTTTGGGATTGATGACCCGAATAAGAATCCAGCAAATTAATATCAGTAACAGACCGCCCACATATTCCCCGACCACGAATTGCCAGCCCAAAAAGATGGAAATGATAATCCCCAATTCGATGACCAAGTTTGTCGATGCCAATAGGAAGGCAATCGAGGAAACAAAACTTGCCCCTTTCTTAAAGATGGATTTTGCACTTGCCAAAGCCGCAAAACTGCACGAACTACTTATGAAGCCGAAAAACGTTCCCAGCGCCACACTTTTTCCTTCATTTTCGCCCATCGTTTTTTGCATCCGCTTTTCGGTCACAAAAATCTGTATCATACTGCTGATGATATAACCCAAGATAAACGCCCAAAGTGCCATCCAGAAAAATCCCGTTGTGGTATAGGCCGCTTCGCCCCATTGTTTTAAAAAATCTTTCATACGCTTTACTTTTTGTGCCTGTCACGGGAAGGGTCACTAACCAACCATCAAACTTCCCTTCCCGCAGCAGGACTTTATTCCAAGCTATCTTTTAATTTTTCCATATAGTCAATTACTGCTGTTTTGTTCGCCTCAGAAAGAAAAGCATCTCTGTGAATCAGTGTATAGCTATCCAAAGGCATTTCCCCATCCTCAATCTGATTTATGATAGACCGCAACTTGCTGGTTTTTCTTCGGTCGGAAAGGTTGCCCCATTCGTTGAAATTCAATTCGGACTTTCCTTCTTTGATATGATGTTCCAAGTACCAAGCAGACGGTTGTATCTTGCTGTACCAAGGATACTCGGTATTATTACTATGGCAATCATAGCAGGAAACCTGCAACGATTGTTCTACCGTTACAGGTACATTGTTCACGAGCATAAAATCAGTTTCTGGTACCGTTTCACTCCGGTTATAGTCCACAGGGAAAAATTGTATGACAACCAAAGCAACCAATGCTACCCACGCTATGATTTTTACTATTTTCACTTAGTTTATTTCACGTTGTACCTTACCACAGGTAAGCATTTTATCACCGAAATAAGGATTTCTGATTTCTTCGTTCATACTAAGCCAAGCACCGCCTTTATTGTTATCGTACATTGGGCAGTACTGCTCATAAATGGTCATTGAAGTTCCCGTAATGGCCACCATATCGGTCATATCCTTGCTGAGCGTTTTGAAATGCTCTCGTTGGTGCTTGATATCGCTCTCGCCAATATGTTCGGCGTGTTCGGTGGCATCCTCAATGATGTCGTTCAATTCGTTTTGCTCGTCATCAGAATAACTTGATGCATCAAAGGATTTGAGCGATTGTGCCAACGTATTTCCCAGTTCCTTTGCTTGGGAATTGTCATCATTGACCAAGGCATCCTTCAAGTTGAAATAGGCCGTCAATATCGTTTCGGCCTTGGCATCTTGACTATTGCCCATAGTCATATCTGTTTTATCATCCATAGTTTCCTGATGCATTTCAGTGCTCACCGGTGTTGTAGCTTCTTTTTTGTTCCCATCTTTACAGGAAACTGTTGCAATCATTACAGCGGCAAGTGCCATTGTACTCATTGTTCTTTTTACTGACTTCATTTTGTTTGTTTTAAATTGTTACTTGTTAAAATCGGGCTAAAAGGCCGCCACCCCAGCCATATCGGTTGTTGTAATTTGCTTGTATTGAAAAATTTCGGGATAGGATATAGGAAGCTCCCACCAGCCACTGCGTTTCGCCTTGATAAGATGAATCCCCAATATCGTTCACCCAACCAAAGTCGGCCCGGTATTCGTATTCCCCTTCCAGAAAAATTCTCGGAAAAATCAAGAATTCCCGGTCCAGACGAATTCTTGGCCTTAATTGGTGGTCCATACTCACATCTACATTGAAGCGGTATGGGGTAAAGTATTTAACCCCTACCAAACCTACTGTATTGAAGGTGTCATAAGAATCGGGTGTGGAAGTTTCGGTATTTACCCCTACATATAGGCGCACCCAATCATTAAGGTATCTGTTATAGTTTACTTCGGCTTCAAGGTTTTTGTCATAGTCAAATTCGGCCCGTAGTCCGAACTCGTTGCGGATATTGCTTGACATTAGAAAGAGTTCATTGAAGTTTGAGCCCAAGCGCGCCATCCCCCACGAATAATAATGGTCTGTTTCGTCAATCAATTTTTGAACAGGAAAATCCTGCATCCTTTCATCCCTTGAGGTATCATAACTGAAAATGCGTGCCATACCGCCCATCATATGGTACAGGATATGGCAGTGAAAGAACCAATCGCCATACTCCTCGTTGTAAAACTCGATGACCACTTTCTGCATCGGTGGCACATTGACGGTATGCTTTAATGGGGAACGTTCGCCATTTTCGTTGATTACCCTAAAATAATGCCCGTGTAGGTGCATCGGGTGGTGCATCATTGTAAGGTTGTTGAGCGTAATGCGGGTTACTTCACCTCCTTTGATTTTAATTTTATCCGTTTCTGAAAGCGGCACACCGTTCATACTCCATACATACCGTTGCATATTCCCGGTCAGGTTCAATAGAATATCGTTCACGGGCAAATCAGCATTGTAGGTCGTATTTTCGGTTGCCTTTAAGAAATCATAGTTGAAGTAGGTTTTTCGGGTATCATAATCAAAAGATGAAGTGTCTTTCTTCATCATAGACATATTGTGACCCATATGACCCTTTATTTTATTGGATGCGTTCTTTTGGTTCATAGGCATTGAATCCTTTCCTGCCCGTTCGGCAGGCGGGTTCATTCCCTCCATACCGTCCATCTTTTTGTCCATCTCCATTTGCATATGATTTTCATTCATATCCATAGGTTTTTGGTCATCCATTTTCATTTTATCCATTTGGCCATTATTCATTGACATCGTATCGTGCATTCCCATAATCATCTTGCCGTCTTTCATATCCATCTTCATTCCGTACTTTTGCATCAGATATTCCGGCGTGTTCTTCTTTTTGTTACCGGCCATTGCAGGTGCGCCCATTTTCATATCCATTTTGGCCATCTGTTTCATCATTGCCACCTTATCGGGCCTGTCGATTCTTTTTGCCGGATACAGGGTTCCTTGGCCCAAGCGCAACGAAGTACTTCCAGAGCCATCCTGTGCCGTGGCCGTAACCTCCAAAGTACCCTCGGGAACGGTAACGATAACATCATAGGTCTCTGCAATGCCAAAAAGAAAACGACTTTTGAATACAGGTTCCACATCAATACCGTCGCCGGAGACCACCATAGGATTTCCGCCTCCGAAATCCATCCAATAATAGGTAGAGGCGGATGCGTTGATAAAACGAAGCCGCACTTTTTCGCCCGCCTCGAATTCTGGATATTCCGCCAAAGTTTTCCCATTGGTCAGAAATGCCGGATAATAGATATCGGCTATATCAGCACCTTCCATACGGTCTCTCCAAAACTTGAGTTGAGCACCAAAAGCTCCCTCTTTGATGACCCTCCCCAAAGGAACCGCCGTACCTTTTTTGACTTGATACCACTCATTCCCGCGCTTAAGGTTTCGCAGTACGTTCATTGGTTTTTCGTTGGTCCAGTCAGAGAGTACCACGACCAAATCCTTATCATATTCCAATGTTTTTTCCTTGGGCTGAATCATAATGGAGCCATAAACACCCTTTTGTTCTTGGAGCATCGTATGGGAATGGTACCAGTAGGTACCCGACTGGTTGATCGGGATTCTGTATTGGAAAGTGGTTCCCGGTTCTATTGGGGGTGTGGTCAGATATGGCACGCCATCATAAAAGTTAGGCAGTATCAATCCGTGCCAATGCACAGAGGTTTCCACATCCATTTTATTGGTCACGTTTATGATGGCGAGGTCGCCTTCGGTAAATTCCAATGTAGGGCCGGGAATACTGCCGTTGATGGTCATCCCGTTTGCCGTTACTCCTCCAAGTGTTATTTTATTATTTTCCAAAACAAGGCTATATTCCTTAACGGGTCTCCCCTCTTCCTTTCTATCCTGCCCGTTGGTTCCCACTTGGGCGAATACCGTAGAAGAAAACAGGAGCAATGTGATAATACTTAGTAATTTCATAGTTTTCTCATTGTTATTGTTCAACAAAAATATTACTGGCATTCAGTATGTTGTATCATAATTCTGGTTCATATCTATACAATTTTGTCCAAAGGATTTCTAAAATTTGTCCGGCCATCCTTGTAGTCGCTCAGGCTCATTCCAGTCTCGCTTTTAAATTGTTTGCTTAAATGATTGACGTTGCTGTAATCGAGCATCTGGCTTATTTCCGTAAAATTGTATTCCGGTGTCTGGATAAGTTCCTTGACCTTTTCTATCTTCAGTTTGATAAAATATTTTTCAATAGTGATGCCCTCTGTAATGGAAAACACCTTGCTGATTTTCGAATAGTCGCTTTGTAATTTATCCGCAAGAAAATCTGATAGCTTACCGTAAATCTCAAGTGGCATCATATTCAGTAACTTTATCAATTCAATTTTTACTTTCTCCGTCAATTTATCCTCGGTCGAAGTGATGAGTGCAAAACCGTTTTCTTTCAATAAAGTTTCGAGTTTATCTACATCATGGTCTTCAACATCCAAACGCAAACGGCCTAACTCTACCTGGAGCAAGTCAATGTTATGTGCATTCAATTCATCCTTCAACACCTTGATGCATCGGTCACAAACCATATTTTTTATATAGAAATCCTTGACCATAATCAATTGATTAAATAGTTGATAATTGCCGATTGCACGTAATACAATTGCACTGATTCGATTTGGTTCACTTGAAATTTTAACTGCAGTTCCTGAATGTCCAGCACATCGTTAAAATCGATGGTGCTTGTTTCATAGTTCTTTATCAGGATTTCCTCGGCATCCTTTGCCTGCTTAAGATTTTTTTGCTGCGTACTGAACTTTATTCGTGCTTGATTGTGTTGCGATGTTGCCTTCGCGAAAGCGGTTTCCAACGTGTTCAATCGGTCGTTTTTCTGGGATTCGATTTCCAGTTGTTTCAGTTCGTTCTGTTTGGAAATCGAGGAATAACGGTTGTTGAAAATGGGGATGGAGAGCGATACCATTGGCATCACGATATCCTTACCATTATCACTGAAGGTCATATCTGGCCGCTCGGAAACAGGTACATAGTCTAATCCAAAACCGATGTTCGGTGCACTTTCCTTTTGGTTGAGCAATTCCGATTGCTCGATGGATTCGTAAAGCCTGTCGTATTTGAGCAGTTCGGGATTGAGTGCCAAGCCTTCTTCGCTATAAATCGGGTCTTCCGTCGGAATGGTCATTTCTGGGACGACTTCCACGGCAATACTTTCTTTACGATTCAAGAGATTGTTGAAGCTCGCCTGTTCTGCCAAATAGTCTTCCTGCAAAACTTCTTTTTGCTGTTGCAGTTCGTTCTGTCGAATCTGTAATCGCAACACATCCACCGCAGAGGCTTTCCCAACTTCAACCGAGGTCAGTGCCAGCCTTTCGTAAGTTTGTAGCAACTTGATGTTCTCATCGAGCACATCCTGCTTTGCCCTGATGGAATACAGTTGGTAATAGGATTGGGCGACCGAGAGTGCCAGTTTGCGTTTGGCGATGGCAATTTCGACAAACTCGGTTTCCGCCATCGAACCCGCGTAGTTTTCCCGAGCGGTTATAGTGCCGAACCACGGCAACATCTGCGAAATAGAGAACCTTGCCCGTTGCGCACCCGTTCTTGTTTCGGGTTCGCTCACAAAATAGCCCGCACTTACTGTAGTATTGGGTAGTGTATTGACCTCATTGATCTTTTCCTCGGCAATATTGTACCGCAGCTCGTAGGCTTGAATCTCAGGATTGTTTCTTTCGGCTTCTTGAATGTAGGATTGTAATTGTTGCGCCTGCCCGCCGATTGAAATCAGTCCAATGCTCAATATTAGCAATGCGTTCAGGAGGGCTTTCGCACTTCGTGTTCGCTCAGCATAAACTTCAGCGGAAACAAGCAACAATCCAATTATGATTTTTATATTTTTCATTTGCTCGTGCGTTTAAGTTTATATTCTTCCCGCCAGCTATAAAGGACTGGCAACAGGAAATACGAGGTTACATCAATGAGCATCCCGCCCACAATGGGGATGGCCATTGGAATCATAATATCACTTCCCTTTCCTGTGGATGTCAGCACTGGCAATAATGCCAAAACTGTGGTTACGGTTGTCATCAAACAGGGACGGATACGCTTTCCTGCCGCTTCACGAGTGGCTTGACGAATACCCGGTTTGTCATTCGGCCTTTCCTTATCAAAGGACTGGTCGAGATAGGTCGCCATCACCACACCGTCATCCGTAGCGATGCCAAAAAGCGCGATGAACCCTACCCAGACCGCGACGCTCAGGTTAATGGTCTTGATGTTGAACAGTTCGCGAAGGTTCTCGCCGAACAAACTGAAATTGAGAAACCAATCCTGTCCGTATAGCCAAATCATCACAAAGCCACCTGCGAAGGCTATGGCGATACCCGTAAACACCATCAATGAGGTGGATACGGACTTAAACTGAAAGTACAGAATGAGGAATATGATTATCAGGCACAAGGGTACCACGACGGACAAGGTTTTCTCGGCACGTAACTGGTTTTCGTAAGTTCCGGTAAACTTGTAACTGATGCCCTTGGGAACGGTCAGTTCACCGTTGTCTATTTTGTCCTGAATCATTGCCTGGGCGTTTTCCACCACATCGACTTCGGCAAAGCCGTCGCGTTTATCGAACAGGACATAACCTACCAAAAACGTATCCTCGCTTTTGATAACCTGTGGGCCTTGCTCATATCGAATATCAACCAATTCGCCTAATGGAACAGGACTGCCTTTTTCTACGGGAACATAGATGTTCTTTAAGTCGGTCGGGTTATCACGTAGCTCACGGGGATAGCGTACCCGAACCGCATACCGCTCTCGGCCTTCCACCGTCTGGGTCAGGGGCATTCCGCCAACGGCCACTTGCAGGATTTCCTGCACGTCCATAATCGAAACACCGTAACGTGCCAGTTGTTCCCTTTTAATATCGACCAATAGATAGGGCTTGCCCACGATACGGTCTGCAAATACGGCCTGTTCCTTGACCCCTTCGGCCTGTTTCAAAATTTCTTCGAGCTTAAGTCCGAACACCTCGATCTCACGTAAGTCCTGCCCCTTGACCTTGATGCCCATCGGCGCACGCATTCCCGTCTGTAGCATCACCAAACGGGTTTCAATGGGCTGTAGTTTGGGTGCGGATGTGACACCCGGGAACTTTGTGACACGAACGATTTCGTTCCAGATATCATCCGGGCTTTGGATTTCAGGTCGCCAGTTACGGTAGTACTCGCCATCGTCATCAGGAATCAATTCGTTTCTTGTAATGGTAGTTTGCAATTGGGATGCTTCATAATTGGCATCGTTTTCAACTTCATTGTTCCGATTGATATGGAACCTTTCATTCTTCAAAACAAAGAGTCCGTCATCATTTACCCGATAGCGTTGCCGTTCCCCTGAAGCGTTGCGCATATACTCGGACTTGTACTGAATCACGTTTTCGTACATCGAGAGCGGTGCAGGATCGAGTGCGGATTCTGTTCTTCCTGCCTTTCCGACCACAGTCTCAATTTCAGGGATGGTGGCCACGGCCATATCCAGTTGCTGCAAGACCCGTTTGTTTTCTTCAACCCCAGCGTGTGGAAGCGACGTAGGCATCAGCAGGAACGAGCCCTCGTTGAGCGCTGGCATAAATTCCTTGCCCGTGTTGCGCATAATGAAGAAACCGAGAACAAGCAGCGTAGTAGGAATCACAAGAAACAACAACCTGTTTTGCAATGCCCATTTCAAGATACTATCGTAGTATTTCCTAAGCAGCGAAAAGATGCCCAGAACACCAAAACAGCTTACCGCCACAAAAATTAGGTTCATTGTCAGGCTACGGTCAAACCCGAGGGGTCGCCAGTATTCCGCCAATAGAAGCACTACGGCAATGGTGGCGATAGCCGTATTTATAAGATTTTTTTGCTTCCGCGAAAGCGTAACACGCATTGATAGAAAGGCTACTGCACCAAAAGCGACAAGTACCAATCCTATCCAATATCCGAAGACTACGGAAGTGAATCCCAATAGAATCAAAATTCCATTGATAACATATTTGAGTCGCTCCCGCATTTCGGTTTTTCTAAAAAAGGTTGCTGCAAAAGGTGGAATAAGAAACAGCGCAATGACAAGTGCTGCAGCTAGTGCCATTGTTTTGGTAAAGGCTAATGGTCGGAATAATTTTCCCTCGGCACCTACCATCGTAAACACGGGAAGAAAACTTATAATCGTCGTCATTACCGCCGTAACGATTGCACCCGAAACTTCGGCGGTGGCATTATAGACGATTTCATTCGTCGTAAAGGGTTGACCGTTCTCGTTTACCCGCAAGCCTTCATCTTCCAGATGGCGGATCATATTTTCGGCAAGGATAACACCCACATCGACCATTGTACCGATGGCAATCGCAATACCCGAAAGCGCCACGATGTTCGCATCCACATCAAAGAGCTTCATCGTTATAAATACCATCAGAACCGCCACAGGTAGCAGTCCAGAAATCAGAATTGATGCTCTTAGATTGAACACCATTATGATGATGACTAGAATCGTAATCAGGATTTCCAAGGTCAGGGCTTCGTTGAGCGTACCCAAGGTTTCCTGAATGAGTTCGGTACGGTCGTAAAAGGGAACGATGGTTACTTGTGAGGTTTTACCGTCTGCCAGTTCTTTTGAAGGAAGTCCCGCACTTAATTCGTTGATTTGGTCTTTGACGTTGTTGATGACTTCCAAAGGGTTGGCACCGTAGCGAGCGACAACCACACCGCCTACAACTTCGGCACCTTCTTTGTCCAATATCCCACGTCTGGTAGCCGGACCTAAATGGACATTGCCCACATCCTTAATTCTGATGGAGGTGAAATTTTCGGAATCGACTACGGCATTTTCGATATCGGAAATGGATTTTACATAACCCAGACCGCGAACCAGGTATTCGGCCTTGTTCATTTCCAAGGTCTGCGCACCAATATCCTGATTGCTTTCCTTGACTGCCTTCACGATATCGGCCAGACCGATATTGTACTGCCGCATCTTTTCGGGGTCAACATCTACCTGATATTCCTGAACATAACCGCCTATGGATGCCACTTCCGATACGCCGCTTGCAGAAGAGAGTGCATATTTTACGTAATAGTCCTGTATGCTTCGAAGTTCCTGCAAATCCCATCCGCCCGTTACATTTCCATCTTTATCACGACCTTCGAGGGTGTACCAGAAAATCTGACCCAATCCCGTAGCATCCGGACCCAAGGCGGGATTCACACCATCGGGCAATAGACCACTTGGAAGAGAATTTAGCTTTTCAAGGATGCGGCTACGCGACCAGTAGAATTCGATATCCTCTTCAAAAATGATATAGATACTCGAAAACCCGAACATCGAGGAACTACGAATGGTCTTAACACCCGGGATACCCAATAAGGAAGTAGTAAGCGGGTAGGTAATTTGGTCCTCGATATCCTGTGGCGAACGGCCTTGCCATTTGGTAAAAACTATCTGTTGGTTCTCGCCGATATCGGGTATGGCATCCACGGCCACCGGGTCGGTGGGCAAAATACCTGTATCCCAATTAAAGGGTGCGTTTACGACACCCCACCCAACAAATAGGGCGAGCATCAGTACCGCAACGAGCTTATTTTCTATAAGGAATTTTATGCCTTTGTTCAGCATATATATGATAATTAGACAGTTATACAAAGAGGTTGTCTTGCCGTCCTCTAAAAAAGAATACAACAAAACGAGCCCTCAATCCCGCACGTACGGAACAGGGCTTATAGCTTACTGTCTAAAAATCAAATTAAATACGTCTCGTATAGGGTCTGTACGTCCCGTTCAATAAAGGGGGGCGAGTAATCTTTGAAGGGAACGATGTTTTCATCAAGTCCTTCAAAGAGATTGATATAGGTGTAGAAAAATGTGGCAACAAAAGTTTGTTGCTCGAATGTCAGTTGATTGAATGAAGTTTTTAGGTCGTCTTGTCCTTCCTTGACAATCTTTTGGTCGGTACAACAAGATTTTTCGGTCATCGAAGGATTTTCACAGCTTTTGGCC
>NZ_JACSOH010000025.1 GCF_014349235.1 Cytophaga sp. FL35 | reverse complement strand
CAATAAAACTGTTTAAATAAAGTTGAAAATAAATTCACTCTTTGAAATCCTCTTTCGAAATCTCAAAAAAAAGAGAAAAAAATTCCCTTAGATGCAACTTTTTTAAACTTCTGTTGTCTATTAAACTGATCAATCAAAATAATAGTCAATTATGAAATTTCTTAAATATTCCCTTCTACTTCTTTTATTTGTTGGCAACCAACAACTCTTTTCTCAGGATCAAGAGGATAATTATATAGAGTTCAATGATCGTAATAATATAGTTCATGGTGTATACCTAGGTTTTAATCTAGGTGTTGGAGAAATTGAGGATGAACCTACCTATGCTGCAGGATTAAAGCTTGCCTATGTTGCCAATCAACAATTTGAGGTTGGTTTTGCAGCAAATACTATTTATTCACGTCAAAATCTGATTTTCACCGGAAATAATAGAAGACAAGATCTTTTTGCCGTTTATGGTGGATTGCATTTAGAGCCCATTTTCTTTAGCAAAAACGTGGTTAGCCTCTCTTTTCCGGTTCTCATTGGTGGAGGTGCGGTAGGATATATTGAAAATGACTACGATGAAGATTATGATCCGGAGATAACAGAAGAAGACATAGATGCTGTTTTTGTTATTGAGCCCGGAGTTAGTGCCTTGTTCAATCTTAGCAGGTATGTTCAATTAGAGGCGGGTGTAACTTATAGGTTTAGCAGTAAAATTGAATTAGAACCAAGTCCCATCGATAGAATTAATGGTTTTACCGCCAACATCGGTATAAAAATGGGAATTTTTAACATGGGTAGAAATCGGTATAAAAAGAAAATATAATGAAAACCAAATCAAGCAATAGATGTGTGCACTGTCATGATGTAATTGAAACTAGACATGTGTTTAGCAAAAACAATCAAGTATTTTTGAAATCCTCCGATTTATTATCAAACGATTGGTCACCAATTAACTTTCAATGGATTCCTGTCATTAAAATGCAGGAACAATTGGATATTACCTAAAATTTTAATCATCTACATTTCTATTCAAGAAATTACAAATCAATCAAAAAAAATGAAAACAAAATCAATTATTTTATTCGCCTTTGGACTCCTGTTAACTTTATCTTCATGTGATTATGAACATGTTCGGGCAGACGATGAAATCACCACAAGGAACCTAACCATGTCCGGTTTTAGCGGACTGGAAGTAGGTAATGCGTTTGATGTTTATATCACTTTTTCGGATGCGGAGGAGGAAGTAATCATTGAAGCAAATGACAATTTGCATGACCGAATTATTGTTGCTAGGGAAGGCGATCAATTAAGTATAAAACTCAAAAAGTTTACTACCATAAAAGGAAATGCCACTTTAAAGGCTTATATAACCACTAGCTATTTAGATGATATAGATTTAAAAGGGGCCTCAACAGTTATCATGGAAAATGCTTGGGAAGTGAATAGGGCCAAGATAGACCTTTCAGGCTCTTCTGAAATTAGGGGCGAAATTCTGTCCAATCATTTTGAAGTAGATATGAAAGGGGCATCCAAGGCAGACATTTTTGGCAATGTTGAATCGCTATATGTAGACTTGGCAGGTGCAAGTGATATGAGAGATTATGATCTTATTGCCAAGCGACTCAACATTGACCTGAGTGGAGCAAGTGAGGCTTTTCTAACCGTTTCGGAATCCATAGATATTGAAGCTTCTGGAGCAAGTGTTCTCAACTACAAAGGCGATGCAGTTACGTATCATAAGGAACTTAAAGGGGCTTCAAGGTTAAAAAACCGAAACTAAAAATTGTCGTCATTTAACTATTTGTGCCGTTTTTGCAATTCTGCTTCTATGTCTTTTAAGCTGAAACCTTTGGCTTGCAAGAGTATTAGATAGTGAAATAGCAAATCGGCACTTTCGTATAAAAACAAATCGTCATTATCGTCTTTGGCTTCAATGACTGTTTCTACAGCTTCTTCCCCTACTTTTTGGGCTATTTTGTTAATGCCTTTTTTGAATAAAGAAGCCACATAAGACTTTTCGGAATCTGCTGAAGCCTTTCTTTGCGCAATAACCTTTTCCAATTGGGAAAAGAAACCAAAACTTACTTCATTTTCTTCGTGCCAACACGTATCCGTACCTGTATGGCAAGTAGGCCCTACGGGATTGACCATCACTTTAAGGGTATCGTTGTCACAATCTACTTTAATGTCAACAAGGTTTAAAAAGTTACCGCTTTCCTCCCCTTTGGTCCACAATCTTTCTTTACTTCGGCTATAAAAAGTAACCTTTTTCGTTTCAATGGTCTTCTTGTAGGCTTCCTCGTTCATATACCCCAACATCAAAACACTTTTAGTGTTTGCATCTTGGATAATTGCGGGTACCAATCCGTTGGTGTCTTTTTTAAAATCTATCTTCATTACAATCTTCTCTTTTAAATATGTTGGGGCACACCTTCCATTTTCATGAGATATATGGGAAAGCCCAAACTCTCTTCTTTATTAAAAATGCTGAGTCCGAATTTTTGGTACAGCTTTACATTATTTTCATTGGCGGCATCCACAATTACAGGAAGTTTGGTATCCCTAAATTCCTTATAAACCTGCAATATCAATTTGGGAGCTGTGACTCCGCCTTTGTATTCTTGCTTAACGGCAAAAATCATGGGGCGGATGTACGGAGTTTTTGGATAATTCCTTTGAATGACCTTTTGCCTTTCCAATACCTTTGATACCCTTTCAATACCTATACACTTAAAAGCCAAACGTAGCGTAGAGAACAATTTTCCAAATGAAAATGTATCTCGGTTACTATAGGTAAGCAAAAGACAACTTGCCCTATTATCAGAAATACACACGTATCCCGTACGGTACGACTTGTCGAATAAATATTCCATCAGCACACGCATCCGTTGCTTTCGTTTGGCATCTTGCTTTACTACAAAATTGATAGAACTATCATCATGTATGGGTTCAAAGGCGTCCATTAAGATGTCTACCACTAAGTCTCTGTCTTCTTTGGTTGCTTTTATCAATTGTATTCTTTTTACTTAATCATCAGGATAAATTTTCCCAACAATGCTCAAGTTGCCACTTTAAAAAAGTGCATCTGGCTTGGGAATTAAGGTTACATCCTAACGGGAATTCCTTCTTCCTTTAATTCCTTTTTTAAATCTCCAATACCTATTTCCTTAAAATGAAAAACGCTGGCAGCCAATGCTGCATCTGCCTTTCCTTCTTTAAATGTATCTGTAAAATGCACTACTTTCCCTGCTCCTCCCGAAGCTATTATTGGAATATTCAACTCTTGGGAAAGTTTGGCCAAGGCCTCATTGGCAAAACCATCTTTGGTACCATCGTGGTCCATGGATGTAAATAAAATTTCTCCGGCTCCGCGCTCTTCCACTTCTTTGGCCCATTCAAACAACTTGCGTTCCGTGGGTACCTTTCCTCCTACCAAGTGCACGATCCACTCCCCCTCTATTTGCTTGGCATCAATGGCCACCACTATACATTGGGAGCCAAATTTAGCCACCAAATCATTGATCAATTGTGGATTTTTTACGGCGGATGAATTGATGGAAACTTTATCCGCTCCATTTTGAAGCAGGACATCCACATCTTCCACAGACGAAATTCCACCACCAACGGTAAAGGGAATGTTTATTTTTTCTGCAACCCTATATACAAGGTCTGCCAAGGTTTTTCGTTTTTGCTCAGTAGCGGAAATATCCAGAAAAACCAATTCGTCCGCTCCCTCTTTGCTATAAATTTCAGCAAGTTCCACGGGGTCACCTGCATCACGAAGGTCAACAAAATTGACACCTTTTACAGTTCTTCCGTCTTTAATATCCAAGCAAGGTATAATTCTCTTTGCCAGCATTGTTTCTCTTCTAATTTATCGAAAAGGATGGTTTTTTCAGCCGATTTTTAATTCAAAAGCCCCCAAATTAATAACAAATTTGAAATCTAGTCGCACACCTAAAGTGTTTTTTCTTCTTTTTTAAGCACCATGTTCCAAAACAAATCCTTCCAATTGCTTCAAAGAAATTTTATTTTCATAAATGGCCTTCCCAATAATAGTCCCCTCACAACCCATTTCCGCTAATTTTGGGAGTTCATCAAAAGTTGAAATTCCACCAGAAGTAATCAATTTTACCTCTTCACACTCGCCCAAAATTCTATTGTAGAGTTCAAATGACGGCCCTTGAAGCATACCATCTTTGGAAATATCGGTACAGATAACATAGGAAACCCCTTCTTTCTGATAGCCTTGAATAAAAGGAATAAGCTCTTCATTGGATTCTTCTTGCCAACCGGACACAGCAATTTTTTCATCCATGGCATCCGCGCCAAGGATAATCTTATCTGCTCCGAATTTTCGTAACCAATTCACAAAAGTATTGCGGTCCTTAACGGCTATACTCCCGCCAGTTATCTGGTTGGCCCCGCTCTCAAAGGCTATTCGAAGGTCCTCATCGGATTTTAGTCCACCCCCAAAATCAATTTTCAAACTAGTTTTGGTGGCAATTTGTTCCAAGATTTTATGATTGACAATATGTTTGGACTTTGCACCATCTAAATCTACCAAGTGCAAATACTCAATGCCATGATCCTCATAGGCTTTCGCCATTTCCAAAGGGTTTTCATTATATACTTTTTTGGTATCGTAATCTCCTTTGGAAAGTCTAACACATTTACCCTCAATGATATCTATGGCAGGGATTATTCTCATTATTTTGTACTTTTTCGTTGTTCGTTGCTTCTAGTTCATCTTGGAAATGCAACAAATTGATTATACTAACACTAATTGGATTTTATGCCTAAAAAGTTTTTCAATATCTGTTCGCCCACTTCGCTACTTTTTTCTGGGTGAAACTGAACCCCATAAAAGTTATCTTTTTTCAAAGCGGCGCTGTAGGCCACATCATATTCTGAAGTAGCAATGGTCTCATCACAGAGCGGAGCGTAAAAACTATGTACCAAGTAAATGTGTTCCTTGTCGTTAACCTTATCGAATAGTCCACTTTTTAATGAGGTTATCTGGTTCCATCCAATTTGTGGCACTTTTACATTTTTTGAAAAGCGAATTACATCCACATCAAAAATACCTAACCCACTGGTGTTGCCTTCTTCAGATTTATTGCACATAAGCTGCATTCCCAAACATATACCTAAGACCGGTTGTTTTAATTCGGGAATCAATGCTTGCAAACCACTTGAGTTTAACATTTTCATAGCACTGCTGGCCTCCCCTACGCCTGGAAAAATGACCCTGTCCGCACTATTAATTTCTTCTGGGTCATCACTCAAAACGGCCGTATGCCCTAAGCGTTGAATGGCAAATTTTATACTTTGTATATTTCCTGCGCCGTAATTGATAATTACAATTTTCATTTATTTGGTATTGAGTATCAAGTGATGAGTACAGAGCAAATATTAAAAATCAAATACTTTGTACTCACTACTGTTTAAAGCATTCCCTTGGTACTGGGAAGCACCATTTTTTCAGTATCCCTTTTTACGGCCATTTTTATGGACTTGGCGAAAGCCTTAAAAATCGCTTCTATTTTGTGGTGTTCATTGGTGCCTTCGGCTTTTACATTAAGATTGGCCTTGGCCCCATCAGTAAACGATTTAAAGAAATGATGGAACATTTCAGTAGGCATGTCCCCCACCATTTCACGATTGAATTGAGCTTCCCAAACCAACCAATTCCTTCCTCCAAAATCGATAGCTACTTGGGCAAGACAATCATCCATGGGCAAACAAAAGCCATACCTCTCAATACCCAATTTATTGCCAAGGGCTTGGGCAAAAACCTCCCCAAGGGCAATTCCTGTATCTTCAATGGTGTGGTGTTCATCTACTTCTAAATCACCATCTACTTTTATAGTCAAATCCATTTGTCCATGTCTGGCCAATTGGTCTAACATGTGATCAAAAAATGCAAGTCCCGTTTTAATATCACTCTTTCCGGTACCGTCTAGGTTTAAATCAATGAAAATATCGGTTTCATTGGTTTTTCTTCGGATGCTTCCCGTACGGTCCTTCAGCTTTAAAAACTCATATATCTTCTGCCAGTCATTGCTTTCCAAGGCGATATAATCATCCAACTCCTCCCGTTTTACGGTGATTTCACCTGTTCCCAAGTTGGTTTGGTCATTGATAAAAATACCTTTTCCGCCCAGGTTTTTGGCCAATTCCACGTCGGTCAATCGGTCGCCAATGACAAAAGAGTTTTCCAAATCGTATTCCTCTGAAAAATAATCCGTAAGCAAGCCAGTACCTGGTTTTCTGGTATTGGCATTCTCGTGGGGAAAGGTCTTATCAATAAAAACTTTATCAAAAACAACTCCCTCGTTTTCAAAGGCTTTCATTATAAAATTATGTACGGGCCAAAAAGTATCTTCCGGAAAGGCATCAGTACCTAAACCATCTTGATTGGTTATCATTGCCAACTCATAATCCAATTCTTTGGCAATTTTGCCCAGCCAAGTAAATACCTTGGGGTAGAACACCATTTTATCAAAGGCGTCTATTTGTTCGTCTACTGTCTCTTTTATGATGGTACCATCACGATCTATAAAGAGGACTTTTTTCTTCATTTACTCAAACTTTTAAGTGCTGTCACCAGCTTTATATTTTCATCTTTTGTCCCAATAGTAAGTCTTAGGGTATTTTCACAAAGCGGTTGCGTACTTCTATTTCTCACAACAACACCTAATTGCAACAATTCATTGTAGCGTTTTGTGGCGTCATCTACTTTTACAAGAATAAAATTGGCATCAGAAGGATAAATTTCTGTTACGAAATCTACTTGAGGCAGAACGCTCAGCAATAACCTTTTCTGCTCCAAAATTTCATTTACTTCGGATAGAATTCTTGCGGGATTGGAAACCCGTTTCAAGGCATGGGCCTGGGTAAGCTCATTAACATTATAAGGGGGCTTAATTTTATTCAGAACAGAAATGATTTCTCTGGAAGATATACATATTCCCAATCGGATACCTGCCATTCCATATGCCTTTGAAAGGGTCTGGGTTACCACTAAATTCTCGAAATCATCCAATCTGCTTGTCCACGACATCTGATTGGAAAAGTCAATATAGGCTTCATCAACAATCACCAAACCGTCAAAATTATTCAGTATTTCTTCGATTGCTTCGGTCTTGAAACTATTTCCCGTTGGGTTGTTTGGTGAACAGATAAAAATGATCTTTGTGTTCTCATCTACCTTGTTCAAGATTTCCGAAACATGTGGTTGAAAATCGGTAGTTAGTAGTACTTCCCTATTTTCAATATTATTGATATCCGCCAGTACCTTATACATACCGTAAGTGGGTGGCAATGTGATAATATTGTCCTTACTAGGCTCACAAAATGCACGGAATAATAGGTCCAAAACTTCATCACTACCATTTCCTAAAAGAATATGGAGCGTACTTATCTTTTTTTGCTCTGCCAACACCGATTTTAAGTTTCGCTGCTGTGGATCGGGATACCGGTTTACCCCGTTCTCGAAGGGATTCTCATTGGCATCCAAAAAAATCATTCGCGAACCATCGCTCACGTACTCATCACGCGCAGAAGAATAGGGTTTTAATCCCTTTACGTTTTCCCTTGTGATATTTTCTAAACTAAAGCTCATTTGCCTTTCTTATTATTTCGCTAGACTTTTTAGCCGTAAGGTTACGGCATTTTTGTGTGCTTCCAAACCTTCGGCAGCTGCCATTAACTCTATTGCTTCGCCAATTTCTTGTATGCCCTCTGCCGATATTTTTTGAAAAGTCATACTCTTCATAAAACTATCCAAATTTACTCCACTATACTGTTTGGCATATCCATTAGTAGGCAAGGTGTGATTGGTACCCGATGCATAATCTCCTGCACTTTCAGGGGTATAATTGCCAATAAAGACCGAACCTGCATTATGAATTTGATCAATAAAATAATTCTCGTTCTCTACACAAACAATATAATGCTCTGGACCGTACACATTAATCAGTGCTGCAGCTGTTTCGTCATCCGAAACATAGATAAGTCTGCTATTGTCAATAGCTTTTTGGGCGATGTCCTTCCTGGGAAGTTTTTCTAACTGTAGAGCTACTTCTTTCTCCGTTCTTTCAATCATTTCTATGGAAGTAGAGACCAAAATCACCTGACTGTCCACACCATGCTCCGCTTGGCTCAATAAATCGGAAGCAACAAATGAGGCATTGGCACTATCATCTGCTAGTACCAATAACTCGCTGGGACCTGCAGGCATATCTATAGCCACGCCATATTTGGTGGCCAATTGCTTGGCAACGGTTACATATTGGTTGCCAGGCCCGAAAATTTTATAGACCTGAGGAATACTTTCCGTACCAAAAGTCATCCCGGCAACTGCCTGAATTCCACCTACCTTAAAAATTTGGGTAACCCCACAAAGGTGGGCCGTGTAGAGAATTGCAGGGTGAATCTTTCCTTTTTTGTTGGGGGGAGAACACAAAACAATTTCTTTGCATCCAGCAATCTTAGCAGGAATGGCCAGCATCAAAATTGTTGAAAACAAAGGAGCCGTACCTCCAGGAATGTAAAGTCCCACTTTCTGAATGGGTCTTTTTTCCTGCCAACATTGAACACCGGGAGCCGTTTCTAAAGAAACTCTGTCCGTAGCCTGTGCTTGGTGAAAAGCCTCAATATTCTTTTTTGCCAGTTGAATGGCATTTTTTAGGTCTTCAGAAATAACTGTACTTGACTCCGCAATCTCTTCTTTTGTAACCAATAGGTTTTCTACCAAAACCCCATCGAACTTCTCGGTATATTTTTGAAGTGTTTGGTCCCCGTTTTCTTTTACTTCCGTAAAAATAGCTTCTACAGTATCTTCAATATCCGCTAAGGTTTGCGTGGGTCTTTTTAAAACTTCACCCCAGATACTCCGGTCCGGATTGTATATCTTGTTCATTTTTAACGTAATTTTTTTTGGTAGTGATAACCAATAGGTTTGTAACCCAAATTGGACCAAAATTTGTTTCCACCCTCATTCTCTATATAACAATTAAGCTCGGAAGCCTCACAGCCTTGCTCCTTAGCGTAATTAAGAATCCATTCCACCAACTGATTTCCTAGACCCTGGCCCTGATATCCTTTTTTTAAATACACATTGTCCAATTCTACATGTTTACCAACGTAGTACTTGATCAATATCCAAATCCCAGAAATACCAATTAATTTTTCGCCGTCATAGATTCCGGCACAATGGTAGTTATGGGCTATCATTTCTTTTTGCCGGCTTCTTAGAATTTCTTCCGTTATATGCGGATTCAATTCTCGTAAGAGTGGAATGGTGACTTCCAATTGGTATTGTGGTATGATTCGGATTTGGTACACTATAAAACCATTTTCTCAATGGGGCACACCAAGATACCTTCCGCTCCAGCTTCTTTCAACTCACCGATCACATCCCAAAATTTCTCTTTGTTGATTACGGTATGTACAGAGCTCCAACCTTCTTCTGCCAAGGGCAAAACGGTAGGGCTGCGCATGCCCGGCAAAAGCGCTAAAATAGCATCTAATTTATCATTGGGAGCGTTTAAAAGTACATATTTGGACTGGCGTGCCTGTAAAACCGATTGAATCCTAAATTGCAATTTCTTAAGGATTTCTTTTCGTTCTTGGGAAATTTGAGGACTTACGGCCAAAACCGCTTCGCTGGTCAACATCACCTCTACCTCTTTGAGGTTGTTTTTAAAAAGCGTACTGCCGCTGGAAACTATATCGCAAATGGCATCAGCAAGACCAATATTTGGAGCGATTTCCACAGATCCGTTGATAATGTGTAAATCTGCTTTAACCCCGTGTTTATCCAAATACATGTTAACGGTGTTGGGGTACGATGTTGCAATACGCTTCCCTTCAAAATCGTGAACCGATTTATATTTTACGGATTTTGGTACCGCCAAACTCACTTTACATTTAGAAAAGCCTAATTTCTCAACAATATCAATGTCCTCCCCTTTTTCAATAAGAACATTTTCTCCGATAATGGCAATATCAACTACCCCATCCCGCAAATATTGCGGAATATCCCCATTACGTAAATAGAAAACCTCCATTGGAAAATTACGAGCGGAAGCCTTTAACTGATCCTTCCCATTGTCTATGGAGATACCACAGTTCTGCAAAATAAGTAGGGAATCTTCATTCAACCTTCCCGATTTCTGAATAGCAATTCTAAGTTTTGTCATTTTCTACTCTGTTGTGTTCAAATTTTGTCACTTATTCTAAAAAGAAAACCCGTTTGATTTCTCAAACGGGTCGTAAATATGTTGTAACACTACAATACATTATTACCTCGCTTGAGAGCAAGTGCAAAAATGATGATGTGTGTTTCTGTATTTCATTACGCTCGTAAAATTAAAACTTAATTTTTACCGTACAAATTTATTTTAGTTATTTCCCAAAATCAAAGGAAGTCCGCTTTCACCAGAACCAACCACGACTACTTTGGCATTGGGCGATTTTGAAAGTTCTAGCGTTGCATCAATACCCTTATCCTGCAAAATTTTATCTGTCAAGGAGGCACTTAAAATTCGGTTGGCATCTGCCTTACCTTGGGCTTCAATACGTACTTTTTCCGCTTCCTTTTCAGCCGTCACCAATCGGAATTCGTATTCCAAAGATTCTTGCTCTTGCTTTAATTTACGCTCAATAGCTTCCTTTATGGTGGTAGGTAGCGTTACATCTCTCACCAAAATTTCATTTAATTGAATGTACTGGCCATCCACAATTTTTTTGGTCTCTTCAAAAATTTCACGTTGAATGGCATCCCTTTTACTGGAGTACAATTGTTCTGGGGTGTACCGCCCTACTACACTACGTGCCGCCGAACGAATAGCAGGCAGTAAAATGCGCTCTTTATACATCTCGCTCTTCTCCTTATGCAGCCTTCCTAAATCCTCATATTTAGGCTGAAACCAGGTTGAGGCCTCTAGTTGAATGTCTAGTCCGTTGCTGGAAAGCACTTTCATTTTTTCGTATACTTCTTGTTGGCGCACCTCGTAAACGAATACTTTGTTCCAAGGCGCTACAATATGAAAACCTTCACCCAAAGGAGGTTCATCGGTAACCACACCGCCCGAAAAGGTTTTATAAAGCACGCCTGCCTCCCCGGAACCTATGGTTACCGCAGATTTTGATATAATGATTACAAGTACAATTAATGCGAATATCGCCGGAAGGGCGATTTTTGGTAATTTATCCATGAGTCAAGTTTAGATTAATCCTATATATTTTCTAATAAACCACTCCGCCGCCAAGGAAATAGCTATGATGACCAGCAGTATTTGAAAATCTATCAAAGATACGATATTTTGACTGCTAACTTGGGTGGGCACCAAGCGCTGGTCATTACTTAAAGTATCTTTTAAAGCCTCCAATTCTTTTGGAAAATAAAGATTCCCATTGTTACGTTCAGAAAGTCTTTGTAGCTTTTTATAATTGGTAGACAGGAACTGCTTTTCTATATCAAAATCCAAGATGGTAAAACTACCTGATTTGCTTAAATTTTCATTTTTCACCGAAACGGTAAAGTCATACTTTCCCGGTTTTAAATTGCTTAAATCCGCCTCGTAATACTTATTTTTGAGAAGCATGGGAATTTCCTGTTTGAATTTTCCATCTGCATTCTTTAAGGAAATATTCAGGTTTGCATCGGCATTAAAGACAAAAGTATTATCAAAATAAGATGCACCAATTTTAGCCTCCCTACTTCCTTCAAAAACAGTTTCGTAGTCCAAGGTAAGGCGCTCCTTGGCCTTATTACTGGCTAAGAAAAGAACGAGCTTACCAATAAATTCGTCAAAGCGTTCAAAATTTTTATCTGCCCGGTACGTTTGCATTCGCCATTTCCAAAGACCTGCACCATAAAAAACCGCCTGTCTTTTTTTTCCTTCGTTATAAAGAGTCAATAGTGGCTCATCAATTTCTACTCCTTTAACCGTTTGCCCAATTAACGTTTCAGATTCCGTAAAGTCTACCACTTCTCCCAGATTACTTTCAATTGGCGGATAGTCGTCCACCGAAAAATCGTCCAAACTAAATAGGGTAAATCCTGAATTTAATACAGGGCTCACTTCCTCGGTTTGATCATAACTATTTTTTGAAAATGAGTTTTGGGCTTGATTGATGAAATCCCAATCGGTTTCACTGCCAGTAACGGTAAAAACGTTGGTGTTGGATTTTTCCACAAACTCATAAATGGGTTTAAACTGTGGAGTGGGCTGATAGAGTATGAACAAATCTACGTTTTGCATTTTTTCTGAACTTACGGAAGATGATACTAAAGAAACTGAACGTTGTTCATTACTTTCTATGGCTTTTTTTAGTGCAGCAATGTCTGGATGAACCATATCAGAAACTAAAAGGATATTGGTCTTTTCATCAACAACCTCTACGGCCACTTCCCTCTTATTGTTGGTTGTATTTTTCTCACTGGGAAGCTCTTGAACCGAAGCAACCACATTTTTTAATCCTATGGAACTGGCTTTAATAAAATTGGTAACAACCTTACTGTTGGAAATACCATCTAATTTTAATTGTTGGCTCTTTACTGTGTTTCCATCTACAGAGATCGATAATTCTGCGTTTATAGCTTTATCTCCCGAATAGTCAACAAAAATCTCAATAGGAAACTGGTTGTTTAAAAAGGCGAATTTATTGGCATTTATTTGTGAAATGGCCAAATCTTCATAGGTTGTTGTATCCCCTACTGCAACTGAAAATACGGACATTTGATTTCCCGTCTTAAAATAATCGAAATCTTGACCAACAGTCTGGTTCCCATCTGAAAACAGCACCGTAACCGCATTACTATTGGCAAAAATTTCATTTATGGATTCTAGTGCCTTGTTGATATTGGTTTCGTTTTGAGCAAATTTTAAACTGTCCGATGAAAGGTCCTTTCCAAAACCGTATGTGTGGAGATTAAATCTTTTGGAAATTCTGTCATCATTCCCAAAAGTGTTTACAGATTTTTTTAGAAATGAAGAATCATTTGCAATCGAAGTACTTTCATCCAACAATAGTATCAAATTAGCTTTCTCCGTGGTATATTGGTTTTTTACCAATTTTGGGTTGATAAGTAAAAGGAGAATTCCAAAAATCGTTATAAAACGTAAAAAAGAGAGCACCCAACCGGTTTGCCCTCTTTTTTTTTGAACATTAAAATACTGGAATAGAACGATTCCTAAAGCAATAATAACGGCCAAAAGAATAAGAAGAACTGTTTGAATCTGCATGAAATAATCAGTTTTTCAGTTATAGGCCGATGCGCTTTTTTAGAAATCTATTTATCTTTTTTTAGGTTAGCATACCTCCATCTACATTCAGGACCTGACCCGTTACATAGGCGGACAAATCCGAAGCAAAAAACAAACAGGCATTGGCGATATCCTCTGGAGATCCACCTCTCTTAAGCGGAATACCATCTCTCCATCCCTGAACGGTTTTTTCATCCAATTTTTCGGTCATTTCAGTTTCAATGAATCCGGGGGCAATGGCATTGCATCGTATATTTCTTGAGCCTAACTCCAATGCAACAGATTTTGTAAATCCTATCATACCAGCCTTGGAAGCGGCGTAATTGGTTTGTCCGGCATTTCCCTTGACACCAACTACACTGCTCATGTTTATAATTGACCCCTTGCGTTGTTTTAGCATAGTACGCTGCACAGCCTTGGTCATGTTAAAGACCGATTTCAAGTTAATTTCGATTACACTATCAAAATCAGCTTCTGACATTCTCATCAAAAGATTGTCTTTGGTTATACCGGCGTTATTTACAAGTACATCAATGGAACCAAAATCAGCAAGAACATCCGCCACTAACTTTTCAGCAGCTTCAAAACTTGCAGCATTACTTTTATACGCCTTGGCTTTTACGCCCAATTCATTTAATTCCTTTTCCAAAGCCTTTGCAGGAGCCTCACTAGAGCTATAGGTAAAAGCTACATTGGCACCTTGCTCCCCAAATACTTTGGCTATACCTGTGCCTATTCCTCTACTTGCTCCAGTAACGATAGCTACTTTTCCTTCTAATAATTTCATGCTAATTAATGTTTTCTAGGTCTTAGTATCAAATATAAGTTTTGTTTGTGCAAGAACGATAAAAAAATCCCGTTTCCGATATTTCGAAAACGGGACCTATCTTATAAAGAAAGGGATTAACCCAAAACCTCTTTTACTTTTTTACCGATCTCAGCAGGGGAATCCACCACGTGTATACCATGCTCTCTCATAATTTTCTTTTTGGCTTGAGCCGTATCATCACTACCGCCAACAATGGCTCCAGCATGCCCCATAGTTCTTCCGGCAGGTGCCGTTTCACCGGCAATAAAGCCTACAACAGGCTTTTTACTTCTACTTTCTTTGTACCACTTGGCGGCGTCTGCCTCTAGCTGACCACCAATTTCACCGATCATCACCACACATTCGGTATCCGGGTCGTTGATCAACAACTCCAAGGCTTCTTTTGTTGTTGTACCAATGATTGGGTCTCCACCAATACCAATTGCAGTGGTGATACCTAATCCTTGACGTACAACTTGGTCTGCTGCCTCATAAGTCAAGGTACCTGACTTGGATACAATACCCACATTTCCTTGCTTGAATACAAATCCTGGCATGATACCTACTTTAGCTTCCCCCGGGGTAATTACACCCGGACAGTTAGGTCCTACCAAACGGCAATCCTTATCTTGAATGTAATTATAGGCCTTAACCATATCTGCCACAGGGATACCCTCCGTAATCGTAATAATTACTTTAATTCCTGCATTAGCAGCTTCCATAATAGCATCAGCGGCAAATGCGGGTGGAACAAAAATGATGGTGGTGTCCGCACCAACTTTTTCTACAGCCTCCGCAACTGTATTAAAAACAGGCTTACCCAAATGCTCCTGACCACCTTTGCCAGGTGTTACACCTCCTACTACGTTGGTGCCATAATCAATCATTTGACCCGCGTGAAAAGTACCTTCACTACCGGTAAAACCCTGTACAATGATTTTGGAATCTTTATTTACTAAAACGCTCATGTTTTATGGAATTCGTTAATCGTTATTATTCTTTTTGTTATGATCATTCATAATGGTTGCCAACAAAAATATGGGATTGGCTTCGATTTCTAAAGGATTACCCGTCTAATTTCTTCAATATTTCCGGAATCTTTTTAACATAGGCAAGTTGCTTAAGCTTATCTCGGGATTCCTCAATGGGTGTTCCAAAATAACTTTTGCCTCCAGCCACCGATTTTGTTACTCCCGTTTGTCCCATGATGACGGCTTTTTTTCCAATAGTTATCCCACTATTAGTTCCTACTTGTCCCCATAAGGTCACTTCGTCCTCGATGATTACACAGCCCGCAATACCCGTTTGGGAAGCAATCAGGCACTTTTCTCCAATTACGGTATCGTGACCTACATGCACTTGGTTGTCCAGTTTTGAACCTCTCTTAACGGTAGTATCTCCCGTTACCCCTTTGTCTATGGTACATAGAGCGCCAAGCTCAACATCATCCTCAATTACGACCCTACCCCCAGAAATTAATTTATCAAAGCCCGTTTCCCTATTTTTGTAGTAAAAAGCATCACCGCCTAGAACCGTTCCGGCATGGATGATTACATTGTTCCCTATGACACAATTATCATAGATAGTTACATTAGGATGGATAAGACAATTATCTCCTATGGACACATTGTTCCCTATAAAAACATTAGGTTGTACGATAGTGTTCAATCCAATTTTGGCGGAGGAAGCAATTGCATTCAATGCCTTTTCAAAAGGCTTGAAATAATTGGTAAGCATATTGAAATCCCTAAAAGGATCATCGGAAATAAGCAGTGCCTTACCATTAGGACAATCCACCTCTTTATTGATAAGAACTATGGTCGCCTTGCTTCCCAAAGCTTTGTCATAGTATTTTGGATGATCAACAAAAACAATATCTCCCTGCTCAACTACATGTATTTCATTCATACCCAGAACAGGAAAATCATCTGCACCCACGTAGGCACAATCAATGATAGCAGCAATTTGCTTTAAGGTATGGGCTACAGGAAATTTCAATGATATTACGTTTTGATTGAAATTATTCCTTTACACGCTCCATGTAAGAGCTACTGGAAGTGTCTATTTTAATTTTGTCTCCCTCATTGATGAATAAAGGTACATTTACCTCTGCCCCGGTTTCCACTTTGGCAGGTTTGGTAGCATTGGTAGCAGTATTTCCTTTTACGCCGGGTTCCGTATATGTTACTTCAAGAACAACACTCGCAGGCATATCTACCGATAAAGGCATACTATCCTCCGTATTGAAAAGGATGGTTACTACTTCTCCCTCCTTTAAGAGACCAGGATTATCCAAGGCACTTTCTTGTAAGGTTATTTGGTTATAGTCATCCGTATTCATAAAGTGGTAGGTTTCCCCTTCCGCATACAAAAATTGGTAAGAACGCGTTTCAACGCGTACATCTTCAATTTTATGACCAGCAGAAAAGGTATTATCCAAAACTTTACCATTACTCACACTTTTCAGTTTTGTCCTTACAAAAGCTGGTCCCTTTCCGGGTTTAACGTGAAGAAACTCAATAATTTTATAGATGTCGTTATTGTATCTAATACAAAGTCCTTTTCTAATGTCTGATGTTGATGCCATATATTCTTTGGTCTAAGTTGTTTTTTAAAAGGCCTTTTATAGTGCCTAAAATTAATTGTTGCTAAAATACCCTTTCATTATACCACGTTGCGAATCACGAATAAACTGAAGAATTTCGTCTCGCTCTGGAGTGGCTTCCATTTCGGCCTCTATAATCTGCGTGGCCTGGGTATTATTATAATTCTTTTGATATAGAATTCTGTAGATATTCTGAATTTCCCTAATTTTTTCAGATTCAAACCCTCTTCGCCTCAATCCAACGGAGTTTATTCCCACATAGGATAGCGGTTCACGTGCCGCCTTTACGAAGGGAGGTACATCCTTACGAACTAAGGACCCACCAGTAACAAATGCGTGCTGACCAACGGAAACAAATTGATGCACTGCAACCAACCCGGCCAATATAACATTGTCTCCAATTGTCACATGCCCCGCTAAAGTGGAGTTGTTAGAGAAAATACAATTATCTCCTACTAAACAGTCGTGAGCAACGTGGCAATACGCCATGATAAGGCAATTTTTACCTATCACGGTTTTATTTCGGTCCGATGTACCCTTATGGATGGTAGCGCACTCTCTAATAGTCGTTCCATTTCCAATATTTACGGTTGTCTCTTCTCCCTTATATTTTAAATCTTGCGGGGGCGCCGAAATTACTGCGCCAGGAAAAATATTGCAGTTCTTTCCAATTCTGGCGCCTTCCATTATGGTAACATTAGAACCGATCCAAGTACCTTCACCGATTGTTACATTGTTATGAATGGTGGTAAAAGGCTCTACTACCACATTTTTAGCAATTTTAGCTCCTGGATGTATGTAAGCGAGGGGTTGGTTCATACTATTTTACTTTAGAAATTTGCGCCATTAATTCCGCTTCGCATACTAATTTATTATTGGCATAAGCATAGGCTTGCATATGACATATTCCCCTTCTTATAGGTGAAATTAAACTACAATGGAATATTAAGGTATCTCCCGGAAGTACTTTTTGTTTGAACTTTACGTTATCCATTTTCATAAAGAACGTAAGATAATTTTCTGGATCGGGAACCGTACTTAAAACAAGTATACCACCTGTTTGCGCCATTGCCTCTACCTGCAGAACTCCCGGCATTACGGGAGCCCCCGGAAAGTGCCCAACAAAAAAGGGCTCGTTCATGGTCACATTTTTCATTCCAACTACATGTGTATCGGACAATTCCAAGATACGGTCCACCAATAAAAATGGAGGACGATGGGGAAGCATGGACATGATTTTATGCACATCCATCAGCGGCGGTTGGTCCAAATCATATTTAGGAATCCTATTTCTCTTTTCCATTTTAATGATTTTGGCCAACTTTTTCGCAAATTGGGTATTTACATAGTGGCCTGGCTTATTCGCAATCACCTTACCTTTAATTCTTGTTCCCGCCAGTGCAAGGTCTCCTACAACATCCAACAGTTTATGTCTTGCCGCTTCATTAGGCTGATGCAAAGTAAGATTGTCTAAAATGCCGTTTGGTTTAACCGATAATTTCTTCTTATCAAAAGCTTTTTCCAACTTCTGCATTGTTTCCGAGGAGATTTCTTTGTCCACATAAACAATAGCATTATTAAGATCGCCACCTTTAATAAGCCCGTTCTCCAACAACATTTCCAATTCATGTAGAAAACTAAAGGTTCTTGCGGAAGCTATTTCGGATTTAAAGTCGGAAAGTTTTTCCAAAGTAGCATTTTGGGTACCCAATACTTTGGTTCCAAAATCTACCATAGTGGTCACTTGATAGGTATCCGAAGGAATCACGGTTATTTCACTTCCGGTAGCTTCGTCCTTATAAGTTATTACATCTTTTACGACATATTCCTCACGTTCCGCTTCCTGCTCAACAACTCCGGCTTCTTCCAAAGACTCTACAAAAAACTTTGCCGAACCATCCATAATGGGCGGTTCCGGGGCATCAAGCTCGATAAGTACATTATCTATTTCTAGACCTGTTAGCGCTGCCAAAACATGCTCTGATGTCTGGATTTTAACTCCTCTTTTCTCAAGATTGGTACCTCTTTGAGTGTTTACGACATAGCTGGCATCTGCCTCCACAATAGGCTCGCCTTCTAAATCTACCCTCTTAAATGCGTATCCGTGATTTTCTGGTGCTGGTACAAATTTCATGGTCACCTCGGCACCGGTGTGTAGCCCCACACCTTTAAGAATAACCTCTTTCTTAATGGTTCTCTGTCTCATTCTTGTATTGCTCGCTGTATTTTTTTTCCAGTTCGTCAATTCTATTTGAAATTTTCGGTAAGTTTTTAAAGTACACGTAGGATTTATTATAATCACCATAATTTAAAGCTGGTGAGCCCTGAAGTACTTCATTGTCCTGAACATTTCTCCCTATGCCGGACTGTGCTTGAATTTTTACATTATTACCGATGGTAATATGACCCACAATGCCCACTTGACCACCGATCATGCATCTCTTTCCTATTTTGGTAGAACCTGCAATACCGGTTTGGGCCGCAATTACGGTATGCTCCCCAATTTCAACGTTATGGGCAATCTGTATTTGATTGTCCAGCTTTACCCCCTTTCTTAAAATGGTGGATCCTAGTGTAGCCCTATCGATGGTAGTACCCGCACCAACATCTACATTATCTTCCAAGATAACATTACCGGTTTGTGGTACCTTTTGAAACTCCCCATCTTTATTAGGGCTAAAGCCAAAACCATCTGCGCCAATAACCACCCCGCTATGTATAACACAATTGTTGCCAATTACAGATTCTGACTGCACTTTTGCACCGGCAAAAATGGTAACATTATCTGCAATTTTTACATTGTCCCCTATATATACGTTTGGATGGATCTTAACATTATTCCCAATAGTCACATTTGTGCCCAAATATGAAAAGGCGCCCATATAGAAGTCGTCTCCATAGGTGGCCGTTTCGGAAATAAAAACAGGTTCTTCAATACCTATTTTATTGTTTTTTACCTGATTGTAAAACTCTAGGACCTTTGAAAACGCTTCATAGGCATCTTCTACTTTTATTAAAGTGGTTTCCAGCTCTTGGTCTGGTTTAAAATCCTTATTTACAATAGTTATAGAGGCCCTAGTTGTATAAATATGTGAAGTATACTTAGGGTTTGCAAGGAAGGTTAAAGCTCCTTTTTCACCTTCTTCTATTTTAGCGAGTTTATGAACGGCTATCTCTGGATTTCCATCGAGTTCGCCCTCTAAAATTCCCGCAATCTGACCTGCCGTGAATACCATGAGCACAAAAGTAAGAAAAATTGTCAAACAGATTCTTTGGGGTAACAGATATAATATTTTGTTACGGTATTTGAAAGAGCCGTTAAATTCAATTGGTCGCTGGCCTTGGCCACATCTATCAATTTACCGTTCTTTTTTAGGATATTAATATGTTGTTTTTCCTGATCATAGGCCTTATTCTCTATTTCCCCGGAAAAGACAAAGTAAGAGGTTTCATGCTCGCTTAATCCATGTCTTCCCATAATTTTTTCAGTGTATCTTTTTAAGCGCTCACCGTCAATTGGTTTACTCTTCAACTTAACCTTTAACAATTTTCTATTGAGTAGCATGTTACACAGTTCTGAAAGAACAAAATCACCACTGTATTTCCATGTCTTAACGGCAGACAAGATATCTACATCATCAAGCTGCGCGAACATATCAAGAATTTTATGGTCAAAATGTGCTCCTCTTATTTTATTTTCCAAAAAGTATTGCAGGGGTCTGTTACAAGCCTTTAAATCTTCTTCCTTCAATATTTCCTTTGCCCTTTTTAATATCCTAATCAAAAGCTGTTCTGCAACTATACTTGTTTTGTGTAGATATACTTGCCAGTACATAAACCTTCTGGCTATCAAAAATTTTTCTACGGAGTAGATAGCCTTCTCTTCTACGACTAGATTGCCATCAACAACATTTAGCATGGATATCAATCTTTCGGAATTAATATTTCCTTCCGCCACACCGGTATAGAAGCTATCTCTCTTTAAATAATCCAACC
Organism: Cytophaga sp. FL35; assembly: GCF_014349235.1. GTDB lineage: Bacteria > Bacteroidota > Bacteroidia > Flavobacteriales > Flavobacteriaceae > Euzebyella. The sequence continues at coordinate 39,814 of NZ_JACSOH010000025.1, read as the reverse complement.
GGTCCATATCCAATTGACTAGAGACCAATTGCACCAAAAACCTTTTGGAATGTTCCCCTTTAAATATGGCGATAGCCGTATTCAATTTTCCCTTAAACTCGGCATTCAACTCTTCCATAAACTGTAGGGAGATATATTCATGCGAGGTACCTTCTACAATACTGTGCTCCATGGCATGGGAAAATGGACCATGGCCAATATCATGAAGTAAAATGGCACAATAGAGTCCATTTTCTTCTTTTTTGGTAATCTTTACACCTTTTAACCTTAAAACCTGTACGGCCTTTTGCATGAGATGCATGCTACCCAAAGCATGATGAAATCGCGTATGATGGGCACCGGGATACACCAAATATGAAAGCCCCATTTGCGAAATTCTGCGCAACCTCTGAAAATAAGGATGGGCTATTAAATCAAAAACGAGAGGATTGGGGATAGAGATAAATCCGTAAATTGGATCATTGAAGATTTTCAATTTCCTAGAGCTTGTCAAAATAGTATTCGTTTGCCGTATTGGTAGCCAAAGTTAGGTAAAGAACCAACAATAATCAGTGGGAATATCATATTTATAAGATAATTTTAAGGTATATTTTAATCGATTTACCTTACTATTATCGTATAAAGTTAAAAACAGAATGAACAAGATATCCATTCTCTGGGTAGATGACGAAGTAGATCTACTAAAACCACATATCATATTTCTTGAAGGAAAAAATTATAAAGTAACTACTTGCAAGAGCGGTCAAGAAGCTTTGGATTTTTTAAAAACCACCAGCGTAGATATTGTCTTCCTGGACGAGAATATGCCTGGAATTTCGGGATTGGAAACTTTAAGCGAAATTAAAGTGATAGATTCTTCGCTTCCCGTGGTAATGATTACCAAAAGTGAAGAGGAGTTTATTATGGAGGAAGCCATTGGTTCCAAAATTGCAGATTATTTGATCAAACCGGTTAACCCCAATCAAATTCTGTTATCCCTAAAAAAGAACCTTGATCATTCCAGATTGGTGTCAGAAAAAACTACGGCCAATTACCAGCAGGAATTCAGGAAAATTGCCATGGACCTGAGCATGGTAAATACCTTTGAAGAATGGGTAGAACTTTATAAAAAGTTAATCTACTGGGAAATGCGACTCGAAGATATTGAAGACAACAGTATGTTTGAAATTCTAGAGTCTCAAAAAACGGAAGCCAACAACCATTTTGGAAAATTTGTAGACCGCAATTATACGGATTGGTTTCAGGGAGATGGACCTGTAATGTCCCATACACTATTTAAACAATGTATAGAGCCAGAACTGGGTGAAACACCTACCCTACTTGTTGTTATTGATAATTTAAGATACGATCAGTGGTACGCGTTTGAGGATATTGTTTCAAACTTCTACAAAAAAACCAAGGAGAACTCTTATTTCAGTATACTACCTACGGCCACCCAATATGCTAGAAATGCCATTTTTTCAGGTTTAATGCCTTTGGATATGGAGAAAAAATATCCTCAATGGTGGAAAAACGACATAGATGAAGGAGGCAAAAACCTGCATGAAAAAGACTTTCTTGAAGCGCAAATAAAACGTTTGGGACTGACCATAAAATGGGAGTACCATAAAATCAGTAGCCTTAAACAGGGTAAGCAATTATCACAAAATTTCAGGTCGCAAAAAGAGAATGATCTTACGGTAATTGTTTATAATTTTGTAGACATGCTTTCGCATGCCAAAACGGAAATGGAAGTCATAAAGGAATTGGCCAGCAATGATAAAGCCTACCGTTCCTTGACCCAAAGTTGGTTCAAAAACTCTCCGCTACTTGATATTATACAACAAGCGCAGTCCCTAGGTATGAAATTAATTATCACTACTGACCATGGTACCATAAATGTTAAGCAACCTAGCCGAGTCATTGGTGATAAAGAAACCAGCTTGAATTTACGATATAAAACAGGGAAAAGCCTTACCTATGAAGAAAAAGAAGTATTGGCGGCAAAAAACCCTGAACAGATTCACTTACCCCGAATCAACGTAAGTAGCTCCTTCATTTTTGCAAAAAACGATATGTTTTTTGCCTATCCCAATAACTACAACCATTATGTAAGTTATTACCGGAACACCTACCAACACGGAGGAGTCTCCTTGGAAGAAATGATCATTCCTTTTGTTGTACTTTCGCCAAAATAAGTACTTTTTTGTATGGAAGTAGAATTTAAAAAAACAGAGTTAAACCGTATCGCAAAGTTGATTTTAGAGAAGGGGAAGTATAAAACCTTTGCTTTTTATGCACCTATGGGAGCAGGGAAAACAACATTGATCAAGGCCATAGTAAAAGAATTGGGTGCCTCGGATTCCGGTAGCAGCCCTACTTTTGGTATTGTTAATGAATATCATAGTAAGGTTGGTGAAATATTAGGCTATCATTTTGATTTTTACAGACTGAATGATGAAATGGAAGCTTTGGATATGGGCCTGGATGACTATCTAAACCAAGACTGTTTTGTGTTTATAGAATGGCCGGAGAAGATTTCTTCCTTGTTACCTTCTGATATTCAAAATGTTAGTATTGAAATTGTAGATTTCGACACTAGACGATTGGTGCTTTCCTGAATCCTTCATAAAAACTGTCCAAAAAGGTTCGAGCACATCGTCACGGTTAAAGGTTTATTGTATGAATGCCGTTAAATTCGACAAAAGGCTATTTTTTTACGATAAACTGTAAAATTTTATGGATAAATAACATTTCGTTAGTGGTTTTTTTCCTACTTTTGATGAAAAGAAACCTATTTTTTAACCGAAAAAAACCCTCGAAAATGAAAAAATTCGTATTTGGCCTTTTGGCATGTGTAACTTTGTTAGCCGTATCTTGTGAAACCAGTTCTACTGCTGATGATGATCAACTTTATGAGCAAGGAGTTGATAAGACCAAAATACCTTCCCAAGGGAGAAAATAAAATTATTTTCATTCTTTTTCAAAAGGGCAATCAATAAATTGCCCTTTTTTTCGTTTCTTGAAGTAGCACTGAAGGATGCAGACGTAAAATGGCAGAAAACACCAAGAAAAATAGAAGGAAAGCACGCAAAAGAATTTTGTTCGATTCCATTGGTATTCTATTTATAATTCTTTCTCCATTTATTTTTAAACTTCACCAATACCTTTCAACGGATCCTGATTCTACTTTGAGTTTGTTTGGGTTTGTTATTGATAATCATGGTTTTGCCGATTTAAACACTTTTGCTTGGTTTTTACTAAGTAAAATAGTTCCCTTCTATTTATTCATCATTTGGTTTTTAACGTGTAAACATTGGTGGTACCATATTATTTTGATTCCCGCTACTATGTACGCCTTTCAAATATTCGAAGTCTTGTATTCCGATGATAATATCGTTGACACTCGTAATATCATGTGGTTACTTCCTGTATGTATGGTGGTCATTCCTGTAGTCTACTTTATTAGAATAAAATTAGTAGATAAATATGTTCATGGCATAGACCTAGAGGCCATGGAAACCGAACTGAAAGAATTAAAGGAAAAGCAAGCAGAGGATCAGGCCAAAAAACTGAAAAAAAGTGATTTCAGCTCAGAATCCAAGGGTGAGGTTATTCCCCCCTCCATTTCTGAAGAAATTGATGAGCGACTTTCCACACATAACATAAACTCTAAGTTTAAGCGCTTTCAAGGCCAGTTAAATAATTGGCTTCATCTTAAGTTCTGAAATTCATAGTTAGACTTTCCGCCTTTAATTCAAAGTTTAATACCTCTATTTTTCCCTAAATTGTCGTATTTTTACTGTTAATCGAAACGTGACGATTAACAATGAACCAACCTACTTCACCTTTCAGCAAACAACAATTGCTACCTCAGGAAGAAACCCTTGAAGTTTTAAAGCAAAAAAGAGATTTGTTCATTGGTATTCCCAAGGAAAACCAATACCAAGAACAACGTGTTTGCCTAACGCCAGATGCTGTTAACGCCATTACCTCCAACGGGCACAGAGTTTTAATAGAGTCCGGTGCCGGAGAAGGGGCACACTATTCTGATTTAGATTATACCAATGCGGGAGCGGAAATAACCCGGGATACCAAAAAAGTATTCTCCTGCCCTATCTTATTAAAGGTTGAACCACCTACTTTCTCGGAAATTGAAATGCTAAATCCGCAGGCAACCGTAATTTCGGCTCTACAGATTAAAACGCAGCAAAAAGCCTATTTTGAAAAGATGGCCAAAAAGCGGGTGACGGCAATTGCATTTGAATATATTAGGGATGAAGATGGAAAATATCCGGCTGTACGATCCCTTAGTGAAATTGCTGGTATTTCTTCAGTTTTGATTGCTTCTGAACTTATGGCTGCTACCAATGATGGTAACGGACTCATGTTTGGAAATATAAGTGGGGTACCTCCCGTTGAAGTTGTCATCATTGGTGCTGGCACCGTGGGCGAATTTGCCGCCAGATCGGCTTTAGGGTTGGGAGCTAATGTGAAAATCTTTGATAATTCCATTACTAAGCTTAGAAACATTCAGGCTTGTCTAAGACAAACGGTTTATACTTCAACCATTCAACCAAAAAACTTAATCAAAGCATTAAAACGATGTGATGTTGCCATAGGTGCTACCAGAGGTAAAGACCGATCTCCAGTCGTAGTTACCAACTCTATGGTAGAGCATATGAAAAAGGGTGCCGTAATTATAGATGTTAGTATTGATATGGGGGGCTGCTTTGAGACCAGTGAGGTTACTACACACTCCAAACCAACCATTGAAAAATATGGGGTTATCCATTATGGGGTTCCCAATATCCCTTCTAGATACCCAAAAACAGCAACACTTTCCATCAGTAATATTTTCACTCCTTACCTCCTGGAATTGGGAGAAAATGGAGGAATGGAAAATTCATTACGTTTTAATAAAGGTCTTCGCAACGGACTTTATATGTATCATGGTATACTTACCAATAAATCTGTTGGTGAATGGTTCGATCTGCAATACAGCGATATCAACTTTCTCATTTTTTAGGTCAAAGGTCATATATGAAACCCTTTTTGTGTAGAAATAAAAGGCGGATTTGTATTTTTGTGCCCTCTTATTAAAACACGCCTTTAGGCGTAATAAACAAGAAGTATGGCTTTTATAAAACGATTGGGATATTATTTGGTAGGCTTATCTATTGGAATAGTGTTTCTTACCTTTTTTCTCAAAAATAAGTCTAAAGAAACCAATAGTGAATTTTGCTACTTCCCCAATTGTAGGGCTCTAAAAGATTTGAGAAGCAAGCCCATTTCTTTTTCAGACCAAGTGAACGAAGATATGAAAGTCAATGGTTTGGATACCCTTAACATCACCAAATTTTTAAAAGATGGAGAGGTAGATTTTAGTCAAAGTGATACCAAAACCAAACCTTGTAAGACCTACATCGTAGAAGGAGAGCTTAAAGATGCCCCCGCAATCTTAAAGTTTAAAAACTGTTCTAACAAGGTAATATTAGAGGAAATAAATCGCTGAACCATCTTTCTAACCTTATTTACCTTATAGGACTTCAAAATTAGATTTTTCTACGTTTTCTTTCCTTTTCCAATAAATCCAATTCCCTACTGGTCTGCCCTGCGACGGATGTGTTCTCATCGGCTCTTCTAATAAGATACGGCATTACGTCACGTACGGGACCAAAGGGCAAATATTTAGCTACATTGTAGTTTAGGTTCGCCAGATTAAAAGAAATATGGTCGCTCATACCATACAGTTGCCCAAACCAAACTCTACTATCATTGGCTTCAATACCTCTTTCCCGCATAAGTTCCATTAATCTATACGAACTATTTTCATTGTGGGTCCCGGCAAAAATTTCCATATCCTCCAAATGGTCTATCATATAGGCGATAGCATTGTCAAAATTGATATCCGTTTCTTGCTTTGAAGCGCAAATGGGTGTGGCATATCCTTTTTCTTCGGCACGTTCATTTTCTTTTTCCATATACGCTCCCCGAACTACCTTAAAGCCCATTTTAAAGTCTTCTGCTTTTGCTTTTTTATGGAGTTTTTTTAAATAATCTAATCGGTCCCAACGGTACATCTGCAGCGTATTAAACACAATGGCCTTTTCCTTGTTGTATTTTCTCATCATGTCTTCGACCAGCAAATCCGCAGCATCTTGGATCCAACTTTCTTCTGCATCGATTAACAGGGAAACCCCCAATTCATGTGCCTTTTTGCAAGTTTTATCAAAACGGGCCACTACCCTTCCCCATTCGGCTTTTTCCTCTTCGGTCAGAGATTTTCCTTCATTAACTTTATAAAAAAGCGAAAATCTGCCATACCCTGTTGGTTTGAAAACCGCAAAAGGAATAGCATCTTTTTCTTTTACAAAATCCAATACTTTTAGTACCATAGAAAGGGCGTCATCCAAAGGATCTTCAGAATCTTTTCCCTCTACGGAATAGTCGAGAACCGAGCAAACATTTTTCTCGTACATGCGGTCAACAGTTGGTAGACAATCAAATTCATTTACCCCTCCGCAAAAGTGATCAAATACGGTTGCCCTTATTAATTTCTCTACTGGAAGATGAGATTTAATGGCAAAATTAGTTATTGCCTTACCAATACGAACTAAAGGTTCATTAGCAATCATCTTAAATATAAAGTAAGCGCGTTCAAGTTCAGAATCTGTCTTCAACGCGAAAGCAGTAGCTGTGTCTTCAAATATTCGCTTCATTCCCGAGTATTAAAATGGTGGCAAATATAAAAACACAAATCATATTCCTAGGCCAAAAAATATCCTTTATTTTGCACTTAACATTTTATTGGCCTTTGGGCTTAAAAACCAATCTATTTTTAACATAATGCAATCCATCACATCAGATTCCTACGCTGTACATTTCAATCATAAAGCATATGAAGCGTTGAACGATCACCTTTCCCAAAAAGGGTACTCCAAAGTGTTCATCATGGTAGATGAAAATACACACGAGCATTGTCTGGCACCATTTATGGCAAATATCGTTGGTGAATACGATTTTGAGATTATAGAAATTGAATCTGGTGAAATAAATAAAACCATTGAAACTTGCACCCAAGTCTGGCATGTTCTTTCTGAATTGGAAGGCGACAGAAAAAGTGTTCTAATTAATTTGGGCGGGGGCGTTTTAACGGATTTAGGTGGCTTTGTTGCTTCTTGCTTTAAAAGGGGCATCGACTTTATTAATGTTCCCACTACTCTATTATCAATGGTGGATGCTTCTGTAGGTGGAAAGACCGGAGTAGATCTTGGATCTTTAAAGAACCAAATTGGAGTAATTAACCAACCTGAAATGGTACTTATCATTACAGATTTTTTAAAAACACTGGAAGAGCGACAATTACACAGTGGTTTTGCGGAAATGTTAAAGCACGGACTTATCAAAAGTGAGAATTATTGGAATGATCTTAAAGAAGTAGAAGATTTCGATGATCTAGATGAACTCATTTATCAATCCGTAGTCATTAAAAATGAGGTGGTTTTAAAAGACCCTACGGAACAAAATATTAGGAAAATGCTTAATTATGGCCACACCCTTGGGCATGCCATAGAATCATATTGCTTGGAACACCCAGAAAAAGATACCTTGTTACATGGCGAGGCCATTGCTGTAGGAATGATTTTGGAAGCCTTTCTCTCCAAAGAACTTAGACAATTGCCAGATAGTGTGCTAGAAGATATAAAAACAACCTTTTTAAATCGCTATACCAAAGTTACTTTTAGTAATGAGGACATTAATAAAATCTTAGGTCTGTTAAAATTCGATAAAAAGAATTCTCATGGAAACATCAACTATGTACTTTTAAATAGTTTGGGAAATCCTGAGATAGATGTGAAAGTTCCAGACGAATTATATAGCAAAGCATTCGCATACTACGCTGAACCCTAAGTTGATATACTGAAATTTGCGGTTGACAACTCTTTAAAGGGTTGAAGTGAAAAATTGAATATTTTAGGTAGTGATAAGATTATCTAAAGTATTTTTTATTTAAACCCTACTGTTATGTTACGCAAATTGATTGACTACAAAAAGCTGGATCACGCTTTGGCCGCCCTATTGATTGAAAGTTATCCAGATGGATATGGAGATGACGATATAATCATTTTTAAAAATTTGAAGGGAGAGACGGTGGAAGCTGTAGAATTAAGAACTTCGGATACCATCTATTTGGTCAAAATAAGTAAGAGTCTTTCGGAATTTATTGCAAATTTTGATGAAACCATTGAAAAGGAATTGGATTCAAAGCCCTCCAAAAAAATGGAAGAAGAGGATGATAAAGAGTACAAGGGCGAATTCGAAACTGATATGGAATACGACGAAGACTTCGATTAAACTACTTGTTTTTGGTCAGTCCATTTTCATTGGGTTCCACCTTTTCCTGTATAAAGTTGGCATATTGATAAGTGAACTCTGCACCAAAAAACATGATGATACAGGTATAGTAAACCCACAATAAAATCAATACTACAGAGGATGCCCCTCCATAAACTGAAGTAGGGTCGCTTTGAGTAAAGTAATAGCCTAATAAATATTCCCCCACCAAGAATAAGGCCGTAGTAAGACCAGCACCCCAAAAGGTAGTCTTCCAGCGTATGTGAACATCGGGAAGTAATCTAAAAAGTGCTGCAAAAAGCCCGGTAATGACCAAAAAAGGCAATAATAGACTAAAAAAATTGGCAATAACTACAGCAATATCCGGTGCAAAACTGGAAATATAGGCACTTAAAGTTTTTAGAACCACAGATAACACAAGGGAAATCAGAAAAAGAAACCCTAAGACCAAGACCATTCCAAAGGAAATCATTCTGTCCAAAAACATCTGTATCCAAACTTTCTTTTTGGATTCTACCCCCCAAATATCGTTCATGGCCATTTTTAACCTTACAAAAACCCCAGTGGCCCCAAATAACAACATTCCTCCCCCCAATATTACTGTGACTGTAGAGCCTTCACTAACTGAAGCATTGGCTATCATACCTTCTATAGCCTCGGAAACCCCTTCTCCAATTAGTCCCCCAATTTTATCCACAATTTTACCTTTAACAGCTTCTACCCCATAAATGGAGCCAGCAATCCATGCTACCATCATTAATAACGATGGTAGTGAAAACAGGGCATAGTAAGCTACAACGGCACTTTTGCCAAAAGGGTCATTATCTACCCAGGCCAATGCCGTTTTTTTAACGAGTATAAAAAATGTCTTGAGTCTCCTTACTATCATAAATATCGTTCTCGCAAAATATTTCTGTGATGTCTTTGATGACCACAAATTGCAAAACCAACAGATGCTACAGACCAAGGCAAACTACTTGCAGTACCTACTCTTAAGAGAGTTTCCTCGTCTAGATGGGAAAAAAGTGAAATAGTAGCTTTTCTTACAGTTGTGTATTCCTCTATGATACTTTGCTTATTTCTAGATGCTGCATTTGAAAAGGGAACATAATCGTCTTGCTCAAAACCTGGCAATGGAGTTTGGTCTACTCTAGAAAACCGCAAGGCTCTATATTGAAAGACTCTTTCCGAATCAATAATATGCAAAAGTACTTCTGCAATGGTCCATTTGTCCGGTCCGTACCTTAAGCTCATTTTTTCTTCAGGTATGCTATTGATAAACTGAGGAAAGTTCTGAAGTTGATTTGTCATTATATCCAACAGTTCTTCATCTTTTAGGGTTTCAATATACCTTTTGTAAAAAGGAAGGGGCTCTGTAAATTTCAATTCTGATGGTTTCATAAAATCTAAGCTAAAAAAAATCCCGAACGGTCATGTTCGGGATTAAGTTAATAAAGAACGTTATTGTTATTAGAGTTCATTAAAAATGGTATGCATTAAGCGTTTTTTGTCATTAATGCTTTCCTCCAATGAAATCATGGTTTCTGTTCTGCTAATACCATCAATATCATCGATTTTAAAGATGATGTTTTTGGCATGATTGGTATCTTTTGCCCTTATTTTACAGAAAATATTGAATTTACCGGTAGTGATATGCGCTACGGTAACGTTCGGTATTTCCTCTAATCTTTCCAGTACAAATTTGGTTTGATGGGTTTTCTCCAAGAAAATTCCAACATAGGCTATAAACGCATAACCTAGCTTTACATAATCAAGGGTTAGGGACGACCCCCTAATAATCCCAGCTTCTTCCATTTTCTTAACTCGTACGTGAACGGTACCAGCTGAAATTAAAAGTTTTTTTGCAATGTCCGTAAAAGGAGTTCTGGTGTTGTCAATCAACATATCCAGAATCTGGTGATCAATTTCGTCTAATTTTACTTTTCCCATAATGGTTAGAATTTCAGCAAAAATAAAAAATTATAAAATAAAATGCACCAAAACTTTGATTTTTATAATAAAAACGTAACGAAAACGATTTTTTAAGATAAACTTTGAAAACAAGAAGAAATAACAGGGTAAAAGTTTTGGCTTTTAAGAGCTTGTAAATCACTCTTTACTGCGCAATCATATATAGCATGAAAATAAAAATTTTTCAAATCAACTTCTTCTTGTAATTCAGGTACAAATTCTATTTTACCGTCAATTAACGTTTCCTTAAAATGAAAAGCACAAGAATTGAGGGCACTCCCTACCCCTGTCAAGCTTTGTACATTTTTTAATAAAATATCTAAATATAACTTTTGGTTTTCAGGAATCTGCTGATAAATCTCCAAGTCAAATTGATTCACTTTATCCTCAGAAATTACCGAAACACCTTTTAACAAGGCTTGAAATATATACCTTCTGGTTTCTTCCCTTTCGTAATCATTAGGGTAGTGACCAGATTCAAACAAAATGGTGGGTGTATTTAACATTTGAAAAGTATCGCCCACACAATTTGCATTAAAACTATCATCGTACCTGCCAACATGGTTAGGTATTAACTTCTGTAACGTATCGTTCATGGCAACAATGAGCTTCATACTCATTGCACGGGAAGGAGAAATACTCCTTTCTTCATTATATGCTGGAGCTAAAAAAGAAACTGTTGCCGGTTTTGAAGTGTCACCTACATTAAAAATAGTTCTTTGATCATGTAGATTGAAGCAAAAATGAGGTAAAAATTCCTCGTAAACTTTTCTCAAAATGATACTCTCCGGTTGGGTACGGTTTTGAGCATCCCTATTTAGGTCTACTTCATTTGCATTCACCCTGGTGTAGGCATCCGCACCATCTGGGTTTAGCATGGGAATAATTTTAACGGTACAATTTTCTACAATCTGCTGAGCTGATTCTGCATCTGTCCTTAGAAAATTTATGAAATCGAATACGGCTTTAGTGGTGGTAGATTCGTTCCCATGCATTTGGGACCACATTAGAATTTTGGTTTTTCCTGTGCCCAAGGTAATGGTATGGATATTTTTTTGCTGAACAGAAAAACCTACCTCCTTAATATCAAAATCTTGTTTGATAGATTCAAGATACTTGGCAACCATCCGGTGCGAAAGATATCTTCCGTAAACCGATTTCTCTTTTATTTCTTCGTAGCTGGTCAAAGGTAAAATCATGCTCTTTTTTTATGGAAGCACAAAAATAAGATATAGAAAATTTACAATTGTAACATTTTTCATGTCCTAACGGACGGCGGAAATTAAAGTCGGTAAATCCGAATTTTACAAATGTATACATCAAGGGAAACTTAAATCCCAATAACTATATTTGATATTTTAAAATCCTTATATTCAACGTATAAAACTATTTAAATTAAATTGAAACTTTATCTAATTATATCGTTATTAGGTGATTTTTAATTTATTTGTAATTTTGAAATAATTCTTGATTTTAAAATAATTTACATTGGTAAACACGAGTGAATTTGTAGAAAGGCTTGAGACACTATTAACGTATTACGACCTAAGTGCTTCTGCTTTTGCGGAAAAGGTGGACGTACAACGCTCCAGTATTTCACATTTACTTTCAGGGAGAAATAAGCCAAGTTTGGAATTTGTTCTAAAGGTAATCAAAGCTTTTCCTGAAGTTAATCTGTATTGGCTCCTTAATGGCAAAGGTTCCTTTCCTTTAAACGAGAGTTTTACGGATAAAGCCGCTCCTCCTTCCTTTGAAAGAGAAAGAACTCAAGTAAAGGAAACACCTTTAGGTTTACCTCCAAAGCAAAAGAAGATAGATAGAATTGTCCTATTTTATTCTGATGGTACTTTTGAGTCCTTTGATTCAAATTAATTCAAACAGAGGATACGCAAAACATATCTCTTTATGTTTTCAATTTTAAGTATGAAGCTCGTTTGGAATTTGGTTATTTTTGTTCTGATGATACTACGAAGCATTTTTATCGCAGTCCTTTTGCTAATGATAACCTCATGTTACCAACCAGAACGCAATTGCAAGGATTTCAAGAACGGAACTTTTACTTTTACGAGCTCTATTGATGGAGAAGAGCAAACTACCACTTTTGTTAGGAATGAAGACTTAGAGGTGGACTATTTTGAAGGAAAGGCGGACTCGGCCTCCATAAGGTGGATAAATGATTGTGAATACATTGTAAAAAAATTAAATCCCCAGAGCCGAGCCGAGGAAAAATCTATACATATGAAGATTCTTTCCACTACGGAGAATTCCTATACTTTCGAATACAATATTGTTGGAGAAAGTCAAAAATCTAGAGGTACTGCAATTAAACAAAAATAAGCACACATTCACTTTCTGGAAAATACATTGCTAATGCCCATGCCCTGCTAAAAAGCATCACTTTTTCTATTTAGGTAAGAGACACTTTATAAATTTTCATCCATTTTTTCTGGAAGCAATTCCCCTGTTTACAATAATCCTCTAAATAGAGGTTTTAGATTTAATTAGGTCTACTAAATGCTGCTTCTGGATTTTGTGATTTATGCTCCCTAAATAAACGTTGTTGTTGTTTCACTGTTAATGTACTGCCGTCCGGACTCCATCCAGGAGGTCCAAAGATGTACATAAGTTTGTGGGAGAATTTTTTAGCTTTTTTTACATCCGCCCAGATATCCTTAAACTCATGGGTCAATATAACAATGGGATTGTAGGAGTTTGGTGCGTGGATGACACCAAATTTCACTTCTATATCGTCATCCAACTCTTTCCAAGTTCCGAATATCTTATCGAAAATATTTAAAAATCCACCGTGGTTCTTATCCAAATATTCCACATTCTGGCTATGATGTACCTGGTGCATAGTATGGGTGTTAAAAATTTTTTCTATCCACCCCATTTTGGGCACGTATTGGGAATGCAACTGAAATTGCCATAAAGATTCTATCGCCAAACAAACAATTACCATTTCTACAGGAAATCCAATGGCCGGCATCCACATATAGAAAAAAGGCTTATAAAGAAGTGTGAACCAACCGTTTCTCACCGCTGTACCCAAGTTGAAGTTGTCCGAAGAATGGTGTACAATATGTGCCGCCCACAAAATCCTTATTTCATGATTGGCCCGGTGGAACCAATAATAGGTAAAATCATCTGCCAATTGACAAAGCAGCCAAACATACCAAGCATACCCAAAGGATTTATAACCCATAATGTTGGTGCGAACACCATCTACTATAGGATTGAAAAGCTCATAAGTAAATTCAAAAACAACTATTAAAACGGTTACCTTGATCAAAGGGCCCAAAATAGCCGAACCTATACCCATTGCCCCACTGGCCATTAAATCTTTCCAAACATAAAGCCCTTCATGACCATGGGTTTTGCTATATGTCAATTCTAAAAGTATAAAGGCGATAAAACAAGGAACGCCGTAAACCAGGGGGTTTGTAAAATCCATTTAATTAGTGTTTCGGGCTAAGATAATGATATTAAAGACTTATTGGCAAAAACAATAACGGTAAGCTCGATAATAAGATAGGTTTTATCGATGCACACTAAAAAAGTACTACTTTTCTTTCGACTTTAGAATTTCATTCTGTTCCTGCATCAGCCTCTCCAGATTGGAAAGAATCTCTATATTTTTGGGGGTTACAACTTCTTTATTTTCAGGGTCTTCTGATTTTGATTTAAAGCGATTAATACCTTTTATAACAACGAAAATGGTAAATGCTATAATTAAAAAATCTATCAAGACCTCAAACATTTCGCCATAGCCGATCGCCACTTCTTCTACTCCTTCGGAAGCCTCTCTAAGAACATATTTTCTGTTAGAAAGTTGAACGTCATCCGTCAGCAAAGATAAAGGCGGCATAATAATTTTCTTCACCAAAGTATTGATGACTTCGTTAAAGGCCGTACCTATTATAATACCAATGGCCATGTCAATCATATTGCCCTTTATGGCAAAATTTTTAAACTCCTGATAAAAGTTCCTCATGAATTAATCGAATAAAGTTCCTTGAGGTCTATCTCCTCCATCCTCACTCTTGTCTTTTCCAACATTTTCTTCATCAATTACCTCAATTTCCTCTGTTTTTGGAGGCTCTGGAGGTTCATATGGTAAGGGTTCCAAAGGGTTGATCTCCAAGACTTTTTCTTTGGTGAGCTGGTTGCCCATGGCAGTAATGCCCTTTACGGAAATGAATTCTTCCAAATCCACTTCCCAATTGTCCTTTCTGTCCTGTCCACGCTTTTTGGCAAATACTACCTCCACCACCGGTCTAAAATCTGTGGAGAAAACCTCCAATCTTGATTTTGGATGGTCTGTTAACACATTTTCTTCCTTGTCAGGATGGTCAATCAAAAAGCGTTTCACATAGAACAATTCTTTTTCTCCTTCCCAGTAGACTAGTGATAATGGCTTTTTAGGATTCCACTTTTCAAGAACGATGATATCATTTTCAAAATGTAGGGTAAGTTCTGGAATTACAGTCTTAACTTGGCCGGTTTGGGTAACGATCAATAACCTATCATCACTGGTAAATTCTCCTAAAAACTCTCCTCGGTCATCTATGTTGAGGCGTTGTACCGTCTCATCAAACCACAGTTTTCGAGGTTTTAAGGTTGAAAGCCCTTTTTCCTTTAGCTCCACCCGCTTTACGGAGTATTTGGTAACGATATTGCCCTTACTACTTCTGCCTTTAATTAGCACATCGGCAAAATCCACGTCCCATTTAAGCTTTTTAATGCTTCCTACATTTCGCAGGTTTATGGTGACCGTTTCTGCTTCGCCATTTGGGTTTGCAGAAAAATAATAGACCGAAGTTCCAGGTTTCCCTTGGCCCATTTCATAAATCTTATCCCGGGTAACACTGGTGACGTTAAACCGCTTGATGTAGGTGGCACCACCTTTTCCATCACGGTAAATCATGTTGTAGATAGTGCGCTTGTCCTTTTTCTTAAAAACGGCAACATGAATAATTCCTTTGCCAATAAAGGTTTTGGAATCTACTTTAAAGACCATCATTTGACCATCTCTGGTAAAAGCAATGATATCATCAATATCGCTACAGTCCGTTACATATTCGTCACGCTTTAAAGAGGTGCCCACAAAACCTTCTTCCCTATTAACGTAAAGCTTTGTGTTTCGTATGACAACTTTTGTAGCCTCAATATCTTCAAAGAGCCTTATCTCTGATTTTCTCTCCCTACCCGCCGCGTATTTTTCTTTTAGATTTTGGAAATAATCAATAGCGAAATCTACCAAATGCTCTAAATGGTGTTTGATTTCGGCAATCTTCTTTTCAAGATTATCAAGGTTTTCCTGAGCTTTATCAAGGTCAAATTTTGATATTCTTTTTATCCTTATTTCTGTTAATCTAACAATATCGTCTTCGGTAACGGCCCTTTTCAAGTTCTTGGTAAAGGGTTTTAATCCTTCGTCTATCGCCTTAATTACGCCCTCCCAAGTTTCTTGCTCTTCAATGTCCCTATAAATACGGTTCTCTATGAATATTCGCTCCAAGGAAGCAAAATGCCATTGTTCTTCTAGTTCACCCAGCTGAATCTCCAATTCTTGCTTAAGCAAATCAACCGTAGCATCCGTAGAACGACGCAACATTTCCGAGACTCCAATAAATAAAGGTTTATTGTCTTCAATGATACACGCCAAGGGAGAAATGGATGATTCACAGGCCGTAAAAGCGTAGAGCGCATCAATGGTTTTGTCCGGGGAGATGCCAGTTGGGAGATGCACCAAAATCTCTACATCAGCAGCGGTATTGTCCTCAATTTTTTTGATTTTAATCTTGCCTTTATCATTGGCTTTTAAAATAGAATCAATTAAAGAAGAAGTGTTGGTTCCATAGGGTATCTCACTTATTACCAACGTATTCTTGCTGTGCTGGGAAATTTTTGCACGTACCCTGATCTTACCTCCCCTAAGACCATCATTGTAATTGCTTACGTCTATAATTCCTGCCGTAGGAAAATCTGGAAAAAGCTTAAACCGTTTTCCTTGCAGATGCTTTATGGAAGCATCTATGAGCTCCACAAAGTTATGGGGCATAATTTTCGTTGAAAGCCCAACTGCTATACCTTCCGCACCTTGTGCCAATAACAATGGAAACTTTACCGGCAACTGAACGGGCTCTTTTTTTCGACCATCATAGGAGAGTTGCCATTCCGTAATTTTTGGGCTAAAAACAACTTCTAGGGCAAATTTGGATAAACGCGCCTCAATATACCTGGAAGCAGCGGCACTATCCCCTGTAAGAATATTGCCCCAGTTTCCTTGGGTATCTATCAATAGATCTTTTTGACCTATCTGCACCATGGCATCTGCAATACTGGCATCACCATGGGGGTGATATTGCATGGTATGCCCTACCACATTGGCTACCTTATTGTACCTTCCGTCATCCAATTCCCTTAAGGAGTGCATGATACGGCGCTGTACCGGTTTAAAACCATCTTCAATTGCTGGTACGGCACGCTCTAAGATTACGTAAGAAGCATAATCAAGAAACCAATCCTTATACATTCCCGTTACTCGGGTAAGCGCCTCACCTTGTTCCTCTATATTTTCCGCAGAACTATCATTGTTTTGTTCCTGCTCACCTCCCAAACCTTCTCCGCCTTCATTGGACGGATTGTGCTCTTGGGATTCGTTCAAATCGTCATTTTCTTCCATTCAGAAAAATACGTATCTCTATGGTTTATAATTGGTTTTCTTCAACTAGGTCAACTTCTACCTTAAGGTTTTCAATAATAAATTCCTGACGGTCCGGAGTATTTTTACCCATGTAGAACCGCAGTAACTCTTCAATTGACATGGCTTTATCCAACATTACCGGCTCTAAACGGATATCATCACCAATGAAGTGCTTGAATTCATCCGGAGAGATTTCACCCAATCCCTTAAATCTGGTAATTTCAGGTTTTCCTCTCAACTTATCTATAGCGTTTCTTCGCTCCTCGTCACTGTAACAATAGATAGTTTCCTTTTTATTTCTTACCCTGAAAAGAGGAGTTTGTAAAATAAACAAATGTCCTTCCTTAATCAATTCAGGGAAAAACTGTAGGAAAAACGTAATGAGAAGTAAGCGAATGTGCATTCCATCTACATCGGCATCCGTAGCAATTACAATATTATTATATCGCAAATCTTCCATAGACTCCTCAATATTCAAGGCTGCCTGCAACAAGTTGAATTCCTCGTTCTCGTAAACAATTTTTTTGCTCATCCCAAAAGAATTCAATGGCTTACCACGCAAACTAAAGACTGCCTGGGTATTTACATCCCTTGATTTTGTAATGGAGCCGGAAGCGGAATCCCCCTCAGTGATAAAGAGCGTACTATCTAAGCGACGATCATCTTTCATGTCTCCAAGATGCACCCTGCAATCACGAAGTTTTTTATTGTGCAGATTTGCCTTTTTGGCACGGTCTCGCGCCAATTTTCTAATTCCCGAAAGCTCTTTGCGCTCTTTTTCGGCCAAAATTATTTTACGTTGTAACTTTTCTGCCGTTTCCGGATTTTTATGCAGGTAATTATCTAAATATTTCCCAATAAAATCATTGATGTAGGTTCTTACCGTCGGTAAATCTCCGCCCATATCCGTAGAACCCAATTTTGTTTTGGTCTGACTTTCAAAAACAGGTTCCATTACCTTAATGGAAATAGCACTGATGATTGATTTTCTAATATCGGAAGCATCGTAGTTTTTACCATAAAAATCCCTCACCGTTTTTACGACGGCCTCCCTGAACGCCGCTTGGTGCGTTCCTCCCTGTGTGGTGTGCTGGCCATTAACAAAGGAGTGGTATTCCTCGCTATATTGCGTTTTGCTATGGGTCATGGCCACTTCAATATCATTCCCTTTTAAATGAATGACAGGGTACAGAAGATTTTCTGCATTGTTATTGTCTTCCAGCAAATCTTTAAGTCCGTTTTCCGAATAGAATTTTTCGCCGTTAAAAACAATGGTCAGCCCCGGATTGAGATAAACGTAGTTTTTGAGCATCCGCTCAATATACTCGTTGCGATATTTGTATTTTTTAAAGATGGTTTCATCTGGAATAAAAGTAACTTTGGTGCCTCTTCTTCGGGTGGTTTCTTCCAGATATTCTTCATTGGTGAGCTCTCCAATTTCAAATTCTGCCGCCTTTGATTTCCCATCCCTGGTACTCTCCACCCTAAAATAACTGGACAAGGCATTCACCGCTTTGGTACCAACCCCGTTTAGTCCTACCGATTTTTTAAACGCTCTTGTATCATATTTACCTCCGGTATTCATTTTGGAAACTACGTCAACGACTTTCCCCAAAGGAATACCCCTACCATAATCACGTACTATGACCCTATTACCCTGTACGGAAATCTCAATGGTCTTACCGGCGCCCATAACAAATTCATCAATACAATTGTCAATGGTCTCTTTTAAAAGGATATAGATGCCGTCATCTGCGGAAGAACCATCACCTAACTTACCAATATACATACCCGGACGAAGCCTAATATGCTCTTTCCAGTCTAACGATCGTATATTGTCTTCGGTATATTGTGAATTGTCGGACATAATGCGGGGTTTGGGTCAATAGTACCGCTAAAGATAATACGACTATTAAAAAGATAAAACCCTAAACCGTTAAAGTAATTAACAATAAAAAAAGCGCCTTTGTTGATATAAACGGTACTTTAAGACTCCTCTTACAGCCAAAAATGAACGTTTTAAAGCACCTATTTAAGTGGATTTCAAAAGAATATCTTACTATCTTTTATCCATATTTAGAAAAAGAAAATGGAATTTATAGATTACTATAAAATATTGGGAATTGCCGAAAATGCCTCAGAGGCCGAGATAAAAAAGGCATATAGAAAACTAGCCCGCAAATACCATCCGGATCTAAATCCCGACAACAAGGAAGCCCAACATAAATTTCAGCAGATCAATGAGGCCAATGAGGTCTTGAGCGACCCTGAGAAACGAAAAAAATATGATAAATACGGCAAGGACTGGCAACATGCCGACGCCTTTGAGGAGGCCAAAAGAAATCAATCTAATGCAAGGGATTATTCCGGGCAAAACACTTACGGAGGCGAGCAGTATTCTGAAAGTGATTTTTCGGACTTTTTTGAATCTATGTTCGGTGGTAGCGGTTATAGTAGAACTAGTGATAGAAACAGGTATCAGTTTAAAGGTCAAGATTATAACGCAACGCTTCGGTTGAACTTGACAGATGTCCTATCGACCCAAAAACAAACAATTGATCTTGGGTCAAAGAAAATAAGAATTACCATTCCGGCTGGAGTAGAAGATGGACAAACTATAAAGATTAAAGGTTATGGTGGTGAAGGTAGAAATGATGGTCCAAAGGGCGATTTGTACCTTACTTTTGAAGTACTAAACAATACACAGTTTCAAAGAGTGGGCAACGATTTATACAAAACAGAAGAAATTGGTCTCTATAAGGCATTGCTGGGAGGTGATTTGGAAATAAGTACGTTGACCGGAAAGGTGAAACTGAAGATAAAACCAGAAACCCAAAATGACCAAAGAATCAAACTTAGTGGTAAGGGTATGCCCAAATATAAAAAAGAAGGTGAGTTTGGTGATTTGTATGTGACCTACAAAGTAAAAATGCCCCAGAAGTTGAGTGAAAGAGAAAAAGAGCTTTTAAAGGAACTAGCTAAAATTAGAGAGTAATGATAGACGAGAATTATATTTTAGTAAGGCATTATTGCGAAAAGACAAATACACCCCATTCCTTTATAGATTCCTTATGGGAATTTGGTCTCATAGAGTGCAAATCTATAGAGACCGAGGTTTATCTGTTTACGGATGACATTCCCCATATAGAAAAGCTAAATCGAATGCATAACGAATTGGGAATCAATTTAGAGGGCATAGACGCACTTACCCATATGATGCAACGAATGCAGCAAATGGAAAAAGAGCTAAAAAACCTGAGAAACAGACTTAGAATTTATGAATAACCAGAAAGTTAGACATTAAAACGAAAATGCATCACATCACCGTCTTTTACAATATACTCCTTACCTTCTACTCGCATTTTTCCGGCTTCTTTTACCTTGGCCTCACTTCCTAGAGCTACATAGTCATTATAGGCAATGACTTCAGCACGAATAAAACCCTTCTCAAAATCTGTATGGATAACACCGGCCGCCTGTGGTGCCGTAGCACCAACGGGAATGGTCCAAGCCCTAACTTCCTTCTCTCCGGCCGTAAAATAGGTTTCCAAGTCAAGTAATTTGTACGCCCCTCGTATTAATTTCGCGGAACCCGGCTCTTCCAATCCTAAATCCTCTAAAAACATTTGGCGCTCTTCGTAAGACTCTAGCTCCGTAATGTCGGCTTCCGTACCTACGGCCAAGACCACTACTTCCGCATTTTCATTTGCTACGGCATTTTTCACCTCTTCAACATAAGCATTTCCGGTGGCAGCAGCACCTTCGTCCACATTACAAACGTACATAACGGGCTTGTCCGTAATAAACTGTAATGGCTTTACATATTCCAAACGCAGTTCCTTTTCAATATCAACAGCTCTAACCGAAACACCGCTCTCCAGTGCATCTTTTAGCTTTAATAAGACGGATTCCTCTTTTTGAGCTTCCTTGTTGCCGGTCTTTGCAGCGCGTTTTACCTTATCGAGCTTTTTCTCTACAGTCTCTAAATCTTTTAACTGAAGCTCCATATCTATGGTTTCCTTATCTCTGATAGGATTAACGGAACCATCTACATGCACAATGTTATCGTTATCAAAGCAGCGCAATACATGAATAATGGCATCGGTTTCCCTAATATTTCCAAGAAATTGGTTTCCCAATCCTTCACCTTTACTGGCTCCTTTTACCAAACCGGCAATATCAACGATTTCTACCGTTGCGGGAATGACCCTTTCCGGGTTTACCAAGGATTCCAACTTCTCCAAACGGGAATCTGGTACGTTTACCACGCCTATATTGGGTTCAATAGTACAAAATGGGAAATTGGCGCTCTGTGCTTTAGCATTGGAAAGACAATTGAAAAGAGTCGATTTGCCCACATTTGGCAATCCTACGATACCTGCTTTCATAACGGTTTATTAGGGATGTTTTTTAATTCGGGCGCAAAGATAGTGTTTAAAAGTTTTAAAATCTCAATGCTTTGTTTTAACACTATTAGTATTACTTTAGTTAAAGAACTCCTAACATTAAAACTATGAGAACACAACTATTTTTAACCATTTGCGCATTGCTTTTAACCTCTTTTAGCATTGCTCAAAATACGATTACCGGAACGGTAACCGACTCCGAGGGCGCACCACTGCCCGGTGTGAACATTTTAGAAAAGGGCTCCACCAACGGTACTGTCACCGATTTTGATGGAAATTATTCTTTAGAAATTGACGGTGATGCCATTTTAGTTTTCAGTTATATTGGATTTAATACCGAAGAACTAAGTACAGAGGGAAAAACCGTTATCAATCTAAGCATGTCCGAAGGCGTTTTGCTGGATGAAGTTATGCTTGTTGGCTCCAGAAGCCCCAAACGAACCTCTACCGATACAGCCGTACCAGTGGATGTCATAGATATTGCGGAGGTGGCTACACAGAGTGGGAAAATCGAAGTGAACGAGCTATTGCAATATGCCGCTCCCTCTTTCAACGCCAATAAGCAGTCCGGATCAGATGGGGCCGACCATATCACCCCTGCTACCCTAAGAGGACTGGGGCCCGATCAAACCTTGGTATTGGTCAACGGGAAAAGAAGACACCAATCCTCCTTGATTAATATTTTTGGAACCAAAGGACGTGGCAATACCGGTACAGATTTAAATACCATCCCCGTAGCGGCCATTAAGCGAATTGAAATTCTTAGGGACGGGGCAGCAGCTCAATACGGTTCCGATGCCATTGCCGGTGTCATCAATATTGTTTTAAAGGACAAGACCGATGGCGTAACCGGAAATATCAGCTACGGAGCCTACAACGCCAATGCTCAGGGTGATTTTCCCGAGGGTTTTCCTAACACAGAGGGTAATAGACTGGATACCGACGTTGACGGGAACCAGATAGGCGACGACCAGAATTTTGACGGCGGCTCCGTAAAGGCGGCTATCAATTACGGCGCAGGATTAGGGGAAAACGGTTATCTAAACTTCACTACTGAATACATCAACAAAAACAAAACCTTACGCCCGGGATTCGATTTTAGAAGGGGTTTTGGGGAGGCCGCCATTCAAGGATTTAATTTTATGGTCAATGGGGCTTATTCCGTATCCGACAACACGGAAATCTACGCCTTTGGTGGTAGAAATTTTAGGGATACAGACGCCTATGCCTTCACCAGAAATGGTGGTGAGCGCGTGGTAACTGCCATTTATCCTGATGGATTCAACCCACGGATTACTTCCAATATCATAGACAACTCTATTTCTGCCGGTTTAAGAACAGAACTTGATAATGGTTGGAAATTAGATGTTAGTAACACCTACGGAAAGAACAACTTTCATTATTATATCAAAGGAACCTTAAATGCTTCCTTGGAAGAAGCCTCGCCAACCGATTTCGATGCGGGTGGACATAGCTTGAGCCAAAATACCGTAAATCTAGATTTCTCTAAATACTATGATGATGTTTTGGAGGGAATGAACCTTGCTTTTGGTGCCGAATATCGCACCGAAAACTTTATCATTTTTTCTGGGGAACCTGGTTCATATGGAACCTTTGATGAAAACGGAATTATAATCACGGATCCCGCCAATCAAACCCAGCCAACAATTCTAATTGATGGCGAAGAAGTACCAAGACCAGGAGGCTCCCAAGGCTTCCCGGGATATGGACCGGCAAACGAGGTAGACCGAAGCAGAAGTAATTTTTCATTATATGCCGATGGCGAATTTGACCTAAGCGAGGCTTTTTTGCTGAGCGCCGCGGCAAGGTTTGAAAATTATAGCGATTTTGGCAGTACCCTTAACGGTAAATTGGCCGCTAGGTTAAAGGCTTCGGAGAATATAAACATTAGAGGTTCTGTCAGCACAGGATTCAGAGCTCCTTCCCTAGCCCAGATTTATTATAATTTGCGGTTCACCAATTTTATTGGGGGCGATGCCATTGACCAGTTGTTGAGCCCAAATAACAGTCCCGTCACGGCCTCTTTTGGAATCGACCAGCTAAACGAGGAAAAAGCCGTGAATGCCGGTTTAGGTTTTACAGGTACTTTCGGAAACTTTACCGCGACAGTGGATGGTTACTACATCAATGTAAAAGACCGAATTGTACTCACAGGAAACTTTGATACCACAGCTATCCCCGGAGTATCGGCAGCGCAATTTTTTGTGAACGGGGTGGATACCGAAACTACTGGTTTGGACATTGTTCTCTCGTGGAGAAAACCATTGGAAAACGGAAACTTGTCGGCCACTTTCACCGGCAACTTAAACAATATGGATATTACAAGTGTGAATAATGGCAATTTGGATGCTGAAACGTTTTTTGGAGAAAGGGACAAGGCTTTCTTATTAGCTTCTGCTCCTGAAAGTAAGTTAGCGCTCAATTTAAATTACTCCCACAATAAATTTGATGCAGGCCTTGCCTTTACAAGATTTAGTAGCATTGAGCTTCTGGATTTTCAAATGTTGGAACCTACTGCTGATTACGGAAGTCTGGCAAACAAAATTGCCGCAGCCACGGACAGCTATACACCTAAAGTGGTCACCGAT
Source organism: Cytophaga sp. FL35 (assembly GCF_014349235.1). Classification (GTDB taxonomy): domain Bacteria; phylum Bacteroidota; class Bacteroidia; order Flavobacteriales; family Flavobacteriaceae; genus Euzebyella. The sequence continues at coordinate 15,782 of NZ_JACSOH010000025.1, read as the reverse complement.
TTAGTTTTAGGCTATCAAATTTGCGAAGATGTAAAATTGCAAATTGGGGCCAATAACTTATTCAATGAATATCCAAGTCCGCAAGATGACTGGGTAGAAGGCGGTGGTGTTTGGGATGCCGTTCAAATGGGTTTTGGCGGAGCCTATTACTATACACAATTGGCATTTTCCTTTTAATTAATGAAACCTATAGCCATAAAAAAACCGGACAATTGTCCGGTTTTTACTTTTTATGATTTTACATTTTAGCCTTCCGGGTGCATAAATGCTTGCTTAGCTAAAAGGGTTTCTTCGCTTTCTTCATGATCCTCATCAGGAACACAACAATCTACAGGACATACTGCCGCACATTGTGGTTCTTCATGAAAGCCCATACATTCGGTACATTTGTCAGGTGAAATATAGTAAAACTCGTCGCTTATAGGCTCTTGGGCCTCTTCTGCATTTACAGCCTTACCGCTAGGCAAAACAACCTCCCCCTCTAAAGAGGTTCCGTCTGCATAACGCCATTCATCGGCACCTTCATAAATTGCCGTATTAGGACATTCTGGTTCACAAGCCCCACAATTTATACATTCATCGGTAATTATAATAGCCATAGTAATTTACTTCTTCTGGTTAAATTCAGCATCCCGTTTAAATTAGGTATGCTTACTTTTGCAATCATTTAAAAAACAAAGGTACAGTCTAGTCCCAATTATAGCAAATATATGAACGAGCATCATAAAACATTTATTGCTTTCGTTAAACTTGGAACGTTTTTACGAGAATTTTGTAATTCACAACAAAATGAGGACGAATGGTCAGTAAAACTGAATCAGGCCATAGAGCTAAGTAAACATAAAAATGGTTGGTTCACTAGAGAGAATGTAATGTTCGCCCTTGAAAATTGGGGAGAGCTGCTTACCGAAAACAATCTACACGCTTGGCTATCCAAATATTCCCTATCCGAAAACCGACCAAAGACTGTCGCTTTGATTTTAGCCGGAAATATTCCTTTGGTAGGATTTCATGATTTTTTATGTGTTCTTTTAACCGGGAATAAAGTATTGGCGAAGCTATCTAGTAATGACGAGGTACTTATTAAATTCATAACAGCGTATCTCACCTTCATAGATCCAATTTTTAAGGATTTAATTGTGTTTGAAAAAGCGCAACTCAAAGAATTTGATGCTGTGATTGCTACGGGAAGTAACAACACTTCACGCTATTTTGAGCACTATTTTGGTAAAGGACCGCACATAATCAGAAAAAATAGAAGTTCTGTAGCCGTTATCAACGGCGAGGAATCACCCGAAACTCTAAAAGAATTAGGAGAGGATATATTTAGATATTTTGGATTAGGTTGCCGCAGTGTGTCAAAGATTTTTGTACCAAGAAATTATGATTTTGACCTATTTTTTAGGTCCATCTTTGAATTTAATTCCATTGTTGAACAGAATAAATATGCCAACAACTACGATTATAATAAAGCCGTCTATCTTATGAGTGAATTTAAAATTTTAGATAATGGCTTTCTTATTTTAAAAGAAGATGAAGGTTACACCTCGCCCATCGCTTCTCTATTTTATGAATTTTATGATGAACCGGAAGAATTAAAAAACCGGTTAATTGCGGATAAAGAGCAATTACAGTGTGTTGTATCGCAAGGTTTTATGGAGGATGAAGTAGCCTTTGGTCAAACTCAAAAACCTAGTTTAACAGATTATGCAGATAATATAGATACTGTTGACTTCCTGTTGAGAACCTAGGTTTATTTTTTCCCTTCCCATATGGAAAATTGCATTTAATTCAAGACCTTTAACGTCCTATTTTCAAAAGTACCGGAAAGAAGTTCGCAACGGTCATTTTTGAACAAACAACAACTAAAATCAACACCCAATGAAAAAACATAATTTTAGTGCAGGCCCATGTATTTTACCTCAAGAAGTACTTCTTAAGGCTTCAGAAGCCGTAATGGACTTTAATGGATCTGGTCTCTCACTAATAGAAATTTCACACCGTAGCAAAGACTTCGTGGAAGTAATGGAGAACGCTAGAAGCCTTGCCTTGGAAATTCTTGGTTTGGAAAACAAAGGTTACAAAGCCTTATTTCTTCAAGGTGGTGCTAGTATGCAGTTTTTAATGACCGCCTACAACCTTTTGGATAAGAAAGCGGGATATTTAAACACAGGCACATGGAGCTCCAAGGCGATAAAAGAAGCCAAACTGTTTGGGGATGTTGTAGAAGTAGGCTCTTCCAAGGACGAAAATTTCAACTATATTCCAAAAGGATATTCCATTCCTGAAGGTTTGGATTATCTTCACCTTACTAGCAACAATACTATTTTTGGTACGCAGATAAAGAAGTTTCCAAAAACCGATGCTCCTTTGGTATGCGATATGAGTTCCGATATTTTCTCAAGACAATTGGATTTTTCTCAGTTCGATTTAATCTACGCAGGCGCACAAAAGAATATGGGCCCCGCAGGTGCAACCTTAGTGGTTATTAAAGAAGAGGTTTTAGGAAAGGTAAGCCGTCAAATTCCTTCCATGTTGGATTACGCGGTTCATATTTCAAAGGATAGTATGTTCAACACGCCGCCGGTATTTGCGGTTTATACTTCCATGCTTACCTTAGAGTGGCTTAAATCTAAAGGTGGAATTTCGGCCATTGAAGAAGTTAATGAAAAGAAGGCCCAATTGGTCTATTCTGAAATTGACCTGAATCCCTTGTTTGAAGGTTTTGCGAAGAAAGAAGATCGCTCTCATATGAATGCGACTTTTAACTTGGTAGACGACCGTTTGAAAGAGACTTTTGATTCGATGGTGAAGGAAGCAGGAATCAATGGAATTAACGGTCACCGCTCCGTAGGTGGATATAGGGCGTCCATGTACAACGCCCTGAGCCTAGAAAGTGTTGGCATTCTAGTAGATGTCATGAGCGAGTTGGAACGAAAGGGATAAACCTAAAGTTTTACTTAAATAGTTTCATTCAATTAATTAAAAACCAACAACATGAAGGTTTTAGCTAATGACGGAATTGCCCAAGCTGGCATTGAAAAACTGGAGGAATCAGGATTTGAAGTACTGGTAACCAGAGTAGCCCAAGAGCAACTTCAAAATTATATAAACGAAAATGGTGTTGAGGCACTTTTGGTTCGTAGTGCCACTAAAGTAAGGAAGGAACTTATTGATGCCTGCCCCAATTTAAAATTGATTGGTCGTGGCGGCGTTGGCATGGACAATATTGATGTAGACTATGCAAAAAACAAGGGTTTGCACGTAATCAATACGCCTGCAGCTTCCTCCGGGTCAGTTGCTGAACTTGTTTTTGCCCATTTGTACGGAGGGGTTCGTTTCCTCTACGATGCCAATAGAAATATGCCCTTGGACGGAGACAGTAAATTCAAGGAACTCAAAAAATCCTATGCCCGTGGAAGTGAACTTAGAGGAAAGACCTTAGGTATTATCGGGTTTGGCAGAATTGGTCAGGCAACTGCTAAATTAGCCATTGGGGTAGGTATGAAAGTGGAGTTTTATGATCCGGTTATCAATGAAGCCAATTTAGAATTGGAATTTTTTGACGGCCAATCCATTTCATTTCATTTAACCTCCAAAACCAAGGAAGAAGTTATTTCCTCCTCAGATTTCATTTCTCTGCATGTACCCTCTCAGAAAGCGTATGTAATTGGGAAGAGTGAATTTAACTTGATGAAAGACGGTGTTGGCATAGTCAATGCCGCAAGGGGAGGTATTTTGGACGAAGTAGCACTGGTTGATGCCCTTGAGAGTGGAAAAGTGGCTTTTGCTGGATTGGATGTATTTGAATCGGAACCCTCGCCAGAAATTAGAATATTAATGCACCCAAATATATCCTTAACTCCGCATATTGGTGCGGCTACCGGAGAAGCACAAAAAAGAATTGGGGTAGAATTGGCAGAACAAATCATAACCTTAATGAAATAAGGAGTTGAGACCTTTTTCGCCTTAAGGCAATTACAAAAAAAGTACCTGTAAAAAGGTACTTTTTTTTGTATCTTGTAAACTCATTAATTATAAAACTAAACACATGTCTGGATTATTAGACTTACTTAACAGCCCTATGGGCAAACAACTCATTAGTGGTGCCGCCTCACAAACCGGCCAATCTACTGATCAAACAGGTAGCGTTTTAAGTATGGCTCTACCTTTGTTGATGGGTGCCATGAAAAAAAATGCTTCTTCCCCGGAGGGTGCACAAGGATTGATGAATGCCCTTTCCGGTAAACACGATGGAAGTATTCTTAATGATTTGGGCGGACTTTTTGGCGGTGGAGTGGATGATTCTGTGATGAACGACGGAGCCGGAATTTTAGGTCACGTTCTTGGAGGAAAGCAAGCTCAGGTAGAATCTGCCCTAAGTGCAAAATCTGGTATGGATGCTGGTTCTGTAGGAACCATTTTAAAAATGGCCGCACCTTTGTTAATGGGATATTTGGGTAGCCAGACCCGCCAACAAAATATAAGTGACTCCAATGGTTTGGGTAATCTTCTAGGAGGTCTTATGGGCGGTGGAAACCAACAGCAATCGTTAATTGAGTCCTTTTTGGATTCTGATGGGGATGGTAGCATTCTTGATGATGTAGCTTCCATGGCTCTAGGAGGTAAAAAAGGAGGAATTGGTGGTCTGTTAGGGGGGCTATTCGGAAAATAAAATAGTTATTACTGTATATCAAAGGTCGTTTGTATTCAAACGGCCTTTTTTTGTACCTTGAATGGTATAAAAATTGCGCAGAACTAGAAAAAAGAAAATGAAAAAGTGGTTGACATATTGTGGGGTAAGTATTTGCTTCAGTTTTTTGATGGTGTCTAGTTGTACTGGCAGCAAACAAGCGGTAGATATTTCGGATAAGGAGAAAATGGCTTTTGATCAAACCAAAGGTGATACCATTTCCATTTCTAGTGATAGCACGGAATACGAAATCATAATCATAGAACCGGGCTTTAATTTTTGGCTTCAAAGCATTGCCAGACCGGAAGGGTATTATTCCCAATCATTTTTGGAAAATAGAAACCAGATTTTTGTAATCAATTACAATCAAAGGGTGTTACAGCCCAATAGGTATTCTGCCGGACTCTATGAATGGCAGATTGATTATGATCCCAATATAGACTACGGATACGAGGTAAATTACAAACTCTACAATTATTTTATTTACTTCCAGAGAAAATACAATCAACGATTAGGTCCTTTTATACCACGGATTTGATTAGTATATTTGCCGCATTGAAAAGTTATGGAAAAACTTAAGAAACGCTGGGGTATTGACTCCAATTTTCAATTAGCAGTTATATTTATCGTTTTTGCGATTACTGGCTCAACTGCCGCCAAACTGGCAGCTCCCCTTTGTGAGCTTATTGGTTTGCATAGGGAATCTACAGGAGGTTGGTTGTATTGGACCGCAAGAATATTACTTATTTTCCCTATCTATCAAGTACTTCTTGTATTTTTCGGTTGGTTGTTCGGTCAATTCAAATTCTTTTGGAATTTTGAGAAAAAAATGCTCAACCGTATGGGATTAGGTTTTCTATTTAAATAGATTGCTGGCTAATAAGTTGCTTATTGGGTTTTGTTCCTTTTAAACCCATAAAATAGTTGTCCCCAAAAGCTTTGTGGTATTTCATCATCACCTTGAAAACCTAAAGCGACCTTTCCACTTTCTTCGGGTATATAATTGGTTTTAAAAATATAGTCCCACAAGCTAAGGCTTATTCCAAAGTTGACCCCATATCTATGGTTTTCGGGTAATGTGTAGGCATGATGATACAGGTGCATCACAGAGTTATTTAAAATATATTTTAAGGGACCCCACGTAATTTTTATATTGGAATGATTTAAGTGCCCAATAGTAATTGCCATAAAATGAACTATATAGGCCTGTTCAGGTTCAAATCCGCCCAAAATCATGACTCCAAAGGTCTTTAGGGGTTTATATAGAACATTTTCCATCCAATGAAATCGCATGTGGGCTGCAAAACCCATTTCTTTTACACTGTGATGAATTTTATGAAACTGCCACAGTACTTCATACCTGTGCAATAAAATGTGGGTAAACCACTGTACAAAATCCAATACCAAAAAGAAAACGATGAGTTGAAACCACATGGGCCAATGACCCATATCTATGAGGGATAAACTTTCTATTGAAATACCAAACTCTAAAAATAACGTTTCCAGTAATTTATAAAATCCACTTATAGCGATAGCGAATAGAAAAAAATTGAAAAAAATATAAAAGGCATCCAACCAAAAATCTTTTCTAAAAATACTCTGGTCCTTTCTCCATGGGAATAAAATTTCCAAAATCCATACGGTCAACGATAAAAGGATAATTCCGTAAAAATAATTGGTGTACCAAGGCACCTCAAAAAGTATGGATTTCCAGGTCCAATTTACCGTACCGTTAAAACCTTTTAAAAATGCATCTATATACTTTTCCACACCATTGAAAGCTACTATCCTTTTAACTGAGTCGGTAAAATCAACTATTCCTTAAGTTGATACCATTCAATATTGGTTAAATTTTCCCTCCTCCCCTTTTCCCTGGGCGGATAATTGGTAACTAAATAATCAATAATGATATCTTCATTCTTACCAAGATCCCATAAGTTCTGGGTTTCTTGCATCCATTTAATGGTTGTTTTCCAGCGTTCTTTGGTCATTCTATTTTGTATGACCAGTTTTGATGAATGGCAATTGGTACAATTTTGAATGGTCTCTTTCATTCCTGGAGCATCAACAAATCCTGTAGCTACATGAATACCATTTTCAATTTTTTCGTAGTCCTCCCCATCATTTTGCAGGATAATTTCCACACTATCTTCGGGGTTGGCCATTTCATTATCGAAAAAATTGGGATTAATTATCAAATATCCCAATAGAAGAGAAAATACCGCAACAATTATTGCGGTAACCACCACCATACGGAACACTTTTTCAAATTCGTTATTAAGCTTACTTCCGTTTTTCATTAAGCAACTTTTACAGCAATTCTATGACAGGCATTATTTAAATATCCCTTGGGGTTCCAGCCGGGTAATAACATGGGTTGCGATTTACCACGGGAATCCGTAGCCCTTGCCCATATTTCGTAATAACCTTTCTTGGGAAAGCTCACTTCTGCATTAAAATGTTGCCAAGCCAACCTATTAACAGGTTTTTCAAGGGTACAGGATTGCCATGTTGATCCGAAATCTATTGAGTATTCCATTTTCTCGACCTCCAGCTCTCCAGCCCAAGCATGACCATTGATTTGAAGTTTTTGGCCTTTCTTTAGGATAGCACCCGTTTTGGGACTTGTAATCAACGATTTTACAGGCATGGATTCTATGATGCACATATCTTCATCTGCCACTTTTTCTCCCGGAGCAACAGTTTCACAGGGAACACGATAAGAGGTACCCCCCATTTTAGGTCCGTCATGAACTTTATTACGAATGCTGATCTCTGTTAGCCATTTTCCGGAAACGGAAGCAGGCCAGCCACCAGCCACCAAACGTAGCGGGTAGCCATGTGCCAACGGGATATCTTCACCATTCATTTTAAAAGCTATAAGGGTTTCGTCCTGTAGGGCCTTTGCCATTGGGACTCCCCTTGAAATAGGTTCTTTTTCAGGATTTCTACTTAGATGAATATCCGCTGCGTGGTAACCAATATAGACTGCATCATCCTTGATTCCCGCGTCCTCCAAAACATCGCGTAAACGAACACCCGTCCATTCCGCACAGGAAACTGCACCAATGGTCCATTGATTACCCTTCGCTGGAGGATTAAATTCACTACGGCCATTACCCCCGCATTCGAGTGTTAATTGATAGGTATGGGTATTGAATTTAGATTTGAGCTCCTTAAGGGTAAAGGTCTTTTCCTTTTGTACGGATTCTCCGTTAATAGTTAATGTCCAGCTGTATAAATCAATTTCCTCAGGAATCAGCCCATTATTCCTTAGGAACATTTTAGAACTTGGTGTTACCTTATCGTTCAACAAATGCGCCTGGGCCTCCATATTCCATGGTTTGTCGTTGAGTACGACCATGTCTTTGTCTTTGTTGAACAATTTAAATGGATCTGGATCTTGCAGCGCCAAGGGAACATATCCTCTTGGTATTTTTAATCCGTAAACGATTTCGGTTCCGACCAGTCCTGTAATAGAAGCTAGTGTAGTTCGTTCTATAAATTTTCTTCTGTTCATTTGGCAGGGTTTGATTTCACCCAAAATTATTGATAATTGGTTTACAAAGACAAGCCTATTTCACTGTTTACATAATTTTCAGACTTATTTTATACTAAATTCTTAACTATAATTTGGTAAAAACATAACTGCTTAGGTAAATAAAAAGGGCTGTTGTCAGAAAGAAAATTTACTAACCTATTAAGAACGAAATAGGTATGAAATTACCTACTAAAGCGATAGATTTGCTGATAAATTTGAGTGCTTAAGGCAAAGGAATCAATTAAATATTATGAAAATTTTATGATTATAAAATATTCAGAAAAGACCCATATTCTAATAATTTGGAAAAAATGGACCTGAAAAAAGCACGAAAAGGTGCTTTTTCATAACAAATTATCTTAATTAGACTTCGATTGTCTTTTCTAGAGTTGATTTTTTAAACACATAGGTATAGAACCACATGATAGTAAAGGTGGGTATAATATCCAATCCTGGAATAATTTCTTCTAGAAAAGTGAACAATCCTGCACCCTGCCCTATCTTCCCTTTATACATTCTTGTCATTAACCAACCCGCTAAAGGAGCCCAGATAATATCTGAGAAATCCCCAATAAGTGGAACGGTAAAGGATAGCATTCCTATGGCATCAAATAATAACCCAAAGAAAAGCTTCCGGTATTTATTGTCTTTTGTTTTTGTCATGATGAATGAATTTTAAATTCCATTCTAAAATAACAATAAGAATGCCAAATTTTTAAGCACTCCGTATTCTACGATAAATCTGAACTGATTAATTTTAAAAATTCGTTCCGTGTTTCAATTTTTTCAAACTGTCCCCTAAAACCAGAGGTTGTGGTAACGGAATTCTGTTTTTGTACTCCACGCATCATCATACACATGTGGGAAGCTTCTATGACTACTGCTACACCTTTTGGTTTCAAGGTATTGTTAATGCACTCCAAAATATCATGGGTCAAGCGCTCTTGAACCTGTAACCTTCTGGCAAAAACATCCACTACCCGAGGTATTTTACTCAATCCAACTATATGTCCGTTTGGAATATAGGCAACATGGGCCTTCCCAAAGAACGGAAGCATATGATGCTCACAAAGTGAATACAATTCTATGTCCTTAATAATGACCATATCGTCATAATCTTCTTTGAACATGGCACTTTTTAAAATTTCTACGGCGTCCTGTTTATAGCCCTGTGTCAAAAACAACATGGCTTTGGCGGCTCTTTCCGGGGTTTTAAGAAGCCCTTCCCTACCTACATCTTCTCCAATTTCTTTTATAATCTTGGAGTACCTATCCTTGACCTCCCCTGTTACTTCTAAATTGTATTCTTCTAAATTTCTATATGGAGCCATAATTTTTTTGTTTACCTATTTTACACAATTATTAAACAAAAGTAAGTTTTTCTTATCAATTCAACTGAACTCTTCCGTAAATATAGTTAGCCTATAAAAGTTTAAGACGCTACAGCCAAATTTCCTTACTTTTATCCATTCAAGGACCTATTTACAAATAAAATTATCCTATAGAATGATCAGAGCCTCCAATATTCAAAAATTTTATGGCGATTTACAGGTATTAAAAGGTGTAGACCTGCATATAAAAAAAGAGGAAGTTATTTCTATAGTTGGTGCCTCTGGAGCAGGAAAAACTACTTTATTGCAAATTTTAGGTACACTTGATGTACAAAGCAACTCAAAGGATAGCGAACTTTTAATTAATGGAATAGATGTCACCAGGTTGTCAGAAAAACAGTTAGCCAAATTTAGAAATGAACATATTGGTTTCATCTTTCAATTTCATCAGTTACTACCAGAATTTACAGCTTTGGAAAATGTTTGCATTCCTGCCTTCATAAAAAAAACACCCAAGGCCCAAGCCGAAAAACGGGCCAAGGAACTATTGGATTTTTTAGGTCTTTCAAAGCGTTATGGTCATAAACCGAACGAACTTTCAGGGGGTGAGCAACAAAGGGTGGCCGTTGCCAGGGCGTTGATCAATGAACCTTCCATCGTTTTTGCCGACGAACCTAGTGGTAATCTAGATTCTGAAAGTGCAGACAATCTTCACAAATTATTTTTTGACCTAAGGGACCAATTTGCACAAACCTTTGTAATCGTTACTCACAATCAGGAGTTGGCGGATATGGCCGATAGAAAACTGACCATGGTAGATGGCCTTATTGTAAACAAAGAGGTGGTTGTGTAAATACCAATTATGTTAAGGGAAGTCTGGGAATTTTTAATAAATCCGATATATTGGGAATATCCTCGAAAAGATTTAAATTTTCTACTTCCAAAATTTGTCGTATTGCTGGGCTATGCCTTGCTTTTAAGCTACGGATTTGGAATTTTGAACAGTGCATTACAATCAATTTTAAATTTAGATATTGGTGACCACGCTAGTGAAGAATTCATAAACGGACCTACCATTTATCTTTTTGGCATGGCTGTTATTCTGGCCCCCCTAATGGAAGAAACTATTTTTAGAGGTCCGTTATTTTTCTTGAAAGAAAGTCCTTATTTCAAACCTATTTTTTATGTAATAACCCTACTTTTTGGTTTTTACCATATTTTAAATTTTGAATTGACCCCTACTACCCTATTGGTTTCCCCATTATTGGTTGCTCCCCAAATTAGTGTAGGTATTTTTTTAGGCTTCGTTCGCGTTCGGTTCAATTTATTATGGGCCATTGTCTTTCACGCACTCTATAATTTCATACTTATGACTCCTCTATTATTATTTAAATTATTGGAAATACCTATTAAATGAATCGAGTAGAGCTAAAGGAATTTTTAGATGCTAAAGTTCTAGAATATGAACATCCAAAGTTTTTGGAAACAGACCCCATTCAGATACCTCATTTATTTTCCCAAAAAGAGGATGTCGAAATCAGCGGGTTTCTAACCGCCACCATAGCTTGGGGAAACCGGAAAAGCATTATCAACAATGCCCATAGGATGATGACCTTAATGGGAAATACACCGTATGACTTTGTCATTAATCATACGGAAGATGATTTGGCTATGCTCAACAGCTTTGTGCACCGGACCTTTAACGGCGAAGATTTGAGCTATTTTATTAAAAGCTTGAAGAATATCTACGAACATCACGGGGGTATTGAGTCCGTTTTTGCCAAACATGCCAAAACGAATAGTCTGCAATTGGCCATATCTGAATTCAAAAAAGTATTTTTCTCCATGGAACACGCTAAACGGAGCACCAAGCATGTGAGCGACCCCTTAAAAGGTTCCGCAGCCAAAAGAATCAACATGTTTTTACGTTGGATGGTCCGTGACGCCAATGCAAACGTTGATTTTGGTATTTGGAAAAGCCTTCACCCCTCACAACTTTCTTGTCCGTTAGATGTGCATTCGGGAAATGTGGCTCGCAAACTAAGACTACTCAGGAGAAAGCAAAATGATGCCAAAGCTCTTGCCGAGCTGGATAAAAACCTACGGAAATTGGACCCTACAGACCCCGTTAAATATGACTTTGCACTCTTTGGACTGGGAGTTTTTGAAAAATTTTAATCTGCATATATCTTCCTGTTAATTGCATTAAAATTTCATTTTTTAGAAGCTTTTGCTCTTTTTGAATATGGATAGCTTTACAAGGTTCAATCAGCTACGACCAAATGATAAAGAAAGTCCTTATCTCCGTTTTATTAATTGTCATAATATTCCTTGTTTTAGTATACATATCGCTAGGTTCCACCAACAAAGAATTTAGTACCTGTGAAATTTTGGATTTCTCTCAAGTGGAAAAAATTGACTTTAAAGAACATGATTCCGTGCTAGTTGCAGCTAGTACGCTCTACAAAGGAAATCCCTTAAAACATTTAATGCAAGGTGAACAATACAGAAAAGCATGGGAAACCCCAGTGAACGTTCCTATCGTATTCTTAGATACTTTAATGGGAGGCGTTCAAATTTTGGAAGAAGGAGGTGGTCAACAAACACATTCTTTAAAGATAAAGATCAAGAACGGACAAGTCTATACCTTGCGTAGCGTTACTAAAAATCCGGAACCTTTGATCCCAGAATTTGCGAAAAAATTAGGTCTTGAAAACATCGTGGTAGATGGTATTTCCGCGCAACATCCTTATGCAGCCCTAGCCGTAGCCGAACTGGCCAAAAGAGCTGGTCTCTTATCCACCCATCCTCAATTACTATTTGTACCAAAACAAGAAACCTTGGATTCTTTAAACCATAAGTTCGGTAATCGAATTTTCTTGCTTGAACATGAGGATAAAGGAAACGCCCAATGGACGAAAATAAAGGGAGCTACCGAAATTGTTGACACCGAAGATCTTCAAGAATTAAAACTTGAAAAAGGGAAACAAATAGAAATAGACGAAAATTTAGTAGTGCGTGCACGACTGTTCGACTTACTCATTGGCGATTGGGACCGCCATACCAAACAATGGGGTTGGGTGTTGAAAACTGAACAAGACCAAACGTTGGCCGTGCCGTTGCCATGTGACCGAGATAATGCCTTTTTTAATATTGAAGGGATTTTGCCTTCTATTATTTCCCATAAATCCATTACCCCGGATCTTCAAAATTTTGAAAAGGAAATTGATTACATGCCAGGTCTGGTAATGGATTTTGATATATACTTCTTAAAAACCATTGATGCTAAAATTTTTGAAGAAGAAGCCAAATTTTTACAGCAAGAACTTACAGAGGATAATATTAAAGAGGCTTTTCAGGTTTGGCCGAAGGCCATTTATGATTTGAATGCTCCCGAGATAATGGAAAAATTAATTGCCAGAAAAAATCGGCTGGTAGAGGATGCTCTCAAATTCAAACAAGAAATTGACAAAAAGGAATTTTTAAATGACCCCCTCAAAGGTTCAAAAGACCTTGAACTTCCTTCAAGTCTCTTAAAATGTTTTGAGTGTCAATAAATTTTTTGGATCATATATTAACCCCTGACGTCATTCGTCATTGACCATTCCTACTTTTGACTTAAATCAAAAGAAAACAAATGGAAAAATTAGACGTAGCCTCATTGCAAATCATTGGAATCCAGGTAAGAACTACCAACCAGAACAATCAGGCTATCAATGATATTGGAGCATTGTGGGGAAAATTTATCCAACAAGGCATTTTGGAGAAGATTCCGAACAAAGTAAATTCCATTATTTATTGTCTCTACACAGATTATGAAGACGACCATTTACGGCCCTATACCACAGTAATTGGTTGTGAGGTAAGTTCTATTGATGACGTTCCTACTGGAATGGTAGCAAAGCCCATCAAAAAAGGCACTTATTTAAAATCTACTGCAAGAGGCGACTTGAGCAAAGGACTTATTGGCAATCATTGGTACCAGCTTTGGGAAAAAGTGATGGACAGAAATTACCAATCCGATTATGAAGTGTACGACCACCGTGCATCAAATCCTGCAAATGCCCAAGTAGATTTTTATATTGGTTTAAATTCCTAAAATGAATTTGATAAAGGATGATCGGTGGATTGAAATTTTTGAAAACTACCCTTCTAGGGTTCAAGATAGATTGACCTATCTAAGAAGCTTGGTTCATGAAACAGCTAAGAATTGTCCGGAAATAACATACCTGCAAGAAACCCTAAAATGGAACGAGCCCAGCTTTGTGACCAGTTGCGGAAGCACCTTGCGCATGGACTGGAAGCCCAAAACTCCACATCAATATGGACTTTACTTCCAATGCACTAGCAAGCTAGTAAGTACGTTTAAGTTGGTTTTTGGTAAAACTTTCAATTACGAAGGTAATAGGGCCATTATCTTTGATCTTGACCAATCTATTCCCGTAAAGGAATTGATAGCATGTATAAAAGCCTGTCTTACGTATCATAAAGTTAAACATCTACCCACTTTGGGTATTTGAACACAAATACCTTGGATACGGCTACATCTTCCCGCTCAATTTTATGCAATTTTGTATCAACAATTAAAAACAACAGATGAGCACAAAAATAGCATTGATAACAGGAGGAAGCCGAGGATTAGGAAGGGATATGGCTCTAAGCGTAGCAGCTAAAGGCGTTGACATAATATTCACTTATCACTCCAACGAAGAAGCGGCGAACAAGGTAGTCAAGGAGATTAAAGAACTTGGAAGAAAAGCTAAAGCTTTTCAATTGGACACCAGCGATATTTCTCAATTCGATGCCTTTTTTCTACGGCTTCAAACTTATTTACAAGGAGAATACGGAACGGTAAAATTCGATTATTTGGTCAACAATGCCGGTACGGGTATATATAAGCCTTTTTTGGAAACGACTGAAGAAGACTTTGATGAAATGCTAAACATTCATTTAAAAGGCGTTTATTTCTTATCGCAAAAAGCCGTTCCGTTTTTGAACGAAGGGGGCCGTATTATCAATATTTCTTCTGGGTTGGCGCGATTTTCACTCCCTAAATCAAGTGCCTATGCGTCCGCAAAAGGGGGCGTTGAAGTATTTACCCGATATTTGGCAAAAGAATTGGCAGATAAAAAAATTGCCGCAAATGTGGTGGCCCCGGGCGCCGTGGGAACCGATTTTGGTGGCGGAGAGAACAAGACCAATGAACAAAAAATCAAAACCATTTCTAACCTTACGGCCCTTGGGCGTGTGGGTGAACCGGAAGATATTGGTGGTGTGGTCGCTTTTTTATGCTCTGATGATGCCCGTTGGATCAATGGACAACGTATTGAAGTATCTGGAGGAATTTTACTTTAGTCGCATTTGAAAAACAGTATTCGGAAAATAGAATCCATAAAGGAAATGCACAGGTTACGGGGGCTGGAAAGTCCCCTTCACCCTCTGGTAAGCCTTATTGATTATGGGAAGACAAAAATTCTTCCCGAACATTTGGGGGAGCGCTGGAACTTAGGATTTTACTCTATTGGCGTAAAGCGAAATGTTGGAACTTTACGGTACGGACAGCAGCAATATGATTTTGATGAAGGGCTCATGTCCTTTATCGCTCCAGGGCAATTGTTGTGTATTGAACCCAATACCAGAAAAAATGTAACTCCCAAGGGTTGGCTGCTATTGATTCATCCAGATTATCTCTGGAATACTACTTTGGTAAAAAAAATAAAGCAATACGAGTTTTTTCAATACGCCATTAACGAAGCACTTTTTATGTCTCCTAGTGAGGAGCAAACAATTGAAGGTATTTTTCAAAATATCCAACAGGAAATTGCCAGTAATATCGATTCCTTTAGCCAAAACATTATTATTGCACAAATTGATCTTTTGTTGCAATATGCCGAACGCTTTTACCAAAGGCAATTCATCACTCGAAAAAAGGGAAATCATCAACTTTTAGGGCAATTGGAAGATTATCTTTTGCAAGCCTTTTCAGATGAGGAGTTAATAAAAAATGGGGTTCCTTCGGTTGTTGAAGTATCCAAGCATTTAAACCTCTCCCCCAATTACTTAGGTTCATTGTTAAAAAGTAGTACGGGATTAAACACCCAGCAATTTATACAAGAGAAATTACTCGAAAAGGCAAAAGAACGCTTATCCACATCTGAGCTAAGCATTAGCGAAATTGCCTTTAGCTGCGGTTTTGAACATTCGCAATCTTTTAGCA
>NZ_JACSOH010000024.1 GCF_014349235.1 Cytophaga sp. FL35 | reverse complement strand
ATAGGATGCCGAGCAAGTTATATAAAAAGAAAAAGGGTGGTTTAAGGCAAAAGGGAAATATTGACTAACTTTAGAACAGGACTATGGCTTTTCATAGGAGCCATTGTTGTACGCAGTTATTTGTTCTAATAATTGTCATTTTGAAAATCGTCAATAAATGGTTGTTTTATTGGTGGTGACCAATTTAGAATGTTAAAATCCGAACTTTTCAAAACTTTGTTTGTCGCATTGGGATTTAAATAAATATAAACATCATTAATGTCTTCTCCCATTTTCATTATTGAATTATCTTTAATGAAAATAATACCTGTAATTTTTTTTGCTACATCTGATATCTTTAAGTTATGACCAATTAAGTCCGGAAAAATTATCTCCATATCAGTATCGTCTTTAGTTAGCTCCATAAAAACTCTCCTTGCTAAAGACCTTAAGAAAGTGCCGAAAAAATCTCCAAGAGAGGTGTTTAATTCTTGATTAAACCAAGGATTTATTACAAATGTTATTAAGCTTGGTTCATTAATCAACAGTTTATTGTAATAATCTAAAATTTTGTATCTATAGTCGATTGCCAATTTATATGGGTCCATTGCTCTTGTTGTTGTGAGGACTGTATTTTTTCCAGGTTGTGAGTATGAAATCCTAAATGAAGCTTTATTTCCACTTTTTAAAGTATGACTATAATATTTATTTCCTTGATTTACGCACTTTTCAAGTTCATTTATTAAGTTTCCTGATTGTAATTCTGATACAAAATCTCCTTTAGTTCTTAAAAAATCAACATCATAAATGTCATCTATTCCGATTAAATAGTCTTGTCTTCTAGTTTTAGATTTTACTCGATTCAAAATTTGGTCAGTTAATTCTGTATGAGTAGGAATTAAGCATTTTACATCTGTGTATATCTTTTTTGTTGACAAGTCTAAACTAATATCTAAATCAATCTCTTGTTGTCCAATTTGTTTAGCAATACTTTCCACAAAGTCATCTACATTACCTCTGTCTGGAAAAGTAATATTGGATAAATCTTGAAATTGAATCCAATAATCCAATGCAACTAATTCAGAATAAGCTCCAGCCCATTTATAACCCTTTGTTTGACCAAGTTGTTTTGCAGTATTGATAACCTCTGTAATAGTATCTTCTGAATCAGAAAAGTATGCGTTAATCCTTTTTAATCGTTCAATAAAATTATTTCTAAAAACGCTATAATCATCTTTGCTTTTTAAAGCTCCTATGCAATTATTTTCGATATTGTTATTTGAAAACTTAATCTTTTGTTTAAAAATATCTTCGAGTATTTTTTTATAGTTTTCAATCTGTGTCATTCAATCTCAATGTTTTGTTTTAATTGCATACAACTAGATTATATTGATGTAAAATACATCTATATACTCCTAAAACGGAATAAAATCGATGAATTTGAATAATTCTTTTAGGAAAGCTTTATTTGCTATTCATCTTGTCGACCAATAACCTCATATCTTCACCGACTTTCTTTTCCAAGACCCTTGCATAAATTTGGGTAGTGGTCAATTTGGTATGGCCTAGCATTTTGGAAACGGTTTCAATTGGAACACCATTGGAAAGTGTTACTGTTGTCGCAAAAGTGTGCCTGGCAGTATGGAAAGAAATATTCTTATAGATTCCACAAGCCTTTGTAATCTCCTTTAAATAACTGTTGGTCTTTTGGTTGCTCAATACAGGCAGCAACTTTCCGTGTACCAATCTTTCATCGCAGTTTTTATATTTATCCAAGATTTGTTTTGCTTTGGGAAGTAGAGGAACCTTGACCGCTTCATCAGTTTTTTCCCTTTTCGTATGAATCCAAAGGTTCCCATCTATACCAAACCGCATGTGATCAATATCCAGTGCTTTTACATCTCCATAGGCCAATCCTGTGTAACATGAAAAAAGAAAGGTGTCCTTGACCCTCTCATAACCCCTCCCTGAAAAAGTTGTTTCCTCAATGAACCTGAGTTCCCTTTCGGTCAAAAAAGAACGTTCACTCTTCTTATAATGCTTTTTATAATTAACAAAGGGGTCTTTGTCCATCCATTCCAACCTCACGGCAAGGTTTACCATTTTCCTTAACCGCTCCAAATGTTTCATTGCCCCGTTATTGGTACACTTCTTTCCCTTTTGCAGATCAGGCCCATTTATCAAATAGTTCTCAAAATCAGTAATGAACTTATAGTTCAATCGCTTTAAGTTGATGTCTTGAAGTCTTCTGGTATGCTCCAAAAACCTTTTGAGATACTTTTCTGTACCATAATAGTTTTTCATGGTTCCCGGACGAAGCTTACACTTTTGTGACTCGTAATGATACTTGATAAGCTCCATTAGTGTCTTGTGCTTTTCATCCTGTCCTAGATAGCGGGCCTTGATGGCCTGAGAGGTAATGAGCTTGTCCTCACGCAACAACTGTTTATGGGTGTCCATGATCTCACCATAAACCTCATCCAGATAGCTGTTCAACAAACGGGCCTTGTGGGTAAGTCCATGGAGTCTGCCCTTATTTTCATCCCATTCATTCACCGAAACATAACGTTTCAAACTTATCTCGGCACGTTTTCCGTTGACGGTGATACGGGCATAAATGGTCAATTTTTCAGGATTATTGGAAATGTTCCTAGTGAAGATTAAAACCTTTAAAGTGTTGGAATTGCGCATAATACATAATTTTTGGGTTTGACAAAACTGGTTTGCAAAACACCCATAAACAGCGTCAAACTGAAGCTAAATTATGCACAAGAAACGTACCGAACCATTCACCGAACTCTACACCTTTTATATGGTTTTATTTGATATCAGATGAATGCATAAAAAACAAAAAGCACTGTCAATCAGTCGATTAACAGTGCTTTAATACCACCTATTTAGTGGTTCGTCGGGGTGGCAGGATTCGAACCTGCGACCTCCTGCTCCCAAAGCAGGCGCGATAACCGGGCTACGCTACACCCCGAAGGATATCTTTTTTTTTGGAAAAAAGCGGAGAGACTGGGACTCGAACCCAGGCAGCACTTACGCGCTGACAGATTAGCAATCTGCTCCGTTACCACTCCGGCACCTCTCCAATACTATATTCTAATGAACCTTGGCAACCTCCATAGCGGTAAATTGCGGATGCAAATGTACTTTTTCAATTTGGGTAACGCAACTATTTTTTCATTTTTTTTCGCACTGATTTATACCTCCTTATTACTCAGGATATTCTACACGAAGATGATAAATATTGGTAAGCTTCTGTTTAAAGATTTTCTTGATACTCTCTATTTCCTTAAAGGTGATATTAGCATTTAGAAACTGGTCCGCATTCATTTGACCGGTGATAATCTTATCCACAAAATCATTGATAATAGTAAAAGTGGGATTTTTCAAACTCTTTGAAGCGGCTTCCACAGAATCCGCCATCATTAAAATTGCCGTCTCCTTTGAAAAGGGTGTAGGACCAGGGTATCTGAAAAGCTCTTCGTCTGTATTAGGATCAAGGTCCAATTGTTTCTTATAGAAATAGTAGACCAATGTGGTACCATGATGGGATCTAATAAAATCGATAACACGGTCAGGTATATTGTTCTTTTTGGCTAGTTCAATACCGTTTATAACATGATCTAAAATAATTTTTCCACTATCCTTGGGTGAAAGTTCATCATGAGGGTTTACGTTGGTAATTTGATTTTCCGTGAAGTAAGTTGGGTTCAACATTTTTCCAATGTCATGATAAAGGGCCCCCACCCGCACCAACATGGCGTTGGCTCCAATCTCATTGGCTGCAGCTTCCGCCAGATTCGCTACTTGTAAGGAATGATGGAACGTTCCAGGCGCCTTATTGGACAACTCCTTTAAAAGTTTAGAATTAGTATCCGACAATTCCAAAAGAGAAACATCTGAAACCAACCCAAACAGCTTTTCATAAACATATATCAATGGCTGAACGAACAGCGTAATCATTCCATTTAAAAAAAACAGTCCTAGCGTAAACCAAGCTATATTGTCTAAATTTCCTTCGTGAATAATATGGAATGCCAAATAGCCCACTACATAAATCAAGGTAATCTGACCAACGGATATAAAAAGGTTCGCTCTTTTATAAAGTTCTGAAACGGTAAGAATAGTGACTATTCCTGCTACAATTTGGAGAAAAATATACTCGAAGCTATTAGGCACCACAAAACCTAATATCAAAATGGTCAATACATGCACAAATAGGCCTAAACGCGCATCAAAAAAGGTTTTTAAAATAAGCGGTAAAATGCACAAAGGAACCACAAACACATAACCCTCATCATACTTTACCACCATTGTGGTAATAATGACCATAAATAGAATATTAAAGAAAATGAAGGTTACCTTGGTATTGTGTTCAAATATTTCTGGTCTATATTTTTTAAGGAAAAGTAACAACATGACCAAAACCAATGCTACCAGAACCGTGTAACCAAAGAGTATATAGTAATGATTGTTCTCCGTCCATAATTCGGATTCATATTCCGTTTTTAAGGAGTCAAGAACTTCCAGATTTTCAGCCTCAACTACCTCGCCTTTAGCTATAATAAGTTTTCCTTCATCCACTGTTCCCCGGGTATGCGAAATCTTTGATAGCTCTTCTTCCAACGCCCTTTCCGTGAGATTTTGGTCAAAAAAAACATTGGGCCTTACCAAGTCAAAAAAAAGTTCCTGAAATTCTTGGTTATAATCCTCAAGTTTCTGGCTATTTAATATTCTCAAGATAACATCGTCAACGTTAGGTAAACGCAAGAGTTGCTTATCTTTGATGCGTTTGGCCTCATTGCTTCTAATCAAGTAAGTTTGGCCTGAATTGGGCTTATTATTTGATTTGGTAACGACCCCCCTACCATAGAGACTATCCAATATATCATTTCCCACGGACTTAAGGAGAGCTAATTCATCCAAGTCGTATTGACCTGCCACAAAAGTTTGAGGAAACTTATTCTCAAACTCAGAAGCAACTTCCTCCCTTATTGAAGCATCATACCTAAAGTAACTATCTTGTTGGTTGCGGACTTCATTCTGTTCCTGTGCAATGACGTCAGCACCCTTTTTAATAGAAAAATCAAAAGGAGCATATAGATTTTCATACTGCCAAGGTTTCCCCTTTTGAAACTCAAATTTGAATTTGCCTCCTTTCGGAAAAAAGAAAACAATACATGCTACCGTAACGATGTACAGAATGTACTTGTAAATAAGCGATTGATTCTTAAAAACGTTATCCAAAAATTTGCGCATATGGGTACTATCAGTTTCAAAAATAGAAAATAATAGCTTGAATATAACTTATCGCAGAAAGGTCCCCTTAAATAACCTATTAAATTTCTTAAATTCGCACGAATAAATTTTTTCCAATGAAAGAAGTTGTCATAGTTTCTGCTGTTAGAACGCCCATAGGAAGTTTTATGGGGTCATTATCAACGGTGCCCGCACCAAAGTTAGGTGCCATTGCCATCAAAAGCGCGTTGGAAAAGATAAAATTAGCTCCGGAGCTGGTTGAAGAAGTTCTAATGGGCAACGTGGTACAAGCAGGAACAGGGCAAGCTCCCGCAAGGCAAGCGGCAATTTATGCCGGAATTCCCAATACCGTTCCCTGCACTACCGTCAATAAAGTTTGTGCGTCCGGTATGAAAGCGGTAATGCAAGCTGCCCAAGCTATCGCTCTCGGCGATATTTCCATTGCCGTAGCCGGAGGAATGGAAAACATGAGCCTTATACCGCACTATGTCCATATGAGAAATGGTCAAAAATTTGGCCCTACTACCCTCGTGGACGGAATGCAAAAAGATGGATTGGTTGACGCTTATGACCAGAATGCCATGGGTGTTTGTGCAGATGCCTGTGCGGAAAAATACGAATTTACAAGAGAGGATCAAGACGCATTTGCAATACAATCTTATAAGCGCTCTGCAGATGCTTGGAAAAGCGGCAAATTCAATGATGAAGTAGTTCCTGTAGAAGTACCGCAAAGAAGAGGAGAACCCTTAGTGATAACCGAGGACGAGGAATACAAAAACGTAAAAATGGAAAAGATTCCATCTTTACGGCCGGCCTTTAGTAAAGATGGTACGGTGACCGCGGCCAACGCTTCAACTATCAATGATGGAGCTGCCGCCTTGGTATTAATGAGTGCGGAGAAGGCGAGGGAATTGAATTTAACTCCTTTAGCAACTATTAAAAGTTATGCCGATGTGGCACAAGAACCGGAATGGTTTACCACCGCACCTGCCAAAGCACTTCCAAAAGCTATTGAGAAAGCCGGAGTTACCCTAAATGATATTGACTTTTTTGAATTCAACGAGGCTTTTTCCGTAGTAGGATTGGCCAACCTTAAATTATTGGGCCTAACGGATAAAAACACCAACGTCAATGGAGGAGCCGTTTCTCTGGGGCACCCTCTTGGATGCTCAGGTGCCCGGATCTTAGTAACCCTTTTGCATGTATTAAAACAAAACAATGCTAGACTAGGTGCCGCAGCAATTTGCAACGGAGGCGGTGGTGCCTCGGCAATCATAGTAGAAAAATCTTAAACTGGCCAGACACCCCTTTCTAGATTCATGCAATACGGTATTTGTCACCTTAGTATAGTTTCCGTAAGAATTCAAGCAAACGATTCTTCCGAAATGGTCACCCAATTACTTTATGGGGATCATTTTAAGGTATTGGAAGAACGCAAGTACTATAGTAGGATACGAGTGGCCCATGACAAGTGCGAAGGTTGGTTACAAAAACAACAATTCACCTATATTGAAGAGGAAGCCTACAATCTAATAGAAAACAAAAAGGAGTTGAAACACTCCTGTGAACTGGTATCCTTTATTGAAACAGATGACTCCATTCTTTTACCTATTATGCTAGGTTCTGCTATAGCGCATTGCCCCATTTTATCCCATACTTTTGATGGAGGGTATTTTGATGGAAAGCGAGAGAAACAAAGCATGGTACAAACAGCGCTTTTATACTTAAATGCCCCCTTTTTATATGGTGGCAAGAGTCCGTTTGGTATAGATGCCTCAGCTTTTTCTCAAATGGTGTACAAAATTAATGGACACCAATTGCTGCGATCGGCGGCACAACAGGCCACCCAAGGCCAAGCCTTAAGTTTTATCGAAGAAAGTGAAGCTGGTGATCTAGCATTTTTTGATAATTCAGACGGAGAGATAGTCCATGTAGGCATTATTATGGAAAATAATTACATCATTCATGTAGATGGTAAAGTAAGAATTGATAGGCTGGACCACACAGGAATATTTAATACCCAAACATCAAGGTACACCTATCAATTGAGAGTCATTAAACAGATTATTTAAGTTTCACTTTAAGCATAAAAAAATCCCTCTAGAAATACTAGAGGGATTTTTTTTGTAGAGTAGAACGAAATTATTCGCCTATCATTTTCTTAATTCTCATGAAGTTTTCATTGTCTCCCATAGCGCCATAAATATTCTTAAGCTGAGTTAAGATACTTTGGTTATCAGGATTGTTCTTAAGTGCTTCTTCCAAAACACCCGCACCTTCCAAGAATAAACTATCTTTTTTCTCCTTTAATTCATCATAACGGGCTATATCCGCTTTTGAATTTCCTAGGCTGTTCATCTCATCAATAAGTGAGTTCCCTTCGTTAACGTAAGTGGTAGAAAGGTTCAATTGGGCATTAGTGTAATTCGGATTGATTTCCAAGGCCTTTTTGTAAGCAGCTCTTGCTTCTTCAAGATTACCTTGCTCCATATTGATAACTCCAATGTTGTAATGCAAATCTGCATTGTCAGGGGCCATTTCGGCAGCTTGTGCCATCAATTCCTTAAACTTCTCTTTATCACCTAATTTGTAATGAAGATTGGCTTCGTTAAGCACCAAGTTTACATCATCAGGATTACTCTCCCTAGCAGCTGAATACGCCTCCAAAGCTTTGTCATCTTTACCCAATTGGGTATAGATAAGAGCCATATTCTTTACAATTTCAGCCTTTTTGGAAGGTGTTTTCTCATCAACTGGATCTTTGTAAGTACCGGATTTTACCATCAAATCCCTTTGAGATTTATCCATCTCTTCCACTTGTCCAGAATCCACGTTGGTAGCCTTATATACCATTCCGCTTCCGTCATAGCCTACTTCCTGTAATTCCTCGTAGAAGGTAAGGGCTTGCTCGTAGTGTCCCCCATTTACAGCGCTACTTGCGGCATAATATAGGTAAGAGGTGTCTTGCGGACTGATTTTATAGCTCGTATAAAGCTTTTCGGCCGCTTCCTTAAACTTTTTGTTTCCGTTATCCTCAACAGCAGAATTAACTAAGTCTGCACTTAGTGCTCTCATATGCTGACGAGTCTCTTCGGAATACTTTTCCTTTCCACTCTTTTCTTCAACATCTATAACTTGTTGAAAAGACTTTGCCGCCTCTTCAAACGCACTATTGTCTCCTTTTTTTGCTAATTCAGCATACGCTTTTCCTTTTGTAAAGTAATATTGCGCTTGTAATTTTTCGTCAGCTCCCGAAATTGAACCGGAAACAGCTTCCAAGGCTGTTTTAGCAGAAGCCGCATCGCCACTTTTAAGGGCTTTTTCTGCGGTCTTGATTTCACTCTTTTGTGCAAAGCCCACCATTGAAAAACATAAGCTTGCAAGTATTAAAAATCTAGTTTTCATTTTCGAATCTATTAATTTAAAATGTTAGTGTTTACTAATTAATTTAGGGTTATTCATTTGTTTCTTCGGTTCCATCATTATCAAGAGCCGTGCCATCCTCTTCAGGATTGACCTCAATGTCCAAAATATCGTTCTCCGTTAAATCATCTTCTTCCTTCATCACCTTGGCTACAGCAGCAATAGAATCATTGCCTTTAAGGTTGATAAGTCGAACACCCTGTGTTGCCCTACCCATCACACGTAGATCCTCTACACTCATTCTAATGGCAATACCGGATTTATTGATAATCATCAAGTCGTCCGAATCCGAAACATTCTTAATAGCTACCAAACCTCCGGTCTTATCGGTTATGGAAATGGTCTTAACCCCTTTTCCACCCCTGTTGGTTATACGATAATCCTCAATGCTCGAGCGCTTTCCGTACCCATTTTCGGAGACTACCAAAATGTTGTCCTCAAAGTCATGTACAGAAACCATTCCTATCACCTCATCATTATCATCGGCTAAAGTAATTCCACGTACACCAGAGGCATTACGGCCCATTGGGCGCGTTTTGCTTTCTTCAAATCGAATAGCCTTACCTGATTTTAATCCCAGGAAAATCTGGCTGGTTCCCGTTGTCAATTTAGCTTCTAACAATTCATCGCCTTCTCTAATACCAATAGCATTGATTCCGTTTTGTCTTGGACGTGAATATTGCTCTAGGGATGTCTTTTTGACAGTCCCCTTTTTGGTGGCCATAATTACGAAATGACTATTTACATAATCCTCGTCCTTAAGATCCTGAGTACAGATAAATGCCTTCACATTGTCATCCTGCTCAATATTGATAAGATTCTGAATGGCCCTACCCTTGGATGTTCTACTGCCCTCTGGAATTTCATAAACACGCATCCAGAAACATTTCCCTTTTTGGGTAAAGAACAACATGTATTGGTGGTTGGTACCCACAAAGAGGTATTCCAAGAAGTCCTCATTCCTAGTGGAAGAAGCTTTTTGACCTACTCCTCCCCTATTTTGGGTCTTATATTCGGATAAAGGAGTTCTTTTAATGTAACCGGCGTGAGAAATGGTAATGACCACTTGCTCATCAGGAATCATGTCCTCAATACTTAAATCACCTCCGGCGAGATTAATTTCGGAACGGCGCTCGTCACCGTACTTCTCTTTAACTTCTAGCAATTCCTCTTTAATAATATCCATTCTACGCTCCTTTCGCGCAAGAATATCCTTTAAATCGGCAATGGTCTTGATGATTTCGTCATACTCAGAACGTAATTTATCTTGTTCAAGACCTGTAAGTTGACGCAAACGCATTTCCACGATGGCCTTGGCCTGTACCTCGGTAAGCTTAAACCGCTCCATCAATTTTTCACGTGCCTCCTCGGCATTAGAAGATGCCCTTATAATAGCAATTACTTCGTCTATATTGTCCGAAGCAATGATAAGACCTTCCAAAATATGGGCACGATCCTCGGCTTTCTTCAACTCATATTGAGTCCTTCTTACAACCACTTCATGACGATGCTCCACAAAGTGATGGATCATATCCTTAATGTTCAACAATTCTGGCCTTCCATTAACCAAGGCAATATTGTTAACACTAAAAGAAGATTGTAATGCGGTATATTTATATAGGGTATTCAGTACAATATTAGGTATGGCATCACGCTTTAGGATATACACAATTCGCATACCATTACGGTCAGACTCATCCCTTATACTGGAAATTCCCTCAATTTTCTTTTCATTGATCAAATCGGCCGTTTTCTTGATCATATCGGCCTTGTTCAC
This sequence comes from Cytophaga sp. FL35, assembly GCF_014349235.1. GTDB lineage: Bacteria > Bacteroidota > Bacteroidia > Flavobacteriales > Flavobacteriaceae > Euzebyella. The sequence continues at coordinate 52,260 of NZ_JACSOH010000024.1, read as the reverse complement.
TTGGTAAGGAATTTCGGTAACAATGATACATTCCCTTCCTTGCACTTCCTCTATGATGGCCTTTCCACGCATTTTTACCCGCCCTCTACCGGTATGAAAAGCCTCTTTAACACCTTCATAGCCATAGATAATTCCACCTGTCGGAAAATCCGGTGCTTTGATATGGGTCATGATTTCATCAACCTCAATATCATTGTTTTCTATATAAGCAACCGTACCGTCCACTACCTCAGATAAGTTGTGGGGCGGCATATTGGTAGCCATACCTACAGCAATACCCGAAGCTCCGTTTACCAATAAATTGGGTATTCTGGTAGGTAGAACTGTTGGCTCCTCTATAGTATCATCAAAATTCAATTGGTGATCCACCGTATCCTTATCGATATCGGCCAACATTTCTTCGGAAATCTTACGCATTCTGGCCTCGGTATAACGCATGGCCGCAGGGCTGTCCCCATCCACGGAACCAAAGTTACCTTGACCATCTACCAACATATAACGCAAACTCCACTCCTGCGCCATACGCACCATGGTATCATATACGGAAGTATCCCCATGAGGGTGATACTTACCCAAAACCTCCCCCACGATACGGGCAGACTTCTTATGTGCACTACTAGCTCTTACTCCCAAATCATGCATACCGTAAAGAACCCTACGGTGTACGGGTTTTAGACCATCCCTGACATCTGGCAAAGCACGTGACACAATGACCGACATCGAATAATCGATGTAGGCAGATTTCATTTCCTCTTCTATGTTAATAGGAATCAATTTTTCTCCTTCCGCCATATTAAAATCCTAGTAAATTATTTTAGTTAAAAAACATGCCAATATACGTAAAATCATGGCTTTGAACGTACTCATACGCCACTTTATTAAACATTTTATCAACACTATGAACACCCATAATTTTCACATCCCAATTGTTAAAATGTTTGAAAACCAATCCTTTTTTCATTTTTTCAATAAGGTAAATCTAATAATAGGTACACTATTTGCGTTAGATTACTATAGTTTTACTAATTTTATAGATGAAAGGATAAGTTTATGGATGATAATTTCTCACCACGAGTAAAAGACGTTATTGCTTATAGCAAGGAGGAAGCACTGCGTTTGGGGCACGATTTCATCGGCACTGAACACCTTATGCTTGGGCTTTTGCGCGATGGCAACGGTAAGGCTATTAGTATTTTGGATGCATTGGAAGTTGACTTGGACCACTTGAGAAGAAAAGTGGAAATTTTAAGCCCTTCCAACCCAAATCCAAACAATATACAAAAGGATAAGAAAAACCTGCATTTGACACGTCAAGCAGAGCGTGCCCTAAAAACAACATTTTTAGAGGCCAAACTTTTTCAAAGTTCTTCCATTAATACCGCTCACCTGTTGCTATGTATACTAAGAAATGAAAATGACCCTACCACCAAACTACTTCACAAGTTAAAAGTGGATTATGATGGAGTAAAAGAACAATTTAAGTTCATGATTACAAGTGACGATGATATTGTAGATGCACCCACTTCGGAATCTTTCCCAAGTGACAATGATGACACCAATGAAGGTAAGGACTCAGGTTCTTTTGGTACCACTACAGGGCAAAAAGGAAGTAAGAAATCCAAAACCCCGGTGCTGGACAATTTTGGCCGAGATCTAACACGTCTTGCCGAGGAAAACAAATTGGATCCAGTTGTTGGAAGGGAAAAGGAAATTGAGCGTGTATCGCAAATTTTAAGTAGAAGAAAGAAAAACAACCCTCTTTTGATCGGGGAGCCAGGTGTTGGTAAAAGTGCTATTGCAGAAGGTTTAGCTCTTAGAATCATCAACAAAAAGGTTTCTAGAATTCTTTACAACAAAAGGGTAGTTACCTTGGATTTGGCTTCATTGGTGGCTGGTACCAAGTACCGTGGTCAATTTGAGGAACGCATGAAGGCGGTCATGAACGAGTTGGAAAAGAATGATGATGTAATTCTTTTTATTGACGAGATTCATACCATAGTTGGCGCTGGTGGTGCCACAGGTAGTTTGGATGCTTCCAATATGTTTAAACCCGCCTTGGCAAGAGGTGAAATTCAATGTATTGGCGCGACTACTTTAGATGAGTACAGACAGTACATTGAGAAAGATGGTGCTTTGGAAAGACGATTCCAAAAGGTTATTGTTGAACCTACTTCCGTTGAGGAAACCATTGAAATTCTTCACAACATAAAAGGAAAATACGAAGACCACCACAACGTTAATTATACAGACGAGGCTATTGAGGCCTGTGTAAAATTAACGAACAGATATATGACCGATCGTTTTCTTCCGGACAAAGCTATTGACGCTTTGGATGAAGCTGGCTCTCGGGTCCATATTGTAAACATGGATGTTCCAAAACAAATCTTGGAACTCGAGAAAAAACTGGAAGACGTACGTGAGCTTAAAAACAGCGTTGTTAAAAAGCAGAAATACGAAGAGGCGGCCAAGTTACGTGATGATGAAAAACGCATAGAAAAAGAGCTGGCTACAGCCCAGGAAAAATGGGAAGAGGACAGTAAAATGCATAAAGAAACTGTATCGGAAGACAATGTAGCAGATGTTGTTTCAATGATGAGCGGTATTCCCGTTAACAGGATTGCACAAACGGAAAGTAATAAATTGGCCGGTTTACCGGACCTTATCAAATCCAATGTCATTGGCCAAGATGAGGCAGTTGCCAAGGTTGCAAAGGCAATCCAAAGAAACCGTGCAGGTCTTAAGGACCCCAACAAACCTATTGGTTCCTTTATTTTCTTGGGACAGACCGGTGTTGGTAAGACCCAATTGGCAAAAGTTCTTGCTAAAGAGCTTTTTGATTCGGAAGATGCCCTCATCAGAATTGATATGAGCGAATACATGGAAAAATTCGCCATCTCAAGATTGGTTGGTGCACCTCCGGGATATGTTGGTTATGAAGAAGGTGGCCAACTTACGGAAAAAGTGAGACGTAAACCTTATTCCGTAGTGCTTCTGGACGAGGTAGAAAAAGCCCACCCAGATGTCTTCAATATGTTGTTACAGGTGTTGGACGATGGTTATTTAACGGATAGTCTAGGAAGAAAAATTGATTTCCGAAATACGATTATCATTATGACCTCCAACATAGGTGCCCGTAAATTGAAAGATTTCGGACAAGGAGTTGGTTTCGGAACTTCGGCGATGAAAGCACAGGAAGAAAGCCATCAAAAGAGTGTCATTGAAGGAGCGCTAAAAAAGGCGTTTGCTCCAGAATTCTTGAATAGGATAGATGATGTTATCGTCTTTAATCCGTTGGAAAGAGAAGATATCCACAGAATCATTGATATTGAGCTTCGCAAGTTATTCGCGCGTATTAAGGATATAGGATACAACTTGAACCTTTCCGAAAAAGCAAAGGACTACATTGCGGATAAAGGCTTTGACAAACAATACGGAGCGAGACCTCTAAAAAGAGCCATCCAAAAGTATATCGAGGATGCACTTGCGGAAGAAATCGTGAATTCCAAATTAGAGGAAGGCGATACGATTAACATGGACTTTGATGAAAAGAAGGAAGAATTGACCATAGAGATCAAAAAGCCGGAAGAGTCTTCTAAAACGGAGTAGTTTCGTAAGAATTTATAGATAAGGGAGTCGTATTAAACGACTCCCTTTTTTTATTACTTGTAATCCCTTGGTAAGAAACAAGATACAACTAAACGGTAAGTAAGGTAGATTAAACGATATTTTCGCCTTTAATCTAATAATTTTCAGAATCCTTAGCACTACATCTACTTTCGTTTCGAACACACTATATAATCTTATTGAAAATGAAAGTGAGGCGACCTAAAAAGACAGTCATTGTCCGGGAGTATCAGTTGGATGTTGGAAAAGTACAGGTATATGAGAACTATATGGTAGCATTATTTGACGAGGGAGCTACCTTGACCCTTGAAAGAATGTACCAGATTATCGGTATCTCGGAAATTCACTTCAGAAACAAAAATTTTGGATATATCAGTTTACGCAAACACTCTTTTGCCGTAGACCCTACTATTTACACTTATTTAAGGCAGTTGGATAATTTGAAGGCATTTGCCATTGTGAGCGTAAAAGAAATTGATATGCACAATTTTAAAATTGAAAAACTATTCTATAAAAAACCTATGAAATTCTTTATAGAATACGAGAACGCACTTAAATGGGTAAAAAGAAGGGTTCTTGCCTAAACAGAACTGTTAAAAGCCTACAATCGAAATATAGTTCTGGTTGTAGGCCTTTTTTTTGTATTAATTCTGCTGAGGGTTTTCTTCCTGAGGTGGCTCCTCCGCTTTAAATAAGTCCATATACGCCGGCCCTATTCCATTTATCACATCGGAAGCTAAAAGGGATTGATAGCCAGTATTGTTTAGCATGATATCACCAGCACGACCGTGCAAATACACACCAAATATAGAGGCCTCCAGAGGCTGATACCCTTGGGCCATCAATCCGGTAATCAAACCGGTTAGAACATCACCCGTTCCACCCGTGGCCATTCCAGGGTTACCTGTAGAATTTACATACCCCCTATCTTGATATATTGTAATGGTGTTGGCTCCTTTGATGACCAATATACAATCATGTTCATTTGAAAAAGTTTTTGCCTTCTCCAGCTTATCAAAATCATCTTTCCATGAACCCACAAGCCTTTCCAATTCTTTGGGATGTGGTGTGAGTACCGACTTTGCAGGTAGCTTTTTCAGCAAAGCCCTATTTTCTGAAAGGATATTTAGCGCATCGGCATCCAACACCATCGGTATCTGAATTCGGTTCAAGAGGTCTTCCATAGCTTTAACAGAGGCCTTCGCTTTTCCCATGCCAATACCAATTCCTATAGCACTGGGCTCAATATCAAATTGAATATCGGTAAGTTGTTTCTCATTCGTATCGGTCAAAACCATAGCTTCTGGAATGTTTGTCTGTAAGGGAAGATATCCGCATTTTGGCACAAAGGCAGTGACCAATCCGCTACCGGATTTTAAACAGGCCTTTGTAGCTAATTGTACGGCACCAATTTTCCCATAACTCCCACCAATAACAAAGCTATGTCCATAAGTGCCTTTATGCGAAAATTTTTCACGTGGTTTATAAATGGGCAGTACTTCATTCTTTCCAATAAGTTCAAAATCTACCTCGACCTTCATTAGAAATTCAACATCCAACCCTATATCAAGTACTTCCCACTGCTCGGTATAAACCCCTGTTTGTGGCAAAAAGAAAACCAATTTTGGTACTTGAAAACTAAGGGTGTAATTAGACATGATTGCTTTACCTTCTTCCGGAACAGCATCTGTAAACAATCCGCTAGGTATATCCACCGAAAGAATAAATGCCTTAGAAGAATGCAAATGTTCAAACAGCTGAACCACCCAATTATCTGGAGCTCTGTTGAGTCCTATTCCAAAAATAGCGTCTACAATGATTTCTTCCTGTGAAATTTCGGGCCAATCACTACCTTCCTCTAAGAAATCCGGCCAAATTTTTCGGTCTTTGAGCCTTTCAAGATTCACCAAAAAGTCTTTGGAGCGCTTCTTACTGTAATTGACCACATACACCCCAATATTGTAACCGTGTTCTTGTAAATGCCTTGCCAAGGCAAGACCGTCTCCCCCATTATTGCCAATTCCGCAGAACAAATGAATTTTTACTTGCGCTCCTTGCATGCGCAAATGCAGCCAATTAAACAATTGAATGGCAGCTCTTTCCATAAGTTCGTCACTGGAAATATGTTGTTTTTTGATTGTGAATTTATCAGCGTAGTACACCTGCTGGGCCGTAAAAAGTTTCATTTATTAAGAATATTTACTAATTCGTGAAGATTACACAAAAATTGATCGTTTCATTTGATTAGGTTACCAAAAGTACTACTTTTGAGTCTTTGATTTAAGTATGTTCCTGAGCAACACACATAGAATTAAAACCCTTACGCCATTTTACAATGGATTCACCGCAATTACCGGTACCACAACCCCTTTGGGGTAAGCAGCTATATTTTCTCCGTTTTCGCGCTTGTATGCGCCCATTTCAAAAAAGTTTCTTTTTAAAAATATATAGATGAAAGTCTTAAAATTCGGTGGCACTTCTGTTGCCAACGCAAAAAATATCAATTTAGTCAAGAATATCGTTGCCAATACGGAAGCAGAAAAAATGGCCGTAGTGGTTTCCGCCTTAGGAGGAATTACAGATTTATTGTTGAACGCCGCTTATTTGGCTTCGCAACAAAGTGAGGGTTACAAATCCGTCTTATTGGATATTGAGGAAAGACACCTCAACACTGTAAAAGAACTCATCAACATCAACGCTCAGAGCAAGGTTCTGAGTAAGGTAAAAAGTGAGCTGAACACTTTGGAAACCTTGGTGGAAGGAGCTTACCTCATTGGCGAAATCACCCCTAAACTCTCCGATAAGATTGTGAGTTTCGGAGAACTTTTATCCTCCAACATCATCAGTGAATTTTTTGCCCAAGAAGGCTTGGATGCCCAGTATGTGGACAGTAGAAAACTCATCATTACTGATGAACACAATGAAAAAGCGACTGTTAATTTCACCATCACCAACAGCAATTGCCAAGGGCATTTTGACAAAACCGATGCAAAAATTACAGTTATGGGCGGCTTTATTGCCAGTTCTGAAAAAGGCAACTCCACTACCCTAGGTCGTGGTGGTTCGGATTATACCGCCGCTATTGTTGCCGCTGCTGTAGATGCCCAAGTGTTGGAAATTTATACCGATGTAAGCGGAATGTACACTGCCAACCCTAAATTGGTGAAACAAGCCAAGGCCATTCCACATATTTCTTACGAAGAGGCCATGGAACTTTCGCATTTTGGCGCCAAAGTTTTATACCCTCCTACTATTCAGCCGGTATTGAGCAAGGGTATTTCCATTCATATAAAAAACACCTTCGAGCCGGAAAATGCCGGAACCCTAATCACCAAGAACAAGAACGAAAAAGGAAAGACCGTACGCGGTATTACCCACGTAGGCAACATGGCCTTGCTATCCTTGGAAGGACCGGGAATGGTTGGTATTCCAGGAATTTCAAAACGCTTTTTTGAAATACTTTCGCAACACGGAATAAGCGTAGTCTTTATTACCCAAGCCTCTTCTGAGCACTCTATTTGTGTCGGTATTTCTGCCAACGACATTGAAAAGGCCGTTGAGATTGTAAACGAAGCTTTTGAAGTGGAAATAGAACGTGGAAAAATAAAACCTGCCATTGCCGAAACCGATTTGGCTATCATTGCCTTAGTGGGAGACAATATGAAAAAGCACCAAGGATTGAGCGGTAAAATGTTCAGTACCCTTGGTAAGAACAATGTAAATATCAGAGCCATTGCCCAAGGTGCTTCTGAAAGGAATATTTCTGCGGTCATCAACGAAAGTGATGTAAAAAAGGCCCTGAACGCCCTTCATGAAGAATTTTTTGAGGAGAACGTTAAGCAGCTCAACCTTTTTGTAATGGGGGTTGGTAACGTGGGAGCCAAGTTTTTGGAGCAGGTAAGACAACAACGTTCCTACCTTAAGGAAAAACTAAAACTCAACATACGGGTAATTGGTATATCCAACTCAAGAACCATGTTTTTCGATGATGGAGGGATCAGTTTAGACCAATGGAAGGAAAAATTGGCTTCCGGCGAAAAAGCGGACAAAACTGAGTTCTTCGAGACCATTCAAAAACTCAATTATCGCAATAGTATTTTTGTGGACAATACCGCAAGTGGCGATGTTGCTTCTACCTACGCTTCCTACCTTGGAAACAGTATCTCAGTGGTTACCTGTAATAAAATCGCCTGTTCTTCTGAATTTGAAAATTACCAGCATTTGAAAGATTTGGCAAGGGCCTACAATGCCCCTTTCCTCTTCGAAACCAATGTGGGCGCTGGTTTGCCCATTATTGATACTCTGAAACATTTGATTGCTTCCGGAGATAGGGTTTTGAAAATTCAGGCGGTACTTTCAGGGAGTCTCAATTTCGTCTTTAATAACTTTAACGACCAGACCACCTTTCACGACATTGTAAAACAGGCACAAGAGGAAGGTTATACCGAACCTGATCCGAAAATCGATTTAAGCGGAATAGATGTGATGCGTAAAATTCTGATTTTGGCCCGTGAAAGTGGTAACCGATTGGAAATAGACGATATTGCCAATAACAGTTTCCTTCCTGAAGAAAGTTTGAATACCACTAATAATGAGGATTTCTTTGCTTCTTTGGTTAAATACGAGGAACGTTTTCAAGAAATGTATGCCAAAGCCGCCGCCAAGGACAGTAAGCTAAAATATGTTGCCCAATATGAAAATGGCGAAGCAAGTGTAGGACTCCAGGAAATTCCTAAAGGCCATGATTTTTATAATCTGGAAGGAAGTGACAACATCGTACTTTTCTACACAGAGAGGTACCCCAACCAGCCAATGATCATAAAGGGTGCCGGTGCGGGTGCAGATGTAACAGCTTCCGGTATTTTTGCAGATATTATTAGAATCGGAAACTTCTAGAAAATGAGCAAAAACGAAATCAGAATATTCTGCCCGGCCACAATTGCCAATGTTTCCTGCGGTTTTGATGTACTTGGGGTTGCCTTGGATAATGTAGGCGATGAAATGGTGATTAGAAAATCGGCTGAAAAAGGCATTCGCATCACCAAATTGGAAGGACAAGACCTGCCGATGGAAACCCATAAAAATGTTGCGGGCGTTGCCGGATTGGCCCTTTTGGCAGAAAGTGGCTCACAAGAAGGTTTTGAAATTGAAATCTATAAGAAAATCAAGGCCGGAAGCGGTATCGGCAGTAGTGCCGCCAGCTCCACGGGAGCGGTTTGGGCCATGAACGAATTGTTGGGCAAACCTTTTTCCACTTTGGAATTGGTAAGATTTGCCATGGAAGGCGAGCGTTTGGCCAGCGGGGTTGCACATGCGGATAATGTGGCTCCTGCCCTGTTCGGTGGTTTTACCTTGGTTCGTAGCTACGAGCCTTTGGATGTTATTTCCATTCATTGTCCCGAAGAATTGTACGCAACGGTGATTCATCCGCAGATAGAAATAAAAACTTCCGATTCTAGAAAAATATTAAAAACCCACCTCACCTTGGCTGATGGCATCAAACAATGGGGCAATGTAGGCGGTTTGGTCGCCGGTCTTTTTACCGAAGACTACGACCTGATCGGTCGCTCTTTGCAAGACCATATTGTAGAGCCCATCCGTTCTATTTTGATTCCGGGATTTGATAAAATAAAATCGGTTTCCAAAGAAGCTGGTGCCCTCGGCTGCGGAATTTCCGGGTCGGGTCCCAGTATTTTTGCCTTTAGCAAAGGAAAAGAAACTGCCCAAAATGTAGCCGAAGCCATGACACATGTGTACCAAAAAATAGGTGTGGACTATGACGTACACGTTTCAAAAATTAATACAGAAGGAATTAAGATCATCGACTAAATGAAATTTTACAGCCTACATAAAGAAGCCCCAGCCGTATCTTTTAAAGAAGCCGTAGTGAGGGGAATTGCACCGGACAAGGGACTTTACTTTCCGGAAAGTTTTACGCCCCTGCCCGATTCCTTTTTTGAGCAGATCGAAGAATTGAGCAACCACGAAATTGCTTTTAACGCTATTCATCAGTTCGTAAGCGAGGAAATCCCCAATGAGGAACTCAAGGAAATTTTAAAAAACACCTTGGATTTTGATTTTCCGGTGATTGAAATTGAGGACAATGTGGGTACTTTGGAGCTTTTTCACGGGCCTACCATGGCGTTTAAAGATGTAGGCGCCCGTTTTATGGCGCAATGCCTAGGCTATTTTTCGCGGGGCGAAAAAAATGAAGTTACGGTACTCGTGGCCACTTCAGGGGATACCGGAGGAGCCGTTGCCAATGGTTTTTTAGGAGTTGAAGGCGTAAATGTCGTCATTCTCTACCCTAGCGGAAAAGTGAGCGATATACAAGAAAGACAACTCACCACTTTGGGGCAGAACATTACGGCCTTGGAAGTGGACGGTACTTTTGACAATTGCCAGAAAATGGTAAAAACCGCCTTTTTGGACGAGGGTATTTTACAGCAAATGCAGCTGACCTCCGCTAATTCCATTAACGTGGCACGTTGGCTACCGCAAATGTTTTACTTCCTATTCGCCTACAAGCAAGCGAAGAAAGCAGGCAAAGAAATTGTATTCTCCATTCCCTCCGGGAATTTTGGGAATATCTGTGCCGGTATGGTAGCCCAAAAATTGGGAATGCCCGTTAAGCACTTTGTTGCCGCTACCAACGTAAACGATACGGTACCCCAATTTATGCTCACCAAGGAGTATTCACCAAAACCCTCTACCGCCACCATTTCCAATGCCATGGATGTGGGCGACCCAAGTAATTTTATAAGAATCCGCCATTTGTACAATGACAATTTTGAGCTGTTGGAGAAAAATCTTTCTTCCTACGCTTTTGATGATGCAATCACCAAGGAAACCATGACGCAATTGTACGAACACAGGAGCTACATTGCGGACCCGCATGGTGCCGTTGGCTATTTGGGGCTTAAAAAGTATTTGAACGACCATCCGGACCACTACGGTATTTTCTTAGAAACCGCCCACCCGGTAAAGTTTTTAGATGTGGTAGAAGAAACCATCGATAAAAAAGTGGCCATTCCAGAGCAAATCAAAAAGGTGATGGACAAGGAGAAAAAATCCATCAAGATCAAAACTTATGATCAGCTCAAAAGTTTTCTTTTAGACGAATAAAAAAGACCCCATTCGGGGTCTTTTTTAGTATGAATTATTCAAAATTTTGTTTATGATGTAGTATTCTCAATATCCATACTTGTTGGTCGGAAATCGTAAAATGTATAGAATAAAGAAATTCATTGAACTGCACCCTTCTTACATTTCGGTAAAATACTTGAAACAAGAATGGGTTTGCCTTTAGATAGCTTATTTGCTTTGTAATATCGGCTTTAAAACTCCCCTCAAGACCTGAAACCCTATAATGACATATCGCAGTCATTAAATCGATTTCAGCTTCTTTGAAGATTACTATATCATAAGCCATTTCTTGCCATTACCTCCTCCAGACTGGAAAATTCAACTTCTCCCTTTTCAAGCCTCTTCAACATGCTATCCATCATGTCTCTATACTCCTTAGAGGGTGTTTCCAATTTTTTGGCTTGTTCAATGGCCAAATGTTCCAAGTAATTTTTTAGGCTTCGATTTTGTCTTTTGGCCTCCGCCTCCAGAGCTGAAATCACCTTTTCGTCTAAGTGAAGTTCTTTTCTAACCATTTCATTATTTTATACGATAAATATACGTATAAATTACACACAACTATAATACCGAATATGTTGTAAATTTTGGCCTAGATCAAAGAAGAGCATCAGCCAATTTTAATCTTTATGCTTCTAATTGAAAATAGCTTTTTTGGTCAGTTCATTTAACATTATTGCATGACTCAAGGTGTCATCAGTCATTTTCTTGCCCGTCAACTGTTCTGAGATGTCATTAAGAGCCTTGGATTCTAGAAAGCTTAAGACATTACTGTAAGCAGTTTTATCTTTCATGGTTAATTTTTCTAACTCCTCTGGTTCAATTATTACGGTTAGGATTTGATTAATAAAATTTGAGTCATTTTTCCAATGAGTAACTTTACCCTGTTCCAGTCCTTCTTTAATTAAAAAGATAGACCTTCCTATAAAGGCCTGATAAGTAAAAAAGATTGACCACAATGTTTCACCAATAAATGGACGAGACAATTCCAACTGATGAATTAAATTTGAATGTTTTTCAAAATAATTTATTGGTTCAAATGCATCAATTAAGGCATTGAACTTATTGGTATTAGGTAAATTTTCGATTTCTTCTGGCGTTAATATATTATAAGCCATTGAAACCAGTACAGGCATTTCATTTTTCACCCTTAACATTCCAGTCCAGATTGCTTCCAAGCTTTCAATCCTTTTTTCATTAGAAGCCAGATAAACATTTGATAGTGACCCAGTAAGATTCTCCAAAATTGTATTGTTTTTGGAAAATTTCGCCTTAAGGCTTTCGAGTTCAGTATCATATTTTAACTTCCATTTATTTAAAAGAAAATCCTTCAAGACATGCGAAATAAATGCTATTAATGAACTTAGAACAACTGTTATTCCTCCTGTATACTTTATTAAGGTCCAATTATCGATATTTTGAAAAAAATCATCCATTAATTACTTCAATCAATATTAATTTTTAATATGTAAGCTTTCAAGGTTAACCCCTAATCCAACTCCGGTAGCTTAAAATCATCCAAGGGGCTGGGCTGGGCCATGGTCTTTTCAATTTCGGCAACGGTTCTGGGCGCCATAGCGGATAGGTTCACCGGTCCGTTTTCGGTAATGAGGATATCGTCTTCAATACGTACGGCAATCCCCCACCATTTTTTATCGCAGTCACTGCCTTCGGGTATGTAAATTCCCGGTTCTACCGTAATTACCGTATTGGGTTGAAAAGCGCCATAGGTGCCCCGATCATGTACATCCAAACCTAAATAATGTGAGGTTCCGTGAGGGAAATAAATCCTGGAGTCCTCCTCTTTTTTAATGATACCCAACTTCATTAATCCGGCAGTCACTACCTTGCTGGCTGCTTGCCCCGGAGCTTGAAAAGGCGCTCCTACCACACTGGCCTTGATGCCCGCTTCTTGGGCCTCGTATACGATTTCATAAATGAGTTTCTGTTCCTTACTGAATTTTCCGTTTGCGGGAATGGTTCGGGTAACGTCTGCTGTATAACCGTGGTATTCGGCACCCAAATCCATCAACACCAAATCATTGCCTACCTTGGGCTTGTTGTTTTCAATGTAGTGAAGTATGCAACCATTGTGTCCACCGCCCACAATGGACGGATAGCCCTCGTATTCAGCATTATACTTCTTGTACACGAACTCATGCACCCCTTGAATTTCGGTTTCGGACATGTTTGGGTGCATGGCTTTCATCACCTCTATTTGCCCCACCGCCGATATTTCAATGGCCTTTTTTAGCAGTACCATTTCCTCTTCGGTCTTGGTTTCCCTGAGTTTGGCCATGATTTCCGTAAGAGAAGAAGAATCCAAATTATTACCTTTCATTTTAAGGGCCACCTGATTTTTTATTTCCAATCGCGACTGTTCGTTTTCTGCATTTACAAAACCGGTAAGCAGCTCATCTTGCTGTAGATCTTCGTCTCTCCTCAAATACCTGCCCAACACTTGGGCCACATTGGCACTATTTTCCACTTCGGTGGAGGTTATCATTTGATACAAGTGCTGTTTGTTAGCATCAAAATCGGAAGGATAATTGACCTTTTCCTTAAAGGAACTGATCAAGCTGAAAAGATCTGCTTCATCCCTTGAATCTCGTACATCGTTCTTAAAATTGAAAAACAACACTTTGTCAAAAGACTTAAAATCGATGTCAGAAGAAAGAAAATCTTTCCCATTAAAAACGGTGGTAAAACCCAAATTCGCCTTGGCGCCTTCAATACCAAGCCGTTTTCCCGTCCACTGCTCAGCTTTCGGGTTCCTTTCCTGGACAAAGAGCATTTCATCATATTCTTGATTGTCATCGGTATATTGTTTTTCGGAGAATACTAACAGAATGGCATGGGGTTCATGGTAACCGCTCAGGTAATAAAAATCCGGGTCTTGGTGGTAAACATAATCAACATCGTTGGCACGATTACGAACGGGATTGGCAAATAATATGGCCACGCTATTGGCCGGCATCATTTCCCTTACCTTTTGCCTTCGCTCTTTATGAAAATCTGCCGGAAGAAAATCCGTTGGTTTATCCTGCGCCTCTAAAACGGCGGTCATTACTAAAAATAGGCCAAAAATCATTTTTTTGAAGGTTCCCATATGCTGCTTTCTTAACTAAGTTTGTGTTATTGCATCCCAAATATTATGCTAAACATAACTATTTGCCATTATACTTTCCCTATTAAATTCAATAGATTTGCAAAATCATTTATTCCAAATTTACATGAAAAACACAGCCTTGACCAGCGTACATAAAGATTTAGGTGCTAAAATGGTCGCCTATGCGGGGTATCAAATGCCGGTTAGCTATGCCGGTGTAAACATAGAACACGAAACCGTACGCAAAGGCGTGGGCGTTTTTGATGTAAGCCATATGGGCGAATTTTTGATCGAAGGACCAAAAGCATTGGAGCTGATCCAAAAGGTAACTTCCAACGATGCCGCTAAACTGTATGTGGGAAGGGCACAATACAGCTATATGCCCAACGAAACCGGAGGAGTTGTTGATGATTTAATCGTTTACCGAGTTAAGGACGAAACTTATTTATTGGTTGTGAATGCGGCCAATATCGAAAAAGATTGGGCACACATCTCCAAATACAATGAAGAAATTGGTGCCGAGATGCGAAATATTTCCGACGGATTTTCATTGTTGGCCATTCAAGGCCCCAAAGCGGTGGAGGCTATGCAAAGTTTGACTTCGGTTGATTTATCGTCCATAAAGTTCTACCATTTTGAGGTAGCCGATTTTGCAGGGATTGAGCATGTAATCATTTCCGCTACCGGATATACAGGTTCTGGCGGGTTTGAGATTTATTGCAAAAACAGTGAGGTGCACAAAATTTGGGATAAGGTTTTTGAGGCCGGTAAAGATTTTGGGATTGAACCTATAGGCCTTGCAGCGCGTGATACCCTACGTTTGGAAATGGGCTACTGCCTTTACGGAAACGATATAACCGAAGAGACATCACCCATTGAGGCCGGTTTGGGCTGGATTACCAAATTCACCAAAGATTTTGTCAATAGTGAGAATATTCAAAAGGAAAAAGAGGTTGGACCTAAAAACAAACTGGTAGCGTTTGAAATGAACGATCGGGCCATTCCACGCCACGGGTATGATATTGTTGATGATGCAGGAGCGAAAATAGGCAGTGTTACCTCCGGAACTATGTCTCCTTCCCTCAATAAAGGAATTGGCTTGGGTTATGTACCATCTAATTTATCGAAAATAGGCTCCAACATAAAAATACAAATCAGGAAAAAAGCGGTAGATGCCACCGTGGTAAAATTACCGTTCTATAAAGGTTAATGATAGATTTTAAGAGCGTTCTACATAAAATCCACTATGAGATAGGCAGCCGAAATGACCGGGGCGCAGTAGCCACCTATATTCCGGAATTAGCAAAGGTGGATATCACCAAATTTGGAATTCATCTGTTGGATAAAGAAAAAAACGGATATTCCGCAGGTGATTCCACTACTCCATTTTCAATTCAAAGTATTTCAAAAGTACTTTCGCTTTCGCTGGCTTTGTCCCATATTGGTGAAAAACTATGGGAGCGTGTAGATGTGGAGCCATCAGGAGATCCTTTTAACCATCTTTCACTTTTGGAACAGGAAAACGGAATTCCTCGAAACCCGCTCATCAATGCCGGAGCTATTGTGGTGGCCGATGTGCTGGTAAGCGTTTTGGGTAATCCAAAGGAAGATTTTCTCGAGTTTATACGTAAAATAGCCAATGACCATTCCATACATTATAATGAGGAGGTTGCCAAAAGTGAAAAAGTTACGGGCTTCAGAAATTATGCGGCCGCCAATCTTTTAAAATCCTATAAAAACCTTCATAATGACGTAGAGCAGGTTCTCGATTTTTACTTTCATCAATGTGCATTGGAAATGACCTGCCAACAGTTGGCACACACTTTTTTTCTTTTTAGTAATCGTGGGCACTGTTTGAGAGATCAAAAACACCTGAGTATCAATCAAGTTAAACGTATCAACGCCTTGATGCTAACTTGTGGGTTTTATGACGAAGCGGGAGAATTTGCTTTTGAAGTAGGACTGCCCGGCAAGAGTGGCGTTGGTGGTGGAATCGTTGCCCTGTTGCCAAATCACTTTACCGTAGCCACATGGTCTCCCGGGCTCAACAAAAAGGGAAATTCAAAATTGGGTATGGAAGTTTTGGAGAAATTTACGACTGAAACAGGATTATCTATTTTTTAGTTTGGAGGGGAAGAAGATTTTAATCCTGGGAGGAAGCGGGTTTTTGGGCAATGCTATTTATAAGGAGCTGTGCAATTATTACGATACTTATGGTACGTATTTTTCTGCCAGGCGTTCTTTTGAGAACAATCAACAATTTTTTCGGTACGATCTAGAACAAGACGATGTTTTTGAAATTCTTGAAAAAGTGCGACCACAAATCATTATTTCAGCCTTGCGGGGAAATTTTGCATCGCAGATATTAGCGCATCAGCATATTGTCGAGTACCTGATGACCAACAAGTGTACCCTGTATTTTTTGTCGTCTGCCAATGTTTTTGATGCCTACAGAAAATATCCCTCCTACGAATATGATAAAACCCTGTCCGAAAGCATTTATGGCAGGCTAAAAATTAAAATTGAGAATATGCTTATGCGTATTCCCCATGAAAAAATGGGAATCCTAAGGCTTCCAATGGTTTTTGGCAACAGCTCGCCCCGGATTAAAGAAATAAAAAAGAACATTTGGGAAAACGAGCCGGTAGAGGTATTTCCTAATTTGGTGTTGAACGTAACCAACGACGATAAACTTACACAACAGATCCATTACCTCATCAACCGAAATAGAAAAGGTATTTTTCATTTGGGAAGTAAGGATTTGGTACACCACGAAGATTTTATAAAGGAAACTATAAGTCGGATTGGTAACTTCAATCCAATATATAAAAGAGTTTTCACTTCCAACGAGGAACGTTATTTGGCCGTTCTGCCCAGGGACAATAAGCTGCCCAAAAACTTACAGGTAGGCTATCAAGAAATAATAGATCACCATATTTCCAAATAAGTCGATACCGACAACATCTTTGGAGAAAAGACACTTTAAATACCCTACATTTGGATATCATTAGATTTTAAACCCTTAAAAGACTTACGATGAAAAAATTAAGCGAAGCTGAAATATCTAAAGAATTAGAACAATTAGACGGTTGGGAATATGTAGATGGGGCTATTGAGACCACTTTTGAGTTCAAAAATTTCAAGGAAGCTTTTTCCGTAATGACGCGAATTGCCTTTGAATGTGAAGCCCAAGAACACCACCCAGATTGGCAAAATGTTTACAACACCCTAAGTATTCGCCTTAACACGCACGACGCGGACGGGGTTACCCAAAAAGATTTTCAGTTGGCCAAAAGAATAGAAGACATCATTGAAAGCGAATAAGCCTTTCTTTTCAGGTTTTAGTAAAGTACAAATGACAAAATTGCGACAATGGCAAAACATTTTTAAATTTGCCACCACTTAAACATTAGCATTTTAAACTATGGGAAGAGCTTTTGAATTTAGAAAAGCCAGAAAAATGAAGCGCTGGGCCGCAATGAGCAAAGCGTTCACCAGAATTGGCAAAGACATTGTTATGGCCGTAAAGGAGGGTGGCCCTGACCCAGATTCCAATGCACGACTTAGAGCGGTCATCCAGAATGCCAAGTCTGTAAACATGCCCAAAGACAATATTGAAAGGGCCATTAAAAGAGCTAGTGACAAGAGTTTGGGCGATTTTAAGGAAGTGCTTTTTGAGGGATACGCCCCCCATGGTATCGCCATTTTAATTGAAACGGCCACAGACAATAATACCAGGACCGTAGCCAATATTCGTAGTTATTTTAACAAGTGCAACGGTAGTTTAGGAACATCTGGTTCCGTAGAATTTATGTTTGACCATACCTGTAACTTTCGTATCAATGCCGAAGGGCTTGACCCGGAGGAACTGGAATTGGAAATGATCGATTTTGGTGCCGAGGAGGTTTTTGTGGATGAAGACGGAATTTTAATCTATGCCCCTTTTGAGAGCTTTGGTGATATTCAGAAAGAATTGGAATCGCGTGAGATTGAAATCTTGTCTTCCGGTTTTGAAAGAATTCCACAAGTGACCAAAGAACTCAATGAAGAGCAAATTGCCGATGTGGAAAAACTTTTGGAAAAAATTGAGGAGGATGATGACGTCCAGAACGTATATCACACCATGAAAGAATAGCTTTGTTCCGAGAAAATATAAAAAAGGTCGCTTTAAGCGGCCTTTTTTGATGGTCTGAAATATGAGAGCGGAAAGTTAGGTACCATTATATCAACTATAGATGCGATTGAAAATTGATTATTTTGTAACGGGAATCCTGTTTGTCATACTATTGGCATACATGTTTCCACACGTAATTTCAGGAAGTACAGCGCAACTTTTAAATACTATAAGTAGTATTGGCATTTCGCTGATTTTCTTTTTTTACGGCTTAAAATTGAGTCCGGATAAATTAAAGTCCGGCTTGGGTAATTTCAAATTACATTTCTTAATTCAGGGTGCAACATTTCTACTGTTTCCGGTATTGGTACTGCTCTTTAGGCCATTGATAACTTCAGCGGAGCAAGAAACCATTTGGCTCGCATTCTTCTTTTTGGCCGCCCTACCCTCTACAGTAAGCTCGAGTGTGGTAATGGTTTCCTTGGCAAAGGGAAATATTCCTGCAGCCATTTTTAACGCCAGTATTTCTGGAATTATTGGCATTCTGGTCACTCCTTTATGGATGGGATTTTTTTGGGATAATTCTGAAATCAATTTTAATTTAAAGGAAATATATGTCAATCTCATCCTTCAGGTTTTGGTGCCGGTATTTGTGGGGATGTCACTACAACGATTTTTCGGTGCCATTGTACAGCGAAATTCCAGTAAACTTGCCACCTTTGATAAAGCGGTCATCCTTCTAATTATCTATAAAAGCTATGTAAAATCGTTCAATGAAGATTTATTTGGAAATATTTCATGGATGGACTTAGCCCTACTTTTTGTTGGCGCAGGAATTTTATTCGTTATAGTTTATTATTTGCTACAATTTATTTCCAAATATCTAGACTTCTCAATGGAAGATTGCATTACCGCACAATTTTGTGGCACTAAAAAATCATTAGTGCACGGTACCGTGTTTTCAAAAATTCTATTTGGCAGTATGGCCATACAGGGAATTATTTTATTGCCGTTAATGGTTTTTCACATTCTGCAAATGATCGTTATTAGCGCTATAGCAAATAAATACGGGAGAAGAAATCAAACCAATGCTCAATAAGCAGTATACTTAGAAAAAGCGGCTCATTGAGCCGCTTTTTACTACTACTAACTAAAAAAACCTAAAACAACCAAATACTATACTGATAGGTGGTTAGTGTAAAAGTATAGAGCTATATGATCAAAACTGTTGTATATTTTGAGGTATATACGAGCTGTTTACAAATTGGTTTTAAAAAAGATGAATTTTTTAGCTAAACACATAAAAATCCGGTTTCGAAACGAAACCGGATTTTTAATTATTAAGTGTCTATCTTAATTATTATAAAGATAAATAGAAGAAGCATTCATCAAATCATTACTAACTGTTGGAGCTACATCACCGTTACTGTTTAGTGCATTGGCGAAACCAAGAACTTTTCCGTTTCCAACTTCTGCAATAAATACCGTCTCCGTTTTATGGTCATAGGCTACATCAATAGGGTTACCCATCATAGTAGATGGCCCTGCCACCCTACTTTGACTACCCATTGGTATGGTTGCTCCATCTTCCAAAGCATCAATAACCAATGTAAAGTCCTGTATTACATGGAAACCACCATCCGTGTTAGCATCTGCAGCTGCACCTATATCCGTCATTACCAATACATCTGAAGCTTCGCTGTAATCAATACCATGGGTTCTTACAATACCTTCAACAGTCACCTGCTTGTCCGGCATTATGGAACCATCCATCATATTCATATCTATAAAATTATTGAATATAGCCAAATCACTGGTATTATCTACAACGGCCAATAAATCATCTCCCATAAACGTAATACCCCATAGATCAAAATCTGCTTGTAGTGTATTTTGTAACGTAAATGAAGAGCCGTTAAAAGTATATACGTACAGCTTATTTTCACCATTATCGGCCACTACTACATGGTATCCCGATACTGCTATTTCCCTAGGACTCATTAAATCTGCATCACTCATAAAAGCTGCTTGTACCGTACTGGCATCTGCCAAAGAAGAAAAGTCTGCGTAGCTTTCTAGCATAAGACCGGAACGGGAGGCCTGTATGATATCATCGCTCAAAGGTGAATAATAAATGCCTTCTGTTGACGTAGAAGCAGAAAGAATGGTCTTCATGGGTGCCCCCATTCCATCATACACTGTAATATTCCCATTGGCCGTACTAGTAGCGTATAACCTTGTTTCTTGTCCCATGGTTTCCATACCCATGTCCATATCCGTTTCATCACTTGAAAAATAAATGGAAGAAGCCGCTTCCAAATCCATATTAAACGATGGAGCTAAATCCCCACCATCGCCAATGGAAGTAAAACCTAAAACTTTTCCGTTTCCAACTTCTGAAACGTAAATGGCATCTGTTTCAGAATCATATGCTACATCAATTGGATTCCCCATTAACGTTGATGGTCCGGCAACTCTAATTTGCATACCTACTGGCAGCACATCTCCGTCTGAAAGCGCATCGAATTTAGAACTGAATTCTTTAATTATATGAAATCCTCCATCATCAGTAGTATTGGCGGCATCACCAATATCCGTCATCACCATTGTATCATCCGCAGCACTGTAAGTAAGGCCGTGGGTTCTAACAATACCTTCTATCTTCACCCTTTTGGAAGGTCTTAAAAGACCATCTTGGGCATTGGCTGCAAAATCATAGAAAACCGCCAAATCACTGGTAGTATCTACAACAGCATATAAGTCCTTACCTTTAAAGGTAATTCCCCAAACTGGAAAAGGGATGTCTAACGTGGCCGTCAACATAAAGCTATCCCCGCTTTTATCATAGACGAAAAATTTGTGTGAACCCGTGTCCGCTACTACATAAGTAGAACCACTTACGGCCAACTCACGAGGACTTTCCAAATCCATTGCTCCATTAAAAGCAGCTATCACATTCGTATCTTCCATAATCATGGAAGTTTCTTTAAAGGCTTCCAATTGCAAGCTGGATCTAGAGGCTTGAACCAACAAATCATCTTCCTTGTTATAATAAATACCCTCTGCTGCATCTGATGCCGTTCTATAAGTAACCAATGAATCACCGGTAATACTGTACTTGGTAATATCTCCGTTGGAATTATTGGTAACGAAAAGTTCCGCTCTTCTACCCATTTCCATTCCATCTTCGCAAGGCGCGCATACGGTTCCACCGCAATCAACCCCTGTTTCATCCCCGTTCATAATACCATCTGAACAGGTTGGCATTTCCTCGCCCGTCATGCCACCATTGTCATCGTCATCACAGGAAACCGTAAAAAGTAAACCGAGCGTCAAAAAAAGACCAGCCATCGGTTTTGTAAAGTTCTTTTTCATAATCATTAAGTTTTTAAGTGTGTATTGGATGTACTACTATAGTCATCCAAACGTACTTACGTAACATTATGAAAAAGGTTTGGTTTTAATTTTTAATTTTTTTTAAAAGAAGAAATTGAGAGTGGAATTATCCCATTAATAGAATAATCAACCAGCCTTGGCCAACGATTTCTTTACAAACTGGACTTCTTTAATTTGACTGCATTTAGCAAATGTCAGCTGGGGTTGATAATTTAAATATGAAGAAATGTTCAATTCACCATTTAACCAAGCAACGTAAATCGCAGGAACATTGATACCGGCTTCATGTGAAAAAGGATAGCCACCCCCAAAACGAGGATTGATCTCTAACAAATATATTTCGTTATTACGTACGAAAAAATCGCAATCCACACTTCCAATGTGCTTGCTTGCTTTACTAATTTTTTTTGCAATTTTCTCAAACCTTTTGTCAATTATGGATATAGCTTTATCGGTCTCACCACCTCTCATAGACAACTTTTTCCTAACGAATGCGCCTATATAGTTGCCATTAAAATCATTTAAAATATCCATTCCATATTCAGTACCATTGATTTTTTCTTGAATCAACAGACTCGAAAGACACTCTTTTTTAGCGTTCTTTTTCATTTGCAACCTATAGATAAGCTCTAATTCTTCTTGATCATTCGCAGTCATTATACCAACAGACCCGGAACCCATTCTTGGTTTGATCATAAGCGGAAAACTAATGTCTTTGTCATGAAGAGCTTTTTTCACAGACTTTAAATCCAAAAACGACTGGGGAGTACAAACACTAATTGATTTAAAAAACTCATAGGTTAACCACTTATCCGTAAAGGTCTTGATGGTTTCATAATTTGAAAGGACCACTTTAGTTCCAAACTGTTCCAGTTGTAATTTATGATCCGCTACAATAGGTAACTCCAAATCATTGAGCGGAATCAACAAATCTATTTTATAATTTTGAATAATTTTAAGGATAGCAGGAATATAGTTTTTATCATTTACCGGCGGAACAAGAAAAGATAAATCGGCATCAGCAAATGCACTGGCTGTTGCTTGATTATCAGCTGCGACCGTAAGCCCATTTTCTCCAATTACTTCTTTAAAATAACGGATTAAATAGTTTCTTCTTCCAGCACAAGTAAATAATACATTCATTTTAAAAGCGGGTTTAATTTATTCATACTAAAGAACAACTATTCTATTCCAAAAAAACATTCTTCAAATTATACTTTCACATCTTACTTTACAAAGGGCCCATTCATTTTGGCCCTTCTCAATTCATCCAAATTATCCGTTTCACCTATAAAATTGGTCGCTGAAAAATCAAAAACCTTTACAAAGGTTTTTAATAAAATAAGGAAATCTGTTTTGAAACTTATCTTCTCAACATAAACGGCATCTAATTCTAAACGCTTGTCCCAATAAATTGCATTTCTCCCATTCACTTGAGCTAGACCAGTAATGCCAGGTTTTACAGAATGTCTGGTTTGCTCCCTTAGTGTGTAATAAGGCAAATATCTTACTCTCAAAGGCCTAGGTCCCACCAAGCTAATATCACCTTTTAAAATATTCAAAAGCTGCGGAATTTCGTCCAGTGAGGTTTTCCTTAAAAATCTACCTAAACGGGTAATCCTTTTGTCATCAGCAAGTAGCTTTCCGGTTTCATCCGTTTCATCTGTCATTGTTTTGAATTTCATAATATGAAAAACCTTATTGTTTTTCCCCGGACGTGGCTGTTTAAAAATAGGATTCTTTAAACCTGTAAAACGAAGGAGCATGTAGACTATAAAGAATACCGGAAGTAGAAACAATCCGCCCATAATGGCAAACAAATAATCAAAAAAGGGTTTTATAATTTTTATGTACATACCAAAATTGAAATCAAGCGGTTAAATCCTTTATGTAATTATTTATGGTAAGACGACGTTTACCAGAGGTTAAAGTGGGAATGACATCTTCATATTCAAAGTCTATTTCAGCATCGTCCCCTAAATAAGATTTATATAACTTTATAATTTCCAACTCGTTGACTTTCCTTTTATTTTTAACGTTTAGCTTTATAACGTATTGTTTTTTAGCCTGCTGAATAATTTGAAACTGGTCTATTTGTGGATAGGCATCTAGGTGAAAAATAATGAACGATGATTTTGGATTACCGGAGGTATCATAAATAACATCCATTTTTCTTCCAATTATCTCTTTGAAGGCAGGAGCACTATTAAAGGTATCATTCTCTTCCATAACAGCCATATCACCCGTATCATACCTAATAAATGGCATGTGATAATTGAACAAATCCGTAATAACGACTCTTCCTATTTGTCCAAAGGCTACCGGCTCATCCCTTTCCGGATGTAAAATTTCAATATGATAGCTCGCCCAATTTATTTGGAAGTACGGGTCTATCTCAGAGAGCTGAAGAGATAAAATCCCGTTTTCATTATTGGAATACCTGGAATAGACCGGAGCCTTAAAGTACTTTTTTAATGATTTTCTTGTCTGAGTTGATAGCCCTTCGGCCATGGAAATAATACATTCTAGATTCGTCTCGACACCTTCGCTCTCCGCATTGTCCAAATATTTACATATTTCCCGTAGTGCAGATGAATAGGCCAATATGACCTTCTTAGACTTATCATTTTCCAGATCTTCAATAAACTTTTTTAGATATTCTTGAGAGAAGTCGGTTACATCTACTTCAACAACATTTTTAATTTTATTGGACCAAGGCGTACTTTTTAACTTTTTGAACCATCTACGTATATAGTACATTCTATGACCTACCTCATAGCCAATCTGTTTTTTAAAGTAGATGGTATCTGCTGTATTTCTTACCTTTTTATCAGCATTCTGAAGAATGGTAAATGGTGTGCCTGTAGAACCGCTAGTAGACATTTTAAAATGTTTTCTACCGCGGTAATTGGATGCCTGAATGGTTTCAAAATTATTCTTTAAAATACCTTGGTTTACAACGGGGAAATCTTCCAACCTATTAAATCCCTTATACTTATTATAGAATTCTACAAATTTTACGGCATGGTCTAGAAGTTTGTTCAGATATTGTTTTTTCTTATCTATGGAACTATCAGAATCGTAATTCTCCAATATAGACTGAATATCCTTGCAATGTTTTCTCACAGGACTCCCTTTTAGAAAATCAACGGACCAAAATAAGTGATACCTAAGCCTTTCTAACATTATTCCCTTTTTAAACCTCTCATTTCGTCAAATAAAGGATGTTTTGCATATCCTCCATAAGATAATTCTCCAATGGTTATCCCAGGTTGATTATTACCTTCTATTACCACAGGTCCTTCCTCCGTAATTGCCAAATCCCAACCGGCAATCCTATTTGGAAAATGAGTAGCCAACTTTATTGCCAATTCCTTACACTCATCAAAAAAAGGTATTTTAAACTTTTCAAACACAAAACCAGTATCTGGATGCTCAAAGATTTCCTCCCCACCGTGAATCATTGCTCGTACCCCTTTCTTTATTAGAGTGCCATTTTTCATTTCAATAGGCACAAAAAATCCACCAGAACTTACGTTGTCTATATACTTACCTCCTGAACCCAATCGAAGTACAGCTCCTAAAATATGTGGTGTACCTTGATTGTCTATAAATGTTTCTACCCTCAACGTATTTACACTTGATGGATAAATTTTTGAAATTGAGTCAATTTGTTGAACTCCCTCCTGAAAAATAAATTCACCATTCAACAAAGTCTCTTTTAATAAAGGAACATCTTCCCCAACATTTTCTAAAGTAAGTTTATGTACATGCTTACCCATAAAACCACAAAAAGCCTTTAAGAAAATTACTTCGGCCTTTTTTACTTTAAACATTTCTTCAAAATAGCTTATAAGGTCTTTTTCAGAATCAATAAAGATTAAGTTATCTTCCATAAAAAAAGAACTCCGCATATTGTAACCTAGCATTCTAGGTACCGGTAACTTATATTTTTCGCAGAACACATGAAAAATTAATTTATTGCTGAGCATATGAACGTAGGCCTCTGGATTATTCCTAACAGGAAAAACAATG
The DNA here is from genome assembly GCF_014349235.1 of Cytophaga sp. FL35. Taxonomy (GTDB): domain Bacteria; phylum Bacteroidota; class Bacteroidia; order Flavobacteriales; family Flavobacteriaceae; genus Euzebyella. The sequence continues at coordinate 26,839 of NZ_JACSOH010000024.1, read as the reverse complement.
GATTTGTACTCTTCCATATCCATATAATCCTCCGGATTTTCAAAACCCTTCCGGTACATTAAACGACCTATATAATGAATGGGAAATCTTTTCTTTTTTCTCCAGATACTAAAAAACTCCCTGAATAAAATAGCTGCTGGCTTTTTATTTGGGTCTTGAAGAAAGACATTGATTCTAAAAATGTTCTGCTTAAACCCCATGAATTTTATAAAATTCTTAGGTTAAGATAGAAATAATCCAATAATTTTATTAAAATCAAGGATTAATGACCAGAAAATTACTTTTAATGACGAAAACCCTTAACATCCTTAAAGAAAGAATAGTAGGTCTCAAAATCCTCCTCTACCTTTCCTGTAGTATGTAAAGGCTTGGAAAATTTAATCTGTTTCTTGCCGAAGTCAAAAGCGACCAGGACGATAGGTACGTTTGCCGCCTTTGCAATATAATAGAACCCTGTTTTCCACCTTTCCACCTTTTTGCGAGTACCTTCTGGTGCTATGGTCAAACGAAAAACATCGCGTTCCTCAAATATTCTGGCCGTGGCAGTAACAGTATCGCTTTTTTTTCCTCTATCAATAGGTGCACCGCCCAACCATCTAAATAGCCAACCATAGGGTGCATTGAAAAGGCTTTTTTTTCCGATCCAGTTTATGGGTTCGTTCAAAACCGCCCTTACCAAGACTCCTAAAAAAAAGTCTACATTACTGGTATGAGGAACAACGGCTACCACAAACTGCTTAAGATGTCCTGGAAATTTCCCTACCATTTTCCACCCCAAAATTTTATAAAAAATAAATTGGGCTATTTTTTGCATCTGATGATCGCTAAATAATATTTGGTTTTAAAAAGTAACCGATTATTGGTTAAGGAAGATTAGATTTTGCGATAAATAGATTCCAATTTTTCCGGGGTAATGATATTTCTCCATTCACTTCCTAAAGCATTTTCCCATAGTGGCACCATACCCAATGAAACCTGTATCATTTTATCGAAATCATCACTTGTGAGGCCGGAGCAAATTCCCGTGGGAAGCTCAATATTATGCTTTTTTTGCATTTTCTTAAAAAGTGCCACTCCTTCTGGATAAAACTCTTCTAAATGTTGGAAAACGAGACAGTTGCCTATTCCATGCCTTACGCCTAACAAAAAGCCTAAACCGTAACTCATGGCATGTGCAACGCCCACTTGAGAATAGGCTATACTCATGCCTCCATGCCAAGAAGCCATCATTAATTTGTCCCTAGAGTCGGAATCCTCCAAATCCCCCAAATATACTTCTTTGCATAAATCCATTGCTTTTTCCCCATAGCTTTGACTAAAAGCATTCAGGTACGTACCTTCTAGAGATTCAACACAATGTATAAAACAATCCATTCCTGTATAAAACCATTGTTCCTTTGGAACTCCTTTGGTTAGATCCGGATCTAAAAGCACTTGGTCAAAGGTGGTATAATCAGAATTAATACCTAGTTTTTTTTCCGGTCCCAATAAAACAGCAGTTCTTGAAACTTCTGCGCCAGTACCACTTATGGTAGGAATCCCAACGTGGTAAACTGATGGTTTTGCTACCAAATCCCATCCTTGGTATCCAGTGGAACTTCCCTTATTGGTCAACATAATTGAAACGGCCTTGGATAAATCCAATAAGGTTCCTCCTCCTATACCCACCACACCGGATGGTAAATCGCTGTATTCTTCCTTTATTTTTTGGACCAATATATCTACCTGTCCCGTTTTGGGTTCTTCATCTGCTGAAATAAAGATTATTTGGTCATTGAATAGCAAGGGAATTCTAGAAACGAGATCCTTTCCCTCAAAAACATCATCTACCAAAAAAATAAAAGGTGCCTCTGAATGTTTTCTTTTGGACAAAAGGATATCTCCTAATTGATCAAAACATCCGGATCCAAAAACAACCCTTGGAACCATAGGAAAATTTTTGAATGCCGCTTTCTTTTCCAATGTTACTTCACTAATACCCAAATCCTTCTTAAATTCCATATAATCTTCAACCTAAATTAGCCAACCTCTTTTTCTAAAATACTAGATGGAGGCTATGACAAATAATCCAAAATTTCAGAGAGTTTGCCAATTTTTAAATAATCGTATTCACCTTCTTCCGTTTTTACCTCCTCGTGCTGCCAGGTGGTATGAAAAGGTACATGAACGGCCTTTGCCCCAATATTTATTAAAGGAAGAACATCGGACTTCAATGAATTACCGATCATCAAAAATTCGTTTACATTAATTTGTAAATGATCCAATAAGTGCTGGTAATTTTCCTCTTTTTTGTCACTTAAAACTTCTACATGATGAAAATAATTGGAAAGTCCAGATTTTTCCAACTTGCGTTCTTGATCCAATAAATCTCCTTTTGTGAGTACTATTAACCTGTACTTACCCTTTAATGCTTCCAGCACCTTTGTTACATCATCCAACAACTCCACTGGTTGTGTAAGCATTTTCTTTCCCAAGTCCAAAATGTTAGAGATTGTTTTTTGAGAAACTTGGTTATTGGATAAATCCAATGCCGATTCAATCATGGATAGCACAAACCCCTTAATTCCGTAACCATACAGGTCAAGGTTCTTAATTTCCATTTTAAAGAGCTCCTGATCTATTTTGTTCTTGGTCTCATACCCTTCCAGAAGATTGGCAAATTCTTCTTCCGTATCCCTAAAATACGTTTCATTTACCCATAGGGTATCATCGGCATCAAATCCAATTACTTTTATACCGCCAAAATCTACTTCCATGCCTTCTGCGCTTTCTCCAAATCATCCGGAGTGTCTATTTCTATTCCAGTTACCGTGGTCTCTACCATCTTTATTTTCTTTCCATATTCCAAATACCGTATGGCTTCAATTTTCTCTGTGGCCTCTAAAGGTAACATGGGAAGTCTATGAAAGTCCATCAATGCTTCCTTCCTAAAAGCGTAGATACCCTTATGTTTAAAATAAGTGGCATCCATTTCGGTATTTCGATGATAGGGAATAGGGGAACGGGAAAAATACAACGCAAAATTTCTATTGTCAACAATAACTTTTACGGTATTTGGATTTTTGATTTCTTCGTTGTCATCAATTCGCACCATTAATGAAGCCAAATCAATTTCTTTCTCAGAATCCGTTTTAAAAACCTCTAATACGCCAACCAGACTTTCACGGTCCGTAAAAGGTTCATCGCCCTGCACATTTACGATAATATCTACATCCATGTCGGCAACTGCTTCGGCAATACGGTCACTACCACAATCATGTTCTTCTTTGCTCATCATGGCCTTGCCACCTGCCTGGGAAATGGTATCAAATATTACGGGACTATCGGTCACCACAAAAACGTCATCAAAAAGATTTGTTTTTATAGCTGCCTCATATGTACGAAGTATTACCGGTTTTCCGGAAAGGTCCTGCATTAATTTGGCAGGGAATCTTGAAGCGGCATAACGTGCCGGAATCATTGCAATTATTTTCAAATCCAAAAAGCTAGTTTAATCCTTTAACTTAAGGAACCAAATTTTGTTCCTCCTCCTCTATTCCATTTTGGGCCTTGGTCGTAATTTTCTATAAATCCTAAAAATTAAAACCAAGATGATTATGACCAAAACTGCCGCCAAAATTGGCATAAATATGGAGGCGGTGGACACCACCATAGCTGTTCCTGTTTCTACCGTTGACACAATGGGGTTGCCCAAGCCACCAGTAGTAGCAGTGGAAGCCATTCTACCAGCTGCACCAGCCCCTTTGATGGCAGTTGCCGTTCCTCCACCCGCAATAATGGCCAAAGACCAAGTGACCACCGGGTCTAAATCCGCTACCGTGGAAACCATTACAGCGGTTCCCGCGATGGCAGCCAACGGAACCGCAAAACTATCTAAAAGATTATCAACCCAAGGAATAAAATAGGCAAATATTTCAACAACCGTAGCAACGCCAAAAGTTATGACAGCCGCTAGACTTCCGATCCAATGCCAATTATCATTTAGCTCCCACAAACCAAAATATGCCGCCAAACTAAGTGCAAATAGTGGCAAAAACACCCTGAAACCAACAGAAGCGGCCAATCCTACACCTAAAAAAATACTGATTATGGTTTCTGGCGTCATTTAGCTATAATTTATATGGGTTGGCATTAATAATGGGCTTAAAGCAATTTTCGAAGCCCCACTTAAAATTACCTTTCTTAACCAACCCTACGAATTTAACTTTTTCCTATTCAAGAAAAAAATCTCCTTTAAAACCAATAAGATACAACTTGCTCTTTGCCCTAGTAACCGCCGTATATAGCCATCGTAATAGTTCCTTATCCACACCATTGGGCATATAGGGTTGCTCTACAAACACTGTATTCCATTGGCCTCCCTGGGATTTGTGACAAGTAATGGCATAGGAAAACTTTACCTGTAAGGCATTAAAGTACTTGTTGTTCTTAACACCCATAAATTTCCGATACTTGGAGCTCTCATTCGCGTAATCTTTCATCACTTCCTGGTAAAGTCTATTGCCGTCTTCATATGATAATGACGGGGTAACCGCTTTTACAGTATCCAACAACAAAACAGTTTCAAAGGGTTTTTGGTTGGGATAATCGACCATTTTTACTTTTACCTCTGCAAACCTAAACCCGTAAAGGGACTTAAATGCAAAAATCTCCAGCACCTCAATGATATCACCGTTGGCTATAAAGCCCGCATCAGTGTTTGGTTTTAGCCAGAAGTAGTTGTTTTTGACCACCATCATATAATCCCCAACGGCCAATTCATTTTCCAGAAACAAAATTCTACTTCTAATATTTTCGTTGTACAGATTGGCCCTTTTGTTGGACCTTACGATAAAGGCAGTTTCTTCCTTGCCTTCATCCGAGTAAGAGGTATCAATAGCTTCTTGAACCTCATGGCCATCTATAAGCCTTATAATATCATTATAGGGAAGAACATCAAACTGAAAATTCTCAAAAAAACCGCTCTGCAATTGCTCCCGTAACATGGTGGCATTGGCAAGAATTCCAGAATCCGTGGCCTGTCTTACCACTTCATCCATTTCCATATCTATAACGTCCTTATTGTAATTTAAACTCAACCTATCAGCATCCAAGGCCGGGCTTAAGTCTAATTTTACCGGTGGCAACTGGGCGGTATCACCAATGAGAACAAGCTTACAATTATGGCCGGAGTAGACAAACATGAGCAAATCATCCAATAAGGAACCATTTTCAAACAGTTTGGAGTCGGCAGGAGCATCCGGGATCATAGATGCCTCATCCACAATGAAAATGGTATTTCTATGTTTATTGGGCGCCAGTACAAACTGAACCCCCGCTGCTCCCTGCTTTTTGGGGAAATAAATTTTTCTATGAATAGTAAATGCCTGCGTATTGGAGTAATTACTCATTACTTTGGCGGCCCTTCCCGTAGGCGCCATAAGTACGGATTTCTGCGTTGTTTTCCACAAGGTCTTTACCAAGGTTCCTATCAACGTGGTTTTTCCCGTACCGGCAAACCCCCTGAGCATGAACACTGTATCTCCTTTTTTAGACATTACAAAAGAGGCTAGTTTTTGTAATGCGGAAGATTGTTTTAGGGTAGGTTCGTGAGGGAATTTCTCAATCAACAATTTGTAGTAAGAAGCTTCTGTGAGGCTTGTCATAGGGCTCAAAGATAAAGATGATTTTTACTTGAAATACTTTTGCGATTGAAAAAAAATTGTAGATTTGTCCTAACCACTAAATTTAAATAACACTAGTAAGAAATGAAGACCGTAATTCAAATTGTACTTTGGATCGTTTGTATAGGATTGGGATATCTTATCTACAATTCCGTAACAGGCCCTATAGAATTTAACAAAACGAAGCAGGAACGTTTTGCTCAGGTAATTGCAAAACTTAAGGATATTAAAAATTCGCAAGAGGCTTACAAAACGGTTAACAAAAGGTACGCTAAGGACTTCAATAGCCTTATCAAATTTATAGATACCGGTAATTATACCATCACCCAACAACGTGACTCTTCCTTCATGGAATTTGATGAAACCTATCAAATCGATATGTTGAAGGAAGTAAAGATTATTGATACCCTAGGTACTGTTTCTGTTAAAGATTCTCTTTTCAAAGGAGATAACAGATACAAAAATTTAGCTGAAATTCCTTTCGCTCAAAACGGTGAGAAATTTACAATGGATGCCGGATTTGTTGAAAAGAGTGGCTATAAAGCTCCTGTTTTTGAAGCTAAGGTTGATAAATCAATCATCCTGTATGATCAGCCAAAAACTTTATTGGACAAAGAAAATGCAGAAATTGGGGTTGATGAGGTTAATGGTAATTCAATTGCTGTAGGATCTATGGACGAAGTTAGCACCAGCGGTAACTGGCCACCAGTTTATGACAAAAAAGGAGAGCAATAATATTACGGCGAACCATACAGTCGAAGAGTTTAAGAAATTGTCCATTCAAGTTAGCTTGAATGGACTTTCTTTTTGTGTTTTTGATTCTGTCAGCAATAAGATAATCAAGACACAGAACCAAGTATTTGAACAGACGCTTAACCCTTATCAACTATTAAAGGAGTTAAAGCAGATGCTTAACAAATACCAACTCACTACCCAAAAGTTTACTGAAGTAGTGGTAGTACACCGCAATCAACTTTTTGGTTTGGTACCCAAGCCCCTGTTCGATGAAAATGAATTGGCAAATTATTTAAAATTCAATACCAAAATATTGGCAAATGATCACTTGGCCTTTGATGAAATAGATAGTCATGACATGGTCAATGTGTATGTACCCTTTGTAAACATAAACAACTACATTTACGAACTGTACGGGGAATTTACGTATAAGCATAATGGTACGGTCATGGCAGAATCCCTTTTAAAGGGACAGTCAAAGGCCATCAACCCTATTTGTTATGTATATGTTTTGGAAAACCAGATGGATGTTACCATACTGGATCAAAAACAACTGGTATTATTCAATAGTTTTACATTTCATACCAAGGAAGACTTCCTATATTACTTACTATTTACCCTTGAGCAGTTAAAGCTTAGTACAGAGACAATTCCTTTAAAGTTATTTGGTGCTGTGGAAGAGGATGATGAGTTATATAAACTCTGTTATATATATGTGAAGAACATATCCATTTTTGTTCCGGAGTTTGGCCCTCATACTTATTTGAACAACCAAGAAGACACCATTGATTTTACAGTAATAAATGCCCTTTAATGCGTATAATTTCAGGAATCCACAAAGGAAAAAGATTGACAGCACCCAAAAATTTACCGGTAAGACCAACAACGGATATGGCCAAGGAAGCCCTGTTCAATATCCTAAACAACCGGTATTACTTTGATGAAATTAGCGTCTTGGACCTTTTTAGTGGCACGGGAAACATACTTTATGAATTTGCCTCCAGAGGTACAAAAGAATTATATGCAGTAGATAACCACTCCGGTTGCATTCAATTCATAAACAAAACGGCCAAGGATCTAGAAATGCCCATTACCGCTATTAAAAGTGACGTTTTTGGCTACTTAGAAAAATCCAATCTAAAAACGGACGTTCTGTTTGCGGACCCTCCTTACGACTTACCTACAGAAGAGTTTGAAAAGATAGTGACCCTTGTCTTCGCCAATGAAATGTTGCTGGAAGGCGGTTTATTAGTTTTAGAACATGCCAGCCACACAGACCTGTCTCACCTACCCCGCTTTTCAGAAAAAAGAAAATATGGCAGCAGTTCCTTTAGTTTTTTTGAAATGGAAGATAACGTAAACTAAAAATAAGCAGGCCAATAAGCCGGATTCTGTAAAGCTCCAAGGAGCTCCCTTATCATTTATCTGGTTTTGTCATTACTGACAAAATCTAACCGCCTACCCTTCGGTTTGGGCGTGCAACCCTCAAACACCGATTTACATGACGTTGCACCACATAGAGTTTACCTGGTTTCACTACAGCTTAACCTGTACATTCTTTCTGTTGCACTTGTCCTATTCCATTTAAAATGAAATGACGGGAGTTACCCGCTATGCTGCACTATGGTGTCCGGACTTTCCTCCCCAAGATTAGTTGGAGCGATAAGGTAGCCTGCTCAAGGGCAAAATTAGATTAATTGTTGATAAATAAAGATTTTATCTTCTCTAAATTGGAGAATCAAAGCCCCTTCGTTTTTTATATTTGTAGGTAAGTCTAATTGATAAGAAACACCCTGTTCATTGGAGCATTTTGTAGTATCGGCAAGAAAGTATAGACCCCAAACATTTAAGGATGTAGTTGGGCAACAAGCCATTACCAATACCCTCACCAATGCCATAGACCACAATCACTTGGCACAGGCATTACTTTTTTGTGGACCAAGGGGTGTTGGCAAGACCACTTGTGCCCGTATTTTGGCTAAAAAGATTAATCAAGACGGTACGGAAAGAGAAGATGAAGATTTTGCTTTCAACATTTTTGAGCTGGATGCCGCATCCAACAATTCCGTTGATGACATTAGAAACCTTATAGATCAGGTAAGGATACCGCCTCAAATTGGTAAATACAAGGTGTATATTATTGATGAGGTGCACATGCTCTCCCAATCGGCTTTCAATGCTTTCTTAAAAACGTTGGAGGAACCTCCAAAGCACGCCATATTTATTCTGGCCACCACCGAAAAACATAAAATTATCCCTACGATACTCTCCAGGTGTCAAATTTTCGATTTCAAAAGAATCACCGTTAAGGACGCCGCAGAGTACCTAAAATACATTGCCGAAAACCAAGGTATTAATGCAGAGGAAGATGCACTTCACATTATAGCTCAAAAGGCCGATGGTGCCATGCGTGATGCCCTATCCATATTTGATAGGGTGGTGAGCTTTTCCGGCAAGGAACTTACAAGAAAAGCAGTTACGGAGAACTTGAACGTTCTTGACTATGATACGTATTTTGAAGCCACAGATCTCATTTTGGAGCATGATATTCCAAATCTCTTGTTGCTTTTCAACAAAACTCTTTCCTATGGCTTTGATGGCCATCATTTTATAAGTGGTCTTGCTTCTCATTTTAGGGATTTAATGGTTTGTCAGCATACAGATACCATTAATTTATTAGAAGTAGGTGATGGTGCCAAACAGCAATACCTAGAGCAAGCAAAGAAAACCAATAACCCATTTTTGTTAAGAGCGCTTGACTTGGCAAATGAATGTGATTTAAAATACAAATCCAGTAGAAACCAACGGCTTTTGGTTGAGCTTACCCTAATGAAATTGGCATCCCTTGGTTTTGATGCCGAAAAAAAAAACTTTAGCGGTGAACTAAATACCCAAAGTGGAGAATTTATTGCTCCTGCCAGTTTTTATAAGGTCAGAAATAAAGAGCGAACATCTGTAACACCTACCCCGTCAGCAGAACAAAAAGAATCCCTCCCCACTGCACAGCCAACATCCGTAACGCCTCAGCAAAATAGTTCTGGAAAAGCAATAAATGTGCCCGAAAAGGAAGCAGAGGTGGCAACACTAGTAGAGGAACAAAAAAACAATTACGAGCCGCAACCTTCTAGACCTGTTCAAAAAGAGCCCCAGGTAGATGAAAGTGCCAAGAAGTTGGGTATGGATATTGCCAAAAAACGAATTTCTGCCCTCTCTATATCCAGTTTAAAGGCTAAAAAAGCGCACGAGGACAGTAAAAAAGATGTGAGCATTGATTACAGCAAGCTTCCCCGTTCTCCTTTTACGGAGGAGCAAATGCAACAACATTGGGAAGATTTTGTAGCGCACATCGACCAAAAGGGACAGAAGATCTTAGCTTCCAATTTGGGCGCCGATATACCGAAATTGCAAGGTGAGAACGTTATTTGGATAGAGTTGCCCAATAGCACTATGAAAAAGGAGATAGAACGGGAGCAATATGACCTCATGGAATACTTAAAGACCAACCTCAATAACTACTTTATAGAGCTTAAGATCACCGTTAATGAAGCCACCGCTAAAAAATTTGCATTTACACCGGAAGAGAAATATGAAAAATTACGTAAAAAGAACCCCGCAATAGATTTATTAAGAAAAACTTTTGACTTGGATTTATAACAATCCCATCAGCTTTTACTTTTCATACCGTAGCATCAGAGAGTAAACCAAAAATACTATTGCTACAATAAGCATTCCGCAGGCCTCCCTACCCTTCTCAATATTTACGATATCACCTTCACCAATGGTAAAACCTTCAAATTTTTCAGGCCACAAAAAGGCGGTTGCTACCAAATAAATAAGACAAAAAATTAAGGAAACAGAAAAATTCAACCTGCCATAGGCAAAAAATAAAGACCCGATAGCCGCCAAGCCATAAATGAGATACCAAGTAAACGCATCCGGGTCATTGTACTGAAGATATGCCGCCCATATGCACAAAAGTGCAAACACCACCCCAACAATTCTTTGTAGCTTCTTCATACTTGTTCAATTACGTGATTCTCCAAAATACCAAATACGTCTGTGGCATCCACTTCGTTGGCAAAAGTTGCACTTGGGTTGTCTGAAATTAATATTGGATAATCCGCTTTATTCTCAGGTACTCGTCCATGGGAACCTTTTATCAAAGTCGCATCCAATGGAATGATATCCAATACGGTTCTAAAGCCCAGTTTCTTTTTTAGAAGTTTGAGAGCTACTTTGGGCATGACCAATTTATCTTTAGGGTCCGTAAGCATTTCCACGGGATCAAAACCTGGTTTCTTATGAATATCTACCATCCTTGCGTAATCCGGAGCCTTTTTGTCATCTAACCAAAAATAGTAGGTAAACCAAGAATCCGGTCCTGAAAGCAACACCAAATCTCCCGATCGTTCATGTGCCAATCCATGTTTGGAAATTTCTTCACCTACAAGCACTTTTTCCACCCCGGTAACGGATTCCATTAACGTTTTTACCTCCTGTTTTATGGAAGCATCGTTTAAATAGATATGTGCTATTTGGTGGTCTGCAACGGCAAAAGCTTGACTAGCGCCAGCGTCCAGTAATTCCAGTCCACGTTCTTCGCGTACAGCTATGTACCCCTTAGACCGTAAAATCCTATTCAAATGGATAGGATTATTTACATTGGTAATCCCGTACTCGGATAGTATGATTACTTGCGCATTCTTCTTTTTATAATAGGTGACCAACTGTTTTACTACCCCATCAATCTCATTTAAATCTTTTTTGATTTTTTTAAAATCATGTCCATAGCGCTGCAAATTGTAATCTAAGTGAGGAAGGTAGACCAAGGCCAAGGTTGGATCATGCAGCTCATCTGTTCTTATGGTAGCATCTGCAATCCACTGGCTTGATTTAATGGAGGTCTTTGGACCCCAAAAATTAAACAAAGGAAACATTCCCAATTCGCTTTGAAGCGTATCCCTTAATTCTGCAGGGTGGGAATAACAATCAGGTATTTTCCTTCCATCGGCTAAATAATTAGGTCTAGGAGTAACACTGTAGTCTACGGTGGAATACATATTATACCACCAAAACATGTTCGCACATGTAAAGTGCTCGTCTTGCTTTTTTAATTTCTCCCAAAGTTTTTCACCTTCTACCAATTTATTGGATTGCCTCCAAAACTTTACTTCACACTCATCTTTAAAATACCACCCATTGGCTACTACACCGTGCTCTGCGGGTGTTTTCCCAGTTAGATAGGTAGATTGGGCGGTACAGGTAACGGCCGGGATTGCCGGATAAATATGTGCGGAGCGGCCAGATTTCAAAAATGATTCTATAAAAGGTGTATGCTCGCCAATTAAGCGTTGGGTAAGCCCCACTACATTGATTACAACGGTCTTCTTCATTTAATCGAACTTATCTTTGAACCAATTGAGTTCTCGTACAACGGATTCCGTTAAATCTCGCTTTAAGGCCTGAGGCAACACATCCCACGTGTAAGTTTCTATTTCCAAGTGCTCAGAAACAGGATTTTCCTTGATAAAATCAATAACCTTTAAAATATGGTCTTGTGTAGAATATAATTCCCCAAACTGTTCCAAGAAAATAGGAACATGAAAATGGGCCCTTAATTCCTCAAATGGATTTTTAGCTTTCAAGACCTCTGGCAAGTCGCTATAGGTTGTGACCTTACCATCTTTGAACTCAGTCACCTGATGCAAATAAACCGGTTCATCAAACTGAGAAAGTGCCTCCCAAACGGAATCATTATTTTCCTTATTTGATATAATTTTCAAAGCGGCACTTACTTGAATTTTTCCAATTTGTATGCCTGCATTTTTGAATTTTGAAAAGGTATCCTCCGGTTCCTCATAGGCAAGGGAAAAGTGGCAAATATCGTAACAAACCGTAATATAGCGATGAATCAAAGCTTTTGCTTCCCTTTCCGATGTCTCAAGTTCATCCATTAAAAACGGTACACCCATAGGAACTAAATACTCATTGAAATAAGATAGCACCTCATCACTATTTTCTAGTAAGCCGTCTGGTTCGGGCTCCAAATCCAAGTGCATATAAACTCCTGATTTCTCTTCCAACTCCTGCAAATGCAATACAACTTGCAATAGATGCTCGGTCCCCTTTTTAAAGGCCAACTTAGTAGCTGTCTCATCCTTGTGCCAATATTTATAGCTTATGGGAGAAGTGGAAATACCACCGTTCATTCCCTCTGGCAATAGGACCAGCAACTGATCAAAAAGTCGTTTGGTATATTCCAGCCGCTCCTTTGTGGTCCAATCTGGGGTATGAACATCATCCTTTACTCTTTCATTATGAAAATTTCCATAAGGAAATCCGTTCATCGTAAAAACGTACACCCCTTTATCATCCAACCACTTTTTAAACTCCTGTAATCTTTTTGCTGTTCCTAATTCTTGACTGGCCTTGTTGGACAACCTTAGCCCTAGACCGAAATCTGAAGTATCCGTTACCCGCTTTTTAATCACGGGAACGTGTTCTTCCAAAGTTTGAAAAGTGGTTGCCCAATCAGACCCTGGGTGAACATTGGTACAATATGTTAATTGAAAGTTTTCTGTTAATTTCAAAGTTAAACGGCTTTTGATTCTGAAATTTTATTGACTAGATAAAGGGCTTCCATCATTTTATCACTATCTATTTCGTGAACATCATGTTTTTTACCAATATCTGAAATGAGGGTAATGGTAAGCTTGCCTCCCAAATGCTCCCTAAACTCTTGAATTCCCTTTAAAAGGCGTTTCATTTCTTCCTTTGAACTAATGGGGAAATGCAGATCGAAACCAATATTTTCAAAAACTTGAGCCACCCTGTTAAAATCGCTCTCACTAATCAAACCCGTAAGATATGAGTAAGCAACATCCAAAACAATACCCTTGGCCACTGCTTCCCCATGGCGTAATTGATAATTGGTCATCTGCTCCAGTTTATGTGCGGCCCAATGGCCAAAATCCAATGGTCTAGAAGAACCGCTTTCAAAAGGGTCCCCGCCGGTTGCTATATGCTCCATATGCATTTCGGCACACCTGTAAATGGTATACTGCATTGTTTGCATATCGCGCTCACCCAGTTTAAGAGCGTTTTTTTCAATGTATTCAAAGAATTTTTTATCCTTGATAAGCGCTACCTTCAAAGCTTCCGCCACACCAGAAATCCAGTCTCTTTGCTCCAGTGTTTCTAAAAAGTTACTGTCATTTATAATAGCATACGGAGGGGCAAACGTTCCTAAAAAATTCTTTTTCCCGAAGTAATTTACACTATTTTTTACACCAACGGCAGAGTCATTTTGAGAAAGTACCGTTGTAGGAATACGAATGATTTTCACACCCCTATGCGCAATAGCTGCTGCGTAGCCTGCCATATCAATAACTGCACCACCACCAATTACTACAACAAAAGAATGTCTGCAAATAGCATAATCATTGATACCGTCCAAAATTTGGTTCACATGCTCCTCTCCATTCTTACAGGCTTCTCCACCTTGAACAATTACGGATTGGGTATGTACAAGATTATCTTTGTACACATCACAATAGGAAGCTATATTTTTTAGTAAATCCGGATGCGCTTCAGAAACCCCGTTATCCACCACAAAAAGCAGTTTTACCGGTTCGCTTTTATATTCATTTAAAAGATCACTGAACAACGTATTCTTTTGATCGAATAGATTCTCGGTAAAGAACAACCTATACCTGTAGGCAACTTGAAAATTCTGTTCTATAGTCTTCATCATTATATTCTTTTTTTTGGCTGCTCAATTAAGTTACAGCAAACATCCGGGCCAATCCTTTTGAAATTGGAAGTAATAGTAAGATAACTAAACCATACCACCACACTGAAAAAGAAGCCCCCAAGGCCGCATCCATTATTATTAGGGAAATGACCCCTCCCATTACGGCTCCTTTAATATTCTTTGGTGAATTATCTTTATATGCTTTTATCAAAGGCCTGAATATCATAAAAGCAAAGAGCCCTAAATATATGAACGTTCCCAGAATTGATTCCGTATAGATAAATGACGCTAACAAAATGGCCAAAATGACTACGGAATATAACACTCCCGCCAAAACTATGTGCCCCTTATTATCCCCATGTACCTCCCCCCTACTTATAAGAGTTATGGCAAATATGTAAACCACTGGTATAAATGCTAACCAAGCATAAGAAAACATACCTAAAATTGACATTCCCAAAATGAGATTGAGCCCCCTGCAGACACCCATGTTCAAAGGTCCAAAAAAGCCATGCTTCTTAGCTAACCCATCATACAACAATATACTCAAGACCAAAGCAGTAGCAATAGCACCAGAAGCCAAAGAAACAAAAAAAGCCATTGTAACCCCCAACAACAGAACTACCGCTCCAAAGATACTCGCAGAGACCAATGGTACCACTCCACTAGGTATAGGTCTTTCCGGTCTTTCAATTAAATCTAGACGATAATCGAAAACATCATTCATTATCACTCCTCCTGCATAGAGAAAAATAGAGGATACCGTAAGAAGTAAGAATGAAAGCCCCAATTCGGAAGCAAAAACCTCAAGTGAATTTTCAGAAATGAAAAGCCCTCCTATAGCCGCTCCGGCAAAAATATCGGCTGCAGCCGTGGGAAGGTTGGCAGGCCTGGCCAAACGGGCATAACCAAGTATAACCTTGTTCATTATGTGATTTGATCTGCGTCTATTCTAGGCTCTTGCCCCCTCAACACACTATTATCATTGAACAATTGTGATTGATTGATTCCTTGTGGGTTTAACCAATGTTCTTCCTTCATTTTGCCATTGTAGCTAAAAATATCCAATGCATTTTGATAGCACGTTTTATGAACATCCTCCTTGGCGATACCTCTTTTAAGCATTAATGAGGCAGTTTTTGGCACAGCTAGAGGATCACTTACGCCCCAATCCGCAGAACTATCAACGATAATATTGGTACTACCAAACTTTCTCACCACCTCTACCATACGCTCATTACCCATTTTAGTCTTTGGATAAATAGTAAAGGCAGCTATAAAGCCTTTATCCAATACGTCCTTAACGGTCTCTTCATTGTTATGGTCAATAATAACCTTGGAAGGGTCTAAACCGTGTTCAAGACAAACTTCCATACTTTTAAGAGTGCCCGCTTTTTTATCGCGGTGGGGGGTATGCACTTGAACTACCATATCCAACTCCTTAGCCATTTCTAGCTGCATCCTAAAATATTTATCCTCTGCCGGGGTCTGATCATCATACCCAATTTCTCCTATGGCCACTACATTCTCTTTATGCAGATAAAGTGGCAGAAGTTCAATAACCTGCTCAGCCAGGGCCTCATTATTGGCTTCTTTGGAATTAAGGCCTATGGTACAATAATGCTGAATCCCAAATTGACTTGCCCTAAAACGTTCCCAACCAACTAGGCTGCTAAAATAATCTTGAAACGAGCCTACTTGAGTACGGGGCTGCCCCAACCAAAAAGATGGTTCAATTACCGCTACAACCCCTGCTGCGGCCATTGCCTCGTAATCATCCGTTGTACGGGATGTCATATGAACATGCGGGTCAATGATCATCATTTTATCTTCCATAATATTTATTTTACATTTTCCCAAGTAATCGTTCCGTTAGTAACTTGGTGGTTTAGTTGTTGGTAATTCTGTAGTAATTTTTGTGCTTCCCCATTACCGGAAAAATGACAGCAAAGGGCACCTGCTTTATTCTCGGACGGATTATCACTATCTAACAGGCGTTTCATATCCTCATAGAGCACACCTTCTATAAACCTCGAAACAGGCCTCCAAAATAAGGGATCAATTTCCCTAGACGCAGCCCATCTCTCATGAGCATAATCCGAAATTATTCTAGCTAAATCTTTATTGGCCCTAGCATCAACCTCTAAAATTTGAGAAAGGTCTAACTGCATAAAAGCAGCCTTTAAATACATTTGGTTCCACTGTTGATCGTTAAAAAACCTGGCTGGATAAGGATTACCCATGCTAATCGCCTCAAAAACGGTGGCAATATTGGTTCGTAAAGCCTCCACCGCTACGTGGTTATAGTCTTTGGCGTTGGGTAACAAACTAACAAATTTCAAGAAAGTGATAAGTTCTCCCGTATCGGCCACTTGTATCAAGTTGGCTACTTTAGGCTGAAAAAAAGTGGCATCGGTTTTTAAAACCTTGATCAACAAGTAAATTCTGGAAATCTCCAGCTCATTGGCTTCCTGCTGCAATAAATAAGATTCCAGCTCTTTATTATCAAGCTCAAACGAGATTTTCTTATTCCGATCTGCTTTGGTTGACAACAAACTATAGGTGAGGTACAAATCTTTGGTAGACTTGTTTTCAATTATGACATCAATTTTGGAATTGAGCCAATCAAATGCATCAGCATTTAAATTAGAGCTCAATATATGCAATAGCTCTTCATCTACGCTTGAGAGATTCATGGTACTATTTTTGGACTTCTTGGTTTAATTTGGTGTTGTTTTGTAGCAATTGCCAAAAAACAACTAACTACAAATCTAATTATTCCCAAGGGAAACTTACCTAAAAGGAAGCTTTCATTCTAAAGATTCTTCCTAATTTTACAAAAAAATTAAGAATTATGCTCGGTCTTAAACTGCCTACGGACCCTAGATGGGTAAACATCGTTGAAAAGAATATAGATGAAATCTTAACAGATCATGCGTATTGTGAGCAAAAGGCCGCCAGCACAGCTATCTCATTGATTATTAGCTTTCCCGAATACACTGAATTGGTAGATGAAATGATTGCACTTTCACGTGAAGAAATGGGACACTTTAAAATGGTTCATGACCGCATAATCGCCAGAGGACAAACCTTGGGCAGAGAGCGAAAGGACGAGTACGTGGTCAAGTTAATGAAGTTCTTTCCCAAAGGAGGTAGTAGAAACACCCATTTAACCCACCGTCTTTTGTATGCCGCCCTCATTGAAGCCAGAAGCTGTGAACGTTTCCGTTTACTCTCCGAAGAATTAGAGGACAAAGAACTTGCAGAGTTTTACCATAAACTAATGGTAAGTGAAGCCAACCATTATACTATGTTCCTAAAATTTGCCCGACAATATGGGAACAGGGAAGAGGTAGACCAAAAATGGAACGACCTTTTAGAGTATGAAGCTTCCATCATGAAGGAGTTAGGAAAAAAAGAGACCATTCATGGTTAACTGAATAGTCTCTTCTTATAGATTTTACATATCTATACCTTCCTCAATATTATCAACAGAACTTAATTTGTTCTTGTAATAATCATACATAGCAAATTGGGACCGTAAGGCCGGCTTATCATTTTTCCTATAGAGATTACGCTGTTCCTCATCAAAAATTCTAGCTTTCACATTATCGTTCCATGAAATATTAAACGTATCTATAAGCTCCTTTTTGATATCCTCATCATAAATTGGACAGCCTACCTCCACCCTATTTTCAATATTTCTGGTCATGAAATCAGCAGAGGAAATATACACCTTTGGATTCCCCTCATTGCAGAAAATAAATAGCCTAGGGTGTTCCAAAAACTTATCTACCACACTTATGGCTTCAATATTTTCACTCATCCCCTCCACACCAGGAATCAAGCAGCAAATACCCCTAACTACCATTTGAATTTTTACGCCGGCATTGCTAGCTTCGTAAAGCTTATCGATCATTTTGTAGGACGTAAAGCTGTTCATCTTTATTTTAATGTAGGCCTCCTTACCAGCCTTGGCATTGGCAATTTCCTTATCAATCAGTTTTTTAAAGAAGCTTTTTGTATAATGTGGCGATACAATTAAATGCTTGTATTTATTGATTTTATAGGTAGTTTCAAAGAAATCGAATACCTTGTTCAGCTCCTTTAGTATGGGTTCGTTTGCCGTAAATAAAGTGTAATCCGTATAAATTCTAGCTGTAGATTCGTTAAAATTACCGGTACTAATAAAACCGTAGCGCTTTATTTCTTCGTTCTCTTCACGCTCAATTAAACAAATTTTACTGTGAACCTTTAAACCCGGTACACCAAAAATGAGCTTCACCCCTTCTGCCTGTAATTCTTCTGCATATCTGATATTCGCCTGTTCATCAAAACGGGCACGCAATTCAATCTGTAAGGTAACCTGTTTTCCATTTTTTACGGCATTGCTCAAACAGGCCGCTACCTGAGAATTATTTGCCAAGCGATATACCGTAATTTTTATGGTCTTCACCTTTGGATCCAGGGCAGCCTCCCGCAAAAATTTAAGTATATAGGAGAACGTGTGGTAGGGGGTATATTGCATATAATCCTTCTCCGCTATCTTCTCCAAAAGACTCCCTTCAATATTGAGACCTTTTACAGGCAGCGGTGTAATCTTATCATACATAAGATCGTTTCTTCCCAAACTTGGAAAGCCCATATAATCCCTTTTATTGTGGTACCGACCTCCTGGAATAACACTATCCGCATCTTCAATTTCCATCTTTTCCTTCAGAAACTCTAGCGTATCGTTTTCGATGCTCTTGTCATACACAAAACGGACCGGGTCACCTATTTTTCGGTGCTCTACACTGGAACTGATTTTTTCTATAAAACTCTTACTAAGATCATTGTCTATATCCAATTCCGCATCCCTGGTAATTTTTATCATGTGGGAGGTTATAGACTTATAATCAAACATTGGAAAAACACTGTCCAGACAGTATCTGATAACATCATCCAATATTATAATGTAATTCTTATTGCCCTCTTTGGGCAGCACTACAAAACGATCGATTCCTTTTGGAATTTCTATAAGTGCATACCGCTTTTCCTTTTTCTCGTAAGTGCTTTTTGTACGGTCATCACTTCTTAAAACCATTTTTACCGCCAAATAAGCGGCAGTGTCCTTAAGCATCGGAAATTCCGCCAAATCACTTAGGATAATAGTCATTAATTGCGGACTTACCTTTTGCAAAAAGTATTTTTTAACAAAGGCACCTTGCTTTTCGGTTAACTGATTTTCGTTCAATAGATATACATCCTGCTCTTCCAGTTCCTTTTCTATTTTTTCAAGGATTTCAACACTTTTGCGTTGTTGGTCGATCACTATTTTAGTAATCTCTGCCAACAAATCTTTGGCTTTTTCGCCACCTAGAACACTTTTACCAGATTTACCTGCCTCAAAAATTCGCTTAACCGTGGCATACCTGACTTTGAAAAACTCGTCCAGGTTGTTAGAAAAAATACCTAGAAAACGTAACCTTTCGATTAACGGAACATTTTTATCTTCACTCTCTTGAAGCACCCGCTCATTAAAACTTAACCAACTTATTTCCCTATTTATGTATCTAGGCTTTGTTTTTATCATTTATCTATAGTCTTTCGGAAAAATTGTTTGAATTGTTGTGCCCTTGCTTATCGATTTCCACTGAGAAGTATCAAAACTTATATGAACCAAACCGCTTGTGGGCACGTTCTCAATATAGCTATTTCCCAAAGAATTGGCAAGGTCCGTAAAGGCATGGTTATGACCAAATATCATGACGGTTTTGAGGTTATCTGAAAGACCTTTAACAAACTGTAAATCAGATTCTCCTGAAAAATCGTATAGTTCCTCAACTACTTGAAAACCTGAAAAGGGAAATTGTAGGCTTCTCAAAAAAATCATGCAGGTATGCAATGCCCTGTTGGCAGGGCTGGAAAACACAGCATCAATATTTATCTTGATAGCATCTAATTTAGCGGCCACCAAAAACGCATCATTAATTCCCCGCTCCTGCAAAGGCCGGTCTTTATCGTTCACGGCATAATCCCACGAAGATTTACCATGACGTACTAGAATAAGATTTTTCATATGCTCCAAAGATATTTTTAATCAAGGCGATAAACGCTCTATATTCCACACACCGTTTTCCTCTGCGGAATACAGAATCCTATCGTGTAAGCGGTTGGCCCTTCCTTGCCAAAACTCCATTTCTTCCGGAATAACCAAATAACCTCCCCAATGTGCCGGCCTCTTTATTTCGGTGCCTTTAAATTCCGTCTCCAGTTCTTCTAGTCTATTTTCCAAGAATTGACGTGAAGGTATTACCGTACTTTGATTCGAGGCCCATGCACCCAATTTACTGCCCTCAGGCCTGGAATTAAAATACGCATCCGAGGTTATACCATCCACTTTTTTCACTTGCCCCTTTATAATTACTTGGCGCTCCATGGCAGGCCAAAAAAAGGAAAGACAAACCTTATTGTTAACAGCAATGGATTTACCCTTTTCACTTTCGTAATTCGTATAAAAAACAAATCCATCAGAATTGAACTCCTTTAACAAAACCACCCGGCTTTTGGGGTACCCATCCAAACCAAGGGTAGAAAGGGTCATTGCATTTGGCTCCTCCACTTGACCTTGCGCTTCGGTTTCCATAAACCACCGTTGAAATAATTCAATGGGTAAAGTTGGTAAGACGTCTTCGGTCAGCTCGCTTTTTTCATAAGATTTTCGGTAGTCTCCTAAGTCTTTTTGCATTGTACAGGTTCTATAAAACTTCTGTATCAAATTTCAGCAAAAGAAAAGAATTGAGAAAGTCTGTGACCTCTAAAACTCAAAAACTTTTCCATCGTCTCCTAAATAAACATTTGGAAAAATCTCTTCAGCTTCTGTTTTAAATAATTCTATGGATTTATACCTTGTGGAATAGTGCCCAAGAACCAGTGCACCAACATCTGCTTGTTGGGCAATCGAGGCCGCTTCCTTGGCCGTGGCATGCTTTGTTTTTAGGGAGAATTTAGCTTCGGATTCCAAGAAAGTGGATTCATGATAAAGAGCATCTACATTCGAAATCTGACTGACTATTTCTGGCTTGTAGGCCGTATCACTACAAAATGCGTAGCTTTTGGGTTCCGGAGGGTCTAAGGTGAGTTGGTCATTTGCAACTACGGTTCCGTCCTCCAAGGTTACGTCTTTTCCTTTTTTAATATTTCTAAAATAAGCTTTATCTACCTTATATTGCGCCATTGCCTCTACATTGAGTTTTCGATCGCCGGGCTTTTCCCTAAATAAAAAGCCATTGGTGTATACCCTATGATCCAGAGGAATAGTAGTGACCGTTACAGTATCATCTTCAAAGATAAGTTGGGGCACTTTTTCCGTAAGCTCATGGAAGAAGAGTGGATAGTTGGTCCACGAATCCCCTAATTTTAATAGCAGCAAAATGGCCTCCTTAATTCCTTTTGGCCCATGAATATGCAATTCTTTTTCCCTTCCTAAAAGCCTAAAGGTAGATATGAGCCCTGGGAGCCCAAAGAAATGGTCTCCATGCAAATGAGATATGAATATATGCTCAATTCTAGAGAATTTCACTTTATTCTTGCGAAGCTGCACTTGAGTACCTTCCCCGCAATCAATTAAAAACAAATGGTTTTTAATTTCAAGTACCTGAGAAGTGGGATTAGTTAAAGTGCGCGGTGTAGCCGCATAACAACCAAGAATCGTAAGCCTCATTAATTTTCAGGATTGTAGTTTTTGGCTTCCTCTAAGGTATACTTACCCTTAAAACTGAATGCATATGGAGTCTCCCCATGGTCCTTTAGATATTGTAATCGTTTTTGGGCTTCTTCCGGCGTAGGCATGGAGCCTTTCTCAACATACCATAAGCAAATATGCATTTCACTCAAATTGTGAAACCATTCTTTTTTTCTTCTTAATACACCGGCATGTTGAGAAGCATATGTAAAATTGAACAAGGCCTCCTTAGATTCCCAAACGGACATATTAATAATTAAAAAATAATCTTCAAATACTCGCAAGGCCGTGGCGTTGTTTTCATCTCCTTTTAACCTCCAAACGTATCCTGGGCTGTTTTCCGCAATTGCGTTAATGCGATCTAGGTTATTAACAAACCCTTCCATTACAGGGCTATCAATAGGTTCCAACATTTTTGCAATATTTACCTGCGCTAGATGAAATTCACTCATAACTCTAAATCCCTTTCTATTTCTTCCATTTCAATGATGTCATGTGCTTCCTGTACGGTAGGTACCACACAAATGGTGTCCGGCACATCATCATAGGAAACCTTATCGGTTACCAGCACAAATGATTTATTGTTTTTTTTATGAGTATCGGAAAGTTGCAGAAACTCCAAGACATCGTCAGATGTCAATTTAGAAAAGGAAAACAGGTTAACAACTATATGCTCATTCTTTAACTTGGGATAAGCATCATTTAAATTTTGAAGAAAAGTTGACAAGGTTGTTTTTTCCTGAAAAACAACGGTAGTTGACCCATTGGAATCAAATATCATAACTGTTATTTAATTTTAGACGCTAAAAGGTAAATTACGGCCATACGTATGGCAACACCGTTCTCAACTTGATTCAAAATAATTGATTGTTTGGAATCGGCAACATCGGTAGTGATCTCAACACCCCTATTTATTGGACCTGGGTGCATTATCACAATTTCTTTATCAAGACTGTCAAGCAGTTTTTTGTTGACACCAAATTGCTGTGTATACTCTCTGGTCGTTGGAAAATAACTAATATCTAGCCGTTCGTTCTGTATGCGCAACATATTTGCAACATCACACCAATTTAAGGCCTTTCTTAAATCTGTCTCGACCTCTACTCCCAGTGACTCCACATATTTGGGTAAAAGTGTTTTGGGTCCACACACTTTTACATTTGCTCCTTGAAGCTTAAGGGCGAATATATTACTAAGCGCTACCCTAGAATGTAAAATATCACCAACAATAACCACGTTTTTTCCGCTAACATCCCCCAATTTTTCTCGTATGGAGTACGAATCCAACAATGCTTGGGTTGGGTGCTCATGCGCCCCGTCACCGGCGTTTACTATAGAAGCGTTTACATGTTTGGATAGAAATATACCGGCCCCTGGATTCGGATGCCTCATCACCACCATATCCACTTTCATAGAAAGGATATTATTTACCGTATCTATTAGAGTCTCCCCTTTTTTTACCGAAGACTGGCCTGCCGAAAAATTGATAACATCTGCTGAAAGTCGTTTTTCCGCCAGTTCAAAAGAAAGCTTGGTACGAGTGCTGTTTTCAAAGAAAATATTGGCAATGGTAATATCCCTAAGTGAAGGCACCTTTTTTATAGAACGGTTAATGACCTCCTTAAAATGATCTGCCGTCTCAAAAATGAGCTGTATATCCTTTTCGGTCAGATACTTTATACCCAATAAGTGTTTTACACTTAATTCGCTCATTGTTATTTATTAATTAGATAAATTACGTCTTCGCCTTCGTTTTCTTTCCAGTGAACCTTTACTTTTTCCTCATTAATGGCATCTACCTGTCTTCCTCTATAATTAGGTTGAATGGGCAAATGCCTACTAAACCTCCTATCTATTAAAGTTAAGAGCTCTATTTCTGAAGGCCTACCAAATGATTGAATAGCGGTTAGGGCTGCCCTAATACTACGGCCAGTGTACAAGACATCATCTATAAATACCACCTTTCTATCCTCAACCAAAAAATCTATTTTGGTTTTATTTGCTTCCAAGGGCTTTTCCCCCCTTCTAAAATCATCACGGTAAAAAGTAATATCCAAAAAACCTAAATCTACGTGTCTTACTCCGTATTCCTCCTTTAAAATTTTAGTAAGTCTTTGGGCAACGAAGGTTCCCCTTGGTTGTATTCCTACCAAGGCCGTATCCTTAAAATCGAGGTGATTTTCCAATAACTGACAGGCCAAACGATGAAGTATGATATTGATTTCCTTTTCGGAAAGAAGTACTTTTTGACCCATAGTGCCCTATTGGATTAGCTGAACAAAAATAGGGAATTCTTGTTAAAATTGACAATGTTTGTTCTGGACCGAAACCATTACTTATAAACCGTTTAAAATGCGCCTTTTATCTTCATTTACCAAGGTTTAGACATAAAAAAAAGCCCTACCGAAAAAACGGTAGGGCCTTGAAATAAATTCAACAAAAGCTTATTTCTTACCAGCTTCCATTTTATCTTTCAATGCTTGAAGCGCTTCATTGGCATCTCCTAAAGTAGGTTTAGCCTCATCAGCTGCTGCTGCAGCTTTTTTCTGAGCCGCTTTAATGTTACGCTGCTCTTCTTCACGGAAGATAGCAGTGTGACTAGCAACTACACGCTTAAAGTCTTTATTAAACTCAATGATTCTGAATTCAGCCTCTTCACCTTTAGAAAGTTTAGAACCGTCTTCTTTCTCCATATGACGCTGAGGAACAAATGCAGTAATATCCTCATTGAACTCAATAGTAGCACCTTTATCAACTACATCTGTGATAGCCGCCTTGTGAACGGTACCTTCAGCAAATTCTTGCTCGTACTTGTCCCAAGGGTTCTCAGTAGTTTGCTTATGGCCCAAGCTTAGCTTACGACCTTCCACATCCAACTCAAGAACTTCAACTTCCATAGTATCACCAACATTTACAAACTCAGATGGATGTTTGATTTTCTTGGTCCAAGAAAGATCGGAGATATAGATCAAACCGTCAATTCCTTCTTCCATTTCTACAAACACACCAAAGTTGGTAAAGTTTCTAACAATACCTTTATGTCTTGAACCAACTGGGTATTTAGAAGTAATATCTGTCCATGGATCTGGAGTCAATTGCTTGATACCAAGAGACATCTTACGATCTTCCCTATCCAAAGTAAGAACAACAGCCTCTACCTCATCACCAACGTTTACAAAATCCTGTGCTGAACGCAAGTGAGTAGACCAAGACATTTCAGATACGTGGATCAACCCTTCAACTCCTTCAACAACTTCAATGAACGCACCGTAATCTGCGATTACAACGACTTTTCCTTTAACCTTATCACCAATTTTGATATCATCGCTAAGGGCATCCCAAGGATGTTTCTCCAATTGCTTCATACCTAACTGGATACGAGATTTGTTCTCATCAAAATCAAGGATAACAACATTGATTTTCTGATCAAGTTCCACAACCTCGTTCGGATGGTTGATACGGCTCCAAGAAAGATCGGTAATGTGTACCAATCCATCAACTCCACCAAGATCAACAAAGACACCGTAAGAAGTAATGTTTTTAACAACACCTTCCAATACTTGTCCTTTTTCAAGTTGGCTAATGATTTCTTTCTTCTGCTCTTCAATATCAGCCTCGATAAGTGCTTTGTGGGAAACAACAACGTTTTTGAATTCATGATTGATTTTAACCACTTTGAATTCCATAGTTTTTCCAACATACTGATCGTAATCCCTGATCGGTTTTACATCAATTTGTGAACCAGGCAAGAACGCTTCAATACCAAATACGTCTACGATCATACCACCTTTGGTTCTGCACTTAACAAAACCACTTACGATTTCTTCTTTATCGTGGGCCGCATTAACGCGATCCCAAGCCATAATGGTCCTAGCCTTTCTATGCGAAAGCACTAACTGACCACTCTTGTCTTCACGAATATCGATCAAGACTTCTACCTTGTCACCCACCTTTAAATCTGGGTTGTACCTAAACTCGTTCAAGGAGATAACACCTTCAGACTTGGCGTTAATGTCAATGATCGCTTCACGATCGGTCAAGTAAACTACCTTTCCTTCCACCACTTCTTCATCTGCGGTATCCACAAAGTTTTCGGCAACTAGCTTTTCAAACTCTTCCAATTTAGAGTCATCAACGCGCTCAATTCCCTCTTCATACTTCTCCCAATCAAAGTTTTCCAAAAATTCTTTTGGGTCCTGTTTAGGAGTTTCTTGTGGTGCTGCGGCAGTTTCTTCTACCTCAACTGTGTTTTTTTCTTCAGCCATGTGCTGATTTAAATTTGTATTCTACGATGACTCAAGAGTTAAACAATTCTCGCAGAAGATGTTATAAGTTTGATTTTCTAAATACCTTTTCCTCTTGATTTCTTTGCAAAAAAGGTGTGCAAAAATAAGGCTTTATCTTCACTTCACCAAGCTTATTTTTAGTGGTTTGAAGATAATATTAGAATTTTAAGGATTTTGCTGCCCGATACAACAAATATACCTATCTTGAACAATGAAATATTAACCATTAATAAAACTCAAAATCATGAGCGTAAAAGCAAAATATCAACCTGTTTTAGACCTTGGCGAAGAATTAGGAATCAAAGACGGCGATGTACGGGTAGAAGGTGATGTCTTAAAGGTTAAAGGCGAAGCTGCAACCCAGTACGAAAAGAACCTTCTTTGGGACAAAATAAAGGAAATAGGTGGTGAAAGCCCTAGCGATATTATGGCCAACATTACTGTAGGCGATACCTCCGTTTATGCAAGACACACCGTAAAAAGCGGGGAATCCTTAAGTAAGATTGCCAAAAAATACTACGGAGACCCAATGAAATACAAGCAAATCTTTGATGCAAATACCAATATTCTTAAAAACCCGGATGTGATTCACCCAGACCAAGAATTGGTTATTCCCAACCTATAATCTCTAAAATAAAGGAATAAAAAAAAAAGGTCTTCAATTGAAGACCTTTTT
>NZ_JACSOH010000023.1 GCF_014349235.1 Cytophaga sp. FL35 | reverse complement strand
CAATTAGGTAGATGAAATGGAAATTCAATTCTTAATTTCGATTACCTAAGTCTCTTTTCAATTTTTTTCTTAATGGCAGTAAGTCTTTTCATGACATCCATTAAGGTTTCGTCTTTAGTATTCTTGTAAACTTCATTGATGGAAAGAATTAATTCTTTGGCCTCACGAGATGCATTAATTCTATCACTGGTGGTCATGCCAGACCACTTTCTGTTTTCAAAATCTGCAGCTCTGTTTAGTAAGTCCATATGCGTAGTCGTTTTAAAGTGTGCGTATACAAAATTTTAGTACATGCTTTTAATAAAAATGCAAGGTACAAATTGACATTTTCTCAATTAATATCTTTAACAAATGTTTAAATATGTTGGTAAAAATCCAATATTTGTAATCGATGGCGCCAGGGTAGAATGTCTAAATGGTAGATGTAGAAGGTTATTTATCGATAAATTTTTCAATAGCACGAGGATTACAAAAAACAAGCTTTTTTAATTTGTAAATTAGACTCATAACGGCTTCTACCCCAGTGTAAAATAATAAAATATAAATGAATATAAATAGTTCCGTATACGTAACAGCTTTAGCATGTTTGGTTTTATTCTGTTCTTGTTCTAGTGATGGAAGCGATCCGGATTTGGAAAATCCTGTAGGTGAGACTCCTTCACCGGACCCAGGCACTGAGCCAGATACTCCGCAGGAACCAATAATTGAGGTCAATGCCATACCAGCTTCAGAACAGAGAGTTGGAAACGCTACGGTGGGGTATGAATATTTAGTTTCAGGGGAATACATGAGTTCTGGAGTACCTTATGATGTTTTTGTAGCGGGTAATGGGGAAAATAACCAAAACCTTTTAAACCGTAATGGGGATAACGCTATAATACCACATGATTATACTGCTGCATCTGCTTCTAATGGCGTGAGAATAGTTTCGCCAAATTGTATGTCTTGCCATTCTGGATTTTTAGATGATGAACTTATGGTGGGGCTTGGTAACCACTCTGGTGACTTTACGATCAACCGTGCCAACGAAATTGAATTGGTAAGTACGGGAGTATCCCTTCTATATGGACAGAATAGTGATGAATGGGAGGCTTTTGATCAATTTAGAAAAGGTATTTTAGCCATTGGTCCAACCACAACCACCCAAGTTGTAGGGGCGAATCCTGCGGATAGGATAACTCAGGTATTGGCATCCCATAGGGATAAGAACACTTTGGAGTGGTCTGATTCCCCTTATGTGGCCTTAGATGAGGATATCATTCCTACCGATGTGCCCGCTTGGTGGTTATTAAAGAAAAAAAATGCCATGTTCTACCATGGTTTGGGAAGAAAAGACTTTTGTAAATCATTTATTGGTTCTTCATTGTTGACCCTTACGGAAAAGGAGAAGGCCGAGGAAGTAAATGAAAAAATGCCAGATGTTTTGGCCTATATTTATAGTATAGAAGCGCCTTCTTACCCTAATGATATAGATGCTAATTTGGCTAACGTAGGGTCGCTTGTTTTTGAGGAGCACTGTGTTAAATGTCACGGCTCATATGGTGAGAACGAAAGCTATCCTAACCTACTTGTATCACTAAAAACCATTGGAACGGACCCCGCTCTTTCCAATAGATATTCCGGTCCTTCTCAAATAAATGATTATTTCTTGGATTGGTTCAATAACGGATGGTTTGGTACAGATGAAAATCCTTTGGAATTTAAGGCAGAGGGTGGCTACGTGGCTCCGCCTTTGGATGGTGTTTGGGCCACAGCTCCTTATTTTCATAACGGTTCTGTACCCACATTGGAGTTGGTTTTGAATAGTACCGAAAGACCTATCTATTGGAGTCGCACTTTTGATAGTAGCGATTATAATACTAATGAACTGGGTTGGAATTACGTGGTAGAGACCTCAAAAAAGGATAAATATACTTACGATACCACTTTAAAGGGATACGGAAATGGAGGCCATACTTTTGGAGACATCCTAACTACGGAAGAAAGAACAGCGCTACTAGAATATCTTAAAACATTGTAGCGGTACCCTAAAATTTTAAAATTCAGTAAGTTAAACAATTCTTAAAATGTAATTACTGAAATTTTATCTGTAACAAACAAGTTCATTGTTCGTCTTTTTAATGGAAAGCAATCATAACAATCCATAAAACGAACGAACATGAAAAAATTACATCCACATCAGCGAAGACCCCGAATTTATTACGATATAGGTTTTGGTTGGAATACCGATTATTGGTATGACCAAAAACTAAACAACAGGAATTAATCACTCCTCTTATTTTACTCAATTATTTAGTACTTATTTATCATCATTAAAAAATCGAAAATCATGAAAGCATCAATGAGAAAAACAGCAACGGAATCAAAAACATTTAACTATTTTTCAAGTTTTGGCATGACCAAACGCGTCAAATGGGCGGAATATAGAAACTTCACTAGATAAAAATTGTGACAAAAGAAAGGGGCTTGCATTTGCAAGCCCCTTTCTTTTATAGAATCATACTATTCTTAGTCTTTCAAAGAAATTTCTTCCTCAGCCTCGTTAGGGTAAATTAAAGTAGCCACATCATCGCAAGTACCATCACCAAAATCAACGGAAACTTCAAGTCCGTTTTTACTTAAAGCCATAATACCCTTCCCAAAATGCTCACATCCAAATTGGGCTTCCATAATCTCGGTAATATCTACTACATAAGTATTTCCTTCGGATTTTAGAATCCACTCTCCATCTAAGGTCAATGCTCCGCTCCCAAATTCTTCACCAAAAACAAAGCCTACTGTTTTTTCACCTTCCTCGGCAACTTCGGCCCCATCAGCCAATACAATATCCATATCACTATAAACCGTCCAACTAATGGACTGCTCTTCTTCGGAGCTGTTTATTTTAAAACTTCGTGTGCCATCTATAGAAACATCGCCCACCATTAAATCACTATAAGTTACGGTAAAGGCGTAATTTTCATTATCTCCTCCATAAACAACACTTATGGTTCCGTTTAGTAATTCACCATCTTCCTTGGCACTGCAATCATCAAAACTAATGGTAAAGCCTGTATCTGAATAATCTACCAGATAACACTCATCTTCTGTTTTAGCAGCGCTACCGGATTTGTCCATATCGTATAACTCGGATACTAATTGGTCTACTTCTCCAGAGACATTATCCGTTTCTAGAATGGTCTGTAATTCTGTCTTAGAGACTTTTTGTTCCTCTTGAAATTCTTCTATGCTTTCCTTGGCGTCATCACTACAACTAAATAAAAGGGCTACACTGGCAGTTGCCAAAAGAACATTTCGAGTATTGGAAAATACGTTGCTCATATTCAAAATTTTATGTTTATACCCTTCAAACGGTGGTTATGCCGGGATAGTACTATATATTCGTTTTTTTAGATAAAGTGCACTAATTTATCTTAATGAGGTCCTTATAAGTAGGAATTTACCTTCCATTTTTAAATAAATATAGAATTGCAAATTTTATTCTAGGATTGAAATTTCAAATGTGTTCAATAATAATCCAAATAAAACTCTTTTCTTTACACCGATAAATCGTATACGATAATTCATTAAAAGTGAAAGGATGATTATTAACTATAGGGATAAAGTACGAGAACACCTACTGAGCGAAATGCAAAAAGGAAATCTACAGCCTGGTCAGAACATCAATTTGGCCTCTGTTTCGCGTAAACTAAAAATTAGTGTTACCCCTATTAGGGAAGCGCTTACCCAGCTACAGCAATCGAACATTGTAAAAGCCATTAAAAACAGGGGGTTTGTTATAGCTAAAGTAAGTCCTGAAGAAGCTAAAAACCTGTATGAACTTGTAGCGCATTTAGAGGTTTTAGCATTGGAGGAATCGCAATTCGATACTAAATCTATTGAGAAATTAAAGACCCAGAGAGATTTAATAGCCCAGTCCAAAACTTCTATTGATCGGGTTAACGCTTATATGGAATTTCATAGGCTACTTACCAAGAATTATAAAAATGATGTCTTTCAACAAATTCTGAAGGACTTAAAAACCCGTGTCTTCTTTTATGAAAGGGCTTTTATGGCCAATGAATCGTTCCATTATAACTCTAATGATCAGCATGATGCAATTATCTCGGCTATTGAGGATGATAACATTCCTTCCGCCATTCTAGTCTTAAAAATGAATTGGATGTTAATTCAAAATTACCTGGAAAAACAGTTGGTGGTAATATAAGAGCTTCATGACAAGTAATTAGTTAAATATTTAACTTCAAATTTGGATTTACAATAATTTTTCACAAACAATTTGTAAAATGTTACGTGGTATTCAAATCTTACGTAATTTTATCCCGTGATTTTGTAGTACATCGAAATTTTTATAACAAAAGTTAGTACTAGGCGTTATTTGAATGTCAATTTAAAAATGAGGTTATGGGTTATTTATCTCCACAAATCGAAATTTTAGCCAAAAAGAAATTGAGTGAGGAGAAATCTTTACTAAAAAAGGAAATTTCTTGTGGTATTTTTCAGGATTACGGATCGACTGAAAACACGCAAGTCGCAAGCCAAAAATAGCGCTTGTTCTTAAGCTGAGTGTGTAAGCTGTTCCAATAATTGTCTTAACTCCGTTGGAAGGCTTTTTTCCGTAAAATTAGCGGAATGTCTTTGAGTGCCCTCTTCTATTTGAAACGAATACTGCTGACCATCCCTTAGATTGGGATTTGACTCTTTGGTATTATCCTCTAGATAAGGGATTATCTTTTCCAATTGCTCTTTTTCAATATCAGCACTACCCTCATAAATTTTGGGAATGCCCGAAAATCCACCCGATATTTCTATTCTGTACCACATTCTATACTACTACTGAGATTAGACCAACTGCAGAAAAACTTTTACTAAGAACCTCTACCGAACTCTCAGAAACTTTACCTTCTTCCGTTAAGTTTTGAGCCGTTGCCAATATAGTTTCAAGCATATCATTGAAATTAGCTGTTCGCCATAGTGCTTTGAGCGTTTGGAACCAAATTAGAGCACAATCATCCAATCCCAGCTCCATACAGCTTAAATAAAATGCTTTATTAGGTATACCTGAATTAATGTGCACTCCTTGATTATCCGCCATTCCATCATAATAGTTGTCCATATGATCGGGTTGGCTATCGAATTCATTGGCGGTACCGGGCGCTTTCATCGACCGAATGGCCACCCCAGGGAATTCTTCGGTAACAACACTATCTCCAATTAACCAATCAGCCTCCTCTACGGTTTGATTCAGATACTTTTGCTTGATTACTGTTCCAAAGACATCCGAAAAATGTTCATTTAAGGCCCCGGGCTGGCTTTGGTATTCTAGGTTCGAAAGAAATTGCGTTACCCCATGCGCAAGCTCATGGGCCACTACATCAATAGCGCTTGCGAAATCTGTAAATTCTTTTCCGTCGCCATCTCCATAGGTCATTTCATTTCCGTCCCAATAGGCGTTGTTATAGTTCTGTCCATAATGAATGTTTGAAATGATATCCAGCCCATTACCATCAATGGAATTAAGACCAAAAGTATTTTTAAAATAGTCTCTTACAAAGCCGGATGTTTCATATGCTTCATTGGCCGTTTTGTCATTTACTAAATCACCGCCCTCTTCTATAACTAGTTCTACCCGTTGTTGATAGGTGTTTTTGCAATCATAAATAAATCGGTCACCCTTGCTTTCCAAATATTCCCTTTGTAATAAATTATTTAGTGCCGTTTGCCTCCTTTGGGTAATTCTAGCCGTATCATTTAATGTTTTTTTACAACTGCTGTTTCCCCGCTTGGCAAGTTCTTCTAATATATGAGGAGGAATTATAAAACATTTTGTTGAGCACATACTAATGATTTAGGGATTGTATCTACAAGTTCGCCCCTTTTCAAATCTAAAACAAAAAATGTTAGTTAACCTTTTAGTAAATATTTGCTATTTGTACAAGTATGCTTATGCCCTGTTTTAATTCATCCTTTTTAGAAGCTGCTGGTATTCCTCTTGGGTATCGATGTCCACGGCTTTTTGATGTAACTCTATAGAATAGACTTCCTGAGAGTTTAATGAAATGATGGTTTGGGCTCCTGTTTTGGTTCCTAATTTTGAGAGTTGTTGAAAGAACCCCCTTCCAAATAGGGCAGGAACACCAATATTTTTATCATATTCACAGGCTATGATGTTTTTTGAAGAAATGAAAAACTTCTCCATCAGTTGATTCAAAAGTAGGGTGTCTACCATGGGTTGATCCGCCAGCATGATAAGTATTCCACTTGTCCCTTTTTGGGTTTTCAAAATATGTTCAACGCCTATAGCTATAGAACCACCCATACCTGATTCCCAATCAGGGTTCGCTATATATGTGAATCCGTTCTCCGGTATTTGGTTTCGTATTTTAAGCTCATTAGCTCCTACAACAACATAGGTATTATCGCCCATACTAGCCATGGCATTTTCGATTGCATTACAAAGTAAGGTGGTCTTTTTCCAAGGCAAGAGCTGTTTGATCGTTCCCATGCGGGAGGAATTACCGGCCGCTAAAATCAAAAGTGCTATTTTTTTCTTCGGAACACCCATTAATTATGAATTCTTCCTATTTTGTCCTTAAGTTTTATGGGGTTTCTAGAGCGAATTACCGATAAAACCTCTGATACAATGGAAATAGCAATTTCTTGAGCGGTCTCTGCTCCTATATTCAAACCTGCCGGTCCATGAATGATGTCAAAAAAACTATCCTCAATTTCAGGAGCGTATTCCATGAATTCATTTAATAATTTTTCCCTACGATTGGAAGGCCCTAACAATCCAAGATAAGCTGGTCTTTCTTCCTTCAACCTTAATAGATATTTTAAATCCCTCGCATAACTATGTGTCATCAAAACTACTGCGGTTTCGTTATCGATAGAATTTAAAGTCAACATCTCAGGTTCCGCTGAAATAAACTCCTTTGCCCCCGGGAAATAGGAAATATCCTTTTCTTCTGTGGCCGACGCAACGATAGTTACCTCCCATCCCGTCCTAGAGGCAAACGTACACAATTGCACTGCATCATGTTCCGCACCAATAATAATCAATTGAAAACAGGGGGGCATTTTTTGTTCAAAGAGGGAGATGTTACTAGCAACTTTATTATCAGTTTGAAATGGGTACAGTTTGTCGTTCAATTTTAGAAATGTACCCAATTGGGAACTTTCACCCTCTTCCTTTTTATATGAACATACAAGACTAAAATCAATTCTTGAGCTGATGGAATGATTTAAAATTGAAATAAGTTCATTGTTTGGTTGAAAGGGTTCAATTAAAATGTATAAAACTCCCTCGCACCCTAAGCGATAACGACCATCATAGGTCATCATTTTAGGAATTCCACCTTTAAATACGGACTGCGATTGCCTAAGAATTTCCTTTTCCACACAACCTCCGCTAACTGCTCCGATCATGGTGTTGTCTTCTAAAATTAGCATCCGTACCCCAGGTCTTCTATAAGAAGAACCATTTAGATGTACTACAGTAGCCAATACACTTTTTAATCCGCTGTTTGTTGCGGTTTGGTACGCTTCTAAAATGCCTTTTAGTTCATGGGTCATTTATTGAGGTTTAAAAGTTTTTCATATTCTTTTGAATAACTTTAAATAAGATATAAAAATTTATAGGATTACAAGAATTCGAGAATGTCAAGATTTTTGAAATTTCATTTGTGTACACTGGATTCAGATGTATTAGTTGTTGAGAAACCTTAACAATGTTTAACACTAGAATTTTTGTAATCCCATACTTTAAATGAATTTTCGCCGTTCTGTTGGTTGAACCATAAAATAATTGAAAATGAAAACCCCATACAAGTTTCTCCTTTTATTCTTGTCAATTGCAACCGTTGTTTCTTGTGGAAATGCTGATGATGATGTGAATTTTGCCATAGACCCGGGCGATGGCCTTGGTGAAGGAAAACCGGTTGATGAGTGTCTTGATCTTGGCGAGAACGACCTTGTTCTTTCCATACAAGATCAGTACACCACTCCCCCAGGTAAAGTTTCTATATTCTTTAAAGTATCCGATTCTAATGGAAACCCTGTTTCTGGACTAAGTGCGGATCAGTTCACCATTTATGAACAAGGAAGGAATGATGATTGCTTTGGCACTATATCAACCTCTGAGTCCAAAGCAAGAATTTCTCCCAATTCCCAAATTTTCACCAATAATACCATTTTGGTCCTCGATCTCAGTGCCAGTGTTTTGGAAACTAGTTTGGAAGAACTTAAAACGGCCAGTATCAGTTTTGTAAATACGGTTATGCCAACTCCAGCTCAGGAATCTTATAAGATGGCCATTTATTGGTTTAACGGAGAGAACAAACTACATGTGTTGAATGAATTGACTCCTTCTAAAGAAGAACTGACCACTTCCATAGAGGGAATTACGGAAGATATTAGCAATGACCCGTCAACAGACTTATATGGGGCAGTAATAAAATCAAGTGAAATTGCCAACAATTTACTTAATGAAAGTACCGAAGGTGATAAAATTGGCGCGGCTTCCTTGGTAATTTTTACGGATGGTACCGATCAGGCTTCCAGGTATAAAAAAGAAGATGCTCAAAAGCGTGTGGATAATGCCAACCCTAACATCTCTTTCTTTACCATTGGATTGGGAACTGAGATTGATACGCAGGTGCTCACGGACTTAGGAAAAACTTCTAGCGAGTTCGCCACCAATAAAGAGGATTTGGAAAATACCTTTAAGAATATTTCGGATAAGGTTTCTGAAAGGGCCAACAGTTTTTACCTTTTTGAATATTGCAGTCCTAAAAGAGACGGAAGTGGTGAAAGTAACCTTGCCATCCAAGTAAAAAACGGAAGTTTGCAAGGAGCCGTTCAAACAAAATTTAGTGCCAATGGCTTTACAGGTGGATGTGAGTAAGCTATAATAGCTTTATAAAACGCATTAAAAAGTGTCCTAAAGGACACTTTTTTTATTTATAGATATTCGAATTTATAACTCTGTTAATCAGAAAATTAAAATAATTTTTAGGGTAATTACAAAAAAGAAAACCTTAGGTGTTAATACCTCTTTAACATCTAAAATTATTTCTTCCCCGTATTTAAGTCCTGAATGAGAACCATATAATTTAAATAATACAAAATGAAGAAATCAATTATTGTAGGTACACTTTCCATGGCTGTTTTAGCATCTTGTGTTTCCAAGAAGAAATACACTGCTTTGGAAACCAATCTTTCTGAGACTCAAAGTGCCTTGACCAAAACGCAAGTGGAAAAAGAGGAGTTGGAGAGTAAAATGGCAAAAATTGAAGCACGCGTAGAAGAGTACAACAACAAAATTAGCTCTTTAAAAGAAGTTAATGACAGTCAATATACCAGTGTGGATGATGTTGCTGTGATGAGCAATAATACTAAAAAGAAAATGAGAGCTACGTTAAAAAATGTAGATCCTGCAAAATTGGCCGAAGCTAAGACTCTTCAAGATTCCATGAACTTAGCCGTCTCTTACAATCTTAAGAAATCTATTTCTGATGAGGAGGATGATATTGATGTAGATATCGATAAGACGGTTGTTATGATCAACATTTCAGATAAATTGCTTTTTAATAGCGGAAGCTATAGAGTTAGCAGCAAAGCCCATAAAATCCTTGAAAAGCTTGCGGAGGTAATCAATTCTGAAGAAAGTATGGAAGTAATGGTAGAAGGTCATACAGATTCTAGAACCATCAATACAGCTATGTTCCGTAACAATTGGGATCTAAGTGTAAAGAGAGCTACTTCTGTGGTCGATATTTTACAGAGCAAATACAACGTAGACCCTTCAAAAATGATTGCTGCCGGTAGAAGTAGCTATATGCCTCTAGTTGAGAATGATTCTAGAGAGAATATGGCAAAAAATCGTCGTACCAAAATTGTTATTTTACCAAATTTGGACAAATTTTTTGCATTATTGGATGCAGAAACCTTATAATTGCATTAAATTGGTTTAATAACCAGTGTTAATAATCTGGGAAAAGGGAGAACTTAGCGGTTCTCCCTTTTTTCTTGTCTCCATTTTCAATTATGTCGACAATGGATTAGGGTTTTCTTTTAGTTAGTTGTTTAATAATTAGAACCCCCAATTCTTCATTTCAAAGGCCTACATCCAAAAAAGAATAAGCTATGTTTTAATTTAAAATTTAAAACTATGGATGTATTGAACACTATTATAAAAAACAGCTCATTAGACGGTATGCCTAGATGGTATCAAGTAGGAACTTTGATACTGTTTATTTGCATAACCATAACCGTTTTTATTAGCTACTATCTTCTACTTTTTAAGGGTTCAAATCTAAATGTACAATTCTCGTATTAAGACCTTATCTATAAATCATTGCGTTTTTAAGAAGTTTTGCTGTCTTAAAGTTATCAAGGTCAATGAGGAACCCATTAATAATAGCGTATTCAATCGCATTGTTCTTTTGTAACAAAAAGGTAGGGTTGGCACCTATTTCAATTTTAAAATCGGGTAGTTTATAGTTTTCTGATATTAAATGTACAGGAAAGGGAGACGATAGCTTTTGCTTATCAATAGTACCAATTTTAACATAGGTATACCCGGATTTAAGCAAAAATTGAAGATCAAGATTTTGGACACTTTCGATGGTCTTTTGAGTCTCTGGATAAATTTTCCCTGGAATTATGGTGTACCCTGTTGCATCAAAGGATTCGTACCCATAATAGGTAGATAGGTCGCCCACCTCTAAAATCCTACTGCTATACCAAAAATCGTTATGCTTGTCCTTGTCCACTTCCAAACGGTTAGCGGCTACATCAATAATATAATTTTTCCCTAACAACGGAAGTGTAGCATTACTAATCTTTAAATCGAATAGTTTGCGGTCGTTCTCCGGGATATCGTCATATCTCTTAATATCAATATCTTGATAACTACCGTTGGCTATAGTATATATCGCAGAGAGTATAGAAACGTAATTAAGCTTTCTAATTTCTTGCTTTTCCACATCATTGGGGTATCCGCCAGATTCAATTAAAATGGCACTTGTACCCCATTTTTGAATATTATCCCCAAATGCCCTAGGTTCAAAATCATCATTGTATCTTCCAACTTGCCCCGGTGCATATTTTTGTATAATGTCATTCATAAAAACTATTACCTTCATGGCATTTGCGCGCACGTCATTGATATCTTTCTCATAGTTGTAAGCTGGAGCCAAATACGAAATGGTTGCGGGTTTCTCGGTTCTTTCGGCATTATAATAGGTGCTTTGGTCATGAAGGTTAAACCCAAAATCTGCATCTAAACTATCTCGTACTCTTTTTAAGGTCCGTCCTTCTGGGGATTGTAATCTTAACGCATCGCGATTAATATCTATGCCCAACTTGTTACGCCTTTGGTAGACTTCTGCCCCATCAGGATTGAGCATCGGAAGAAAATGAAGGGTACAATTGTTCAGAATTGCTTGTTTCTGCTCCGTAAAATCTTCACTGTCCAAGAAATTGAAAATATCAAAAATGGCTTGTGTGGCAGTGGGTTCATCCCCATGCATTTGAGACCATAGAAATACGTTGGTCTCTCCAGTTCCAATAGATACTAAGTTAAGCGACCTCCCTTCTATAGATTCACCTACCTTTTTAACAATAAACCCATTTTTATTCTTAAACTTTTCAATTAATCCCAGAACCTGCTTATGTTTTATTCTACGTTTGTTTAAGCTAGGTTCCTTGTACTTTTCGTAGGTATCATACAGGCTTTGCGTAATATCATTGTTTTGGGAGAAAATAGGATTCAGACTAAGAAAAAGGATTGCGAAAGCTATTAATTTCATGTATTACTTGATTTTTTTAGGTACAGATTTAAAATTTAAATTTTGGGTAGCGGCTCTAACCTTTTCCATAAAGTCATTACCTGGATCCGTTTTTAAGGTACGGTAACTATTATCTACTTCAAGCCATAATGGATGCCCTTCAAAATGGGTATATTCATAATGACCTATGACATATTCAATATCGTATTTCTTTGCCAAGTGTCTTACCAACCAAATATTGGCTTGTAGCTGAGCTTCTGTTAAAGGAGTTTCGCTCGTGCCCCCTACATTTTCTACTCCTAGTGCTGTATGGTTAAGACCAATAACGTGTCTGCCCATGATATTCTCTGGCATAAGCCTATAAATGGTGCCATCTTGGTCTACTAGAAAATGGGTAGAGACATTGAGGCCGCTAACAGAATTGATATCCGGCCGCCAATTGGGAAGCGTTGGTTCTTTAAAAGCATCAAAAGAGCCTTCTAAGGTTGGAATGGCCGTCCAATGAAAAACAATCATCTTTGGGTCAATAATAGGCTGTTCTCGCTCCAATCCATATCGGTTTTTCATATATTCTGAAGTCAATTGCATTCTTTGTTCGTTAAAGACAATTGGCCTGTCCACAATTTTTTTAGTAGAGGAACACGATACCAATAAATTACTGATAACCATGATGTTGACAAACACCCATATTTTAATTTTTCTATTCATTGTCTATGCTATCTTTTTTTACCCTATACTGAACTTTTAATTTCTTTCTTCCCCAGTCACGTGCTTTTTGAACGTCCAAGCCCATATATACATCAATTTTATTTCGCCATCTATAATGCATTTTATCCTTCACCAAATATATTCCTTCTAACCCATCTATCTTAACCTGGGTATTGTAATTAAAACCAAGGGGAATCAAATCCCTTGAAACGGCTATGGATTTTTGGTCTGGTTTTAAAGTATCTCCCCATGCAGCTATATTGGGTTGGCCATCTGTTTGTCCTTTAGTGGAATTATAAGCAGATACCATTACCTCTTTTGTTTTCCATGTATACCCTTTATCTGCAGAACTACAGGAATAAATTAAAAATGCCAGAACTATATATATTCTAAAACTAGTTTTCATCTTCCTTTTTTAGAAGGTTGTTTTCCAAAATAATTAAATCAATATTCTCATTTTTCCACTTATTTTCAAGACTTTCAGGAATAGGACTATAGGCGTAAGTTAGCGAGCTTATCATTAAATCTTCGTCTCCATCCTTGTCAATATCCCCAACATCCATCAGAAACCACCTGCCATCATTGGGCTCGGGTAATTTGTAGGCTTCAAATTTGAAATTTTTAGCATCCTTTGTTTCAAGGTATATGAAGGATTCATCTGGGTGCGCTTTATAATCCGGAAACGTAGAGAGGAGAGCGATGTCCACATCATTATCAGCATCAAAATCTTTTGCAATTATCCGGGTGCACCCATTCATGGGGTAAAAAAATGACTCTATAAATTGATTTTGCCCGTTATTTAAGTGAACTCTCATTCCATGATATGGTTTCGCGGTATATGTTTTATCCGCATTATCCCCATGAACGGTAAGAATGTCTAAATCCCCATCGTTGTCAAAATCAACCAATTCAAACCAACTAGAGCCATAATTGGGAGGGAATCTAAGTACTTGCTCAGATTTGAAAGTTAAATCCTTTGATTGGTAAAAAATGGTTATTCCCTCCTCCCCTTGTGATGTTAATACCATAATATCATCTTTGCCATCCTTGTTTAAATCCTTAGCTATTGTCCTAATCACTCCTGGTTGCTGTAGGAGAATGGTTTCTGTAAAATGCCCCTGTCCATTCTTTTTCCATAATGATAATTGCCCTTTTAGATCTCCAAATTCACTTATTAAAATTTCATCTTTTCCATCGGAATTGAAATCATGAATTAGGGTGTGAACGGGTCTATGAAGTTTTTGGGGCAGGCTCCTTATCTTATTTCCTTGTTTAATTCCCAAGTCCCCAGCTGGTATTTCAGAAGGTAATAGAAAACCAATGGTAGTTAAATAAGTAGTATCCAAATTTTGTGAAAAATGGGTTATTGTACTGCCAGCACGCAATACAAGTTCCAAGGAGTCTTTTCGCGGGTTATATTTTGTAAGCTTTCCTCGCATGGATCCCGTAAAAATTTTACGATCTATGGAGTCATATCGTAAGTATGAAATTGTACTCCCATTTATGGAATCGATTGCGATATTCTTGACCGAAAATTGTGTTAATTCCTTCAATTCCCTTTTCTTTATAACGGGGAGTTTTTGAGGTGCATTTTCAATTATGTATTCTTTTAGCAATTCCCAATCTTCCATTGGCAATAGTGGGTCCGATGGATATACATTGGCTTTCAATAAGGCCCCTTGTTCCACCAAAGAAAGATTTTTATAAGGGTCATTGGTAGAATCCCTTATTCCAAGTCTTGCGGCCATATCAGGGAGTACCTCTTGTTCCCATAGATGCCTGGGCAGGGCGTCCAAACTAGGTAGCATATGGCAACTGGCACAATAATTTTGATAAAGGGCCTGCTGTTTTTCCTCTGTTGTTTTTTTACATGATACGGATATAAACAAGAACAGAATTAACATTAAAACCCACCTATAGTAAGTAGCCATATACATCTTTTTAGTAAATGGAAAGGTACCTATTTTATTTTTTGGAGGTTCTACTACCAAAGGTTCAAAATAGCAAAAAGTATTTTGAGGCAATTATAAGGGGTAATAATTTAAATGGATATTTAAAGGTTCAAATTTCTATTTTTACTTAAACAAACCTTTTCTTTCAGTTTCTCATGAAGTTATTCAAAAAAATATTATTAGTTCTCGTCCTTCTTTTGGCAATTGTGGTTTACACGCAATATCCCAAACTAAATATCATATCTGGATATGCCTCTAAAAATATGGCATCTACTGTTTTTTTGACCGGTAGAACTCCTGCATCCGTTACTGTAAACGATAATAATGTTCCCTTAATAAAATTAGCTTCTGTGGATGTGGAGGATGCCAGAGCAAAAGCCTCGGTATTTGCTTTGATGAATAGGGAAGCTGTTTGTTTTGATGGTATCGGCTGCATGTTGATCAATGAAGAATTTGATGAAAATTCTAAAATTACCGTCCCTCGGAGAAGAAAAAAAGCTAACCGTATGCCTTTTCCTTATGGTGATGGTCCACAAAAAGATACCGTCTTTAAAAATGTGGACTACGGCCGTTTAGAATACGCCATGGACAAAGCTTTTGAAAACCCGGATATTCAAAAAACAAGGACGGTTTTAGTGGCTTATAAAAATCAGATCGTGGCAGAGCGTTACACCAAAGGTTTTGACCATCAAACCCCTGTCCTAGGTTGGAGCATGACCAAAAGTGTTATGGCCACTTTATATGGTCTTTTGGAATACGAGGGTAAAATTGACTTGGACCTTCCTGCCCCTATTTCGGCATGGCAAAGTGATGAACGCAAAAATATAACCTTGAACCATTTGTTAAGAATGCAGAGCGGATTGGAATGGGAAGAGGATTATACCAGTATTTCGGATGTTACCAAAATGCTCTTTTTAGATACGGATATGACGGTTGGTCAGGCAAAAAAGAAACCTTTGGCACCACCCACGGAAATCTGGAATTACTCTTCGGGAACCTCCAATTTGTTATCCGGCATTTTAAGACAACAATTTAAGTCACATCAAGAATATATGGATTTTCCATACGTTAGCCTCATTGATAAAATTGGGATGAATTCAATGATAATTGAAACCGACCAGGCCGGGAATTATGTAGGTTCATCCTATGCATGGGCAAATACGAGGGACTGGGCAAAATTTGGACTATTATATTTAAATAATGGAAATTGGAATGGAGAGCAATTATTTGATGAAAGCTGGATAAAATACATCACTCGGCCAACGGAACATTCAAATGGAACGTATGGTGCGCATTTTTGGCTCAATGCAGAGAAGAAGTTTCCGGATGCCCCCGCAGATATGTTTTCAGCTAATGGATACCAAGGTCAAAGAGTTTTTATTATCCCCAGTAAGGATTTGGTAATTGTGAGAACCGGGTTGGCGGAAAGTCCGGATTTTGATTTTAATTACTTTCTTAAAAATGTCATTGCTGCATTCGAATAAGTTTTTCAAGCCGGTCTGATTTATAAAAATGCCCTTTTCACAACAATTATACTTAAGCAGGCAACATATCTTTTAAAGTTTAGAGCAACTATTTTAAGTTTATAAAAGAATTAATGCAGGAGTTAATTTTTTCATATAGTGTGTTCTCTTAAAAAAGCCTTCAATTAAGAAGGCTTTTTTCATGGACGATATTTTTAAAGAACCACTTAGGGAATCCACTTATTTTTACCGAAATCGGGTTTTCTTTTTTCCAAAAAGGCATTTCGGCCTTCCTTGGCTTCTTCCGTGCCATAGGCGAGTCTAGTGGCCTCCCCAGCAAATACTTGCTGGCCCACCATACCATCATCCGTTAAATTCATGGCAAATTTGAGCATTTTGATGGAGGTTGGAGATTTCTCCAATACCTCTTGAGCCCATTGATAGGCCGTATCTTCAAGTTGGTCATGCGGAACAACAGCGTTAACCATTCCCATTTCATAAGCTTCTTGGGCAGAGTAGTTTCTCCCTAAGAAGAAAATTTCACGTGCTTTTTTTTGTCCCACCATTTTAGCTAAATACGCAGAACCGTAACCCGCATCAAAACTGGTAACATCGGCATCGGTTTGTTTAAATATGGCGTGCTCCTTGCTGGCAAGCGTCATATCGCAAACTACATGTAGGCTATGTCCGCCACCAACGGCCCATCCCGGAACTACGGCAATGACTACCTTAGGCATAAACCTGATTTGCCTTTGTACTTCCAATATATTGAGTCTGTGCATTCCATCATCGCCCACATAGCCCTGCTCTCCCCTGGCCTTTTGGTCGCCCCCACTGCAAAAGGAATAAACACCATCTTTTGTGGATGGACCCTCAGCTGATAATAGAACCACCCCTATAGAGGTATCTTCTTGGGCATCATAAAACGCTTTGTAAAGTTCACTTGTAGTTTTGGGTCTAAAAGCATTTCGTACATTAGGTCTATTGAAAGCTATACGTGCTACGCCATCACTTTTCTTATAGGTAATATCTTCAAATTCTATAGCTGTTTGCCAGTTTGCTTTACGCATATTAATGGTTTTAAAATAAAATAAGATGCAAAGTAATATAATATGCTCTTTTTTAATATTATTTAGGGCTCGTATTTATTTTAATATAAATTTAACAAGAAATAAATTACTTTGTTAACAGTCTATATTATATAATGTCTTGGCCGATATTTATCTTCCAGTGGTCTAAAACCTTACTCCTTCCTTTCATAAATTCAGTTAATTGTATTAAATTAGCGAAATGTAACCGATTGTATTTTAATATAGTTTTTGTAAGAAAACTTCATTTTATACGTTTATAGAATACAAAATTAAGTAGTGAAGGAAAACAATAATTTTCCATCGGAAGATAAGTTATACAGTGTTGCAAGAATTGGTCATTGGTATTTGAACTTCGACAACCAGACCTCTTCCCTTGACGATGTTACTTGCAGTATTCTAGAAGTACCTTTAAACGCTACCACAACCCTCGATCACAGTAAAATCTTCTATGTGAATGATGCGGACCACCAACGTATCAATTCCAAACTAAGGGATATTATGCAGTCCGGTGGTGCATTCTCCGAAGAAGTTCAACTACAAACGCCTAAGAAAAATATAATCTGGGTAATGCTAGCGGCATCTGCTGAAATGATAGATGGAAAATGCAAAATGATCAAGGGCCTTACCTTGGATATAACAAATCAAAAGAAATTGCAAGTTGAATTGAGTAATAGCAACCAACTTTTTAATGTAGCTCAAGAAAAGGCGCAATTAGGACATTGGTTATGGGACGCTTCCACCAAATTGGCGACTTGTTCCGATAATATGTGCGAATTATTGGGAATTGAAAAGGGCTCAGCAGTTCCCCTTGAAACCATATTGAAAGATGTACATCCAGACGATATGGAGGATGTGCAGGCTAGCTTAGCCATTTCCATGCAAACAAAGGTGTACAAGTCCTTTACCCATAGAATTGTATTTAAGGGCCACGTTCGGTACATTAAGGTCATAGGAGAAGTGAATACAGATGAACAAGGAAACATTGTCAATGTAT
The DNA here is from genome assembly GCF_014349235.1 of Cytophaga sp. FL35. Taxonomy (GTDB): domain Bacteria; phylum Bacteroidota; class Bacteroidia; order Flavobacteriales; family Flavobacteriaceae; genus Euzebyella. The sequence goes on along the minus strand of NZ_JACSOH010000023.1, from coordinate 45,997 downwards.
TAGGTATTTCCCAAGATATAACGGAGCAAAAGAATTTTGAGAATGAAATCCTCAGAAAAAACCATCTGCTCAATGTAGCAGAACAAAAGGCACATATGGGCCATTGGTATTGGCAAGACCAAACCGATTATATTTTAGGTTCTTGGAATCTATTTAGGCTTTTTGGAATTGAGTTTGAAGATGAAAAGGCCCCCATAAAATCCCTATTAAAATTTGTTCATCCCAAGGATTTAAAAAGAGTTGACGACTACAGGTTAAGGGCTTTAAAGGAAAGAAAGTTAGACCAACTTGTATTTAGGATTATTCTTGGGAATAATGAAGTCCGGACGCTGATGGTAACCGGTGAAGTATATGAAGATAAGGATAGTGGAAGAATCAAAGAGATTTTGGGCATTTTTCAAGATATAACTGAGCAAAAGACTTTTGAAACCGAAATACTTAAAAAAAATAATCTATTAAACCTAGCTGAAGAAAAGGCACTGATGGGGCATTGGCATCTAAAATTAGGAAATAGATACACAACATGGTCCAACAACCTATTGGCCATGTACGGTATGGATATCAAAGATTCCAAAGTTTCCTTTGAAGAAATGCTGAGCTACGTACACCCCGATGATAAAAAGATTCTTTTAGAGCATAGAAAAACTGGTGACCGGACGGGGACATTTGAAGATTTCATCCATCGGATTATTTTAAAGGATGGAACGGAAAAAACGCTTAAAATTAACCAAACTGTTTACACCAATGAAAATGGCGAGGCGGAGGAAGTAATCGGCGTCTGCCAGGATATTACTCTTCAGTTTAAGGAGGAGGCAAAAATCAGAAATATTTTGGATTCTGCCCCCTATCCAAATCTGATTTTAAATAAGGAGGGAATTATTGAAATGGTCAATAATGAGGCCAAAAAAATGTTTGGCTATTCTAGTAAGGAGTTAATTGGAAAAAGCATAAAATTGTTGATTCCAGAAAGATTTTATAGCTCAGGAACGTTACTAAGAAAAGATTTCTTTGAAAACCCGCGAATAGTATCGGTCAATGTAGATGAACAGTTGTTCATGAAATCAAAGAAAGGCGAGGAAATTCCTGTAGAGGTTACGGTGGGGCCTGTATTTACCAATGAAGGCGTTTTAGGTGCTTGGGTGGCAAGAGATGTAACCAAAGAAAAGGAAGATGAGCAAAAAATTCTTACCTCTAAAAAAGAATTAGAAGCGTTGACAGATGAGCTTAAAGCTCAAAATCATCAACTGGAAGATTTTTCGCATATCACAACCCATAACCTGAGAGCTCCCGTAAACAATCTAAATGCCCTATTATCGCTTTATAAAATCGCTAAATCGGAAGGGGAAAAAGGAATTTTATTTGAAAAATTTGAAAAGGTCATTGATCATTTAACCTTGACTCTTGATACCCTCGTAGATACTCTAAGGGTTCAAACAGAGAACGGCGTAAACTTGAAAGAGCTCTCGTTTTCCAACGTGCTTACTAAAACTCAAGAAATCCTAACGGCAGAAATCGAAAGAACGGGAGCCACTATTTCTGCTGATTTCTCACAAATAGATTCCATGGTCTACAACCCAATTTACATGGACAGTATTTTTCAAAATCTCATAGGGAATGCCTTAAAATATAAACATCCGGACAGAAAGCCAGTGATTGAGGTAACCTCAAAAATTAAAGATAATCGCATTCACCTAATTTTTAAGGATAATGGTCTGGGTATGAACTTGGAACGTTATGGTGACAAATTGTTTAAAATGAACAAGGTATTTCATAAGCACCCCGAAGCAAAAGGTGTAGGACTATATATGACCAAGACTCAGATTGAATCATTGGGGGGCAAAATATCTGCCAAAAGTAAGGTGAGCGAGGGCTCAATCTTTACGGTTGAATTTGCACAGGAAAAAAAAACCTAATAACCTTTTCTAAAAAGTAATATTTACAAAAGGTATTATTGGGCTCGTATATACACTTTCATCCTCTTTGTAAAGCACATTGTATTTAACACCCAAAGCTATTTTATTAGTGACATTTAGTCCTGCCCCTACAAATAGAATGGACTCCCAAAAACTATCCTTAATATCTCCGTTCAATGTTTCCTGTTTGGTATTGACATTTAATTCGGCAAATTCTACCAAAGTAATCAATTTTTTGACTGGACTATACTGTGTTAAAAGGTTAATTCCAAATGTGGTTGTGCTCTGTACATCTTTAATGGCTGTATAATTACCCTGCAATCCAGCTCCAAAACTTACCTTGTCACTTACGGCATACATTAAATTAGGGGAAAGTCCAATATTTGTTCCTCCAACAAAGCTTAATCCAAAACCACATCCAAAGGTGAGTTTTTTATTTACCACTCCCGTACTATCTACAACCGCAATGTCCGTAGTGGTTTGCGCTACGGCAATTGAAGAAAATAAGATCATAAAAATGAAAGTGAAATGAAGGGTCAAATTTTTCATATTAAATAGAGGTTGGTTAATGCTAGAATAAATAATTGACCCTTAAGATATATTTTTTTGTTAAAAGAATTATTGATGGTGGCATTAAAAATTGAACTTCAGAACGTTGGGAAAAGAAATTGTTCTCCCCTTTACTTTCTATTTTGGGTTTTCTCTTCAATCCATTTAGCCATAAATTTTGTGGCCTGCATACTTTGATGGTGCAACAAGGATCCTGTAAAATTGTTGCCTCGATGTTCAGTTAAGTTAGACAGTAGAAAGTTCAGTTTTTGAGCCAAGTCTTTTTTTAAACGATTTTCTTCATAAAATTCATTGATAATTGTACTTCCCGCTCTTTGGGCGTGATTCCATAATTTTTCATTTGTAAATATTTCAATACATTTTTGGGCGAAATCATCAGCAGAATCCGTTACAAAACCGTTCCAGGGGAGATTATCGTGCATACCTTCGGAACCAATAGAAGTTGTCACGTTTGGAGTACCGTTTTGCATTGCCAGCATAAGCTTTCCCTTAATTCCTGCCCCATAACGTAGAGGAGCGATATTTACTTTTTTAGTACACATTTCCAAGCCCGCATCATCTATCCAACCCTTTATTAAAAACCCTTGCTTTGGATGATGCATTTCTAATAGTTGTTGTGGAAAGTAAGCTCCATAAATATGCACTTGAGAATTAGGCAATGCCTTTCTAATTTTAGGCCAAATTTTACTTTTTAACCATACTATGGCATCCACATTAGGAAGGTGTTTGCCGGTACCAATACAGATAAAATCCTTTCGATCATTAAAACTAGGCCATGAATTTATATCCCTCTTGCTTATTTCAGGAAGCATAAACGGTAAATGCATTAACAGATTCGAAGAGGTTTTGAGGATGCCTTTAAGTAGGTCAAACTCATATGAGCTAATAATCAATGAAAGGTCACATCTATAAATACTGGCCACTTCACGCTTTGTAAGATCATTCAGATACCAGTTGGCCAAGGTAAACTCCTCCCCTTTCTTTAAAGCTATCTCCCTAGTTTTACGTAAGGAATGTAAATCTTCGGTATCCAATATTTTAAGGGCTTCAGGCGTGTGCTCCGTTACCCGCCACCCAAATTGTTCTTCCGTTAAGAACCGGTCGAAAACCACAACATTTGGGCACAATTTTTTTATAAATTCATCGAAATTGCTATTGTTGAGTTCAATTTCAGACATCTGAATTCCTAAATCAGTCAGATTCGTTGAATGTATGTCTTTTTTGGCCGTGGAAGCAAATGTGATTTGACACTTATGGTCCAAAAAAAATTGTAAGAGCTGCATTATTCGGTTTCCTGCAGCCGTGGTCTTGGGCTCCGGCCAGTTATAACCAATAAATAAAACGGTGGAGTTTGCTAATTGCATGCCATTTTTTTTAATGGCACAAAATAAAGGCAATTTAGGGAACTAGTAATTGTAGGCTACATTTTTTCAGCGAACATTCTGGAAATGGCAGATCGCAGTTTACGCTCATAATCCTCTTCCAACCACTCCTTATAGTTTTTGGTATTGTTCATTATGCAATAGGAATATTGTCTCACACGATATGCGATTTCATCCTTAAGCTCTTTGGCCAAAATACGGGCATCAAATACATCTTCGGCATTTTCTACACAGATTTTGGCGTGTTGTTCAATACTTTTCTGGATAACGATTTTAGATTTTAACCCTTGGGCGAATACTTTTTTGTATTCCTCCTTAATATCATATTGTATTTCAGAAGACTTACTGAATTTCGCCCTCAAATCAGGAGGCATTTCATAAACAAAATCCCGCTCTATTTCCTCATCATTCTTGATATTTTCCAAGTAGAAATCCGGGAAGTGAAAAATTTCCTGCCAATCTATGGGAGCGTCCCACAAGCCAAAACGTGCCACATTATTGCCTAAGTCAACAACGGTAAATTCATCTTTGTTGGGCAAAATTCGGCTACCCCTCCCTATCATCTGAAAGTACAGTGTTAATGATCTGGTAGCACGATTAAGGATAATAGTTTCCACAGTTGGTTCATCAAATCCTGTTGTTAGAATGCTAACAGAGGACAATATGGCATCCGGAGTATTGGAAAACCAATCCAATATTTCTTTACGCTCACTTGCTGTATTTTTATTATCCAAGTGACGTACATTGTAGCCCGCTTTCTTAAAGGTCTCGTAAACGTAATGGGAAGTGTTTATTCCGTTATTGAAAATAAGGGTTTTGGTTCCTTCCGCTATTTCTTTATAGGCTGAAAGCAATTTGGTAAGCATGCCATGATTGCTATAAAGCTCATCTGATGACTTCACCGTATAATCACCACTTATTCCCAGTTTTAGGCTCTGTAAGCTTACGTCGTAATTATACACATTGGCCTTGGCCAAAAAGTTTTTCTTTATCAAAGAACCAATGGACTCCCCTACGATCAATTTTTGATAGTTGTCCTTCATCGGGAGCTTTATGTTGGAGCTTAAGGGCGTAGCTGTAACTCCTAGAATAGTAGATTTGTTGAAGTACTTGAAAAGTTTACGGAAAGAATTGTAATGGGCCTCATCTATAATTACAAGCCCAATGTTATTAATTTCAACCTTTTCTTCCTGCAATCTATTGTTCAGGGTTTCTACCATGGCCACAAAGCACATGTAATCATCTTGATCGGTAAGTTCTTTTACCTCACTATTTATGATTTTATTCCTGACCCCAAAGCCTTTTAGCATTTTGGAGGTTTGAACACTTAATTCAATACGGTGGGTCAAAACGACCACTTTTTTCCCAGTTTGCTGAATGTACCTGCGTGCAATCTCAGAAAAGACCACCGTTTTTCCGCCTCCAGTGGGTAATTGGTATAACAAGTTGCCCTTGGATTCTTCGTCTTCCAGATGTTCAAAAATCTTGTGGAGATCCTGAATTTGGTAATCGTAGAGTTTCTTTTCCGCTTTGTTCGATTTAACTTCCAAGTAGGTGGTCGTATTTAATTTAATACTTTGTTTACTCTGAGATTTAGGCCCAACCTCAATTTGCAAAACTAAAGGAAAATTGTTTGTGGATGAAATGAATATCTTGAATAGGTGACTTGGGATTGCAATAAAAATGCTATACAGAAGCTAAAAACAAAACAGTTTTTTTAATTAGTGGTCTAATTATCAATGATATCCAAAGCTCTGGAAAAACCTTCTGAATACATCCAATTTTTTTCTTGACTTCCCTTATAAATTTTAATTATTCGGTCTTTAAATTGAGGTAAAAGGGCATTTAAAGAAACAAATTGAAGGGCTTCTTTAAAGGAATTGAGCATACTTTTAAAAAAGGCTTCGTTCACATTTCGTTCTTGGGCGAACAATTGGGCTATTTCCAAGTTATAAAGCATTACATCTGCTATCAAAGGAGGGTTCACTCCCAATTTTAAAAAGTGTTTGATATATTTTTGAGCAACCGATCTTCTTGCCCGGGGCCTTTTTCTTTTCACCGGAAAATATTCATTGCTGATTTTGGTTTTAGCTTCTTGAACAAGTTTATCCTCTCTTGGATTAAAGATGAAGTTATAGTACTCCTTTACGACAGGAAAGCGCTCATATAAATCCAATACCTGTTCCTCCAACGCTGTTTTTGGTACTTCTTTTAAGTACTTCTTAAGGGCTCTCTTACTCATTAATTAATTTAAACTTCAAAGGTATGATTCCAATTTGCAACACAAATTCATTTTGTAGGTAAATCTTAAACTTCTCATAAATTATGTATAAGAATACTGACAATTCTTTGGAAAAGACCAAATAAAAGTGTATTATGAGAACTTGTAGTAATTATAAACATAAGCAAAATATATGAGGCAACTTAAGATAATCAAGCAGGTAACCAATAGAGAATCAAAATCATTGGATAAGTACTTGCAGGATATCAGTAAAATAGACCTGATCAATGCAGCCGAGGAGGTTGAACTTGCACAGAGAATTCGTGCCGGTGATCAGATAGCACTAGAAAGATTGACCACTGCCAACCTACGATTTGTGGTTTCGGTTGCCAAGCAATATCAAAATCAAGGTCTTAAACTACCGGATTTAATCAATGAGGGTAATTTAGGTCTGGTAAAGGCCGCCAAAAGGTTTGACGAAACACGTGGATTTAAGTTTATTTCCTATGCCGTTTGGTGGATCAGACAATCTATCTTACAAGCGCTTGCAGAACAATCAAGGGTTGTTAGGCTACCGTTGAACAAGATTGGGTCCATCAACAAAATAAAAAAGACATTTTCTTATTTGGAACAGGCGCACGAGCGTCCGCCTTCCGCTGAAGAAATTGCCAAAGAGTTGGAAATGACCGTTAGTGAGGTGAAGCAGTCCATGAAAAATTCTGGAAGACATGTATCCATGGATGCCCCCTTGCGCGAAGGGGAAGATTCTAACTTGTACGATGTTTTGCGTTCAGGAGAATCTCCAAAGCCCGATAAAACCTTAATGCAACAGTCCCTAAACACGGAAATCAACCGTGCTTTGGAAACGCTTTCCCCCAGAGAGGCAGATGTGGTTAAATTGTATTACGGAATAGGAGACCAACAATCAATGACGTTGGCAGAAATAGGCCAGACTTTTGATTTGACCCGAGAAAGGGTAAGACAAATAAGGGAAAAGGCCATTCGTAAATTACGCCATAATTCAAGAAGTAAATTGTTGAAGGCTTACTTGGGATAATACGTTGCCTTCCAAAAAACAAAAGGCTCCAATAAATGGAGCCTTTTTTGTACAACTAAGTAATTAACTAAGAACACTATGAATAGTTTAATTTGCTTATTTCTTGACTTTTAAGAATTTCGTTTAGACTTTCGATAAAGCTCATGTACGCTGCATTGTCTGGATTCTGTGCCATAGTAGTAGGTTTTAAATTAAGAATTAGGACTTGGTTTTGGGGGATTACATATAATCCAATTCTACCAACTCATTTACGCTTAAGATTTCGTTTAGTTCTTGTAAGAAAGAAAGGTATTCTTCTCCGTAAGTGTCGTAAAGCATGATATTATAGGTTAAGTTAGACTTTTATTGCTTTGAGCGATTTGGGTCGCTTAATTTTATATAGTAAAACTATTCATAAGCTCTTAGCCCTACAACAAATTGTGGTGTAAGGCCTTTTTTTTGTTGTAAAACCTGTTTTTTACAAATCTTGGCATTAAAAAGGACGATTTTTTGTTGCAAACATTCATTTTTTGATTGGATGGGTATTTTCAATATATACTGTGCAGAAGTAAAACCCTTTTGATTCTCTAGTCAATTAGGACTAAAATCGACAATAACAAGCCCGTCTTTTCGTTTTTTACATACTTAATTACCGCTCTTAATTGGCTAAAATTAAAACGAATGCAAACCTACACTTCACAGTCTATTCCCAAACTTCTGGGTCGTTTATTATTTTCTTTGTTAGTTCTAAATTCTTTTATGTTATCGGCACAAGGGAATACTACAATTAAGGTCAATAGCTTTAGCTTTAATGCCAAACAAAAAAGCAATTTTGCAACTCAGGGAGTAGGAGAATATGTGGAAAGGGGCTTAACAATAATCCACTTTATGGGTGAAAATAAATATGAATTTAAGTCTTTTGATACATACGGTAGTGCGGAAGCTTGCAAGGAGTTTATTGAGGTAATGGCTAAAATGGAAAAGGACCAAGCACGTTACATAGTTTTGGCACATGATTCTGCTGCAAATGCATCTTTATCAAATTCACAGGAATTAAACTCCCTTGGTTTTCAGAAGCTAACAGAACTAAAAGGTAGACAGGCCTATATTCTTCATAATCTAAACGGCGAAACCTCAGAGGCAATTCATGATATTTCATTAAATGTAACCTTATCAATCCCTAACACTATAAATGATAAAATAGCGTACTTCCCTAAAGAAACCTTTGAATTTGAACCCAGTGTGGATCGTTACATAGCGCATGCTGGAGGAGAAATTAACGAGGTTCGTTATACAAATACCAAAGAGGCATTGGATGCAAATTACAAAAAGGGTTTCCGGCTATTTGAACTGGATATAATAGAAACTTCGGATGGTGAGTGGGTAGCTGCTCACGATTGGGAAATGTGGAGCAGGTTTACGGATTACTCGGGTGAACTGCCCCCTACCCTCACAGAATTTAAAAAGCATACCATTTATGGTGATTATCATACCTTGGCCATGAGCGATATCAACCATTGGTTTTCGAATCATAAAGACGCGATTCTTGTTACGGATAAAATAAATGAACCTCTAAAATTTGCCCGTGCATTTGTTGATAAGGAACGATTGATTATGGAATTGTTCAGTCAATTATCCATTGAAGAGGCTACTCAACACGGTATAAACGTGATGATGTCCCAAGAACCATTATTGAGGCTAAAAGGCGACAAAGCGGACTATTTGACCATTAACAACATAGAGCACGTGGCAGTTTCTAGAAGAATAATTTCCAGCAAAAAGAAATTGATGCTTCAATTAAGGGAGAAGGGTATTAAAGTATATGTTTTTAACGTAAACTTTGATCCTGGCAAGGATGAAAAATATGTATATGAAAATGAGTTAGGATTGGTTTATGGCATGTATGCCGATAAATGGTCTTTTGATACAGTCAAAACCAATGATGAACCCGCTAAATGATCGGGTTATCAAAATTGAAACATCAGAATTTAACCTGATAAGTAATTCCCGCTGAAATCCCATAGAAGAATTTGCCTGCCGCAAATGCCAATTCCTGTCGCGTGGCACCAAGATTAGCTCTGTAGGCATTTTGATTGTTCTTTCCGGTAAATTGGTACTCCAGGCTTAAACGTTGAGATTCTACGTATAATAGTGTTTCTGCGAGCAATTCATCTCCTGAAATTATTTGCCTCAATTCTGGGGAATAGCCCATTCCAAGATTTACCCCAAAGAAATTTTCTGCGTCCTTTAAATATTTTCTAACCAAAAGATTTCCCGCAAAGCGCGTAAGGTTGTCCGGTTTTGGTGTGATATAAGACCGTAGGGAAAAGTAATAATTGCCCCTGTAGTGCCCCAAGGAATTAGTAAGTACATTTACATCTCCACTTTCAAAAGTTATATGCCTGCCTCCTGCAGAAAATTCAATTGCTCCCGGAAGATTCACATAAAGGTCTCCCCCAAATTTATGTTCAGGGTAAATGGAAGAATTGGAATAACCGTAATTTAAATAAGCATAGAAACGTTTGGAAAACTTGGGATAAAAATCCAAATCATACTGTATTCCATTTTTTCCTAACCTATTGCTATAATTTAGTCTTGGAATTAAGGCTCCCGCCATGGTTTGCCTTCGGTAGGATATACTGGTATAAATCATGGGGTCATAGCGCTGATCGAAAACAGTCACCGCATTTCGTATATCAATTCTATTGTTGAACACGTCCTTTTCAGCAGCTGTTTTTGCTATAGAGGACGTTATCTGTTCTTTTTCGTCCTTTCCTTCTTTATCTTCTCCTTCTACAATTTTTTGTTTCGTATTCTTAGGACTCTTCTTGCTTTTTGAGGTAATGACAGATTCCACATTATACCATCCGTTTTCTTTATATTCCTTTGACTCTAGCCTATTTTGAGAAATCGACTTTAATCGCTCTATTTCATTTTCTTTATCTAAATAGGATAAGGCCTTATATGCAAGTCCTAGGGCAATACCTTCATTTTTAGCGTAAAGCTCATTTTTAATTGCTCCTATCCAAGCGGCTTTATGGTTTCTATTATTGCTAGTTACTGTATTATACTCTCTACGGGCTGCCTCATATTGTCTGTCCCAACTGTAGGTGTTGGCCAATAGGGTTCTGGCATCTTCATGATCCGGTTGCTTATCTAAAAAAGATATCAATATAGCCTTTGCCCTTCCGTGTTCCCCTTTATACGCAAGCGCGTATGCTGCATCATAGCTATCATCCATAGCGTTGTTAAAAGCCAAATCCTGAGCTACGTTCCAATTAAACGTTAACAGGCACAAAAGGACAATATATGGCTTAACCAACTTCATCTTTAAATTGGGGATTCTTCTGATTTTAATTTCTTGTTAAGAGCCACGCCATTTTTCCTGGCCAAAATTTTAGCCCTGTTTATTTTGTCTTTTATTTCATGCGCACTGGAACTGTTCTCCTCTACCATATCTATCAGTTCCAAACCCTCCCTAAAACGATCGGACCAATAGTACACATCAAATAAGGCCGAATAAGAATCAATATAATTAGGGTTCATTTTAATACACTCTTTTAAAATTTTAATGGAAGAGGCGTAATCACCGCTCCAAACACTAACCCTGCCCATGAGCACCTTTGTATCTATATGGCTTGGAGATTCGGATAAAATGTAACTACAGAGCAACAATGCTTTATCATACTCTTTTTTAAACGCCAAAGCTCTGGCTTTCATATAAACTTTGTCAAAATTCTCACCGTTATAGACGCTATTGATCCAGATAATTTCGCTATCCGTAAATTTTTCCTTTTTAACACTGAAAATTGCTAGGCTGTCCGGTATAATTTTGTTGTTGTTGGTTACATAGGAGTTCATTGACTTAAAAGACCTCAATTTTGTTTCCAAATTAGAACCTCCAAAAGTACTATGAACATCTAAATTTTCATCAAGATTGAACACATTACCGTTAGAGTAGAATTTTTCTCCACTTATGTATTCCTTCAACTCGTTTTTGTTCCTCATTAAAGGAATATCCTTGGTGCCCCTAAAATCTTGGTTCATATCCAAGGCATCTCCCATCCATGCAACTTTCTTAGGCATTTTCATTTCATATTCAGCATCCAGAAGTGCCAGCAGGCTTGGAGTAACATCAAAATGTGAATTTATGGCACTTATTTTTTTAGTTTCCTTGAGCAGAGGACTATAAATGATAAGAGGAACGTGAAATCGGCTTAAATTGTTTCTTTGCGGAATAGGTATAAGCCTATGGTCTCCGGTAATTACAAAAATCGTATTGTTATACCCCGGTTGTTTTTTGTATTCTTCAAATACGTATTCCAAGGCTTCATCGGTATATAACAAGGTTGCAAAAACATTACTGTTTTTTTCTATAATTTTTCTAGTTTTTCCCTCGTACGTGCCTTGTGATAGAATTTCCTGGGCCTTCTCTTCGTAAACTTCGTGTTGGGGTGGAATAAAAGGCTCATGCGTACTTATGGTCATATATACCTCCATTCTTGGGGCCTCCTCATTTCTGTGAAGGCTCATGCTCTTTTTAAACAGTTCCATGTCCGGATAGCCCCAAGAGGAACCTGCGGCATCTTCGGCCTGCATGGTGTATTTGCTACCGAAACCTGATTTGTCCAATACAAAGTCCACATTCTCGCTATTTAAAAAACGGTCAACATTATCAAAGGCACTATTGGTTCCTTGATAGAATGCTGTATTATATCCATTGTTTTTAAGTACTCCATAGAGGGTAAGCTTATTTGGATATTTCTCAAGTTCCATAAAACCACTTTTTCCAAATGGAAGTGATCCCATTAAGGATGGCAGCACACCAAAAGTTCTACCGGTATTACTCAGACAATTCTCCCAATAGAGTGATTTAGTGGTCAATTTATCAAGGAAGGGCGTGAAGCCCCCAAATTCCGCCCCCTCACCAACAAAGTCCCTACCAAGCCCTTCGACCATAATGAAGACTATATGGGGTTTTTCCTTTTTTAATTCAAAGTATGGTCCTAATACATTTTCAGTTTTTTTGGTCTTTATGAGCGGATACTCCACTTCGGAATTATAGGAGGTGTCCTCTGTGGAAGATTGATAAATATTAAGTGCTAGATATTGCGTTTTGTTATGGTCAATAGGCTTACCTTCCAAAAATAGGGTCATAATGAACATACTGAACAAAATGATCGTGAAAGGATACATTTTGCTTATGTAGTGGTAGTGCTTACTTGTAAGTTTATAAAGTCCGAAAAATAGGCCGATAATTACCACTACCCCAATAATTAAAGAAAGGGAAAGACCACCGGAATTGGCAATCGTCATTTTTATATCCTCAAAACTGTACCCAAGTAAATCCGAACCAAGTGGCACCAAAGCTGTACAGAAATAACTAATCAGCATGGCCTCTATGATCAACAAAATAATGAGTAAAACAAAAATGAGGTTGAAGCCATACTTTGGTCTAAGATTCTCCCAAAAGTTAAACGGGAATACAAGTAATACACCAACAATGGAAGCAAATCCAATTTGATGTACGGCAGCGATTAAAAAACTGGTACCAATAATGATGTCTACAACCCCCTTAAAGTAAAGGGTTGCGTATTGATACAGGGTAAGCACCAAAAGACTACCAAAAAATGAAATGATCATTCTGGTGTAGTGCTTTAAACTGTATCTATCTATTTTGCTGGTATTCATATTTTTTAGGTTGCTTTGGCAAAACCTTTTCTAACTTGTGACCCCCACCCGGATTTAATTTTAAACAGTTTCTTATAATTACCCCTAACTGCGGACCATACTACGATGGGGTGAAAAGCAATTGGTTCTATTATCGCGCAGAACATCAATATTAAAATGTCTTTCGTCTTTTTATACTCATTGTAGCTATAAACATCCCAAAGGATGGCATAAAAGGAGAACATGATTGAAAACACATAGACCATGACGGTAATGGCAATGAAAAAATCCCAATTTAGTATTCCTAAATACATAAAGAGAATAATGGTGAAGAACCCAAAAAACTCCATTAGTGGAGCGAGCCATTCATAAAAAAACCAATAAGGATAACTCAGTAGTCCCAAGCGCCCATAACGGGAATTAAAGAACATATCCTTGTGCTTAAAAAGGGTCTCTAAATTACCTCTAGCCCAGCGATCTCTTTGATTGATCAAAATTTTCATGTCTTCCGGAACTTCGGTCCAACATAAGGGATCAGGAATGTATTCTATAGTATAGGGTTCCCTCTTATCATGCATATATCTCCTCATCTTAAAGACAATTTCCATGTCCTCCCCTACGGTTCCCGTATCATAACCTCCTACTTCTAAAGCAATTTCCCTGTCAAAAAAACCGAAAGCACCTGAGATAATCAATAAACTATCAATACGCCCCCAAGCCATTCTTCCAAGAATAAAAGAGCGTGTATATTCCAGTAATTGAAAGCGGGCCAGCCAGCTTTTGGGCAACCGTATTTCTTCTAATTGACCTCCTTCTATAACACAGGAATTAGCTACTCTAATGACACCTCCTACAGCTATGACCCTTTTTTCAGAACGTTGGTAAAAGGATTTGACCACGTGTAATAGCGCATCAGGAAGTAAAAGGCAATCTACATCTATACAACCTACATACCTACTGGTAGACAAGGCCATTCCGGTATTTAATGCATCTGATTTTCCTCCATTTTCCTTATCGATTACCGTTAATTTTGCAAATGCCCTGTGAGGTGATTTATAGACCCCTCTTATAGGTTTGTTCTTCCAATTAGGGTCAATTTCAAAATCTATTCTCTCAAGGTCATAGGCGTCAATCATTTTTTGGAGGGTATCATCCTTGCTCCCATCGTTTACTACCATCACCTCATAATTCACATATCTAAGAGACATTAAAGACCGTATATTCTCAACTATGGTAAGTCCTTCATTGTAGGCAGGTGCAATTATGGTTATACTGGGTGAAAGTGGCGAAGCCATAATTTTAGATAGGTCTCCAAAACTATTTTTCTTTCTATAATGGATGGAATTTCTAGTTGATAGATAGCCCATGATGGTAAAAAGGGTAAAAAGAATGACCGTAAACATTAAGAAAACAATGTTTATGTATTCTAGGGCTATATCAAATAAAGTTGTATCCATATTTTATCTATGGAAGGCCTTTGTGAACTGATAAATTTGGAACATTAACGAGGCCCCGTTGGGGGTAATTTCTACGGCCTCCACGGGTAAATCCAATATTTTCTTGGGATAGGTTTTATCAAGAACTTCAGAAACTTCAAAGTCTATGCTAAAAAACTCATCATCAAAATATTCATTCTCCTCAATCTCGCTAATTACCTCTTGGTACTCTTCAGTGGTATAGGTAACACTTGGGTTTTCCCTGGCCATTTGATTATCAAAAAGTTCTTTTGTAAGCACTTCATCATCTACTTTTTTTTTAAAATTTTTAGTATCTGATTTCGTTGAAACCTTTGTTACCAGGGTTTTAAGAACAGTTTGGGCTTTTTTTCTAATTTGGGGGTCGGGGTCTTCCAAAAGGGTGTCCAAAAACTCAATTTCCTTTTCGTCCCCTACGGCCACCACTTCATCTAAAAGAATTAATTTGGCCTCTGTATCTATGCTTTTGAATAAGTCTGCAAAAACGCTAAAATTTGGTAGGTTTAAGGGTGCCGATTCTTCTTTTTTAGCCTTCTTGTCATCAGTTATGTGTTGTGAAAATGTAGTAATCAGTTGACTTATTCTATCTTTAATGAAGGTTTTGGTTTCACCCGCCAATAGCTCTTCCAACAATGGGATTTCCCTATAGTCGCCTAATTCTTGAAGGTCGTCTAAGAGCCCCATCATGTAGGTCTCGTGTTCATCATAATAAATAGGTTCCGGAATAAGGTTGGAGTAACTTTCATCTTGAATGAATGGGGTGTTTATTTCTTCAAAATCCACTTCTATTTGTCCCAACTCATTTTGTTCCATCAACCAAGAAATAACATCATCGGCATTCGAACTATCCGCATCAATACTTATACTTGCCAGAGGTTCTTCCTCTAGTTCAAAAACCGGCTCTTTTGCTTCGATTGGGGTATTATCGGTTTGTTCAAAATCTATTTCAAAATCAGATAGCTTGTAGCCTTCCAAGGTAGTTAGATTTGGTTCATTTGCTTCCTCCATAGGTAATTCTTGTTCTTGCTCCTCTGTCGTAGGCTCAAAAACACCATCTGTTACCAATGGCAGAAAGTTCAAGTCATCTATTTCCTCTGATAAATTATCAACTTCACTATTTTCTATTACTTGCGATTCTTCTTCATTATCAATTACAATAGGAAGAAATTCAAAATCACTGATGTCTAAATCAAATTCATCATCTGCAATGGGATTTGGAATATCCTCCACCTTTATCACCTCATATGCTACCTCTATTTGACGGATATCTTTCTCAGGTTGGTGTGATTCATTCATGGTTGAATTGTTTTGGTGGTATTTGTCGTTCGATTCTTCAATAACAATGGGCAAAAAGTTAAAGTCAAGGTCTATTGATGAAGAAGGTTTGTTGCCATAATCTTCTGTAAGTTCTATAGAAATTGAAGACGCTGTGGTAAAGGAATATTTTTCAGATTCAATACAGGTTTGTTCCTTGTGTTCATCGTTAATTGATACGTCTTCTTTTGTGGTTTCCCCGTAAACAGCGGTTTCTTCTTTTTCTTCTAGTTTATCTTTAGCAATTTCAGTTTGCTCTTCAATAACATCACTATTTTTCGCTTCTGTCGGCTCGGTAAGCTTTTCCAACTGGGAAATATTATTTTCTGCAATCTCTTCCTCACTTACTGCTTTGGAAGGCGAATTGATTTCATTGCTCAACACCATTGAAGGTTCGTTTTCAGTAGGCAAGGAACTTTTTTGATGGTCTTCAGAAGATATATCTTCCATTTTTTTAGCAGACATTCTATTCTTGATTGCTTCAATTGCTTCTTGCGATAAAACATCTTCTTGCTCCTCTACATGTTTCTGAGGCAGCTCTTTGGTTTCTTGTGTTTCTAACTCTTTTGGTTTTTCTATCGGTAAATCAGAAAGTACAGGTTGTATGCCCTTATTGTCTAACCCCTCCGTGGGCATAATGGTATCTGGTGAAATCATATTTATGGCACCAAAGGCCTTGCTCTTAACAGCAAAATTGCCTTCGCTAGCCGCTACTTTTTCCAAGAATGCGATATCGGTTTCATCACCTAATTCACCAATAGCTCCCAAAATACTTACTTTAAGGTCGACATTACATTTTGGGAAAACCTGCTTTAGCATTGGGATGGCATCGGTAACGTAGAACTCTTGAATGCATTGTATGGTTTCTGTTTTGATTTGGTTGTTTCTATGTTTTACCAATTCAATAAGGGCTGCGTTGGCATCGTTCTGGTTGTAGTGTTTTATAAGACGAATGGCAAATAGCACTACATGTTTATTGGTACTGGTAAGCCAATATTTAAAGCGGGGAGGTTCAAAGTTTTCTCTATTTCTTAGTACATCTAAAAGTTTCAGTTGTTGCCACTCAGAAATTTTATAGCGAGTGGTGTCCAAAAAATAATTGATACCCTCCGGTTTAAGGGTAACTGCAGCTATTTCTGCTTGCTTTCTAACGGTATGCCTACGATTATTAACAAACTTTATAATAAAACTATAGGCAGGTTCTACCTGCATTTGGGTCAAATGAGAAATTCCTTTTGCAATAACTTCCCATTTCCAGCTTTTTAGCTTTTCATAAGCATCTTGGTCAAGTCCCAGGTCTTGATATAATTTGAAAAGCCTTTGCTTGGTATCTCCTGAAACATCCTTACGTAAATCCAGTAATACCTCCGTAAGAATTTTTCGGTTGAAGTCGTTCTTGATCAGTTCCCTTATCTGTATTTTAAGATCTATATAATTTGATTTCTCTTCTTTATCGGCATTTTCCTCATAGAACAAAAATTCGCTTACCATTGGGGAAAGCTCCATTTTGCGCTTTTTGGTTTTGGAAGATTTATAGGAAATATTGTTTCTGAAGATAAAAACCGAAACAAAATAAAGTGCCGCTAAGGAAATGAATACAATGGTAAGTATCCACAGCGAATCGGTATCGATTTTTGGTGCAGTTACAAAAAGAGAGA
Organism: Cytophaga sp. FL35; assembly: GCF_014349235.1. Taxonomy (GTDB): domain Bacteria; phylum Bacteroidota; class Bacteroidia; order Flavobacteriales; family Flavobacteriaceae; genus Euzebyella. The sequence continues at coordinate 28,758 of NZ_JACSOH010000023.1, read as the reverse complement.
TAATATGTATCGCCCGTATTAGCAATCTAATTTTTGTTTAATTCCCTAGCTACCCTCACCAACAGTTCTGAGGGGCTTACTGGTTTTGATATAAAATCATTGGCGCCCAGTTCAAAGGCATTGATCACATTTTCTTCATTACCTGCAGAAGAGATTATTATTATTGGAATCTTACTTTTCAGTTCGTTGCGCACATAATCAATGAGCTCCATACCAGAGAAATAAGGCATCATAATGTCGCTAACAATAATATCTGGCATGCGCTGTGCCAAATACTCCTTAACCTGTTTGCCATCACCACTGTGTACCACATCATACCCTCCTTTTTTTAATCGGAAGTTGAGTAAAGAGGCCAATAATTCATCATCCTCTGCCAGTAATAAACTCTTTCTTGCCATGGTCTGATAATTTTATTTTTTCAACTCACTGTAAGAAAGCTGTAATGCGTTCTGTACTAAAGGAAACTCATTTAAAAAACAGTTGAACAAGAATTGTAAATGCTTATGGTCTTTATCGGTTTTACAGGTTTGCTCTATTTGTAAGACAATGGAATACAGGTCATTGGTCTTTAGCATTGCCAAACCAGCTTTAATTTTATGCGCGGATAATCTAAGACGGTCATAGTCCTCATTTTTTAAATGAATTTTGGCGTGACCAATAAACTCCAAGGCATTTTTTTCATACAGTTTTATGAGTTCTTCTAGAAGCTCCATTTCGCCCATACAGTCTTCCAATAAAGGATAGAGGTCAACTGTAGCGGTGGACTGAAGCGGTGAAATGGTTACCCTATCCGAAGGAATAGAGTTATATTTTTCGCTTTTCATGGGGGTTTCGATTTTTAGGGATTTAAGAACATTGGTATAGGATTCATAATGCGTAATTACCGCATCGTAGGTTTGCATATCAAAATCTAGCAAGGCTCTTTCGGTTTCATTGAAAGATTTTAGATAATTGTAATCTGCATTTTTAGGATTGGTAGGATTTATTTTTTCAAAAAGAGTATTCTTAAAAGCCAGGAAAGCTTGCTTTACCTCTTCTGCTTCGCTCATTGTAAAATTCTCATAGGAGAAATCGCCAAGTTGAGATTCCATTTCGCAAAGATGGTCCAGTAGGTTTTTTGGTTTCAAATCGGGGTTTTTGTTTTGTTAGTAATTTTGGGACGATACAGGAACTGACATGATACCAAAACTTGCGGTTTCAACAGTTTTTCCTGTTTATAATGCTAAAATTCCTTAATTACTTCTGCAGGTACAATTAAATGTTCTCTATGCCCCTATATGTGTTGTCAAAATGCTTTATTTGTAGGTATAAATTCTTACAGTATGAGACAAATTGCTTGTTTATTCGGATTAACGGTCCTATTGTTTTGTAAAAATTCTGAGGCACAAAAATTAGATTCTTTGGTCATTAGGGCAAAAAAAATACATGAGAATATTATTACGATAGATACCCATAACGACTTCAACGTCAGTAACTTTACTTCTAATAAAAATTATACGCAAAGACTGGATACACAAGTCAACCTTCCTAAAATGATTGAAGGTGGTCTAGATGTCACTTGGTTAATTGTTTATACGGGACAAGATTCCATGAATTTAGAGGGATACAAAGCTGCTGAAAAAAATGCCATGGATAAATTTAAAGCTATCCATAGGCTTTGTGAAGAATATGCACCGGATAAGATTGAACTTGCAACCAGCTCAAAAGATGTTAGAAGAATTCATGCTTCAGGGAAAAAAGTGGCCATGATCGGAGTGGAGAATGCCTACCCTATGTCCACAAACCTTCAAAACATTAAAAAGTATAGGGAGATGGGTGCTCTATATGTTTCTTTAGCTCACAACGGACATAACCAGTTTAGCGATTCACATACCGGAGAAGAAGATAATAAATGGTTGAATAATGGTTTAAGTGAGTTGGGTAAAGAAGCTGTAAAACAATTAAATAGAAACGGAATAATGATTGATGTTTCTCATCCTTCCAAAGAAGCTTTTAATCAAATGGTGAACTTATCGAAAGCTCCGATTATTGCTTCCCATTCATCAGCAAGGGCGTTGTGCGACCATAGCAGAAATCTAGATGATGAGCAATTAATGAAATTAAAGAAAAATGGAGGCGTAGTGCAAACCGTTGCCTTTAGTGCTTATCTAAATACGCAAAAGGACACGGTAAGAAGTAATTATATGAAGGATATTTACAGACAAATTGCAGATTCACTACAAATGCCTTGGTATGATAGGACTCAATTTGGGCAACTTAGCGCAGATGAACGCAAAGAATTTTTTAAAAATTATAGAACCATCAAAAAGATAGGTGAGAATAAAGCCAACAAGCTTGAAGATGCTCCGCCAGCTGTTAATGTAAGTGATTTTATTGACCACATAGACTATATGGTAAAGCTTATTGGCATTGACCATGTAGGTATTAGTTCCGATTTTGATGGAGGCGGAGGCATTGAAGGTTGGTCAGACGCTTCTGAAACCTTTAATGTGACCTTGGAACTGGTAAAAAGAGGCTATTCCGAAGAAGAAATAGCCAAGCTTTGGGGTGAAAATCTTTTACGCGTACTTGATGAAGTACAAGCCCATGCAGAGACCTATTGATCTTCTGCGGCTAGCCTGTCACGTACGTATTCCACTTTCTTCTTTCCGTGTGGTTTTGGTTTACCATTATCGCCAAGATTGACCATTATTATATTATCAACGGTAACTATGGTCTCACGAGTCATTTTGTTACGCACTTCGCAATTAAGCGTTAAGGAAGATTTACCGAATTTGACTACCTCAATACCAATTTCTATAATATCGCCTTTCACGGCGGTGCTGGTAAAGTTAATTTCGGACATATATTTGGTGACCACTTTTTTATTCTCTAATTGGATAATACTATAGAGTGCAGCCTCTTCATCTATCCATGCCAGTACGCGACCTCCAAAGAGTGTTTCGTTCGCATTTAAATCTTCTGGTTTTACCCATTTCCTTGTATGAAACCTCATATCTATTCTTTTTTATCGGGGAATTTCGAGAGCAAAATTACATAACATAACGTCCTTAAAATAACGTTTCATTTGTTTTAAGAAGGGTTTTTGGAATATGTAAATCTGTACCAAACTTTTTATTCAACTTCTCAATAAAGGAAGCAGAAATTAGTGGAGATTCCAATTCCATATTTTGATGTACAAAAAAATGAATCTTTTTTAGTCCTCTTTCCTTCCATTCAAAAAGTCGGTTTACCCAATCATTCAGTCGCTCATAATCACTTTCGTGGTTGGCTCCAACATACCTAATAAAGGCTTCGTTATTTGAAAGTCTCATGTGTAGAATATCTCTTCTACCTGCTGTATCAACCAGCGTATTGGCAATTCCATTTTCTTTTAATAGATAATAAAGCTCGTCTGCCACTTTTTTATCATTGAACCAATCTGTATGCCTAAACTCCATGGATAACGGAAATTCCTTTGGCCAGTATTCAACAAAGCGAACTACCCGATCCCAATTTTTTGGTCCAAAGTTGGTATGCATCTGAAGAAACATGGTGCCAAGCTTATCTTTAAGATTGCTGGTTGCTTCTAAATAACGATCTATCATAGGGTAAATTGCATCGTTTAAGCGTCTTAAGTGACTTATTTCATTAGTTACTTTAGGAAAAAATTTGAAATTATCAGGTGTTCTTTCATACCATTTTATATATTGTTCCGCAGGAAAAATTCTGTAAAATGTAGCATTCAATTCTATGGAATTAAACTGGGAGGCATAATACGAAAGTTCATCTTTGGTGCCTCTGGGATAAAAATTCTTTAAATCCTGCCTGTTCCATTTGGCACATCCCACATATATTTGCAAAGGTTCCGAGGTTTTGGTTTCTTCCAGTAGTACAGAGGTGTCCTGGTGGTCTTCGGGTAAACTAAAATCTATTAGGTCTGGGCGGTCTACTTTACCAAACTTCATTAGGGTACATTTTTAATTTAATGTTTGGCTATAATTTGATATAAACCGTCTTTTTGTTTACGAACTCTTTAATGCCATCCTCGGAAAGTTCCCTTCCGTAACCAGAAATTTTGACGCCACCAAAAGGTAATCTAGGATCACTTTTAACCAGCTCATTTACAAAAACAGCTCCTTCATTGAAAAGAGGAGCAAGTTCTTTTACACGTTTCTGACTGGATGTAAAAATACTAACTCCCAAACCAAATTCAGAATTATTGGAGATTTCCACTGCTTCGGCATCATTTTTAAACGTGGTAATGCCAATGACAGGACCAAAAGTCTCCTCCTTAAATATGGGCATATCATAAGAAATGTCAGTGACTATGGTAGGCTCAAAATGGGCTTGGTCTCGTTTTCCTCCTAGTAAAATTTTAGCACCCATGTTTATAGAATCCTGCAGTTGTTTTTCCAATTCCTGGGCTAAATCTACTCGTGCCATGGGGCCAATATAGGTGTCCTCCTTCATGGGATCACCGCTTTTTAAAGCTTTTACCTGTTTCTGGAATTTTTCAACAAATGCATCCGCAATGGATTCATGTACCAATAGTCGTTTACCGGCAATACAGCTTTGACCGGTATTTTGATATCTAGCCTTGACGCATATCTCCACGGCAGCATCCAAATCTGCATCATCAAATACTATCAATGCATTGTTGCCACCGAGTTCCAATACTGTTTTTTTTATTTCTTGTCCTGCAATGGAAGCAACTGAAGATCCGGCGGGTTTACTACCGGTTAAGGTAGCCGCTTTAATAACTGGATTTTTTAGTAGTTCCTCTATTTTGTCACTTCCGATTATCAAGTTTTGAAAACATCCTTTGGGAAAACCGGACCTTTGGAAAACCTGTTCGATCAATTGAGCAGATTTCATGACGTTACTGGCGTGCTTGAGTAACCCGACATTTCCGGCCATGAGATTGGGAGCAGCAAACCTGAACACCTGCCAAAAGGGGTAATTCCATGGCATTACGGCTAAAATAACTCCAAGAGGTTCATAGCTTACATAACTTGTATGCGCATCTGTTTCAATTGTTTTGGATGCCAACTGGCTTTCACCATTTTCTGCATAATACTCACATACCCAAGCACACTTATCAACTTCGGCCCTACTCTGTACGATAGGTTTTCCCATTTCTTGGGAGATAATCTGCGCATATTCATCCGTATGTTCGCGCAACTCCTTTGCGGCAGCTTTTAAGAGCTTACTACGTTCCTGAAATGTAGTTTTTTTCCAAATTGAAAATGTGTCATTGGCCCCCTGAACTTTTTCGTCCAATTCACTACTTGTCAATTCTTGAAATTCAAAAATTTTTTCTCCGGTATATGGGTTGATGGACTCTTTCATAATTACTTTTGATATGTCGTAAAATTAAGGATGTGTTTTTCATAAGGGAAAAGGTTCCTGTAAATAAATCCGATACCACTCATATTTAAATTGATAGTATTCAAGTTTGGTGAAACTTTCAAGGTAATGGGCCTATAATGTTCATAAACTGGTTAAAAAGTAAAAAAGCCAATTCAAAGAACCATTTACTTAATCCCTACCTTTATAAAAACCCGTAAAATGAGCGATCGAACACAGAGTCTACTGCGCATTCGCCCAGAAATACCTTCCGCCCTTGTACATGATGGAATGAGTGCAGATGAGCAATTTCAAAATGGAACCCTTAGGCCCGTTATTAAACTACAGAACGGTTTGTTCATAGCGGCGTTCAAGAACTACATCAAAAAGCATAAAAACGCCTTTCATGAACTTACCTTGGACAAGCGTTTGCAATATGTTGAAAATGCAATTCAGAAGGATATTAAATTTAGAAACTCGTTAAAAGGAATGGTTATAGGCCAATTTACGACCACGGAATACGAAACCTATATTCAAAACTCCTCCGCCCTGAACAAACGGATGATGAATATGGTTATTAACCGACTCAAAGACCAAATACAGGTTTTTGAAGAGTTGGCCCTGGCTTAGCTCAATATGATTTCTCCATTAAGATTGGTTGTGAGCACATCGCTCATATAATCAAAATAGGGTCTTATGCCCTTAAATGATGTATCTATTTGATTAATGAAATCAGTAGAAAGTACTTCATTGTCCGAGAATTTCCTGGTGAAAACAAATTGTTTGTACTTGATCAAATCAATATTTTCATGGTTTTTATCAAAACCTTTAGGAGCGGTTTTTACCGTTTCGCCTTCTAGCTTTCCCCATATTTTTTTGAAATTGGGTTGCGCTAATATTTCACGTATTTCAGAAGCATCTTGTTCAAACTCCTTACGTATTCTAAACAAATCTTCTTTGTTTGGAGCCCAGAACCCCGTGGCAATAAAAGACGCTCCCGGTTTGATCTGTATATAATAACCTCCTCTCAAATGTGCCCCGAATCTAGAAAAGGAACCGGCAAAATGGGCCTTGTAAGGAGTTTTGTCCTTGGAGAAACGCACGTCCCTATAAATTCGGAACATCTTCATCTTTTCTATTTCGTCATGGTTTTGCAATAATTCCTGAACGGACAAGAAAAACTCTTTTACTTGCTTCTCGTGCGTTTTAAATTCTTTTTTATTTTCCGTAAACCATTCTCTGTTATTGTTTTCTTTAAGAAGATTTAGAAACTGTAGTGTTTCCTTTGTAATTGCGGGTTGTAACATACGACCAAAAGGTTGTTATTTATGCTAAAGTTAACCTTATTTCAGAAATCGGCTTACTGATTATTGCCTATTTTTGAGACCTAGTAGATTCTTATGGACAGGATATCAATCATCGACCAAATAAAAAAACACAAGAAACAACCCAATTTAAGGTACGCGCTAAAAGAAAAAACAGAGGTTTTTACGAACCTACTTTTTTATACTCTTTTTGATATCGATACCGAAGTGGAACCCAATTTGATCCAATTGGAAGAACAGTTTGATGGCCTGGTAGAGTTGGCATGTTGGGATGTAGATAAATCATGTAAGGCAGTTTGGTACAATTACGTTTCAAAACTTCCAAAAATTTTGGAACGTTTGAATCTGGATGCCGAAGCCACTGTAAATTGCGACCCGGCTTCCCTTTCTATTGAAGAGGTATATATGGCTTACCCAGGCTTCTATGCCATTGCCATTTATAGATTGGCGCATGAGCTATATTTAGAGGGTTTTCCTTTGGTACCCAGATTAATGACGGAGTACGCCCATAGGCAAACCGGTGTAGATATCAATCCAGGGGCACAAATTGGAGATTCTTTTCATATAGACCATGGTACAGGTGTAGTCATTGGCGAAACTGCCATCATCAAAAATCATGTAAAGATTTATCAAGGGGTAACCTTGGGAGGACTTTATGTGGCAAAGCACTTGCAGCAGACCAAAAGACATCCAACTATTGAGGATAACGTAACCATTTATGCCAATGCGACTATATTAGGTGGCGAAACAGTAATTGGAGAGAATTCCGTGATTGGCGGTAATGCATGGTTAACTGCTTCCGTACCACCAAATTCAACCGTTTTCCATACCCCGGAAATTAAAATAAAAACAGCACCCCATGTCTCATAATATACTCGATTTGATTGGCAATACGCCATTGGTGAAATCCAGAGTACTTAATACAAATCCAAAAGTTAAATTATATTTTAAGCTTGAAGGCCATAATCCAGGTGGCAGTGTAAAAGACCGAGCGGCTTATAATATGATTAAAAGTGCCTTGGAAAGGGGCGATTTTGACCAAAACACAAAACTCATTGAAGCCACCAGTGGTAACACCGGAATTGCGTTGGCGATGATAGCGGGAATTTACGGGTTGGATATTGAACTCGTCATGCCCGAAAACGCTACCAAAGAACGTGTACAGACCATGAGGGCATATGGTGCCAAGGTAACCTTAACTCCTTCTGATGTGGGAATTGAAGGAGCTCGCGATTATGCCGAAGCCAAAGTAAAAAACGATGGTTTTTTTATGATCAACCAGTTCGCGAATGATGACAATTGGAAAGCCCATTATAAAACCACCGGCCCGGAAATTTGGAGGGATACCAAAGGTGAGATTACTCATTTTGTTTCTGCAATGGGAACCACGGGAACCATTATGGGAACATCTACTTACTTGAAGGAACAAAATGAAAACGTTCAAATTGTAGGAGTGCAACCTACTGATGACTCTAGCATTCCGGGGATTAGAAAATGGCCTAAAGAATATCTTCCCAAAATATTCAATTCTAAAAAAGTAGACCAAACTTTAGAAGTTAGCCAAGAAGAAGCCAAACATATGGCTATACGTTTAGCCAAGGAAGAGGGAATTTTTTCAGGAATGAGTAGTGGAGGTGCTGCAGCTGCCGCATTGCGATTAGCGAATACTCTAGAAGAGGGTATTATTGTCTCCATCGTTTGCGATCGAGGTGACCGTTATCTTTCTTCAGATTTATTCGATTAATTTCTGTAATCAATCCAATGCCATTTGCATGCCGTCTTTAAAGGTTTGAAAATCCTGTAGATAGTTATGACCGGCATTTTCAACGGCATACAGATATTTGTTTTTTCCTTTTATAGACTCGAATAGTCTTTTTGCAGATTCAAACGGTATTACAACATCTTCCGTACCATGAAATATATGGATTTCACAATTTACATTTTTTAAATATTCGTTGGATGGAAACCTGAAATTCGATAACCAATTGACAGCAAGAAATGGAAAGCGGTGTTTTCCTAAATTGACGGCGCTATAAAATGGCGATTCTAAAACTATTTTTTTAGGTGTGTTCTCTGAGGCTAAATAACTAGCAATACCTGTTCCAAAAGACCTTCCATAAACAATTATTTGGTCCTCTGCATACAATTCTTTTGCATAATTATAAAATAATTGAGCATCGCTATAAAGCGCATTTTCGCTTAGCTCTCCTGTACTTTTGCCATAGGTTCTATAATCTACCAATATGCTTTCATATCCTTTTCTACTAAACATGTTGGCCACATGGATCAAATGGGAGATATTTCCGGAATTACCGTGAAAATAGAGTATTATGCCTTTGGGCTTCTCCTGTTTAATGTGTACGGCGTTTAGTATTGCACCATCTTCTGCTTTTAGATTAAATTCCTCGTAGGGCTGGCAGAAATCATATACATGATTTTTAGGCATTTTTGAAGGAAAGAAAATAAGCCTCTCCTGAAAAAAATAGGCAAATACTGTTACAGAAGCGTACAAGATAAATAGAACAATTGCCCACCTTTTCAGTTTTTTCATGTTCGAAAGTTAATTGAAGTTGAATTTATGGATTATTACTAATCCGTAAAAAAAGAAGCGCCCTAAAGCGCTTCTCTTCTACTCTATTTATAAAAATTACATTTCATTGTGTTTCTCCAGGACCAATTCTACCACCTGTCCGTCATCATCCGTAATAACGATTAAAGAATTCAGGTTTTCATCGGACATATTTTCTTTGTCGTCCAATTTCAAATATTTGCTGTTTTCCAAAGCCTTAAAAATCTCGTCATCATTGGTTCCAAAAAGAAAATCTTTATTGGCGCCAGATATATAACTAAATTTTATCATTTCATCATACTCCTCATCCGCATCGTTATCAATACTAACAGTTTTCATTATTTTCTTAGGAGTAATAATTCTCCTGGCATCTATTTTATCCTCATCCTCTTCGGCAAACTTAATGTCCTGCTTTACAACTGTATGAATTTTAATTGATTTTTTCACCAATTGCCCGTCTTCATACATTTCATATTTTTTCTCCGTTGTTTCTTCAGAAATTTCCCTGTCCGTTCCTTGTGCCAAAACCATTTCTGAGGTTAATAGCAGTAAGGCGAACAAAAGTTGTTTTGTATTTTTCATCTTTATAATTTTTAAAATTATAGCAACAAAATTACGTCTGAAGTCCACTTAGGCTTTGTTCAATAGAAAAAAATAAGGAAGCAAAAACAAGGATGCCTTTCAGTTTTACAGCCAATTCTTACGTTTAAAATAGACCATCATCCCAATAAAAAGAACAATCATAATGATCCATACCATAACATAGCCATGTTCCCAATGAAGTTCTGGCATGTGGTCAAAATTCATACCGTAAATACCTGCAATAAAAGTGAGTGGAATAAAAATAGAGGCCATTATGGTCAAAACCTTCATGACTTCGTTCATTTTGTTACTCATGTTGCTCATGTACATTTCCATCAAGCTCATGGACATCTCCCTGTAAATCTGTAAACTTTCATTGATTTCTAGGGAATGGTCTAGAATATCCCTTAAAAATACTTTGGTATCTTTTGTAATCAACAGGTTTTCCGAATCGATCAACCTACCTACTAATTCGCGAACGGGAGAAATCCACCTTCTAACCTTTAAGACCTGTTTTTTAAGATCCTGAATGTCCTGAACAATTTCTTGGGTAGGATTTTGGTAAACGAGTTCGTCAAGGGTTTCAATGCGGTGGTTTAGATATTCAAGAACCACAAAATAGTTATCCACAATGGCATCAAGCAGAGCGAAAAAAAGATAATCCGCACCGCGAGTACGTATTCTACCGGACTGGTTTTTAACCCTATTACGGACTCCTGAAAAAACATCGTCCTCCAATTCTTGAAAAACCAATACACAATTTTCCAATAATACCAGCGCTACATGTTCATATACAATTTCATTTGTCTCATCATCTATATAGAGCATCTTAAAAACACCAAATAGATAATCATCATACTCATCAATTTTTGGACGCTGGGTAGTATCTACAATGTCTTCCATTACCAAGGAATTCAATCCAAACCTTTTTCCCACCAACTCTATGAAGTGTTCATCGCTTAGACCAATTATATCTACCCAAGAAGTCAAAGGGGGGTCTCTATGGGCTACAATACTATCAATATCGCTAGGATTACTCGTATTGAGTTCATCATGATTGTATTCCATAATATTGACGACACTCTGAGAGCCTTCCCTTTTACCCATATAAGTAATGGTGCCGGGAGCCTTACCCATTTTGCGTTCAAACTTTGATTGTTTGCGGGGCTTTAATTTGGAGAGTAATCTTCTTTTTCTGGGTTTCGCCATTTGTACTTTAGTTTTTATAAAGATAGCTAGATGACAATTATCTTAAGTAAAGTCAAGCCTATTTAAAAGGAGCCCTGATCCAGGAGCCACAAAGTTAAGTTCAATGCTCGCATTAGGTGAAAGGGTGTTTTCAATATCCGCCAAGGTAAGTTCTCCCCTTCCCAATTGTATTAGAGCTCCCATCATCATTCTGATTTGGTACCTCATAAAACCATTTCCCCTTACCGTAAACACATAGCTTTTTTTAGGAAAGAAATTGGCTTTTAAAAGGGTGTTTTCAGTGAGTGAACAGTGCGTAATTGTTCTAAGGGTGCGGGTTCCCTCACGCAATCGAGCGGTATATGCTAAAAAATCATGGGTTCCTTCAAACAATTTGGCAGCTTTCATCATCAGTTCTATATCTAAATCGTCAAGGATGTTCGCTAAAAATGGAGCACAAAAAGGATGGTTCTTTTCGCCAAAGGAAAATAAATAAAGGTACTCTTTCTCCTTGGCATCTTGTATAATATTGAATTTGGAATCAGTTTTGTTGATATTCAAAATTCTTATATCCGGCGGAAGGTTTTTATTGAACAGCTCTTGAAATCCAAACAAATCCTCTAGAGGCTCATCTTCCAAAAACAGCTCGAATTTCATATCCAAGGCCGAAACTTTCGCGTCTGTTCTACCAGCTCCCAAAACTTTGCCACTTCTTCCAGGGAGCACAAATTTCAAGGTTTTTTGCAACATGGATTCAATGGTTTTTTGCCCTGGCTGATGTTGCCAGCCACTATACCTAAAACCAAGGTATTGTAACTGTATCAAGTAATAATAGCGTTGCTTCTGCATCCGAATTTAAATATAGCAAACTAGGCATTTTTTTGTACTTTGTAAAGACAACCAATCATTAATAATTATGGATAACGCTGTTAAAAGACCAAGCACGGTGTTTTGGGTCATCGCCGTATTAGCGGTCTTATGGAATCTTGTTGGTGTTCTTTCCTATTTGGCAGACGCCTTTATGAGTTTAGATGATCTAGCTCAATTACCTGAAGACCAACAAAAACTATACGCAGTAAGACCGGCTTGGGTAACTGGGGCATTTGCCATCGCCGTTTGGGCAGGTCTTTTAGGTAGTATAGCCTTATTGTTTAGAAAGAAATGGGCAAAAACGTTATATATAATATCATTTCTGGGTGTCATAGTCCAAAACGTCTACCAATTTTTTCTAAGCAATACCTTTGAGGTATTTGGCAAAAGCGCTATGGTTTTTCCTGTAATCATTATTATTATCAGTATTCTGCTGGTTCTCTACTCCAAAAAATTACATGAAAAAGGGATTCTTAGCTAATCATCGAAATTTATAAGTAGTTGTCAATAAAATATTTACTTTCACCATCAACTTTTAGTTCCCCCGCACTATAGGTTGGCTTGGCTGATTTAAAATGCGGTTAATCGAATATTTTAAATAAACCATTTTCAAGATACGTTGAACTTGTTTTTAGTTTATTCTTGATAATTGCATTTGGTATGAAGATTTTAGAAACGCTACTGCCTTGGAAAAGGACTATTTATACGACTGTAGTTCTCATAATAGTGCTATCCATCTTAAATTTTTACGGATTGTTCACCAATAGTTTTCCTGTTTTAAATTGGGAAAATTTTGCATTTCCACTATTTAGTCTGGTACACCTATTATTTTTATATGTACTCCGGTTTAAGATAAAGGAATATGAACATACCGATCCACAAATGAAAATAACGGAGTATTTGCTATATGTGGTTATTCTGTTATATCTGTTCTATGCTTTTCAAACTTTGACCACCTTATTATCCTCGTTTGATTTTGCTTCCCATGTAATTCCCAATACGTTCTGGCCAGTTGGTATTTTGCTTTTTATTTTGCAAATATCATTGGTAGCACTTAGTTTTATGGCCATTCATTTTAGGAAAACCTTGGTAGGACACTATAATATGGATGAAGAAAATCAACATATAGATTCTTGGGAATAATTCTATTCTCCAAATAGTATTAAAGAGCCCTAAATATATTAGGGCTCTTTAGTTTTCATAGCGATTCTTCCTTAAAGCATTTTTAATTGGCTTCGATGGATACTTTGAGAACATAGGAGTTGGCCGGGATATTATCAAATTCCTCACCGGTCACTACTCTTACATTTGAATTGGAGTCCATCTCCCCTGCATCCATGTCCCCCTGTCTTATCACTTGAGCAATACCGGCCCCAGGGTACTCATCAATTTCTGTTCCTGCGTCAAATAGATAAATGTATTCAGTTACATCACCCATCATGGCCTCACCATCTTTGAACAATGGCAATCCTTCAGGTTTAAAACTGTAAAACCAATCATTACTTTGCACAAACATAGTAGCTAAAGATAGTTGGTAGCCTTCTTCTGCGGTAAAAGAAAATTGGTATTGACCTCCTGGTCCAATGGGTCCTGGTTCAGAAGCACCAACTGGGGTATTAAAAATTCCTGACTCCATAATACCTTCCTTGTTCATAAGTGACTCACCTAACATAGCTACGTTCCCATCTTCTGCAAGACCTTCTAACCCTTCACCAAAATCAGGCATGTTTTTTTCGAACAAAGGCATAATTCCTTCCTTATGTACAGCCCAAGCTCCTGGAGACAAAGGGACAATTAGACCCGTTGCCGCTTTGGTGTCCATATATAGGGCATCCAAAAATCCGTCTTCGGCCACATCCTCTACTCCTGTTTCGCTAGCAATCAATCCTGCACCTGCAGCAGCTTCTCCCTCAACAAAAAATGGAGCCGGTGCCGTGTGAACAGCAAATACCCCTGGAGAAATTGGCACAGCAGCTTTGGCATTTTCTCCTTGTGCTGGAACTGAAATGGTCGTTGCGGTTGAGACATTTTTGATTTTCACTTTGAACCTTGCAGGAGCAACCAATTCTATAGTCACCTTAATTACTTCTGCCACTGTGGGTAATTCGTTGCCAAATGCACAGCTATTGTCTTTAACTTCCGTTACCACGCCATTTTCATCTTCTCCTTGATCCATAGCATCAGGGGCTTGTTGTGGTTTTTGATTGGGGCCGCCCGTCTGTTCGTTTACCTCCGTACCTGCGTCCCATAATAAAACTTGGTCGGTAACATCTACCGGTCCATCGCCACAGATAGGAGCCCCATTTTCTTCATACAAAGCAATGCCTTCTTCGTTAGGTGCAAAAAACAAATCGTTTGATTGTACAAACATAGTTACAAACGATAATCTTGTACCTCCATCTCCGGGAAGAACATGTGGACCTGCATTGATTTCAAACGCATAGGCATCTCCAGGAAATAAGGGTGCCGGTCCACTTTGACCTACTGGAACTGCAAAAACACCGCTTTCAAAAATAGGTTTTGGAGTAACTACGTTTTCTATAGTTACGGTAAAGTCTGCCATGGCGACCATTTCTTCTTCCACTTCCTCCTCCCCTTCTTCAGAAGCTTCGGGTTCGGTTGTAGGATTACTGGATTCATTCGTATTTTCCACTACAGGTATTTCGTTGTCCTCTTCGCATGAAGCAAAGGCAAGCAGAAAAACACCAACCATTAATAAAAGTAGTTTTTTTGTTTTCATAATAATGCTGTTTTAGATTCATAGCAAACTAACCACAGCTACATCATGACAAGATCACAAAAACTTAAACTTTATTATTAATTATGTAATATTTCTGTGAGTTTTTAATAAAAACTACGACCAAATCAATATCCTGATGATTATTTATGGCCTTATAATCCTAATGATTTAGGATATAACCGCTCTTGTGATAATTGTGTGATACTTTTTAGCGTCATTCGTATTTAATACATTATGAAAGATATACTGATAATAGAAGATGATCCCGAAATCATCAAGCTGTTGGAAATTCACCTTACGGACTTGATTTATTCCACTTCCAAGGCGAGGGATGGAAAAGAAGGATTGGAGATGGCTTTGGAAAAGGACTATGACCTGGTTCTTTTGGATTTGACCCTTCCCTCCATGGACGGTGTGGAAGTATGTAAGAAGTTAAGGGCACAAAAGCAGACCCCAGTTATTATGCTTACCGCCAAATCTGAAGAAATTGATCGTGTTTTAGGACTCGAGATCGGAGCGGATGATTATATAACTAAACCCTTTAGCATTAGAGAGCTTTTGGCTAGGATCAAAGCGGTATTAAGACGTACGGACAACAAGCAAACTGTTGTTGAAGAATCTTCTACTATTGAATTTGAAGGGTTGCAGATCAATATCGATAAAAGAAAGGTTTTGCTGAAAGGTAATAAAGTGGAGCTTTCCCCAAAAGAGTTTGAACTTTTGGTCCTTATGGCATCCAACCCAGGCAGGAACTATAGTAGAACAGAATTACTGAACATTATTTGGGGCTATAATTTTGACGGCTATGAGCATACGGTCAATTCCCATATAAATAGGCTAAGGGCCAAAATAGAGTCGGATATGGCCAACCCCTCCTATATACTTACCACTTGGGGCGTAGGTTATAAGTTTAATGAAGATATTGTTCTATGAAAAGTGAAAAGACGCTAACCCCAAAATTGGTAAAAAAATTATGGCTGGCCTTTATTGGTTTGGTCCTACTTATGGGGGCATCCTACATATTTATCACCGGTTATTTTGCAAACAAGCATAGCCAAGAAACTACTCAAAGGCTTAATGCCGAAGTTGCAAACCATGTCATTGCCGAAAAATTTAATGGCGCCTCCCCTTTTATGGAAGATGGCAGCGTTAACAAGGCGCTTTTTGGCGACTTAATGCACGATATGATGGCCGTTAATCAAAGTATTGAGGTGTATTTACTTGGTAAATCTGGGGAGATTCTTTACTCGGTTGTTCTGGATCCAGAAGATAAGGATGCCGCAAAAAACGTGGATTTAATTCCTATTGAATCTTTTATTGCCGATGGTGGTACCCGTTTTATTTTGGGTGATGATCCCAGAAATCCCGGAGAGAAAAAGATTTTTTCTGCTGCACCCTATAGCGTTGATGGTCACGAAGGATATATCTATATTGTCCTTGCCGGAAAGAAGTTTCAGGAGGTAAGCGATAATTTAATGAGTCAGTATTTTACCAGGCTTGGCGTGGGCGCGACCTTGCTGACCATGTTGTTTTCTGTAATAATAGGTCTATTGGCAATTTGGTTCATTACCAAAAATTTGCGTCTTATCACTCGTACGGTTAGAAAATTCCACGATGGTGATCTTAAGGCTAGAATTGCCCATCCAGAAAAATCGGACATTGAGGTATTTGCCAAGTCCTTTAATGAAATGGCAGATAGTATTGTAAGTAATATGGATAAAATGCAATCCATAGATCAATTAAGAAGGGAACTTATAGCCAACGTTTCACATGACCTTAGAACCCCTTTGGCCGTTCTTAAAGGATATATTGAAACATTACAGATTAAGCGAGATTCGTTAACGGAAGAAGAAAAGGACGAATATCTACAAATTACCCATGATAATGTGGATAAGCTTTCCAACTTGATCAATCAGCTTTTTGAATATTCCAAGTTAGAGGCAGAACAGGTAGTACCCGTAAAGGAGCCTTTTTCCATTACCGAACTTTCCCATGATCTAATAGCAAAATTCAGGGTTATTGCCCAGAAAAAAGAAATAGAATTGGAATTGGACAACCCAGAAGAAAATTGTCTGGTCTTTGCCGATGTAAGTCTGGTGGAAAGAGCTCTGCAAAATTTAATTGAAAATGCCATAAAATATACAGAACCAAAGGGAAAGGTAACCTTGGCCCTTCATAAAAAAGGAAAAAACGTTGAAATCAATATTACCGATACCGGAACTGGTATACCTGTTAATGAACAGCCCTATATTTTTGACCGTTACAAACAAGTGGACAAAAGTGCCGATTCAAAAAAACAGGGACATGGACTAGGTTTGGCCATTGTGAAAAAAATAATGGATTTACACGATACTACCATTACCGTATTGAGTAAACCTAAGGAAGGAAGTTCCTTTATTTTTAACCTTCCTGCATACCAAATGTAACAACGAATATTAGGATAGATAAAAGCCCCAACCATTGATATATGGATGGGGCTTTTTATACATTGGAATTTCGCTTATTTTAAAGTCCGCTAATAAAGCTACCGTATAAATCCTTGAACTGATAACCTTCCGAAAAGCGACTTTTGCTCAGTTTTTTATGGGAAACCAATCCCCAAAGGACTAATTCCTTTAAGAAATAGACATCTTCTTTTGGGAAATCTGGCTGATACTCTTTTATCAATTGATTAAGCGCTGGAATACCATCCAAGGCCCTTTTGTATTCTTCATCCGTAAAATCATCCAAAAGCTCAAAACCTTCACCTTGAAAAAACCATGATACCAATTCATCATAAGGGGTTACCGCATCTTTCTTTTCAAGCTTATTTATTTTAGGAAAGTACTCTGGAAACAGACTTTTTACCGCATCGTCTATTAAAATCTCTGCAACGGAATCCGCTCCTTCTTGTTCCCCTTCATAGACCAATTCAATTTTTCCTGTAATGGAAGGTATCACGCCCAGAAAATCACTAAGCCTTACCATGGTACTATCTGCTCCTGTGGTCAATGCCCTTCTTTCTGCAGTGCTTAAGAGATTTTCATAAGCTGTAATGCTCGTTCGCGCACTCACTCCACTTTTGGCATCTACGTACTCACTGTTTCTTGCCTCAAAGCCAATTTGTTCCAGCAAGTCTTTGGCAAGTTCCGGCACATACACAGCACCTGACTGTCTATCATCTAATTTAGCCTCTTGAGCAGTAATTTTTCTTGCAATTTCTACGGTTTCAGGATAATGTGTTAGTATTTGAGAGCCTATACGATCTTTTAGAGGGGTAACAATGCTTCCCCTATTGGTGTAATCTTCCGGGTTGGCGGTAAATACAAATTGAATATCCAGAGGCAAACGAAGTTTAAACCCTCTAATTTGAATATCACCTTCCTCTAAAATATTAAAAAGTGAAACTTGTATTCTGGCCTGTAAATCTGGCAATTCATTAATAACAAATATACATCGATTTGCGCGTGGAATCATTCCATAGTGTATGACCCGGTCATCTGCATAGCTCAGTTTTAAATTTGCAGCCTTTATGGGGTCTACATCACCAATTAAATCTGCGACCGTTACATCTGGAGTAGCCAATTTTTCAGAAAAACGCTCCTCTCGGTGTAACCAAGAAATAGGAGTGTCGTCCCCTTTTTCCTTTAGGAGTTCCATGGCAAAACGGGACATGGGTTGAAGCGGGTCATCATTTATTTCCGAACCTTTTACAATGGGAACCCACTCATCCAACAGATTTACCATTAAACGGGCCAATCGGGTTTTTGCCTGACCTCTTAAACCTAATAAGTTAATATTATGACGAGATAAAATAGCTCTTTCCAATTGTGGAATTACGGAGTTTTCATAACCCCAAACACCTTCAAAACTATTTTTTCCTTCCTTTATATTATCCCTTAGGTTATCCCTTAGTTCATCCTTTATACTTTTAGTCCGGTAACCTGTGGCCTTGAGCTCACCAAGTGTTTTAATTTTTAAATAATCGTTATTCATGCTCTCTTTTTCAGTTTGATCTAAAAGGTAAGTTACTTACCAATTTCGCAATTATTTCATTCTTTTTCTTCTGTTGGTCTCATAATCCTCAAAAATCATTTCCCCCAAGTTCTTTAATCCGGTAAAAAAAGCTTTCCCCTTATTAGCTTCGGTAAAATGACGCACGAACCTCATTAAATAGGGGTCTTGAGCTATCATAAAGGTGGTAATGGGAATATGAAGTTTTCTGGCCTGTCTGGCCATATTGTAACATTTTTCAACAATGTAATCATCCAATCCTACACTGTTTTTATAATAGTTGCCGTCTGGGAGCCTTAAACAACTAGGCTTACCATCCGTAATCATAAATATCTGCTTATTGGTATTTCGTTTACGCCTAAGCAAATCCATTGCAAGTCGCAATCCTGCGACCGTATTGGTATGGTACGGACCTACCTTTAAATACGGTAATTCCTTTATGGTAATGGGCCAAGCGTCATTACCAAAAACCAAAATGTCCAAAGTATCCTTGGGGTATCTAGTGGTAATAAGTTCCGCTAGGGCCATCGCCACTTTTTTGGCAGGAGTGATACGGTCCTCGCCATATAAAATCATGCTATGGCTTATATCGATCATGAGTACCGTGCTCATTTGGGCCTTGTATTGGGTATCTTCTACCACCAAGTCGTCTTCGTTTAGGGAGAAACTACCTATGCCATGATTGACTTGGGCATTTTTAAGACTTTCGGTCATAGAAATATTTTCTAGACCATCTCCATAACGGTACTCCCTTAAGTCTCCCGTATGCTCATCTCCTTGCCCAGATTTACCGGTTTTGTGGTTACCGGCACCATGTCGTTTAAGTTTACCAAAAATTTGATCTAAGGCTCTTTGTCTTATAAGACGTTCTAATTTTGCCGTAATGGAAATTTGGCCTTTTCCATCTCCGTCTTCACCTTCTTTTCCATTTCCTGATTCATCGCCTCCGTTTTCAAATTCTTCTCTGATGTAACCCTTCGCCTTTAACTCTTCAATAAAGTCATCAATGGTATATTCATCATCCGTTAGTTCATATTCTTTATCCAATTCCCTTAACCAGTCGATAGCCTCATCAAAATCGCCGGACGTGTGCGTTATGAGTTCTTGAAAAATTTCAAAAAGTCTTTCAAATGGAGTTTGTTCGGGTGCTTCATAGGGAGTGAAGCGAAATCCGTTTCTAGTATTCATAGCCATTACATAAAATTAGTGTTTTTAGCTGTGAATACCGCTGTTTTTAGGAAATGTTAACGGTAAAAGGGAGTGAGAGACTTTGTCAAGAAGCTCACTCCCAAATAGGTTTTTAGTCCACCACAGCCAGGGCCTTGGTACTTTTCCAATTACCCCTGGTAAAATCCGGAAACTCTTGAGGAGCGCCGTTGGTTGCCACGGAAGCTTCGCTTAATGGTGCCACGGCACTCCAAAAACAACCTTCATATAAGTTTTGATCTAAAGGAAGTCCTTTTCTAAGACATTCAACCACACGATACAACATCATAAAATCCATACCGCCATGGCCTCCCATTTTTACGGATAACTCTCCTAATCTTTTATAGAGCGGGTGTTCATATTTTTCATAGATTTTTGCTAATTGTTCTCCCTGAGCCCATTGATGGTGGTTATCGGTAGCTCCTTCCACACCACCTTCCAATGCCACTCTTGTTGGGAAGCCAGCTAAAGTTCCTTTGGTACCTTGAATTAAATTATGACGACTGTAAGGTCTGGGGCTGGTTTCATCCCACTGTACCATAATGGTTCTTCCTAAAGTAGTTTTGATAATGGAGGTGTTCATATCGCCACCCTTGTAATCCAATTGATTCCATTGATGGTCTGCCGGAAAGTTCTTTTTGGCATATAGCGGTCTTCCCTTTGCAGGAGAGGAGAAAGAATTTATAAACTTAAAATTATCGTCTCCCCTACCCACGTTCATATACTGCGCTACAGGACCTAGGCCATGGGTAGGATACAGATTTCCGTCTCTTTTGGCATAATGGTAGGTTCGCCAAGATCCCGTACCTCTATCCACTTGATTCATTTGTCCCCTTAATTCATGAATATAGGAAGCTTCGCCATGTAGCAACTCGCCTAAAACACCCTGCCTGCACATATTTAAATAAAGAAGTTCCTCCCTGCCATAATTCACATTCTCCATCATCATGCAATGCTTTTTGGTCTTCTCGGAAGCATCTACCAGTTGCCACATTTCATCAATGGTCAATGCTAATGGGACTTCTACAAAAGCGTGCGCTCCTGCGTTCATCGTCTCTAAGGCCATTGGGGCATGAAGTTTCCACGGAGTGGCTATTATGACCGCATCAGGTTTTTCTTTAGCCAACATCTTTTTCCAGTCGTTTTCGCCATCGGTATACAGCTTTATTTTCTTGTGGCGTTCCCCTTTACCCTGCTCTTTGCAGGCCTCCGCAGACTTTTTTGCCAAATCCTCATACAAGTCGGAAATAGCAACGATCTCAGTTCCTTCAATAGCGGCAATTTGTTTAGCATGGCCCGAACCTCTGGCTCCAACACCAATGAATGCAAAACGTACGGTATCTAATTTAGGTGCTGAAAAATCTCCCATATATTGGGCATTGAAGGCTCTTTCAGTTCCAAAAAAATTAGCTTTGGCAATAGCTGGAGACAAGGTTATTCCAGCTCCCACCATGCTCGTCTTTTTAATAAAATTTCTTCGGTTCGATTTCATTTTTGGTAGTTTAGTTTAATTAATAAGTACTATATCTATTGGTAGTTGTACAAGATAGAGAAATTATGATGATTTTTACTTTACATCCTGTATTTTGAAACTTTCAACTTTAAAAATCCAAAAACCACATTATTCATGCCCAATTCTCAATTTATCGGATTTTACAATACCCCTCCACTTTGGGTACATGAGCAATTTGGAATGGTCCAATTTCCATTTCCGAAGATTGAATTTGAGGGTTTGGAGACCCAACCAATTTCAACAAAAATGAGGTTGGGCCATCAAATGGAAAGTGTCTTTCTACAATTGATTAACTATTCTAAAAAATTCAAAGTTAGACTACACAATCTTCCTGTGCAAAGGGAAAAACGCACCATAGGGGAAATTGATTTTATTTTAGAAGACCTGCAAAGTCATAGGCTCCTTCATGTAGAGCTCACTTATAAATTCTATATCATCGATTCATCTATTAGCGAGCCAATCCATCAATTGATGGGTCCTAATAGACGGGATATGTTCTTTACCAAAATGGAGAAGATTAAGAATCAACAGTTTCAATTAGTACATGAGCCTGAGGCCATCACCGCACTAAAAAATAATGGAATTGAAAGTAATGAGTTAGTGCATCAGTGTTGTTTCAAGGCACAATTATTTGTACCCTATTGGAACCCTACCGTTCATATCAGGCCTTTGAACAAATCCTGTATTGCTGGATTTTGGATTTCTTTTGATGAATTCAACGCTACCGAATTTAAAGAACATCAGTATTATATTCCGTATAAATCGCAATGGGTCATTGATCCACCTAAAAATGTAGACTGGTTGACCCATTACGAATGTCTTTTGGAAATAAATATTAGAATCATAAAGGAAAACTCCCCCATGATATGGATGAAAAAGCAAAATGGTGGTTTTACGAAAATGTTCGTAGTTTGGTGGTAGTTGTATTAGAAATTTAACTACTCAAATAAATAACTTGCTTTTACCATCTGGGTAACTCTAAAGTATCCATAAGCATAGTTCTCCGGGTTGGTTTCATTAACGCAATTACCTTTGACTTCTACAGGAATTGAATCAAACAAACCCACACCGCCAATTTGGTTGATCAAAATTCGCAAATAGGATAGGTATTCAGGTGAGATAGAATAAAAATTTATTTCTACCGTATCCCCTGGTTGAAATGCTTCTTTTTTTTCCGTTTCCTCATCCTCACCAATTTCAAAATACCAATCAACTACATTTCCATTAACGAATTCATCATCAAATTCCTCAAAATAAGGCAGTAACTCTCCTTGTTTCCAAAACTTAAAAAAATAGCTGTTTCCTTCTTCAGGAGGATCTTGAATTTTCATGTTTACCTCTAGGTCGTCCTCATTAAACCCGTCCTCCCTACTCTGTCCAATAATGTTTAGGTCCGGGACGGAATTTAGGTTTTCCTTCGCTGTGAAAATTTCCCCGTTATATACGATTTCTAGTTCATAGGTGTGTCCAAGAAAGGGCTCAAATTCGTTGGTCCTATAGCTACCATTGTTCTCATCTACAAATGAAAATTCGGTACCCGTGTCCAAATCTGTGACGGTTACAAGAGCTCCTGTTACGGAGGTATTGGAACCACTTTCAAAAAAGGGGGTGGAAGTTCTAAGATTGATGGTCTGTATATTTCCGGCAGTGCCTTTTTCCCAGTCCAAGGAAGCTTCCACAACTAACCTGGTATTGGCATTTTGAACATCAACATCAATAACATCCTCGCAAGATGTTGTGAGAATGAGGGAAGTAAAAAGTAGTATGAGGAATCTGATATTTTTCATAATGTTTAGAATTTGAAGTTATAAGTAAGAGATGGAACAATTCCAAAAATGGCAGTTCTAGTAGCTTCATTGGCACCGGTTTCCCGGTTTTGACCAAAAGAAATGGATGCTGCGTTTTTTCTGTTATAAACATTGTAAATACCTAAAACCCATTCCCCTTTCCAGGCTGCTTTAGGTCTTTTGTTCGGTTTATAATTTAAAGAAAGGTCCAAACGATGATAGGCAGGTAAACGGTCTGAATTCCTTGGAGCATAACTAGCCACGGAAATATCCTCATATATATACTGACCATTTGGATAGGTAACTGGTCTACCCGTTTGAAAGACCAAATTACCTCCAAAACTCCATTTTTCGTTTAGATAATAACTTGCGGCCACCGAAATATCATGAGTTCGATCATAAGGAGTTCTGTACCATTCCCCGTCATTGATTCCCAAACCTCCAGCACTGCCACCAGGAGTTCTCTGCTCAGATTTGGACAAGGTATATGCCAACCATCCGGTAAGCTTGCCCTCATTTTTACGTAACAAGACCTCTAACCCATAAGCTCGGGATTCGCCATTTAATATTTGCGTTTCAATGGCTTCTTGTCCAATGAGCTCAGAACCATCTATATAATCGATCCTGTTGTCTACTGTTTTATAGTAGCCCTCCACTTCCATGGAATACTCTTTATCCTTAAAGTTTCTGAAATATCCCAAGGCATATTGATTGGATAATTGTGGTTTAACATATTTACCGCTGGGTGTCCAAACATCTACCGGAGTTACGGAGGTTGTATTTGAAAGAAGGTGAATATATTGGGCCGCCCTAGAAAACCCGGCTTTCACTGAGGAATTTTCATTTAGCTGATACGCTAACGATGCCCTAGGCTCCCAATTATGAAATGCTTCAATAGAATTCCTATTTTCATAATAGGTTTCCCCTATAACATTTCCCTCTTCATAGATTCCCAGTCTACTGTTAAATACAACAGGAAGGTCATTTTCATAGTCATTTAAGGCCTGACCGCCCATTCTATTGAAAAGACTAAAGCGAAGACCATATTGGGCAGATAATCTATCGGTTAACTTATGTTCGGCATTAACATATAAGCCACTCTCCAGCGCTTTTTTGATGTCCAATTTAAGCGGATTGATAGCCGATTCGTTTGAAGTAGGCTCCAACCTGCCAGGATCAAATTCATAGTAAATAGCACTGGCACCAAAATCCAACTTAAAACCATCATTGAAATAATACTTAAGGTCGTACTTCAAATTGTAATTATCAATAGATGCCAACCATTCAAAATCCTCACTATTGAAACCGATGTTATAATCATATCTACCGTAAATAGCGGACATATTGGAAAATAACCTTTCGTTAAAAATATGGTTCCATCTAAGGTTTCCGGAGGAGTTACCGTAACTGCTATCAAAAACATCCCCGAACTTTAGAATATCCCTGCCAAAATATCCTGAAAGAAAGAGTTTGTTGTTTTCATTAATTTCATAATTAGTCTTCAGGTTAAGGTCATAAAAACTTGCTCTATTTTTCTCGCCCGCCAGCATTAGAAACAGATGGGCATAGGAAGTTCTTCCAGCTA
The DNA here is from genome assembly GCF_014349235.1 of Cytophaga sp. FL35. Taxonomy (GTDB): domain Bacteria; phylum Bacteroidota; class Bacteroidia; order Flavobacteriales; family Flavobacteriaceae; genus Euzebyella. The sequence goes on along the minus strand of NZ_JACSOH010000023.1, from coordinate 4,072 downwards.
CTAGAAAGGAACCTTTGTCGTTGAAAATAGGGCCTTCGGCCGCCAGCCTACTAGAAATGGCGCCAATCCCCCCTGTTAAAGCAAAGTTTTTATTGTTCCCATCCTTTTGTCGTACATCCAAGACAGACGAAACCCTACCCCCAAATCGTGCGGGAATACCTCCTTTGTATAATTTCATATCCTTAATGGCATCTGCATTAAAAACAGAAAAAAAACCGAAAAGATGTGACGTGTTATAAATGATCGCCTCGTCCAGTAGTACTAAATTTTGATCTTGGGCCCCTCCCCTTACATGCAGCCCACCACTGCCTTCTCCATTGTTGGTCACCCCGGGTAACATCTGTAGGGACTTTAGGATATCTACTTCACCCAGTACCACCGGCATTTGTTTAACCGTAGCAATGTTCATTTTGGAAACACTCATTTCGGGCTTTCGCAAAACGGCCATTTCCGGTTCATCGGCTGTTACAATAACTTCATTAAGTTCCGTGGAATACTCAACTAATTCAAAGTCCAGTTTTTGTTTGCTATTTAGAGTTAATTCCCTTCTTTTACTGTTATACCCCATATAACTGATTAATAGGGTATAGTTTCCCTTTGGTGCGGTTAAAGAATAAAAACCATACTCATTGGTAATGGCCCCAATGGTAGTTCCCTCTAAAAACACTGAGGCACCAAATAGGGTTTCGCCATTCGTACTATCTGTAATACTTCCGTTTAAGGTAAAATTCTCTTGACTATAGGAGATAGATACCATTAGAAAAGAAAAGAGAAGAAGGTATCTTTTGGTCCGCTTCACAAATCCTTCTTTGTTGTTTGTTTTCATGCCCATACTTTTTTTGATTATTGAACACCCTTATGGACAGATGAAATTTTTACAGGTTGCATGAACTACCAAATTTTAGAGAATAATTCACTAAACCGAGCAATTTGGTTTTAGTAAGTTTATAGCAAAACATTTTTTTTGGTAGACAGTGCAACCTTTAGAATTTAGTATTGTCTTTAAAAGAGAACAGTAACCTTTGTAGTAACAGCCATTCTGTTTTAGTTGGAAACCGATATTCGTTTTACACATAAATCCCTGGTGGAGAAAAGCAAGCAAGGAGATAGAAACTCACAGTATCAACTGTACGAGCTCTACATAGATGCCATGTACAATGTTGGTATGCGGTTTTTGAAAATTAAAGAGGATGCGGAAGATATAGTTCAGGATAGTTTTGTGGAAGCATTTAAAAATTTAGAGAGCTTCAAGTATGAAAGTACTTTTGGTGCATGGCTCAAACGTATTGTAATCAATAAATCCATTAACCATTTAAAGTTAAAACGAATTCCGGTAACACCAATGGATGAGCATGAATTTCACCTATCCGATGATGCGCCGGAAGAAATGATGGAAGCAGTGGAAATCAGCAAAGTAAAATTAGGAATAGATAAGCTACCTGATGGTTACAGACAAATAATTAACCTCTATCTGCTGGAAGGTTATGACCATATGGAAATTGGTGAAGTACTGGGGATTAGTACCTCCACATCCAAATCCCAATACCACAGGGCGAAAAAGAAATTAATTGATATCATTAAAAATCTGTGATGGACAGTTTTGAAAAAAATATAAGAGAAAGAAGAAAGGAGTTTGATGTACAGGTGGCCGATCGCTCCAAAATGTGGGCGAATATAGAATCTCGCCTACCGGATTCAAAAACAAAGGTGATACCGCTTTGGAGAAAATCCATATTTAAGGTAGCCGCGAGCATATGCATTCTTTTAGGGGCAGGAGCCCTTTTGGGAATTTCATTTATGGAAGTCGGCAATAACGAGAAAGCCATGTACGCTTCCAAGGAGTTACAGGACATTGATCGTCATTACCAAGGTCTGGTTTCTTATCAAGTACAGCTCATAAAAAAGAACAGTCAACTTTCAGATGAAGAAAAGCAGGAGTTTTTGTCCTTTATGGATGAATTGGATCAAGAGTATGATGAACTGCGAAAGGAGATGCGGAATAATTTAGATAATCAATTGGTATTAGAGGCAATTGTTGCCAATTACAAGAAGCGAATTGTGCTCATAGAAAACCTATTGAAACAATTGAACGATACCAAAATTAAAGAAGAGGAATATGGCTATACGTTATAAGAAAATTTGGGTTTTTGTTGCCATTTTTGGAATTATGGGAAGTGTTTATGCTCAACAAAAGGTAACCAAGAAATTGGAAAAAACGTACAGGTTTACCAATTCCGGTGCGCTTAATATTGAGAACAAGTATGGCGACATCAAGGTCTATGGTTGGGAAAAAGAAGAACTGGTCATTACCATGGATATCACAGTAGAAAACAAAAAGAAGGAAGAAGCCAAGGTGATGCTCAAAAGAATAAAACCTATTTTGAGAAATAGTGAAAATTATGTTTCCGTTACCTATGAGGTTTTAGAAAAGGAAACCGGTTTTTTTAATCAACTTTTTGAGAAAGCCAATCCTTTTGATATGGATAAAAGTACCATCAAAATTGATTTCAAGGTATATCTGCCTACTAAAGCGGAACTTGATATCTCCAATAAATTTGGAGATGTATTTGTGGAAAGCTGGAAAGGTGTTTTAAAAGCTAAGGTAGAACATGGCGATATGTGGTTGAACAATGATTTAAACAAAGCCGACCTTAGCATGCAGTATGGCGAAATAAAAGCTAGAAATATTAATTACGGAAACTTTGAACTTACCAACGGTTCTTTGGATATGGAGGATTCCAAAAGTCTACATATTAATTCAAATGGCAGTGAAATTGACGTTCAAAAAATAACTTCAATGGAGCTTCATTCCAATAAGGACGAAGTTGTTATTTCTGAAGTTGGAAGTCTGTACGGTACCTTAAAATTTACCAATCTACAATTAACGAGATTGAGCACCTATGCAGATTTAAATATGCGAGTTGCAGATTTAAGGGTAGATGAAGTAATTGCACCTGAAACACAAATAAATGTAAATCAAGAATCTTCCGAGGTAAACATAAACGTAAATAACTTTTCGCATTCGTTCAACGCAGTTTTGGAAGAAGGATTGGTTAGGTTGCCCAAGTCCTTTGAGAAGGTCTCTTCCAAAATGTTGGACAAAGGAAAAAAACTAAGGGAGATCAGTGCAAGTTATGGTAGCAATATTCAAGGAGAAATCAATATAACTGGAAAAAAAGGATTGGTTCTAATCAAGGAATTTTAGAAAGAACCAAAACTTGAACCGCCTTATAACGTTCTAATGTTTGGTTTTAAATTTCTTTTCCGAGATTAATATCAATTAATAGTGAAGAGATAGATAATACTGATTTCAAAGACATGGATTTTAGTGAAGTACCACTTCACCTTTGGTTGGGGTTTTTAGCCTCAAAAACGCCTCTAGCGAGTCGTAAAAGTTTTCATGTCTATGTATTAAGCCATCCTCGCTAAATGTGATAACGGCAAAACCATTTATAGTCTTTTTAAGGTTGGTGGTTCCGTTTTCATTGAAACTTCCTGTGCACTCCCACCTATAAAAAGCCTTGTTGTCTTGAATGACCAAATCCTTTACTTCCGTATGAAAATCTGGAATATAATCATGTAGAGAATTTACAAGCGCCGTAAGTTCTTCGTAATTGGTTGCTTCTAATTTTCCATTTGAAAAACGCTTAAAATCTTCTGCTAAAAGACACTCAAATGACTCTGGTTGGTTATTGTTCCAGCATTGTTTATAATCGTTTATAATCCGCTCCAAATTTGGAGATGTCGAATTCGTTACAAGAGAATCCTGAATTTTGGGTTCTTCTTTACAGGAAAATACTATTACGGTCAATAGGCCGTAAAGCCAAAAATTTGGTTTCATATCAGAAGGTTTGTCAGTCGGTCTCCCGGCAAACTGTTCTGGGGGAAATGAAGGTAGGGAACTGTTGCCATTAAATACATTCGGTATTTATACCAAACGTTATTCAATTTAACATAAAAACGTGTATCCCAAAGGCTTTAGTATAAATAAATGTGTAAAATACACCGTATTTTATAAGAGTTGAGAATACTCGTTATTCAGTGTAGAATTATTTTTTAAAGTATGTAATAA
>NZ_JACSOH010000022.1 GCF_014349235.1 Cytophaga sp. FL35 | reverse complement strand
AAAAAGGTCTTCAATTGAAGACCTTTTTTTATTGTACTTTTTCCATGCATCTAAGTGCAATGCTATGCAAACGTTCAAATTGTTCCACCAAACCCATATCACTGTTATCAAACTCTATGGCATCCTCCGCTTTTCTTAAAGGCGAAAATTCACGGTTCGAGTCGATAAAATCCCGTTTCTGAACATTCTCCAATACCTCTTCATAACTCACTCGGTCTCCCCTATCCAACAACTCCTTATACCTTCGCGTAGCACGAGCTTGGGGAGAAGCGGTCATGAAAACCTTTAGTTCCGCATCCGGAAAAACAACGGTACCTATGTCCCTACCGTCCATTACAATACCTTTTTCCCTGCCCAAAGCCTTCTGCATTTCAACTAGCTTGTGGCGTACTTGCTCCACTTCTGCCACCCTACTTACAAATCTGGATACCTGAAGCGTTCGGATTTCCTTTTCCACGTTCTCGCCATTCAAGTAGATTTCCGAAAAACCTAATTCCTCATTAGGAACAAAATTCAACTTTATGGACGGTAGTAATTTCACCAAAGCCCCTAAATCCTCCTTTTCATCAGAAATAAAGCCATTTTGCATGGCAAACAGGGTTACGGCCCTGTACATCGCACCCGTATCGATGTATTTGTAATTCAAGGCTTTGGCCAATTGCTTGGCGAGCGTACTTTTTCCAGTGGATGAATAACCGTCTATGGCTATGGCGATTTTTTGCATTAGAGCGTTTTGGCGTTCTTCACTTTCTGTGCGGTGATAGCAATATCAATTACCTCATGCATATCAGTCACATAGTGAAATTTAAGACCCTTAAGATACTCTTTTTTAATTTCTAGAATGTCCTTTTCATTATCCTTACAAAGGATAATCTCCTTGATTCTTGCTCTTTTAGCTGCCAATATTTTTTCTTTAATACCCCCTACTGGAAGCACCTTTCCCCTAAGGGTTATTTCGCCTGTCATGGCAATGCTTTTCTTTACCTTCTTTTGAGTGAACAAAGAAACCAAGGAAGTCAACATAGTAATACCGGCGCTTGGTCCGTCTTTAGGGGTTGCCCCTTCGGGAACGTGGATGTGAACATTGTATTTCTCAAAAACCCCAAAATCAATACCGAACCTATCTGCATTCGACTTTATATATTCCAAGGCGATGGTAGCCGATTCCTTCATAACCTTGCCCAGATTTCCGGTAATATTCAATCCGCCTTTACCTTTGGATAAGATGGATTCAATAAACAAAATATCACCTCCAACACTGGTCCATGCCAGACCGGTTACTACACCGGCAACATCGTTGTTTTCGTATTTATCCCTTTCCAATCGTGCAGGACCCAATACTTTTTCGACAATATCATTGGAAACCTTAATATCGTATTCCTCTTCCGTGGCGATGTTGGTGGCGGCATAACGGACCATTTTAGCAATTTGCTTTTCCAAACTACGCACCCCGGATTCCCGAGTATACCCTTCAACGATTTTTTCCAATTGGGGTTTTCCAATTTTCAAATCCTTTGATGAAAGTCCGTGCTCTTTTAATTGTTTAGGAAGTAAGTGTCGTTTGGCGATTTCTACCTTCTCTTCAATCGTATAGCCCGTCACATTAATGATTTCCATTCGGTCCCTTAGAGCCGGCTGGATCGTACTCAAATTATTGGCGGTGGCAATGAACATTACTTTAGAAAGGTCATAGCCCATTTCCAAGAAATTATCATAGAACTCTCCGTTTTGTTCTGGGTCTAAAACCTCTAACATAGCCGAAGATGGGTCTCCTTGATGACTACTTGAAAGCTTGTCAATCTCATCCAAGATAAATACAGGATTGGAAGTACCTGCTTTTTTTAGACTCTGAACGATTCTTCCGGGCATAGCACCAATATAGGTCTTTCTATGGCCCCTTATTTCAGCTTCATCCCGTAAACCACCAAGTGACATGCGAACATACTCCCTGCCCAAAGCCTCCGCAACGGATTTACCCAAGGAGGTTTTACCAACCCCAGGAGGCCCGTATAAGCAAAGTATAGGAGACTTCATATCGTTCCTCAACTTCAGAACGGCCAAGTATTCTATGATTCGTTTCTTAACGTCTTCCAGCCCATAGTGGTCACGGTCCAATATTTTTTGCGCACGTTTTAAATCGAACTTATCCTTGGAAAATTCGTTCCAAGGCAAATCAAGGAACAAATCAAGGTAATTTCTTTGAATGGAATATTCGGCCACCTGCGGATTCATGCGCTGCATTTTGGCAAGTTCCTTCTCAAAGTGTTCACCTACTTTTTTGCTCCATTTCTTTTTCTTGGCCTTTTCACGCATTTCCAACAACTCATCATCGTGTGAAACTCCACCCAATTCTTCTTGAATGGTTTTCATCTGCTGATGAAGGAAATACTCGCGTTGCTGCTGGTCCAAATCATTACGAACCTTGGTCTGAATATCATTTTTGAGCTCCAGTTTTTGAAGCTCAAGGTTCATGTATTTTAATGTAGCAAGAGCTCTTTCCCTCAAACTTCCTATTTCCAATAATTCCTGCTTCTCCTTGACATCTAAATTAAGATTGGAGGATACAAAATTGATTAGAAAAGAGTTGCTCTGAATGTTTTTAATGGCAAAAGAGGCCTCACTTGGTATATTTGGGTTATCCCTGATTATCTTTAAGGCCAATTCCTTAATGGATTCAATAATGGCCAAAAATTCCTGACTGTGTTGATCTTCCCTATCCTCAGTAACCTCCCTTACCGTAGCCGTCATGTAAGGCTTCTCGGTAAGAACTTCGGCTATTTCAAAGCGCTTTTTACCTTGAAGGATTACAGTAGTATTACCGTCGGGCATTTTTAAGACCCTAAGAATTCTAGCTACCGTACCTAAAACGTTTATATCCGAGGGTTTCGGATTTTCGGTCGCCTCGTCTTTTTGGGCAACTACCCCAATCACTTTTGAACCATTGTTGGCATCCTTTATCAAATTGATTGAAGTGTCCCTACCCGCTGTAATTGGGATAACAACACCAGGAAAAAGTACCGTATTCTTTAAAGGCAGAATAGGTAAGGTTTCCGGTAATACCTCATTGTTCATTTCCTCCTCATCTTCGGGTGTCAAAAGTGGTATTAACTCTGCGTCTTCATCTATACCGTGAAGCGACATATTGTCAAAATTTGAAAATTTAGAATCTCCCATAATATCATTTCCAGTCATTCTGTCATTACCTGAACAGAAATCCTAATTCATTCAATTGTTCCTAATCCTTGAAAAGCCCTGTGTAGATAACATTTCGCATAAACGGGGGCTTTATTGCACCTGCCTAAGGTCAATTGTTGTGCCACATATTTTATTCGGAAACAAAAATTTATTCAATCAAACTGTAACAATGCATAACTTGTTTCATCTATAAAGCAAACATCCACTTTTTGAGCCACAAAAAGGAACATATTGATGATTTATTACAAGGATGCCTTCAAGGCAAGCAAAGTGCACAGTTAGAAGTGTACAACCGCTATTACAAAGCTATGTACAATACTGCTTTGCGAATAGTGAAACAAAGTGACGAAGCCGAAGATATTATGCAAGAATCGTTTTTGAACGCGTTTACGAAACTGCAAACATTTAAGGGGGAGGTAGCATTTGGGGCTTGGCTAAAGCGCATTGTAATCAACAACAGTATTTACCATTACAAAAAGCAACAAAAAAAGAAAGAGGTTGCACTTGAAGATGTATTGTACAGGGTTGAAGACAGCAATGATGTTGCCTTTGATTCTCATGGAATAACGGAACTGAAGGCTCAAAAAGTGATGGAAACCATGAAAGGACTAAAGGACAATTATCGTGTTTCTTTAACCCTACATCTTATTGAAGGGTATGATTATGAAGAAATAAGCGAAATCTTGAACATTAGCTATGCCAATTGCAGAACTACTATTTCAAGAGCAAAGGAAAGTCTAAGAAAAAAATTGATCTGTGTTTGATATGGAAAAAGACGAACTAGACATACTATTTAAAAATCTACAAGGAGAATTTGACATAGAGAATCCTTCTAAAAAGCATCAAGATAGATTTTTGGAAAAACTGAATTCACAACAAGGAACTATTCCAGTAAAGATCAGAAAGGCTACTTGGTGGAAGCCACTAAGTATAGCCGCTTCTTTCTTATTGATTGGCGTCCTTACCTTTTTGATTTATCCTGACAATAGCTCATTGGATGAACAGGTAGCGGAAATTGCGCCCGAAGTTTCAAAAACGGAATTCTATTTTGCCAATTTAATCGAACAACAGGTAACCGAGTTAAAAACTGCGAGTTCCCCAGAAACCAAACAATTGGTTGATGACGCCATGAACCAACTTAATAAGTTAGAGCAAGATTATAAAGGTCTCGAGCAAGATTTAATCAACGGCGGGAACAGCAAAATGATCCTTAGCGCCATGATCACCAACTTTCAAACAAGAATAGATTTATTGCAAGATGTCCTTGCAAGAATTGAAAGCATTAAAAAAACAGAAAATAACGATGATGAAATTAGCACTATCTAAAAAATTGACATTCCTCTTATTACTGTTGCCTTTTTTAGGGTTGACCCATAACGGAAAATTCAAAGGCAAGTACACGAAGGAAAAAACCATTAAAAAGGAGTTCAATGTAAATGCGGATGCCCTTTTAAAAGTGAACAACAGTTATGGTAACCTCAACTTGGTTTCTTGGAACGAAAACCGAATGGTGATCGAGGTCCATATCAAGACCAATGGCAACAATGAGGAAAAAGTTGCCCAGAGACTAAAAGAGATTACCGTAGATTTTGAAAATTCGCCCCAAGAGGTTTCGGCCCGAACGAATTTCAACAACAACAATAGCAGCTGGGGATGGAGTTGGGGAAAAAGCAATAATGTTAACATGCAGGTAAATTACACCATCAAACTGCCGGTAAAGGCAAATATCAATCTCGATAATGACTACGGTGGCATTATCATAGACCGTGTAGATGGGCACGCTAAAATCAGTTGTGATTACGGCAGACTGGATATAGGCGAGCTACGTGGCAGAAACAATCAGTTAAGTTTTGATTACACTTCTAACTCCAGTATTGAGTACATGAATAGTGGTAAGATTTCCGCAGATTATTCTGGATTTAAAATTGATAAAGCGGGGGATTTAGTGATTAATGCAGATTATACCAATTCTGCCATTGGGAGTATGAAAAACCTTGAATATAATAGTGATTACGGAAAGATTGAAGTTGAAGAGGCCCATAATATTTACGGCCGTGGAGATTATATAAACGTTCAATTGGGCACCCTACATGGCAATGTTGATATTTCTGCAGATTATGGTACATTAAAAATAGAAAGGATGGCCGCCGATGCCGGTAACATGATACTTAATAGCGATTATACAAGCCTAAAAATAGGTTATGACCCTAACTATCATTTTAATTTTGAAATCAAAACTTCCTATGCCGGGGTAAAGGGAAAAGATGAGTTGGAAATTATGATAAGTGAAGAAAAAAACAGCAGAAACTATTACAAGGGCCACAATGGTAATCCAAACACCTCAAACACGGTTTCCATTACAAGTTCATATGGAGGGGTAACTTTATATAAAAACTAATTTTAAAACAATCATCCTTTAAAAACGGAACAAAACACCACATCATGAAAAAAACAATTGCATTCTTATTATTTACCTTGCTAAGCATTTCCCTTCATTCACAATGGGGAAAAACCGTAAAGGGAAACGGTTCTATGACCACTGAAAACAGAAGTGTTGAAGATTATGCATCTCTAGGCGTTTCCGGTTGGTTTGATGTTGAACTGGTAGACGGGGAAGAAGGAAAATTAGAACTCAGAGGAGAATCCAATCTTCTGGAACATGTCGTTACCAACGTATCCAATGGTAAGTTATCTATAAAAGTAGAAAAAGGATATAGCCTTAAACCTTCTAAAATGAGTGGTGGGATTACCGTTATTGTTCCCGTGGAAAGTATAGATGCCATTGCGCTTTCCGGATCAGGCGACATTGTAGGTAAAACAACCATTAAAACATCAAATTTTAAGACCAGTATGAGCGGCTCCGGTGATATTAGCCTTGATATTCAAGCCGAGTCTATTTCTGCGTCCATGTCCGGTTCAGGGGACATCGTTTTAAGCGGCAGAACGGGCGATTTTGATGCCACTATCTCCGGTTCAGGCGACATAAAGGCCTATGACCTAGAGGCTGATCACGTGGAAGCCACTATTTCAGGTTCCGCAGACATCAAGATTACGGTAAATGAATCTTTAAAAGCTAGGGTTTCCGGATCTGGAGATATCAGCTATAAGGGAAATCCAAAGAAAATTGATACAAAAACCTCTGGATCGGGTGATATCACCAAAGCCTAAAAAAACAATTACATCAAAAAGCGAAAATCAGTCAACCAACAAGCCTCTTTAATTAGAGGCTTTTTTATTTACCCTTGTTAACAACAATAAACCGACCAAAAAGAAAATCCCGAAGAAAATGATGGACCCACGAATACTTCCCGTCACTTGTGCTACATAGCCGTAACAGGCCATTCCAATTACAATACCAATTTTCTCAGATACATCATAAAAGCTGAAATAAGAGGTAGTGTCTATGGCATCATCCGGTAAAAGCTTTGAATAGGTTGATCGAGACAACGCCTGTATTCCGCCCATCACTAGACCAACAACAGCAGCCGTGATATAAAACTCCATAGGTGTGGTAATGAAGTAGGCGAAAGTGCAGATAACTATCCAAATGAAATTGAGCACCATCAAAGTTTTAATGTTCCCAAATTTTCCGGAGGCCCTAGAGGTCAAATAAGCCCCTAGAATGGCCACAATCTGAATCAATAAAATACTTACAATAAGTCCAGTAGTAGAGTTGGTTTCACCCCAATCCAATTCTTCAATCCCAAAATACGTTGCAATCAGCATTATGGTCTGCACGGCCATACTATAAACGAAAAATGCCCCTAAATATCTTTTAAGAGGTACATTAAGCTTAATTTTTTGCCAAATGGACTTTAGCTCCCTAAAACCATTGAACAATAGGTCTTTTGTAAAGGACTCTTTCTTGTTCCCTTTTGGAAGGTGATAATAAGTGTATTGGCTAAAACCTATCCACCACAGTCCCGTTAGGATAAAGGAGAGTCTAGTGGGCAGTCCTTCATCTTCAAAACCAAAGGTTTCATAGCCCAAAATCATCACCAAGCAAATAACAAGTAAAATGACACTGCCTATATAACCGAGCGAGTAGCCTTTTGCACTGATGGAATCCTGTTGCTCGGGAAAAGCGATATCCGGGAGGTAGGAATTATAGAAAACGATACTTCCCCAAAACCCTATCAACGCCAAAAAATAACATAGGAGCCCAAACCATAGAAAATCCATATTAAACCAAAACAGCCCTATGCAAGAAATAGCTCCCAGGTAGCAAAAGAATTTCATAAAGACTTTCTTGTTCCCCACATAATCGGCAATTCCGGAAAGTAGAGGACTCAAAAAAGAAACAACCAAAAATGCCGCGGCCGTTACATAACTAATAAGGGTATCATTGTTGAAGTCGGTTCCCAAAAATTGAACGCGGTCACTTATGACCTTACCGTCCGCATCCTTCACCAAGGTCAAAGCCCCGTAAAATATGGGAAAGACAGCAGATGAAATTACTAAGTTGTAAACGGAGTTGGCCCAGTCATAAAACGCCCAGGCATTGAGTAGTTTTTTACTGCCTTTGGCAGCTATTGTTTTTCCCATAATTACATAAAAAAACCGTTCCTAAGGGGAACGGTTTTAAATATACAGTATTCAATGCAATCACTCAAAAGAGGTGACTCCAAATTTTTTGGCCTCTGCTCTTGCCAATGGCGCCCACTGCGTTAAATTGGCAATTCGCGTATCATTGGAAGGGTGCGTACTCATGAACTCCGGCGGGGCTTGACCACCACTGTTGGCTTTCATTCTTTTCCAAAGTTCAGCGGCCTCATCAGGATTGTAACCCGCAATGGCCATAATCTGAAGTCCTATTCTATCAGCTTCGGTTTCGTGGCTTCTACTAAACGGCAGCATCACCCCTACCTGGGAACCAACGCCATAGGCTTGATTAAATATATTTCTTTTCTGAGGGTCTTGAATGGCGACATTACCCGCAACGGCCCCAAGTTGCTGTAACGTACCGGCACTCATACGCTGAGCTCCATGATCTGCCAATGCATGTGCAACCTCGTGACCCATTACTACGGCTACACCTGTCTCATTTTGGGTTATAGGCAAAATCCCGGTGTAAAACACAATTTTACCCCCTGGCATACACCAAGCATTTACGGTTTCATCCTTTACCAAATTGTATTCCCATTTATAATCCTTTAAATAACCTGCATAGCCGTTGGCGGTTAACCATCTTTCCGCAGCAGACGAAATACGCTGCCCTACTTTGGTGATCATTTTTGCTTCGGAAGAATTTTCAATCACATTATTCTCCGTTAAAAATTGATCATACTGGGCAAATGCCATGGGAAATATCTGGCTGTTAGGGTAAAAATTGAGTACCTTTTTACCTGTGAACGGATTGGTCTTACAAGCTGCCACTCCTAAAAATACAGCGAACGCTAAAACTAATTTTCTCATATTGGTGGTGTTTATTAACAATTGTAAAGTAACCTAAATATCAACTTTCCGTTATTCGTAATTGCGTAAATTCTTTGCTCACTTGAATACTGCCGTCTTCCGCGGACCATATCTCCTCTAGATTGATTTCTTCATTATCCACTTCAATACAACCAACTTCAAACGGAAGTCCATGTAGGATTATTTTAAATGTCTCATAGGTGGTAACATAGCCTCCATCCTTAAATTGCTGGATGGTCAACTCCTTTTTCTTACCCAACAATTTAAAGTTGCGTAGACTGTACTTACCATTTTCATAATCGTAGCCATCATTGGCATCCTCATAAATGGTAGAAGTCTCATCCCCTATTTTAAAATAGACTTCCAAAACCAGTTGTTCAATCTCCAATTCCCCCACATACTGTTGAACGGGATATTTTGGAACAATAGCCCCTTCCTTTACAAATAAAGGAATGCTGTCCAATTCTGCAGCCACCCATTTTTCCTTTCCTCCTTCAACAATCTCATCATTCCAATAATTGTACCAATTACCTCTAGGTATGTACATCCGTCTCCCTTGTGCATTGGGTTCTTGAACCGGACAAACCAAAATCTGCTCCCCAAAAATAAACTCATCTGTTCTAAAATGGGTTTGCATATCTTCTTGATCAAAACATACGATGGGTTGTATAATGGGTTTTCCTTCCTTAGAGTATCGCCAAAACATGGTATAGAGGTAGGGCAATAATTGATAGCGCAGCTCAATAAACTTTCTAACAATGTTTGTTATCTCTGTTCCAAAAGACCAAGGTTCCTGATCTCCATGATCCCCACTGGAGTGAACCCTACAGAAGGGATGAAAAACTCCTAGTTGAACCCATCTGGCAAATAATTCACCACTGGGTTGCTCAGCAAATCCCCCTATATCAGAACCTACAAAAGAGTAACCGCTCATACACATGCGCTGTACCTGTACGTTGGCTATCCAAAGGTGCTCCCAAGTAGCTACGTTGTCTCCTGTCCAGGTAGAGGAAAAACGCTGCGTTCCTGCAAAAGCGGCTCGGGTTATTACCATGGGTCTTTTAGGATAAACATACTTCTTAACTCCATCGTAGGTAGCCCTTACCATTTGCATACCATAGACATTATGGGCCTTTCTATGACTGCAGGGATGGCCATCATAGTCATGACGGGTATCCAAAGGTGCCGTTTTGGTAGGGACTTCCATTACCGCAGGCTCGTTCATATCATTCCAGACGGCGTGTACCCCAATTTCAGTCATGAATTCCTTGTAAAGTTCTGCCCACCATTCCCTAACTTCTGGATTGGTGAAGTCTGGAAAGTGACATTCACCCGGCCAAACCTTTCCCTTCATATATGGACCATCTGCCCTTTTACAGAAATAGTCATTTTCCATGGCCTCTTGGTATACCCAATAATCCTTATCGATTTTGATACCCGGATCGATCATAGCAACGGTTTTAAAGCCGTCTTTCTTAAGGTCATTGATCATTTTTTTGGGATCAGGAAATCTATTTTTATCCCAAGTAAAGCACCTAAATCCATCCATATAATCGATGTCCAAATAAATGGCATCACAAGGAATTTTTAAGTCTCTAAACTGTTTTGCTATGTCTTTGACATTACTTTCCGGAAAGTAACTCCATTTGGATTGATGGTAACCCAAAGCCCAAAGTGGTGGCAATTCTGGAACGCCTGTGATGTTGGAATAGGCTCTAACAACCTTGAACATTTCAGGTCCATAGAAAAAATAATAGTTCATTTCACCACCATCTGCCCAAAAGCTCGTGGTATTCCTTCTCTCGTGGGCAAAATCAAATTGGGTTCTAAAACTATTATCAAAGAATATTCCGTATGCTTGTCCACTATGCAGACCCACATAAAAAGGTATTGCCTTATAAAGTGGGTCCTGATCTTTCCCAAAGGCATATTGATCCATGACCCAGTTATTTACCCGTTTTCCTTTGAGATTACTATGGCTCGCCTTATCACCCATGCCATAGAAACTTTCTGTTGGCTGGGTCATTTTACTCATTTTAACGGTATTACCGCCGTATTCATAGTTTTCTTCCCAATGAAAACCAAGCTCATCCTCATTAATAATGGTTCCGTTTAAATCGGATATTTGCTTCCTTAACGTTTTTTTATCTACCAGAATTTGAAGCTTGGCAGTTTCTATAATGTATTCCGTTTCGGTCTCCAAAACCTGAATATGGTTATACCCACGTTTGGCATCTGGATCAATAGCATATGAAAAATCCGGCTGAAAGTTGTTTTCAGTAGCGTACCTAAATCTAATTGTCCTATCCTGAATAACCGTTATCTCCAGAATAACACCGTTATCGGTAGTGAAGTAAAACTTGTCCTTATCCCGTATATAATCTACAATCTGATCAGGGTAAAGATTTCCCTTATATTCTAATTCTGTATTAGTTATCATGTGGATTCTTTTATAAGCCCTACAAAAAAAAGACTTTGCTGCCTATTTATAAAATGAATTATATCTTGATCAACAACTAAAACGTTGTATCCCGATACTATTTATTTAAATACAACAATACTTAAGGGCGGAATATTCATTTCTATGGACTGCTCCCTACCATGCCAAGGTTTTTTCTTAATAGAGGAGATATTACTTTGCATCCCAGAGCCACCATATTTTTTGTCATCACTATTTAAAATTTCCTTGAATTTCCCTGACTTTTTTACTACCCCAACCCTATAATTTTCCCTAGGGACCGGCGTAAAGTTGCAAGCAATATAAATATCATCCTTGGTATCATGGCCTCTGCGGATGTATGTAAGCACAGAATTTTCGTGATCACCGTAATCAATCCATTGAAAACCATCGGGACTAAACTGTTTTTCAAACAGTGCCGGCTGCTCTTTATAAATAGTATTTAAATTCTTGATCAGCTCCTGAATTCCGGAATGTACTTCATATTGGGTAAGGTGCCATTCCAAGCTTGTTTGAAAATTCCATTCATTGGTCTGGCCAAATTCACCTCCCATAAAAATAAGGTTGGTACCCGGGTGGGTAAACATATAACCAAACATGAGCCTAAGATTTGCAAAACGCTGCCATTCATCACCGGGCATTCTATAAACCAAGGAATTTTTACCGTACACCACTTCGTCATGTGAAAAAGGCAACATAAAGTTCTCGGTAAAAGCATAGGTCATACTAAAAGTAAGGTCGTTTTGATGGTGTTTTCTGTAAACGGGTTCCTTTTTAAAATATTCCAAAGTATCATGCATCCACCCCATCATCCACTTCATTCCAAAACCGAGTCCGCCATACATTACAGGTTTGGAAACCCCGGAAAAGGCGGTTGATTCCTCTGCAATGGTCTGTACATCCGGATAATTGCCATATACGGTTTCATTAAACTCCCTAATAAAGGAAAGCGCTTCCAAATTTTCATTGTTACCGTACATATTGGGTTCCCATTCTCCCTCTTCCCTGGAATAGTCCAAATAAAGCATACTTGCAACAGCATCTACACGCAGACCGTCTGCATGGTACTGATCCAACCAGAACAGCGCATTACTGATCAAAAAAGCACGAACTTCGTTTCTTCCATAATTAAAAATTAAACTTTTCCAATCTGGGTGATAGCCCCTTCTTCTATCTGGGTGTTCATATAAATGGGAACCATCAAAGAAGCCTAGACCGTGCGCATCTTCCGGAAAATGTGACGGTACCCAGTCCAAAATAACACCAATACCTGCTTGATGAAATTTGTCTACCAAAAGCTTAAAGCCTTCTGGATCTCCAAAACGGGAGGTGGGAGCAAAATAACCTGTTAACTGATACCCCCATGAAGGATCGTACGGATATTCCATTATGGGCATAAATTCTACATGTGTAAAGCCCATTTCCTTGACATAGCTTACCAAATCTCTTGACAGTTCCTCGTAGGTAAGGAACTCTCCTTGATCATTTTTTTTCCAAGAGCCTAGATGTACCTCGTATACGGAATAAGGCGTATCCAAGGAATTTTTGGATTTTCTGTTTTCCATCCAGTCCTTATCGCCCCAGTTATATTCTTTTTTCCAAATAACAGAAGCAGTTTTAGGAGGCTGCTCACTATATCTTGAAAAAGGATCTGCCTTTTCGGTAACAGCTCCATGATTGTTACTGTATATTTTGTATTTATAGATTTCGCCTACACCTACTTCGGGTACAAAACCTTCCCAAATACCACTGGAATCCCACCTAACATTCAGCAAATGTTGGTTATCATCCCAACCATTAAAATTCCCGATCACGGACACAGACCTAGCCGAAGGGGCCCACACGGCAAAATAGGTTCCTTTGACTCCATTTAACTCCATAGGGTGCGATCCCAATTTTTCATAAAGGCGGTAATGCTTTCCAGATTTGAACAAATCAATATCAAAATCTGAAAAAAGACTAAAAACGGTTACATGCGGCATAGTATTCCGGTATTGTTTAATGATTAGGGTAAATCTACATAACTTTATTAAAAACAATTGAGCTAAGTTTCCAATTCCTTTAAGCTAATTGCCAAATTAGATTTTTCATAAGATAGTAATTAAGTAGATATTTTTAATATTTAGCGGTTCATTGAGTTACAATTAATCAAATTCACGAGAAAAATTAATTATTCCTTAGTATTCAACTTATTTGGAACACTTTTTGAATCAAGCACATTATTCAACATAAAAATCCAATACAATGAAAAAATTCAACTTAGTTATAGGTGCCTTTTTGGCATTGGTTATAGTGGCATGCGAAGGACCGGCAGGACCTCCAGGTCGAGACGGTTTAGATGGACTTGACGGTTTGGACGGTGCCCAATTTGAGGCTGCAGCTTTTGAAATTGAAGTTGACTTGGCCACCAACTTGGATGCAAATAGATATGAATATTTTAGCCAATACCCTTCTGATATTACACTACTACCGGATGATGTCATTCTCATGTACCGATTGGAGGAAATTGTTGATGGTGCCGATGTTTGGAGGCAATTACCGCAACCTTTCTTTGCAGATGAGGGCCTTCTTTACTACAACTTTGATTTTACCCAAGGTGATTACACCGTTCTGCTAGAGCCGGAATTTGATTTATCGGCCGTGCCTACTGATTTAACAGATAACCAAATTTTTAGGATTGTTATTATCCCTTCCGATTTAGGAACCGCGATGGATATGGACCAAAACAATATTAATTCTGTAATGAACGCTCTAGGAATTCAAGAAGGGGATATTAAAAAAATACAATAAGCTATAATCCCACAATTACTATCACCCTGCTTTTGGCAGGGTTATTTTTTTGAACCTATTTCAAAGAATTCCGTAAATTAAGGAAAAGACGTTTTTTGAAAGGTTAGCTATTGGTTTCCGTCTAAATCCACAAAAGAAAATTGAAAAGAAATTATGATGTACAAAAATATGCTATTTGTAGTGGCCCTTGCGTTCATAAGCTGCAACGGAGTTTCCCAAAAGAAGGAAACGGCACAGAAAGTTAACGCCCCCAAAAAGGAATTCACTGTCAATAAAACGGAAGAAGAATGGCGCAAGGAACTTACTGAGGAGGAATTTTACGTTTTGCGCAAAGCTGCCACAGAAAATCCGTTTACAAGTGAGTTGTTAGAAAACAAGGAAAAAGGTACTTATGTCTGTGCGGGCTGTGGCACCCCTTTGTTCAAAAGTGAAACAAAGTTTAGATCAGGTACGGGATGGCCAAGTTTTTATCAAGAAATTGAAGGCAACGTAGCCTATGACGTTGACTATAAAATTGGCTACAAAAGAACCGAAGAACATTGTGCCACCTGTGGTGGTCATTTAGGACATGTTTTTGAGGACGGGCCCAAGCCAACCGGCTTAAGACACTGTATAAATGGTATTGCTTTAGATTTTGTACCTGAAAGTAAATAATAAACACTGTTGGATTTTACAACCAATTTTCTAAAGAGTTCCAAACTTGAATTTCAACGTTACAAAACATTGGGGGAAAAGAGTTTGGGGCAACTAACGTTTGAGCAAATACGCTGGCAACCTAGCGTTCATGACAATAGCATAGCCCTTATTGTAAAACATATGGTGGGGAATATGTTAAGCAGGTGGACCAACTTTTTAAAGGAAGACGGCGAAAAAAGCTGGCGACATAGAGAAAATGAATTTCAAGCTCCTTACGAGAACAGAAAGGAATTGCTATTAGCTTGGGAAGAAGGTTGGAATTGTCTATTTAATGCCTTGGATTCCGTAAATGGAGAAAATTTTGAGGATCCCGTTTTCATAAGATCAGAACAACACACCATTATCGAAGCTATCCATAGACAATTGGCCCATTATGCAAATCATGTGGGCCAGATTATTTATTTGGGTAAAATGCTAAAAGGTAAGGATTGGGTCTCCCCCTCCATTGCCAAGGGAAAATCAGAAGAATTCAACAAAAAGACATTTGGTTTCTAGGCCCGTCTAAACAAGGTCATTATTTCGCATTGTTGCCTAAAATAATAGGTAACACCAATAGCAGTTTAAATTTTCTGTTATATCTCTACGGACTCGGTCCATCTCCCCGATTTAATTGTTGAGAATTACTTACTTTTGCACCTCCTTACTACTAGGACGAACTTCAAATTTTAGAAAAGCAAAAACGAAAAAAATATGAGCAATTTCGATGTAATTGTTTTGGGCAGTGGACCCGGAGGATATGTAACCGCCATTAGAGCTTCCCAATTAGGTTTTAAAACAGCCATAATCGAGAAAGAAAATTTAGGGGGTGTTTGTCTTAATTGGGGATGTATACCAACTAAAGCCTTATTAAAATCTGCTCAGGTTTTTCAGTATTTACAGCATGCGGAGGATTACGGACTGAAAGCGGAAGGTGTTGACAAAGATTTTGATTCCGTTATAAAAAGAAGCCGAGGCGTTGCCGATGGCATGAGCAAAGGTGTTCAATTCTTGATGAAGAAAAACAAGATTGAAGTGATCAACGGTTACGGAACCCTTAAACCAAAGAAAAAAGTTTCGGTTAAGGACGAGTCCGGTAAAGAAACCGAATACAGCGCAGAACATATTATCATTGCTACCGGGGCTAGAAGCCGTGAACTTCCAAGTCTTCCTCAAGATGGAAAAAAAATAATCGGTTACCGTGAGGCCATGAGCCTAAAAGAACAACCTAAAAGTATGATTGTGGTAGGTAGTGGTGCCATTGGTATTGAATTTGCCTATTTCTACAACAGTATGGGTACTGAGGTTACCGTAGTGGAATACTTGCCCAATATCGTTCCTGTAGAGGACGAGGAAGTTTCCAAGCAATTGGAGCGTAGCTTTAAGAAAGCGGGAGTTAAAATAAAAACTTCTGCAGAAGTTACTTCTGTTGACACCTCCGGAGATGGTGTAAAGGCTACTGTTAAAACTGCAAAAGGAGAAGAAGTATTGGAAGCGGATATTGTTCTTTCTGCCGTTGGAATTAAGTCCAATATTGAAAATATTGGTTTGGAAGATGTGGGTATTTCTACTGACCGCGATAAAATTTTGGTCAATGATTACTACCAGACCAATATTCCGGGTTATTATGCCATTGGGGATGTAACTCCCGGCCAAGCATTGGCACACGTTGCCTCCGCCGAAGGTATCCTTTGTGTAGAAAAATTAGCGGGTATGCATGTGGAGCCGTTGGATTACGGAAATATCCCCGGCTGTACCTATTGTATGCCAGAGGTTGCCTCTGTTGGACTTACAGAAAAACAGGCCAAGGAAAAAGGCCTGGATATCAAAGTTGGGAAATTTCCGTTCTCGGCCAGTGGCAAAGCAAAAGCTTCTGGTAATGCAGATGGTTTCGTAAAAGTTATTTTTGATGCCAAATATGGCGAATGGTTAGGTTGCCATATGATTGGTAACGGTGTTACCGATATGATTGCTGAAGCCGTAGTCGCAAGAAAATTGGAAACTACCGGCCACGAAATCTTAAAGGCGGTACACCCTCACCCTACCATGAGTGAAGCCGTTATGGAGGCTGTGGCTGCCGCTTATGACGAAGTAATTCACTTATAAAACATATGCCCCGAGCGAATATTCTTTGCTCGGGGCTTTTATTTTTTTCCTATGTTCAAATTATTTAGGCTTACGGCCATATTGGAAGGTATTTCTTATCTCGCCCTTTTTGCGGTAACCATGCCCTTAAAATACATGGCAGATTTACCTATGCCCAACAAATACGTTGGTTACGCCCATGGTGTTTTGTTTATTGCCTATATAATTCTAGCCGTTGTTTTCTGGTTCGAAAAAAAATGGAGTATTAAAAAAGGCTTCATACTTTTGGTAGCCTCTCTCCTACCTTTTGCCACTTTTTATGTGGATAGTCGCTATTTAAAAACTTCTGAAGCTTAAGGTTTACCTAAAATGTCTGGCAGATAGAAAGGTATAAACGTAGGCCAACGTAATGGTAGACCATTTTTCTTCATTTACATCAATGGAAGTATAGGAGAAATTAACTTCGGACTGGGGACCTACCTGAAACCCTACTTGAGGTCTAATATAAAGTCCGCCATCATTTCCTTCATTTAGTCCAAAAGCCTGACCCACATCTCCTCCAAAAGAGAATTTTTTGCCCGGCCATATTCTAACGGAAGCAGCCAAAGGTGCAAATTGATAACTAGGCAAATCTTCCAAAATAGTTCCTTTCCTATATTCTTCGGCAAAACCATGGATAATACCTGTTTTGATACCAAGATCGAAGGTTTTGTTCGGGGCCCACATATAGCCTAAATCACCACCAACTACCACTCCAATTCGCTCATTGAAATCGCCTGTTGGGAGTCCCGCCTGTAACCCTAGTTTAAATCCTTCTTGTGCCGAAGCTGAATGAATGGCAGTTACGCCCATCAGCAAAAATAAAAATCGCTTTAACATTTAACATTTCTTTTAAAGTAGGAAATGAAAAACGTTTAAATAATGAATGAAGTATACAAAACGGGCAAAATTCGATGGAAAACCTAGCTTTTCAAATCGTTTTATATTGAAATAACTTACAAGGATGTACTATTCATTCTCCAAAAAACTCTTAATGGCCAGTTCATAGCTTTGAAGTCCAAAGCCCAAAATAACGCCTTTTGCTCCGGGAGATATATAGGAGACATGTCTGTATTCTTCTCGTTTATGCGTATTACTGATGTGTACCTCCACTACGGGCGTGGATACGGCCTTTACGGCATCACCCATACCTACCGAAGTATGCGTATAAGCCGCCGCATTTAAAATAATACCATCGTACGAAAAACCGGTTTCTTGTATTTTTCCAATAAGTTCCCCTTCAATATTGGACTGGAAATATTCTAGTTGAACCGTCTTGAATTTAAACTGAAGATCTGCAAAGAAGTCTTCAAATGTTTTATTTCCGTAAACTTCTGGCTCCCTTTTACCAAGCAGATTGAGATTGGGACCATTTATAATAATCAGTTTCATGTATGCGGATTTTACCCTACGAGTAAGGATAGGTTCAAAAGTAACGTAATAAAGTGGAACGGACTTTACAGGGTTTAAAAAAAGTAACTGCCACCAATTGAAAACACCCCGTTTCTAACCTTGGTAATATCCAGCACCTTGCCCAATCCAAATCCAAACCGCATTTGGAAATAAATGTTCTCGTTCATGCGGTATCCTCCTCCAAAGTTAAGTCCTATATCCATTTTTTTAGTGTCCTGGCCCTGTAAGTCCTCTTCCCAGTTGTCTGATAACAAAAAGCCTACCTGAGGACCAAATTCAACAGCTACCTCTTCAATTATATGAAACTTACCCATTAAAGGCAGCGTGAGATAGGTAAGGTTGACATTAGAAGGGCCAATATCCGCCCCAACCAAAGAAATCAACAATTCTGGCTGCAAGTACAGGTCATCCATAAACATAGGAATCTCTGCAATTCCGCCTGCATAAAATCCAAGTCTTTGAGAAACACCACTTACGTCCTCACCCATCCATGTAGCCACATGTAACCCCGCCTTTCCTCCAATTTTCACATCACCAAAACTACTTCCAGAGGGTCCTGTTCCCTGAAAAACGGTTTGGGCGTTGATAGCGATTGAAAAAAACAGAAAAACTAAAATACAGGGGGAGCAATTTACTCTCATAAGTAATGTGTTAATGGTTATCTAACTCAAATATAGAAAACTTTGGAATGTAGCAACCATAAAATGAGGTTCTTGAAAAGGTAGTAGTAAGCTCTCCTAAAATTAAAATCATGTTTTTTACCTTTACTTGATGAAATGGCAACAAGCGCTTTTGGACTTTAAGCACTATTTGAAGATAGAACGGGGCTTATCCCATAATTCCATAAAAAATTACCTATGGGATATAGAAAAGTTGGTTGGGTTTTTAGAGAAGAATGAAATAACGGATACCCCTGTTGGTATCAAAAAAGAGGTTATTCAACAATTTGTCTACGAAATAGCCAAAACCATGAACCCTAGGTCCCAAGCACGGATCATTTCTGGATTAAAAAGTTTTTTTAATTACCTTGTTTTTGAGGATTACAGGGAAGACAACCCCCTAGACCTAATAGAGTCTCCCAAAATAGGAAGAAAACTGCCAGACACCCTTTCGGAGGAAGAAATTAACGAAATCATTGGCGCCATAGATTTGTCCAAAGCTGAAGGTGAACGAAATAGAGCCATGTTAGAAACTCTTTATGGCTGCGGTCTACGGGTAACCGAACTGGTAAACCTCAGGATTTCGGACCTTTTTTTTGAAGAGGATTTCATTAAAGTTACCGGTAAGGGAGATAAAGAACGTTTTGTTCCCATTAGCGAATACAATCAAAAATATATTTCTATTTACCTAAATGAAGTGCGAGTGCACCAGAAGGTGCAAAAAGGATTTGATGACATACTTTTTCTTAACCGCAGAGGTAAACAATTGACCCGGGCAATGATTTTCACGATTATCAAAGACCTCTCCATTAAAATAGGATTAAAAAAGAAAATCAGTCCGCATACGTTTAGACATTCCTTTGCGACACATTTATTGGAAAATGGAGCCGATCTTAGGGCCATACAACAAATGTTAGGGCATGAAAGCATAACAACCACGGAAGTTTATGTACATGTAGATCGTACATATCTTACCGCGGTACTGCATAAATTTCATCCACGAAGTTAAAAGTTTAAACGGCCACCCAGGGAAAGTAAACTGTTTTTGCCATTATTGGTCCTTTGTCCAAAATAAGGAAGTTTGGAGTTGTTTAATTGTTGGTTGGTCTTCACTTCGATCATGAAACCTTCCTTGGTCTCATATCCCATTCCCCCTAAATAGTCCAACCGGGGTTTGTATGCCTTGTCCAACAGAAAATCTTGATCTTGAGGGTCTCGAGTATTGCCTATTTTAAAATCATATTCTACACCCGAAAAAAGGTACCAATTCGTATCAAAATATTGCTTTACCAATAGAGGCAATCTAAATCGTTCCTGACCCACATACCTATCATGGTGGCCTTGTACCTCAATAGCCGTAGAGTTGGAAATCAGATAGCCCACTCGCAACCAGGAATGCCTTTCGTTGAATAAAAAATCAGGATAAGCGTGACCATCTAAATACAAACGATCTGTTAAGAGAATGTCCTTGTTTTGCCCATACAACTTCTTCATAGGCATCACAAACAAAATCAAGAACAAAACCAAGCTACCTACTTTCATAAATGAAATTTCTTACCACTTTTAAAGATAAGTAGAAATCGTGGCGAAAAAATGGCTTTGGCCTTTATTTAACGATAAAAAAGATCTAATGTATTACTCTTTAAACCAGGAATAATCGCGTTGGTAAGGCCTTATAATCAACCTAGCCTCGCGATCAAAACGAACATAATTATACACCCAGTTCACGAAAACGATCATTCTATTTCTAAAACCGATGAGAAAGAATAAGTGTACAAACATCCAAACAAACCAGGCAAAAACACCCTGAAATTTGTAATTCTTAAGGTCCACTACGGCTTTGTTCCTACCTACGGTTGCCATACTCCCTTTATCTTTATAAATAAAGGGCTCCATTTTCTTCCCCTCTAAAAGTCGGACTAAGTTATCGCCCAAGTGCCTCCCCTGTTGAATGGCCGGTTGCGCCATCATAGGGTGACCTCTAGGTGTATCTTCTTTCTCCATACAGGCAATATCACCAATGGCATATATATTTTCAAAACCTTGTACTTGGTTGTACTCGTTAACCTGCAAACGATTGCCTGGCTTAAGAATTTCTTGGGCATCCAGACCTTTTATGGAAACAGCTTTTACTCCTGCGGCCCAAACCAAGGTAGCGGCCTCAAATTCCAAATCTGTTTTTGTGGTTACCTTTTTGCCATCATAACTAGTAACCCGAGTGTTTTTCCATATTTGTACGCCTAGGCTTTCTAAAAAATCCTCTGCCTTTTTAGAAGCGTTCTCACTCATTTCCTTTAAAATCCTATCCCCGGACTGGATAAGGTTTATTTGCGCCCTACGTGTATCCAAGTCCGGATAATCCTTGGGCAAGATTCCTTTTTTAATTTCGGCCAAAGCTCCTGCCAATTCCACGCCTGTAGGCCCTCCACCCACTATCACAAAATTCATTAGGGCATCACGTTCGTGAAGATTATCCGTAAGTAGGGCTTGCTCAAAATTCTCCAAAATCATACTCCTTAGATTTAAGGATTGAGGAATGGATTTCATGGCCATACCGTTTTTTTCAATTTCGGTATTACCAAAAAAATTAGTTTCTGAGCCTGCAGCAATTACCAAATGGTCATAGGAAAGACTTCCAATGTTGGTAACAATTTTTTGATTACCCGTTTGAACCTGCTGCATTTCGGCCATCCGAAAGAAAAAATTGGGATAGTCCTGCAGAATCTTTCTTATGGGGTACGCAATACTGTCAGGCTCCAGCCCTC
The DNA here is from genome assembly GCF_014349235.1 of Cytophaga sp. FL35. GTDB lineage: Bacteria > Bacteroidota > Bacteroidia > Flavobacteriales > Flavobacteriaceae > Euzebyella. The sequence goes on along the minus strand of NZ_JACSOH010000022.1, from coordinate 50,282 downwards.
CTGTAGATACTTGATATAACAAAGGTTGAAAAGTATGGTAGTTGTTTTTATCCAGAAGTACCACCTGTACTTCTTTACCGCTCAGCTTTTTTGCCAAAGCAACGCCCGCAAAACCGCCCCCTACAATTACAACTCTTGGAAAACTACTTCTAGGGATATTCAAAGCATCGGTATCGCTCATAAAATTCAGTCTATAGCACCAAAATTAAACATTACAACCTAAGAACGTACATATGATACTACTTAAATGAACATTCAATAAATTGTACAACGATAAATTTCTTATGTTCGTTTGTAACATTGGGCATGATTGTCATACTAACAAGATAACAACTACCAACAACACGTGACAAAAGAGCTGGAACATCAATTTGTGACAGAACTTGAGAACAACCAAAACATTGTTCATAAGGTTTGTACACTTTATACGAATAACCGTGATGCCCATAATGACCTGTTTCAAGAAATTACCATTCAGTTATGGAAGGCCTATCCAAAATTTAGGGGCGAGTCCAAATTTAGCACATGGATGTATAGAGTTGCCTTGAACACGGCCATTACATTGTACAGAAAATCCAAAAGAAGCATTAGAACCCAGGATTACGATTCTGTAATTTTTAAAATTAAGGCCGACGAATACGATGCCACGGAAGAAGAACAATTAAAGTTGATGTACCAAGCGGTAAAACAATTGGGGGATATCGAGAAGGCCTTGGTCTTTCTCTACCTAGAGGACAAAAATTATAGCGAAATAAGTGAAACCCTTGGTATCACAGAAGTGAACGCACGTGTAAAAATGAACCGAATTAAGAAAAAACTAAGGACTATATTGAATCCTTGATGGGTATATGATGGACGAACTGGAGCTACTCAAAAAAGACTGGCAGAAAAAAGGAAATGACCTTCCTAAACTGTCTTACCAAGACATTGAAAAGATGATCTGGAAAAAATCATCTTCCATAGTGAAATGGATACTTATTATCAGTATCCTGGAATTTTCCGTTCCACATCTACTATATTTTTTACCCGGCATGCAAGACAATTTGGATGTCTATGATAAATTGGGGATCAAAAACCTTTCTACCTGCCTTTGGATAGTAGGCTATGGTATTACCTTTTATTTTATTTTCCTTTTTTATAAAAGGTATAGGGAAATTTCAACCTTGGACAATGCCAAGAACCTCATGGAGAAAATCATACGCACCCGAAAAACGGTGAAGTACTATATTATCTTTGGACTTAGCTTTTTGTTCCTTACCTGCCTAATGTTCATTGTGGCCATTTATCTAAACGACCATATTTTGGAGGTGTTTCCCACGGATGATTCCAGTATTTCCGAAGAAAAATTCAAAAGCGTTATGCTTTGGGCCATGAGCATTTTTAGTGTCGTATTTATAGCTATAATGGGAGGTATTTACTTTTTGCTTTACGGATTTCTCCTTAGGAAACTTACCAAGAACTATAAAGAATTAAAACAACTGGAAGTTTAGAATTTAGTCCTGTTGCGATACCTTCTTAGTTCATTTTCCTCCTCGTAGGCCAATAACTCCTCCTTAGGAATTACCTTAAGGAAAGAAGGATGCTGCTCAATGGCATATTCCAGTTTTTCAATGATGGAATCAAATGATTCATTCTCATAATCAATATCCAAAGGTTCTTTAATGACCATAGATTGAAGAATTCCCTTTTTCTTGACCCTCAATCCCTTTTTATCAAAAGACCGTCTAAAACCATCAATTACCACGGGCACAACAATAGGCTTGTACTTTTTTATAATGTGTGCAGTTCCTTTTCTAAGCGGTTTCCAAGGTGTGGTGGTACCTTGTGGAAACGTAATGACCCAACCATCGTCCAACGCTTTTCCGATATTGGAGATATCGCTCATCTTTACCTGTCTTTTTACATCTTTTCCTTCTGAGCGCCAAGTACGCTCAACACTAATGGAGCCGGCATAGGCAAAAATTTTAGTGAGCAAGCTTTTTTTCATGGTCTCCGCTGCTGCCACGTAGTACATGTTCAATTTAGGATTCCAGATGTAACCAATATTCTTGATATTATCCACCCTACCGCTTAAACTGGCATTAAAAACATGGAACATGGCCACGACATCTGCAAAATAGGTCTGGTGGTTACTCACAAAAAGTACATTCCTGTCCGGTAGCTGACGAATGATCTCAGAACCGTCTACTTCCAACTTATTAAACTGTTTATACCTATTGTGGGTCATTAACCCTAAAATGCGAATCAACCACTTTTTAAGGAATAGAATATGGCCAAAAGGATTTTTTTTAAATACGCCCATAGGGGGCAAATTTACGAAATAAGGTCCTATAAAACCTCGTGAAGCAGCATCCTTATCTCACTGAGCATCATGCTAGTGGCTCCCCAAACGGTGTAACCATTTAATTTAAAGGCAGGTACATCTACATTTTCTGCATAGGAGGTGGATAGATTTTGTGTAAAAAGCACCTCATCCTTCATGAATTGGGCCAATTCTACCTCCACCAACGCTGCCACTTCCGTAGTTTGGGGTACAAAAGGTTTTGTTTTATGATAGAGCCCTAAAAACGGGAATACTTCAAAATTGCTAGGCGGAATATACAGCTCACTAAGAGGTCTAATTATTTCAATTTTAGACGGGTGTACGCCTACCTCTTCATGGGTTTCCCTCAACGCTGTTTCTTGTAAGTCACGGTCCTGTTTTTCCAATTTCCCACCAGGAAACCCTACCTGATTGCTATGGACATCCTTAGGATGGCTTTTTCGCAATATAAGTAGGAAACGGGTCTGCCCACTGGCATCTGGATAGAACAAGGCCATTACCCCGGCCTTCTTGGGGTTTTTACTCTTTAAACGGGCCTTTCGGAGCTCCTCTACCCTAAACTCGGGCGCCATTTTTAAATGGGACGCTTCCCCTGGTAAATCTAGATTTTTTATTTTTGGAATCCTTACGGAAAACTCAGAAAAATTCATGCAGATACAAAGATTCTATTCCTTTACAATATTACTACTATTTTTAATGGTGTCCTGCGGCGAGACTCCTAAGAAAAAGCAAAATACGGCTGAAGAAACCATTACTCAAAAAGATTCTGTTGAGCGGGATAGCATAGAAAAAAAGAAGAAAGAAAAGGAAAAATTCGTGCTTACCGAAGACAATGCCATTGATTTCTTTTTTGATTACCAAAAAGGACTTACCGAAAATAAAGTAAAAATTACCACTAGCTATGGCAGTTTTACGGTTGAACTTTATGATAATGTACCGTACCACAAGGCCAATTTCATCTACCTTACCAAAAAGGGCTATTTTAACGGAACCCAGTTTCACCGGGTCGTAAAAAATTTCATCATTCAAGGAGGTAGCTCAGACGATAAGGAAACCGCTAGAAAACGAAGGGAAATTGGCAGGTATCTTCTTCCACCGGATACCCGAAAAGGGTATAAACACCACCGAGGAACCATTAGTATGCCTAGCAGTGAAATAGACAATCCGCATATGTTGGCAAGCCCATATGAGTTTTTTATCGTAGTAACGAATCCTGGCTCCTATCATTTAGATGGCGATTTTACTCCCTTTGGGCGCGTTATTTCCGGTATGGACGTAGTTGATGAAATTAACCACGTAGAGGTGGGCGATGGAGATTGGCCGCATCAAAATGTTTACATAGAAAAAGCGGAAATTGTCAACTAAACCTTGATTTCAGGCCTCATTTTCCCTTGTGCCGTAAATATTGGGCAAGGTTAGATGAAAACGAACCGCCAGAAGCCTAGCAACAATGACAATCAAAATAGAAGTTATATAGGCATAGGCACCATCAAAAGGTAATAGAATAAGTAAAAAATAACTGCTTCCTCCCAATATACAAGCGGTAGCATAAATTTCCTTTCTCCTGAAAATCACTGGAATTTCATTACACAAAATATCCCTGATAACTCCCCCGAAACATGCCGTTATAGTTCCCAAGGCAATACACATTATAGGGGAAAGATCGGCAGTAAGCCCTTTTTCAATCCCAAGTAATGTAAACAACCCTATTCCAATGGAATCGAACAACAAAAGGGTTTTACGCAAGTGATGCAGGTGTTTAGCGAATAAAATCGCGAACAGAACGGTAACCGCAATCACGATCATGTAGATTTCTTCTTGCATCCAAGTAACCGGAGTATTGCCAATAAGAATATCCCTAAGGGTACCGCCTCCTACCGAGGTAACAAAGGCGATGATAAAAATCCCGAACAGGTCCAAGCGCTTGTCCATCGCCACTAAAACACCTGATATGGCAAAAGCAATAATCCCTAAAATGTCTATGATGAAATATAGCATCCCCTCACCTTTAAAATGGATTGGCAAAAGTATCCTTTACGATTAAAAGCACCAGAAGATTGGCCCTTTTTTAAGAAAATAAAGGAGTTATGACTACATATTTTGCGTGTAGTAATTGTAATCCTTTATGACCATATCCACAAAATCCACTGGTTTTAAATCGGTAGAAATGTGGGTCACCTTTTTAATCTGATTGCTCAGGGAAAGTATTACGTTGTGATCTCCTTTTCTTTTAGAGACATCAAACAATTCTTTAATAGTCTGCATTTCACGGTCCTTAAAAACGGTAACCTGAGGAAAGGATGGTTTATAATCTTCTGGCAATTCCCTAAGAAGCGTATCACGCAAAAAAACCTTTTGCTTTTCACTAATGACCGTGGTGCCCGCTGCAATATCACCTACTCGCTGACCATTACCCCTTATTAAAATGGTTAGAACGGCCACTCCTCCACTGGATAAGGTAACATCCAGGATTCTGAGCACCCATCTGATTATATAACTGGAAAAAGTAGGTTTGGAACCATCTAATTTCACAACCCTGATCTTCATTAATTTTTTACCGATGGATTGCCCGTTCATAAGGGTCTCAAAAAGTAAATAGTAAAGAAGCGCAGGAAGGTTAAGAACCATATAAATGGCCCAGGCATCGTTCATTTCAATGTCTAGGGAGAGCAAAAGAACTATGGATAAAATGATATAACTGATAACAACAAACGTATCTATTAAAAAGGCCACCATTCTGTCTCCTAGGTGGGCAGCGTTTTGACTAATGGTTATATTTTGGGCGGTTTCTATTTGAAATTGCTCCATAGTTTCGTTTCTTTGGGTAATAACCCCGTTATGCATGCGAGAGGCCGCCTTCGTAAAACAAAATAAAGACAAATGGGCAACTTTTGAAAATGCCCTGGCTAAGAAAACGAAGCTTCCACCGGATAAATTGTCCGATCTATATATTGAAATAACGGACCATCTTAGTTATGCCAAAACATTTTATACGGGCAGCAACACGGAACTCTACTTAAACTCGCTTGCCTCACAAGCCCATCAAAAGATTTACAAAACAAAAAAAGAGCCCAAGAACAGGGTACTTGAGTTTTGGAAAACAGAGTTTCCCCTGCTTTTCTATTTCTACCAAAGAGAACTGCTCATTGCCTTTTTGGTGTTTGTTTTTTTTGCTCTTGTAGGCGCTTTTTCTTCTGCAAATGAAGGGGAGTTCGTCCGCTCTATTCTAGGAGATGGCTATGTAAACATGACGTTGGAAAATATAGAAAAAGGCGACCCCATGGCGGTCTATAAACAAATGGGCGAATTCAATATGTTTTTAGGAATTACCATCAACAATATTCGCGTGGCCCTATTAGCTTTTTCCTTTGGAATTTTATTGGGCGTGGGTACCTTGTACATTATGTTACGAAATGGCATTATGCTAGGTAGCTTCCAGTACTTTTTTTATGAAAAAGGTCTGCTATGGGAGTCTGCACGAACGATATGGATACATGGTACCATAGAAATTTCGGTCATCATCATTGCCGGCTGTGCAGGACTGGTTTTGGCAAACGGGATGCTTTTTCCCGGCACCTACACCCGATTGGAATCCTTTAAACGAGGGGTGAAAAACGGACTAAAGATTATGCTGAGTACCGTACCTTTCTTTATAATTGCCGGATTCTTGGAAGGTTTTGTTACCCGGCACACGGAAATGCCAGATGCCATGGCCGTCCTTATAATTTTGGCTTCCTTGGCACTAATTCTGTTTTACTACGTTATATATCCAATTCAATTGCACAAAAAAGAACAGAAAAACCACCAACAATTAAAAGAACTTAGGCACTCCCTTTCGTAAAATTGAAATGCCTGGATCAATACCATCTTAAATCTATGAAACCATACATTGAATTTAAAAAACAACGTGAATTGGGTGAAATTCTTTCGGATACTTTCGCTTTCCTTCGAACTGAATTTAAGCCGTTTTTTAATACCTTTTTTAAGATTATAGGTCCTTATTTACTGGTCATGATCATTTGTTATTGCTTTTATATGTACCAATTTGGGGATTTTTTCACCTTTGGTATGGAAAGCGCAGATTCCATAAGTAGCGTACTCCTACTTTTGGTAGTGGGCGGCGCCTTTGTCCTTTCTATGGTGGCCACATATGTCTTGTCCCAAGCCACAACCTTATTCTACATTAAATCCTATGCCAACAACAAGGGAACTGTAGTTTTTGAGGAAGTTAAAAAAGAGGTGTATGCCTCTTTTTGGCAATTTATAGGTTTGGGTATTTTAGTAGCGCTCTGCGTTGGTGTCGGATTTATGTTCTGTATTATTCCCGGAGTATATCTCTACGTTCCCTTGGTGCTTTCCTTTAGCATTCTGGTTTTCAATCAAAAAAGTGTATCGGATGCATTTAGCTATAGTTTTACCTTGGTAAAAGATCACTGGTGGATGACCTTTGCCGCACTTTTTGTAGTAGGCATTATTGTTACGGTTGCCAGTTATGCCTTTGCCATACCATCTACCATCTATAATTATGCTAAATTGGGAATTCTTTCAGGAGAAATAGATGCTGAAAACTTTACCGTGGCAGATCCTATTTCCATACTCCTTGGAAGCATAAGCACCTTGGCCCAGTTTCTTTTGAATATCATATCCGTAGTTGCCGGAGTATTAATTTATTTTGACCTCAACGAAAAGAAAAACTTTACCGGAACCTACGAACGTATCCAAAGTTTGGGAGAAACAGAATAACGGTATGCATAAATGGCTATTTCTAACTGCGATATGTACATTTTGTAGCCTTTTTGGGCAACAGGATTCTACCGTAGTTCTTGATAGTTCCCATATCGTAAAAAAAGAAATTACCGAAAGCTTTCTAGAAAAGTATAGAAATGATAAGGCCTTTAATTATGAAGTCGTAGAGCAAAATCCTACTTGGTGGGATGATTTTAAGACATGGTTGGGCAATGTCATGCTAAGAATTTTCGAAGCCATTTTTGGAATGGAAAGGGCCTCTGGTATCTTGTCCATTTTCTTGGAAATCATTCCGTATATCCTTTTGGGTCTTTTGATTTTTATTCTGATAAAGTTCATCTTACGATTAAATGCCCATACCATCAATACAAAAGGCAAACAAGGCGATGTACTTTTGTCCGAAGAAGAAAGAATTATAAAAACCGAGGATATTGGCGAGCTTATTGAAAAAGCACTAGCCGAGAAAAATTTTCGCTTGGCCGTTAGATACTACTATCTGCAATCCTTAAAACAATTGAACGAAAGGGAATTCATAGATTGGCAACTACAAAAAACCAACAGCGATTATGTTTCCGAAATCACAAAAGAAGACTTAAAACAACAGTTTGCCCATATAACTAAGCTATACGATTACATCTGGTATGGTGATTTTTTTATAGATGAGCAACGGTTCTTACGTGCGGAACCCTCTTTTAAAAACCTTGAAAAAATGATTTTAGGGTATGGGTAAAAGGCTGATCAAATATATGGTCCTCATTGTTATCACCGTTGGTGCCCTATTGCTTGTTCAGTATAGCAAACCCAAGGAAATCAATTGGTTTCCTTCTTTTGTAAACGACCACAAAATTCCCTACGGTACCAAAGTATTTAATGAGTTTCTGCAGGAAGAATTTAAACAGGTAAAACAGATATACGTCCCTCCTTTTGAATTTTTGGCCGATCAAGATTCCGTAAAAGGTACGTATGTTTTTATCAATAACGAGGTAAATTTTGGTGAGGCTGAATTACATAGAGTATTGGACTGGACTTCCAAAGGTAACTCCCTCTTTATAGCATCCTCCTCCTTTGAGCAGCAATTATTGGATACACTGAAGCTCCAAACCAACAATCTCTACAACAGTTTTGAAAACGGCAGGGCTTATGAACATCGGTTGGTAAACCCTCAACTTGGTAACAATGAAGAATTCACTTTTGAAAAGGACTCCTACACCACCTATTTTTCCCTAGATTCCATTCCTGGCCCCATAACTGTTCTGGGTACGGTAAGCGCAAAAAATGACTCCCTTTCCGCAAAAGGTCAATCCAAAAACTATAATGTAATCCGAAAAAAATATGGGGAAGGTGAAATCATCTTAAGCACCTTTCCCAAGGCATTTACCAATTACTTTATTTTAAAGGACCCTAATAAGGCGTATACAGCTGGTTTGCTATCCTACTGGGATGAATCCAGAACTTTGTACTTGGATAACCATTACAAAGCCGGAAAATCCATTTACACCTCTCCTATGTATATTTTCTTGAATATTCGCGAGTTTAAGTGGGCCTATTACCTTGCCCTTTTGGGGGTTGTACTATATGTAGTATTTGAAGGCAAGAGAAAGCAAAGGGCCATTCCGGTAATAGAACCATTAAAGAACCAAACCTTAGCCTTTACAAGGACCATTGCGGATATGTATTATGAATCTGGAGAAACCAAAGCCATCGCAAAGCACAAGATTGACTATTTTTTAGACTACGTTCGCAACCACTTCTATTTTCAAAGTATTGAAAGCCATGAGGATTTTTATCAGAATTTAGCCAGTAGAAGTGCTCATGAAGTGGAAGAAGTAGAACACCTATTCAAATATCTAAGTCAACTAGAATCTAAGGAAACAATAACCGATACAGAGCTCCAAAAATTAAATTCGCTCATAGAAAAATTTAAGAAGAAAGCCCATGGAAACGAATGACAGCACCGATCAAGCCATGAATTTTGATAATAGAATTGACCTTGAAGGCTTAAAAACTTCGGTTAATCAAATAAAGCAAGAACTCAAAAAGGTCATTGTGGGCCAAGAGAACTTTATGGAACTCTTGATTGTCTCCCTTTTGGTAGATGGCCATGTTCTTATTGAGGGTGTTCCGGGGGTAGCAAAGACCATTACGGCCAAACTTTTCGCAAAAACCCTAAAAACCGAATTTAGCCGAATTCAATTTACGCCAGACTTAATGCCCAGTGATATTTTAGGCACTTCTATTTTTAGTGCAAAGACTTCTGAGTTTGAATACAAAAAAGGACCTATTTTTTCTAATATCGTTCTTATTGATGAGATTAACCGGGCACCGGCAAAAACCCAAGCTGCATTGTTTGAAACCATGGAAGAACGCCAAATAACCATGGATGGTACCACTTACCCCATGGACCGGCCTTTTATGGTGCTTGCCACCCAAAATCCGGTGGAGCAGGAAGGAACCTACGCCCTACCCGAAGCGCAATTAGATCGTTTTCTTTTTAAAATAAAAGTGGGCTACCCCTCTGTGGAAGAGGAAATACGTATCATAGAAACCCATCATCAAAGAAAGGGAACCCAGCCTCAAGAACGTATTATGGGCGTTTTGACACCTGCTCAGTTGTTAGAGTTTAAAACTAAGATTCAGGAGGTGCTGGTAGAGGAAAAAATTATCAACTACATTGCCCAGATCATCACCAAAACTCGCAACCACCCCCATTTGTACTTAGGGGGATCGCCAAGGGCATCCATTGCTACTTTAAATGCCGCAAAGGCTTTTGCTGCTATCAACGGAAGGGATTTTGTGGTACCCCAAGATGTAAAAATGGCCTTAAAACCAGTCCTTAACCACAGGGTTATCCTTACCCCGGAACGGGAAATGGAAGGTATGACCACAGAAAGTGTCATCGAAATGATTACGGAATCTGTTGAGATACCTAGATAACCCATGGGATTTCTAAAATCGTTTTACATACACCCTGCGTTTTTTAGATATTTGGCAGTGCTTTCAGGCTGCTTTGTACTGTCTTTTTGGCTACCCTTCCTTTATCCGTTAGCCTGGTTGGCTACACTGCTTTTACTGGCCCTTTTCTTGTTTGATATCTATCTTTTATACGCCCAACCAGAGGCTGTAAAAGCAGAAAGGTTTGCACCTCAAAAATTGTCCAACAGTGATTATAATACCATAACCATAAAGTACGGTTCCCGCTATGCTTTTAAGGTGCAGCTACAAATTATTGATGAATTGCCCGTACAATTCCAAAAAAGGGATTTTGAGCATATAGCCTTTCTTACCAAAGCGGAAAAGAAGGTATATGAATATGCGGTAAGACCTGTAGAGCGCGGCGAATACGTTTTTGGGAATTTGATGGTATTTGCCTCGTCGCCCTTGCGTATTGTAAAAAGAAGGTTCACCTTTCAAAGCGGACAAATGGTTCCTGTTTATCCCAGCATCATTCAGATGCAGCAGTATGATTTTCTTTCCATCAGTAACCATCTAACGGAATTCGGTCTAAAAAAATTGAGACGAATTGGCCATACCCAAGAATTTGAGCAGATTAAGGAATACGTACCAGGAGATGATTTTAGAACCATTAACTGGAAGGCCACAGCCAAACAGAACATGCTTATGGTCAATCAATATCAAGACGAGCGCTCACAACCTGTGTATTCCATCATAGATACGGGACGGGTAATGAAAATGCCCTTTAACGGACTTAAATTATTGGATTATGCCATAAATTCAACTTTGGCTTTTTCAAATATTGCTTTAAAGCGACATGACAAAACGGGGATGCTTACTTTCTCCAAAAACATTGAATACTTTGTCCCTGCCGTTCAAAAGCTAACCCATCTCAACCACATCCTTGAAAAACTCTATAATATTTCTACGGAATTTACAGATTCTGATTTTGGCCTTCTTTACGGACAAATAAAAAGGAAGGTGAGCCATAGAAGCCTTATAATGCTTTACACCAATTTTGAGCATATTTCGGCCCTCAAAAGACAACTGCCCTATCTATTGGCCATAGCCAAAAAACATGTGCTGGTGGTCATCTTTTTTGAAAATACGGAACTCAAGGACCTTATAGAAAATGATACCCAAAATTTACAGGACATTTACCATAAAACCGTGGCAGAAAAGTATTCATTGGAAAAACGGTTGATGCAAAAGGAGCTTCAAAAGTATGGTATACAGACCATTCTCACCCCTCCCGAAAAACTCACCATCAATACCATCAACAAATATTTGGAAATCAAGGCCAGAGGACTAATTTAAGTATAGACCATCGTATCCCGTCCTACATTATTCATCAAAATCATTGATATTTTTATAATATATCAAGGGATTTTATAAATTATTCTCAAAACTATATTTTGTTAATAACTTTTGTTTAAATATTCCTAAAAACGGGGAGGTCTGAGAATTTCACTATTTCATCGATTAAATGCAAGCTGTTAACAAGGCCGTTTTGCAATCAGCTCCACCATTTCCAAGCCGAAAATTACATTTAAATACATAAATTAGCCTTCCCCCATTTAGATACTTCGGTGTCATTTTTTAAACTAACTCGTACAAACTCTAAATTGCCATGGGAGTCACTAACTCGCCAAACTCAACTTCTGGGGAATTCAACCTTTTGTCCAAATGGACAGCCAAAAAGTCAAAATATAGGTTTAGGCTCATAGACTATAAGAACAAGCAAGATAAAAAAGACTTTCTTTTAAGCGATACCAAATGTAATTTGGAAATTTTGCCACAAGGCATCATGATCACCGGTAATTTTCAGGATAAGGAAACCATCATTCCCGTCCTTAAAGATGAAATTGAATCCCTTACCCTAATTAGAGGCAAAGAAGTGATTGACACCTTTTATATGTCCCCCATGTACATCATGTCCAAATTAGGTGTTCCCAACAGAGTTTCTAGGCACCTGCAAGTATATCCTTCTGAATATAAAATTGCGGAAACAAGGATTCTTATCAAATGTGAGGAATATCATTTAACCTTGATTACAAGTGGCAATAGACACTCTAAAATCTTAAGGAACCTAAAAAAGTTTGGTTTTGACACCAACTTAAAACTGGTTGAAAAACCCCGTCTTAATTTATTGCAATACAAACGGGCACTAGATCTATAACAATCTGTTGCAATTTTATGATTGTGGAAACTTTTGGCCGTTTCAAATAGGCTATATATTTGATATAGCGAAAATTGTACTATCTTTTGGGACCATTTACCAAAGTACCATCCAACCATGAAATTAAAAGTATACTTTTCCTTTGCCCTGCTCCTTTTTACTTTTCAAGGTGTAAACGCACAAGATTTGCACCATTTGGCCCAAGACTTTTTGGCTTCGCTATCCAAAGAACTTAGGGAAAAAACAGTTTTTGAACTTAGTTCAGAAGAACGAAAAAGTTTCTTTTACACTCCAGTATACCGAAAAGGAACCACTTTCAACGACTATAATAAAGAACAGACCGCGGCTGCACTGGCATTGTTAAAAGCCTCCATAAGCGAAAATGCCTTTGAAAAGACAAAGGAGATCATGGATTTGGAGAAAATCCTGATCGTATTGGAAAACAATCCTAAAATGCCGGATGGCAGCGCTAAACGCGACCCCTTAAATTACCATTTTTGGATTTTTGGTAATCCAGAAAAGGACCATTATTGGGGTTGGCGTTTTGAAGGTCACCACATTTCCCTGAATTTTGTGGCATCCGAAGGTAGTTTGGTCTCCAGTACACCGTTCTTCCTGGGCACCAACCCCGGTAGGGTCTTGGAAGGCGAACAAAAGGGACATGAAGTTTTAAAACTGGAAACGGACTACGGCTACGCTATGGTGAACTCATTGACTCCACAACAACTGGAAGTGGCTAGATTTTCGGAAACGGCCCCCGTAGATATGTTTACCAGCAACCACTCCAAAGCGGAACGATTGGCACATACCGGTATACAATATGCCGATTTGACCGGCGACCAAAAAAAGCTTTTTGATCGCCTTTTACAGTTGTACCTAGATAACTACGAAAAGAAATTTTCGAAAAAAGCGAAGGAAAAAATAGAAAAAGAAGGCCGGAATGAACTTTATTTTGCTTGGGCCGGTAGTTTGGAACGTGGAGAAGGCCATTATTACAGTATTCAAGGGAAGACCCTTTTGATTGAATATGACAATACCCAAAACAATAACAACCATGTGCATACCGTAGTACGTGACTTGGAAAATGATTTTGGGGATGACCTTTTACAGGACCACTACGATCATGACCACTAAAACTGGTACTTTTACTTGATTTCACTTTTAGTATTTACAATTAAATCCGTTAGCTTTAGAAAAAGAATCTAGTAACACGCTAACATGGAGCAATGGGTACGGCATCGAAAATTCTATAGTATTGGAATTTGTCTTTGGTCCCTAGTACTGTTTTTAAGTGCCTTTAAAGGAATACTCTTTCTTATCTTCCAAGCCAAAACATCCTACTTCAACACCTATTCCTATTGGCTAATTGGCTATGGATTCATTTTTACCGCATCGCAGTTGATTCAAATATGTTACTACCTTTCCAATAAACAATCTTGGGCCGCAATAGCCTGCGCCAGTTACCAAATTTCCTGTTTGGCGCTGTTTATCGTTACCTATTTTATGGTTACTTCCCAACAATTAGAACGTTTTCACCTGAGTATTCAAAACCTGATGCTACTTTCCATCCTATTGTACGGACTCGTTTTAATCCTATCGGTAACCAGAAAAAAGAAATGGTTAAAAATAGCAGGTTGGTCCCTGCTACTAATTGGGATTACGTACCTAACCCTTTTTTATGCGAAGAACTTCACCTCGAGTTTTGAACTTCAATTAGAATTGACCAAAGCGCTCCACATCACGTCATTGCTAAGTAGTTTGGTGGCTATTCCGTTTATCTTAAATTTTAAAAAGGAATTAAAAACACTAAGAACAACCGAAGAAAGTGCCTTTTCACGGTCCTTTAAAGGAGTTGTGGGCCTACTGGTCTCCTTAGCCTTAGTTCTTTCCATATTTCTTTTTAGAGATGTTCTTTTAAATACGTTGCGACAACCAACTCCCACAACCAAACAACGGGAAATTGCCTCCGCATTTAAAGCCTTTACCTATACCAACACCAAGGGACAAAAATTGCCTTATCGGCTGCTATTGCCATCAGATTATCAACCAAATAACAACTATCCCTTGGCCATATGTTTACATCACGGGGGAGGAAACGGTACCGATAATGTTCGCCAGGTAGAAGCCTCCATGTTTGCCAGAACCTTATCTGAACCTGAAAATCAGCAAAAGTTTCCTGCCATACTGTTTGTACCACAGGCACCACCGGGTTCCTGTTTTGGGGGTATTCCTGAATATGAGGATATCAGCGGCCTTGTAATGGAAGCTATCGAAGAAATTGAAGCAACCTACTCGGTAGACACCAATAGGCGCTATGTCATGGGAATGAGCCTGGGTGGTTTTGGTACGTGGACGTTGATAGGCAACCATCCTCAACAGTTTGCCGCCGCCATGCCCGTTTGTGGAGGTGGCGACCCCGCTAAAGCTGAAAATATGCTACAAACTCCTATTTGGGCATTTCACGGTGCAGAAGACCAAAATGTTCCTGTACAACTATCGCAAGATATGGTCAATGCCATTCGTAAAAAAGGCGGAGAACCCAAATACACTGAGTATAAAAATGTAGGGCATAACGTCTGGAACCACGTGGAAAATACACCCGGAAAATTGGAATGGATTTTTGACCAATCACTGGCAAACTAATCTTTTTCCATCTATTTTCATTCTTGAAAAATACCCCTGACATAGTTTGACATATGCCCTCGCTACTTTTGGTGCATTGATAATCCTAAAACATTCAACATCATGACCAATGCAATCAACTGGTTTGAAATTCCAGTAAAAAAATTCGAAAGGGCCAAAGATTTTTACTGCTCCATTTTGGATATTGAGATCAAGGAAGTACCCATGCCGCAGATGAAATATGGGGTTTTTCCCTATGACTCGGACAATAACAAAACGGGTGGTGCCCTAATGCAAATGGAGGGCGCAGAACCCTCTATCAACGGGGTTACCGTTTACTTAGATGGCGGCCATGATCTGGCCCTTCCTCTTTCCAAGGTAGAGAAAGCGGGTGGTAAAATTATGATTCCTAAAACGGACATAGGCGAAAACGGCTACATCGCCCATTTTATGGATACAGAAGGCAATAAAGTAGCCCTGCACTCTTGGAATTAACCTTAGGAATAGGTCATTTGAATCCCCCCCCGTTCAAATGACCTTCTCTTTACGCCAGTTTGTTACCTTTACCAAGCATGTCTCAGTTAAGTCGCCTCATCAATATTCTCACCCTTTTAAAATCGCGTAGGGTGCTCACCGCCACAGAATTGTCCCAACGGTATGATGTTAGCATTAGAACCATTTATAGGGATATTCAAAAACTGATCGCGTCGGGTGTTCCCGTGGTTACGTTGGAGGGCAAAGGCTATACGCTTATGGACGGTTATACCGTGGCTCCGGTTCAGTTTACGGAAAAACAGGCCAACGCCTTGATAACGGCCCACCACTTGGTCAACAAAAGTAAGGATGCTTCCTTTGTCAAGGATTTTGAAGAGGCCCTTATCAAAATCAAATCGGTTTTTCGTTCTTCGGTATTGGAGAAAAGTGAAATACTCCATTCCAAAATCCATGTTTTTGGCCCACAACAAGAAAATCTGGCCTCCAATTCCCTTTCAGAACTGCAACTGGCCATTACCAACCTCAACTACGTAGAAATCAATTATCGCAAGGCCAATGACACGCATATTTCCTTTAGAAAAATAGAACCTTATGTCTTTTTCTCTACCGAGAACAAATGGATATTGCTCGCCTGGTGCCATTTAAGAAATGAATACAGGGCCTTTAGGGTAGATCGTATTCAACACTTCAAGATACTTCCCGAAAAATTCGTAGACCGTAAATTCAACATCCAAGACTATTTTGCCGCCCAGGCCTATGAATACAAAAAACACAATCATGGTGATTCCTAATTTCTTTTCAGGTCAAAAATAAAGCCAATCCATCTCTTTTTAATGGTTAACTTTCTGATGTTTAAAACCTTAATATTATGGAATCGAATTATAGAAAAATTTACTCCGGAAACCGTTTTACCGTTCAGCGTATCGAAGAGAAACTGGAAGAAATAGGGATTAAGGCCATTTTAAAGGATGAATCCGAATCTGCCAGACTTGCCGGTTTCGCCGCCAATGTAGGTGGAGAACTGGAAGTACATGTTCACGAAGACCAATTTGAACAGGCCATGATGGTGGTAAGGGCCATTAAAGCCCAGCAAGAAGAATGACATTATCTTGGTTAAAATATTGAATTGTCAATATAGAAATCCCTATTTTTATCGGCTAGCAGTATTAAAACCAAACTTTTATAATGAAATTCAATTCTCGACTCAACTATTTTTTACCCCTTTCCCTGCTTTTAATCAGCGTTGTCTCGTGCGACAACGAACCACAAAAACCCAAGGAAACCCCTTTGGTCATTAGGGAGGATTCACTTACCGAGGTTTCTCGGGCCAAGGAAATTAGGGAAGGAATTACTCCAACGATTGCGGACGGATTGGAACTGAGCCTTTGGGCATCCGATTCTTTGGCGCCAGATCCCATCGCCATGCAAATGGACAAATACGGAAGGGTGTACCTTACACGTACCAACCGTCAAAAAAATTCGGAATTTGACATTAGAGGCTACCGCGATTGGATGACGCCCTCCATTTCTTGGGAAACTCCGGAAGACCGTAGAGCATTCTTGCATGAAACCTTTGCTCCCGAAAAAAGCGAGGAAAATGAATGGTTGAAGGATTTGAACGGGGATGGCAGCCATGACTGGAAAGATTTGGCCGTGGAAAAGGACGAAGTCTGGATGCTGGAAGATAGTAACAAGAATGGGGTGGCCGATAAAGCGACCCGAATTCTGGAAGACTTTCACGATGAGATTACCGATGTTGCCGGAGCCCTTTTGGTACGTGACGAAGATGTTTTTGTCGGAATCGGGCCTGATATGTGGCGATTGACCGATACCAATGACGATTTGGTGCTGGATGAAAAGACCTCCATTGCCAACGGTTTTGCCGTGCATATTGGTTTTGGTGGCCACGGTATGTCCGGAGCGGTGGAAGGTCCGGACGGGAAAATTTACTGGGGTATTGGCGATATTGGCGCCAATATTACTACGGTAGATGGTGAAAAGCACAAATATCCCAACCAAGGGGTCATTGTACGGTCCAACCCTGACGGAAGTAATTTTGAAGTGTTTGCAAGGGGACTAAGAAACACCCATGAATTTGTTTTTGATGCCTACGGAAATATCATTTCTGCGGACAACGATGGGGACCATGCCGGTGAAAGCGAGCGTTTGGTACACATTGTAGAAGGTTCCGATGCCGGTTGGAGGGCCAATTGGCAGTACGGCAAGTATACCGATGACAAAAACAATGGGTACAATGTTTGGATGGATGAAAAACTGTATGTCCCTCGATGGGAGGACCAAGCGGCGCATATCATTCCTCCTATCCAAAATTTCCACAACGGACCTACGGGAATGTTGTACAACCCGGGTACGGCCTTGGGCAAAAACTGGCAGGACAAATTTTTCTTGGTAGAATTTGTGGGCAATCCGGACCGTTCCCATATCTGGGCGTTTGACCTGCAACCAAAAGGAGCGTCTTTTGAGCTAAAAAGCGATGAAAGCATCCTGAGCGGTGTATTACCTACCGGAATACAGTTTGGGCCTGACGGAGCCCTATACTTGGCCGATTGGATTACGGGCTGGGGTACCAAAAACTACGGCCGTGTTTGGAAATTGGACGTCACCGATGAAAAAGACGATTTGGAGGCGCAACGCAAGGAAACGGAACGCTTGATGACCTTGGACTATGCCGAACAATCCGAAGCGGAACTACAAAAATTACTTTCCTATGAGGATATGCGCATTCGTAGACGCGCCCAATTTCAATTGGTAAAAAATGGGAATAAGGGCTTCAAAACCTTAGAGGAAACAGCGCAGAACGGTACAAATCAATTTGCCAGGATCCATGCGATTTGGGGAATTGGCCAATTGGCAGCAGAGGATACTGGAAAGGCCGCAGTTCTTCGCGAACTTTTGGGGGATAGCGATCCGGAAATCATTGCACAATCCCTGAAGGTATTGGGTGATTTAAAAGATACCGAAGCAGCCAGCACGTACATTTCCCTTTTAAAGTACGATAATCCTCGGGTACAATTTTTTGCCGCCCAGGCTTTGGGAAGAATACAGCATGAAGCCGCTATTCAGCCATTATTGGATATGATTGCGGAAAATGACGACGAGGACGTTTACATTAGGCATGCCGGGGTATTGGCATTGACCCGAATTGGCAAAGCGGCCCCCATGGTTGCTTTGGCAGGACATGAAGACCGTAGCTTACGCATTGCGGCCGTGTTGGTCTTGCGAAGATTACAGGATGCGCAGGTACAGGAATTTTTGAACGATGAGGACGAATTTGTAGTAACGGAAGCTGCCCGCGCCATCAATGACGACTGGTCCATTGAAGCGGCATTGCCGGCCTTGGCCAATATGTTGACCTCTGAAAAATTTGTATCGGAACCCTTACAGCGAAGGGCCATCAACGCTGCTTTGCGTGTGGGTGGTGACCAAGAATTGGAAAACCTGCTGGCCTTTGCCAAAAGACAGGATGTTCCCAATGTGTTGCGGGGCGAGGCTTTGGCAGCTATCGGTACTTGGGCGGAACCATCGGTGTTGGACCGTGTAGATGGCCGTTATCGTGGCGAAGTGAAGCGCGACCTAGAGGGTGTAAAAACCAAGGTGGAAAAAGAAATTCCCGCGTTTATAGAGGATAGAGATCCTGAAATCTTGAACGGTATCAGCAAGACCTTGGCCAATTTGGGTATCGACAGTCAGAATGACCGACTGTATCAAATCATGAAAAGGCACAACTCCGCCGAGGTACGTGCTACCATTTTAAAGGCCTTGGGTGATCTTAAGTACACGGATATTGCCGGTGCCATGCAATTGGGCATGAAAGACAAGGAAGCATCCGTACGTACCACCGCTTTGGGTCTAATTCCGCAATTGGAAATTTCCAAAGAGCAGTTGCCCAATGTTGTCAACCCCATTTTTAGAAGTGGTTCCGTACGTGAACAACAGCGAATGCTAGGGGTTCTTGGGGAACTTCCAACGGAAAAAAGCGGGGATGTGCTAGCAGGATTGATTGCCGATGCAAAAAACAAAAAACTGAACGAAAGTGTTATTTTGGACTTGGTGGAAGCTGTGGAAGCTACCGAATCTGAACCTTTGATCGCCCAGTTGGAAGAGATTAAGGGCGATGGCAATTCCGTAGAGGCTTACAAGGAAACCTTGGTGGGAGGAAACCGCAGGGACGGTTACCGGGTTTTCAACAACAACCCTACCGCCCAATGTACCCGTTGCCATGCTATTGGCGGTGCCGGTGGTACGGTAGGCCCACCGTTGGAAAATATAGGAAACATCCTTACGAGGGAACAAATTTTGGAATCGCTTATCGAACCTTCCGCCCGTTTGGCGCCTGGCTATGGAAGCGTATCGTTGACATTAAAGGACGGACAGGAAGTCAACGGAATCTTGGAAGCGGAAAATGAGCACGAGCTGATTTTGAGAACCAATCAGGCGGAACCACTTGAAGTTCCTGTTTCCAGAATTGCGAAACGACAAAATATGCCTTCTGCCATGCCGGCCATGGGCAAACTGATTACCAAACGAGAGTTACGAGATCTTATAGAATTCCTAGCAGGATTAAAACAAGAGCCTACTTCATAAAGTGCTTGCTTCTTGCTTGGCCAAATTGAATTCAGACATCAGATCGGTTACAATGGTTGCAGCCGGTTTGATGTCATGAATCAAGGCCGATACCTGACCTATTTCCAATTCCCCATCGTCCATATTGCCTTCAAACATGCCCAATTTGGCACGCCCGCGACCTAACAAGTTTTTTAACTCTTCTACCGAAGCCCCTTTGGCATAAGCGGCCTGTACTTCCTCATAAAACTTGTTCTTGATCAAACGTACGGGCGCCAGCTCCTTCAAAGTTAAATGGGTGGCCCCTTCCCCGGCCTCCACTACTTTTTGTTTAAAAGAAGCATGGGAAGAAGCTTCCTCACTGGCCACAAAGCGGGTACCTACCTGTACCCCATCGGCCCCTAAAATCATGGTGGCCAACATGGCGCGACCTGTAGCGATGCCTCCGGCAGCAATTAGGGGAATGTCTATTTTTTCCTTTACGGCGGGAATCAAGGCCAGCGTGGTGGTCTCGTCCCTTCCGTTATGGCCTCCGGCCTCAAAACCTTCGGCTACGATGGCATCTACCCCGGCTTCTTGGGCCTTAAGGGCAAATTTTACACTGCTCACCACATGCACTACGGTAATGCCCTTTTCCCGCAGCTGGGCCGTCCATGTTTTGGGATTTCCGGCAGAGGTAAACACTATTTTGATTCCGTTGTCAATGATGATATCCATCAATTGGTCGATATCCGGATAGAGCATGGGCACGTTCACCCCAAAAGGCTTATCAGTCGCTTTTTTACATTTTTGAATATGCTCCCTTAGCACCTCAGGATACATGCTTCCGGCACCCAGAACGCCCAAGCCACCGGCATTGGAAACGGCTGAGGCCAATCGCCAACCGCTGGCCCAAACCATTCCGGCCTGTATGATGGGGTATTGGATATTAAATAGTTGGGTGATTTTATTCGGCATGGGTAAAATTTTATTTACGTGAAAATACTTGTCAGATCGAGGAGAGTCGTGAATTGTCAGGTCGAGCGGAGTCGAGACCTCATTCAAACTCACAACTTCAAAACACCTCTCGACTGCGCTCGAGGCGACATCAATCTGTTCAGGGAAATTACAAAATAACTAAATAGTCCTAATGTCCAAAAATGGTCAGGTCAGGCGGTGCCGTGAATTGTCAGGTCGAGCGGAGTCGAGACCTCTCTCTATTTATAAAACAAAAAACACCTCTCGACTGCGCTCGAGGAGACACCACTGAACCTTACGCTATCACACCCGAACCCAAAAGCTCATCGCCTTGGTACCAGGCCACAAACTGCCCTTCGGTGATGGCGGATTGCTTTTCCTCAAAATCAACGTAGAGTCCGCCCTCAATTTTGTACAAGGTCGCTTTTTGCAAAGGCTGACGGTACCGAATGCGGGCCATTACTTCCATTTGCTCATCGGGTTGTAAGGCCAAATCGGTACGCACCCAATGCAGCTCGTCGTCGGAAACGAACAGCGTTTTTCGGTACAGACCTGGGTGGGCCTTGCCCTGCCCCGTATAGATGACGTTTTCTTCCACATCGGTCTCGATCACAAAAAGTGGTTCTTTAGTACCGCCTACATCCAAACCTTTGCGCTGGCCTTTGGTAAAATAGTGCGCGCCTTGATGCTCGCCCACCACCTGGCCGTCTTCTACATGATAGACCGGTTTGGTGGCGTTGAAGGCCAATTCGGCCTCTTTGGACGCAAATGGGGGAATCTCCCTACTGTATTGCGACACATCGGAAGGTACCTCAACAATCACCCCTTTTTTGGGTTTTAGTTTTTGTTGCAAAAACTCCGGAAGGCGTACTTTTCCGATAAAGCACAAACCTTGGGAATCTTTTTTATCTGCCGTGATCAGATTGTTTTCGGCGGCAATTTTACGTACCTCCGGTTTGGTCAGCTCCCCAATCGGGAACAAGGTTTTCGACAGTTGCTCTTGCGACAGTTGACAAAGAAAGTAGGACTGGTCTTTGTTGCCGTCTACGCCCGCCAATAGGCTGTATATTTCCTTTCCGTTGGCATCAACGGAAGTGGCCTTGCGGCAGTAGTGACCCGTAGCCACATAATCGGCACCCAATTGCAAGGCTATCTTTAAAAAGACATCAAATTTTATTTCGCGGTTACAGAGCACATCGGGGTTGGGGGTTCTGCCCTTTTCATACTCGGCGAACATATAATCGACAATACGCTCTTTGTACTGCTCGCTTAGATCTACGGTTTGAAAAGGAATGCCCAACTTCTCGGCCACGATCAATGCGTCGTTGCTATCTTCTAACCACGGGCATTCTTCAGAAATGGTGACGGAATCATCGTGCCAGTTCTTCATAAACAGGCCAATGACCTCATAGCCCTGCTCTTTTAATAGATAGGCCGTTACGCTGGAATCTACCCCGCCGGAAAGCCCTACCACTACCTTTTTCATTGCGTTTTATTTAGCGTACAAAATTAGTGATTCTTGGGGAATTTTGGGTGGGGAGGGAAATGTGAATAATTACGAATGCGAGAATATTAATTAAACCTTCATTAGGTATTTAGCTGCCTATTGGCTCTTAATTTACTCTTTAATGTTTCAATTGACATATTAGGTCGACTCCTATGTAGCATTCTATGACAATTGGAGCAAACTAATGACAAGTCCTTGATTTTGGTAATTTGTTCAGATTGATACGTGGATAACGGCCTTGTGTGGTGACATTCAATAAACCCTTTTCCCAACTCACCATAGGTATGGAAAAAGTCAAATCCACAAACTTCGCACTCAAGTTTTCCAGTTTCCTTCAAAGTTTGATTTTTCTTCGATTCGTTAAGTTTAATATTCCTCTCTCTTACTTTATGCAACTTGTAAAGAACTTCGCCTTCAAAACCTTCTTTTACCAAATTGTCTGTTTCTTCTTCAATCTCATATAGTTTTTCGATAGTCTCTTTTTGCTTTATAGACTCAATAATTAAATCTGATATTCTCTTTAATTCAGTTTTATTATCAACAAATTCAAAGAAAATTTTTTCATCATTTTTTGAAAAACTTGTTAAGCCCTTACTGTCGTTAGATGGGTCGATTGCTGTGAAATTCCCTAATTTCATTGCAACTCCGTTTACATTTCTGAAGTCACTCTTTCTCAATTGTAAAGAATGAATCGGAAGTTTATTTAAGATGCCCGACAATTCAATAATATTTTTGTTCGAACTTATGAAGGTGCTAGAGTCATTCTCGAAGTATACATTTAATGTCAAAATCAATTCATCTCTATGCCATCTTGGATTTCTCATGATAAGTATTTCGTTAAAAATGTGAAGAAGGGTTATTGATGTGATTTGTTGCGTGGTTTAGCACTTAACTTTGCAAGTACACACTAAACTGAAAATCCGAGAGTATATTCAGAAGTAGGCGAGAACAAGCAATTACTTATAGCCAATGTTGGTTGTAGTTTTTTTAGTTATCAAAATGGCAAATCAAGATATTTCTCTTTTACAAAATCTTTAAAGTCATTACTGTTTGCAAAT
Source organism: Cytophaga sp. FL35 (assembly GCF_014349235.1). Classification (GTDB taxonomy): domain Bacteria; phylum Bacteroidota; class Bacteroidia; order Flavobacteriales; family Flavobacteriaceae; genus Euzebyella. The sequence continues at coordinate 26,859 of NZ_JACSOH010000022.1, read as the reverse complement.
AACTTTCGGATTAAAGGATTTTTACCTAGTTTTTCAGAGAAATCACTTAAATGTGGTTCATCAACAATATCATATTCACTCCCAAGTCCTTTGCTATTTACATAATTACTAACGTAATGGTCAACAATACTGTCAATGTCCTTATTTGTCCACAAGTCATTTATTCTTTCTTTTAGACTTCTTTGACTTTCTACAATTTCCTCTAACAACTCTCGGTCAGACCGTATGTTGTTTTCTGCAACTTGTTCAGGTGTGACCTCTAAAATTTCTGTGATTCTTGTTTCTAATTTTGGATAAAAAATTTCAAATACATCTTCAAGAGATTTCTCGTTTAAAGATTTACCACCTTTGCTTTCTTTAATTCTAGAATTGATGGTTCTGAGTAGTTTAAGTAATTCCTCTTTTTGAAATTTAGTATGTTGAAAAGAAGATAATGGTCCAGTAATTTCTGTTGGTGAGGAAATATCGGTTAAAAAAGTACAGACGTAGGAATCTGATGATTTTGAAATCGCTCCAGCTTCAAATAATATCCAAGGTGCGTTTAAGTTTTCTCTTGTTAAGCATATAATTCCAACTTTTGATTCCTCAAGTTTATCGGAAATTTCTTTTGACCATTTTTTTCCTTTTTCAATTGAAGTAGAAATCCAAGGTTCAGTTGATTGTATTACTTGTTCTAGCCATTCTCGAAGCGATTCAGCAATCAACTTACTTTTGTTTCCTGACCAACTTAAAAATATTTTCATAAATTTTATTTCGTTTTTAACTTTACAACCAACACATAGATATTTTAAACTTAAAAACACCTATATATCTGTATATTAATAATTTATAAGTCTAAAATTTGGTGTTTTGTATATCAAAATAAGCAGCATAGCATTATACACTTGCTTATTTGATATGTTTTGGGGGAGAGATTTAATCTTAACGATTAAAGTCTAAATATAGGTAAAACCTTTCTTATAAGTAAGTTCACTTATCCCCTTTTTATTAAAAATGAGGTTTTACAGCACCTTACGTTTGGGGGTAACTGCGGGTGGGGTTTGAAGGGGGGTCATCAAGGAGTTGTGTAAGGGATGCTTTTGTTGTGCTTAGTAAATTATTCATCTTTTTTCTCAACTCCACAGGTCATTTTGTAATATTCTATAAACCTAGGTAAATTCCGCAGAGTTAATTTGTCTTCCTCCAAGTCCAGTTGAATATCAGGACAGTTTTCAATTATAGGCCTAGCTTTCTTTAAAAAACGTTTGTTCTTTTCGCTTTTATAAAGTATCGAATCTCCTTGTTTTAAAAGATAGTAGCTTAATGTTGGGCTAATTCCAGAGGCACTTCGGTAACTCAGATTGTAATAGTATGAGTACCTTATTGGCAATGCTATTTTCTTACCATTTGGCAATTCTAAAGTATCAGAACTTTTGAGTCTATTAAAATGTCCAGTGCGATTGTCAAATCTTGCTTGAGCCATCATTTCAGGTATGCTTTGTCTGTCAAAATCCGAGTAAAAAAGTTCATCGGCATCAGATAAGGAGATGTAGATGCTTAAAAAGTCCTGGTAGATTAATTCGGTGAAAATTTTAAACTTACTGTAGTTGTGATTTAGGTATTGAAAAGTCCGTTCGTTTTCTGTATTCGGATTGGTAATAATTTTTTCGACTAACTCATAGTCAATTTTACTTTCTTTGTCGCCTTCCTTTTCTTTAAACCTAAGTTTGAAGACGGAACTAGCCAATCTTAAAAATCCGTCTTTTGAACTCCCGTCCTTGAATACAATTTTACTTTTAATGAATGGGGTTATTCTTAGTTCGAAATCCTGGGAGTGAAGATTTGAAAAGCATATAACTACGAACAATAATGATAGTTTTTTCTTCACAAATTTTTGGTTTAATTACACACAACGCAGGGCTATATGTAGTCGTGCATTTGGATTTTTTGTTTGTTGTACCGACAAGGTACAGAAAAAAGAAAAATAAAAGGGAGCACAGCAGATGGCTTACCCGCCAGAACTGGCTTGGTCGGTTTGGTAGCGGTTGATATGTACGGTTATGATCGATGGTCCCTTTAGGTGACCAAGCGAAACAACCACTGAATGCCTTTAAAAAAACAAAGTGTTTTATGACTCATTGAGCATCATCGATTATGGTTTTGAAACGTAGGGCATTTCGAAGCACTTTCCTTTTGTCCGAATCAAACTTGGCTACAACGCAAAAAACTTGCAGTTGCCGTTCACCCACTATAAGCTATATGCGTCTTTAGCGGCAGTATTTTATTCATCAGTACTCTTTTTGTCAGCATATGGTTCTTTGGCAATTTGACTTATTCTTGAAAGAATTTGCCACATACCACCATCACTTTTTTTCCATATGTCAATCATATCAAAATGAGGTGGTAATTTGCCTACACCTTCCTGTTCCCAATCCAACGTCATCGTAATTCTTGCTACAACTATTGAATCCAATTCTTCAGAAATATTTAATGATGTAACATCTGCCGATAAGGCGCTCATTCCTTCCATTCCAAGATACATATCTTTACTAATAGGTGGTGCATCGCCATATGCTCTAATTAGCCGAAAATCTCTATGCATTAAAGAGGCTACCGTGCTCATATCATTAGCGACTAGAGCAGCGGCCCAAGCATTTTCTTGTGCTAAAATCTCTTCAATAGCTTCACTCTTGAGTGCAATTTCGTTCGATTCATTCTCAATTTTAGTTTCTGGATTGGTTTCATTTTTATCGTTTTTACAAGCTTGAATTAGAAAGCACGTAACTACAATAAATAGAAGTCCTATTGTTCTATGACTAGTCGAAAAGAAATGTTTGGAGTGATTCATAATTATTTACTTTGGTTGGTTGTTATTTCCGCTTACATATAGATATTTCAAACTTCGCAACTATATACATCTATAGACTAACCCTTTACAGGTATAAAGCTGATTTATTGTATATCAAATAACATCATGCAATACCACACTTGTTTATTTGATATGTTTTGGGGGAGGATTTAATCAAAAATGATTACAGTCTAAATATAGCTAAAATCTTACTACCAAGTATGTTTGATTATCCGTATTTACTTAAAAAACAACACTTTACCAACAACTTAGGTTTTGGGGTAACTGGGGGTGGGGTTAAAAAAGGGTGCTTTGGGTTCATCTTTAGGTGACGAAGCGAAGCGACCAATGAATGCCTTTGAAAACAATAAAAGTGTTATGAATCATTCTTCAACATAGGCCCGTTTAACCATAGTTACGTCTCAATATGCATTAATTTTCGGTTTTGTACTTGCTTTAGCAATTTCAAGCGGATTTAGGCGTGATTGTACCGATAGGCATGGGTACCCCAAAATTGGGGTTATATAAAATTGCAATAGTTTATTCCATCATATTAGTTGTAGCAACTTCTCTGTGTAATTTCCATCTACCATTATTTTTGTCTTTTTTTAAAATAGCTAAAAAGGTGTCAGTAATTTCTACTGCTTGACCCTCTGTATTAGTATAGTAAACAGAGCTCGTTCCAAAATCATAAGCGACGCTATCGCTTACTATAATTGTCTCTTTAGGTCTCATAACCAAACTGTCGTAACTAAATAATTCATTGGGGTTCGCCCTTTGGGTTTTATATTGCTCCCATTCCCCACAAACAGGTGTTAACGAAATAATATCTTTCGTTCCGTACATTTTAAGATCTCCATATCTTTTTTCTTTAATTGCAAGTTCGAAACCACTTCTTAATTCTTCGATTGAGTTTAATTCTGCTTCTAGGTCTATTCCCTTTGAATTTGACGTTTTTAAATCATTTTCTTTGTTTGTTTCGTGACAGGAAATCAAAAACAAAGCCAGCAGAATAAATAATGTATATTTCATTTGATATCGGATTTATGATTATTCCAAATTATTGCAACGCAGGGCTATGTGTAGTCTCGCGTTTGGATTTTTGACTGTCCAACCGAAAGGTACGTAAAAAAGAAAAATACAAGGGAGTACAGCAGATTGCATACCCGCCAGAATGGCTTTGTCGGGCTGGTAGGGACTGACATGAACAAATCTTATGGATGGAGGCTATTGGTAACGATGGTTTTAGGTTAACTGAATTTACCACCCAAACTATGATTTAAAGTCTATAAAATTCTTCCAACACTTTTGCACGCCACAAATCGTTTTCTTTGAACTGGAGTAAGGTACCACCCCAAATGTCATTAGGTTTACTCATGATTTGCTTGACCATAAGATTGATATGCGGAAAGGTTATTGTTTTCATCACTTCATCAACAGAAAGCCATTTAATTTCCGATATACCCTCATGCTTTTTGGCCATACCTTTCTGAACTTTGGCCGTATAAACGTTTCGTAAAGAGGTAGAACTTGCTCCGTTTAGTTCCCTTTTAAGCATAAAGGTTCCTTTTAAATGAATTTCTTTTAATTTGAGACCATATGTTGAAGCGATACTATCCAATCCATTTTTAATGGTTTGCTCTTTCGATTGGTATAGCCCGGGAGTTACCCAAAAATCTGTATTCTCAATTTTAACGACCATCAATTCATTTTGAGCGTTTAGCAAGAGTAACCTATGAAATATAGGTATATTATTATCCACTTGTGCATTCACCGAATGACATACAATGATAAAAAGTATTTTAATTACTTTCTTCATGATTTCAGCTCCTATTATCCCAAACCATGGGGGAAGTTGTAACGGTTCTTTTTTAGGGGAAGATGTTTAATCCACTGGATTTAAGACGAATATAAATAAAATATTGCTCTCGCCCCACCTATCTTTTTAAATGAATTTTTGGTTATGCCCATTTGTTCCTTTTTTCCACCACCAAAAAACAATTCCGCTAAAAACAATGGCCATAAAAATCCATGGGAGTTGTAAGGCGGTTAGGGATAAGGTCTCCAAATCGACATTTGACTGAAAAACCCCCGATGGTATGGATTGACTTTCATTTGCAGGCCTCAGGTCAAATATACTGATCGTGACAAAATTAGCACCGGTATGAATGCCCAGGGCAGCGCCCAACCTACGGGTCTTAAAATAGATGATACTAAAAAATAGGGTGTGCAGCACCGGAATTAGTATGGTATAGAAAAGGAGTTTGCCTGCCACTTGAGAGGAATAACTTTTGAACCCCACGAAAACCATCATCAACAAGATTGCTGAGTTGGACCCGACACTTTTCTCAAATGATCGTAATGGGTAGCCTCTTGTAAAGAGTTCGGTACCCAAATCGGCTATAAAAATGAAAAGGAGACCATAGACTACGTGGTACAACGAAACATCGGGTCTTAGTTCCCAAGAAAAACCTGCGTTGAAGGATTGCAACAATGAAACGACCGCCCATAAAACGACTCCGATTACAAAACCATAATAAAACTCACGACGGTTTTGAGTGCTTAAGGTAATTCCCAAATCTCGGAGCGTCATCTTATCCGATTTCCCAAACCAGCGGGTCAACTGCCAAGCAGATAGGGCAAACAGCGTAAAAAGAAGCAATATGTTGGTATTCTGCGGCAGTCGAAAGGGCAGGTAAAAAGCAAGCAAGCCCTTACGAAGCAAAAAATCGAGAGCGGTGAGCAGCAGTAAGAATAAAATAGCTTTGAAAAATGATTTCATCCTATTATGGTTGGCTACTACGTTTATAGAATTGATCACGATACCTTTTATCCAATAGAGCTCTTCTCCCTGTTTTATAATTCTCCCATATCCATCCTAATAATTTACGCATGGTAAACCCATTTCCAGTTTGCACCGTTTTTCTCCGCAAAACCAAGACCAGGAAAGTTAAAATGAAAAGCGTTGATCTTCATGCGCTCCGTATGTGCCAAATGCAACAATTTATTTCGCGTTTTTTTTGCCTTTTCATGATTAAAATCAAAACTGGTCTGCCAATTCAACTTCTCCATATGTAATGGGTGTAAGAAGGCATCTGATATATAGAGGAGCCTTTCATCTTTATCCCCAATAATAAGTGCTATCTGACCTGCCGTATGTCCTTCAGCATTTACCGCCACTACCCCCTCACAGATTTCATGATAGTCTTGGGCGATCAATTGTACATTCTCTTTTTTTAAGGGTGTGATATTTTTCTCAACAAAGAATTTGAACAATGGCGGCTGGGAATCCGATTTTGAGGAATGCCAAAAATCCCATTCTTTTTGATGCATATGAAAGGTGGCATTTTTAAAAAGTAAGTTTCCATCAGAAGAAAACACCCCCCCAATATGGTCCGGATGAAAGTGGGTAATGATTACATCTGTAATATCATTTGTAGCTATGTGCTCCTTATCCAACAACTGTTGCAATCTTCCTTTTAGCACAAAACTATTTCCTTTAAATTCTATGGGTTCTTGGGAAAATCCTATACCCGAATCAATAAGGATTTTCTGGTTTCCCTTTTGAAGTAGCATGGCTATGTAAGGAGAAGCAATATTTTCGGGATCAATTTTAGAGGAGTCCAAGGCTTGCTTCAATTCCTGTTCTGGGGCATTGATAAAATAATCCTTCGCCTTATAAGTGAACATTAGGTCTTTAAAGATGGTGCATTGAAACTCGCCAATGTTACATTTATGGATCTCAGTATTCATAAAATCAAGTAGTAAGGGTTGTAGGTCAATGAGTGGAATTGAAGCTAAAAGACCACAGTTACGTGCAATGAAATGTCTTCTTTTCATGGCCAAGAAATGTTAAGGTTGAATGATTTAACGACCGGGAGGAGTGTAAATATAAGAATATCAGAAATTTACACCTTTACAGATTTCAAAAAAGTTTTACTAGGTTATTACTTGAAGATTTAACATGAGGGTTATATATAAATTCTCATCCTGCCATTACCTAAAATGTAGGTTCAAAACCTACGGTACCAATAATCCTAAAAAATAGCCTAGCTAAACCACCCCTAGTTGATGTAGTACTTCCCTATAAATCCAATTGAGCCTTACCAAAACTAAAAACGTTCAACTTTTTTTCAAATAAGTTAAACAAATGTGGTTTATAAAAATACCTTGCTGCCATTATTAAGTGTAAAGCATTATCCAAAGAAGTGCTTCCAAGAAAATTATTAACTATTTAATTTATGAATTATGAGACTTAACAACATTAAATTACTCGTACCCATGGTCCTAATGCTGTTTTTTGCAGTATCCTGTAGCGACGATGACAATGGGGTAACCCCTCCAGACCCTGAAATGGAAGAGGAAATGGAAGAAGAGGAAGAGCAAGAAGAAGAGACCACAACAATTGTTGATTTAGCAGTGGCCACGGCCGACCTAAGTATTTTGGTGGAAGCACTTACCGAAGCTGAATTGGTAGAAACATTACAAGGAGATGGTCCTTTTACCGTTTTTGCCCCTACCAACGCTGCTTTTGAAGCATTCTTGGCAGATAACAACTTTGCTTCGCTAGATGATATTCCTGAAGATGTTTTGGAGCAAGTGCTTTTGAACCATGTAGTCTCCGGTGATTTGATGTCCGGTGATTTATCAACTACCTATGTAAGTTCTCTATCTACTGCCGGAGTTGGTGAAAAGAATATTAGCCTGTACGTAGATACAGCAGACGGTGTAAAAATCAACGGATCCACTGTGGCTACTGCAGATGTTGAGGCTTCCAATGGAGTGGTTCACATCGTTGACCAAGTAATTGGTTTGCCAAATGTAGTTGATCACGCGCTGTACAATGCCAGTTTCTCTGAATTGGTTGGCGCTTTGACCATGGATGGTAATACTACTTTTACCGATTTATTGAGTGATGGAGAACAGATGTTTACCGTTTTTGCACCCGTAAACGAAGCTTTTACGGCTTTTGAAAACCCTAATGGAAATGACTTAAATGCTATTCTGTCCAATCACGTGATTGCGGGTGCTTCTTTGGCCGCTGCCGACTTATCCAATATGTATGCCAGTACCGCCGCCACTAATGAGGATGGTGATAATTTGAGCATCTACGTAAACGTGGATGACGGTGTGATGCTAAACGGACAAAGTATGGTAGTTGTGAGCGATGTTGTAACCACCAATGGAATTATCCATGCGGTTGATACCGTTATTGACCTACCTACCGTAGTTACTTTTGCAGTTGCCGATAGCGAAAACTTTTCAAGCTTGGTTGGCGCATTGACCGCCGATGACCAGCCCGATTTTGTTTCGGTATTAAGTTCTACCACAGAAAACACTCCTTTTACGGTATTTGCCCCTATCAACAGTGCATTTGAAGCCTTGGAAGAAGTGCCTTCCGGTGAAACGCTAACGGCTGTTCTAAATCATCATGTTATTGCAAAGGCTAATGTTAGGTCTGAAGATTTAAGTGACGGTCTTGTGTCCCCTGCTACTCTTGAAGGTGATTCCGTAACCTTCACAGAGGCGGATGGTTCTTTCACCATTACCGACGGCGCCGGAAACATGGGAGTTGGAATTGTGAAGGCTGACGTTCAGGCAATGAACGGTGTTATTCATGCGATTGATATGGTATTGATTCCCAATACCGAAGACTAAAATAAATTTTTCCCCCGAATTCAAAAAAGAGCCGCTAGAAATAGCGGTTCTTTTAATTTACAAACATTTCTCTTTTCGGCAATAGCTAAATCAATTTGTGGACAAGACCACTACTTCTAACTAGTTAGCATACAGTTTTGACCGCTTTACAACTCTATTTTTTTTCAACAGTGATTATGTTGCATCTTCACAATCCCAAATCTTACCAAACCAGCCTAACTAATGCTAAAAAACCCTGACGGTTTCCGTCAGGGTTTTTGCATTTTTTGTTTAAGATATCGGTTCGACTATGGCAAGTAGGGCAGGCTAGGAAACTTTTCGTTTCCGTCTGGTCCGCTAACCAGAGCTTTTTGTTTTGTAATTATCTTTTCTTTTCAAATTGTCAATTCCAAAAGATTTGGCGGACTTAATAAACAAACCCAAGCCATTAAACATAGCACTTTACACCTTATTTGCTATAGGTATTGTTGACAATAGTTTTTACTTTTTGGTTATCAATTTTTCAATCGAGTCAATTGCTTTTTGACCAATATTTTGAGTGGTGTAAAATTCAGTTTTAGAATTTTGCCAATCCTGTCCTTTTTTCTGAACATCCATAGCTAACTCTCCAATCCTTTGATTCAATTCCGGTTTATAAACTAGCGTTGAGTCAAAAATACTTTCAACGAAAACAGGAATATTTTCTTCCAATAATTTAACGGATTCTAGATAAGTAATAGTTGATTCAAATAATGATGTCACACTATGGTCTTTTTTTTCAACCGATAGTAAATCGATATTTTTTTCAGTTTTCTTCACCAACTGTTGCGATAAGCTATGAATACCCTTAATGTCCTCCATTTCAAAATTGTTGTCGCGGACTTTATACAATAGTGAATTAATATTTTCGGAGGCCAAATAAGTTTCATATCCAATATTTAGCGAGGTACGAGCTTGTTCAAGTGCCTTTGTTTTATCGTATTGTTCTTCTACACAAGAATTAAGCAAGAGAATTATGAAAATCCATAATGCTGTGAAGTAATTCAATTGTTTTTATCCTTTCAATTAGTGTTATTTAATTTATTGCCAACAAGGGGCTTACTTGTTTTTTTGCTGACGTTCTGCCTCCTCCATCATTTCCCTCATTTTTTTCTGGAACTTATTTTCCTTTTTAGGCTTTTTCTTGTTCTCTTGTATCCTGGCATGAATTTTATCATTGTCCAAAATAAAGTTCTTAATCACCAACATAATACCGATGGTAATTAGGTTGGATACAAAATAGTACAAACTAAGTCCGCTCGCATAGTTGTTAAAGAAGAACAACATCATCACCGGCATCAAATACATGATAAATTTCATGTTTGGCATACCCGGTTGTTGTGGCATATTCTGCCCGGTTGTCATCGTCATATAAAAGAAGATAGCTACCGATGCCAAAATGGGAAACAAACTTATGTGATCCCCATAGAAAGGAATGTTAAATGGAAGCTCTGCAATGGTATCGTAAGAAGAAAGGTCATCTGCCCATAAAAAAGACTTCTGTCTTAAAGCGAACGATGTTGGGAAAAACATGAACAATGCATAGAAAATAGGCATTTGTAGTAAAGCGGGTACACAACCACTCATGGGGCTTACACCGGCCTTGCCGTACAACTTCATGGTTTCTTGCTGCTTTTTCATGGCGTTGTCCTTGTACTTTTCATTCAGCTCATTGATTTCCGGTCTTAAAACCTTCATCTTCGCTTGGGACAAGTACGACTTGTAGGTAGCTGGAGACATGGCCAAACGCACCAATATGGTCATGACCACAATGGCCAATCCGTAAGGTAAAAAAGAACTAAGGAAGGTGTAGAAAGGCGTAAACACATAGCGGTTCAACCATCCAAAAATTCCCCATCCAAAAGATATGGAGTCATCCAGTCCCAATTCCTCATACTGTTCCAACACCTTAATATCCGTAGGACCGTAATACCAGTGCATGTTTTGCGCCAATTCACCTCCGGCCAATTCCAAGGGAATCACGGAACTAAAGGCTTTGGTAAACTTGGTATCCTTACTTTCTTCCTCTACCAGATTCTTAGAAGAAAGTTCCACTGTTTTAAAATTGCTCTGATTAGTAGCCAAAATGGAACTGAAAAAGTGTTGTTTATAGGACAACCATTTAACATCCTCTTCCGTTTCCTCATCATCACCACCAACGGATAAGTAGTCGATCTTATCATCCTCGTAATTATAGGTAAGCTCTACATACCTATTTTCATACTCCACACTTTGGTCCAGCCTAAAGCTTTTTAAATCCCATTGAAGTTCAATAGGCTTGCTACCATCGATAATTCCGTTTAAACCTTGGGAACGTACGGTAAAGTCTACCAAATAATCATCTTCCTTCATTTCATAACGGTACTCCAGAAAAGCGGTTGGTCCTGCTTTCGCTTTCATGGAAAGCACTTGGTTACCATTACTTTTGCTCAATGAAGGCTCAAAATAAAGATCTTTGGTATTTAATACCCGATTATCCGATGTGGTAAAATTAAGTCCGTATGAAGCGTTTCCGTCTTTTACGAGGTATACGGGTACCGAATCATAGGTATGGAATTGCTTCATTCGAGCTTCCACAATTTGGCCACCCTTATTGCTAATTTCAAGAGAAACGAGCTTATTCTCCAGTTTAGTGATTTTGTCGCTAGGATTTGTGAACCCAAAAGCACCTAACTTGCTTTTGTAGTTGGCTACCGCCGATGAATCTTGAAAATTGATTGCTGGGGCAACCGTATTGGACTCTTCCTCCACTTTTTGGGCCTCTTCGGCCATTTGCTCCTGTTCCGCTTTTTGAGCTTCCAGTTCCTCAGGTGTAGGCCTGTTTTGATAGAACATAAAAATTAGAATCCCAAAAATGAGTACAAACCCTATAATTGAGTTAACGTCCAGTTTCTTTTCTTCCATTGAAATATAATTACTTGGAACCTTGATGTGGTTCAATATCTGTATTGGTCAGAATTGCAATCTGCAAATATATGCCCAAATACGTATACTATGCCATACTGGCACTCGATTGTTTCTTTTTATATGCCAAAGCGGCCTTTACAAAGCCAACGAACAACGGATGGGGGTTGGCCACCGTACTCTTATATTCAGGGTGGTATTGTACCCCAATAAACCATGGGTGCACCTTGGGCTCCAATTCCACTATTTCAACCAAGTTGGTTTCCTTGTTGATGCCACTGGCCCTTAAGCCAGCTTCTTCCAATTGGGTCTTGTACTCACTATTGAACTCGTATCTGTGGCGGTGCCTTTCAGAAATTTCAGAAGCTCCTTCATAAACTTCCTGAACCAAACTGCCTTCAGAAAGTTCACATCCCCAGGCTCCAAGTCTCATGGTACCTCCCTTATCGGTAATATTCTTCTGCTCTTCCATGAGGTTGATAACAGGATTTTCAGAGTTACCGTTCATCTCGGTAGAATTGGCATCGGCCAGTCCAACCACGTTGCGGGCGTATTCAATGACCGCCATTTGCATACCCAAACAGATTCCTAAAAAGGGAATTCCGTTTTCCCTAGCATACTTTACCGCATTTATTTTTCCTTCGATACCTCTTTCGCCAAATCCCGGGGCTACCAGAATACCGTCCAAGCCCTTTAATTTCTTTTCCAGATTGCCATCCGGTAGGTGTTCTGAATGAATGGAACGGATATTAACCTTTACCTCGTTTGCAGCACCTGCATGAATAAACGACTCTAAAATGGATTTATAGGAATCTTGAAGTTCCACATATTTACCGATCAAACCTATGGAAACCTCGTGCTTTGGATTCTTGTGTCTTTCCAAAAACTGGCTCCATTGTGTGAGGTTGGGCTCCATAATATTGGCAAGGGCCAATTTTTGTAAAACTACCTTGTCCAAGCCTTCTTCCTGCATTAAAACGGGTACATCATAAATGGTAGAGGCATCAATGGATTGGATAACGGCCTCTCGTTTTACGTTGCAGAAGAGCGCCAATTTATCCTTTATTTCATCTGATATCTGATGCTCGGTCCTACAGACAAGAACATCAGCTTTAATTCCACTTTCCATCAAGGCCTTCACAGAGTGCTGTGTAGGCTTGGTCTTTAATTCACCTGCCGCTGCCAAAAAGGGCACTAAGGTCAAGTGAATGACAATAGCGTTGTTTTCGCCCAGCTCCCAAAGCAATTGCCTAACCGCTTCAATGTAGGGTAGCGACTCTATATCACCTACGGTTCCCCCAATTTCGGTAATGACGATATCATAATCGCCACCGTTGCCCAATATTTGAATTCGCTCCTTAATTTCATTGGTGATATGGGGTACTACTTGCACCGTTTTACCTAAAAATTCCCCCCTACGCTCCTTATCAATTACACTTTGGTAGATACGTCCTGTAGTCACGTTGTTGGCCTGTGAGGTATTAACGTTCAAGAAACGTTCATAGTGGCCCAGATCCAAATCGGTTTCCGCACCGTCATCCGTAACATAGCATTCCCCATGTTCGTAAGGGTTCAATGTTCCCGGATCAACGTTGATATAAGGATCTAATTTTTGAATGGTGGTCTTATAACCACGTGCTTGTAGCAGTTTGGCGAGTGATGCGGCTATAATACCTTTTCCTAGAGAAGAAGTAACACCTCCCGTAACGAAAATATACTTTGTCTGAGACATATTGGGTTTCTTTGTTACGGGGCACAAAGATACAAATTGCCCTAAGATATCACAGTTTAAGGGGAGGAAATTCTTTCTGAATTTTGCGGATCAAGGGCTCCAAACCATTCTCTTTGATTTCCAGGGTAGACCGGAGCATGTGACCCAATTTTCCCTCCGGAAAGCCTTTTTGCTTGAACCACACCAGGTAAGCCCCTATACACATAAGTAGAATATATTATTTAAATAGCTAACTATACAGCCACCAAATATAAATCCGTATTATTTAATTGTACCATTCGCCTTTAACCCCCCTATAAGGGCATCATCATACAAATCATTATTCCCTTCAATACCCTTTACATAGAAACCAGAAAATACAAACTCACCATTTTCCAAAGGTTTTATATCTTTTATTCTTGATCCACCAACAACTTCAAATACCCATAAATCTTTCAAAAATTTATCAGCATTTATTATATTCTTACCATCAGTTCTATGTGAACCGGAATAAATAAATCCTTCCTTAGTCAATTCAAATTCATCTAGAAAATTAAATTCTGGAATTCCTAAATCTATTATTTCACCATTTTTTTTGTTTATCCTCTTAAGCTTGTAATAGGGATCAATGTTACTTTCATTCGGAAAGTGCAATTTATATACTAGATAGATGTTTTCATGATCATTTAGCAACTTAAAGGGATAAGTTTTAACAGAATAATTCGAATCTGAATGTATAAAAGACCACCTATCAACTTCCTCCCCGGTCTTAATATCTAATTTGTGAATATAGTTTGTATTAAAAAAAACACCAGATTCATCTATTGAGCGAGAAAAATAGAGATATTTATCATCCACAGTAATTGTATAATTTGTGTGTTTTAGTTCTTCAAATTTTTCCCATATTAGGTTCAAATCAGTATCTAATACAACTATAGTTAAGCCTTTATTTTCACTTAAAACAACATAAAGTCTATTATCAATGAAAGTTGCTTCTTTAATACTGGCTGCACTAGTTCCTCCTTCCATGAGCAGATCCGAAACTACAAGAGATTTAATCTCATGACCTTTATCATCGAAAACCGTAATTATAGGCAAGTTATATGGTTCATCGGGATATGTTTTCCTATTACCCAGAACTACATAAGACTCGGTTCCCATTCTTATAATATTTTCAATAAGAATAAAAGGCTTATCCTGATATAATATAGAATCAATGGTCTCGAATTGTTCATCAACCCTTCTGACAACCAAATCACCAGTTGGGTAAGATTGTGCATTATAAAAATTGAAATATTCAAATGATAAATAACCTTCTGATGTTTTAAAGATTTCTATCCCTTGTTCATTAATTTTAGAGCGACCAAAACGTGAAACCCCTAATGGAGGTTTGGAAATTTCCTTTGGTTCGGTTACTTGAACAATTACCTCTTCTTTTTTACTACAACTAATCAATTGTAAAAATACAATTACTAAAAGAACTCGAAGTATCATAACTAAAGGTTTATGTTCAATACTACAAACGTGATAATATCTGGAATATTTCAATATCAAAAACTCCATTTAACCAATTAGGATATCACAGTTTAAGGGGAGGAAATTCTTTCTGAATTTTGCGAATCAAGGGCTCCAAACCATTCTCTTTGATTTCCAGGGTAGACCGGAGCATCTGACCCAATTTTCCCTCCGGAAAGCCTTTTTGCTTGAACCACACCAGATAAGCCTCTGGCAAGTCTACCAAATAACGGTCTTTGAACTTACCAAATGGCATGCGGTAATGTGCCAATTCTATGAGTTTTCTTTTATCTGGAAATACTTCCATATACCAATACTTCTAAAATCACCTTTCCAATTACAAAGGAAGTACAACATTTGGATAAATGGAACTTAAAACGCTTAATACAATCCTTTTTAGAATTGAATTTAATTAACGGGATCTTGTGACTGCGGATCGCATTGATCAAAAACCAATGCCCCATGTACTTCAGGGTTATAAGGATTTTCCCTAGTAAACTGAATTGCCTGTATGCCATTTGGGCTACCGTCCAAATCATACGTACGTATACTCATATAGTCGTAATCCGTAGGAACGGTGATATGATATTGATTGAACTGAGACCATGTGTATCTTTCCGGAACCCTGTAACCATCGATCGTTACCGTGAAATAATCGGCACAAAGGTCCATATAAGGTTCATAAACTCCTTCTTCGTTGGTAAAACCACCCTTATCCTCCATGCCTGTAATGTATATGGGAATGGTCATAAGTTCACCCGTGTTAATTCCACTGCCCAACGAATCCGGTACCGGCAAGTCAAGTAGGGTATTGCAAAATGCAGTAGCTTCTACAACTGTATTTTCTTCTGAAATTGTGATACTTAAGGGTAAAACGGTATTTATGTAATCTGCCATAGGCGTTTGGGCATATGCAGGTACTTCTCCTTCCAAATAATCAATAATATCCGTATCCGCCTCCGTAGGCACACCGTAGAGGGTATCTCTTTCAGCAGACAATAAATGTATGTACTTGATGGTGTAGTTTCCTATAGGCATACTATCGACTTCGGACATAAAAACTCCCTTTTGTTCTACAACCGGCTTTTCGCTCAACCATCTTGTTCCAAGAGAATCTACCATATCAAACTGCACTAATTTTGGAACCCCATTCGTACAATTTGGAATTTTCGACGTGCTGTTAGGAATCTGTCCCGAAAAATTAAATGTACCATAGGTAATTCCAGTAGAAAAATCTGTTTTTATAGTATCCGTTTCTAAAGCAGGTACTTGGCCAGATCGAGATGAATCTATAGCTGTGGGCTTGATTTCACTGTCCAGTGCCTCATCGGTATCCATAGAATGCGAACAACCGAGCATTATAAACAAAGAAGAAATTATCGTAAAATAAAGTGCCCTTTTCACCATCTTATCAGCGTATTATTATTTTTAGGCAAATTACACAAGGGGAAATAAACCTAAAAAATATATCTTTAAAAGCTCTTTAACACTCGACAACATGAAACGTAGAAATTTTATTAGTACTTCTGCCGCTGCATCAGTGGGTATTATGGCCTGTAAAAGTACCAACGCAATGCCAAACGAAACTATGGAAGCGGAAAATAAATTAAAAAATAATATCAACCACAGTGTTTGTAGATGGTGCTACAGCAAAATTCCGATGGAGGACTTTCTAAAAAGTCTCAATGAATTGGGCATCAAGGCCATGGACCTTACCGGTCCGGAAGACTGGCCCATCATGAAAAAATATGGTATTCACGCCTCCATGTGCTGGGGTGCCGGAAAAGGGATTCTTGAAGGCTGGAACGACCCCAAACTACACGAAGAATTGATCGCTGATTATAAAAGAGTGATTCCGTTGGTAGCCGAAGCCGGTTATACCAACCTTATCTGCTTTAGCGGTAATAGAAACGGAATGCCGGATGACGAAGGCTTAAAAAATTGTGCGGACGGACTTAAACAAATCATGTCCTTTGCCGAAAAACATGGGGTGGTACTGCAAATGGAACTTTTAAATTCCAAGGTAGATCACGCGGACTATATGTGCGATACCAGTGCCTGGGGTGTAGAATTATGTAAAGCCATTGGTTCCGATAACTTTAAACTGCTCTATGATATCTACCATATGCAGATTATGGAAGGGGATATTATTAGAAACATTCAGGATTACCATCAGTACTTTGGACATTACCACACGGGTGGAAACCCCGGAAGAAATGAAATTAACGATACGCAAGAATTGTTTTATCCTGCCATAATGAAAGCCATTTTAGAAACTGGTTATAAAGGATACGTAGCACAAGAATTTATCCCTACCTGGGATGACAAGATCGCCGCCCTTAAAGAAGGTGTTACCATTTGCGATGTCTAAAACTATATTAGAGGGGTTTTTAGCTGCTAAAATGCTTTAAAAACTCCTCTTTTCTTCTTACCGCCACTTCAATTTTGGCCCCATCTGACATAACCACATACCCACCCTTTCCCTTGATGTATTTTTCTACGTGGGATAGGTTCACAAAATGGGACTTATGTATGCGGAAAAAATGGTTTCCGTTTAAAAAACCTTCAAAGTATTTTAAAGTTTTACTAGAGGTCAATCGCTTTCCATGCACCGAAAATATGTTGGTATAATTACCATCTGACTCACATCTTATAATTTCGGGGACGTTCAAAAAAATATAATCCTTCAAGGTAGGAATGGCTATTTTTTTCACCCCCACTACCTTGTTTTCAAAATTATGTACCAAAACTTCCAAACGTTTGGCATGACTATCCTTATTCTGTTTGTTCATTAAACGCTCTACCGTTTCCTTAAACTCATCAGGATCAATAGGTTTTAAAAGGTAATCAAAGGCTGAAAATTTAAAGGCCTTAACCGCGTACTCCTCAAAGGCAGTAGTAAAAACAACATAGAAGTCTATATGCGCCAACTCTTTAAGAAGATCAAATCCCGTTTCCCCATTCAGATGCACATCTAAAAAAATTACATCAGGTTCATGGGTATAAATGGCGGCTTTTGCCTCGGTAACACTAGCTACCACTCCCACCAACTGTATACCTGAACCATATTGCGAAACGAGCTGTATGAGCGCATCTTGACAGTGTTTTTCGTCATCTACAATTACTGCTTTCATCATCGCTAAAATTGTAATTCTAAGGGCAATCTTACTTCAACACTTACACCTTCCTCCTTATCCTTCATAGTGAAACTACCGTTTTTATTTTTTAATTGGTTCATAATTTCAATTCGGCTTTTGGTTATTTTCAACCCCATGGACTTTTCCGAGGTAATCATACCAATAGATTTCTTTCTTCCCACACCATTATCATCTACCAGACAGATAAGAAATTCACCATCACTCCGTATATGGATTTTTAATTTACCCCCATGATTTTTAGCGGACAGACCGTGCCAAATACTATTTTCAATAAAAGGTTGTAGTATCATAGGTGGAACGAGGGTGTTTTCCAAATCAATATCCTCCTCCACTTGCAAAACATATTCCACAGGATGTTTTAATCGCAATGATTCAATTTCAATATACATACGCATAAGGTCCAAGTCTTCTTCTAACGAAATCCATTTCTTGTTAGAATTTTCCAGGATGGCCCTAGTCAGTTTTGCAAACTTCATTAGGTACAGTTCTGCATTGGCAAAGTCGTTTTTAGACATATAATCCCTAATGGAGTTAAAAGAATTGAATATAAAATGGGGGTTCATTTGTGATCGGAGAGCCTTGAGTTCCGTTTCGGCAACCTGGGCATTAAAAACCGCCATTTTTTTCTGCGAAATCGCATCCCTTCTTTTCTTATAGAGCACAAAACCCACAGCTGCCATGAGACAAAGTAGCGTACCGGAAACCAGCACTATTCTGTTGATGGTTTGTTGCTTTTTCAGCTCCGCTTTGGCAACGGCTTGCTCCTTTTCAAAATTGGCGGTCAATTGGGCCTTGTCCTTTTCGTATTCGTATTTGGACTCTAAGCGGGCAATCTCTTCCGTCTTGTCCGTAGACATAAAACTATCCCTTAAAACTATAGCGTTTTCCTTACTTTCTAGGGCTTTGCGATACTTTCCCTGTTCTTTAAAAACTTTGGATAAAGCATTGTTGGACTCAAATTGGAGATTTATGACATTTACCTCTTCTGCATTTTTCAAGGACTTCCGGTAATAGTCTTCAGCTGTTTGTAAATCCCATTCAGTACCCTTAGCCTTAAAAAGATGGTAATAACAGTCCCCTAAATTCTTTTGTACTATGGATAGATTGTTTTCATTATCAAGGTCTTCATAGATTTTTTGGGTCTTTAGAAAGTAGGGAATCGCTTTTTCATAGGCTTTGTTTTCTACATGTGCGATTCCAATATTGGTAAGCGCACTGGCCATTCCCCTTTGGTTTTGGTTTTTTTCCATAATAGAAAATGCCTCTTGATACAAAACCACAGCTTTCTTGGTATTGCCATTTTCAGTACTCAATCTTCCTAAATTGGTCAGGGAATTAGCTTCACCTTCCTCAAAACCGATTTTTTGGAAACGTTCTAAAGCTATATTTTGAAACTTTTCTGCCAACTCCAATTTTTCCAACCGGGCATAGAGCAATCCTATGTTGGAATTGATATTGGCATACTCCAAATTATCCTGAAGCTTTAAATCCTCATATATGCTCTTGGCTTCCAAATAGGCATCCAACGATTGGGGAAATTGGGAAAGATACATGTAATTTATACCGATGCTATTAAGCATCTTGGCCATTAAAAAGCTGTCTTTCTCTTTTTTGAAAACCTCGTACGCTTGTAGGTTACAGTCGTTCGCCCTTAAATAATCCGAACGGTTAAAATATATCAGGCCCTTATTATAAATGAGCCGTGCCATACCACTTTCATCCTTTTTTCTCTTTCTAATTTCAGAAGCAACATCATACATTTTTAAGGCAAGGGAATCTTTGCCCAAGGCACTATAGTTATGTCCTTTATAGGCGTAGGCCGTTGCTATTTTGTTGGAATCAGATAATTTTTGAGCAAGGGAAATGGCTTCTTCCGAAGATGCAATACCCTTTTGGGGATCAATGGAATAATAGAGATAGGCAAGTTCTGTAAGTAAATTTAAGCGGAGGGTATCTTGATCGGTATGTTTAGCTAGTTCCAATTGTATGGAGTCTATCTGTCTTTGCTGGGAATGCAAAAGCTGTGAAAAAACTAAAAAGAGGGGAACCCAATAATATCTCATTAATGATACCAACTATAAAGTTTTATTGGGGGAAGGTAAATTTAACCAAACACAGAGGAGTAAACTAGTTTTTTTCAAAGCAAAATGACAATTATTTGCTCCAATCACAAAGTTTAGTGGTTTGTGTAAGGTAAAACGTTTACTTATAAAATAGCAACGTTCATTTATAATATTCTACACTCAATAATTACAAATGGTGTAACACTGGTATAACTCTTATTTTCATTGCGGGTATGGAGCTCCTTGCTTTGAGTTTGGCCCAAATCCTTATTGAACCTTAGCTCCATAAGAGTTATACTTTTCCTAGTATAGAAAGTACAACGTAATATCAACAATAAACCACCAACTTATGAGAAAACCACTGCGTTACTTAACCATTTTAGCCTCCGTACTCCTATTTTCCGCTTGCGACCAAGCCGAAGAAATCAAAGAATCCTTTGACACCTTGGAATGCGCCAACCTGCTTATTAGAATAGATGAAGAGTGGGACAATGATGATCCGGATTGCTCAGAGATAAAGTCGGATATTGACAAAATACTAAAATCCTGTAGTGAATTTTTAAGCGAGGAAGACAAGGCACAACTAAAGTTTTATCAAGATAATTGCAGTGATGATTAAGGTGCGTATTGATTCCAATATCCAATCACTCCCTATGTACAAAGTCAATTACATTCGACCCCTTCTTTGTTTGCTGTTGTTTTGCTTTTTGCTTGCCTGCTCCGAAAGTTCCCCGAGCG
This sequence comes from Cytophaga sp. FL35, assembly GCF_014349235.1. Lineage (GTDB taxonomy): Bacteria > Bacteroidota > Bacteroidia > Flavobacteriales > Flavobacteriaceae > Euzebyella. Next base: position 6,267 of record NZ_JACSOH010000022.1, on the reverse strand, counting down.
ATGATAGCCTACCTACTCCAAGTCAAGAAGAAGAGATAGATAACGAGGATTCTGAAGAAGAAAACAATCAAAATGAGACCGAGGATGATTCTCAGAATGATACCGAGGAGGAGGATACCTCTGAACCAAATGAAAATCCGGATAATGATGAGGATGGAAATGCCGAAGCCCCCGAAAATAGGATAGAATTAAGCGGTGATGAAACATCAAAAGTAGGAAACGAATTAATCGTAGGGCATATAGCCGTAGGACTGACCCAAGTTACCGGTAATGAAAGAACTGTAATTTTGAGTGACATACTTACACCTATTGGAGAAGACGGACCTGAACCAGAGGATGTGGAAAATAATTTCATAATTGTTTGTCTAGACCTTGGCGACCAAGCAACGGAACAAGCGGACAGGGCCCTTTCCATAAATATTTCCGTGGATGGAACCGATTATAAATACGCCTGCGCTTCACCCTCGGTAGGTACTTTTATAGACTGCGGTGATGATTTTGAAATTGATTTTGAGCAAAAGGTAATCGTTTTTAAAGAGACGACAGTCGTTAATACGGACAATAACAATATGATAACTTTGTCAGGTACCGTTGAATGGACCGATTAAATCTTAGGTTAAACTATTTGCCCCGAAAAAATTAAATCTCTTTATTTTTACACCTAATTTCCTAACTAAAAAATAAGAACTTTTGAAAATGAAAAAGACACTGTTGTTTCTTTCCGTCATGTTTTGCTTTACCTCGTTGGTAAAAGCACAAGAATTTCAGGTTGGTACCAACGCCATTAATGTGGGTGTAGGTGTTGGCGGTTATTATTATGGATATAATGTATCTGACCAAAGTCCGGTTTTTAGCGTAAGCTATGAGCGTGGTGTTTGGGATGTTCCCGGTCCTGGTGTGGTAAGCCTTGGCGGCTATTTAGGCCACAAAAGGTTTAGCCGTAATGAAAATTTTGATGACTATAATTGGTCCTATACCACTGTTGGCTTTAGAGGTGCCTACCACTATACAGGTTTTAATATAGACAATTTGGACGTATATGGAGGCGCAATGCTTTCCTATCGCGTCTATGGTGGAGATGATTATGAAGATTACAGAAGTAGACCTGGAGCATCGGCTTATGCGGGGGGTAGATGGTACTTTAACGAGCACATTGCCGCCTTTGCAGAAATTGGTTATGGCTCTGCTTATCTAACTTTGGGAGCCACTTTTAGGTTCTAACAATTATAGATACAAAACAATATAAAAAGCCTTTTCGATAAACTATCGGGAAGGCTTTTCTTCTTTTAGGGCATTGGCAATCATCTTGTTCCAGTAAATTTGTTCTTCCCTGTTTCGGCTAAAGTTGGTCTCCCTGTCATACTTATTTTGATATAAATAGAGTTCCTTAAGCAACTTTTGATATATATCCTTAACTTCTTCCTTAATGTTTGCGGTAAATTGCCCTTCTGCCAGCCTTTTCCTAAGTTTTCTGGCATACAGTTCGGAGATATCAAAATGTAACTGTTAATGGCTTAAAATAAGGGAATCGACCATATCGGGCCGGTACCAAGACTTTTGTGGATAAAACTCACAACCAACTTCAAAATCAACAAACCATTGGCCGTTTTTCTCATGTGTAGAAAACCGATAGCTAATACTGCTAGCGGTAGTTGCCGCAGCCCATTCGGTCTTTAGAAATTTACCTTTAAAATCGCTCCATTCCAATTTTCTATCCGCGCTCCATGGAATTACTTCCTCCTGCCCATAACCAGTTACCGAGCATATCAAAAGCAGATAAAATAACAAGATTCTTGCCATAGGTAAAGAATTGGATTAAAAACTATAAACCCCAACAGAAAACGCACCGTTTAGGTTAAAGCTCCCAGTGATAGGTCACGACCCTTTCAATATCTGGGTGCAAGCTAAAATGCACTGGACAGGTATTGGCCGTATGCTCCAAAATCTTCCTGTTCTTTTCAGACACATCTTTGGGAAGCATAAGCCTCGCTTCAATCTTTGAAATCCTACGCGGATTACTTTCCATGTGCTTGGTAATCTCCACCACAGAATTCCTCAAGTCTACTTCCAACCCCCTTGCCTTGATTCCCATTACTGTAATCATACAACTTCCAAATCCAGTTGCAACGGTATCGGTAGGTGAAAAAGCTTGGCCAAGACCATTATTATCCACGGGAGCATCGGTTATGAATGTATTTCCAGACCTAATATGCTCACAGGTGGTTCTTAATTCTCCCGTATAGGTGATTTTTGATGTCATAGTGGATTAAATTAAAATGGTCTTTCTTTACTTTCCCTTCTTCTTATTTCAATTCCTTTATTCTAAGGTCTTCAATGGTCATGATGTAAGAGGATTGATTAAAATAGCCCGAAGCGCCCTTTCTTTCGTAATCGAATTTATTACCGGAATATGCTGTTTCTCCCACAAACTTACTTGCCTCGATCAGATTGTTTTTAAAAGCAAGTTTTAATAATAGGTCAAATGTCAAATCAAATCCGCGAACGGCATATCTATCCGGTACGCTACCAAACTTACGCTCGTATCTTTTGGAGAAGGAATTGTTCTCTGGTAATTTGTAAACCGAAGGATAAGTAAATTTAATATTGGACAAATGAGTGTTTGAAATCACCTCGTTTTCAAAAGCCGAATTTTTGTTGGTAGTAAACAACCTCAATTGAATTCTTTCGCGCTTGGTGTTCTCCGGGTTCTTCAATGCGCTCTGAAAGGAGTTCAATATTGAAGTTACACTGGAAACCAGCTTAAAGTTTTCAGTTTCCAAGAATACCCAATTCTCTTTTTCATCACTTAGCAGCTGTCTCAGTCGCTCGATATTCACACCAATATTTTTTTCTTCCTCAATAACCTTTGCCGTCTTTGCATCCGGAAATTTTTGAAGAATGAAATTCTTAATCTTGGAGCTGGCGGAATCCGCAATGATAATGATATTTTGATCCTCATGCTTTTCCGTCATATAATCCAACATATGATCTCTAAGAACTTCTGGAGAAGTATACGAATAGAATACATTGGACAAACTTAGATCACTTTCCGCCGGAATTGGGGCTAATACCGGTACCTGCTTGGCACTGGCCCTAACCGCCGTCTCTTTTAAGGAAGCTAAATCCAAGGGCCCAACAATGGCCGTAGTTTTGGATAAATTTTCTTTTTGAAGTATTTCCTTGGTTTTGGCCAGCTGAAGTTGATTGTCAAATGTCTTGACATTTACGGACACTCCTAGGTCCGCAATGGAATCCAATGCCACTAGAGCACCGGAATAAAGTCCAAGACTGTATTTTAAGCTATTTCTTTTATCTATGGTATTGGCCACTTCAGATTTATCGGAAAGGTCTAAACGGTCTAACCTAAATGGTAAAAGGAACATTATTTCCGGTCTGTTGGCGACATCAATGCTGTCTATAAGATTGATTTTATCCAACACCAATGAATTTCTTACCTCAAAATCACCTTCTTGTTCTTTCGGCAGCTTAAGGACCATTCCTGCTTTTAATCCTTCTTTTAAATCCGGATTAAGTTGCAACAATTCCTCATAGGAAATCCCAAATTTGCGGGTTAGGGAAAATTCTGTTTGCTTCGGCTTAACCTCATAAAAATTGAAATTGTCCGTATTCACCTCGCCAGCATCCAATTTTTTTTGTGGAATTCTGATGACCATTCCCTCTTTCAAACCTCCTTTTTCGGTTATCTCAGGATTTAGGCGTACAATCTCATCCGGTTCCACACCGTACTTTTGTTTCAACTGAAAAAAGTTCATCTTTGGAGGAACGGTATAGGACAGGTACAATTGGGTCTCTTGATTTTCAACCGTACTGCCCGGCAATTTTGGCATTTTAAGTTCCTGTCCCGCAGCTAAATAATTATTGGCCTTGCTAAGTTCTGGATTAAGCACCAACATGCTATCAATGGTTATCCCGAATTTATGCGCAATGCTCCACCGGGTTTCCTTGGGTGCCACCGTATACATCTCAAAATCCCCCTCATTGCCCCCCGAAGTTTCATTGGTTCTTCTGAACTGGGGTATTTTCAAGGTCATTCTTTTATCTAGCTGACTCGAATAAAGTTCAGGGTTGTACTTTTTAATATCTTCCTCCGTGATATTAAAGCGCCTTGAGATGCCATAAAGGGTCTCTTTTTTACGGACCTTATGGGAAGTAAAACTGATAGGTTCCTCCTGAGTTGATTTCTTGATTTCCCCACCACCATTTGAGGCGACACCTGTACTTTTTGGAATTACCAAGATGGTATTGGGCCTTAAATCATCTCCCTGCTTTATTTCCTTGTTTAGCTGAAGAATAGAGTACTGCGTAACATTGTATTTCTTGGCTACACTCTCCAACGTTTCCCCTTTCTCCACGGAATGCGTCGTAAACTTCTGGGCCTTACAACCAGAAACCGATACGGCAAAAAATATGAGCAGTAATAATCTTTTTATGAAGTGATTCATTTTATTCCCATTCTATAGTTGCCGGTGGCTTGGAGCTAATATCATAGACAACTCTATTTACACCTGGCACTTTATTTATAATATCGTTTGATGTTTTTTGCAAAAACTCGTAGGGTAGATTCACCCAATCCGCGGTCATACCATCCGTACTTTCTACCGCTCTCAAAGCTACACATTTTTCATACGTGCGCTCATCTCCCATTACCCCTACACTATTTACGGGCAAAAGCATGGCTCCGGCCTGCCAAACCTTATCATAAAGTCCCCAATCTCTCAATCCTTTGATAAAAATATGGTCAACTTCCTGTAATATAGATACTTTCTCTGCCGTAATATCTCCTAAAATTCTAATAGCTAGGCCCGGGCCCGGAAAGGGATGTCTCCCTAAACGCTCGTCACCAATGGCCATACTTTTTCCAACCCTTCTCACCTCATCCTTAAACAGCATTTTTAGGGGCTCTACCACCTTTAACTTCATAAAGTCCGGCAAACCGCCTACATTATGATGACTTTTTATGGTTGCTGATGGGCCACCTGTTGCCGAAACGGATTCGATTACATCTGGATATATGGTTCCTTGGGCCAACCACTTGGCATCTTCTACCAAATGGGCCTCATCATCAAAGACTTCAATAAATACCCTTCCAATGGTCTTTCTTTTCTTTTCAGGGTCACTTTCGCCCTTGAGGGCATCCAAAAAACGTGCCGAAGCATCCACTCCCTTAACATTTAGGCCCATTCCCTGGTACTGCTCCAATACTTCTTCAAACTCATTTTTACGAAGCAAGCCGTTATTTACAAAAATGCAATGTAAATTTTTACCAATGGCCTTGTGAAGCAAAACGGCAGCAACGGTTGAGTCTACCCCACCGGACAAACCAAGGATTACCTTTTCTTGCCCAATTTTCTTTTTAAGTTCCGCAACCGTGATATCCACAAAGGCATCAGGGGTCCATGTTTGCTCCAATCCGGCTATTTTCACCAAAAAGTTTTCCAAGAGCTGCTTTCCGTCCGTAGAATGGTAAACTTCCGGATGGAACTGGATAGCATAGGTTTCTTCATTTTCCAATTTATAAGCTGCATTTTCCACATCATGGGTGCTTGCCAAAACAGTAGCACCTTTTGGCAAATCCTTGATGGTATCACTATGGCTCATCCAAACCTGACTTCCCTCTGAAATGGATTCAAAAAAGGTCTCACCATCTTTAATGTACGAAAGATTGGCCCTACCGTACTCCCTGGTATTGGATGGTGCCACTGCCCCTCCACCAAAGTGCGCCAAATATTGCGCCCCGTAACAAACGGCCAATAATGGTTTCTTGCCCTTTATCTGAGACAAATCTGGATGGGGAGCATCCTCTGCCCTAACAGAAAAGGGAGAGCCCGAAAGTATTACAGCCTTGTACTTTTCCAAGTCCTCAGGCAGATTGTTATAAGGTTTAATTTCACAGAAAATATTGAGTTCCCTAACCCTTCTTGCTATGAGTTGTGTGTACTGGGAACCAAAGTCTAGGATAAGTACGTTGTTTTGCATGGCCAAAAATAGGAAATTCCCATTTCTCAAAAAGCCTCTAAGGACATATTTATCTCAGGTTTTTTCAACTACAAGGTTATAGCAATACTTAATAAAAAGAATCGCAATATTATCAAAAAGCACTAGGGATTTTCTAAAATAAAGTCTGAAACAAATCTTGATTTGGCAATGGCCCAGAACATTAAAAAATCGATTTCAAAGAATGATATTTGAAAATTTGACAACTAGGACAATTTCAGTACAAATGTAAATTAAAAATACAGGTAATAT
>NZ_JACSOH010000021.1 GCF_014349235.1 Cytophaga sp. FL35 | reverse complement strand
ATTATTAAACCAATTGTAAATAGTATTATTTGAAATTTTTTAGTAGTTCTTTTTTTTTGAAAGATTATGCCAATAATTAATAATGATAGACTCAAGAATGCAATAACAAGAACATCAAAAATGCTACAATCAAATGGAATTCCAATTTTTTTACAATTAAACCAATTTACTGAAGTTCCAAGAAATAGGTGACTGGTAACTATACCAAAAAAGAAAGTAATGAAATACAATTTGCCATAAGCCCAATCTCTAATTATCAAATTGACATTGTCATTGGGTATTTTGTTTAATTTGGCAATGATTTCAACAATAAACAAAAGCAAAACTGCAAAGACAATTATGCCTACTACAGTATAATATAATTTGTCAAATTCTGGTATATTATAGCTATGATACATCATCTATTTGCAACTGGAATAAATTAATATTATCATTCATTTCCCTAGCTTCATCAATTTTTTTGATCAATTCACTTTTAGCTTTTTTGCATTTGACATAGAAGTTCTTATCCACTACTTTAATTTCAAGATTTTGATTGATTTGAAACCATTCTGCGTTTAATTTTATTCCGTGTTGATTTAAATTTACCTCCCAAGGATTTTCTCCATTGATTTCTGCTCCAGATTTTTCTAAACCAGATAGGATTTTAGTTATTAGAATATCCGAGACATTGTCGACTAAAAATGATTTACATGACATAATTCAAATATTTAATTAATAAAATTTATAAGATTTGTATTAGCATTACACTCAACACATAATTATATACAACTCCATACTATATAAGTTCCTTATATTTAATGTTTTGTAATTTTTAAATTTGGGTAATTGGTGTATAAAATAATGGTTTGTGTGTAATTGATATATCTATTGCCAAAGCAAATCGATCATGTCAAACCCATCTTTTCCAATCGCAAAATAGCACCAACTATTGACCTTTACTTACAGAAAAGCGTAATCCATTAAAATTTATCGGGGAAAGTAACGCCTTAAAAATAGTGTTTTTTTTCTATTCCATCGCTACCGTAATGGGCCAGCCCTCAAATTGTTGGGCGTTGGCTTTGGTGACATCGGCATCACGGGCCCAGCATTCAAAAGTGGCTGTCCCTTCTTTTTTGTTCAAACGGGTAAGGCCGTAGCCGCCCCCGGCAGACTGGCTTTCGGGGTTTACATAGGCCATCATACTGATCTTATTGCCAAAACCGTCCAAATAATCGCCGGTCCACGGTAGGCTGGTGTTGCTATTGGGGTTGGGGCCGGCCTTTTCGTCTTCGGGCCACCACCAACGGCTGTAATAATCGTTTACAATGGCGGGCACCACAAAAGACCAGGGGCCATCGCCAAATTCGTCCACACCCTGTTGTATAACCGTCGCCAAATGCTGGTCTCCGGCAATGTGTACGGCCTTGGCGGCCTTGATTAGGCGCAGCGCCTTGTTCCGGCCCGTTTGCGGCCATCCGTTACTATCGAGGTCGGCATGCAGCCGGTTGTCCTTGTTTCCATGAATATGGGCGCCGCCACAAAAACCGGTCTGTGATAGTACCACCTTCAGCTGCTCGGGGTTTTGCTGCCCCCAAGCCTCCAAAAAGATCAATTGCCGCTCGCCCAAAAGGGTGAGCCCCGGTAGGTCAATACTCGCCGGGTCGTACTCCGGATTGCGAATATGGTCCGGTCGCGGCCCTTGCTGCGGAATTTTGCCGTTGGGTCCCGATTTAAACTTGCGGTCTTCCAGAATGGCAAAATCCACGCCGCCCCAGCTAAGGTTGGTATAGTAAACGCCAATGCCCTGCTCAATGGGGGTAGGGTCATAGGGATCGGGCAAATGGGCGGTTTGGCAGCGCTCTACCATTTTTACGTATTCGGGGTGGTAGGTGTAGCCGCCGTCATTGGAGCCTTTTACGACGGACTTTTTACCGTTCTCGCCCCAGAGGTTGCCCTGGCCAATATCATGGTCATCGGGGATGCTAATGGCAGGTCGGTTTCTAAAGGTCTCCCTAAACTGCAGCCCAAATTTGAGCCATGCGGCCGTATGCTCCGTATGGTCGTAGGATTGGTCGCCCGCAAAAAAGATAAGGTCCGGATCTTGGTGGTTGATATTGCGCACATAGTTCTCGCGCATGCCTCGGTCTTGGTTGCTGTTGCAGCTAAGGGCGGCAATGGAAATCTCGTTCTTGTTCACCGGATTTCTACGGATGAGGCCTTCGTACATGGCTTTTGCGCCATGGCGGATGCGGTAGGGCACGACGGCGGTTTCGTCCCAATTCTCCACCCGAAAAAGGGCGGACCAGCCCAGGTCGTTCACCGTGGCGGACTGAATTTGTTGCCATTCCCCTTCTTGCTGAAACTCCAAACGTACTTCCCGAGTTTCCTCGGGGTAGAGCGGATACAGCTGGGCGCTCATTTTGAGTACGCCCCCAGAAACGGTATAGATGCCAAAAGCCACCACTTGGTCGCGTTCTACATTTAAATCGATAATCGGGTTCTCGGCGCGGTTCCACCAATCGTTTGTACTCAGGGTGTCTATCTTTTCAAAAGGGGCTTTTACGGGCGGAATGCGTTCTGCGGTTTTCTTTTCGGCGCAGCCCAAAGCAAAAAGAGCGATCAAGGGTAGGAGGTAAGCGTTTTTCATGTTGGGTCGGGTTTGGTTGTAAGTTTGTATTATGTCAGGTCGAGCGCAGTCGAGACCTCAATAGTTTTGTTTTCATTCTTGACAGGTCGAGCGCAGTCGAGACCTCAGTAGTTCTGTTTTCATTTTTGTCAGGTCGAGCGCAGTCGGCACCTCTGTAGTTCTGTTTTCAATTTGTCAGGTCGAGCGCAGTCGAGACCTCAATAGTTCTGATTTCATTATTGTCAGGCCTAGCGCAGTCGAGACCTCTTTTTATCTAGGGTTCTTTAAACAGTTGTGCCGTATAATCCAGCAATTCCGTTCCGCCATGCTGCCCGTGCCCGGGAATGACAATTTTAGCATCCGGGAAGGCTTTTTTCACCTTTACAGCGGTACGGCTCCATTCGTTTACGTTCGCATCGCCCAAATAACCTTTGCTGGCATCTACCTCCTTTACCAGGCAGCCACCAAAAAGCAATTGGTCTTCGGGTACATAGCTCACAATATTGTCTCGGGTATGTCCTTCGCCCACAAATTGGTGGATGATCTTGCCATCGCCCACCTTCATTTCCAGGGTTTCGGAAAAAGCGTTTTGTGGCACTTGATTGCCTTCTTTTTGGGCCAGTTCCAAAGTCAGTTCATTGCCGTATGAGGGAATCCCCTTTTGGTGAAAGGCTTCCAGTCCGCCCACACAATCATCATGAAAATGGTTGGCCACCACGGCGGTAATCGTTTTTTGTTGGGTTTCGCTGATCCAACGGATCAATTCTTCGCTTACCTCGGCATCTACCGGCGTATCGACCACCACGGCCTCGTTTCCGTTCATATAGACCAAACCGTTACAGGCCACTTTCCCAAAGGAATCCGTCTGCAGATAGGAAACATGAATAAAGCTGTTCTGGCTCAGGGGAAGTATCTTTAACGTTTCGCTGCTGTAAGCAATGCTGTTTTTTACGGACTTACAAGCAAGGCCTGTCAAGAGCAGGAGGAAAAGAAAAACGGGAATTTGGGCTCGCATGGTAGGGAGTTTCATTTCCGTATAAATATAGCATATTACCTTTCAATAATGGATAACCAACGCATAGAGAAACTCATTTTTGTGTACAATGCCGAAGCCGGATTAAAAAATGCGGTGATGGACAGCCTGCACAAGGTGATGAGCCCCCAAACCTATGATTGTAAGTTGTGTGAGCTTACCTTCGGTGTTTTTACGGAAAACAAACGCTGGAAGGACTTTAGGAAAAATGCCAAAGTGGACATGGTATTCTTGCACAAGGACGAATTTCAAAAAAGCTATGCCTCCAAATTTGCGGCCAAGTACAGCTATCCTTGTGTTTTGGCGGCTACGCCCCACGATTTGCAGTTGTTTATGGATACGCAGACCTTGAACCAGTTGCAGAGCCTAGAAGAACTGATTGCTTTGGTAAAAAAGGGAATCGCTTAGTTCTTTAGCGCCTGAAAGAAATCCGTATTGATGCCGTCTATATAGGTGAGGAGTTCCTCACGGCCCATATTTTTGGAAGAGGAGGTAATGAAGTAGGAAGGAGCTTCTTCCCACAATCCGTTTTCCATTTCGTTTAAATAGGCGTTCACATTGCGCTCAATGGCGCCGGGTTTGAGTTTATCGGCCTTCGTAAAAATGATACAGAAAGGAACTTGGTTCTCTCCCAGCCACTCCATAAATTCCATATCTATTTTTTGCGGACTATGGCGAATATCCACCAGAACAAAGGCGCAGACCAGTTGCTCGCGTTGGGTGAAATAATCCGTAATGTATTTTTGAAAGGTCTTTTTATCCTTTTTGGACACGCGGGCGTAGCCGTAACCGGGCAAATCGACCAAAAACCAGTTTTCGTTGATCTTAAAATGGTTGATCAGTTGGGTCTTTCCTGGCCGTCCGGAAGTCTTTGCCAAGCTTTTACGCTCCGTAAGCATGTTGATCAGGGATGATTTCCCCACATTACTACGGCCAATAAAGGCATATTCGGGCAACAGCTCATTGGGGCATTTAGAAACCTCGGTATTGCTAATGATAAAGTTGGCCGTTTTTATTTGCACGTCAATACTTGTTTTTATGATTTCTCAGGTCGAGCGCAGTCGAAACTTCAGTCCTGTTTTTTCCGTTTTTTGTCAGGTCGAGCGCAGTCGAGACCTCAGTAGTTCTGTTTTCAATTTGTCAGGTCGAGCGCAGTCGAGACCTAAAACCCTCTTTTTTGCAACCAAGCATCCAAAATTTCGTTGAATGTATCGGGGTGCTCCATCATGGGTGCGTGACCGCATTTCTCGATCCAGTATAGATCGGAATCGGGTAGCAGTTCGTGAAACAGATTGGCTACATCCGGAGGAGTAACGTTATCATCCTCTCCCCAAATGATACAAGTAGGCGTTTCCATGGTGGGCAGGTCATTGGCCATGTTGTGCCTAATGGCGCTTTTGGCAATGGCAAGCGTCTTGATAATCTTGTTACGATCGTTCACCGTAGCAAAAACCTCGTCTACAATTTCTTTGGTGGCCACTTCGGGATCGTAAAAAACGGCTTCGGCCTTTTTCTTGATAAATTCATAGTCGCCCCGGCGTGGATAGCCATCGCCCATGGCACTTTCGTACAGTCCGGAACTTCCGGTAATGACCAGGGCCTTTACCATATCGGGGTACATTTTGGTATGCAACAGTCCAATATGTCCGCCTAACGAATTACCCAAAAGAATCACGTCTTTTAAGCCTTTGAACTCGATAAAGCCTTCCAAGAATTTGGCAAACTGCTTTACGTTGGTCTTAAGCATGGGCATGTCATAAATGGGCAGTTCCGGCAAGAGGATTTTGTACCCTTTTTTCGGGAAAAAGTCAGTAACCCCATGAAAGTTGCTAAGCCCGCCCATGAGCCCGTGCAGTATAATAATAGGGGTTCCTTCCCCTATCTCCATGTACCGGTATTTTCCTTCCTTAATAATGTTTTCTTCCATTCAGGATGCTTATCAACGTTGCCAAAGATAGGCATTTCAAATATATGCACATACGCTTTGGCGGTCCGTAAAGTAATCATTTTTGTCGCTTTCCCACAAACTACCACACTTTAAATTCCCACAGAGATGGGGCTAGGATATGCACAAAAGCCACAATTTATCAACAAAGTGGTAATTTGTGGTAAAATGTGGTAATAAAATTTGTAATTTTGAGTTATTGTACTGAAAAACTAGCCATTTAGCGTGATTAATTTCATTGGAACATACGATTGTAAAGCCGATACCAAAGGTAGGATAATGGTTCCGGTTGCGCTAAAAAATCAGATGGCACCCGTGCTAAACAAAGGGTTTGTGATCAAAAGGTCGGTTTTTCAGCCCTGTTTGGAACTGTATCCCATGGACGAGTGGAATTTGCTTATGGCCAAGGTGAACAAGAAGAACAGGTTCAAAAAGAAGAACAATGATTTTATACGCCGTTTTCAGGCCGGTGTAAAGGTGGTGGAAGTAGATGCTGCGGGAAGATTGTTGATCCCTAAGAATTTGGTGGATGTGGCCAACATTTCCAAGGAAGTGGTGTTGAGTTCCGCTATCAATATCATTGAGATTTGGGACAAGGATAGTTACGAGCAGGTGCTCGAGGAAACAGCGGAAGATTTTGCCGCATTGGCCGAGGAGGTCATGGGAGATGACGGAGATGATGAAGATGTATCATAATCCAGTGTTGTTACAAGAGTCCGTAGACGGGCTCGCCATCAAGGAAGATGGCGTGTATGTGGATGTCACCTTTGGAGGTGGCGGTCACAGCAAGGAAATATTAAAGCGCTTGGGAAGTGAAGGAAAGCTCTTCGCTTTTGATCAAGATGAAGATGCGCTTGAAAATAGGTTGGATGATGGACGGTTTACGTTGATCGCTGCCAATTTTAGGTTCATCAAGCAGTATTTAAAGTTCTATGGCATAAAGAAGGTAGATGGTATCCTGGCAGATTTTGGGGTGTCCAGTCATCAGTTTGATAAAGCGGAACGTGGTTTTTCCACGCGTTTTGATGCGGATCTGGACATGCGTATGAGCCAGCAGAGTGAACTATCTGCCTATGAAGTGGTCAACGGTTATGAGTATGATGACCTGCGAAAGGTGCTTTTTCAATACGGGGACCTTCGCAACGCCAACGCCATGGCCCGCACCTTGGTAGAGCAGCGTGAAAATGCACCGATCAAGACCACGGCAGACCTTAAAAGGGTGTTGCAGCGGTTTTTGCCCAAAGGCAAGGAGCATAAGGTGTTGGCACAGATATACCAGGCCATTCGAATAGAGGTGAACCAAGAGATTGCCGTGATCGAGGAGTTTTTGTTGCAGACCCCGGATTTGCTGGAAGAAGGTGGTAGGTTGAGCATCATCAGCTACCATTCCCTAGAAGACCGCTTGGTAAAGCGCTTCATAAGGGCCGGCCAGTTTGAAGGCGAGCCCGAAAAGGATTTTTATGGAAATATTTCCGTGCCCTTTAAAAAGGTGGGCGGACTCATAGTTCCCACGGTTAAGGAGATTGCGGAGAATAACCGCGCCCGAAGTGCAAAACTTCGGATTGCAAAAAGAATACATGAATAAAGAATAAACATATAAAGAGTGAAAGACGGACTGTTGAACATATTAAAAGGTAAGTTTTTGGTGAGCGGCGATGCTCCCAAGCACTGGCTGTTCATATTGTTCGTGTCCTTTTTGGCAACCGTGATGATCGGAAGTTCGCACAGTGCTGATAAAAAAGTGCACCAGATTGCCGCCTTGAACGAGGAGGTGAAGGAATTGCGCAGCGAGTTTGTGGATGTACGATCGGATGTGCAAAAATTAAAACTGGAATCTACCGTAACCGAGATAGTTTCCGCCAAGGGGTTGTATCCGCCAGAGGTGCCGCCCAGACAGATAAAAGTAAAATCCCCTAAGAAAGAGGAATAGTGGCCGTAACCGAAAAGAACATATTAAATAGACTCTACTTTGTAGTGGCTTGCATGTTTTTGTTTGCCGGTGCCATCTTGTTCAAATTGGTGAACATACAGTTGGTGCAGGGCGAAAAGTATCAGGAGCTGGCCATGAAGCGTACGGAGAAGATGTTCACTATTGCGCCCAATAGGGGTAACCTCTATTCGGATGACGGTAGTTTGTTGGCTACTTCCGTTTCCCGCTATACCATTCGTTTTGATGCCGTAACGGTCAAGGACGATGATTTTAGGGAGAATGTAAAGCCTTTGTCCAATGCGCTTTCCCGTATGTTGGGAAAATCGCCTTCCCACTATCAGCAATTATTGCGAAAGGCAAGGGTGAACAAAAATCGCTATGCATTGATAGCTCGGAACTTGGATTATTCGGAATATATGGCCGTGAAGGAATTCCCATTGTTCAATAAAGGTCCGTACAAAGGCGGTTTGGTCATTGAACAAAAAACCGTACGCGAGCATCCATTGGGTAAAATTGCGGAGCGTAGTGTGGGGTATGAGCGTGTGGATGAAAACGGATACTACACCCGCGTAGGTCTGGAAGGTGCTTTTGGGGAGTACCTACGGGGCGTGGAAGGAAAGCGTTTAAAGCAGAAAATTGCCAAAGGCCAATGGAAGCCTATTGGTTGGGAGAACATTGTGGAGCCAAAAGATGGCTATGACGTGATTTCCACCATTGATATCAATATTCAGGATATTGCCCATCATGCTTTGTTAGGGCAGTTAGAAAAATATAAGGCGGACCATGGCTGTGTCATTGTTATGGAAACCGAAACCGGCGAGGTAAAGGCTATTTCCAATTTGGGCCGTACCGAAGCCGGAAAGTATTACGAGCGTTTGAACTATGCCGTGGGGGAATCGCATGAGCCTGGCTCTACCTTCAAATTAATGACCATGGTAGCGGCCTTGGAAGACGGGGTGGCAGATACTACGGATATTATTGACACGCATGACGGAACTTGGAAAATCTATAACCACCGGGTGAAGGACTCCAAATGGGGCGGTTATGGTAAAATTTCCTTTGCCAAGGCCTTTGAGGTGTCTTCCAATACAGCTTTTGCCCAAGTTATTCATGAGGGTTATAAGAATAATCCGGACAAGTTCGTCAACCGTTTGATGTCCATGAACGTGCACCGCACCTTGGATCTGCCCATAAAAGGAGAGGGGAAACCGGTACTCCGTTCCCCGGGAGATAAAGGTTGGTCCGGACTTTCCTTGGCACAAATGGCCTATGGCTATGAAGTAGCCATGACACCGCTGCAGGTGTTGACCTTTTACAATGCCATTGCCAATGATGGGGAAATGGTAAAGCCAAGGTTGATCAAGGAGGTAAAGGAATGGAACCGCACCGTAGAAAAGTTTGATAAGGAGGTCATAGACGCTTCCATCTGTTCAAAGGAGACGGCCTCCAAAGTGCAAGATCTTTTATTGAACGTAGTAGAAAGAAAGACAGGTACGGGGCATGGGCTCTATTCCGCTAATTTTTCCATGGCAGGAAAAACGGGAACGGCTCAAAAGGATTATGTTTCCAAGGACCCGGACAAGCTAAAGTACATCTCCACCTTTGCGGGTTATTTTCCTGCGGAAAATCCAAAATACTCCTGTATCGTGGTCATTCACGAGCCGGATAAAAGTGTGGGTTATTATGGTGCCGATGTAAGCGGACCCGTTTTTAAGTCCATCGCACAGAAAGTATATGCATCCAATCCCCTTATCGATGAAGTGGAAATGGATCAGGTAGAAAATCCCGATTTGGATAAGAACTACCAAAGATTTTATGCCGAAGCCCAAAAGAAGTATAGCAAGGTGCCCAATGTAAAAGGTATGAGCGGAATGGATGCCATTTCCATCCTTGAAAATTTGGGCCTTGAAGTAGAGGTTAGAGGCAACGGAAAAGTAAAAAGACAGTCGGTTTCCCAAGGAGCGGACCTAAGTAAAACGAAAAAAATAACCCTGGAATTATCTTGAAACTGCTAAAGGACATATTGTACGGTGCGGGCCTAACGGCTGTTAATGGCTCTACGGACATACTCGTGAACGAAATACAGTTCGATTCGCGCAAGGTGGCCATGGACGATGTTTTTATAGCGATCAAGGGTACAGTAACCGATGGGCACCTGTATATTCAAAAAGCGGTGGATTTGGGAGCCAAGGCCATTGTCTGCGAAGAGTTTCCGGAGTTGTTGGTAAACGGTATTACCTATGTTCAGGTACAGGATGGCAATACGGCCCTGGCCGTCATGGCTTCCAATTTTTACGGAAATCCGTCCAAAAATTTAAAATTGGTGGGCGTTACCGGTACCAACGGTAAAACTACCATAAGCAGTCTGCTATATCAATTGTTTAAAAAGGCGGGTTACAAAGTGGGTTTGCTTTCCACTATTAAGATCATGGTAGATGATGAGGTGCATTCCACTACCCACACCACTCCGGATGCCTTGACGATCAATAAGCATTTGTCCTTCATGAACGATGCAGGGGTGGAGTATTGCTTTATGGAGGTGAGTTCCCATGGAATCCATCAAAAAAGAACCAAGGGGCTGGTCTTTGAAGGAGCTATTTTTACGAATCTCTCCCATGATCATTTGGACTACCATAAAACCTTTGCGGAGTACCGTGACACGAAGAAAATTTTGTTCGATGAGCTGCCAAAAACGGCTTTTGCCCTTACCAATATAGATGATAAGAACGGGAATGTGATGCTCCAGAATACCAAGGCCCGTAAGTTGACCTATGCCTTAAAAAGCTACGCAGATTACCGGGGCCAGGTTTTGGAAGCCCAGTTTAGTGGACAATTGATCAAAGTAAACGATAATGAATTTTGGACCAAGCTTATAGGCCACTTTAATGCCTATAACCTCTTGGCCATTTATGCGACAGCGGATCAGTTGGGTCTTGACAATTTGGAGGCCCTACGGTTAATGAGCGAGTTGGACAATGTGGACGGCCGCTTTCAATACTATATTTCTGAAACGAAGATAACGGCGATAGTGGATTATGCCCATACACCGGATGCACTTAAAAATGTGCTTGAGACAATCGGCACATTGAGAACTGGAAATGAACGCGTCATCACCGTTGTGGGGTGTGGTGGCGACCGAGACAGCTCAAAGCGTCCGGTTATGGGTCATATCGCTTCGGAGATGAGCAATCAGGCGATTTTTACTTCGGATAATCCAAGAAGTGAGTCGCCTGGTGCCATTATCAAAGACATGGAGGCCGGAGTAGAGGCCCACAACGTTAAAAAAATCCTTTCCATAGAAAATAGGGAACAGGCCATAAAGGCAGCTTGCCAAATGGCATCGGCACAAGATATTATCCTAGTGGCCGGTAAGGGCCATGAAACCTATCAGGAAGCCAATGGAAAACGAATAGATTTTGACGATTTCAAGATTGTTAAGGAGCAATTGAAGGGTCTTAACAAGTAAGGAAAACTAAGAACCGTACCAAACAAGATTACCAACTAATACCGTGAAACCAGAATAGTTATGTTGTATTATTTGTTCGAATTTTTGGAAAAACAATACCAGTTGCCCGGGGCGAGCTTGTTTCAGTTCATGACCTTTAGGGCGGCTATGGCCATTCTATGTTCTTTATTGATCGCAACGGTATATGGAAAACGTATCATCCTTTTTCTTCAAAAACAACAAATAGGCGAAAGTATTAGGGACTTGGGGCTGGAAGGTCAAAAACAAAAGGCCGGTACCCCTACCATGGGCGGTTTGATCATTATCATGGCCACGCTTATTCCCGTGCTGCTTTTTGCCAAACTCGAGAATATATACATACTCCTATTGATAGTTACCACCCTGTGGATGGGTTTTATTGGTTTTGCCGATGATTACATCAAAGTTTTTAAAAAGGACAAGCAAGGTTTAAAAGGTAGGTTCAAGGTGATGGGCCAAGTGGTGTTGGGTCTGGGGGTTGGAGCTACCCTTTATTTTCACCCAGGGGTGACCATGAAGGATGAAGACCATAGCGTAATAACCGAAAATTTTGAGGTGAAATCCATAGAAGGTGCAGAGATAAAATCGACCAGTACCACCGTTCCATTTTTTAAGAACAATGAGTTGGATTACAGTGATCTTATTAGCTGGGCAGGGGAAGGAGCCAAGGAATATGCGTGGTTGATATTTATTCCCATCGTCATTCTCATAGTCACCGCCGTATCCAATGGGGCCAACCTTACGGACGGTATAGACGGTCTTGCGGCGGGCTCATCGGCAATTATCGTATTTACGCTCGGTATTTTTGCATGGGTTTCCGGTAACATCATTTTTTCAGATTATCTGGATATTATGTTCATCCCCAATTCAGGGGAGTTGGTAGTATTCATCACCGCCTTTGTAGGGGCCTTGGTAGGTTTCCTTTGGTACAATGCCTACCCGGCACAGGTTTTTATGGGAGATACCGGTAGTCTTACCATCGGGGGGATTATTGCTGTCATCGCCATCATTGTACGAAAGGAACTTTTGATTCCCCTTTTATGTGGAATTTTCTTTGCGGAATCCCTATCCGTAATGATTCAAGTAAGCTATTTCAAGTACACCCGTAAAAAATATGGGGAAGGCAGAAGGGTTTTTCTCATGTCTCCCATTCACCACCATTACCAGGTAAAAGGTTATCACGAGAGTAAGATTGTTACCCGTTTTTGGATCATAGGTATCCTGTTGGCCATTCTTACCATTGTGACGCTTAAAATTAGATAGATGAAGCGATTGGTGATTTTGGGCGGAGGCGAAAGTGGCGTGGGTACCGCCATTTTAGGGAAGAAAAAAGGATACGAGGTTTTTGTATCCGATAAGGGAAAAATAAAAGATAACTATAAAGAGGTTCTTGAACATTTTGATATTGATTGGGAAGACGAAGGCCATACCGAAGCCAAGATTTTAAATGCCGATGAGGTCATGAAAAGCCCGGGCATTCCGGATACGGTTCCCTTGGTTAAAAAGTTGGTAGAACAAGGTGTTCCGGTAATTTCGGAAATTGAGTTCGCATCCAAGTTTACCAATGCCACCTTGATCGGCATAACCGGAAGTAATGGGAAGACCACCACCACCATGCTCACCCACCATCTTTTAAAGGAGGGCGGTTTGCATGTAGGAATGGCAGGAAATATTGGCGATAGTTATGCGCAAATGGTAGCGGAAAATGACTATAGCCACTATGTGCTGGAAATAAGCAGCTTTCAGTTGGACGGAATCGTGGATTTTGCACCCCACATAGCCATTTTAACCAATATTACCCCGGATCATTTGGATAGGTATGACTACAAGTTTGAAAATTATATCGCATCCAAATTCAGGATAGTGGAAAACCAAACGGAAGATGATTATTTCATCTATGATGCGGATGACCCGGTGATTGCGGAATGGTTGGAGAAACATCCTGTCAAATCAAAAAAAATACCCTTTTCGTTGGAGAAGGAGTTGGAAGAAGGAGCCTTTTTAAAAGACGATGAAATACTACTAAAAATAACTAACGAGACACTAAAAATGAAAACAGAAACACTGGCATTAGAAGGAAAACACAACGTAAAAAATTCAATGGCGGCAATGACCGCTGCAAAATTAGTGAGCATTCGCAAGCAATCTATCAGGGAAAGTATCGGGAGCTTTCAAGGGGCACCCCATCGTTTGGAAAAAGTATTGAAAATTCACCATGTACAGTACATCAATGATTCCAAGGCAACCAACGTAAATTCGGTATTTTATGCCTTGGACAGTGTTAAAACATCCATTGTTTGGATAGCTGGTGGTCAGGATAAAGGAAACAACTACAAAGAACTAATGCCTTTGGTAAGGGAAAAGGTAAAGGCGATTATTTGTTTGGGTCTGGATAATGAAAAATTAAAGGATGAATTTGGTAATGCCGTGGATTTGATGGTAGAGACCAATTCCATGGAGGAGGCTGTAAAGATGGCCTATAAAATAGCTGAAAGGGGAGATACGGTTTTACTTTCTCCCGCTTGTGCCAGTTTTGATCTGTTTAAAAACTATGAGGATCGTGGCGATCAATTTAAGAACGCGGTAAAGAATCTATAAACAATAGTATTCACCGGAAATTTTAGAAAATTTGAAGTCATTTTTTCAAAATATAAAAGGAGATAAAGCTATTTGGGCCGTAGTGGCCCTTTTGGCGTTGTTTTCCTTTTTACCGGTCTATAGTGCCAGTAGCAACTTGGTTTATGTAGTTGGCAATGGTACCACCTTTGGCCATTTACTTAAGCATGCCATGCTTTTGGTCCTAGGTTTCGGAATTATTTACGGGGTACATAAGATACCCACACATTTTTTTAAGGGACTTTCCTTAATTGCCTTGCCGGTGGTCTTGGTGCTTTTGGGCTTTACCCTGGCACAGGGCACTACCATAGATGGGGCCAATGCCAGCCGCTGGATAAGTATTCCTTTTGTAGGTGGGTTTCAGCCTTCCAATTTGGCGGCAGTGGTGCTAATGATCTATGTAGCACGCTATTTAAGCAAGGTGCGCGATAAGAAAGTCACTTTTAAGGAAAGCATTGTGCCTTTGTGGTTGCCTGTATTCTTGGTGGTGGTATTGATCCTACCGGCCAACTTTTCAACGGCGGCCATCATTTTTACCATGGTGCTGTTGCTATGCTTTTTGGGCGGGTACCCTATTAAGTATTTAGTGGGCATTGTAGGAACGGGAGTGGTCTGTCTCACCATTTTTATTCTTGCTGCCAAAGCGGCTCCGGGTATGTTTCCCAATCGCGTGGATACGTGGATGAGCCGTATTGAAAGCTTTAGCAATCCTGAGGATAGTGAAGCCAATTATCAAATAGAAAAAGCAAAAATTGCCATTGCCACAGGTGGTATTGTAGGCAAAGGAGCTGGAAAAAGTATCCAGAAGAATTTTCTGCCCCAGAGTTCTTCGGATTTTATCTATGCGATCATCGTAGAGGAATACGGTCTCATTGGTGGGGTGGTGTTAATGCTTTTCTACCTATTTCTACTTTTCCGGATTACGGTAGTTGCCAACGGTAGTATGACCATCTTTTCCAAACTATTGGTGCTTGGGGTGGGGTTGCCCATTATATTTCAAGCCTTGATTAATATGGCAGTGGCGGTGGAGCTATTTCCTGTTACAGGTCAAAATTTACCCTTGATCAGTAGGGGCGGTACCAGTAGTTGGATGACCTGTTTGGCAATCGGAATTATTTTGGGAGCCAGCAACAAAGAGCAAACCGCCGAATCAAAATCGGCCAAAATAGATGAAACAAACCCTTTAGAGATTTTAAGTGGACAATTATAGATTCATATTATCCGGAGGGGGAACGGGTGGGCATATCTATCCCGCCATAGCCATAGCCAATGAGCTAAAGAGAAGGTATCCGGATGCGGAATTCCTTTTTGTAGGGGCTCAGGGAAGAATGGAGATGGAAAAGGTGCCCCAGGCCGGTTATAAAATTGAAGGTCTCTGGATTACAGGGTTGCAACGGAAACTCACCCTTAAAAATTTAATGTTTCCTTTTAAAGTGATCAGTAGTTTGTTAAAAGCAGGCAAAATAGCAAAAAGGTTCAAGCCCCATGCCGTAATTGGTACCGGTGGCTTTGCCAGTGGCCCCATGCTACGGGTGGCTTCGGGAAAGAATATTCCCTGTGTGCTTCAGGAGCAGAATTCTTTTGCAGGCATTACCAACAAACTTTTAAAAAATAGAGTGGCCAAGATTTGTGTGGCCTATGACGGTATGGAAAAATTTTTTCCGGCCGGTAAAATTGTAAAGACCGGTAACCCCGTTCGGGGGGATTTGGTGGAAATGAAAGTAAGTAAGCAAGAGGCTTTATCCCATTTTGGGTTAGACTCGGAGAAACCTACCCTTTTAATATTGGGAGGGAGCTTGGGCGCCCGAAGGATCAACCAATTGATTGCCGCCAAGCTGGAATTTATCCAATCCTTGGGGCTTCAAGTGATTTGGCAATGCGGCAAACTATATATAGAAGAATACAAAAAATATGTATCGGATACCGTGAAGGTGTTGGATTTTTTGAACCGAATGGATTATGCCTATACCGCGGCAGATGTAATGGTTTCCCGATCAGGGGCCGGTGCAGTTTCGGAATTGAGCATAGTGGGCAAGCCGGTTCTTTTTATTCCTTCGCCCAATGTGGCAGAAGACCATCAGACTAAAAATGCCATGGCATTGGTCAATGAGGATGCGGCCTTAATGCTAAGGGAATCGGAATTGGATGAGAATTTTGAATCGGTTTTTTCCGGTTTGATCAATGACCCGTCCCAACAGAAAAAATTATCGGCAAACATTAAAAAAATGGCTTTGCCAAATGCCACAAATCATATTGTGGATGAAATAGAAAAATTATTGAAGTAAAGTGAATTTAAAAACCGTACATAACGTCTTTTTTATAGGTATAGGAGGCATAGGTATGTCTGCCTTGGCGCGGTATTTTAAGTTCATAGACAAGAATGTGGCCGGTTATGACAAGACCGAGACCCCGCTTACCCAAGAGTTAGTGGAGTTGGGGGTGGCCGTTCACTATGAAGATGATGTCAACCTTATTGGTGAAGGGTTCAAGGATGCGGCCAAAACATTGGTGGTGTATACGCCCGCCGTACCAACGGAGCATACGCAATACCAATATTTTCTAAATCGCGGTTTTGACATAAAAAAACGATCGGAAGTTTTAGGTTTGATTACCAAAAGCTCGTACTGTTTGGCGGTGGCCGGTACGCATGGTAAGACCACTACCACGAGTATTTTGGCTCATTTGCTAAATGAAGTGGAAGCTCCATTTACTGGATTCTTAGGAGGGATTTCAGAAGATTTTGACAGCAATTTTGTGTTCCGGGGAGCGGATATATCAGTGGTGGAAGCAGATGAGTTTGATCGCTCGTTTTTAAGGCTGTTCCCAAACGTAGCCTGTGTAACCTCTATGGATGCCGATCATTTGGATATTTATGGCGATGTGGAGGCGCTTAGAACCTCCTTTAAGTATTTTGTAGACCAGATACAGCCTGGGGGGCATTTATTGGTTCGAAAAGGACTGCCTCTTGTAGGGTTGACTTATGGTATAGAAGACGGCAGTGATTTTTGTATAGAAAACCTGAAAGTGGAAGGGGGCAGTTATCAATTTGATGTACGCACCCCACAAGAATTAATTACAAATGTAAGGTTCAGCAAACCTGGTAGGCACAATCTATTAAACGGATTGGTGGCTTTGGCTATGGCCAGCTTTACAGATTATCCTGTACAGGAATTGGCAAAAGGGCTGTCCACTTTCAAAGGGGTGCAACGCAGGTTCAGTTATCACATTAAGCGGGATGATTTGGTGTTCATTGACGATTATGCCCATCACCCAACTGAGATAAATGCGGTGTTTGAAGCGGTAAGTGAAATGCATCCCGATAAAAAAACGGTAGTGGTATTTCAGCCTCATTTGTTCTCCAGAACCCGGGATTTTGCTGATGAATTTGCGCAAAGCCTTTCGCAATTTGACAGCGTACTGTTGATGGATATCTATCCCGCGAGGGAAAAGCCAATTGAAGGAGTTACCTCAGATTGGTTGTTGGAAAAAATACAGTCGCCTTACAAGAAAAGAATTGAAAAAACAAACCTTCTAGCGGAAATTAAACAGCAAGATCCTCAGGTTTTGATCAGTATGGGTGCAGGAGATATTGGTTTGTTGGTAAATACTATAAAAAAAGAATTAGAGCATGCGCATGAACTATAACTATCTGAAGTTGATAGTCCTGTTGCTTGTAATTACGGGACTTTACGCATTTTCCAATCATAGGAGCAGCGGTAAAACCGTTTCCGGAATGGAGGTGGAATTTGAGGGGGATGACAACTTGTATATCACCCAAGGAGCGGTTAATAAATTGTTAATACAAAAATTTGGGAGTCTTGAAAACGTGCCTAAAGAAAAATTAGTTTTGAATACTATGGAGAAGGCCCTTGAGGCCAACAAAATGGTGAAAAGTGCACAAGTTTATCTCACCGTTAATGGGCAATTGGCGTCGAAAATCGTTCAGCGCAAACCAATCGGAAGAATAGAAGGGGATTCTCAATTTTATCTTGATGATCAGGGAGAGCGCATGCCATTATCAACTAGCCACTCTGCCCGAGTGCCGATTATTACCGGGGTGATTTCCGGTGAAAGCTTGGCTGATGTTTATGAAATTTTGAACTATATCAACAAGGATGATTTTTTGCGAAAAAATGTCATTGGAATACATATTGCGTCTGAAACCAAATACCAAATAAAGTTTAGGACAGAACAATTTGTGGTGGTCTTGGGAGAAGTTGAAGACCTGAACAAGAAATTTGGCAATTTCAAGGCTTTTTACGTGAAAGCAAAGAAAGACAAGGCCTTGGGCGCGTATAGTATGGTAAGTTTAGAGTTTAACAATCAAGTAGTGTGCACTAAAATTTAAGATATGGAAGTAGGTAATTATTCGGTAGGACTGGACATTGGAACCACCAAAATTGTGGCCATTATTGGTCGTGAAAACGAATATGGTAAAATTGAGGTTTTAGGGATTGGAAAATCCAAAAGCCTTGGTGTGCACCGTGGTGTGGTGAACAATATTACCCAAACCATTCAATCCATTCAACAAGCGGTAGAAGGTGCAGAGGCCAGCTCAGGGCTGAAAATAGGCTCTGTGGTAGTGGGTATTGCCGGGCAACATATTCGCAGTTTGCACCACAGCGATTATATCACCAGACCGGATTCTGAGGAAGTGATCAATGAAGAGGACTTGGACAAGCTGTGCAATCAAGTGTACAAATTGGTTATGCTTCCAGGTGAAGAGATCATACATGTGCTTCCGCAGGAATACAAGGTAGACGGGCAAGCGGAAATCAAAGAACCCATAGGTATGTATGGAGGGCGTTTAGAGGCCAATTTTCATGTAGTTGTGGGGCAGGTTTCCTCCATAAAGAATGTGGGACGCTGTATAAAAAGTGCTGGTCTTGATCTAGGAAATATTACGTTGGAGCCATTGGCTTCTTCCGATGCCGTTTTGAGCAAGGAGGAAAAAGAAGCCGGGGTGGCACTAATTGATATAGGTGGCGGTACTACGGATTTGGCCATTTTCAAGGATGGTATTATCCGTCATACGGCGGTCATACCTTTTGGTGGCGGCGTTATTACCGAGGATATCAAGGAAGGGTGCTCCATTATTGAAAAGCAGGCCGAGCTATTGAAAATAAAGTTTGGTTCTGCCTGGCCAGGAGAAAACAAAGACAATGAGATAGTGTCCATTCCAGGCCTTAGAGGGCGCGAACCCAAGGAAATTACCCTTAAGAACCTTTCAAAAATTATTCACGCCAGGGTCGTGGAAATCATTGAACAGGTGTATACGGAAATAAAAAACTACGGGCATGATGAACAGAAAAAGAAACTCATTGCCGGTATTGTTCTAACCGGTGGTGGAAGTCAATTAAAACATTTAAAGCAGTTGGTGGAGTACATCACAGGTATGGATACCCGTATTGGCTATCCCAATGAGCATTTGGCAGGTGATTCCGATGAGGAAATTGCCAGTCCATTGTATGCTACGGCCGTAGGTCTATTGATGAACGCCGTAAACAACGAAAATAAGAACAGGAAAAAATCGGCTCCTAAAACTGAAATCATTGAGGATGAAGGGGAGTTGGTAATGGCCGGTCATGAAGAAGAGCCCATTCAGGCTCCGCAACAGGCCAAAGTGAAGAAGGAAAGAAAATCTGTTTTTGATGTATGGTCTGAAAAGTTGAAGGACTTTTTGGACAATGCAGAATAAAACCTATGCAAAAAGAACATTAACCAGTAATAAAAAATAACTATGAGCAGCAACACGGAATTTGATGGAATATCCTTTGATCTCCCCAAGAATCAAAGTAACGTTATAAAAGTAATCGGAGTAGGTGGCGGTGGTAGCAATGCCATTAACCACATGTTCCAATCGGGAATAAACGGAGTGGACTTTGTTATCTGTAATACAGATTCCCAGGCCCTGAGCAATAGCCCGGTGCCAACTAAAATTCAGTTGGGCGTTTCCTTGACCGAAGGATTGGGTGCAGGCGCCAACCCTGAAGTTGGGGAGCAAGCCGCTATGGAAAGTATGGAAGAAATAAAGCAGATGCTTTCCACAACCACAAAAATGATCTTTATCACTGCCGGAATGGGTGGAGGAACGGGTACTGGTGCCGCTCCTGTTATCGCAAAGCAGGCAAAAGAATTGGACGTGCTTACCGTGGGCATCGTTACCATGCCTTTTGAGTTTGAAGGTAAGATGAGATGTGAGCAAGCGAGGATCGGAATAGAAAAGCTGCGTTCCAATGTAGATTCGCTTATTGTCATCAACAACAATAAATTGAGGGAAGTATACGGAAACCTTGGATTCAAGGCAGGGTTCTCCAAAGCCGATGAGGTTCTTTCTACTGCTGCAAGGGGAATTGCAGAGGTAATTACCCATCACTATACCCAGAATATTGACCTTAGGGATGCCAAAACCGTACTTTCCAACAGTGGTACGGCCATTATGGGATCTTCCATTGCAAGTGGTTCCGCTAGGGCGAACGAAGCGATTATGAAAGCTTTGGACTCTCCACTATTGAACGATAACAAAATCAAAGGGGCCAAAAACGTGCTATTATTGATTGTTTCAGGTTCTCAAGAGATTACCATAGATGAGATTGGAGAAATCAACGATCATATTCAAACAGAGGCCGGACACGGAGCCAACATTATTATGGGTGTTGGTGAAGACCAAGATTTGGGAGAAGCAATAGCCGTTACCGTAATTGCTACAGGGTTCAATGTAGATCAGCAAGATGATATCGTAAATACCGAAAGCAAAAAAATCATCCATACGCTTGAAGACGAGCAAAAAGCGCAACAAGATTTAAGCAATAATAGAAATATCGTTCACCATTTAGTAGAGGAGGAAGAGGTACGTGAGCCTGTTATTAAGCACACCTTGATCGAAGAGGAGGAAGAAGTGGAGTTGGGTATGGATTTGGTAAAAACTACCAATTACATCAAAAATTTCAATGTTTTCTATGAAGAGGTTGTTGAAAAGGTGGAGAAGAAACCAGAGGTTTTGGATGATGATTTTGTCATCATAGAATCAAAAACGTCCTTACACGATATTGAGGTTATTGACCCTATTACTGTGGAGTTTGACCGATTAAAAGAGGAGCAGATTACCATGAGTTTTGATATGCCGCTTCCCAATAGTGTTCAAGAAGAGGAAGAGAGCAAGGAAAACGTGATCACTTTTAATCTTGATGACGATATTAGGAACATAGAAGTAAGAAACCCTAAGGAAGTTGTTCCTACAGCTAAATTTAACAGCAAGGGTGAAACGCGTCACAGTCTTGGGGATTATATGGAATTGGAAAATAGGTTGAACAATGCCAAACCATCTCCGGAACCAGAAGTGGTAGAGGAGGAATTGATGATAGAGAAAAAGGCCGTGAAGCCCGTTTCTCAAGGTGGTGCTCCCCAACGTGTACAAGAAACCGAAGTGGATCCAATGAACAGCCCTATCGAGGAATTACTTAAGGAGAGGGCAGATGAGAGAAGAAGAAAGCTTAAGGATTTTAATTATAAGTTTCAGAACAGTGTAAGTAGTATAGATGAAATAGAGAAGCAACCTGCTTATAAAAGGCAGGGAATTGACCTAAGTGATTCTAGGAACAATGAGGGTAGGGTTTCCCGAACTACTTTGGGATCTGATAGTAATGATGAAATTCAATTGCGTTCCAACAATTCATTTTTACACGACAATGTAGATTAAGAACACGGTCTAAGAATGGCCTTGAACTTACTGTGCTAACTCAATCCTAAACCCGAAAAAATCCTAAATTTTTCGGGTTTATTTTTTATCTTCGCAGTCCTTAAAAATAAAAGAGATGAGCTTACAGCAAAAAGTAATGGAGCAAATGAAAGTAGCTATGAAATCCAAGGATTCCGTTGCTTTGGAATCGTTGCGTGCCATAAAGTCGGCTTTGCTCTTGGCCCAGACCAGTGGTTCAGGGACTGATATGACAGAAGAGGAAGAGATACAGCTAGTTCAAAAATTAGTAAAGCAACGAAAAGATAGCGCCGCTATTTTTAAGGAACAGGGAAGGGATGATTTGGCAGAACCTGAATTGGCTCAAGTTGCGGTAATTGAGCAATTTTTACCGGAACAATTGACCGAGGAGGAAATAGAAAAAGTAGTAGTTCAAACCATAGATTCCATTGGTGCGGAAGGTATGAAGGATATGGGAAAGGTCATGGGTATTGTCTCCAAGGAATTGGCAGGGCAAGCTGATGGTAAGACCATATCTGCCATAGTGAAGCAAAAATTAGCATAAAAATTACGGCCCAGTAGTTCAACTGGATAGAATATCAGATTTCGGCTCTGAGGGTTGGGGGTTCGAATCCTCCCTGGGTCACGAATAAATAATTCGTAAAGAAAAAACGCCAAGCTTGCTTGAGCGTTTTTTTGTTTGAATTATTTTCAAAGCGGAGCTTTGAGAGGAAGGGCGGGCGCAAGCGAGCCAATCCTCCACCATGTTGGTTTCTTTTTAAAGAAAGGGTTTTTAGGAGAAAGAGGTTAATGAGAATGGTGTGGAGGATTTAAAATCTTTCAGAATATGGAAGTCAATACAATCTCCATATTTCAGTCATTCCGAATATCGGTCCCATCTAAGCTTCCAGTCGTTTAAAAAATCATATCGCCATTGTGCAATGGTCATTTGGCATTCTTCTGGTGATAGGTCTAAATCCACATAATAATTAGGGAATTTCCGAGCATTAAAATGCCTGAACTGCCCTCCCCAACTTTCTTGGGTGGGGTCGTTCACCTGACCTACATTTCCTAAGACAGGAGAAATCAAATAGAGTAGGGAAGGGCTATCCCCTTCTTTTAAGCTGTTCTTAGGGTAATTTGCCGTAGGAAATATATCTCCATTTTTTTCTTTGAACATTCCGGCATGATCAGAACGATGATTTCTAATATTGGAATTGATGAATGAAGTATAGGCCCATTCTCCCTCTTGTTTTCCCAAATGGTAAACTCCCCTAAAAGTTTCATGACTACCTTTGGGCAATACTCCATTTTCTATCCACCATAAATTCGGAAATTCCTTTTCCATAAAATTAAATACGAAATTCCTGCTTTCGGTATCATGTAGGGTATTGGTGGAGCCTATATAGTATATTCTTATTTTATCTGCAATGTCTGGGGCGTCATGAAGAGCTTGGGCTGTGGTGGTCATACTACCCCAAACCAAAATCCACAATGGTTGGTCTCTGGTATAATTACGGGCTGTTGCTATAATCCAATTAGAGCCTTCAGATGAACGCAAAGTTGAAGGTGCGCCTTTTGATTGGGAACCTTCCTTTACTGAAAGTAATAGTTCCTCTTCGGTCATGAGGTGAGTGTATCCTTTCCTTCTTAAGTGATCCACATCAATACGTTTAACCCAATTCTTAATGAGTTTTACGTTAGGTATGGTATCCCAAGGATGGTGGTTTTTATCACTGTTAGGGGTAGAAATAATCCCCTTTATCTTTAGAATGTCACTATAGTGTACGGCCCTGAACAATGATTGTATATCATCCGGGTCTCCTCCTAAGTCGGTATCAATAATCACATCAAAGGTAGTTTCCAGGTTCTCAGGTGGCTGGTAGCCTAGCAAAGTATTGCTTGACTGTATGCACCATAGAATTAAAGAGACCTTGATGAGTCTATTCATTTTCGTTTCGCTCTTTATACTGCTGTTTAGTTACTTCATTGGTGGATGTCACCTATTGCAGGTGTTTTTTAAAGAAATCAATGGTCCGTTCCCAGGCTAATTCTGCCGCTTCTTTATCATATCTTGGGGTAGATGTATTGTGAAAACCGTGGTTCACATCTGGGTAGGTGTATGCTACATACTCCTTATTATGCTCTTTTAACGCTTTTTCATAAGCGGGCCAGCCGGCATTTACCCTTTCATCCAAACCGGCAAATTGAAGCATTAGAGGAGCATTGATGTTTTCAATTTCCTCGGTAGGTTGACCGCCATAGAAGGGAACTGCCGCAGCCAAATCCTTTACTTTTACCGCCATCATATTTGATATCCACCCACCAAAACAAAAACCTACGACACCAATATTACCAGAACAATCCTTGTGGTTCTTTAAATAATTATAAGCGGCAATAAAATCTTCCAACATTTCATTGCGATTTCTTTTACGTTGCATTTCCCTACCTTCATCATCGTTTCCTGGATATCCTCCCAGGGGACTCAAGGCGTCCGGTGCCAATGTGATAAAACCTGATAAAGCGGCTCTCCTGGCAGTATCTTCAATATACGGATTAAGTCCCCTGTTTTCGTGTACTACGACAATACCACCCAGCTTACCCTCAAATTCTTTTGGTTTGGAAAGCAAGCCCTTAATTTTGCCTCCTCCGTTAGGAGAATTATAGCTAATAGTCTTGGAGTCAAGTTGGGGGTCGTTTTTAGGAACAAGAAGGGTATCCTTATAATTGGGCATTAAGAAACTCATCAAGGAGGCAACGGTAATGCCTCCTACGGCATAGAGCGATAGTTTTTCTAAAAATTCCCGTCTTTGCAGTTTGTTATGGGCGTAGTCATCATAGAGATCAAAAACCTCTTGTTGGATCTGTTCTTTTTTTAACGGTTTCATAGGGTGCTCTTTTTAGTTTAAAATTCGTTTTACAAATTCATCCTTATAGGCCCTGCCAATTGGGAGAATACTCCCATTGAGTAAGTAGACTTGATTGCCTACAAGTTTTTCAATCTTTTCCGTGTTGATAATATGGGATCGGTGTATGCGAAAGAATTGATCTGACGGAAGGGTATCTTCCCAGAATTTTAATGATTCACTGGAAAGGTGCTTTTTATGTTCGATGATGATTTCGGTATAATCGGCATCGGATTCAATATGAATGATATCGGCAATGACAACTTTTATATGTTCATATCCGGACTTGATATAGATTTCCTTGGGGTGCTCTTTGGTAGAAACAGCTACCGTATCCCCTTGGGGTGTAATTGTTTTGAGGCTTACCTTGGATACTGCTTTAACAAAACGTTGAAAAGAAAAAGGTTTCAATAAATAATCTACCACGTTAAACTCATAACTCTCTAAAGCGTAATCCGGAAAAGCTGTGGTAAGAATTACCTTTGGAGGATTTTGCATACTTTTTAAAAAATCAATTCCGGAAATTTTAGGAAGATGAATGTCCAAAAACATCAGGTCTATAGGTTCTTTTCCTATAAACTCCATGGCTTGTATGGCATCGGAAAAAACACCTCTTAGTTCCAATGCGCCCATATCATCAATGTATTTTTTTAAGATACGTTGAGCAGGCGGTTGATCTTCAATGATGATACATCGCATAGGGATTACATTTTTTCCAACTGCATGGTAAGGAATACTGCGAATTGGTTGTGAGTTTCCTTAATTTCAAGCTTATGTCTATCTGGGTATAACAGTTCCAATCTTTTTCTAACATTTTTTAACCCGATTCCTTTCGCCACGGTGTCCATACTGGTAACCTGTTCAAAATTATTTTTACAAATAAACGTCAAATGGTTGTCTTCCATGCTCACCTCAATATCTATCTCAATATCTTTAGACTGTCCAGATTGACTATGCTTAAATGCGTTTTCAATGAAAACTACCAGAATAAGAGGCGCAATTTTAAATCCGGAGTCCATGGTGCCTTCCGTAAAGTTTACCTTTCCCCTTTCTTCAATCTGTAATTTATATAGCTTTATAAAGTTACTAAGTTGTTCTATTTCTTTTTGTAGGGGTACAAGTTTTTCTTTACACTCATAAAGCATATACCTAAGAACACCGCTCATTTCAAGGATAATTTCAGGGGTTTTGGAAGATCCTTCCAAAGCGTAGGAATAGAGATTGTTCAGGTTGTTGAAAAGAAAGTGTGGATTTATTTGTGACTTTAAAAACTGCAGCTCGCTTTCCTGTACATAGTTTCTAAGCTTTTCTACTTCCTGTTGGCTACCAATGGCATCCCAGGCAAATTTAAATCCGGCTAAGATGGCCAAGACCGGTAGAATATCAAAAAACGCGTAGTAAATACCGGGGACAATACTTGCTCTTATCGTACCGGGAAAAAGTACCGTTTCAAGAAGTTCTTCAATCATTATAACGGTAAAAAAAACACATACGGCCAAACCTGTAAATGTCCCATATTTCTTTTTATAGAGATATTTGGGCATTAGGTAGTAGGTGATAATAACAGAAGCAACGGTATAGATAGCAAAAAACAGGAAATGGTCATAGGAAATGCCCGGATTGTTCCTGTCAAAAGAATAAAAAAGGAAAACAATAATATGAAGAATGGCTTGAAATAAAAGCTCTCCTCTTGTAATGAAAGATGTATTCATCTTATAAAACTAAAAATTTGCACCAAGTACTTCAAATGCAATATCCTAAACAACAAGTTTCTTACCCTTAACGACGCATAGCTGGCTCCAAGCCTAACATTTGTCGTTTACTGGTTTAGTTTGGTCGTTTACGGATTTGAATTTCAACATCCTATAATCCATTGCATATTTGACCTATTCAAATCAACAAGAAAATTACAATGATACCAGAAAATAAATTTTACCTCCCACTGTTGGCGGCCCTGTTACTTCTTGTAAGTCCTACCATCAGATCTCAAGAAGCACCTCCTATCACCATTAAAGGAAAAGTCATAGAACAGGGTAGTGGTATTCCAATTGCCTTTGCTACCGTTATGGTGGCAGATAGTGAAACTAAACAACCTATCACCGGAGGTACAACAGGAGATGATGGAGCCTTTAACATTGAAACTACAGCCGATAATTTTTATGTTGAGATAGGTTTTTTAGGATTTCAATCAAAAACCTTTGGACAACCGGCCACCCGAACTACCGTAATGGATTTGGGAGAGATCTTCTTGGCAGAGGATGCTGAGCAGCTACAGGAGGTGGTTGTTGAGGGAGAAATAAGCAGAACAGAATTTAAGTTGGACAAACGTGTGTTCAATGTTGGTAAAGACCTGAGCAGTACGGGTGCAAGCGCGTTGGAAGTGCTTAACAATGTGCCTTCCGTAAACGTGAATATTGAAGGTCAGGTTAGCCTAAGAGGTAGTCAAGGGGTGCAAATGCTCATCAACGGTAAGCCGTCGATTATAGCAAGTGAAGAAGGCAATGCCTTGGGAACTATTACCGCAGATATGATAGAGCGAGTGGAAGTTATTACCAATCCTTCTGCTAAATATGAGGCAGAGGGTACTTCTGGAATCATCAATATTGTATTAAAGAAAGAGGAACGCAAAGGACTCAATGGTTCCATCTCTGTAAACACAGGTACGCCTGCTGGTCATAGCGTTGGAGTAAGTCTCAACAGAAGAACAGAAAAATTCAATCTTTTCAGTCAGATCGGAGTGGGGGTACGGGATATACCTACCGAGGTGGAAAACAGAAATCTAAACTTAATAGATAATACTACCATTACTAGTATAGGCGATGAATATAGAAATGAAAACTACTATAATTTGGTATTGGGAACAGATTATCATATCAACGATATGAACGTGCTGACCCTATCGGGAAATTTTGCCCTTGAAATGGAGGACCAGCCTTCCACCACCAATTTTGCTGAATTTGATGCTGCTAATTCATTGGTTTCGCAGTGGGAACGTACGGAAGTAACCGATGCCAGAAACCCAAAATTTCAATATGAGCTTCAGTATAAGAAAAATTTTGATGAGGAAAATGATGAACATACTCTTCTATTTAGTGGTTTAGGTAACTTTTTTGGAAAAGATCAATCTTCAGAATTTAGCAATGCCACCGTTTCAGGAGAAAATAGGGATTTAAATCAGCAGACCAGAACTGATTTTAAGGAATCTGTCTTTACGTTTAAGTTGGATTATACCAATCCCTTAACTGATGAGATTACCATTGAAACGGGGGCGCAATATGTATTGAACGATGTGAGTAATGACTATGAGCTTAATAATTTGGTAAATGGAGCTTATGTAAATGACCCTGATCTAACTAATATTTTTGACTACCAACAAAATGTTTTGGGAGTATATAGTACAGGCTCCTACGAGGGTGAAAAATGGGGAGTGAAGGGCGGTCTCCGACTTGAGCATACAGATTTGAGTACCTTTTTGGCTACCACAGGGCAAGCAAATGACCAAGATTTTTTTAATCTCTTTCCTAGTGCACATACTTCCTATAAGTTCAGTAATAAAATTTCACTACAGGCAGGCTATTCCAAAAGGATCTATAGGCCAAGAATGTGGGATTTGAACCCTTTCTTTAATCCCAGGAACAACTTTTTTATAAGACAGGGGAATCCTGACCTACAACCAGAGTTTACAGATTCCTATGAAATTACCAGTATATACATTTTGGGGAAAGCTTCCTTAAACTTTGGGGTATACCACCGTTACACCAGTGACGTGATAGAAAGGGTATCAACCTTTGAAGATAACGTAACCACCGTTAGACCTGAAAATATAGGAACCAATAATTCCACGGGTATAGAGTTCAATGCTAAGTATAGTCCTTTAAATTGGTTGACCCTTAATGGGGATTTTAATTACAGCTCCTTTAGTAGGGATG
The DNA here is from genome assembly GCF_014349235.1 of Cytophaga sp. FL35. GTDB lineage: Bacteria > Bacteroidota > Bacteroidia > Flavobacteriales > Flavobacteriaceae > Euzebyella. The sequence continues at coordinate 51,085 of NZ_JACSOH010000021.1, read as the reverse complement.
GGGTTTTTAATGAGCAAGAATTTGACTTTTCTGGAGACCAATGGACTTCCAAGCTAATGACGAAAGTAAAGCTACCGGCTGATTTTGATTTAGAGATGACCGGAAATTACCAATCTAGTTATAGAACTGTTCAAAGTAAAGTGGCGGATATTCTTTTCATGGATATGGGAGTACGTAAGAACATAATGAAGGGTAAGGCGGTGCTAAACTTAAGTGTTAGGGATTTATTCGCTTCTAGAATAGATGAAAGTCTTTTGACCCAAACAAATAATGATCAAATAACCAATGAAGTCTTTAATAGAAGACTTCGAGGAAGGTTCATAGCATTAGGATTTAGCTACGGCTTTGGAAAAGGGGAGGCCATGCAATACTCAGGGCAGCGAAGAAGATTTTAACAGAAAATAGTTTGTTGGTTGGCCAAATGCGCTATTGGTTTTGTGACTTGATCCATGGCATTTGGCCTTTTTTGTTACCCTTTCAACAGGCCCATTTTAATGGCGTGTTTTGTAAGACCTGCAAGGTTTTTTACTTGTAATTTAGCGATTAGATTTTTCCTGTAGCTCTCAATCGTGTGTTTGCTAAGGAACAGGGAATCTGCTATTTCTTGAGTGGTGTATTCTTCCGCAATAAGCTTCAACACTTCTTTTTCCCTATCGGTAAGGTGAACCTCCTCATGCTTTCTATTTTCAAACATCGCATCCGTATAGGCCTTTTTAATTTCTGAAGAGAAGTATGTACCCCCTTTTAAAATTGTACGGATGGCTTGTAGTAGCTCATCCTTCTCCGCATTTTTAGGAACATATCCGTCCACATTATTTTTGATTAGTTGGTCTATCATACCGCCATCAATATGCATGCTTACCACCAAAGTTTTTAATGTGGGGTATTTATCTTTGACAATACTGTTCAGTTTTATACCATCTACCTCTGGCATTGTTAAGTCCGTAATCAATAAATGAATTTGTTGGGGCCCATTGATTTCCAAAAATTTCAATACTTGTGCTCCGTTTTTAAATGTGGTGGTCACATTCAGTTCATTGTCCTCGTGTAAGATACTCAAGAGACCGTCAATAAACATTTGGTGGTCATCGGCAATAATAATGTTAAAACTCATTTAGGGATAATTTTTTAGTTTTAAATAATGGATGATATGTAGGATTAGGGCTAAAGGAACCCCCGTGAAGATGAAAAATAAGTGTATACCCAGCGTTGTTAGACCGCAATCCATTGCAGCACTTTCTGGATAAACATAAAGGAATTACCCAAATGTAACCGGCAATGACCAAAAAAAGTAAGAATATCTTTGTGTACTTCATTCTCAGGAAATCGGAAAGGTGGTATCCAGAACCCTGTATTACTAGCATCAAGAGAAGCGCTATAACTTTCATGTAGTAGGAATATTTATCACGGTCACGGTGCCCCTGTTGATACTAGAATCTATTTGAAGTGAGCCGTTTAACTCTTCTACACGACTTTTTACATTTTCAAGACCGATACCATTTGTTGTGTTTTTGGCATCAAACCCAATTCCATTATCTTCAAATAAGAGCGACAATTCATTTTCAGTCAAGGTTAGATTGATGGATACTTGGTCTGCCTGTGCATGTTTAAGGGTATTGGTCATCAATTCTTGAATTATTTTATAAAGTTGCAGGTGTAGTGCATCTTTTAACGCGTTGATTTCTTCCTTTGGATATTTATGAAAACTCACTTTTAAATTACCGTTGATGGATATGGTATTGATATAATCCGAGATGAGTTCTGTAAATGGTTTTTCCTTGAATTTTTTGGGAATCAAAGTGTGGGAAATATTTCTCACCAACTGATAAGTTTCATCTAATTGCTGCTTGATAATATTCCAATTGTGTGTATTGTTTTCTGTTCCGGAAATTTGAAGTTTTATTCCCGCAAGATTACCTCCAATACTATCGTGTAATTCTTGTGCTATTCGCTTTCGTTCTTCGTCTTGGGCTTCAATGGATGCCTTTATGAGGTCCAGTTCCTGATCTTTCTTTAAGGCCTGTAATTTTTGAATATTGACTTCCTCTTTCTTTTTTGCAAGTTCTGTTTGTGCTTGTATCTTTTGATAGTAAACGTATAGTAATCCCAGTACGGGTATGAGTACCACAAGAAATCCTATAAGAATGGCATTTTTAATAGTTCGTTGGGCTTTGAGTTCCGCCTCCTTTAAAATCTGGTTTTCTTCCAACTCACTGATCTCCTTATCCTTTTCTAAGGTTTCATATTGTATTTCCAGTTCTTTAATCACCTTTTGCTGTTGTCTATGGGCAATCTGTTGGTTAATACCTGCCATTTGCGTCATTACTGCATAGGCATTGCTATAATCCTCCTTGGCATTGAAAACCCTTCTCTGTATGTCTAAAATTTCTCTTTGGTAATGAAGATTGTCTCTTTCAATAGCATTAAAATAGGCGACCGAAAGTGCCGCATTAGCGGCGTCAAAGTTCTTTTCGCGATAGAATAGTTCTCCCATGCGTATGGTTCCTTCAAAATAGATATTGAGAAACCCTTCTTGCATGCCCTTTTCGCGCGCGGTGTTATAAAGCTCAAAAGCTTTATCATATTGCTTATCCAATTCCGCTAAGGAACCTAACTTAAGTTCCAGGGCTAGCGCTTGTCTAGCATCCTCTTGTTCGTGTGCCCTCTGAAGCCCGGTTTTGTATATTTCCTGTGCTCTAGTATACTTTTTCTGTATATAATAGGCATCTCCTAAAAAAGTGATCGCTTTTGGTAGTAGGATTTGAAACTCACCAACTAAATCATCAGCAATGGATTCCAGAATTTCTATAGCCTTTTGTGGTTCTTGTTTAAGGTTATAGGTGTGGGCCAAACCTATTTTGTTTCTCAATAGAAACTCTTTTTGTACAGAGCTTTCGGCTTCCTTAATTCCTTGAATATGCCATTTAGTGGCATTGTCCAATAAACCGTTAAATCTACTTCCAATACCTAAAATGTAGTAGGCTTTTGAAAAATGTCTTGACTTGGCTAGGCTGTCTGCGTTCCAATGGCGTACCTCTCTGAGATACTTGTTCCCATATTGAATAATACTGTCTGAGTTGGCCTTATCTATATGATACCCGGCCAACTTCATAATAGCCAAAAATCTATTGGGGCCATATTCCGAGCCTTTTAGGGTCTGGTAATAGCGGTTCAAAGAAGTGTCACGCTCATTGGGTACCGTGGAAAAGCGTATTTGTTGATCCCCACTTTGATTTTGCGCGAATACTCCCTTTCCCAAAACTATGGTAAGGGAGAATATAAGTAAGATTTTTAATGTGCCTTTGTTCAATATGTTGATTTTGATAAGTAATCAGTTCATGAACATCTATTCGATGTATGTTAACCTGGTGTATAAATTCGATGTAAGTCATGACCTTCCATTTCAACCACTTTTTTGTCAATATATTTAATCAAATCGGGACAGTCATTTAAAAAATCACCGCAAATTACGGTTTTTGATTTTTTGTCGTGTTTTAATGTGACGATCATTTGGCTAGGGCAGGAAGTTCCGGTAGGATAATGGTCATCTAATTCCCAGAATCCTTCTGCTTCCAATTTTTTAAAGAACCCTATGGTTGGTAATGAGTCTAAATAGGTTTCTGTATAGTGATTGTATTTGGCATCCGCTTTCCGTTCAGAAGTATCTGGGGTATACCTTATTTTGTTCTTATATAGGTCAAACCTGTCTTTGTGGAAAGCGCCTCTTTTTACTATGAGATGATAACCATGGCCATCACTTGTGGTTTGGTAATTTTTTACAGAACGATTGTTACAATAAATAGCTACAACAAGGCAAACGGCTAACAACTTGGGGTATATGTATTTCATTTCTATAGGCTTTATGTTCACTACAAATGTGAAAATTTGAAGCGCCTAGAAATACACGTGATTCAGCCTTTTGTTTATCCCTGAAAACAGGGGGGCAAATTATTGATTGCTAATAACCTCATCCTTGAGTATAGATGATACAATCATTTGGGCATGCACCCTTGAGTTTTCAATAAACCATTTATGGGTTTCCATGCCCCCACAAATTACTCCAGCTAGATAAAGACCTCCAATATTGGTCTCCATGGTATCCGGATTGTATTTTGGTAGTTTCTTTTCATCGTTCGTGAGTTCGATTCCCACGGCCTCCAAAAATTTAAAGTTAGGTTTGTACCCCGTCAAAGCCAGCACAAAATCATTTTCTATTTCTTTTTCGCCCTCCGGGGTGTTCAAGACCAAGGAGTGGTCTCTTATTTCTTTTACTGTGGTATCATAATAAGCTTTAATACTACCTTCTTCTATGCGATTGATTATATCTGGCCTAACCCAATACTTTACGCGTTGACCCACTTCCGGACCTCTGATGATAAGAGAAACTTCCGATCCTTTTCGGTAGCATTCCAATGCGGCATCAATAGCGGAATTACTTGCTCCAATGACTGCTAATTTCTGACTTGCATAGAAATGAGGGTCGTTATAGTAGTGGGAAACTTTTGGTAAGTTTTCCCCGGGAACATCTATGGTATTTGGAATATCATAGAAGCCTGTGGCTATAATTACCTTGTCTGCCGTGTAGTTTTTTTTGTTAGTGGTAATGGAAAATTGTTCGTTTTGTTTTTCAACATGAGTTACTCTTTCAAATAGCCGAATGTTGAGGTTATTGGAGGTGACAATTCTCCTGTAATATTCCAAGGCTTCGTTCCGCTTAGGCTTGGCTTCCTTGCTAATAAAAGGAATGTTGTCAATCTCCAATTTTTCCGATGAAGAGAAAAACTGCATGTTTATAGGGTAATTGAAAAGGGAGTTGACTATGGGGCCTTTTTCGAGGATTACATAACTCAACCCTTTTTTTTGAGCTTCCAATCCACATGCAATACCTATAGGGCCTCCGCCAATAATTACAATTCGAAAATGCTCCATTTATCTGTTGCTGCTTTTAGGTCCTTAATAGTTTTTTTCGGCTCATCGCTCTTAAAGATGAAACTACCGGCCACCAGAACATCGGCACCCGCCTTAATAAGAGCCTTGGCGTTTTTGGCCGTAACACCACCATCTACCTCTACCACAGCCTTGGAATCGTTCATTTTAATAAGTTCCTTGGCGTCCGTTATTTTTTCATAACTGTTCTCTATAAAACTCTGACCACCAAAACCTGGATTTACGCTCATGATAAGCACCAAATCCAAATCTTTGATAATATTTTTAAGCAGGTTTACATTGGTATGTGGATTTAAGGCCACACCAGCCTTCATTCCCGCATCTTTTATGGCTTGAACAGTCCTATGCAAGTGCGTACATGCTTCATAATGTACGGTGAGGTAAGTAGCGCCTAAATCTGCAAATGTTTGTATGTACCTGTCCGGATCTACAATCATTAAATGAACATCCAAAGGTTTAGTGGCATGTTTGGCAATGGCTTTTATTACAGGCATTCCGTATGAAATGTTAGGTACGAAAATACCGTCCATAACATCTATATGGTGCCAATCTGCTTCGCTTTGGTTCACCATTTCTACGTCTCGCTGCAAATTGCCAAAATCCGCTGCGAGTAGGGAAGGGGCTATTTTAGATTTATTCATTGCGTACTGCTTCTATTCTTTTGCAAAAATAAGGAAATGGTATTTGTTGAGTTCTCTGTTTCCTTGTTTAGTTTTATATGATCATTGGAAATCAAAATTGTAACAATTCTAGTCTTCCAAAAGGTTAAATTCTTACTTTTTTAGGAAGCAGGAGGCGTAGACTCTTTTATAGAGATGGTGGGTAAATATTAGAGGGATTTGATTTGTTACAGTGCCGATATTCCAAATAGCTCTTTTTAATATTATTTTGAAAAGCTAAATTTCCTTGATTTAATCAAATCAGTATATAAATAAGGGTAGAAAACTCAAATTCGGTAGGGAAACAACCTTTGTTGGTAATTTAATTCTTTTCCTTTTTTATTGATGTTAGGTACAATCGCTCCACTTTTTCACGTGCCCAGGGAGTTTTTCGTAGGAATTTAAGGGAGGATTTTATAGAAGGATTATTTTTAAAGCTGTTAATGTTAATTAGCGAAGCCAATTCTTCCCATGTGTATTTCTGGGTAAGATACTCTAGAATTTCTGCCAATTTTACACCATGTAATGGATTATTTGGTTGAACATCTTTTTTCATGGTGATAGTGGGTATTTAACTTAGATGTAAAGCATGAAACTGTAAAGTTTTTTGACATACTTGAATAATGGCATAAAATGAAAAAACTCCGGTAATCAGCCGGAGTTTATTCATCAATCAAAAAACGAACAGTCATGATAAACTGTTGTTACTATCAAAATTACAACTAATATGCCAAATTTCCAATTTAAGGATAATTTAACGTGTAATTCAAAACGTGAATTTTTTAACCTAAATAGGTTTTAAGTATTTTACTTCTAGAAGTATGCTTCAATCTTCTAATCGCTTTTTCCTTGATTTGGCGAACTCTTTCTCTGGTAAGGTCAAAAGTTTCTCCAATTTCCTCTAAAGTCATGGAATGTTGTCCTGCCAATCCAAAATAAAGACGGATAACATCTGCTTCCCTAGGGGTCAAAGTTTCCAAGGCCCTTTCGATTTCCGTTCTTAAAGATTCGTGTAGAAGTTCCTTATCGGGATTTGGAGATTCACCACTTCTAAGTACGTCATAAAGATTGGAATCCTCACCGTCAATTAATGGGGCATCCATAGAAACGTGTCGACCTGAGTTTTTTAAGGATTGTTTTACATCCTCCACGGTCATGTCCAATTCCTTTGCAATCTCCTCTGCAGATGGAACTCGTTCGTGAGCTTGCTCCAAAAATGCAAATGTCTTGTTGATTTTGTTGATGGAACCAATCTTGTTCAGTGGCAAACGAACAATTCTTGACTGCTCTGCCAAAGCTTGTAAAATAGATTGTCTAATCCACCATACAGCATAAGAAATGAATTTAAAACCTCTGGTTTCATCAAATCTTTGAGCTGCTTTAATAAGACCTAAGTTACCTTCATTGATCAAATCAGGTAGGGTCAATCCTTGGTTTTGGTACTGCTTGGCAACGGATACTACGAATCTAAGGTTGGCTTTTGTAAGTTTTTCAAGAGCGATCTGGTCGCCTGCCTTGATTCGTTGTGCCAATTCTACCTCTTCATCTGCAGTAATCAAATCTACCTTGCCAATTTCTTGCAAGTACTTGTCCAAAGACGCCGTTTCACGGTTGGTTACCTGTTTTGTAATCTTAAGCTGTCTCATCTAAAATTTCCTTTCTGTTACGTGCGTTATGCATAGTTGCATATACTTATACGTAAAAAACATAGAAATGTTACATGAGGGTAAAAAAAACTTAAAATTTTAGCTAAATGGCATAAAAAAGCCTCGAAAGGAAAATTTCGAGGCTTTTAAATATTTAAAATACAGAGATTTAGTCCCTTCTAGGCTTTCGGTCCCTGTTATCTCTACCGCGATTGTTGTCCCTGCCACGATTGTTGTCCCTACCGCGATTACGGTCGTTGTTACTACGTGGAGGTCTTTCCTTATAACCTTCGGGTTTTGGAAGAAGGATTTTTCTTGAAACCTTGTCCTTCTTTGTACGCGAATCTATACCCATGTACTTAACATCAAAGACATCTCCCATGTTTACTACATCGCTCACATTTTCAGTGCGTTCCCAAGCCAATTCTGAAACGTGTAGTAATACCTCGTTTCCGGGCGCTTCCTGGTATTCTACCACGGCACCAAAATCTAGCATTTTGATTACTTTAACCTCATAAACGCTTCCTTCTTCAGGGGAGAACATCAAAGAATCAATTTTCCTCAACACTGCGTCTATACCATCTTGATTGGTACCAAGAATCTCAACGATTCCTTCTTCGGTAACAGGATCTTCATTGATAACAATGGTAGTATCCGTCTCTTTTTGAAGTTCTTGAATTACTTTACCGCCTGGTCCGATCAATGCTCCAATAAATTCATTAGGTATGATTCTGGTAACCATTTTAGGAGCGTGTGGTTTCACATCCCCGTTAGGAGTAGCAATAGTGTCAGTCAATTTCTCCAAGATATGTAGCCTACCGTCCCTTGCTTGATTAAGGGCATTGACCAAAATCTCATAAGAAAGACCCTTAACCTTAATATCCATTTGGCAAGCGGTAATACCGTCTGCTGTACCGGTTACTTTAAAATCCATATCGCCTAAGTGGTCTTCATCACCCAAAATATCAGACAGTACAGCGTATTTACCGCTATCAGTATCGGTGATCAATCCCATGGCGATTCCTGAAACAGGTTTCTTCAATTGAACACCTGCATCCATCATGGCCATAGTACCTGAACAAACGGTTGCCATGGAAGAGGAACCATTGGATTCCAATATTTCCGAAACAACTCTTACAGTGTATGGGCAATCTTCAGGAACCATTCCTTTCAAAGCTCTTTGCGCCAGGTTTCCGTGACCAACTTCCCTTCTAGAGGTACCTCTAATAGGTCTAGCTTCTCCTGTTGAGAAAGGAGGGAAATTATAATGAAGGTAAAAACGCTCTTCTCCTTCATAAGAAGGCATGTCTATCTGGTTGGCATCTCTAGAAGTTCCTAAAGTTACCGTTGCCAAAGCCTGTGTTTCTCCTCTTGTAAAGATGGCAGAACCGTGGGTAGAAGGAAGATAATCGACCTCACACCAGATTGGACGAATTTCATCTGTCTTACGCCCATCTAAACGTAAACCTTCGTTTAACGTTAGATCTCTAACAGCAGCTTTTTCAGCTTTGTAAAAATACTTGCTGATCAAACCATTATATTCCTCTTGTTCTTCTTCTGAGAAAGAAGCAATAACTTCTTCTTTAATAGCTTCAAAAGCCGCACTTCTTTCATGTTTGGCCGAGCCTGCCTTTGCAATGTCATACACTTTGTCATAGGTTAGACCGTGTACCTTTTTCTCGAGCTCTGCATCTTCTCTTTCTGGCTCGTACTCCCTAACTTCCTTTTTACCAAAAGCTTCGGCTAATTTTACTTGTGCCTCACATTGTACCTTAATGGCTTCATGAGCAAATTTGATGGCTTCCGTCATTTCCTCTTCGGAAATCTCTTTCATCTCACCCTCAACCATCATAACAGAATCGGCAGAAGCACCAATAACCATATCAATGTCGGATTCCTCTAATTGCTTAAAGGTAGGGTTAATGATCAATTCTCCATTGATTCTACCCACTCGCACTTCCGAAATTGGGCATTCAAACGGGAAATCTGAAAGTTGAATGGCTGCAGATGCGGCCAAACCAGCCATGGCATCAGGCATTACGTTTTCGTCATGAGACATTAATTGGATCATCACCTGTGTTTCCGAATGATAATCTTTTGGAAACAATGGGCGTAAAACGCGATCTACTAGTCGCATAGTAAGAACTTCCCCGTCACTTGGTCGTGCTTCTCTTTTAAAAAAACCGCCGGGATAACGTCCTGCAGCTGCAAATTTTTCCCTGTAATCTACAGTTAGGGGAAGAAAGTCTACATCAGAGGCCTTATAGTTGGAAACTACGGTACATAATAACATACATTTTCCCGAGCTCACCACCACGGAACCGTGCGCCTGCTTTGCTAATTTTCCGGTTTCGATAGTAATTTCCCTACCGTCACCAAGGTCTATGACCTCTTTAAATACTTTTGGAATCATAAATGTGATTTACGTTCGCATTTGCGCGAACTGTTAAACAATGGTCTTACCGGACAATTTAATAGGCCGGAGTTGTTGTGTTGTGTTGACCAATGAAAAACTATGTGAAGCTTTTTGAATTTGCCTCTAAGATAGAGGTCTTTATGTAAATAAAAAAGGGACTGAAAAAAATCAGTCCCTTTATAACTTTATTTTCTGATACCTAATTCTTTAATCAGTTCACGATATTTTACAATATCATTCTTGATCATATAATCTAGAAGACTTCTTCTTTTACCTACCAAACGAACCAAGGAACGCTCTGTATTATAGTCTTTTTGATTTCTTTTCAAGTGCTCGGTCAAGTGGTTGATCCTGTACGTGAACAATGCAATCTGACCTTCAGTAGAACCTGTGTTCTCTTCTTTGCCACCGTATTGCTTAAAAATTTCGGCTTTCTTTTCTTTGTCTAAATACATGCCAATATTGTTTTTAATGATTATTATGTATCCGATTGATTTTCAATCAGGGCGCAAAGATACTATTATTTAGTTATTCCATGATGAAAAATACAGTTTAATTGAAATACCTAGTATGAAGGCAATGGTTACCATATTCTAGAGGAGGATAATTCAATGTCCGCGGTGGCCCATATTTGTTTCAATAGGTTGTTTGTTTCTTGAATTTCTTTCTCAAACTGTAATGCTTTATAGGCCGTTTGCAGGCCGTGAAGTGCCCACCCATTTTTTGGGAACTTTTTTAGATCTTCCATGTAGGTAGCAATGGCATCCTCGTATTTCTTTCCTTCTAATTGCACAGCCCCTAGATGATGTCTTACTGAAAAAAACCAATCTGGGGGTTCATTATAATTGAGTTGGTCTTCAAGGGCTACAGCTTCCGAAAGTAATTCTATACTTCTTTCAAAGTTAAGTTCCTTTGCCCATATTTCAGCCTCTAAAATACGCTCTGCAATTTGAACCAAAACATCCACGGAATTAATGTCCCAAATGGTTACTTCCTTAAGTTCTGGGTCTATGGCCAAACTTTTTAATTTGTCAAGTTCCAATTTGGCTTTCTCAAGGTCATGGAGCCCTATGAATGCCATGCCGCGAGCATAATTTCTAATGGCGGCGGGATATTTTAAGCTAGGGTCCAAATCGGGTATTTTTAAAATTGCCTCCCATTCCGCAAACTTTACATTTATGTGGTAGGGAATGGTGTAAAAATGTTGAATAGTGCTCCAACCGGGTTCTTTCATTAATTGCAAATTGGCTTGGGAAGCTACTTTATTGGCTGCTTTCAAGGCTATTTTTTTATTCCCTTCCAAGGTGGCCGTTGCGGCCATAAAGTGATAGTTGTGCGGATATAGTGCTAAGGGGTAGGCCCCTTGGGCATTACAGGCAGAAACGTAAGAGCTATCTACTTTTACCGCTCTTAAATTGGATAGGGTGCCTTTGTGGTAATCTCCGGTTCTAATATAAATGTGTGAGGGCATATGAACTAAATGTCCTGCCCCGGGAACTAGGTCATCATCAAATGCTTGTGCACTGGACAGTGCTTTTTCTGGATTTTTTGACGCTTCTACGGCATGAATGTAAAAGTGGTGGGCGCCAGGGTGATCGGGGTTAATTTTTAGGGCGCTATTCAAATGTGAAATAATTTCAGATGTCCAAACCTTGGGGTCTCCATTACTCTCCCATAAATCCCATGGGTGTTGGTCCATGATGCTTTCGGCATAAAGTGATTGTATATTGGCATCATCTGGAAATTGCTTTAATAGTTTCCTCAGAGCTTCCGAATAGGCCCTGTCAAGATTTGATCGGTCTTCAGGGGGTTCTTTTGAATACCTTTTTGCCAAGGCATTAATAAGTCCTCTTTCTTTTTCAGTTATGGTTGAAGCAAGGTTTTTAGCTTGGTTTACAGCATCAAAAGCACGTAAATAGTTATCTGCCTCCATACCGGCATTATAGTTAGGGCCTAAAACATAGGCGTAACCCCAGTAGCCCATGGCAAATTGGGGGTCTAGCTTGGTGGCGTAATAGAAGGATCGTGCAGCTTCAGCATGGTTAAAGCCATAAGCTAACACCAAACCTTGGTTAAAATACACTTGGGCCAAGCTGTCCTTTGTACTTGTTGGGAAATGAAGCACATTGAGCCCATCAATAATAGGAGCTTTCTGATTTGTTTTATACCAATCTGCATCGGTTGTTAACGGTTTACATCCAATAGGCGCCTTTTGGGACAACTCTTTTTTTGGCTGTTTCTCACTTTTACAGGCTGAGAGGGTGAACAGGAAAACGATGGTAAATAAACAGGCCACTTTCATTTAAGGAAGAATTAAAATTAAATAAAAGGGGAAGGGTACAGACTGCAATATATGATAAATCCCGCTACTTGCCTGAAGTAGCGGGATTTAATCACCTGATGGCTGTTTTTTTCATCCGCCTAGGCGAAATATAAAGTTAACTTCTTACAGGATTGTTCTGTACAAGATCTAAATAAAGATTCACTTTTTTCTTAAGGTCCCTTCTGTGAGAAATAAAATCCAGGAACCCATGTTCTTGCAGAAATTCCGCAGTTTGAAATCCTTCTGGCAAATCTTGACCCGTAAGATCTTTGACTACCCTTGGTCCGGCAAAACCGATCAAGGCACCGGGCTCGGAAATATTTATATCTCCTAACATAGCGTAAGATGCAGTGGTCCCTCCCGTTGTAGGGTCTGTACATAATGAGATATAAGGAATTTTGGCATCTGCCAGTTGCGCTAATTTAGCCGATGTTTTGGCTAATTGCATCAATGACAGGGCCGCTTCCATCATACGGGCGCCCCCAGATTTTGAAATCATTAAAAAAGGAATCTTTTTCTTGATGGAGTGGTCAATGGCACGTGCAATTTTCTCTCCAACAACGCTTCCCATAGATCCTCCAATAAAGCTGAAATCCATACAGGCAACCACCAAATCCTTACCTAAAGATTTACCAACCGCTGTACGAACGGCATCCTTAAGATTGGTTTTCTTTTGGGCGTCCTTTAAACGGTCTGCGTATTTTTTGGTGTCTTCAAACTTTAAGGGGTCCTTAGATGTAAGTTTAGTATCTAGTTCCTTAAACTTATTGTCATCAAAAATTATTTCAAAATATTCCTTACTGCCTATTCTAACATGGTAGTCATCTTCTGGACTAACATAGAAGTTTTTGGCCAGCTCCTCAGATTCAACGATTTTCCCGGTAGGCGATTTATACCAAAGGCCTTTTGGGGTGTCTTTCTTTTCTTCGGTAGCCGTTTGAATGCCCTTCTCCTTTCTTCTGAACCAAGCCGTCATATTCTCCATATTATCGTTAGCGGATTATTCTTACTATAGGGTGTTTACGTTGTTCAAGTCTTCAAAAGCCTTTTTTAAACGCTCTGTAAACGCTTTTTCTCCTTCTCTTAACCAAACCCTTGGGTCGTAGACTTTTTTGTTAGGCTCATCCGGACCGTCCGGGTTGCCTATTTGTGACTGTAAATAGTCTTTTTTGCCTTGTACATAATCACGAACTCCGGATAGAAAAGCATATTGCAAATCTGTATCTATGTTCATTTTGATTACTCCATAGCTTATACCTTCCCTAATTTCTTCTACAGTTGAACCGGAACCACCATGGAAAACAAAATCAATATGGTTGTGCTCAACGCCGTATTTTTCGGAAATGAATTCTTGCGAGTTTTTAAGAATTTTTGGTGTCAATTTAACATTACCCGGTTTATAAACCCCGTGAACATTACCAAAAGCCGCTGCAATTGTGAATCGGTGGCTTACTTTAGAAAGTTCTTCGTAGGCATACGCAACTTCTTCGGGCTGGGTATACAATTTAGAGTCGTCCACATCAGAATTGTCAACACCATCTTCTTCACCTCCGGTAATACCAAGTTCTATTTCCAAGGTCATGTCCATTTTGGCCATGCGCTCCAAATAACCTTTGCAGATTTCAATGTTCTCTTCAATAGGCTCTTCGGATAAATCGATCATATGAGAGCTAAAAAGGGATTTTCCCGTTTCTGCAAAATGTTTTTCACTGGCATCCAACATACCATCTATCCACGGCAATAATTTTTTAGCACAGTGATCGGTGTGCAAGATGACGGTTGCACCGTAGGCTTCAGCCAATTGGTGTACATGCTTTGCACCGGCAACGGCACCTAAAACGGCAGCTTTTTGGTCCTCATTGGAAAGACCTTTACCAGCATTAAACTGGGCACCTCCATTGGAGAATTGAATAATTACGGGAGCGTTAAGACTTGCTGCGGTTTCCAAAACTCCGTTAATGGTATTGGAGCCAATTACATTCACCGCAGGAAGGGCAAATCCTTTCTCTTTTGCGTAATTAAAAATTTCCTGAACTTCCTCTCCGGTGGCAACTCCGGGTTTAATATTGTGGGCCATAATTTTCTAGGTTTCTAAATTTAATGCAACAAAAGTAATAAAATATTATCTCTAAAGACCAAGCTCACTTAAGATTGTGATGGTCAGATGTAACAAGAAGTTACCTTGTTGTACCAGCTATAAATAATGAATTTCTTTTAGGTTAGAATGGATAGTTAATTCCAATTTGAAGTACGGCATTTGAGAAGTTAAAATCATTCAACCATCTATCCGAAATATCATTTGCAGGGTTGTAGGTCTTAAAACCCAAATCTGCCCTTAAAACAAAATAGGTGAAATCATACCGCAAACCAAAACCGGTACCCAGGGCGATATCTTCTAAGGAGCTTATTCCGGTAAAGGTGGCTTCGGGGTCTTCCACGTTATCAAAGACGTTCCAGATGTTGCCTGCATCTGCAAAGAGTGCACCTTTAAGGTTGCCAATGAGAGGAAATCGGTATTCAAGATTAAGCCCTATTTTTAAGTTGGCCTCGTTAAAATCGTTTACGGCATCTGTACGGCCCGGACCCAAAGAGTAGGGAGACCATGCCCTAATATCATTGGCCCCACCAGCAAAATAACTACGTACAAAAGGAATATTGTCAGAATTTCCATAGGGAATCGCAATTCCGAAAAAGCTTCTAAAGGCAATGACATTATTTCGGGATACGTTCCAATATTTTATATAATCGAACTCGGTTTTTACATATTGGCTATAAGGAACCCCAAATACCAACCTATCTTCATTGGCATTCTCTTCAAATGGGATAATCTGCGAAATTGTGGACAATAGGTTGCCCGCACTTTCCAATTTAAAACGAAACTGGTAAAAATTATTATCTGTAATGCCTTCCCTGTTATTTAGGTTAAGGGTATAGTTGCTGGCAAAAATTAGGTTGTTTTCGGTCAATCGCTGTCTTCTTTCCTCAATTCTACTTACGGACTGATAAATGGCATCGGTGGCGTTAACATCTCTATTCAAGATGGCTTGGGTGAATCCGGTAGTTCCGTCTGGAATAATTAAACTTGGATTGCTGGAATCTCCGTTTAATTCAAAATATTCCTCCAGTTCAGGGTACTGGACTTCGTCTAAGTAGCTGTCAAAATTATTGGCGATGTTGTCCAGCTGTTCATAGGAGTTTCGGTAAACATTAAAAAAGCGGTCAATATTTACGTTGCGTACAAATTGAACATTTAGAAGTTCTACATTGTGTTTTATGAAGTCTGACGGAACCCAATTGTAGCCTAGAACGGTATTAAAGGTCTGCTTGTCCAACCCTATATTTTTCTGAAAACTGGTTCCTAAGGATATCCTGGTTTTGGGAAGGGTATAGCTGGGAATTAGCTTTGTTGTGTTAAATAAGGGAAACCAGATTCTAGGGATGTCCAAATTGAGATCTGCCCCGTATTCCTGAATGTTGAAAAACCTGCTGTCTATAATACTGGGATCGTTGGATGATCCAATGCTTACCCTACCGGCTAGACTAAGGTTTTCTGCACCTCCAAATAGATTTCGGGCCTGAAGGGAGGGACTTAGTGCCAAGCCTACTTGCTGAATGTTGGAACGGGTTACCTCAAAAGAGGTACCTAGGGAGTACCTTGGTCTCGCAGCCAGATAAATATTGGCGTCAAGGGTTTCGCCAATTGGACTAGGCTGGGAAGTAATGGTTGGATATTTAAAAACTCCCAGATTGGTTATTTGTCTATAGGTTCTTGTCCGATCTATTTCTCTATAAATGCTGTCCTTTTTAAAAAACACGGCATTGGCAAGCGTCTTTGGTTTAAACCTCAGTTTGTTTTTGTAATATATGGTATAGTCTTCGTATTCAATCGACTGTTGCTCAGTATCCTCGCCATTAAAAAGGTAATCTGTATAAATATTGATTTTATCAAATTTGTACACCTTGTATTCTGAAGAGGTAACGGTAGAATCACCCCTTCTTTTAAAGTTGTCAATATTCAATTCAATATTCATTTGTTGGTCATCTGCTACCTTTGTAGTATCTGTCGCAATATCATAGGAAATAGAGCTTTCTTGAAAGTTATAGACCCCATTGTTTCTAAAAATGGTACTTAAACGTTCCCGTTCCCGAGCAAATTCTGCCAAATCAAATTGAGTTCCTGCTTTTACAAATGAAAGTTCTTGGTATTCCTGATAAATGGAATCAATAGCCTTAGAGGAGATTTGGTGGCTAACGGTATCAATAAAAAAGGGTTTGCCCAACTCAATTTTGTATTCCAGGCTTGCACGTTGTTTTTTGGCAAGTGAATCTATGGTGTATGTGGTATTGTTATTAAAATACCCTTTGCTTCCGTAATAGGCGCTTAAACGCTCCAATGTTCTACGGGCCTTTGTGGTATCGACAATTACAGGTGATTCCCCAATTTTTTTAAGCCATTCGCTCAGTCCCTTCACTACAAATGATTCCCCAAGCCGGTTTACCTGTTTTTTGGATAGAAGCTTCTCCAAACGCTCCTCTCTATGTTCTTTTTTATGTAGCCAGGCTTGATAGGAAGAGTCCGGGTCTTTTTTTGCAAGATTGTAAAGATTGAGTCTTAAGGGATACCCTAAAATTCGAGTGTTGGGTTTTTGTAGAATAAGACTGTTGATGTCCTCGTCCTTAATTTCTTCACCATCTGCAAAAATGGTGTTTTCCCTAAGTAACAGTTCATCTTCTTCTACCCGTTTTAGAGTGTTACATGCATTGATCGCAACCGCTAGGAATAATAGGCTTATTTTAGCACCGATATATTTAAAGCGCGACGATTTACACATAGCCACCAAAATTACATCTTTTTATGATTGTTAAAAGTCAAATAAAACTTATAAAAAGTCTACATCAAAAAAAGTACCGTAACCAGTACGGGCTTTTTTTTGTAGAAGGGGTAAAGGCGGTACAGGAAATTTTAGATTCCCATTTTGAAGTGGATAGTGTTTATGCCACGGAAGAGAATTTGGTGCATTGCACAGAATCTGTGGTTCATATAATTTCGGAGTTGGAACTTAAAAAAATAAGCGCATTGACCACCCCAAACAAAGTGTTGGGAGTCTTTAAAATTCCAAAGGCAGCACCTTTTGTTTTTGATGATTGGATGGTTGCGGTCGATGATGTGCGGGATCCTGGAAATTTAGGGACCATTATTAGGTTATGCGATTGGTTTGGGATAAAGAACCTGCTATGTTCTGCACAGACGGTGGATTGTTATAATCCTAAAACCATACAGGCAACCATGGGTTCTTTGGCTCGGGTTCATGTGGGGTATACGGATTTAAAAAAGTTTTTGAGTGATGCACAATTTCCTGTTTACGGAGCTTTCATGAACGGTACCAACATATATTCAAATAATTTGCCTTCCAAAGGAATATTGGTCATGGGCAATGAGGCCAATGGAATATCAAGTGAAATTGAAGAGGTTGTCGATGAAAAAATCAGCATTCCACAATTTGGAAATCAACAGACCGAAAGTTTAAATGTGGCAACGGCAACGGCTATTTTGCTTAGTGAAATAAGAAGGGGTTAGCTTTTATTATTCAAACGTAAAGTTGACAAAAATACCTCTGGTGCTCATTTTTTCAATATTGCCGGTCCAAGGGCTGTTAGGATCTACGTCACGCACCAATTCATCGGTAAGTCCAAAAACCCCACGAATGGAGGGAGTGAACTTGAAATATTCCAAATAAAAGTCAATACCAAAACCAAGCTCGTAATTGTAGGTCCATTTTTTCATTCGAAAGGTCCCACTGCTGTTGTCATCCGGGCTCGCTTCATTACTTCCCAGATTAAGGGAAGCAGATGGTCCCGCAACTAAAAATGGCTTCCAGTTTCCTAATCTTCGGGTACTAATTTTAGCCAGTATAGGAAAATTGATATAGGTAGACTTTACTTCCCTAATGGCATTTCGCTCTCCTTCTTCCGTTGCTTGAAAACCAGGGAAACCCATTGTACGGGCATTGTAATATAGGCCGGGTTCCATTCGGATATCTAAAAACTCGTGTAGGTTCATTTCGCCAATAAGCCCCACATTAAACCCTGTGGACTCCAGAACTAGGACTTCCGTATTTTGGTTGCCTCGGTCATTTTTATAATCGAACTTAAAACCATATCGGTTAAAACCTAGAAAATATCCGTAATTAAGAAACTTTTTATCCTTATTCTCTAGATTTAGGACTGGGTTGGAATTGAATTGAGCATGAACTGTAACTCCTAGAAACAGCATACTTGCCAAAAGCAGAAAAAATCTTTTCATTCAAAAAAAATTATCCCGTTTGTGCCGTATCCTTTTATTGAAAGGGGGTGCGGGTGTCTGTAGGCTTTATTAGGGCCTGTTTTATTTATTTTTTGGCAACATATATGGATGCCACCCCAAGTGTTTGGGGCTTGTTCTCTACCTCTATAAACCCGATTTTACGTAAAATATTGTTGAAGGCTTCTCCATGGGGAAAAACGGATGCAGATTCGCTTAGGTATGAGTAGGCAGAGCGGTCCTTGGAAAAGATTTTACCTATTGCAGGTAGAATATATTTGGTGTAAAATGTATAACCTTGTTTAAATGGAAACTTTGTAGGTACGGATGTTTCCAACACGACAAATGTACCCCCCTTGACCAATACCCTATGGATTTCCGATAGTCCTTTTTCAAGGTTTTCAAAATTACGCACCCCAAAGGCTACGGTGACCGCATCAAAACTTTCGTTTTCAAAAGGTAGGTTTTCACTGTCTCCAACGACCATTTCAATAGTGTTCCCCAATTTCTTTTGAGCCACCTTTTTTTTTCCAACCTCCAGCATTCCTGGCGAAATGTCCAGGCCTATAATATTTTTGGCGCCCGTTTGGGTTAGATTAATAGCAAGGTCCCCAGTTCCTGTTGCGATATCCAAAACGGATTCAGGTTGAGATTTTTGTACAATGGAAACCACTCTTTTTCTCCATTTAATATCAATTCCAAAAGAAATTACGCGGTTGAGCCCATCGTAGTCCTCAGAAATGGTATCGAACATCTGGGTAACTTGGGCTTTCTTTCCCATTTGGGAATTTTTATAGGGGGTCACCTTATTGGCCATGTGGCAATTTTTGTGGCAAAGATACAATATAGCCCGCACTACGCGTTTAGCATTTTGGTAATTACTATGGAGGTAATTATCAAATAAGGATCAAAATAAAACGGGCTACGGATTAAATGTGTAATTTTGCGACGCAATTGACGACCTAAGAAGGCTTACTTTTTGTTGCTTAGCCAATTAAATTGCAGACCACACAAAGTTGTTAGTAGATGAAAATTATTATTGCAGGTGCCGGTGAGGTGGGATTTCACCTTGCTAAACTGCTATCTTACGAATCTCAGGACATCACTTTAATCGATACCAATAAGGAGAGTCTCGCATACGCGGATACTCATTTGGATATTCGGGTTTTACGTGGTGATGCCACTTCTATATCAGTACTCAAGGATGCCAACGTTCAAGATTCCAATCTAATGATCGGGGTTACGGCTTCTGAAACCACCAATCTCACCCTTTGCATGCTTGCCAAGCAATTGGGGTGTGAGCGTACCATTGCCAGAATTTCCAATACCGAATTTATAGATGATCGTGAAACCATTCGTTTTTCAGAATTGGGTATAGACGAACTTATTTCTCCCGAGGAGCTGGCAGCAACGGAAATTAAGTTATTACTCAATAAGAGCGCCTTCAATGATACCTATGAATTTGAAGACGGTAAATTGATTATGGTGGGCGTATCCCTTCCACCTTCCGCACCTTTTGTAGGCAAAATGGTGAAGGAAGCCGCAAAAATATTTCCGGAGCTGCATTTTATGCCTATCGCCCTACAGCGAACAGGAACCCAATATACCGTGGTGCCACGTGGTGATACCATCTTTAAGGATGGTGATCAGGTATATTTCATCACTACCAAAGAAGGGGTAGATGAACTGTATAAGCTTACCGGTAAGAAAAAGGAGGAAATTAAGAATGTGATGATTTTGGGTGGTAGCAAGGTAGGTTTCAAATCTGCCCGCGACCTTTGCCAGCATCGCTTCAATGTAAAATTGATAGAAAAAGATAAGGAAAAGGCCTTTGATTTGGCAGATGATCTTCCCAACGCCTTGGTTATTAATGGCGATGGTAGAAATGTGGAATTACTGGAGGAAGAAAGCTTGGAGTCCATGGATGCCTTTATTGCGGTAACCGGTAACTCAGAAACCAATATTATGTCCTGTCTGGTTGCAAAGTCCAAAAGAATAAAAAAGACCATTGCTTTGGTTGAGAATATGGATTATTTTCAATTATCCCATTCTATAGGTATCGATACCCTTATCAATAAAAAACTTTTGGCAGCGAATAACATTTTCCGTCATATCCGTAAGGGAGAGGTTGTTGCCCTTATGAGGTTGAACAATCTAAATGCCGAAATTTTGGAATTTGTGGTAAAACCAAGTTCAAGGGTTACCGGTAATATCATTAGGGAGTTGGATTTTCCTAGATCGGCAACTATTGGAGGGGTCATTAGGGATGATGAGGGTATAATCGCTCTAGGTGGTTTTGAAATAAAGGCTGGAGACCGTGTGGTGGTTTGTTGCCTTCCGGAAGCCATTCCAAAAATTGAACGTTTATTTCTCTAATGCGCCTTAATACCAAAATCATATTCCATATCATGGGGCTGTTATTGCTTTGCAATGGAGCCTTTATGTTATTGGCTGCCCTTGTAAGCGGTATATATAAGGACGGAGCTACCTTGGGAATTGGCTTGGCGGCCATTACCACCATGTTCGTGGGAACTTTTGCTATGTTCTATACAAGGGGGCATAAGAAAGAGGTCAAGAAGAAAGAGGGGTACATCATTGTTACTTTCGGTTGGATTGTAATGTCCGCCAGTGGGATGTTACCTTATTTATTCTCGGATGCCATACCCTCTATAACCAATGCATTTTTTGAAACCATTTCGGGTTATACCACAACTGGGGCATCAATTTTGGATGATATTGAGGCGCTGCCCGAAGGACTCTTGTTTTGGCGTAGTCTTACCCACTGGATAGGGGGAATGGGGATTATTGTTTTGGCAATTGCCATCCTCCCATTGTTGGGGATAGGGGGAATGCAGCTCTTTGCTGCTGAAGCTCCCGGGCCTAGCGCAGATAAACTCCATCCTAGAATTACCGATACCGCTAAACGACTTTGGCTTATATATGTGGGGTATACCATTGCGGAAACCATTCTTTTGAGGCTCGCGGGGATGTCCTTTTTTGATGCTATTAACCATTCGCTGGCAACATTGTCAACAGGTGGCTTTTCAACAAAAAACCTGAGTCTCGCCTATTGGAATGACCAGCCGCTGATTCAATATATTGTGATCTTATTCATGTTTTTGGCGGGTACCAACTTTGTATTGAGCTATTTTGCTTTTAAAGGAAAGGTGCAGCGAATTATAAAGGACGAGGAGTTAAAATTTTATACGGGCTTTATCCTATTCTTTACAATAGTAGCCGCTTTAGTGGTATATTTTAAGGCGAGTCCCGTGGTGAACGATTACCATCCCATGGTTTTGGGCAATGCCGAAAGTGCCTTTAGACATACATTGTTTCAAGTAATTGCAGTAGTGACCACTACGGGATTTGTTACTGCTGATTTTACAAGTTGGACACCCTTTTTAACCGTATTCTTTTTTGGTTTGATGTTTTTGGGAGGGTCTGCAGGTTCTACTGCAGGTGGTATTAAGGTAATGCGCCATTTATTGATTATAAAAAATGGCTTGCTTGAATTTAAAAGGTCATTGCATACCAGTGCCGTCATTCCCGTGCGTTATAATGGCAGGACCGTAAAGGAGCATATTGTTTACAATATAATCGGTTTTTTTGTGCTCTATATGCTTCTGTTTATTATAGGGGCATTGGGCCTGGGAGCCATGGGGATAGATTTTGTGACGGCCATTGGTGGTGCTGCTTCTTCATTAGGTAACGTAGGGCCTGCGTTTGGTACCTTAAACCCTGTAAGTAATTTTAACGGCCTGCCGGATATTGGTAAGTGGTGGTGCGGCTTTTTAATGCTGGCGGGAAGATTGGAATTATTTACGGTATTAATTCTCTTTTCTCCCTATTTCTGGAAGAAAACGTAAACTTTATTGCCCTTTAAGAGTTCGAACATATAAAAAATGCCCCTAAAACGGGGCATTTTTTGTGAGTAAAGGAAATTGTTTTAGTTAAGGGCCTTCTTGATCCTAGCAACGGCCTCTTTAATTTCGTCCTCTGAAGCGGCATAAGATATTCGAATGCTGTTTCCATTCCCGAAAGCATCACCTGTAACAGTGGCCACATTGGCGTGTTCCAAAATGTACATTGCCAAATCCGATGCATTGTTTATAGTAACTCCATTCAAAGTTTTACCAAAATAAGCACTTACATCTGGGTACACATAAAATGCACCTTCCGGTTCGTTGCAACGGAAACCTTCAATCTCATTTAAAAGACCGAGTATCAATTGTCTTCTTTCCTGGAATTTATCCACCATGTATTGAATTCTGCTAGGGGATTCGTTCAGTGCAGTAATGACAGCTCTCTGTGCAATACAATTGGCACCACTGGTAACTTGCCCTTGAAGCTTGTTACAAGCGCGTGCTATGAACGTAGGAGCGCCAATATAACCTATTCTCCATCCGGTCATGGCAAAAG
This sequence comes from Cytophaga sp. FL35, assembly GCF_014349235.1. Lineage (GTDB taxonomy): Bacteria > Bacteroidota > Bacteroidia > Flavobacteriales > Flavobacteriaceae > Euzebyella. The sequence continues at coordinate 28,374 of NZ_JACSOH010000021.1, read as the reverse complement.
CTTTGGCCACACCATTAACGGTAACAGTCCTGTCATACATGTCTTCAAATGCCGCCATGGAAGCGTGTTTGGTAACTCCGTAGTTGATATGTTCGTAAATTTCATCACTAACTACGATAATTTGTGGATGCTTTTGCAGCACATCGGCCAAAGCCCTAAGCTCCTCTTCGCTATAGATAGAACCGCTGGGGTTACAAGGAGAGCTATACCAAAGCATTCTGGTATTTGGGGTAATAGCGGCTTCCAATTGCTCCGGGGTCATTTTAAAATCATTTTCAATGGTGGTCTCCACCTCTACGGGAACCCCATCTGCCAATTTTACGATATCGCTATAGCTTACCCAATATGGACATGGTAAAATAACCTCTTCGCCTTTGTTGAGCACTACCTGTGCCACATTGTACAAAGCTTGTTTTGCACCCGTGGAAACTACAATTTGAGCAGGTTCATAGGCAATACGGTTGTCTCTTTTGAATTTAGTTATGATAGCCTCTTTTAATTCACCGTATCCATCAACTGGAGTATAGGAATTGTAGTCGTCATTAATAGCTTGTATGGCCGCCTCCTTAATGTAGTCAGGGGTGTTGAAATCCGGTTCGCCCAAACTAAGGCCTATAATATCCTTGCCGGCGGCCCTAAGTTCACGAGCCTTTGCAGCCATTTCCAATGTAGCCGAGGGGGTTAGGCTGTTAATTCTTTCAGATAGTCCGTTAGACGTAGCTAGTGTTGAAGTCATCTGTGTTGTTTAGCTGTTGAGGTGGGATGGAAATTCCTCCTTCCACCATTTTTTTTGGTTTAAATTATTGCAACTGAATGCTAGGTCTTTTACCTAGTTCTTTCAGATGTTTGAAGTGCGAAATTATAGCTTTTCTAGTAGTTTCATACTCGTGATAGGGTAAATTAAACTCCCTTGCAGTTTCTTTCACAATTTTAGAAATTTTTGTGTAATGTATGTGACTGATGTTGGGGAAGATATGGTGCTCAACTTGGTGGTTAAGCCCTCCGGTAAACCAATTGACTATTCGGTTTTTTGTACTAAAATTGACGGTGGTGAACAATTGGTGAATGGCCCATGTGTTCTTCATAGTACCGCTTTCATCCGGTAATGGTGTCTGGGCATCGTGAACTATGTGTGCTAATTGAAACACAACACTTAAAATGACGCCTGCTACATAGTGCATGATAAAAAAGCCGAGCAGTACTTCCCACCATGCCACATCAACGAATATTAATGGCAGTACGATCCAAATAGTAATGTAAAGTATTTTGGTAATAACCAGGGTACTCCAGTTTTTTATAGGGCTGGGAAGCTTCCCATAGGAAAGTTTGCGCTTCATATAGCGGTACATCTGTAAAAAGTCCGTAGTAATGGCCCAATTAAAAGTAAGCAATCCGTAAAGGAAAACAGAGTAAAAGTGTTGGAACCTGTGGTGTTTTCTCCACTCGGCATGCTTCGAGAACCTAAGGATACGTCCGGCCTCCATATCTTCATCATGTTCATGAATATTGGTATAGGTATGGTGTAGAACGTTGTGTTGTACTTGCCAGTTGTATACGTTGCCGGCCAAAATGTAAATACTGCTTCCCATAAGCTTATTTACCCATTTTTTGTTGCTGTAGGCCCCATGGTTTCCATCATGCATTACGTTCATGCCAACACCGGCCATACCAACACCCATAACTATCGTTAGCAATAAATTAGCCCAGTTTGGTAATCCCAAGGTTAAAATCGCAAAATAAGGGGTCAAGAAAATAGCGAACATGATAATGGTCTTGAGGTGAAGCCTCCAATTGCCCGTTTTCTTTAATTGATTTTCTTTGAAATACTCATTAACCCTTTTGTTAAGTGTCTTGAAAAACTGAGTGGGGTCCTTGCGTTGAAATCTTACGGTTGTACGATTCATTATAGTTTAAGCTTTTATGGATAATAGCAACCTTTTATCCTTATAAATTGTATTGAAGTTATTATGTAACCGGTATATATAGTAATTTAGCCGACATACAAATATACGCATGACAGCCGAAATAGTTTTTAAATATTTTCCCAATTTATCCGATGTACAACAGCAAAATATTTTAAAGTTGGAGCACCTGTACAAAGATTGGAACCAAAAGATAAACGTGGTTTCTAGGAAAGATATTGATGAACTCTATTTGAGACATGTGCTCCATTCTTTGGGAATTGCCAAAGTACAAGAGTTTAAGCCGGGAAGCAAAGTTCTTGATGTTGGCACGGGAGGTGGTTTTCCTGGAGTGCCCTTGGCTATACTTTTTCCAGAAACAGATTTTACGCTCGTAGATTCAATTGGTAAGAAAATCAAGGTTGTGGATGAAGTGGTGCAAGGGTTGGAGCTGAATAATATCACTACTGTTAATTCTAGGGTTGAGGAATTAAAGGGGCAGTTTGATTTTATTGTCAGTAGGGCGGTGGCGGCCATGCCTACTTTTACCCATTGGGTGAAGGGTAAAATTAAAAAGGATTCCGAGCACGAGAGAAGGAATGGAATTTTATACTTGAAGGGGGGCGATTTGAGTGAGGAACTTAAGGACTATAAAACGGTTCAGATTTATGACCTGCCCAACTTTTTTGAAGAGGACTTCTTCCAAACTAAAAAAGTAGTGTACCTACCTCTAAAATTTAAGGGCTAAGCTACAAGCTCAACATCCTGTAATAGGTCTTCCTATACTTTCTAGCATAGATTTTCATGTGTCCCCAAATATGGATTTGGAGACAGGTGAGAATCATTCTTGTTCTTTGGGCAAACGTCGTTCTTTTCATAATCCTGCGCATTTATCATTGTACAAAGGTGGCTTAATTACCTTTAATTTACAATTTATTAACGTTAAATTTACATTAGAATTGTGTTTACCGCTACTTTTTACGGATTTAATATGTAGATGACGTGAAGTTTGGTTGGTTATTTCAAATAAAAACCCCTCTAAAACTAATTAGAGGGGTGAACAGAATAATTGAATTGTCTGTGCTTATTTACTCCAAGGTGGTACAACCCCGTTGGATCTGGCATAGGCTATTAGTTGTCCCTTGTGCTCTCCGTTATGCTCCATTATTATAAGCAAACCGGATAATTTATTCATCTGGGCAAAACCAAAATCCACTTCGTCGTTCAGATTGCCGTCTTCTATTTTGGTAACTTTTTCCAGGACAAATTCATTTGATTTTTTTAGGGTCTCAATAATGTTGTCCTTGCCTGTTATTTTTGCCATATTCATCATATCTACATCTTCCGGTGGTGGGAAGCCCAATTTGGATGCTAAAAAATAATTGGCCCCAGCCACATGCAATAAAGCTTCTCCTACTGAATTGACGCCTTCCATGGGGCGCCAATTGTATTGTTCTTCAGAAAAAGCTTGTGCTAGGCTAAGAACCTGTTCTTGATTTCCTTTCAAAACTCCCTGTATGGTGTTTTGGGTCAGATTCTCTTGGGCGAAAGACATAAGGCAGCAAGAGAAACATAGTAAAAAGACTACTTTTTTCATTTGTAAATTGTTTTAGTTGATGTTGTTAATCTAATGTAAGTGAATTCATTACCTCCTCACAAGGTATGAAATCAGTTAAAAAAATCCTCGTCAAACGAGAAATATAATATGGGTTTATAAAAAAAAAGGGGGATGTTATCCATCCCCTTTCTATTCAATTCTGGTGTATGCTTACCCTAGGAAAGGATATCTATAGTCCGTTGGTGTAACAAACGTTTCCTTGATCAATCTAGGTGATACCCACCTCAAAAGGTTTTGGGCAGAACCTGCCTTATCATTGGTTCCAGATGCTCTTGCTCCTCCAAATGGCTGTTGACCAACAACTGCTCCTGTGGGTTTGTCATTGATATAGAAATTTCCGGCACAATTTTGCAATGCTTTGGTAGCTTCGTCAATGGCATAGCGGTCTCCGGACAAAACAGCACCCGTTAAGGCGTATTCTGAAGTTTCATCTACCAATTTTAGGGTATTGGACCAATCCTTGTCCTCATACACATATACGGTAACCACAGGTCCAAAAAGTTCGGTTTCCATGGTAGTATACTTCGGGTCTGTGGTCAAGATAACCGTAGGCTCTACAAAATAGCCCTTAGATTTATCATAGTTACCTCCGATGATTACTTCCGCATTTTCGTCCTTTTTGGCCTGGTCAATATACTTGGCCAATTTATCAAAAGATCCTTCATGGATAACGGCAGTAATAAAATTACTCATATCTTCTGGGCTGCCGGGCTTGTTGAAAGTTCCCACATCATTTTTAACCCTTTCTAGAACATCTTCGGAGATAGATTTTGGTAAGTACACTCTTGAGGCAGCACTACACTTTTGCCCCTGAAATTCAAAGGCACCTCTGGCAATAGCCGTCGCTACCTGCTGTGGATTGGCTGTAGGGTGGGCGATAATAAAATCCTTTCCTCCAGTTTCACCTACAATTCTTGGGTAGGTCCTATAGTTGTGAATGTTGTTGCCGATCTGTTTCCAAAGTTCTTTGAATACATGTGTAGATCCTGTAAAATGCAATCCAGAGAAATCTGGGCTTGTCAAAACCGTTTCGGTTACCATAACGGGATCTCCATAAACCACGTTGATAACTCCATCCGGCAAACCTGCTTCTTTGAAGACATCAACAATTACTTTGGCGGAAAAAATTTGGGAATCACTTGGCTTCCAAAGAACGACATTTCCCATCATGGCAGCACTAGCTGGCAGGTTACCTGCGATTGCCGTAAAGTTGAAGGGGGTAATGGCATATACAAAACCTTCCAAGGGTCTATATTCCACTCGGTTCCAGGTTCCTGGTGCAGATTCCGGTTGTTCCTCATAGATTTGCGACATGTATTCCACGTTGAATCTAAGAAAATCAATCAGCTCACATGCTGAATCTATCTCAGCCTGATGAATATTTTTGGACTGAGCGATCATAGTGGCCGCGTTTATTTTGGCGCGGTACGGTCCCGCAATAAGGTCGGCTGCCTTTAAAAAAACCGCAGCACGTTGTTCCCAAGTGAGATTGGCCCAAGCTGTTCTAGATGTTAAGCAATTATCTATTGCTTCTTGCACATTCTTTTTCTCTGCCAAATGGTAGTTGCCAACAACATGTTGATGGTCATGCGGGGGCGACATGGGTTTTGTGTTGCCCGTTTTTACTTCCTTACTTCCAATGTATAGAGGAACTTCAACTTGTCCATTGTAAAATTCTTTATAAGCAGCTAAAACTTCCTCACGTTCTGGAGTGCCTGGCGCGTAGCTTTTAATTGGCTCGTTTACAGCAGTTGGTACTTGGAAAAATCCTTTGCCCATATAGCGTATATTTTTTTAAAATTACTAATACGCAAAGGTAGGAGGACTAATTTGAAATAAAAAAGAAAGGCCATAGTATTCTGAATGCTATGACGAGTTTTCCCTTTGATTTAAATTGTAAAAACTATTTTATTACCATCTTTTAATTGAGGGCAAAAGGAGCATGGAATTTAAAGGTTGGTACATAGACCCTGAATTTTTCTGTCGAGGCAAAATTTACCATGTTGTAATGACCTCTCATGGCACCGATAGGCGATGCCAATAAACATCCTGAAGTATAGGTGTGGGACTCCCCTGGCTTAATAACCGGTTTTTTACCAATAACACCTTCGCCGTCAAGAATCTCTAATTCGTTGAGGGCATCGTGAATCTTCCAATGTCTGGAAGTTAGCTGAACGGAATCCTTACTTTGGTTCTCGATAGTTATGGTGTAGGCGAAAGCGAAGTGCATTTTATAGTTTTTGAAAAAAGTGCCTTCAAAACTAGTGTTCACCGAAATTTTAATGCCTTTGGTAACCTGTGTAATCATTTTATAACTTGGGGCTAATAGGTAATAATGTTTCCCGTAATTAGTATAAGGGTCGAGACAGTAGCTAAAATAATAAAAATTGCGTTTAAAAAAAGATACTTAACAATAGTTTTAAAAACGTTTTGACCATAGAATTTTCGCATTGCCTGAAACAAGTAAACCGAAAAAATGCTCAAAAACAGCCAATTACTTTTACTGTTAAAAATCGTATCGACCAAATAGCTAATAATGAGCAAGATAAACAATAGTGATGTGTTGTGAAAGCTAAAGATCAAATGATCGGTATAATTGAACCTTTTTCTGATGTAAACCAGCCAAATGAACAGGGTAAAAAGGGGTAGAAAGAAAAACACCGCAAAAGGTAGCCTGGAAATCATTGTGCGCAAAAAGTCTCCAGGGTTGGCACTTATTTTGGCAAAACTTCTTCCTGCGGTAAATGCAAATTGATTTTCTCGAGAGTCTTCAAATTCATATTTTTCAAGTGCATCTTTATAAGTTCGAATACTGCCATTTTTGATAACGGTATTGAAAAAATCTTGTTTTCGCAAAATTCGAAATGTCTTGGATTCGTCTTTTAGGGAACTAAAATAGGTGACCGGGTCTGCTTTTAGGGCAGAATCCTTTTTTGAAACAAGATCAATATAGTTGCTTATAGGCAATGAATCTGCAAGCTGTAGTAATCTTTGCTTTTCGTTTTCATTTTCGTATTGAATGGTGTCCAAGGTTTTTTTGAGGTCAAAATCCGCTAGGTCCGCTGTATTTGGTTTTAGGTCAATTTGGTCAAAATCTCCGGTAAGGCCTAAAATCAAGAAATAAACAATGGCCAAACTCAGTAAAAAACGAAAGGGGTTGGTGTAAGAAACCCGCTTACCGTTTATATAATCCCGGGTAATTCTCCCTGGCTTTAAAAGTAATGCCGATAAGGTTCTTAAAAGTTTGGAGTCATAGGCGAAGTAATTGGCGAAAAATTCATCCACAAAATCCTTTATGGACAACTTTTTTGTGCTATTGGCCTGCGAGCAGTTGGGGCAAAACCTATCACTTAGTTTGAGGGGGTGGCCACAGTTGAGACATTCGGTCCCCCTAAAATGGACCTGGTAACGCCCTTTTTCCTTGATGACTGGTTTGTTTTCCATAAAGCATTACTGATACGGAAATAAATATAGGTTAATTGCTGATATTTCGGGAATTGGCGTTCCCAATGCCTATGATGCTATCGTAAAGGTCTCCAAAATTTCTGTAGTACACCAGGATTAGATAGTTGTTCTCGGTAAAATGAAAATTTCCGCCAACTAGACTGTTATCAATAGTAGTGTCTTCTTTGTGTACCACATATTTATAGTTGTAGAACCCTTGTTTAAGTTTTATTGTTCCCTCCATCATGCCATTGTCCTCGTTATAAGTAAGCTTATTTTCATCCGTAAGGGCATAGTTGTTAAACTTTCCGTAGATGTAAACGGTATCCAAATTAAGCAGAGGGTCATAAGGAAGGGAGAAATGTACCATACTATATTCCGCTTCTCGGGAATGGTCCTCACCTTGCAAGGTTCTAACAACAAAATCCCCGTTGATATCCGGGAAATAGGTGTAAGCGTCCATAGATCTAAATCCGTCTGCAAATAGGTAATGGTGATAGAGGTCCGCTATTTCAATTTTTCCTATTTGCGAGCTAGGCGCCCTAAGGTCGCTAGTGTCAAAATTGAGATATTCGTTACCGGCAAAAAAACTGGTCTCTTGATCGTACTTGTAAACAAGTTCATTGCCTATAGTATATTGGGGTTTAATATTGTAAAGGGCCGTGTTCCATTGGTAGTTTTGTATGATTGCTACTTTCACTTCCTTCTTGGGGTTTACAAGTTTAAAACTACCGGCGTTAATGGTAAATTGTACTACCTGTTTTTCCATTAAAAAGTTGAAATCCCTTGAACGCTTTACTGTGGCTCCCACTTGAACGGCGTCTGTATACACCACAAATCTTCTTGAAAATTGAAGCTCGTAATTGTCGTCGTAAATTTCCAATACATAGTTGCCGCTTACCTTTAGGCTAACATTTTCATTGGGTATGCTCAGTCTATAATTGGAATAAGGTTGAAGGGTAGAGTAGCTATTTTCATAATCAATGATTCGTTGGTTGTCAACTCCGTTCAAATATTGGGATTTTAGTAATTGCGAAGGCGTCCAATCATAATCACAATGAATTATTTTATAGTAATAATCACTTTCCGAAGCGGTAAGGTCGTCAAATTCCAATCGTATCGTTTCGCCCAGTTCTACAACCGGAAATTGGTCTTCTGTTGGACCTCCAAAAATTACGGTTTTTATATGGGATGGCGGATTAATTTCTTCTTGTACCTGGGCAATAAGTTGTGTAAAAAAGAATAGGGAAAATAGGAATGTAAATTTTCTTAGCATGAATCTGCTATTTTTTTTGTGGCAAAGTTAAACAAAATGCGTGCCCAATAAATTAAGATCGATATAGGATCCAAATTTATAGGCATTTATTATGAAAACTATCCTTTAAGTACTATTTTTGCGCAATATTTCAGTTAACCTAAGGTCTACAATAATATGTCTAAAGACATTCGGATTAAAAAGGGCTTGAACATTAATCTTGTTGGTGCTGCAGAGCAATCTACTTCTAAAGCTGTTCTAAGCAATGTTTACGCCATAAATCTTGACGATTTTCACGGAATAACACCTAAAATGTTGGTAAAGCAAGGAGCCGAGGTAAAAGCCGGGGAGCCTCTTTTCTATAATAAGAATAGGGAGGATATGCTTTTTGTTTCACCTGTGAGCGGTGAATTGGTGGAAATCAATAGAGGTGCAAGAAGAAAAATTCTATCCCTGAAAATTTTAGCGGATAAGGAACAATCACAATTAGCCCATACACCTTTGCAGGTGGAAAGTGCCTCTAAGGAGGAATTAAAGGCATACATGCTAAAAGGAGGTGTTTGGCCTTTTATAAAACAACGTCCCTATGATATAGTGGCGAATCCTGATGCTACACCAAAGGCAATTTTTATTTCCGCCTATGCCAGTGCCCCTTTAGCAGCCAATTATGATTATGTGCTACAAGGCAAGGAGGCGGAGTTGCAGGCGGCCATAACCGCTTTGGGGAAACTTACCCCAGGTAAGGTGCATGTATCCGTCGGTGCTCAGTCCAGCTCTCCATTGTCAGGTGTTAGTGGAGTGGAATTACATAAAGTTTCCGGTCCGCACCCTTCAGGTTTGGTGGGGACCCAAATCAATAAAATTGATCCAATCAATAAAGGAGAAACCGTTTGGACGGTAACGCCACAAGACTTGGTGGTTATAGGCGAGCTTTTGTTGACAGGAAAGTTCAATGCGGAAAGAGTGATCGCGCTTGCAGGCTCTTGCGTGAAGGCTCCCAAATATTATACAACAAAAATAGGTGCCGAAATTTCTACTTTTCTTTACAGTAGCGGTGTCACCAATGAAAACTTTAGGGTAATCAATGGTGATGTGCTAACGGGAAGAAAAAGTAGGCCAGATGGCTATCTAGGTTTTTATAACAATACGGTTTCCGTAATTCCAGAAGGCGATGATTATGACCTTTTTGGATGGAATAAACCTATCTTCAATAAAATATCGGCAACAAGGGCGCTTACCTTTTCTTGGATGCAGCCAAATAAGAAATACGATTTAGATACCAATACCAACGGGGAGCACAGGGCTTTTGTGGTTACCGGAATGTATGAAAAAGTATTTCCCATGGACATCTATCCGCTACAGTTGTTAAAGGCTTGTATGGTTCAGGATTTGGATGAGATGGAACAACTTGGTCTTTACGAGGTGGCCCCGGAAGATTTTTCACTTACGGAATTTGTGTGTGTGTCCAAACAACCACATCAGCAAATAATTAGGGAGGGTCTTGATTTGTTACATAAAGAAATAGGATAGAGATGAGTGATAAAAAATTAACATTGAAAAAAAGGCTGCACATTATTAAGCACCATTTTCGTGGAAAGAAAATGGCCCCTGCTTTTAATGCGTTTCATACCTTTTTGTTTACCCCGGATGAAACTACCCATAGTGGTAGTCATGTTAGGGCTGCGGATGATTTAAAAAGAACGATGAACACGGTTATTATGGCCTTGGTTCCCGTTTTGCTTTTTTCCATGTTCAATGCGGGATACCAGCATTACTCAGCAGTAAATGGTTTTCCGGAAAACTTCTCGGTAATGGAGCATTTCCTTACTTGGGATAACTTCTGGATCGGTATTATTAAAGTATTGCCGCTCGTGGCGGTATCTTACATAGTGGGTCTTACTGTGGAATTTATCTTTGCGGTAATTAAAGGTCACGAGGTAGAGGAAGGATACTTGGTAACCGGTATGTTGGTGCCTCTGATCGTACCAATAGATACACCTCTTTGGATGTTGGCCGTGGCCGTAGTATTCGGGGTGGTCATTGGGAAAGAGGTTTTTGGTGGTACCGGAATGAATATTTTGAATCCGGCATTGACTATTAGGGCTTTCTTGTTCTTTGCATATCCTACTTGGATGAGTGGTGATAAGGTCTGGGTATATGAAGCTGTTGAAAGGGCCGGTGGTCCGGATGCTATTTCTGGAGAAACTATTTTGGGGTATTTGGCACAGAACAAGGCCGCTGAAATGTCTTATTCGGTTTCTGACATGTTCTGGGGTTTTATTCCCGGTTCAGTTGGTGAAACCCCTACTTTTTTAATTCTCTTGGGAGGATTGTTCTTAATTTTCTCCAAGATTGCAAGCTGGAGGATCATGTTGAGTGCCGTTATCGGTTCTTTGGTTATGGGTTTGATCTTTAATGGTGTTGTAGATGCAGGTTGGATAGGTGAAACCAGTAAGTTCTACGGTTTGATGAGTTTTGATTTCTGGAAGCATTTAATTGTTGGAGGTTTGGCCTTCGGTATTGTTTACATGGCAACTGATCCTGTAACCGGAGCTCAAACCAATAGGGGAAAATGGTTTTATGGTTTTTTCATCGGGTTTATTTCTGTGTTGATCAGGGTGTTCAATCCTGCTTATCCAGAAGGTGTTTTCTTGGCCATTCTTTTAATGAACGTATTTGCGCCTACCATTGACCATTATGTGGTACGAGGTAATGTAAACAGAAGAATGAAACGATTGAAAAATGCTACCATCTTGCCAGAGGACTCAGAAGGCAAAGAAAAAGAACTTCAAGTAGAAACAGCTTAATTATGGCAATTAATACAGATAAGAACGTATACACCGTAGTGTTTGCCGCGGTTATGGTTATAGTAGTGGGTTCACTCTTGGCTTTTATGGCCTCAGGTTTAAAGAGTAGAATCCAAGAAAACGAACGTTTTGAAAAGCAGCAGAACATACTTTATGCCATGGGGGTTAATGAAAACCCTGATGAAGGTAGTGTTGCCTTTGTTCCTACGGACAAGGTAGAAGCGGAATTTTCAAAGTACATTAAGGAACAAATAGTTGTTAAGGGAGGTGAGGTTACCGAGAATCCGGAAGCTTATCTTATTGATATGAAAAAGCAACTAGCCAATTATAAAAAGGGGGAAACTCCAGAATTACCTGTTTTCATAGGTGAAAAAGACGGAAAGAAGTCTTACATCATCCCCATGTACGGTAAAGGTCTATGGGATGCTATTTGGGGCTATATTGCTTTAGATGAAAAAATGGTTGTTCAAGGGGTATTTTTTGATCATAAAGGGGAAACTCCTGGTCTAGGTGCCAATATCAACCAAAGATATTTTATGGATGACTTTTCAGGGGAATCTATTCTAGACGGTACTAGATATGCAGGCATCAATGTGGCCAAGGGTAACAACGATCCCTTGAACGAGGATAAGGATGATAATGAAGTGGATGCCATTGCCGGTGCTACCATTACCGGAAATGGAATTGCAGCCATGATCAAGGAGAGTATAGACCTGTACAAAGATTATTTACAAACTATTAGCGCAGAATAAAATGGCATTATTGACAAAAAAGGACGCGAAACTTATTTCTGACCCATTAGCGGACAATAACCCTATTACTATACAGGTATTGGGGATCTGTTCCGCATTGGCAATTACTGCAGAGTTAAAGGCATCTATTGTAATGTCCGTTGCGGTGATATTCGTTTTAGGTGTAGGTAACGTTGTTATTTCTCTTATGAGGAACATCATTCCTTCTAAAATTAGGATTATTGTTCAGTTGATAGTAGTAGCCACCCTGGTAATCGTGGTTGATCAGGTTTTAAAGGCATTTGCCTATGAGTTGAGTAAAACCTTATCGGTATTCATTGGCCTTATTATAACCAACTGTATTATTATGGGACGTTTTGAAGCCTTCGCTTTAGGTAATGGTCCGTGGAGATCGTTTTTGGATGGTATCGGTAACGCCTTGGGTTACGGTGTTATTTTGATCATTGTTGGTTTCTTTAGGGAACTTTTAGGTTCTGGAACCTTATTGGGGTACAAAGTTTTGGGGGACCCAATCGCCAAAACAGGATTATACGCTACGGGATACGAGAACAATGGATTTATGATCATTCCTCCCGCTGCCCTGATAGTTGTGGGTATTATCATCTGGGTACAACGTTCTAGAAACAAAGCACTGATTGAGGATCATTAATAAAGATTTAAAAGAAAAATTATGTTAGAGCATATTGAATTATTTTTCAAATCCATTTTCATAGACAACATGGTATTTGCCGTGTTCTTGGGAATGTGTTCTTACCTTGCGGTTTCTAAAAAGGTGTCTACAGCTGTAGGTCTTGGGGCTGCCGTTATATTCGTATTGGCGGTTACCGTACCCTTAAACTGGTTGTTGGACCAGTATTTGCTTCGTGATGGGGCATTGGTTTGGTTGGGGCCTGAGTACGCGGATTATAACCTGAGCTTCCTATCTTTTATCCTTTTTATCGCCACCATTGCAACCATGGTGCAATTGGTAGAGATCGTAGTAGAGAAATTTTCCCCCTCCTTATATAACTCTTTGGGGATATTCCTTCCTTTGATTGCTGTAAACTGTGCCATCCTTGGAGGTTCCCTGTTTATGCAATCTAGGGATATACAAAGTTTGGGCTTGGCCTTCAATTATGGTGTAAGTTCTGGTATTGGTTGGTTCTTGGCTATTTTGGCCATTGCCGCCATTCGTGAAAAAATTAGGTATTCCAATGTGCCTGCACCTTTACGTGGTTTGGGTATTACCTTTATAATTACCGGTTTAATGGGAATTGGCTTCCAAAGTTTTGGAGGAATGTTGACTGGCGGTGATGATGCGGCTCCTGTGGAGGATGAGCAAAGAATGGATTATGACAAAGTTTCGGAAATCAAGAAAGATAATCTTGATAAGGAAGACATAGACGAAAAGGAAATTTCATATAACGACGCAATAAACGAATAGATATGCTATTAGCAGCAAGTACGGGCGGAACAATATTAATTACCGTTGTCGCATTTTTGATCTTATTAATGGTTTTGGTAGCACTTCTGTTGTTTACCAAAGAAAAACTATCTCCTTCTGGTCCCGTGACCATAACTATCAATGGGGAGAAAAAGGTTGAGGTGGCCTCAGGAAGTTCATTGCTTTCTACATTAGGTAACCAGAAAGTCTTCTTGCCTTCAGCTTGTGGGGGAGGGGGTACCTGTATTCAATGTGAGTGCCATGTGCTTTCAGGCGGTGGTGAGGCATTACCAACAGAAACGCCGCATTTCTCAAAAAAGGAGTTGAACGCAGGTGCGCGGTTGGCGTGTCAGGTGAAGGTGAAGCAAGACATGGAAATCGAAATTCCCGAGGAGGTTTTCGGTATTAAAAAATGGAACGCTAAAGTAGTTCGTAACTATAATGTGGCTTCTTTCATTAAGGAATTTGTAGTTGAGATTCCTGAGGATATGAACTACAAAGCTGGAGGTTATATTCAAATTGAGGTTCCTAAATGTGAAATTAAATATGCTGATATTGATATCACGGCTCACCCGGAGGAACATGAAACACCTGATAAATTTCAGGCTGAGTGGGATAAATTCAACCTATGGCCTTTGGTAATGAAGAATCCGGAGTTGGTAGAAAGAGCGTATTCTATGGCTTCCTATCCTGCAGAGGGAAGGGAAATCATGTTGAATGTGCGTATTGCTACCCCACCATGGGACCGTGCTAAGAACGGTTGGATGGATGTTAACCCTGGTGTAGCTTCTTCTTATATTTTCTCGTTGAAGAAAGGAGATGATGTGGTTATTTCAGGACCTTACGGAGAATTTTTCATCAATGAGTCAGATTCTGAGATGTTGTATGTAGGTGGTGGGGCCGGTATGGCGCCAATGCGTTCGCATTTGTACCACTTGTTCAAGACATTACAGACCAATAGAAAAGTGACTTATTGGTATGGAGGTCGTTCTAAGAGGGAATTGTTCTATTTAGAGCATTTTAGGGAGTTGGAGAGAAACTTCCCCAACTTTAAATTTTATTTGGCACTTTCCGAGCCTTTGGAAGAAGACAACTGGAAGGTGAAGGAAGATCTTGATGCCCCAGGCGATGGTTTTGTTGGTTTTATTCACAATTGTGTAATCGACAACTATTTGAGCAAACATGAAGCTCCCGAGGATATTGAGCTTTACTTCTGTGGTCCCCCACTAATGAACAAAGCCGTTCAGAAAATGGGTGAGGATTTTGGAATTCCGGATGAACACATTCGTTTTGATGACTTTGGAGGATAATCGTACTTCAGGTTTAATTCAAATGAACATATTAAAAACCGGTGTACTTTGCATCGGTTTTTTTGGCTAGATAGGTTATGGGAAAGGAACTAACGGAACAGGAATTGCACAATCTGGCAATGAATATAGTTGGCAGGGAATTAGAAGCGAACGGTTTTGAGTTTATGGGTGTGAACAGTAAGCCTAAAAGAAATCCACAATTCGTTTGTTTAAAGGATAAAATACTTCATTTTATAGTGGTAAGGCCTATTGCATATCCAAATAACCCTTCTGACTATGACAAGACTTTAATGGCTAAAATGAAAGAGCATGCAGATAAACACGAGGCCAAAACTTACTTTGCCGGTGTTGGGTTGTCCAATGCTAAGGATAGAAATTTGCCAGTTTACTTGAACGAGGATTATATAGTTGATTACAGAGGGTTGATAGAAATTTAAATGAAAAGGATTTTAGCAGTATTATTTGGGTTGCTTTTTTTGGCTTGTGGAAATAGCGAGCCCGAAATTATAAGGAATGAAAGTCACGGGTCAGCCTTGGGCACTACGTACAATTTAATTTATTTTTCGGTTCAAAAACGTATTGATTTACAAAAGGAAATCGATTCTACTTTTGCTGCCATGAATCAATCGCTATCGACCTATATTCCGGATTCCGATATATCTAAGATTAATGATGGGGAAGAGGGATTGGTAGTTGACATGATGTTTCAAGAAGTTTTTCATTTATCAAAAACTATTCATGAAGCTACCAACGGTTATTTTGACCCCACTGTGGGCCTTTTGGTAAATGCATGGGGGTTTGGTTCTGAAAAAGGAATACAAATGGATAGCGCCTCTGTAGATTCGTTGATGAAACGAGTAGGATTTGATAAGGTGAAACTCAATGGGAAAAATGTTATTGAAAAGCAGGTTCCCAATATGTACTTGGAGTTCAATGCTATTGCCAAAGGTTATGCTGTAGACCGTCTTGCGGCCTTGATGGATGAAAAAGGGATTCAAGACTATTTACTGGAAGTTGGTGGGGAATTGGTCGCAAAAGGAACAAATATTCAAAAGCAAAAAGAATGGGTTGTAGGTATAGATGATCCCCAGGTTATAGATGGTAGGGAACTAAAGGCAACCATAACACTTACAGATAGAGCTTTGGCATCTTCTGGTAATTATAGGCACTTTAGAATAGACGCGGAGACAGGCAAAAAATATGTCCATACAATCGACCCTACTTCTGGATTTACGAAAAATGGCAATACTCTAGCGGTAACCATTTTGGCGGAAAATTGCGCAACAGCAGATGCCTATGCAACTGCTTTTATGGCTATGGATTTAGATGATGCCCTTAAGCTTTTAACATCTCAAAAGGATTTGGAGGCTTATATCATTTATGTTGATGAGGAGGGTAATACCCAAGAGTTCATGAGTCCGGGTTTTGAGGAGGTGGTATTGAACTAGTAATTTAGTTTTCTCACCACTGGAATGATTTCATTGGGAGCTAATCTATATTTATCCAGTTCTTCTTCGCTTAGTATGGAGGTGTAATCTACTTCCTCCACATCAAAACCTATAGACCTTAGTTTGTTAAAATAGTCCGAACCGTAAACGCGAACATGGTCATATTGGCCAAAAATTTTAGTACGCTCTTTTTTATCCGTTATGGAATTGTCCTCAAATGTCCTGTCTCTGGTCAAATCTTGAGGAATTTGAAAAACACCCCATCCTCCGGGTTTTAGTATTCTATAAAGCTCCTTCATGGCCTTTGTATCATTAGGTATATGCTCTAGGACATGATTGCAAAGAATGACATCAAAACTGTCATTGTCAAAAGGGAGGTGGCAGATATCTGCCTTTATATCGGCTAGGGGAGAATTAAGGTCTGTGGTAATGTATTGAAGGTTTTTAAGCTTTCTAAAACGTTTATAAAAGGGTTGTTCTGGAGCAAAATGCAATACTTTTAAAGGGGCGCTAAAAAAATTGGACTCCCCTTTAAGATATAGCCATAATAACCGGTGTCTTTCTAAGGAGAGGGTGGAGGGGGAAAGTACATTTTCCCTTGGGTCCTCATAGCCGTAGGGTAGAAATTTTCTAAAACTCCTGCCGTCTATGGGGTCCGTATACTTGGAGCCCTTCATCCACAAAGCAAAAATTGGCCTAACCAAATAACTTAAACTAATGAGCCATGGCCTAGGGATGAGATTGAGGAAAAACTTGAAAATTCTGGACACAAAGGCAATTAATTAGTACCAAAGCTACGGGCTTCGGGGTTAGAGAACGAGTTTCTTTTGACGAAATTCATCTTCCTCCTCACTTTTTATACCCAAAGCTTCATAAATATATTGATAGGTTGAAAGTAGTTCCGGTTTACCGTTTACTATTGCAACATTATGTTCAAAATGAGCGCTGGGTTGACCATCTGCGGTGAGAATGGTCCATCCATCTTTTAATTGCTTAATTCTACGGGTACCCATATTTATCATGGGTTCAATGGCAACCACCATTCCTTCGGCAAATTTTTTGCCCCTACCACGTTTTCCGTAGTTGGGCATTTCAGGTCCTTCATGTAGTTTTGTTCCCAATCCATGACCTACGAGTTCCCGTACTACGCCATATCCATGGTTTTCACAGTAATTTTGAATGGCAAAAGCCACATCGCCTACTCGATTACCTACTTTGAACTCTCTAATACCTATGTAAAGAGACTCTTTGGTCACCTGTAACAACTTTTTCGTCTCAGGAGCTACCTCACCAACTTGAAAGGTATAGGCGTGATCACCGTAATACCCATTTTTAAGGGCACCGCAATCTACAGAAATTATATCCCCATCCTTAAATGGTTCCTTGGTGGGTATGCCATGGACCACTTGCGCGTTAGGACTCATGTTTAGGGTGTTGGGAAAGCCGTACATTCCCAAGAAACCGGGCTCTGCACCTTGAGATCGAATAAAATCTTCGGCCAACTTATCTAAATAGAGTGCATCAACGCCTGGTTTTAATTCAGAGGCGATTAGTCCCAAGGTTTTGGAAACAACTAATGCGCTTTCGCGCATTAGTTCTATTTCTTCTGGAGTCTTTAATTTTACCATAGCGGCAAAGGTACGTAATTGCTAGTATTTTATACCAAAGCTTCCCTAGTCATTAGTTCAGGTTGCGCAACACCCATCATTTTCAGAATAGTGGGTGCAATATCGCCTAAAACACCATCCTTAATGGCCTTAATTTCATTGTCTACCAATATAAGAGGAACGGGATTGGTGGTATGGGCTGTATTAGGGCTGCCATCAGGATTGATCATGGTATCACAGTTCCCATGGTCTGCAATTACAATAGTAGAATATCCGTTTTCCAGTCCGCTACTTACCACTGCATTCGCACATTCATCAACTACCTCACATGCCTTAATTGCCGCGTTCATATCTCCGGTATGTCCCACCATGTCTGGGTTGGCAAAATTTAGGCATACAAAATCCACCTCTCCTTTTTGTAGTTCAGGGATAATGGAATCTTTGATTTCATAAGCACTCATTTCCGGCTTAAGATCGTAAGTGGCTACTTTGGGCGAAGGGCAAAGTAATCTTTCCTCACCTTCAAAGGGAGTTTCCCTTCCTCCATTAAAGAAAAAGGTAACGTGGGGATACTTTTCCGTTTCGGCAATTCGTATTTGCTTCTTGCCAGCTCTTTCAAGCACCTCTCCTAAAGTATCTTTTATATTTTCTTTATCGTAAACAACGTTGACCCCTTTGAAAGAATCGTCGTAATTGGTCAAAGTAACATAATAAAGGCCCAACTTCTTCATTTGAAATTCAGGCATATCCTCTTGGCTCAGTACTTGTGTCAGCTCCCGCCCTCTATCGGTTCTAAAGTTGAAAAAGATAACCACATCATCTTCCTTTATTTGAGCCACAGGACTACCAGAAGCATCCGTCATTACTATAGGTTCAATAAACTCATCCGTAGTGCCGGCATCATAACTTTTTTGTAATGTAGGGCCTATTTGAGTGGATTTTTCACCCACATTTTTTACCATTACATCGTAAGCTTTTTTTACCCTTTCCCAGCGCTTATCACGGTCCATGGCAAAATAACGGCCTATTACCGTAGCCAATTGGGCATTCTTGTCTTTTGTGTAGGATACCAAATCTTCTAAGAAGCCTTTTCCACTTTTAGGATCCACGTCCCTACCGTCTGTAAAAGCATGCACGTACATGTCTTTTAGTCCAAAACCGTGACCGGCGTCTATAAGTCCTTTTAGGTGGGAAATATGGCTATGAACGCCACCATCACTTAAAAGACCTAAAAAATGAACATCCTTATCGTTTTTCTTTGCATAGTTGAACGCTTCTTGAAGCACCTTTTCATCCTTTAAGGTATTTTCTTCTACGGCGAGATTAATTTTGGCTAAATCTTGGTAAACAATCCTACCCGCACCTAAATTCATATGACCTACTTCACTATTTCCCATTTGTCCTTCCGGAAGACCTACGTTCATACCATCGGTCAAAAGATTAGCATTTGGGTATTTTCCATAAAGGGAATCCACAAAGGGGGTGTTAGCGTTGGCTATGGCAGATACTTTTGGGTCTGGAGATTTGCCCCATCCGTCAAGGATCATTAAAATTACTTTTTTGTTCATTCTTTATTGACTTTTACTGAGTTTCAAATGTACTGTGAAATGGGGCATTAGGCAATTATATTAGCTGTTTTTTGAAGGGGAATTACCTATTCTTAAGTACACTTAAAATGAGTCAACCTTGAACCTTGGATAATACTTTTCTATAAAAGGTGTTTCTTAAATTGAAGTTAATGAAAAGTGAGGTTTTGTTAAAAATTAAATTTTTCTGGATAAAGTTGAAACAATATGCAAAAAGGGTCGTCTATAATAATACAATCAAAATATTCATTCATCAATCAAAAATCAATCATCATGAAAAAAACGATTCTTTCCGCCGCACTAGTTTGTCTAGCATTTTCTACAGGTCTTGAGGCCAACGCAATTGACAAAGCAAATGAAGGTGTTGTAATTGAAAATATTAAAAATTTAGAGGTAAGCTCTTTCTGCAAAGCTATTATGCAGGGGGATATAGATACCGTGAAGAAGCTTATTGATTTGGGTGAGGATATCAACCAAAAATCCCTAGGAATGACCCCGGCCATTTATGCCGCGAGGTATAACAAAGCCGAAATCTTACAGTTGTTGATCGATAACGGGGCCAACTTAAAAATTAAGAGTGACAAGGGATATTCCGTTATGAAGTATGCAGAACTTTCAAATGCTACGGAAGCTTTACAGGTACTTGAAACAGCTTTGGGTAGCTAATAGTTAACTCCAATAAAAACAAAACCCGGACCAAATGGTCCGGGTTTTTTCATTTTCAAAAAATAGTGTGTCTACATAAAAGAGCGACAGTAAGACTGTCTTAAAACTCAAATCCGTTTATGGCTCGGTCCATGAAGGCATATACTGCCATTAAAATCATAATTGCACTAAAAACGGAATAGGCCTTTAAAAGCACTACTAAAATTTCCGGTTTGCAATTATCAAATGCCTCAACATAAAGATTTTTAAAATGTGTAATTGTTCCCATATAGTTTCATTTTCATTCCGGGTTCTCAAGCCGGTTAATTAGCAAATCAGAGCTATAAGGGGTTAAATAAAAGGTAGCTTATTTAAGCAAATTTGGGAATGGTAAAGATAGGTAATTAGAAAAGGCACTGTAGGGGGTGAAGAAGCGGTTCATCGAAATTAACAGTATTTCAAAGGAAAATTATACTAGAATACAGCCTTTGAAGGAAGAATTTTACAATGTAAATGAGATACGAAGTGCAATTGCGAAATTTATTGGTTTCTATACTTTTGAATGGATTCCCTTATTTTTTCAATTCTATTTTCGGGATCGGGATGAGTGCTCTGAAATTCCGGAACACGATTGGGGCCCGCTGCCTCCTTTAAAATTTTCATGACCGTGATCATTTCTTCGGGTTCATATCCAGATTGCATCATAAAGAGAACCCCTAGATCATCACTTTCCAACTCATCATCCCTGCCGTTACTCAAAAGGGTGTTCTGGCCAATTCCTCCCACCAAGTCGCCTAAATCCCCACCTACGGAAGCTCCTGTGGATACGGTTTGCCAAAATTCACCTTCTGCAATTCGCTCTGCAGAATGCCGTCCAATAACGTGCCCTATTTCATGACCTAGAACTCCTGCCAGCTGCGCTTCGTTCAATTGTTTATAAAGAGCGTAGGTAATAAAAATTGGTCCACCAGGTAAGGCAAAAGCATTGATTGTCTGGTCATCTGCCAAAAGGTGAAAGTCATACTGGTAGGGCGTTTCGCTGGCGATACTATTTTTAACAAGTCGGTTGCCTATTTTGTCAACATACGCTTGCATTTGCTTATCTGGATACAGTCCGCCGTATTGCTGGGCTATTTGAGGGGCACTTTGGAGACCAATGGCAATTTCTTGATCAGAAGACATATTAATGGTCTGTATTCTACCAGTATAGGGATTTTCCTCCTTGCTGTTGCACCGCTTTATAAAAGCAAAGGCAACAATGGCCAACCCAATAAATATGCGTATTTTCCAACTACCTCTTCTCATTGTTGTTACGATCTATTGCAAGACAAGGTACAAAAGACTTATAAAAGTTCTGTGTTGATATCCAAGATATTATCCTCTATGTAATTGGTAAGGAAGCCTTCAGTAAAATGTTCACTACCATAAAAATCTTCTTTGGACAGCAACTGCATTATATTCTTGCTCCTAAATTCTTTGAGCATAGGTTTGGAAATAGGGGCATAGCTAAAATGCCAAGGCTCATATTTAAAACCTCTTCTTCCGGGAGTATCAGTGTATACAAGATAAAAATGATATTTGTTGGCATTTTCATCCATCCATTTTTTTAAATTGTTAAATGGCTGTCCTTCATTAAATTTATCGGGATCCAGAACATCCCCATTTACTTTTTGATATCCATCGATAATATCAATATCTGTTCCCCAATGATGTCTACTGGTGCCCGGTATGGTAGAATACTCAATGATTTTGTCAATGGCCTCGATGGGCTTCATTTGATTATCATCTGTATACTTAAGGTATTTGCGCTCCCAAATACCTCTTTGGCGTTCAAAACTTCGGTAACTAGAAACTATTTTAAGATTGATTCCATCGCTATATGCTGCCTTTTTCATTTCAACAAAGGCGTCATGGGCTTCTTTCCTTAGGTTAATGTCCTTACCGTACAGTTTAATATCTGTCTTGCCCATGAGTTCCAGAATGGAAAATTCAAATTCTTTACCGTGGGACAAAAGTGGTAAATGGCTCAAAGCCAACCCACCTAATGCCGTTGTTTTTATAAATTTCCTTCGCTGCATATCCTATCTTGAATTTATTCGGTGAAAATCTTGTTTATTCTACTATTTATAAACGCTTGGGTAGGGTAAATGTTATCATATAGAACAGAAACCTTTTGCAATTTACTCCATTAATATCAAAGATGCTGCCAAAAGTTAGGAAGGCCAAAACTAAAAAGAGAAGGGAGTTAAAATTTCAATTTAGTTAGATGCTACAATTTACATTCTTGTCAGAGGTCTTTCCTAGTCTCTTTTTTACAATTTGTAAGAATATTCTGTTGTTTTTATTTTAGACTGGCTGTATTATTTCCTACACTTATGTAATTACCACCTCTTCGTTGAATACTCTTGAAAATACTTACGTAAATGAACGAAAACGTTATAGTTTATAGTCGTGTAGGTTCAATTAATATAGTATTTAATAGATAAACTACACGTTTTCTTCGTTTCATCTACAAAATGTAAGTAATTACAACATTTAGTTTTCATGGATTGATTCTGAAAATATATTTGTCTTTATATAAATGTTGTTTATTCCTACAAAAGCATTAATCGTTATTATAAGACAAATAATTCAAAAGTGATGAAAAACAATTTCGTGCTCCCCACAGAACCCAAGCGTATTTATGGTATCATACTTTTTCTAATGTTGACCAGCTTGGCACTTACAGTTGCATCTGCGCAATCTGTTGGTATTAATACCTTAACACCTAATGCAGCTGCCGCATTGGATATTGAGTCCACTACGGGTGGTCTTCTCATTCCTAGAATGACCACTACTCAAATGAATGCTTTAAGTAGCCCTCCAGACGGGTTGTTGGTTTATAACACCGATGAAGAAAATACCATGATGTTCGTGCAGGGTAGTGCTTATGAATTATTTAACCGTACCGCAACCAATACCATGGCCGTATTATCTGGATTGGAGCCCGCGATTTGGTTAAATGTTGGGTTCTTGAATCCTACGGAAATATTGGGATTATCCGTTCATCGCTTTAGAATGGACCTCACCAATGCCAGACAGGCCAGGGTTGTTGCCAATGTGTCCGGTTTAACTTTGGGCTTGGGTTCCGGACTTACCTTGTCCCTTCAATATTCCACAGATGGGTCTACCTGGCTCCCATTAAACTCGGCCACTTTTGGACCTGGGCTATCGATTACCGTAAACGGTTTGTTAACTACTCCTTGGGTAGATATAGATGCCGGTGCCCAGAATGATGTTCAGCTTCGATTGGTTGGTCAGGCCAGCGGAGGGATTGTTACCCAAGTAGGTCTTGGGCTTGTTCAGGTGGAGGTAAGGTAAAAAACCTTTTCTCCCTTTTATCCTTTTTAATAATGTAGCTCCCCAGATGATGAAAACAGCGTATTACCTTGGTTTCCTGCTATTTTTTAACCTATTTATACTTTCGGCTCAAGATGGACTTAATTTGATTGGCAGTTCCGTGTCAATTGTAGATGGAGCATCCATTCGAGTAAAAGGAGGAGATTTAAATGTTTCCGATGAAGGTCAAATAAAGAATTCTTCCCTAATAAGCGTTGGGGGAGATTGGATCAATAACAATACCACTGGTCCAATCTTTACTACCGATTCTGAAGGTACCGTAATTTTAAATTCAACTGCTCCTGTAACCATTGGTGGTACAACATCTACACTTTTCTACAATCTGGTATTACAGGTAGATCAGGCCACCTTGGACGTGAATACCATTGTAGGTGGACATATTTCTGGGGCCAACCTAGGAGTTTTGGATTTGGACAATGCACAGCTTAACTTAAATTCCCATACGCTACAAATAACGAACTCGGTTGTAGGTGCTTTGATAGAGAATGGAGGCTTTGTCGTAAGTGAAGACGTTTTAAACGAAAGTAAGGTTATTTGGGAAACCTCTGTTGACGGTGGTGCTTACACCATCCCCTTTGGTACTGTGTCAGGTGATGTCATTCCTATGGGTATAGAAAGATCATCAGGAGATTTGGGCACCATTACGGTATCTACCTATCCCGTAGGTGCAGATATGCTACCTTTGCCAACCGTACCGGAGACGGCCACGAGTATGGTAAACACCAACGGAAACGATTTAACTACTGGTACGGTCAACAGGTTTTGGCAACTTGATAAATCCGGAACTGGATCGGCAAATCTTTCTTTTACTTATGCCGATGCAGAAGCCCCCGTTGATGGGGAAAATAATATAGCGGCCTACAGGTACGATACCAATTCCGATAGATGGCAATACCAAGGGGCTACCTTGTACGATGCAGCAAGTAACTCGTTAATAGTAAATAATGTCACCTCTTTTTCCCCTTGGACTACCTCGGGAGGAGCTTCACCGGTTATAGATTTAAACGGGATAACCGCAGGTGTTGATCATGATCAGCAGTTTAGGCCAACAACAGGAAATATAGCTGCTATATCCGTATCCCCTACCTTAACTTCGGTTGATAATACCATTACCAGTGCTACACTCACTTTTGGTGGAAATGTGGATGCCACCGAATATTTGTATGTTACCAACGGACCCGTTCAATTTGCTTTTACGGCGGCCTCAAACACCTATGATTTTACGGTAAATGGCACTATTATCAGAATGGTGCAGAATTTTGGCACTTTTACCTTCACGGAACTCTCTGGAACTCCAATTGCTAACGATGTATTCATTGAATTTTTAAACAGTTTATACTACAGAAACAATACGAACACGCCAACGGATGGTGTCAGAACTGCTAATTTATCGGTGACCGATACGAATTCCGATACAGCTTCTGCAACAACCACCATTAGGGTTTATAATAATGGTCCGGTAGCAGTTGATGATACCAATTCAATTGCCGCAAATAATACAGGTTCCGTAACTGGTAATGTTTTAACGGATGGTACCCCGGATTCAGGAACAGGTCTTTCCGTTTCTGAAATAGATGTTTACGCACCTCAAGTAGGGGTTCCCTATAAAACACTTTATGGCACGTTTACCATAAATTCAAATGGAAGCTATAGCTATGATGTTGATGAATCGAATTCCGCTGTAACGGGACTTAAGAATGGAGAGAGTATACAAGATATCATATCCTATACGGTAAAGGATGCCAACGATATTACTGATTATGGAATTCTTAGTATTACCATCAATGGTGTGGATGAAGCTCCCGTAGCTTTGGACAATACCGATGAAATTTACGTTATAACTGAATCCTCCGTTTCAGGAAATATTATAACGGATATTGGGGTAGATGGCGCCGATTTTGTAGATAGGGGCCTTTCTACTTTAGTATGGGAAAATGAATTTAGTGCCCCAGGGGGCGTTTATGGGGGGCTTTCGGCTCCGGTAAACGGACAAACTAGGACCATTTCAGGAGTTGATTTAAATTTTTCTTCGACCGATCCATCAAATATTGGAATTCCGGATCAAAACCAGACGGTATTTCAAACGGGAACCAATGGAGGTCATACAGGCTATCTTTTGTTTGCAATTGATGCTGCTTCAAATCCATCTAGCGATACCCAATTGATTATTGATTTTAATGAACCGGTTTACAATCTAGGGTTTTTGGTAGCCGATATAGATTTTGCCCAGTCCACTTCTTGGCAAGATCAAATGACTATTTCTGGAACCCTAGGTGGGGTTTCCTCAGCCTTTAACATAACAACCACAGGTGGGGTTATTGATGCCGGAAATGGCACTTACTACGGTGTTGGTAACGCCATTGCCAGTGATGCTACGGGCAATGTCAATGTCTTCTTTGAAGAGGCGATTGATCAATTGGTTTTAAGTTATAATTATGGACCTAACGCTACGGATGCCGATCAAGGTGGGCAAATTGCCGGAATATCCGATATTTATTGGCAAGGTGTTGACCCAAATATTGTTATTTCTGAGATTGATGCGAATGCGGCCAACGTGGGTATCGTGTATACCGGTACCTACGGAACCATTGTAGTAAATGCGGATGGAAGTTATACGTATACCCCGGATACTGGGAATCCGGATGTTTCCGGACTTTTGGTCGGCGAAACATTGACTGAAACTTTTGAATACAGGCTGACGGACGGAGCAAATTCCGATACGGCCAACTTGATTATTACTCTTAGGGGAACACAAATGGATTCTGATGATGATGGGATTGTGGATTCCGTTGATTTGGATGGGGATAACGATGGTATTTTGGATATTAACGAATTTGATTGCCCAGCTGGATATATAGATTTAGGAACTACTTTTTCAGATAATGCAAATACAAATGGATCTGTTGTCAACACCTATAATTATAACGGGGTAACCGGTACATTTTCTTATGAGTTGCTTAATAACGCTGTTTGGAACAACGGAGTTAACAGCGCTGGCCCTACGGCGGGTATTGATGGTAATTACGTAAATGTACAACCTACTAACACCAGTTTTTTACCTCAATATATTTATCCTAAGGACGCAAATAATATTGACGCCGCAGTATATACTTTCACATTTGATACGCCTATTCAAATTTCTGAGTTTAAATGGGGCGGATTGGATAATGCAGATAGAGCTGACTTTTCTGCATCTTTAAATGGTAACAATGTACCACTAGAAATCTCTAATATTAACGTCAACCCAGCTGATATTACGATTTCAAATCAATCTGTGGTAAGTCTTTCTGCCGGAGCAAACGCCCCTAACAACTCAATCTCAGTGTCCTCTAAAGGCGCAGTAGACACCATTATTATTGTTACAGGTAAGAATGATGGAAGAGCAGGAAATGTTACTATGCAATTTTATGAATTTAGTTATTGCGTAGCAGTTGACACTGATTTAGACGGTACACCAGATTACTTGGATATTGATAGTGACAACGATGGCTGTTTTGATGCTGTGGAAGCTGGTCATTTAGACGAGGATTCAGATGGGGAAGTAGATGGTACCGGTTATGACGCCAATGGTCAAGTTACAGGAGCTACCACTTCTTATACGGGTACAACATTAGCGGTTACCAATGCCGTACAAAAATCGATTGATACGGCACCGGTAAATCAAGAGGTGAGTAATGGATCGGACGCAACTTTTAGTGTAGTTGCTTCAGCACTAGCTGCATCTTCCTATTCGGGAGGCACTCCAAATTATGATACCAACGCTGATGGTGGGCTTACATATCATTGGCAGGTAAGTTCAGATGGGGGAACTAGCTTTTCCAATATTGTGGGTGAGAATTCTTCCACCTTAAATTTAACGGCTGTGGATCTATCCATGGATGGAAATATATATAAAGTGTTGGTGGTTCATACAAACAATCCATGCCTCATGGAGGCGCAGGCTGTTTTGGCCGTCAATAACCATATTGATGCGGTAAATGACAATGTCAATATATCCGCTGTAGAAGGGTTTTTGGGCGTAACTAATGTGGCAAATGTGTTGGATAACGATGAAATTAATGGCGTCTTTGTCAACCCGGCAGAGGTTACCTTAACACCTGTAACCGATGGACCACTAACGGTAAATTCCAATGGTTCCATTGATGTCGCAAGTAATACGGCTTCCGGGGTATATACCATCAACTATCAGATATGCGAAACCGCGAACCCCACCAATTGTGATACGGGTATTGCCACCATCTCGGTAGGAGCAAATAGCCTACCTTCTGCACAGGATGATTCTTTTACTGTAGCGGAAGATAGCTCCAATAATAACCTAAATGTTTTGGCGGATAATGGAAACGGTGTAGACGATTTTGGTGCCGATGGGCCAAACGCTGGTTCTTTAACCTTACCATCCGCAACTACTGTAAATGGAGGGGTAATAGCTGTGGATAACAACGGAACGCCAGCGGACCCTACCGATGACACCATCGTATATACTCCTGCAACGGATTTTGTGGGAACGGATACGTTCGATTATACCATCACCGATGCTAATAATGATACTTCAACCGCTACAGCAACTATTACGGTGGTAGCTACCCCAACGATTGCCATTGATGTAGTGGCCATTGATGATATTATCAATGCTACCGAAGATGATAGTCCGGTAACCATTAGTGGAACAACCACCAATGTGGAAGATGGACAAACAGTCACCGTTGTTTTAAACGGCCAAACGTATACCACTACGGTTACTTCGAATACATGGAGTTTGGATATTTCAGCTACAGATGCACAGGCACTTCCTGCTAATGCAACAATTACTGCAGATGTCGCAAATGTTTTTGGAACAGATGCCGTTCAAGCTTCTAGGGGCATTCAGCATATAACAACTTTGCCCGTTCCAATTTTAGAGATAGACGACATTACTGCGGACAATATATTGAACGGTACGGAAGCGGGCGGGAACGTAGACGTTACCGGAACGGTAAGCGGCGACTTCAATGCGGGCGATACCGTGACCCTGACGGTGAACGGCACCGATTATACCGGCACCGTTGATGCACTTGGCGCCTACAGCATATCCGTACCTGGAAGCGAACTGGCCGCCGATGGCGATACGACCGTCGATGGCAGCGTAACGACCACCGATACTGCCGGCAACCAAGGCACGGCCACGGACACCCAAACATAT